>CAVSYO010000034.1:0-37297 GCA_963732195.1 Terriglobia bacterium | reverse complement strand
ATTTCTCCGCGGCGCATTACGGCGATGCGGTCGCATAAGTAGCGAACCACCGGCATGGAGTGCGAGATGAAGAGATAGCGTTAGGCCTGAGTTCCAGCCCCTGCAGATCACGAGGCCAGGATGATTCACGATCTGGGCGCCGACCGCTGACGTCGAGCGCCGCTGACCGGTTCGTCGAGCCACGAGGAAACGCGGGCGCAGCGCCAGGGCGCGGGCGATGCCGATGCGCTGGCGCTGTCCTCCGGAAAATTCGTGGGGAAAGCGGCGCAGGGCGGATTCGTCGAGGCCCAACGGCGCGGAGCGATGCTGCGACTTTGGCAGCGCATGGCGGAAGACCCGCCCTCGCGCAAAGGGCGCGAGAGGGGTGGGGCACCCTCGGTTCGCGCCCTGTCGCTCGCGTGAATTGACCAGCGGCTCGGCGACGACATCTTCCACGCGCATGCGCGGGATCGAGCGAGCCGAACGGATCCTGGAAGATGATCTGCCGAGCGTTCGTGGATTGGGCCGATGACGAGGTCGTCGCCAGGCACGTAAGCAACGCGGCTATGGCCATCAGCGAACGGCAGTGATAATTACGCACTCGGCTCTCCGCTGGAGAGTCTACCGATACAAATGCGCAAGAACAAATTCGCAATCGCATTTTGGTAAGAACTCCTGGGGCTGCATGGCAAAGGACGCCACAATAGGGGAATTGCCAAAATCGCCGAAATTGCCAAAGATTGCCAAATTTAAATCGGGTACCGGAATCTTCGACCTGGGGCCTTAGATCCTTCGACTACGCGCTTCCGCGCTTCGCTCAGGATTTCGCCTGTCGGCTCCCGCTCGGCGATGCCTCGCTCACGCCGCCAAAACGGCTCAACTTGAATTCCGGTTCGGGCGTGGCTTCCAGCAGGGTACGCGTGTACTCATGCTGGGGGCGTGAGGTAATTTCTTCGGCGGGGCCGATCTCGACGATTTCGCCGCGGCGCATCACGGCGATGCGGTCACAGAGATAGCGCACCACCGGCATCGAGTGCGAGATGAAGAGATATGTAAGGCCGAAGTCGCGCTGGAGTTTCTTAAGCAGGTTCACGATCTGCGCGCCGACGCTGACGTCGAGCGCAGAGACAGGCTCGTCACAGACAACGAGTTTGGGCCGCAAGACCAGGGCGCGAGCAATGCCGATGCGCTGACGCTGGCCTCCGGAAAATTCATGGGGATAGCGGCGGAGAGCGGATTCATCGAGTCCGACGGCGCGCATGATGTCGATGGCGGCTTGGTGCAGATTGGTGCTCGCTGAGGAAGCAGGCGATTCGCCGCCGCTGGAGGCGGCTGCTCCGTGGATGACCAGCGGCTCGGTCACGATTTCTTCGACGCGCATGCGCGGGTTGAGCGAGGCAAAGGGATCCTGAAAGATGATCTGCATGTCGCGGCGGAGACGGCGCAGTTGGCTGCCGCCGGCGGCAAGCACGTCCTGGCCGTTGAAATTGATGACGCCGGAAGTGGGTTCGATGAGGCGGAGAATCATGCGTCCCAGGGTAGTCTTGCCGCAACCTGATTCACCGACCAGTCCCAGCGTTTCTCCCTGCATGATATGGAGCGAGACACCGTTCACCGCGCGAATTTCGCGCTTGGTCTTGCCAAACACGCCTTCGTCGGTCTGGTAGACCTTGACGAGGTTAAGGATGGAGAGCAAGGGCATGGGATGAATATAGAGAATGGGACCTTTTAAAAGGCCCCCTCTGACCTCGGATTCGCAGCTGCTTTTCTGGAGACTTCGTTAATTGCCGAGTTGCAGATTTCGCAATCCAAGCCTTTTGCTTCGACGAGGCGAACAATCTCTCCTGTCGATTCTTCAGATTGCGGGTTGAGCCAAATTCGAGCGATCAGCTTGTTAAGGTTGATGTCAATTTTGAATCCCTTAAGACCAACTTCGACCTTTTGATTGGCGAGACTATGTTGCCAGAATAACAGCCTAAATTCTCTTTCATCCTTGTAAGGTAGGTCCTTACGCACGACAGATTGATATATATTGCCGACCGGCATTCTTTCGCGTTTGTAGTCAATGTAATCGACCACAGCACCTTCGACTTCGCCACCGAATCCGTCAAACGCAATCCGAATTCTTTCAAAAGTGGTCTCTATTGCGCATCCACGGTCGGCGTACACTTTCCACATCAGATATGACTCCGCATTATTCATGTGCCAACAATTGACATAAAACTCCTCCCGATGTTTCTCGTAGTCCTCGATTTGAGCGTTGGCGATACTTGCGTCGTGATAGATACCGTAAAAATGTCTAAAAAGTGCTGCACTCGTCTTAGCCGTCAACAACCCCTCCCATTGGTCGCCCATTAGCGAAAGGCGGCGGAAGTAGAGAGATTCAGTCGAAATTAAATCAGTCAAACGTTCGAACTTCAAATACCGCCATAGCGGTTGAAGACTGTTGCTTGGCCTCGTAAGGGTGGAATTCTCGCGGTACACCTGATCTCTTTTCTTGCTTAGTGCCTGCTTTGCCATTATGAACGACCACAAGGATTTTTCAAGGACGCTCCGCTACTGCTGCGCGTCGGCCTGCGGCAGCAAGGAAGAAATCTTTTTCTGCTTACCCGGCACTTATTCCTCATCCCGGCACGCCGGGACTCGGAAACGTACCGGGCTACTATCAGGCCGTCCCTGGCGGGACTGGTTCGCGGGAAAGTATTTGCAGGATCGTCACGGCTTTCTGTACTGGCTGAACTATGGCTGCCAGGAGCTGTGAAAACAGCCGTCTTGCTACCAGCGCGCTGCGCGCCTCGGAGGCCGTGCTGGGCTACTATTGGGCTACTATCGGTCGTCCCTGGCGGGACTGGATCGTGGATTGTTCCAGCCGAGTCGCGTCGGCATGCTGCGTATCCGCGTACTCTCAAAAAATAAAATGTTTCTGGGGCGCGGCTTTGTCAAGATGTCCTTCTTCGCAATTGAAATGGCAGACCGAATCGGCTAATCTCTGGCATCGGTCTTGTTAATCAAAGAGTAAAAAATGGTATTGGCAGGCGGGCTCTCTGGGCCGGGATGGTGCCGTGTGTGATTTTGGGATAAAACCTACGCCAATCTGGGATAGGGTGGGATGCACTGGGAGGGGCGGAGTGTTAACTATTAGGTAAATTTTTGTGCAGTGAAGGGCAGGGGTTTCATGGTTGCCCGATACGATGGCGGAGCAGATCCCTCCGATCCTATTCGGCCGCTGAAGAAAACGCGGACTCATTTCACGGATCTGTCGGGATGACAGGCCTTGGAGGAATGGACAGGCCGGATGAACAAACAGAGGGGAATGAAAAAGGATGAGCAAGAGGGATGAATGGTATCCAGTAGAGGCGCAAGGGATGAGGCGCCAGATCGTTCTTAAAGCAGAGAGCATCTGGAAGCAGATTCAGGTTCCGGCGAACAAGGGGATTAAGGCTTTTTGAATCAGCTTTTAGGCGCAAGAGTGAGCAGCTCAGCGTGCTAAAATTTGGGTACACCGTTAATCTTTGGCAAAGAGACGATTCTATTGATTGAGCTAGCGCCTTCCATATTGTCGGCGGATTTTGCCCACCTCGGCGACCAGATCCAGGCGGTGGCGGAAGGCGGCGCGACCGTGCTGCATGTGGACGTAATGGACGGTCATTTTGTGCCGAATATTACGATTGGGCCTCCGGTGGTGGCGAGCGTGAGGAAGGTAACAAACCTGCCGCTGGACTGCCATTTGATGATCGAGAATCCTGACCAGTACATTCCGGCGTTTGTGGATGCCGGAGCGGATTGGATTTCTGTCCATCAGGAAGCCTGTGTGCATCTAAACAGGACCATCGAGCTGATCCGCAGCCATGGAGCGAATCCGGGAGTGGTAATCAATCCGGCAACGCCGGTTGGAACCCTGGAAGAAGTGCTGGACATAGTGCATCACGTCCTGGTGATGTCTGTGAATCCGGGCTTTGGCGGGCAGAAATTTATTCCTTCGTCTCTGGAGAAGGTACGCAAGCTGGCACTGATGCGTACGGCACGCAATGCCAATTTCAGGATCGAGATTGACGGCGGCATGGCCCCCGACACAATCGGTCAGGCAGTACGAGCGGGAGTTGAGGTGCTGGTTGCCGGAAATGCCGTTTTTGGCCACGGAAATCCCAGGGAGAACACGCAGCATCTGCTGAAGCTGGCGACAGAAGCCACGTTGCAAAGAGTTTGACGTTGGTCCGCAAACCCAGGCGGATAAAAATTTTGAGGTAGGTAAATGGTGAGAAAAATCGTTGTTTCAGCCGTGTTGGCCGGGGCAGTGTTGGCCTCAAGCGGATGCCATCACAAAGTCCAAAACCCGCTGGCCAATATTGATTCCAAGCAGCCGGACAAAACCCTGTTTGACCGCTCCATGGATTCAATGAAGAGAGCGCGCTATCAGGAAGCCAGAACACTGCTTGAGACTCTGATCAACACATATCCTGACTCCGAATACATTGCGCGGGCCAAGCTGGCGCTGGGCGATGCCTGGTACAACGAAGGCGGCAAAGCGGCGTGGCAGCAGGCTGAATCGGAATACAAGGACTTCCAGACCTTTTTCCCCAACCTGCCGGAAGCCTCAGAGGCGCAGCTGAAGATTGCGTCAATGCATTATCGCGAAATGGAAAAGCCGGACCGTGATTACGCGGAGGCGCAACGCGCGGCCGACGAATACAAGTTGCTGATCCAGACGTATCCTGACAGCCCATTGGTTCCACAGGCCAAGCAGAAACTGCGCGAAGTGCAGGAAGTCCTGGCGGAGCGGCAGTATCGCATTGCGCACTTCTATTACCTGCGCGACAACCTGGCAGCCTCCCAGGCGCGGCTGCAATCACTGACAGATTCTTATCCGCTGTATTCGGGTGTGGATGAAGCGCTTTATGAACTGGGCATGCTGTATGAAAAAGAAGCTGCCAGCATGCGGAAACAGAAGGTCCCTGAGGCGCAAAGGGAAAAGATGGTCGCCCAATTTGAAAAGAAGGCGATAGAGGCTTATTCCAAGATCATCACGCGCTATCCTGCAACGGACCGCGTGGGCGATGCCAAGAGACGGCTGGAAGCCCTGAAAGCCCCAATCCCACAGCCCACTCCGGAAGCAATTGCGGAGAGCAAGGCGGAGGAATCCAGCCGAGACAAAGTCAAGCTGGCGACTAAAGTTACAGGCAACTTCAAGAAGCATCCAAATATTGCGTTGGCAACCAAGGTGGGCGAGCCAAACCTGCAAGAGGAAACGGTAACAAGCGCACCCGAGTTGGTAAATGATTTGACCAAGCAGCTCAATGGCGCGCCGCCAAGCAATAACATTGGCGTGCAGGCCGTGGGGACAGGAACGGGAACGCCGGACGCGAATGAAAAAGCACCGGGCACCACGGACACCACACCGACAGAAGGAGCAGCGCCTAAACCAGCTCCACCGCAGGTGAACGAAATACAGAAGCCGGACCCGGGAAAGCAATCGAACAGCCAGACAACTGCTACGAACGGCCAGACAACTGCCGCAGACAACAAGTCGGCAGCGACGGATTCCAAGCAGGAATCAAGCAGCAAGAAGAAAGAGAAGAAAGGGCTGCGGAAGCTGATTCCGTTTTAACCAAATCCAGACGACTATCAGGGAACACGCTGGGGCTAGCACCTTTGGAATGCCGAGAATGCATGCCTCAGTAGGTTCTTAGGTAGTGTTCTGATTGACTTCAAAGGTAATTATCAGTAAGTTAGCCCTGTTTCCCCGCCTCCACGGGATGCGCTGGCGCGCGATTTTGTGTCGCTTAGTAAGTAAAGGTGTTTTTACGTGTCTTTAAGAATTCTATTTGCCGATGACAGCATGACTGCCCAGAACATGGGCAAGAAAATTCTTTCTGAAGCGGGCTACGACGTTGTTGCTGTCAGCAATGGCGCGGCTGCCGTTAAGAAAATCGCGGAGCAAAAGCCCGACATTATTATCCTTGACGTTTACATGCCGGGATATTCCGGGCTGGAAGTGTGCGAGAAAGTCCGTGGCTCACTGGACACAATGAAGATCCCCGTGCTGCTGACGGTGGGTAAAATGGAGCCGTACAAGCCGGAAGACGCAAACCGCGTAAAAGCGGATGGCGTGATTATCAAGCCGTTTGAGGCCAGCGATCTTTTGGCCATCATGAAAAAGTTTGAAGATCGCATTGGGCAAATGCCGGCCCCGCCGATAGTGGCAGAGACCGTCCGCCAGGAGACCAGCTACGAGGAAGACATGGTTACGGCGCCAGAGCCTGTGGAACATCATGCAACGGGCAAAACCGGTATGCAGCCGATGGTGGAAGTTCCAGATCACATGGCCGGCGCGGCGGCATTCAATGACATGCTGGGCGCGGATTCCTCGATTGCGGCGCATCACTTTGGAGTGAGCAGCCCGGCGGCAGCGTTTGAAACCTCAGTGATCGTGCCTGCTCCGCCAATCCCAACCGCGGAATTCGAGCTGCCTGGCTCATGGAAAGAAGAAGAGAAACCCGAACCTGTGGCTGCTGCCCCTGCCGAGACCCAGCCTGAGATCGTGGCGACGCCGGTAGAAACCGCGCCGGAACCGGTAGCCGCTGAAGCAGAGCCGGAAACCGTGGCAATGGAGCCGCTTGCTGATCCAGAAGCATCTCCGATGGCGGCGGAGGCCAGCGCGGCTTCTGCTAGTGATGCTGCGGCGCATTCGCATCCGCAATTTATTCCTGTTTACAAAGAGCCAGAACCAGCCGCCGCCTCTTTTGAAGTGATGCCCACCGCAGCCCCTCCTACAGGTGACATCGAGATCCCACGGGAGCCGGAGCTACAGGAAACCGCCGATGAAACCACGCGGGCAACCGTGGCTGACCGGATCGAACCCGGATTGCTGTCAACATTTGAGGCGGACCCGGAACCGGCACGGGGAGCTATTGCGGAAGAACAGCCGGCTGCATGGTCGTCCGGAAATAATTTAAACGTAGCGGAAGCATCTTCGGCGGCGGCAATGGAAGTTGCGCCTGCCCAGAGCGAGCAATCTTCGATCAGAGCAACGGCCGAAGTGAGTGACGCTGATTTCGAAGCGCGTGTGGCAGCCGCGATGGCGGCTTACAGCCATGTCACAGCGCCCGTTGAGGTGCATGAAAGTCCAGTCGTAGCGCCAATAGAAATTCAACCGGAACCGCCAGCCCAGGCTGTTGAAGTGGCTGAGGCGGCGCCGGTGGATGAAGCAGCGCCGTCATTCGAGTATCGTCCGCCGGTGCGTGTTGCCGAACCGGTAGAGATGGCGTCTGCGGTATCCGTTGATATTGCGCGTGCCGTTCCTGAAAGCAGTGGTCCGGCTTCAGCCTTGGCGCATGAAGCCGTGGCTCCTGAAGTTCATGAAGTTGTCACCGCTGGCGTGGAAGCTGCGGCGGTTGCTGCAGCAACCGAAACCGGAACTGACCACCATAACATCGCCCAGGCAGTGCATCGAGTGATGGAGCGCCTGAAGCCGGAACTGGTGGAAGAAATCATGCGCGAGCTAAAATCGAAAAAATAGGCCCCAAAACCTGTGTTCCTGAAGCGGTGCCGCTTCTTTTCTTCAATCAGTGCTCAAGCTTTAGGGTTGCCTTGGTCCGGCAGCTCTGGCGCGATTCTTACCACAACCTGCCCATCCAGAGGTCGAATCTAACTTCACAAGGCCAGCAATTAGCGGGGCGATGAAGGGAGAAAAGATTATGCGGGGCATTTTGAGGTCTTCACTTTTAAAATCTGGGGCGGTCGCTGTGATGTGCGTTGTTGGACTGGGCATTGCGTCCAATGCACAGTCGAATCCGCCAGGTTCGTATCAACAAACTTGCAGGAACATTGATTTTCACGATGACGTTCTGGCAGCGAATTGCCAGGATTCCACCGGGCGCTGGCAAAGCGCTCAATTGCGCGATGTGCAAGGCTGCCGCAGCGACATCATTAATGACGATGGCGCTTTGCGGTGCAGCAGAAGCGGTGGAGTCAACGGCGGAGTTGCAGCGGGGCTTCCGGGCGGCTCTTACACGCAGTCCTGCCAGGACGTGCGCCAGCATGGCGACGATCTTGAAGCCCGTTGTCCAACGGCAAACGGTGATTGGAAAGATACCAAGCTGGACGATTACAACAAATGCCGCGGCGAAATTGTGAATGATAACGGCAAGCTGCGCTGCATCACGGGCGTTTACGGCGGATCGGCCGCGCCTGTCGGGGCATATCAGGGCGGTTATGGCACTCCTGTCGGTGGATTTAGCGGGCCTTACACGCAAAATTGCAAGGACATCAAGAGCCATGGCGACGATCTTGAAGCACGCTGCAAGACCGTAAACGGCGATTGGCACAACACCAAGCTCGACGATTACCGGAAATGTCACGGGCAGATCATCAATGAAGATGGCAACCTGAAGTGCGTGGCTGCCGGCTTCGGCGGTATCGCACACGCTGGCTATGGAAACTGGCCGGCAGGTTCTTACACGCAGTCCTGTGACAGCATTCGCATCGAGGGCGACGACCTGAAAGCACACTGCCAGACCAGAGATGGCGGCACGCGTGACGCCAAGCTGGATGACTTCCAGAAATGCAAGAGTGACATTGTCAATGACGATGGCAAGCTGCACTGCGAACGATAAGCAACGGCAAAGCAATTTGAAATCGCGCGATCAGCAAATCTATACGGCGTTTGCTGATTGCGCGATTTTCTTCTTAGCGCCAGATCTCTCCTGCCGATGTGACACTATCTCATTGCAATTCTCTAACGGTTGCTCACATCCGCACTGCGCCTGTAATATCGAAGATTAGCTTCTTACAGCGTACATGTCCCACGAACTCCCAAAAACCTATGATCCCAGCGCCATAGAGGTACGCTGGGCGGAATACTGGGTCGCGGAAAAGCTGTTCTCCGTGAAGACGCCGGAGCCTGGCTCGCCAGAGGCCGCCAAGCCTATCTTCACTATATTGCTGCCACCGCCCAACGTCACCGGTCGCCTGCATATGGGACACATGCTCAACCAGACGGAGATGGATATCATCACCCGCTGGCAGCGCATGCGCGGCTTTACCTCGCTCTGGCTCCCGGGGACTGATCACGCGGGCATTGCGACGCAGATGATGGTGGAGCGGCAGCTTGCCACTGAAGGCAAGAGCCGGCAGGCGTTGGGTCAGAGAAGCGTTTCTTCAACGCGTGTGGGAGTGGAAAAAGCTTTATGGCGGCGCTATTCAGGCGCAGATGAAGCGCTTGGGCGCGTCCGTGGACTGGGACCGCGAATATTTCACCATGGACGAGAACTTGTCCCGCGCAGTGATTGAGTGCTTCGTCCGCCTGCATGAGCAGGGATTGCTTTATCGCGGCAAGTACATTGTGAACTGGTGCCCGCGCTGCATGACGGCCATCTCCGATCTTGAGGTCGTGCATGAAGATTTTGCCGGCAAGCTGTATGAGTTTCGATATCCGCTGGCGGACGATCCAAAGCAGTTTGTCACCATCGCCACCACGCGGCCTGAGACCATGCTGGGCGATACGGCGGTTGCCGTCAATCCGAAAGACGAGCGCTATAAGAAGCTTGTTGGCAAAAAGCTGCGTCTGCCGCTGATGAATCGCGAGATTCCCATCATTGCCGATGATTTTGCCGATCCCCAATTCGGCAGCGGCGCGGTGAAAGTCACGCCTGCGCATGATCCCAATGATTTTGCTATTGGTCTGCGTCACAATCTGCCGCAGATCAACGTAATGGACGACCAGGCGCGCATCAATGAAAATGGAGGGCCGTATAAGGGACTTGATCGTTACGAAGCGCGTGAGAAGGTCCTGCGCGATCTGGAAGAGCTGGGCCTGCTTGCGGGCATCAAGGACCATACGCTCGCCATTGGCAAGTGTGACCGCTGCAAGACCATCGTGGAGCCCCGGCTTTCCACGCAATGGTTCATCAAAATTCAGCCGCTGGCCGATCGCGCGATTGAAGCAGTAGAAAAAGGCGAGATCAAATTCACGCCGGAAAATTACGCCAAAACTTATTTCGAGTGGATGCGCAACATCCATGACTGGTGCATCTCCCGCCAGCTCTGGTGGGGACACCGTATTCCAGCGTGGCATTGCCAGGGGTGTTCCCACATTACAGTTGCGCGTTCAGCGCCTTCGGCCTGCGAGAAATGCGGCAACGCCAAACTCACGCAGGATAACGACGTTCTGGACACATGGTTTTCTTCCGGTCTGCTGCCATTTACTGTCTTCGGCTGGCCGGAAAAGACGCGTGATCTCGACATTTTTTACCCCACCACGCTGCTCATTACGGGCTTTGACATCCTGTTTTTCTGGGTGGCGCGCATGATCATGCTGGGCTGCCACTTCATGGCCGATCATCCGCAGGGCAGCGTGCCTTTCAAGAACGTTTACATCCATGCGCTGGTGCGCGATGCCGACCGCCAGAAGATGTCCAAGACCAAGGGCAACGTGATTGATCCCATTGAGGTCACGGAGAAGTACGGCACAGATGCCGTTCGCTTCACTCTGGCGTCCATGGCTTCGCCCGGCACTGACATTGCTTTTTCTGAGAGCCGTACCGACGGCTACCGTGCCTTTGCCAACAAGATATGGAACGCCGCGCGCTTCATGTTTATGAACCTGGACCGCGTTGAAGGAGCCGATCTGACCGGCGGTGCGAAGCCGGAGCAGCTCAACAAGCTGGAAAACCGCTGGATCTATTCGCGCTTCCATCGCATTGCCGGCCAGGTGAACCAGAGCCTTGCCGAATATCGCTTTGACGAGGCCGCTAACACTATCTACAAGTTTTTCTGGGGCGAGTTTTGCGACTGGTATCTGGAAATCATCAAGCCAGCGCTTTCCGGCGCGCCAGAGGAAGCCCGTGGTGCGATAACCCTGTTGGGCGATGTTTTTGAAGGCTCTCTGCGCCTGCTTTCGCCCTTTATGCCGTTCATTACTGAAGAAGTATGGCATGCGATGTATGAAGGCAAGCCACCCGCCAGGTCGATTGCTCTGGCGCGTTATCCGGAACTTGACCAGCGCTGGCTGAATGATCAGGCAGAAGAGCAGATGCTCGTGCTCCAGGACCTGATTGAAAAAGTACGCAACATGCGCGCTGAAATGAAGGTTGAACCCAAGGTAAAGACTCCGGTAAAGATCCACGCGGCTGCTGACGTGAGCAAGCTGGTTACCGAAAATCGCGGTATGGTGGAGCGGCTGGCCAGTGTCGATGGCATCAATTTTGTGAATGAGTCGCTGGCGCAGATGCCCGGCGCGCGCACCACGCCGAAATTTGAAGTGGCGCTCGTGTACGAGCAGAAAGTTGACGTCGCCGCCGAACGTGAGCGCGTAACAAAAGAACTGGCCAAGCTGGAAGGAGAGCTGGCCAATGCAGACCGCCAGCTTGGCAACCAGCAGTTTCTGGCCAAGGCGCCCGCGCCGGTAGTCGAGGGCATACGCAGGCGTCAGGGTGAATTGCACACGCTTATCGAAAAGGGAAAGACCGTATTAGCAAAGCTGGGTTAAGCTAAAGATCCACCCCCAATCGGAGAATTTGTGAAGGCGCAGGAAAATGCTCGCGATTCTCGCGTTTGTTGTGCTGGTTTCGCAAACCGTGCGGCATGCTTACCTGCTGTCCCAGCCCGGTTTAGAGGAAATGTATGCCGCGAGGCCCGTGCTCGCCGAGCGGCGTGATGCGGGGCTGGTTAAACTAGCCAGGACGATGCTTTTAAAGCGGTTTGGAGCGAAGCGACAAATTATGGGGAATGTATGCCGCGAGGCCCGTGCTCGCCGAGCGGCGTGATGCGGGGGCTCGTTAAACTAGCCAGGACGATACTTTTAAAGCGGTTTGGAGCGAAGCGACAATAAAATATGGATTGGCACAGCAGAAGACTTAGCGCAATTCTGGAGCACGCGCTGCTTGAGGACCGGGCAACCAGCGATGCCACGTCGCGCGCCTGCATTGACGCGCAGCAGCGCGCCACCGCCACCATCCTGGCTAAGCAGGATTGCATTCTGGCGGGCGTGGGCGCAACCGCGCGCATTCTGGAAATTTATGAGCATCTGGACCGCAACGTGATTGGCCATCCGGAAGTGATCAGCCATGGTGAAATTTTTGATGGTGTCCGGCTGCATAAAGGCCAGGCGATTGCTGTGGTGCGGCACAATGCCCGGGCGCTGCTTTCCTGTGAGCGCGTGATCCTGAACGTGCTGCAGCGGCTGAGCGGCATCGCCACCACCACCCGTAAGTATGTCGATGCGATTCACGGCACAAAAGCCCGAATCCTTGATACACGCAAAACCGCTCCCGGACTTCGCGTGCTGGATAAGTATGCGGTCCGTTGTGGCGGGGGCCAGAACCATCGGCTCGATCTTTCTGACGGCGTGCTGATAAAGAACAACCACATAGCGCTTGCTGGAGGCGTGGCTGTGGCCTTGCAGAAGGCCTTGCGCAATCGCCGCGAGGAGCAGCCCATTGAAATCGAGATACGGTCCCTGGCTGAACTGGATGAGGCCCTGGCCAATGGCGCTGAGAGCATCCTGCTGGACAACATGAAAGTAGAAGATGTCCGCCAGGCTGTGCAGCGCGTGGCCGGCCATTCGCGCCACGTTCCCGTGGAGGCCTCAGGCGGCATTCGGCTGGACAACGTCCGCGAGTATGCCGAAACCGGTGTGGATTACATTTCAGTCGGCGCCCTTACGCACTCGCCACAGGCCGTGGACCTGAGCATGCGGATCGTTCCCGCATAAATACCATGCCCTGTAGGGTGCTAACGTAGTAAACTGCACATCCCCGCGACCCAAGGCCGCGGTCCGGAGGCCTCTTAACGTCCCCCACTAGTGAAGTCTTGATGCTTGTTCAGATGGGGGACCATTTCCAGCAGTATCAACAAGATAGGACTTGCGCGGCATTTCGCGGCAGAGATTCGGTATTATAGGCAAGCCCACACCTAACGAGAAGTAACAGTCTGAACAAAAAGGAGACCTTCCACTCTATGCGTAAAATTCTGGGATTGCTGTTGGCGGTAGTCGCCATTTGCGGTTCTGCTCTGGCCGCGGATGAATACAAAATTGACCCCAACCATTCGTCGGTAAACTTCGCCGTAACGCACCTGATGGTTAGCACCGTGAATGGCCGATTCACCGCGTTTGAAGGAAAAGTCGTTTATGACGAGAAGGACGTCACCAAATCTTCTGTCAGCGTGACCATAAAGACAGCCACCGTTAACACTGACAACACTTCTCGCGACAATGATCTGCGCTCCGCCGGCTTTTTTGACGCCGAGAAATTTCCCGAAATCACTTTCCAGAGCAAGTCGGTGGAAAAGAAGGGCAATGATTACGTGGCCCATGGCACGCTGACGATCAAGGGCGTCGCCAAAGACGTGGACCTGCCCTTTGAACTAAAAGGCCCTGCGGATGCCGGAAAGATGGGGAAAGTGATGGGCGCACACGCCACCTTGACCGTCAATCGCCAGGACTATGGAGTGTCTAAGGCGCCGGGAATGGTCGGCAATGACGTAAAAATCGATCTCAACGTTGAAGCGCATATGGCCCCGCCGGCTGCAGGGAAATAAATATTGTGACGAACCCGGAGTATCTATTGCCGGAGTTGCTGGCGCCTTTGGTGCGCAATACCATTTTTTCCGGCAATATTCATCACTGCGTACAGGCCGACTCCACCAACTCAATTGCGTTGCGTGGAGCGGCGCTGGCCGGCCAGCATCCTGACGACACTCCGGAAGGCGCTGTTTTTCTGGCTGAAGAGCAGACCGCCGGACGTGGACGCAGCGCCCACTCCTGGCACTCTGAACGCGGTACCGGCATCTATTGCTCATTCCTGCTGCGCCCGCCCATGACGCCATCAGAAGCGCTGTGGCTTTCGCTAATCGCGGGCGTTGCAGTGCAAGACGCCGTGCGGGAAACAAGCGGCCTGGCCGCCGATATCCGCTGGCCGAATGATCTGCTGATCAATGACAAAAAATTTGCCGGCATTCTTACGGAGATGAGTTCTGAAGGAAACAAAGTGCATCATGCCGTGATTGGCATTGGCGTGAATGTAAACCAAAAGAGTTTCCCTGAAGACCTGAATGGATCAGCCACCTCAATGTGTATTGAAGGAGGCAGAGAATTTTCCCGTAAGGATGTGGCGGCGGCGCTGATCCGTGCCCTCGATCGCGAATATCGCGCTTTGCTTCGCGCCATGAGCAGCCCCATCCGTACTCCGGCGCTGCGCTTTGAGCCCATCATGCGGCGCGTGGAATCGCGCTCGTCCTATGCGCAGGGCAAAGTTGTCCACGTAGATGAAGATGGTGGTTACAACGGCGTAACCGATGGCCTTGATCCTCGCGGCTTTCTCCGCGTTCGTACAGACAAGGGTTTGCGCATCGTTATTTCCGGAAGCGTCCGGCCTGGGAGGAAAGATGCTCCTGGTTCTTGACGTAGGCAATACAAACACGGTGCTTGGCGTCTATGAGAGCAGTGCTCCCGGCTTTGCCGGCAAGAGTACCGCGCCTCGGCTGATGGCCCACTGGCGCGTCGCTACTGTGATGACGCATACCGTGGATGAATACGGCGTTCTCTTCCGCAACCTGTTTGCCATCGGGAAAGTTGAAGCTGCCGAAGTGAGCGGGATCATTATTTCGTCCGTGGTTCCTCCCATGGATTCCACGCTGCGCGAAGTTTGCGAGCGCTACTTCCATCTCAAACCGCTTTTCGTGGAACCGGGTATCAAGACCGGTATGCCGGTCCTTTATGAAAACCCGCAGGAAGTGGGCGCAGACCGCATTGTGAACGGCGTGGCCGCGTTTGAAAAATTTGGCGGCCCATGCGTGGTCGTCGACCTGGGGACTGCCACCACGTTTGACGCGATCTCGCGCAAAGGAGAATATCTGGGCGGAGTGATCTCTCCCGGCATCGGTATTTCAGCGCGGGCGCTGTATGAGCACACGGCGCGCCTGCCGTTGGTAGATATCCGCAAGCCCTCTAAAGTTATTGGCACCAATACTGTCGGCAGCATTCAGGCAGGTCTTTTCTTCGGCTACCTGGGATTGGTGGATGGGATACTGGAACGGCTGATCAACGAATTGGGGTCGGACACAAAGGTCGTAGCGACAGGCGGCCTGGCCAGCCTATTAGGCGACCACTCAAAGTACATCAAGAACGTGGACGATCTGCTCACTCTCGACGGGCTCCGCATCATATGGGAACGCAACAACGCGCAAAAACAGAAGCCCGCTTCCTGACGGCCCCTGCTGTGGACAACTACTTTAATTACTACACCGAAATTGAACAGCACTTCTGCAAAAGGCGGGGAACGCTCCTGACTGTTTCCACACTCGATTGGGCGCTGATGACCACGTGGAAGGAAGCAGGGATTCCGCTGGAAGCTGTCCTGCGCGGCATTGATGAGGCTTTTGATAAGTATGAACGGCGGCCATCGAAAACGCAGAAGATCAATGGCCTGGCCTGGTGCGCGCAGGCAGTGCTTACCGCGGCGGAAGAGATGAAAGAAGCGGCAGTCGGCGCGCAACCGGAAAAAGCCAATGCCGACCCGGGCCTGCAACATGAAGAGATAGCCCGTTATCTCGCCGGGAATGGTGAAAAACTACGCCAAGTGAAGTCAGGCACTGCGGTAACGTTGGTGGCGGAAGAGTGTGCTGTTACACTAACGGACTTAGCCTCAACCCTGGCTACTGCATCGATTCTACGATTGGAGGACCTGGAGAGGCGGCTTACCGTGATGGAAGAAAAACTTCTTGCCGCCCTGACCATGACCACTCCTGAAAATGAGTTGTTTGCGCTGCGTACAGAAGCTGACCGGGAAATCGCGCCGTATCGCAGCAAGATGCCCGGTGTGCAGATTGAGCAACTGCAAAAACAATTTATTCACAAACGCCTGTTTGAAAAGGCGAAGATTCCGCGGCTCAGCCTCTTTTATCTGTGAACCTGACAATCGAAAAACTCGTATACGGCGGCGATGGCCTTGCCCGGCTTCCTGAGGGCAAGACGGTCTTTACGCCATTTGTGCTGCCCGCGGAAGAAGTTAGCGCAACCATCGTCCAGGAAAAAAGCAGCTTTGCCCGCGCCACAGTCGATCAGATACTTAAGCCTTCGCCCTACCGCATCGCGCCGCCATGCCCGTATTTTGGCACCTGCGGCGGTTGCCACTACCAGCACGCGGGCTATACGGCACAACTGGAAAACAAGCGCGCCATCCTGAAAGAGACTCTGCTACGCAACGGCAAGCTGGAGTGGAAGGGCGAGATCATCACGCACTCCGGCGATCCATGGAGCTATCGCAATCGCTCACGATTGAAAGTGCGCACCGCTCCGGATTTCGCCATCGGCTATTACAAGATGGGCACCAATGAGCTCTTGCCGGTGAAGCAGTGCCCCATCAGCTCCGCGGCCATCAATCGCGTGCTGGCTCATGTGTGGGAGATGGGCGAAAGCGGCAAAGTGCCCGCCGGCGTGAACGAGATCGAATTTTTTGCCGACCACGCCGATGCCAAGATGCTGCTGGAAGTTTACCTGGCCCCGGACGCACCGGAAATGCGCGAGTTCGCGACGGCATTGCAGGCAAAGGCGCCGGAGATCAAAGGAATCGCCTTTTTTGCAGAGAGCGCAGCCGCCGAATCTGGGGGCCAACTGCCGAAATACACCGTCGGCGAGACTGCCCTGCCGTATCAGGTAGGCGAAAAAGCATTTCGCGTGAGCGCGGGATCATTTTTCCAGGTCAATCGGTATCTCGTGAAAGAGCTAGTGCAGACCGTGGTGGGCGATTTTCACGGAAAGATTGCTTTGGATCTCTTTGCCGGCGTCGGGCTGTTTGCTGGCCATCTGTCAAAGCGTTTCGATCAGGTCTTTGCCGTGGAGTCGGCGCCCGCCTCCGCCGCTGACCTTCAAGCCAACGCGGTCAAGAATGTTGTGCCCGTGGTGAGTCCTGTGGAAGGCTTTCTGCCGCGCTGCCTCAACATGCAGCCTGAACTGGTGGTGGTGGACCCGCCGCGCGCGGGGCTAGGCGCAAAGACGACACAACTGCTTGCCGCGCTGCGTGTAAAAAGAATC
Organism: Terriglobia bacterium; assembly: GCA_963732195.1. GTDB lineage: Bacteria > Acidobacteriota > Terriglobia > Terriglobales > Acidobacteriaceae > Angelobacter. The sequence goes on along the minus strand of CAVSYO010000034.1, from coordinate 20,289 downwards.
GTCTATGTCTCCTGTGATCCGGCAACGCTGGCGCGCGATACCCGCCTGTTTCTGGAGACTGGCTATCATGTGGAAGAAGTTCACATGGTCGATCTCTTTCCTCAGACCTTCCACATTGAAAGCGTTGTACGTCTCGCTCGCGGATAAAACGTCTCTCTTTAAACATTTTGTCGCTATCGATCTCTGGGTTATATTGCTTGCGCAAACTTTAACCGCTCGCTGATGAAAGCCCAACTTCGCGCCCCTCTTGCCCTGGCTGCCGCAGCATTCGCATGCGGAATTCTGCTCGCTGAACATTTGCAGCTATCTCCTGCTGGTTGGGGATGGGCAACAGCGTCTCTGGCGTTCTGCGCCATCGTCGCGGTTACGGTCAAGAGTCTGCGGCCCGCACAGATTTCAGCCGTGCTGGCGCTGGTATGCGCCGGAGCTTTTGCGCGCATCGCTATGCCGTCTCCTCGTTTACCTACACCGCCGCCGGAGTTTCTGAACGTTAAAGATGTCGAAATTGTCGGGCATGTCACGAATGACGGCGCATTGCTGGCTGGCGGAGGACCGCGCGAGCGGTTTGATCTCCAAACTGAAGCGATCGAACTTGGTAGTGAGAAGTTCGTTCAGCCGGTCGGAATCCGCGCTACGGTTTTTTCACGCGATGCAGCTGAGGAAGCGCAGGAAGAGGATGCGCCTGCAATTCCCCATTTGGCTTACGGCGCCCGAGTTCGGCTAACGGGAAAATTGCGCCTGCCGCGCAATTTTCGCAACCCCGGAGCATTCGACTATGAAGGCTACCTTCACGGCCTAGGCATCAGCACGCTCGCATCGGTGAAATCAGGAGACATTGAAGTCCTTGCGGGGACATCCGGCAGCCATCTCGGATTTTGGCGCAGCAGAGTACGCAACAGCATCCTGAAGCACATTCGCAAAAGCGAGCTTTGGAGCAAAGAAGATGGGAGCAAAGAAGACGCCGCGATTTTTGCCGCCATGATCGTCGGCGACGACTCATTACTCCTGCGCGATGTCCGCGAAGAATTTCAGCAAACCGGTGTCTATCACCTGCTGGTGGTTTCAGGCATGAACGTGGCGTTGCTGGCTTTCGCAATTTTCTGGCTGGCGCGCAGGCTCCGCCTTCCGGAATGGCCGGCTTCGTTGCTCACAATCGCGTTGTCTGTTTTTTATGCCTACATTGCCGGCATGGGCGTCCCGATTATGCGCGCGGTGCTTATGCTGTCACTTTTTCTGGTAGCGCGGCTCCTCTATCGCGACCGCAGCGGCCTGAATACGACCGGCTTTGCCGCGCTAGTGGTCTTTACGCTTTCACCAGCGGCCCTGTTTGAGCCCGGCTTCCAATTGACGTTTCTGGCTCTTCTGGCCATTACCGGCATCAGCTTGCCAATTTTGGAACGGACATCTGCTCCTTACCGCTCGGCTTTGGAGCATCTTGATACCACCGGCTACGATCTGGCCCTTGACCCAAAGCTTGCGCAGTTCCGCCTGGACTTGCGTTTAGTCGCCGGGAGATTGCAGCAATTCGTCGGAGCCCGTGCGGCACGGATCATCGTCACTCGCGCCGCCGGTGTCGTACTAGTCTTCTTCGAATTACTGGTTGTATCGGCGATCACTCAGGCGGTGTTGGTCTTGCCGATGCGCGCATATTTTCATCGCGCCGCCATTTTAGGTGTTCCCGCCAACATTCTGGTGTTGCCCTTGGCAGGATTGATGCTCAATTCCGGCGTTGCCGCGATTGCTTTGAGTTATGTTTCGGTGCCATTTGCCCGGCTTGCTGCCATGTTCGCGGCGGGTTCACTGCACTGGACTCTGGGCTGCCTTCATTTTTTGTCCCGCCTTCACATCGCGCAGTGGCGAGTGCCTGATCCCAACGCTCTGCTTACGTTGCTAGCCGTTGCCGGAATTCTGCTGGCTTTCTTTGCGGTGCGAAAGCAGCGCACCATAGCATTCGCTGGGCTGGCCGCGTTATTTCTTTCCGGTGGGATTGTCGCCGTTTACCATGCCCCGCCACACATTGAGGGCGGCAAGCTTGAAATCACGGCCATCGACGTGGGCCAGGGTGATTCCGTGCTGGTGGTGTCGCCCGAGGGAAGAACCATGTTGATCGATGGCGGCGGCAGCATCGGTCCAGTGCGCAGCGAGTTCGATTTCGGCGAAGATGTGGTCGCGCCTTATCTTTGGTCGCGAGGACTGGACCACCTTGACGTGATTGCGCTCACGCATGCGCACGGCGACCATATTGGCGGCCTGCCCCGCATCATTGAAGACTTTCATCCCGCAGAATTGTGGGTTGGCATCAATCCTGAAACCACGGCGCTGCTGCACCTCTATGAAGTAGCAAATAAAAATCACGTCGCTATTCGCCAACATGTGGCTGGCGATGCGTTGGATTGGAGTGGGACCAATATCCGCGTGCTCTCGCCGCCAGCGGACTGGCAGCCAACCGAACGCCGGAACAATGATGCATCGTTGGCATTGCTAGTTGGCTATGGTGATACGCGGGCGCTGCTGGCGGGTGATCTGGAGAAAAAGATGGAGCGCTTTGTGGCGTCAGAGTCGCCGCGCGCTGATCTGTTGAAAGTCGCGCATCATGGCAGCGCCACTTCTACAACTCCAGAACTGCTGGCCGCCGTTCATCCGCGTTTTGCCGTGATCTCCGCCGGCTATCAAAATTCTTTTGGGCATCCGCGAAAAGTGGTGCTGGATCGACTGCAAGCCGCGGAAGTCCGGACCTATCGCACAGACTTGCAAGGCGCGGTGACATTTCTGCTGGATGGAAAGAGCGTTGAAGCGCGCGTTCAGCCTTAAAGAAAAAATGTTGGCGGGCTACTTTTCTTTTTTCTCAAGCTTGGGCTCGGCGGAAAGCATGAACCCGACGCCGCGCACGGTATGAATCAACGGCGTAGGAAATCCATGATCAATCTTGGCGCGCAGATAACTGATATAAACGTCCACTACGCTGGTCAGGCCGTCAAACCATAAATTCCAGACGTGCTCCACCACCATGGTCCGGGTTACGGTACGTCCAACGTTGCGCATCAGATACTCAAGCAGCGCGTATTCCCGTTGGCTCAACTTAATGGGTTTGCCCGCGCGCTCAACCATGTGCCGTTGCGGGTCCAGCACCAGATCGCCGACCTTGAGGGTATCTGACGTCTCCTGGGCGCGCCGCAAAAGCGTTTGCATCCGCGCCAGCAATTCCTGAAAAGAAAACGGCTTGATCAGATAGTCATCGGCGCCGGCTTGCAGTCCGGCCACGCGATCAGCAACTTCACGGCGACCGCTTAAAATCAGCACACGCGTGGTAGACCCTGCCTGCCGCAACTTTCTCAAGAGAGAAAGGCCATCCATGCGAGGCAGGTTCCAGTCAAGAACAATGCCGTCGTAGCGGATTTCGGTCGCCAGTTCCAGGCCCTTTTCGCCATCTTCCGCCAGGTCAACGGCGAAGTGCTCGGCTTCAAAACCTTCGCACAGGCTCCGGGCAATCTTAGGTTCGTCTTCAATGATCAGGATGCGCACGTTCCACCATCAGCCTCCGGGCGGCCACCCAGAGAGGGGTAGTTCTATTTTTGGCCCGGATGGCCCTAACCGCAGGCGCAGCCGATTACTTGGTGACGAGGCACGATGTGAGCCTAACTTGACTGCTCACGACGAGGGCCTAGTTTTGGGTTTTATCGTCATCGAGCGGTGAGGAATCATCGTCCGACGCGGCGTTGACCCGATAATCATCAATCAGTTGCCGCGCCTCTTCTTCCTGCGCTGGGTTTACGCGAACGGAAATGCCGCCCACCCCTGGAAAAACGTCCTGCGGCGCCTGCAGGTTAGCAACAACCGACTCAATACCGGCAGAGGTCAGGAGCCCGTGGACTACCATGGCCTCCGATTCCTGCATCGTGTCAAATACTTCTACCAGTTCCGGATCAGACGTCGGCTGTGTGCTCATGGTTCCCCTTCAAGTCTTTAAAACTATTAGAGCTATTATGGCAGAAAAAGCGGCTGTGGCACCGCGCCATTCAATAAATTGCTTTTGCAAAAGCGAATCGACGGCTACTTTCTCTCGATCCGCAACAGATAGAAAGTTAGAGTTCCCCAGGAGAGTCGGGCGCGCATTTGTAATGGAACGCGCGCTGCATCGTCAGAGTACCAAACCCAGATTTTTCCTTTATCTCGCAGAAGAGGAGATGAAGTTTCCGGCTGCACTCGGATCGCACTGAAAGTCCCGGCAGGAGTCTTGATCTGCTCTCGCGCTTCCGCATGGACCATGACCGTTACTGTTGCGCCGCCATCATTGATGGGGAAGCTGTAAGTTTTCCTCGGCAGCAATGGTAAAGAGGCCACGTAATAAATGGATGAAAGCATGTCCGTCACGCAGCCGGGAATGTCATGCTCTTCATGCTTGCTCTCTTTCTTCTTGATGTTCTTGTGATCGAGCACGGCTTTGCCGCGCTGGTAGTCAAACGTGATGTTGCTCTCCACGCGGCGAAAGCCTTCTTCAATATGGCGGGACGTATTGTGCGAGCAAAAAGTTGAGGGATCAAAGAAGGATTCCAGCCGGTCTTGAACGTGGTACAGCATTGAGACGGTTCCGGCAGCATCCGCCGCAGCGACAATTCGATTTTCCCGTCCTGCCTGCTCCATGCGCAGGGTCGCAATCCCGGCGCTGAAGACCCGCCATTCCCCGCTATATACGTAGGTTTGCCCCACCGGGAACTGGTATTCAGTTCGCGGGCGAGAAACTGACGGCGCCACCAGCTCGCTCTGTTCCGCTGCAGGCGCTGGAGCGTGAAGGAGATGGTTCCGGGGTGCCAGGCTTCTTTCCATACTGTGCGGACGACGCAAATGCAGCCGCCAGATACCCGAAGACCAGCAGTGCGAAGATGGCGCGTACAAGAACGCGGTCGCAGAGTTGGATCAATGTTTTACCAGCATTTTCAGAACAAGAGCACCGAGCATCAAGACCGCTCCAAGGGCGGCATTATACTCACGATGTCGAAGATAAAGCGCCGAAGAAAAATGTGCAGAGCCATCGTCCACTGCTGGCCTCTGCTCGATACGGTGTCAAGCGCGGCAAAAAGCGCGGTACTTCTTTGGCGTACCGGCCATAGCCGGGAAACGAAGATCGCAGATATCTTTCTTCCGCTGTAACCACCGGCAGATAGATGAAGGCGAACATGGCCAGCGCGCCAATGTCGATCCAAATGTTTCGGGCTGCGATGATGAAACCTATGGCAATGATGATGGAACCAAGATAGAGCGGATTGCGAGTGTAGGCGTAAGGGCCGGTAGTGGCAAGCTCTGCGTTTTTGCGTATGTGTCCTGAAGCAAGAGCGCGGACGAGAACTCCTACGGCAGCGACGGCGAAGCCTGCTCCCAGAGAAATCCAGGTCGGGCGAGCAAACCAGAAATATGCGGCTGCAAAAAGAAAGCCCAAAGGCACACGCGATCGGGTGGCAACCCGCGACCAGCTAGGCATTGCCGCCTCCCAGCAGGTGGCGAGCGGCGGCAATCACTTCTGCCGCGGAAATCTTCAGCAGTCCGGCTTCAACTGCTCGATGGTGAGAAAACGTGGTCTCGCTTTCCGGATGCCGCAACGCAATCGCTTTAGAGCCATAGGGCCCGGTGCGTCCAGGATCGGTAGGTCCGTACAAGCCGACCACGGGGATTTCCAGCGCGGTTGCAAGGTGCAGTGGCCCGGTATCTCCGCCCACCAGGATGCGCGCGCGACGCGTGAGCGCAATCAGCTGCCCGATGGTGCAGCGCAGCTCAAATGCATTGCCGCCGCTGGCCCTCACTACCGCGCATGCCAGTTCGGATTCCTCCGCGGAGGCATTCACCAGCGTCTTGATGTTGTGGACGGCGAGCGCCTTGGCAACTTCACCGTATCGTTCTGCGGGCCATTGCTTGGCTCCCCAGCCCGCGCCCGGATTCACAATAGCGTAGCTGGCAATTCCCAGGCGGCTAATTTCAGAATCGGCCCAGGCTTCAGCCGTAGGGTCTACCGGCAGCAGCGGAGCAAGCAATTTCAATTCGCGACCACCAAGGACCGGATGAAGCGCCTCACTCGCGAGCGCCAGGTTTTGCTCGATGACGTGTTCGCCCTGACGCAGGCAGGACTTTTCTGTAAAAGTAACGCGTAGCCGATTCGCGCGGATCGACATATCCCGCCAGGATTTTTGCGCCGCCCAGTTTGGCAAAAATTCCGGACTTGATGGCGCCCTGAAAATCGAGGGCAAAGTCATAATCGATTTTTCTTACTCGCTTAAGTGCGCCGAGGATTTCTGTTGTGGCGGAAGGACGGAAGAAATGCTCGCGCCAGCGCCGTGTATCGAGAGTATGAATGTTGTTGACGACCGGCTTCTGCGGGCTGACGTTGTACGGGCTGGCCTTTCTGCCCTGGGCGGTCAGCAATTCAGACCAGCGCTCCTCCACCAGCCAGCCTATAGTCGCATTGGGAAGAGCGGCACGGATTGAGGTAGCTGCCGGCAAGGCATGCAGAATGTCACCCATGGCCCCCAGCCGGACAATCAGGATTTTTGCCATTTCCCCCTCAACACGTCATTTCTCAGCAAATCGTTTTTCAGGAAATCAGTGGTGGAATGGTCTTTTGGATCGCCCACGATGGCGACACGTCCGCCGCAGGCAATCACTACATCGCGTTCCGGCACATTCTCCTCGGTATAGTCAGTGCCTTTGGCGTGAATATCAGGACGCAACAAGCGTATAAGCTCGGTGACATCCAGCGCATCAAAGAGCGTGACCGCATCAACGTCACTGAGCGCCGCCAGAATTTCCGCACGTTCATCGCCGGGAACGCGAGGGCGACCTTCGCCTTTGAGGGCTCGTGTGCTCGCATCTGAATTTACGGCCACGATCAGCCTGCCGCCCAGTTGCTTGGCAGCGCGCAGATAACGGACATGTCCCACGTGAAGAAGATCAAAACATCCATTGGTCAGGATGATCTTGTCTCCAGCTGAGCGCCATTGCCGGACCTGCTCTGCCAGTTCCGCAGCCGAAAATACTTTTTGGGCGGTGCCGGTCAGTCATCCCTCCATTACAGCGCGCAGCAGCTCAGCGCGGGTTACGGTGGCCGTGCCGCGTTTCATCACTACAATGCCGCCGGCGTAGTTGGCAAGGCGCGCGGCTGATTCTGAATCGGCTCCGGCAGCAAGCGCGGCTGTATAGGTGGCGATAACAGTGTCGCCCGCTCCGGTAACGTCAGCGACTTCGTCAGAGCCATAAATCGGAATTGGAATCGGCTTGGCGCCGCGAGAGAAAACCACCATGCCATCCTTGCCGCGCGTTACCAGCAGGGATTGCAATTTCATTTTCTGCATCACGGCCTTGCCCGTGGCGAACAGGCGCTGCATTGTCATTGCCGATGCGTGTGCCCAGGACATCTTCCAGTTCTGACTCATTTGGCGTGGCAGCCGTGACGCCGGTGTAAGCCAGCGTGCGATAGCGCGAGTCGAGCGTGACGGGGACACCGTTGAGCGAAGCGCGGGAGCGAATGTTGTCAAAAATCTCCGGCGTCGCCGCTCCATAGCCATAGTCCGAGATCAGCAACGCGTCAGAAGCGCGAACATAGCCGCGGGCCTGAAACGTAATGTCGCGAATGGCCGTCCGGTCCAGCGGAGTTTCCGGCTCGCGGTCAACGCGGATGACCTGCTGGCGCGGCGAATGCGTGGTTCCGGCCAGGACGCGCGTCTTGGTAACGGTGCCGCGGCCCTTGATCCGGCGTATGGCGCTTACCGAAATATGTTTCTGGCGGAATGCATGCAGCAGCATGCGGCCAGCTTCATCGTCGCCGATGACGCCAACGGGAAGAACAGTCACTCCCAGATCGGCCAGGTTGTAAATGGCGTTTCCGGCTCCGCCGGGAACAACTGTGCGGTCACGGTGGCGCAAAATGAGCACCGGCGCTTCCCGTGAGACCCGCGAGATCTCGCCATAAATAAACTCGTCGGCAATCAGGTCGCCCAGCACAGTGATGCTGAGCTTGGGAAACTGCTCAATGATTTTGACGAGGCGGTCGGCCGGTTTTTGGGCTTTTTGCATGGACTCAAGATTTTCTCATGCCGGAGGCTGAATCTGCTGGCCTGAGCGCTGTTCAATGGTCTTTAGAAGTTCCATGAGCACCTGCTCAGGGGATTCCAAGTCAATGCGAAGCTCGGCGGTGAGAAGCGGAGAGAGTTGTGAGGAGAGCGTCCCCAGATTGATCAAGTCTTTTTCCGTGGTAATGAAACTGCCTGCTTTCGTTTGTTTCTTCAGGGCCAGCAGACGATCAATATCGCGTTGCTGGTAGCGATGATGGTCGCGGAAAGTGACTGTGTCAGCAACTTCCAGCTTTGCGGATTTCAGACCTTCAATGAACTGTCGGGGACGCGCAATCCCGGAAAAGGCGACTGATTTTCCAGCAGTGGCAGGGAATTCTATGACCCGGTGAGCACGCCAAATGCTTTTGGCCTCGAACGGCTTGGCTCTTGAGAATCGGTCAAGACAACGGCGTCCGCGCGGTTTAAGGCAGTGAGCGTCTCGCGCAAGCGGCCTGTGGGAAGCAAGGAGCCTGCCTGATCTTCTGCGGGCAGCAGGACAATATCAAAGTCGCGATGCAGGCGGCGATGTTGAAAGCCGTCATCCAGCAGGTGAAGCTTGGCTGGAGAATTTCTGTTCGGCCAAAAGGCCGGCCTGATACCGGTCAGCGCCAACGATCACGGGCGCTTGCAGCTTGCGCGCGATCAGCAGAGGTTCGTCGCCGAATTGCGCAGGTGAGCCATTGGGGTCTACGACTGCCGTCTGCGTAGAAGAGCGTCCGTAACCACGAGAGAGAACGTCGAAGGCGATCCCGCGCTCCGTCAGCAACTGGCCCAGCGCGATCACGAAAGGCGTCTTACCGCTGCCGCCGACGGAAATATTTCCGATGCTGACGACCGGCCGCGCCAGTTTCTTCACTTGAAAGATACGACGATCGTACAAAGCATTTCTTATGGCGACGCCGGCGCCGAAAATGGCTGAAAGCGGATTCATTGCGTGCGCTCCCGCTGGCGTAGAAACGGCTCCAGCGCTTCCAGCGTCCGGCGTGTGGCTCCGGCATGCCTGGCGAACAATTCTTTTGCAAGGCGACCCATGCGCTGGCGCTCATCCGGATGGTTCAGCAATGAGAGAAATTGCGCGGCAAGAGTTTCAGCGGTCACGGTCTTTACCGCTCCGTCCTGTTCAAAGAGGCTGACGATCTCACGAAAATTAAAAGTATGCGGCCCAACCAGAATGGCAGTGCCGTATTGCGCGGGCTCAAGGATATTGTGGCCACCCGTGGGAACCAGGCTGCCGCCAACAAAAGCGATATCCGCCAGTTCGTAAATGGCGGCCAGTTCGCCGACGCTATCCAGCAGAAAAATGCCGCTGCGAACCGGTTGCGCCGGTTGCCACTGGGTGCGGCGCTGTAGCAAGAACCTTTCTGCCGAGATCAACGCTGCCACTTTTTCAAACCGCTCAGGATGCCGCGGCGCCAGAATCATGAGAGCTGCAGGGAATTGCTGCTGGACCGCTTTGAATGCCTCCAGCAGAGGCTCTTCTTCACCTTCAGCGGTGCTGCCACACACAATCACCGGCGAATCCTTGCCGATGGCTACACGCAGTCCACTCACCAATGCAGGCTGCGCATTCGGACGGACATCAAATTTCAGATTGCCGCTGACTTGCACCCGCTCGGTAGGCGCGCCGATGTCGCGCAGTCGCTGGGCGTCTTCTGCTGTCTGCGTGAGGAACAAATCAACTTCCGACAGCACACGGCCAAAAAACCATTTGAAGCGTTTGTAACGCGGGAATGAACGATCAGAGATGCGCGCATTCACAATCGCCACCGACGTTTGCCGCTTGCGCGCCAGGTGAAGCAGGTTGGGCCAGAATTCGGTTTCAGCAATCACGATCAGCTGCGGCTTCAGCGCATTCAGATATCGTCGGACGGCAAAACCGAAATCGAGCGGCATGAAGAACACGCGATTTGCACCGAAACGCTGCCGCGCCAGATTCTGGCCCGTGGCGGTAGTGGTGGAAACAAAAACCTGCCGGTCCGGATGTTGCCGCTGCAGGTCGCTGATTAACTGGCTCACGGCCAGAACTTCGCCCACGGAAACGGCATGTACCCAGATGGAGCCGGGCTGGGCGTCATTCAATCGGGCAGGCACAAAACCAAGGCGCTCTGCCAGTCCGGAGCGATACTTGCCCAGGCGGAGCATCTGGACGATCCACCATGGCAGCGAGAGCAGCGCTGCGCAGGCCAGAAGCAAACTGTAGAAGACATACATTGAGACTTTGGACATTCTATGGAAACCGCGCGGTTGTGCAAACCTGCCTCGCGGCTGGATATAATCAATGTTGTGAAAGCCGCCCGCATCATTCTTTGCGTTGCTCTGCTTACCACGCTGCTTTTCAGCGAAAAGCATTTCAATCCGCCGCCCGTGGCCCATGCCAGCACATACGCGCTGCATGAGGCGCATAACGACGAAAAAGTGACCATTGCCGCCGATCCGTACACGCAGCAAATGTCTGGGGTGTTCAAAGAGAACTACTGGGAGCATGGCCTTTTTCCGGTCCGCCTGCTGATTTCCAATGACGGCGACCAGACCCTGATGCTGCAGGACCTGAAGGTCGAATACATCAGTGCGCGGCGGGAAAAGCTGCAGCCGGCCTCCAATGAGGACATCTATCGCAAGTTTGTCAGGCCTAACCGCGCCGACAAGAGCCATCCTGGCCCGCATCTGCCGTTCCCTGTGGGCAAGAAAAAAGAGGCGATCAGCAAAGACACGCAGGAAGAGTATGAGTCGGCGCAGTTTGCCACTGTTCCGGTCACGCCGCATTCCACCCACGCCGGTTACTTGTTCTTTGACATGCAGGGTGAGCCGCCGGAGCCAGGCGCGCACTTGTATATATCCGGAATCAAGGCCGGCACCAAAGATCTGTTTTACTTCGATATCCCCATGGACAAGCCGGCAACCCAGACTTCGCCGCCGAAATAAGTCATTAGGAATGGCCCTATAATCTTTGCATGTCTGTCAGCCCAAAGCCTGCCAGTCCAAAGCCTTCATCAGCACTGCGCGAGAAATATGAGCCGGTGATTGGGCTGGAAGTGCACGTCCAACTGCTCACTCGGACCAAGATTTTTTGCGGCTGCTCCACGCAGTTTGGCGCTCCGCCAAACACAAATGTCTGTCCTGTATGCCTGGGATTGCCCGGCGCGTTGCCGGTGCTCAATAAACGGGCGGTGGAATTTGCCGTGCTGGCTTCACAGGCGCTCAATTGCCAGGTACGTGAAACTTCAATCTTTGCCCGCAAGAACTATTTTTATCCTGATCTGCCCAAGGGATACCAGATCTCACAGTTCGATAAGCCACTGGCCGAGCATGGCTATATCGAAATCGCGCAGGCAGGCGGCCAGCAAGAAGATAGGCATCACGCGCCTGCACATGGAAGAAGACGCCGGCAAGAGCATTCATGACGGCCTGGTGGATTCCAGCGTTTATACGTCAATCGACCTGAACCGAAGCGGAACGCCGCTGGTGGAAATTGTCAGCGAGCCCGACATGCGATCGGCGGACGAAGCCTTTGAATACCTGACGCTGCTCAAAGAGATCATCCTGTACACGGGCGTGAGCGATTGCAACATGGAAGAAGGGTCGTTGCGCTGCGATGCCAATGTGAGCGTGCGTCCGCGAGGCCAGGAGAAGTTTGGCACCAAGGCGGAAATTAAGAACGTAAATTCCTTCCGCTTTATCCGCGATGCAATTGAGTATGAGATCGACCGGCAGATTGAGGCGATTGAAGCGGGCGAGCGCATTCAGCAGGAAACACGTCTTTATAACGCCCAGGAAGGCCGGACGTATAGCATGCGCTCCAAAGAGCAGGCGCACGACTACCGCTATTTTCCTGAGCCGGATCTGCCACCGCTGATAGTGGACGCGCAATGGCAGAAATCAATCCGCAGCACGCTGCCGGAATTGCCGGAAGCGCGCCGGAAGCGAATGGTCGCCGACTACGGCATTACCGAATACGACGCGCGGGTGCTGACAGCCACAAAATCGCTGGCCGACCAGTTTGAAGAGGCCGCCAAAGCGGCAAAGAACCCCAAGCGCGTGGCGAACCTGGTGCAAGGCGAGCTGATGGGCCGATTGAAAGCAGCAGGCCTAGAGATTGAACAATCTCCGGTCTCAATGAAGGGCGTGGCGATGTCGGCTGATCTGGTGGAGTCCGGCGCAATCTCAAGCAAGATACTCAAAGACCTTTACGACAAGGCTTTCGCCAGCGGAGAGGATTTTCCAGCAGTCTATGAGCGAGAAAAGCCGCAGCAGATTACGGACGTTGCGGCGCTGGAAAAGATCATCGACGAAATCATTGCCGCCAATCCCAAGCAGGTGGAGCAATACCGCGCCGGCAAGACGACGATCATAGGATTTTTTGTCGGGCAGGTGATGAAGGCGTCAAAGGGACAGGCCAAGCCAGAGCTGGTGAATGAATTGTTGGGGAAGAAGCTAGGAGGCTAGCGGTCGATCAGCCAAAAATATTTCAATGCCCAGGCCGATGAGTTCCAAAAAGAATTGCTTACATCGATAAAATTGTCTTGCACTCCATTATACTGGAGTACATAATAATACATTGTAATATGGAAAAACAGACGATTAGTTTCCGGCTTGAGTCCGACAAAGTAGATGCGCTGGATGTGTTGGCGAAAGCGCTTGACCGCGACCGCACCTATCTCTTGAATGAGGCAGTTTCAGCCTACCTTGATGTTCAACAATGGCAATTGGAGCACTTAACGGCCTCCATCAAGCAGGCAGATGCAGGCCGGTTGATTGATCATGCTGATATCAAGAAAATGGCGTCCCATTGGCGCCGTCGCAAGTGAAGATACGCTGGACCGCTGTCGCTGCAGACGACCTGAAATCCGTACATGAATATTTAAGCGAGCGCGCGCCGACGCGGGCAGATACCATTGTGGACCGAATTCTTGCCGGCATCGACGTTCTGGAACAATATCCCAATTTAGGGCGCCAGGGTAGGCTGGATGGAACTCGCGAGCTGGTAATCACAGGAACACCGTTTATCGTTTTTTATCGCCTGCGAAAAAGCCAAGTCGAAATTCTTGGGGTTCTCCACGCCGCACGCAAGTGGCCTGACGCCCTCTGAAGCAAGGATCTCCTGCTTGGGCGGAAAGATCGGGAGATCCTTCCGCCTGTCTTACGATTTTCAGAAAGCAGCTGCTATTTGCTCAAATGCCCATGCGCATTCTTCGGACCGCTGGGTTTGTTCTTGAGGCTGTCATAAAGGATTTCGGTGAACATGTCAGTCTTAATAAAGCCCTGCCCCCAGGAATCCCATTTGGCCAGGACTTTTTCCTGCTTGAGTTGGTCGAGTGTTTTGCCTTGCTTGATGCCGGCTTCGACCGCGGCCGAGGTTTCCTTAAGAACCTGTAACGAATTTGCTCAGATCGTCTTTGGTGCCGAGCGGGCCGTGGCCGGGGATGATTTTTACGTCGTCGGGCACTTCGGCCAGGACTTTCTCGTCGCCGGCGATCATGCCCTGCACGCTGCCGCCACTATCGATGTCGATAAACGGGAACATGCCGCCGTTGAAGAAATCGTCGCCCATGTGGACCACGTTGGATTGCTTGAAGAAAATCACACTGTCGCCATCAGTATGGCCGTTGGGGAAATGGATGGCGTGAATATCTTCGCCGTTCAGATGGACTGAGACATCGTTTTCAAAGGTGATGATGGGCAGAGCATTCTTATCCGCCGGTTTGGTTTCGCCGAAGCGGGTCTTGCCGCCGCTGGCCAGGCGCTTGCGCACGTTTTCCTGAGCAACTATCGGGGCCTTTTCACCGAAGTGCGGATTGCCGCCCGTGTGGTCGCCATGCCAGTGCGTGTTCAGGACGACCTTGACGGGTTTATCGGTAATGCCCTTCAGCGCGGCTTCAATCTTGTCCGCAAGCGGCAGGAACTCATCATCCACCATGACGATGCCATCGTCACCGACAGATGCGCCGATATTGCCGCCAGCGCCTTCAATCATGTAAACGCTGCCGGCAACTTTCTGCACTTTCATTTCAACCTTGCTGAAATCCTGGCCCTGGGCAAATGCATTGAGCGCGCCAAACAGCCTAAACAGAAATACCGCAAGAATAGCTTTTCGCATAGATGTCCTCTCTCAGACGTGCTATAAGACTTCGCGTTGGTCATGCGAAACGGACAATCTTAGACATCAACGGCGCGGACTTCAAATTGAATCTGCAGATTGCAAATTGCAAGCGTATCGAATTGGAAATCAGGGGCAGCCGACCGATAAAATGGCTGGAACAAATTCCGGCGGAGGAAATCATGCCGAAAGTTAAACACGTCTCGGCGAAGAATGGCGATGTGATCGTGCTGGTGGGCACCATGAAAGGCGCATTTGTGCTGCGCTCCGATAAGTCGCGTAAAAAGTGGGACGTGGGCGGCCCTTATTCGATCGGCGCGCCGGTGTATGCCATGGCTTTTGACCAGCGCCAGGGCCGGCGTCGCCTGTGGTGGGCGCAGCAGAGTTTCCAATGGGGCACGGTGCTGTGCTCGTCGGACGATTACGGCAAGACCGTGACGGAGCCGACCACGTACTCGGTGAAATTTCCTGTGGAATCCCAGCTCACGCTGAAGAACATCTGGCAGATCACGCCTGGGCGCGACGATGACCCTGACACGCTCTATTGCGGCGTGGAGCCTGCCGCGCTGTTTGAATCGCACGACGCAGGCAAGACATGGTCGCCGGTTGAAGGGCTGCTCAATCATCCTCATCGGCCCCAATGGCAGCCCGGCGGCGGTGGGCTGTGCCTGCACACGATTGTGCCGGATGCAACAAATCCCAAGCGCATGTTGATCGCCATTTCCACGGCAGGCGCATACCGCACGGACGACGGCGGAGCAACGTGGCAGGCGCGGAACAATGGAGTTCGGGCAGAGTTTCTGCCGGAGAAGCATCCGGAGTTTGGCCAGTGCGTCCATAAGGTTGTGCAACACCCTCACAGGCCGGAGCGGCTGTTCCTGCAGAACCATTGGGGGCTGTATCGCAGTGACGATGCCGGCAACTCATGGAAGGACATCGCGAACGGCGTGCCGTCTGACTTCGGCTTTTGCATGGCCGCGCATCCGCACGATCCTGAGACGGTTTACATTGTGCCCGATTGAGTCAGACCAGTACCGCTGCACGCCGGAAGGCAAGCTGCGTGTGTATAGGACAACAAATGCGGGCGAAAGCTGGGAACCGCTCACGCGCGGCCTGCCGCAGAAGAATGCCATGGAAACCGTTCTGCGCGATGCGCTGGCAACGGATACGTGCGATCCGGCTGGCGTTTATTTCGGGACCAGAAGCGGCAAGGTGTATGGATCGAGTGATGGCGGTAAATCCTGGAAGGCGATTATCGAAGGCCTGCCTGCTGTGGTCTGCGTCAAGGCTGCATGGGTGGGCGACGATGGGAAAAACCTACCACGGAGGCACAGAGACACGGAGAAGAAAAAGGCCGGCACGAGTGTAGTAAAAGGCAAAACGGTAAAAAGCAAGACAGTAAAAAGGAAGACAGCCGGAAGATCCACGCCGGCAAAACGAAAAGCCGCTGGTCGTGCGCGGGCTGCGAGATAGCCTGTGCCGGTAACCATTCGCATACCGACGTATCTGGCTTCTTTTGCCGGTGGCCGCAATACGCTTACGATTGAAGGCTCGCCGGCGACTGTCTCTGAAGCTCTGACAATGCTATGGAAGGACTATCCCGGCCTGCAAGACCGGATCGTGGATGAGCAAGGCGCGGTCCGCCAGCACATCAATATATTTGTGGGAGATGAAGCCATCCGCTTTGCCGACGGCCTGTCGACCAAAGTACCAGTCGACGCGGAAGTCCTGATTGTGCCGGCGGTTAGCGGCGGATAGTTCGATAGGTTGTTTGGCCTAAGCCCCGCCTAGTAGTAACTAAGATCAGAATTGTTCCAGTTAAAGCGAAGCTATTTTGCTATATTGTTCCAGCTTCTCTGGAGATTGTATATGGCTTTGTCGATCAGACGGCTTGTCGTCGTGGCTATTTTCCTGTTCTGTATGCAGACTGAAAGAACGGTTGCACAAAACCAGCCGGCGCGCTCTCAGCAGACTTTTCGCACAACGACGCGGCTGGTTGTGGTGGACGTGGTGGCAACCGACGACAACGGGCTCGCCGGTGAAGGACCTGAAAGCCGAGGACTTTGTTGTAAAGGAAAACAATGAGCCGCAGAAGGTTGTGGATTTCAGCTTCCACCAGCCTGGGAACGTAGCAGCAAACGCTCATCAACTTCCGGCGAATATTTTTTCCAACTCGCCGGTGTACAGCGGCAACAGCTCGCTGAACGTAATTCTGCTGGACGCAATCAACACGGATTTCAGCAACCACGCCTATGCGCAGGACATGCTGGTGAAGTACCTGGGCACGAACCCCAAGCTTCAGCCTACGGCGGTTTACGCGCTGGAAAGCAATCTGCGTCTGCTGCACGATTTCAGCACTGATCCAGAGGCTTTGCGCGATGCCATTACACATTATAAAGGCATCGGCGTCTCTCATCTTGCAACAGTAGAGGCAGCCGCTTCACCATTTTCCCAGAGAGGCACCTTCAGAAATGTTCCCCAGGGCCGGAGTGCTGCCTTCCGCGGCATGATTTTTCTGGCCCAGACGTTGGCTGGATATCCAGGCCGCAAGAACTTGATCTGGATTTCTGAAGGATTTCCTCTCAGTCTCTATCCCGACTCGGTTATGGGCGACGAGATACTCCAGACGGAAGACTACTCTCCCTTCGTGGAAAAGATTGCTGACGAGTTGATGGGAGCGCAGGTGGCGCTTTATCCCATCAGCGCCGCAGGGGTTTCCAAGGACGATCAGTTTTCCGCCCAGACGGCAATGGCCGGCATGGCCCAGCGCACGGGAGGCAAAACTTTTTTCAATCGCAATGACATTGATGCCGGCGTGCGCACCAGCCTGGATGACGGCTCAACCTATTACACGCTGGAGTACTATCCGGCCAATAAGACGTGGAACAATAAATTCCGCCATATCAAGCTCAGCGTGGCCCGGCCGGGGGTAAAACTTCAGTATCGCGACGGCTACTACGCCAACAATCCATTGACAGTATTTGGAACCGACACCATGGGATCGGAATTCAGCCAGGCGCTGGATATCAACGCGCCGGCGCTGACCGCGGTTTCGTTCCAGGCGGCGGTGCTTCCGGCTTCTCCGCAAACACAGAGCAAGATGGCCGTGGTCTTCCACATTGATCCGCGCACGCTGGCTTTCCAAAGAGGAAGTGACGGCCTAGAGCATGCCGAACTGAACTGTGTTGTGTGGGCTTATCCGAAGAAAGGCGATCCTATACGCGCTGAAGGCGGCACCATTACGGCGGACATGCCCCAAGACGACTACGAAAAGCTGCTGAAAAGCTTTTTCCCTTGCAAGCGCGCGCTCGACTTAAAGCCGGGCCAGTACATGCTTCGCCTTGGAGTTCTTGACCGCAAAGCGAACCTGATTGGAACGCTGAGCACGCCGCTCAATGTTCCTTAGAGGTGCTAGCGCAGCGGCATGCTGGCTCCCTCAAAGACTTTGGTTACCGTGGTGCGGCCGATGCCATAGATGATGAAGCTTTTTTCGTCGAAGCCGAATTCACGGAAGAGCAGCTCGGCCAGGCCGTCGCCATCGACGTCAACTGCGTCAATCAACTCCAGCCGTGGGGCTACGTCCAGACGTGAAGAATCTGTCACGCTGGAAGCCAGCTTCTGCGGCACGCCTTCAAAGTCCACACGGGCAATCACGGTGACGTAACGCGAAACAAATTTTCCCGGCGTGCTCTTGCCGCCCGGAGCAAGATAGCTGCCGGGAATTTCCGCGCTGAATACAATCACGGCGTCATTGCTCAAGTCCAGATCAAAAGAGCGCATGACCACATTTTGCAGAGAATTAGTGTTGAGCTGTGCGTTTTCCCGCGGAAGCTGCGCCAGGGCAAGCTTGCGCATCTTGGCTTCCATCTGCTGCTCTTCACCCGGCTTCCATTTAAAGGCGTAAGAGCGCACGTCGGTCGATTCATTGTCAGAGACGGCCACAAATGTCCTGGTTCCGGAGGCAATTACAGGAAGTTTTGTGCGTGGAACGGGCGATCCTTGCGCCGGAGCTTGAGTAGACGGCGTTGGTGAGGGTTGCGGCGTGGATGCTGGTTCGGGCTGGGTAGGAGAGCGCCGCCGGAGCACGGGCCGGTCAGCATCGTCTGGCGCATTGGAAGAGTCACTGGAGGGAGCACTTGCGGAAGAAGCGCTGCCTGGCGAATCGGAAGTTCCCGGCGTGGGCGTGCTGGCGGGCGTGGCTGAAGGACTGGCATCGCCGCGATGAATGATCGGGCGGTCGTCACCGGTGGTGACAGGGGCGGGCGACTGGGCCCGCTCTTTTTGGGGTTCGTCTGCGACCTGCCATTTACCCAGCGCGGTCCAGCCCTTGTTGTTTGTGCTGCTCAGGATGGTGGCGTAGCCAACAGGAATGCCATCTGACTGAGCCTCATAGACAATGCCATTATCGAGCGCCATGGGCTGTGGCGTGGCTTTATAGATGCCGGCATCATGGAAGCTGCCTTCATCTAGAATTGCCACGGGAAAGACGTGCGTGGCAACAATGCCGGCGGAGTCCGTAGTGACCTCAACCACAGCGGTGGCCCGAAGCTTGTGCGCTTTACGACGCTGGGCAAACGCGGTGGTAAAGGCCGCAGCACATACCAGCACGAGCACCGCGCTGGCCAGGAACCTACTTCTGCTATATAAATTCATTGACCTTATAAACACGGAAAAACCATGGAAGTTAATGATAAAGCCCCGGAGTTCTCTCTTGCCAATGAAGAAGGCAAGCCAATCGCATTAAAAGACTATCGCGGCAAGAACGTGGTGCTGTTTTTCTATCCCAAGGCCAACACGCCCGGTTGAACGATTGAGGCGTGCGGGTTCCGCGACGCATTCACCAAGATCCAACGGGCCGGGGCAGTGGTGCTGGGTATTTCCGCCGACAAACCCTCTGCCCAGAAGAAATTCAAAGAGAAATACGACCTGCCTTATTCCCTGCTGGCGGATGTAGACAAGGCCGTCTGCAACATGTACGGCGTGATGAAGGAAAAGAGCATGTATGGCAAGAAATATATGGGAATCGAGCGGACGACCTTTGTGATCAGCCCGGAAGGCAAAATTTCCGCGGTGCTGACCGGCCTGAAGCCAGACGAGCATGCTGGAGCAGCGATTGCGGCGCTGAAGTAGCGGTCAGCCAAAGGAGATCAACCGCAAAGTACGCAAAGCTCTCGCAAAGAAATGAGAAATTTACAGTCTCCTCTTCATTTGCGTCCTTTGTGACCTTTGCGGTAAGGGAATTGGCCGAGTGCTGAATGCTTGCTGCTGACTGCTTGGTTATTTTGATCCTGTAATCGTAAAGGTGAGAACACTCTCCGCTGGGATTCTGACTTCCTGCTTGCCGGTAGCGGCGGCAACTCCGGTTCCCGCGCCTGCTCCCGCTGCTGCGCCGATGGCTGCGCCCTTGCCTCCTCCAGCAATTCCTCCAATCAGGGCTCCGAGATTCGCCCGCTCCGCCGCCGATTTTTGTGGCATTGCTTTTGGTGTGGCTCTTGCCCTGGCGGCTAACGCGTGAACTATAGACAGTTTCACCGTTGATGGAACTCAGCCGCAGTGTGAGCGCGCCCGGTTTATGAAGGCGTCCGCTGCGGTTCACATAAGTGACCTTGCCTTTAACCGGAGCACCTGCCCTGACTACGACCTTGCCATGTTCAACAATGTCATGCGTAAGAGTTCCGCTCCAGGCTTCACCGGTGTGGGCCGTGGCTGAACTTAGAGACGTGTTGAGGCGGACAGTTGCGTGGCTTCCCGCGGGAATAGTTTCGGCACTGGCCAGCGACGCTGCCAGCATCAAGAGCAAAGCGAGCAGGATTGACCTCGAAAATCTCATTGCATGCCTCCGCGCGAAGTCCAGAGCAGCTGCGTTTTTTGTTGTTGAGCAGCTTTGGATGCAGTGATGATTTTAATGCTGCCGTGAACTGCTATACACTTTTCGCTGGAATCGGAGGAACTAATGCGAGCATGGCCTTTGGTGCTTTTGCTTTTAGCTTTGCCTGTGATCGGCCGGGCTGCGCCGCGGTCGAGACGCGGCCAAGGCGGTGGCGCCGATCTCTTTTTAATGAGGCATGGAACCAGGAGATGCAGGAATGCCCCCAAGGA
>CAVSYO010000033.1:0-9952 GCA_963732195.1 Terriglobia bacterium | reverse complement strand
CACAGGCTTGTATGCGCCTTGTCGTCGCATTCGGCGAGTCACAACTGCCGCATACACTATTCCGCTAAGACCCAGCAGCCCCCACAGAATTGCAGCGGGAGCGATCTCTTGCCACGGTGCACTCAGAATCCCTGCCAGCAGCAGTACGGCCCCAAAGTGGACGATGGTCGGCGTCGCAAACGCATGGCCGGCCTGCGCCGTACCTGCTCCAATGGGCCGGCTGGCAATGAGAGTCAGGACGACGAACTGCAATCCAATCAACGCGCCGGCAGATGATCCGACAATGACGTAAAAGTTTTCCCACGCAGATAGTGCTGTCATGCTATGGAATTATGTCAGGCCTTGTACTGCTCGTCGCTGACCTGTTCCATCCAGTCGACAACCTTGCCGTCGAGCTTTTCCTGAATGGCGATGTGCGTCATGGCCGTGGTTGGCGTGGCGCCATGCCAGTGCTTCTCGCCGGGCGAGAACCAGACCACATCGCCGGGCCGGATCTCCTCGATCGGCCCGCCCTCGCGCTGAGCCCAGCCGCAGCCGGCCGTGACGATGAGCGTCTGACCGAGCGGATGCGTGTGCCATGCGGTCCGCGCGCCCGGCTCGAAGGTGACGCTGGCGCCTTGAACACAGGCCGGATCGGGCGCCTGAAAAAGCGGATCGATGCGTACGGTGCCGGTGAACCACTCTGCCGGTCCCTTGGCGGAAGGTTGCGAGCCGGCTCTCTTGATTTCCATTTTGTAACTTCTTTCCTTAAATTGCTTTCCTTAGTGTTACTTATCCTTCGTCTTCCGCATCCAGACACCCCACGTGATCGGCCCCGCTTCCTCATTGGTCATTGGGTGGCCCGCCAGTTTGAGGGTCAGTTTGATCTGTCCTTGATGGTAGCCCTCATGCCAGATCATGTGTTGCAGCAGCAGGATTGGATGGTCATAGTGAAGGTCCATGTCACGACCTTCTTCTACTTTGCTCTTCACAGTGTCCCGCACGGCTTTCGCGCTGTTTTGCAGAAGCTGCGCCATACGATCTGGATCAGGCTCAGCCGTCCACTCATTCTCAGGCAGTTCGCTGGCTAAATCCGGGGCGTCTTCAGAAACAAACACCAGACGCACATAATGGATATGCCCAAAAAGTTCTGCGATGGAAGGACTGCCCTCGATCGCCCTGGCTTCCAGACAGGCCTTCGGAATGGCGCGAAGGAGGTTGATCAGGATCGTGTTGTTCCGGCCCCAGGAGTCCAGCAGGGCCTCAAGTAGGCTCAGGTCTGCCGCGTTCGACATAGTTCACCCCGTTTGGTAATCCAGAAATTCCGCGAAGAATAATGCAAAGAGATAACTCTTCACCGCCGCTTCAGCGATTGACCAGTTTCTGTAGATTCTCCGGGTACCGGGCTCCCTGCACCGGAATCTTCGCAGTGGCGTTGTCGATCTGGCGGAGATCGTCGGGTGTAAGGTGAACGTTAGCGGCCCCGATATTTTCTTCCAACCGGTGCAGCTTGGTTGTGCCGGGGATTGGCACCATCCAGGATTTCTGGGCCAGAATCCAGGCGAGAGCGATCTGGGCCGGCGTTGCTTTTTTCTGTTCGGCAAATTTCGTAACTAGATCCACAACAGCCTGGTTGGCTTTCCTGTTCTCCTCCGTGAAGCGCGGCACGATGTTGCGGAAATCGGTCTCACCGAATTTTGTTTCTGCACTAATCTTGCCTGTAAGAAAACCTTTTCCCAGTGGGCTGAATGGAACAAACCCGATGCCGAGTTCTTCAAGCGTCGGCAAAATTTCTGCTTCAGGCTCTCTCCACCACAGCGAATATTCGCTCTGCAACGCCGTGACCGGCTGTATGGCGTGTGCGCGACGGATGGTCTTCACGCCTGCTTCAGAAAGGCCGAAGTGCTTCACCTTGCCTTGCTTGATCAGGTCCTTCACCGCTCCTGCCACATCTTCAATTGGCACGTTAGGATCTACGCGGTGCTGATAGAAGAGATCAATCACGTCGGTCTTGAGCCGCTTCAGCGATGCTTCGGCAACTTCCTTGATGTGTTCCGGACGGCTGTTCACCGATCCCAGATTCTGCCCGGTTTTGGGATCGATCTCGAAACCGAACTTGGTGGCGATCTTTACCCGATCGCGGAATGGAGCAAGCGCTTCGCCCACCAACTCTTCATTAGTAAACGGTCCGTAGACTTCCGCGGTATCAAAGAATGTAACGCCGCGTTCTACTGCCGCCCGAATCAGTGCGATCCCTTCTTTCTTGTCCATGGCAGGGCCAAAGCCAAAACTCATGCCCATGCAGCCGAGTCCGATAGCTGAGACTTCCAGGTTGCTTTTTCCAAGTTTGCGCTTTTGCATTATTTCTCCTTCTTAAACTAGAGCGCGCTTATGACGCTGCTGTTGCACGCTGTTTTCCGCGCGGGTCCTGTCATCTGCCTAAAGCCCAAGGTTTAGTGACGGTTTTCAAGTACCAGTCTAAGTTGTCAGTAGGCCATTTTAGAAAGTTTAGAGCTGTCGTCCTAAAGCGAAGCGCCTAGAAAATTGTTCGGGCGAAAGAATAATGATGGGCGCGCAGTCGAAGGATCGCGAGAAATATTCCTATCTGAAATACCGCATCAAGGCGTTCTCACGAGATAGTATTTCCCCATAGCTTTCCTTGCGACAAGCTCACGGTCGAAATTTCGGAAAAGATTCGCGACCATTCGCGTAAATTCGCGGCTAAAAACTATTCATCCCAGAACTTCTGCCACCAGCCCTTTTTCTCCTGTGGCGCTTCGTCCTCAAACACCGGCTCGTCACTCAGGCCCAAGAAATCCGCCAGCACGTGTCGACGCTCGATGCGCCGCAGGCTGAGCCAGGAACAAAGCTCCGTAACTGTTCCGTCGCGGCACGCTGGGTCACCGCCGCACGCGCCCGCCGGAACGTAGCAATCCCCAGCCTATCGCCACCGCCTGCAGGAAGCACGGCAATCACCGCGCTTGGTCTGGCCAGCGCGTAATCCACCGGCCCGCGTAGAAGTGTATCGATCCTGGTTCCCTGTTTCAGGGTAGAGCGAAGAATGGAAGTCGTCTTCTGGTCAAAAGCGATCCAGCGTGCCATGGGTAAACCATCCGAGAATATGAACTGAGACAAGCGGCCTTTATTTTGATGCAAGCTGCTCACGCCGCGTTTGACGGCCTGTTTTCGAGCGGCGTTTGGCATATCGCGTTGACGCCCTCTGTTTGACGCTGAAGTCACGCTTCATTTACTCTCCCCGCTTAGAAACTTCTTAACGGAGAAGAACGGGATGCCCAAATTCCTGCTTGGTCGGCGCCAATTTGCTCTGGGCGCGGCCGCGGCTGCCACTACTGCACTGATTCCAAAGGGAAACGGGCTGACGCTTGATGTCCTGGCCCAGGCTGCTGCGGCTGGTAACCCGCCGCTCGATCCCCAGTCTCTTGAAGCCAAGACAAAAGTCGCCATGGCCAAGCTTTCTGCTTCTGCTCAGGCCGAAGTAGAGATGAAGGTGGCATCCATCTTCCGCAAATATGGTGACCGGCTCAGCGACGAGCAGAAAGCCGATATCCGGCGGATCATGGCTGAATCGCAGGAAGGCCTGGAGAAGATGCGTGCCTTTAAGCTTGAAAATGGCGATCAACCGGCCGACGCTTTCCGTGCTTATCGATCTGAAGAAAAGCCCGGTGGCGTTAAGCCCAGCGAAGCAAAACTAAAGGCGGGCGGTCCGGCGCATGGGAAAGGGAAGAACTAGATGCTGAGCGAAGACATTCTTTTTCTTCCTGTTATCGAACTCGCCAAGCGTATTCACGCGCGCCAGCTTTCACCCGTCGAACTCACAGAAAGCTATCTCGATCGCAGCCGCTCGATCGGCAAAAAGCTGAATGCTTATGCCACGCTCACGCCGGATCTGGCGTTGCAGCAGGCGCACGCCGCGGAAAAAGAAATCGCAGCAGGGAAGTATCGTGGGCCGTTGCATGGCATTCCTTACGCGGCCAAAGACCTGCTTGCAGTCAAAGGCTATCCCACGGGCTGGGGCGCGCGACCCTACGCTGACCAGCGCTTTGACAATGACGCCACGGTCATCAAAAAGTTGGAAGCTGCTGGAGCCGTTTTGCTGGGCAAGGCAGCAATGATCGAGTTGGCCGGCGGCATGGGGTATCGCTTTGCTTCAGCGTCAGCCACCGGCGCGGCCAGAAATCCATGGAACACCGATTACTGGACCTGTGGATCGTCGAGCGGCTCTGCCGCAATTACCGGCGCAGGGCTAGCGGCTTTTGCCATTGGCACCGAGACCTGGGGATCGATTATCTGTCCTTCAGGATTTTGCGGGCTTAGCGGCTTGCGTCCTACCTACGGACGCGTGAGCCGCAGCGGCGCCATGGCTCTCTCTTACACCATGGACAAAATTGGCCCCATCACTCGCAGCGCCGATGATTGCGACCTGATTCTGAAAATCATTTCCGGCCATGACGCAGAAGATCTGGGTTCGCTGCCTGAGAGCGCCGCCAAATATTCCGGCGCGCCTGAAGTGAAAGGCAAGCTGCGCGTGGGCTGGCTGGTGAACCAGTGGAAAGAAATCTCTCCTGACGTAAACCAGGCCGTGATGGCTGCGCGGCAGGTGCTGGAAAAGAGTCCGTCGATCGATCTGAGCAATACCACGTTGCCGGAAGGCCCTTGGGAAACCGCTGCAGGGCTTGTTGTTTCCGTGGAGGGCGCAACCGCGTTTCGGACGCTGATTCAATCCGGACGCGTAGCCGAGCTGAACGATCCGCTGGGCAAGATTGGCGGCTATATGAATGAAGAGATCAGCGCTTCAGACTTCATCCTGGCCCAGCGTATTCGCGCCACTCTGCAAATAAAGATGGATGAAATCTTCCAGCACGTTGACGTTCTGGCCACCGCCTCGCTGCCGGTGACCGCCAGCAAACTCGACGCCAACCTGGACGAGGCGTTGACCTTTGCCGATCCTATCGGCGGCATCGGCAACATCTGCGGGCTTCCTGCGATCAGCGTGCCTTGCGGCTTTGGCCAGCACGGCTTGCCGGTGGGCATTCAGTTTATCGGCCGCGCGCTGGATGATGCAAAAATCGTTCAAGCAGCGCGGATCTTCCAGCGGCAAACAGACTGGCATCGCAAGCACCCTAGCCTTAGTTAAGCGGACAGCGGACTCAATACGTCAGGGTATTTCACCTGAGTGCGCTTCCAGCGCTGGCTGTGCAATACTTAATGGGTTGCCGCGTATCCTCGATTCTTTGAGGGCGTGCATCCAATCATCCAGAATGTCCGCTGATTTATTGACCGGAACACGGTTTAATCCGGAACCGCTGCGTGAATCCATCCTGCGGCACATTCATTACGCGCTCGCCCGCCCAGGAGGCAGTCTTGTCCCACGCGAGCTTTTCAAGCCCCTTTCCCTCACAATTCGCGATTACCTGATCGATGGCCTGCTCAAGACCGAGCGGCATTATCGTGAAGCGAACGTCAAGCGCCTGGGTTATCTCTCCATGGAATTCCTGATGGGGCGCTGGCTCAGTGACAATCTGTGCAACCTTGGCCTGGGCGAGCAGTGCCGCTCCGTGCTGGCGGAATTTGGCGTAAAGCTGGAAGACGTCCTGGAAGTAGAGCCCGACGCAGGTCTTGGTAATGGCGGCCTGGGACGGCTGGCTGCATGCTTTCTGGAATCACTGGCCACCATGGGCATGCCAGGATTTGGTTATGGCATTGATTACGAATACGGCATGTTCAAGCAGGAACTTGTTGGCGGCTTCCAGCGGGAAAAGCCGGACCAGTGGAAATCTGAAGGAACGCCGTTTTACATTGAACGTCCGCAGGATTTCTGCACTGTGCCGATGTATGGACGGCTGCAGTCATCGCGTGACTCGCACGGCAACCGGCGGCAGAGCTGGGTCGACAGCAAAATTGTAGTCGGCGTGCCGAATGACATGCCTGTGGCCGGCTATGGCGGCGATACCGTAAATTTCCTGCGCCTGTTCACCGCGCGTGCGTCAGAAGATTTTGACATTGAAATTTTCAATCGCGGCGACTACATTCGCGCGGTTGAGCAGAAGATTGCTTCAGAAAATATTTCCCGCGTACTCTATCCCTCGGATTCCGTGCTCTCCGGCAAAGAGCTGCGGCTGAACCAGGAATATTTTCTGGTGGCGTGCGCGCTGCGCGACCTGTTGCGCAATTACATGTCAACGCATGCAGGCTTTGACGATCTTCCCGCCAAGGTTGCCATCCAAATGAATGACACGCATCCCAGCCTTTGCGTGGCTGAGCTGATGCGCCTGCTGGTGGACGAAAACCTGCTCGATTGGGACCACGCCTGGGAACTGACTGTCGCAACGCTCGGCTATACCAACCACACGCTGCTGCCTGAGGCCCTGGAAAAATGGCCTGTTTCATTGATTGAGCGAGTGTTGCCTCGGCACACCGAGATCATCTTTGGCATTAACCACCAATTTTTGCGCACGGTGGCGCGCAGCTGGCCTGGAGATATTGACAGGCAACGCCGTATGTCGATTATTGAAGAAGGTCCGGAAAAGCAGGTGCGCATGGCCAATCTGGCCATTGTTGGCAGCCACGCCATCAACGGTGTTTCCCAGTTGCATTCTGAACTGATCAAGACTTCGCTGGTGCCGGACTTTGCCCAGCTCTGGCCGGAGCGCTTTACCAATAAAACCAACGGAGTTGCGCCGCGCCGCTGGATATTGAAGGCCAATCCTGGCCTTTCCGCGCTGCTTACCCGCACCGTTGGCGAAGAATGGATTACCGACCTGGAGCGCGTGCGCGCCATTGAAAAAGGCGCGGGCGATCCGGCGTTTCGCGAGCAATTTCGTGAGATCAAGCGTCACAACAAAGAAAAGCTGGCGCGCGAAGTCTTTAATACCACGGCCGTGGTCATCGACCCGCAATCGATGTTTGACGTCCACGTGAAGCGAATTCATGAATACAAGCGCCAACTGCTCAACGTGATGCGCGTGATCCACGAATACCTGAGCGTGGTGGAAGATGGCATTGAGCCCCAAATGTTGCGGAGTTATATCTTCGCCGGCAAAGCTGCGCCGGGATACTGGGCCGCCAAGCAGATCATCAAGCTCATCAATAACCTGGCCCAGGTGGTGAACACCGATCCCAGAATAAAAGACCGCATCAAGGTGGTGTTTGTTCCCGATTATCGTGTCTCTCTGGCGGAAATCATCATGCCTGCCGCTGACCTGAGCCAGCAGATATCCACGGCGGGTATGGAAGCTTCCGGCACCGGCAACATGAAGCTGGCCATGAATGGCGCGCTTACACTGGGCACGCTCGACGGCGCAAATATCGAAATCATGGAAGCCGTGGGAGAGGCCAATATTTATACCTTTGGCCTCACGCGTGAAGACGTGAGCTGGTATCAGGAATCGCGGGGCTACAATCCGCGCGAAATCTATAACAATGACTCTGCGGTGCGCCGCGTTGTGGATTGCCTGGGCTCAAACCGGCTTTGTCCGGATGAGCCCGGCCTTTTCCGCTGGATTGTGGACGAGTTGCTGGACCGTGGCGACCGCTACTTCCATTTGGCCGATCTGTCCTCTTACATTGAGGCCAGCCATCGCGCGGAAAAGGACTATCGCGAGCCCGACGTCTGGACGGCCAAGTCCATCCTCAATGTCGCTCGTACGGGCTTCTTCTCCAGTGACCGCACTATTGCCGAATATGCCCGCGATATCTGGCATATCCGGCCTGCTGCTGCCGGAGCCCAGCGGGAGTCTGATGTGGCAAAAGAGCCACAACGGGCCGAGGTTTCGGGATAAAGGGGCTATTAATCTGTAAAATGGGCCTTAGTTCGATCTAAGACCGAGTTTCTGCCGGGTCTTCCACAGGGCCAAGCCATTTTTAACATGCTTTTAACATTTGGTAGACGCTGACCCGTAGTGTAATAGAGGCTGGTTCAGAGAGCGTTTGCCACAGTGTACTCCGCAGCAATCCCCAGCCGAGGAGAAGAAATAATGCGAATTGTCCAGTCACCTTACCAGGCCCGAATCGTTCCCTTGAGCGCAGGCGCCCCAAATTTGTGGCGATGTGTGATTGAGCAGGAAGATTCCCGCGAAGTAGTGGTGCTCCATGAGACCGCGCGTAAAGAAGACGCGCGCTGCATGGCCCTGCTGGAACTGGCGCGGCTGGAACCCACCGGCACGAGCTCGCGTCGCTCGCCCGGCTACGAATAACCGGCTCTGCCGGGCTTATCCAGCTCGGTTTTCATTCCATTCTTGACCTCCTTCCGCGCAATCACTAGGCTTGCTTCTCTATAGCTGGAGCAATGAAAAGCCGCACGCAAGACCGGAGAGCAGGCGTTGCCCTGCGCGCGCATCTGAGCCGCTCAGCCCTGAGCCAGTTAGTGCACCGCAAATTCGATCCCATAGATGTGCTTCGGCAGAGCGCAAAAAACCGCATCGCCCAACTGCTGCCGGTCAAATCAAGCTGATGAGTCAGGTGGAAAAGGACTACGAGGCTTTTCTTAAGGCGCTGAAGCGCGGCTTACTCAAGGACGCAATGAAGATCGCAGACCATCGGATTTTTGCGGGCTGAAATTGAATTCCTGGTCGACAGTCGAACTTCTGACAATCGAAGTTCCGACAATCGACTTTCCGACAACCGAAGTTTTTCAATGCTGAATAGTGACAAATGAAAATGGGCCCGGAGAAGGGCCCGCTCTCAAATTTCAAGGAAAAAAGACAGGTTCGAATTTTTGCCTTGATGACGCGATTGATATTCTTGTACGCCTGCCGCTTTAACACCAGATGAACGGAACGTTAAGCCTCTATGAATCTGTCGGCGGGGGCTTGCGGCAAAATCCCTTGTGTTACACTGATATTGCTTCCTGTGATGTCCCTCATCTGATTGATTCCACAGCAAGGGCGCGTAGCTCAACTGGCAGAGCAACTGACTCTTAATCAGTAGGTTGAAGGTTCGATTCCTTCCGCGCTCACCACATCTTTTCAACGGCTTAGAACCGCAAGAGAGCAACTGATGTGCCGGCGCGGAATCCGCAAACGGCAAAATTGTAGCTACCCCGAGCATTTCCAATGCTTCATGAAACGATTTCAAAACGTGTTGCAATAAGCCTTGCCCGAAGCACCTGGTTCGGGACCAGGGGGTGTTGCATCAGGAGGCTTAGTTAAGGAGATGGGTTGCATGTTATGTGGAATCTCCTTTGAACTCCAGCATCGGCAAAAACACGCTGAACGAAGGCCAGGCAGCCGACAGAAACACGCTGTCAAGAACAGTGTCAATGTCTTGGTGAGCCTTGTCTCGAACTCAAGGAACCCAAACCACCATTTCAGGATTATGGCTCATCTTCCAGAGATTCCAGGATCTTGCGAATTCGGTAGTCATCCGGCATGCAGGCTCCCTGAAGGCGTCAGCGTCTAAGTGGAATGGCCCATTGGGGCGAATTATGGAGAAAGGGAGAACCAAACTCCGGTTCGCGCAACTCAGTCGCACATGCGGATGGTAGGTGCCGCGATTTCGCCCGTGCATAGAGGCTGAACTGATGCTTGTCTTGATTCTTAGGGCAGCGGATATTTACTTGGATGAGAACAACATAATTGAATTCAACAGTAACAACCGGCGAGACATCATGTAGGGATCAGGGTCATAGGAATCAGAGGAGCAGGAAGCTGCCCCGGCAAGAAAAAACATGCATGCGAGGACTAACCCGCGTATCCACCTATGTACCAGCAAGAACATCTTTGCTTCGCCCTTCATGTATCAAGAGGGATTATATGTTGGCAGCGGAAATCCAGAATGACGCCCATCATATTAGCAGATGTTGCAAGGGAGAAAGCTGCTATGAAATCTGCCGTAGGTATTCTCCGAAAATGATGTGCAGATACCGGAGCGACTAGCGAATCTGCATTGTGGCCAGAGCATTGGAAAAGAAGACGCAAGCCGTCCACATCTGTGCCTTTATCGCTGCGACCGGTAA
>CAVSYO010000032.1:0-30630 GCA_963732195.1 Terriglobia bacterium | reverse complement strand
TTTTGGTGGGACGCCCAGTTCATCGCGCAGATCTCTTTCCACCAGCCAGCGCATATCACCGATCTGGTTCTCGGTGGGCATCCATCGGCTCGCCCCGCGGCCTAAAATCCAGGTACCGTCAGGTTGTAGTCTCCAGTGGTTGGCTGGGATGCTGATTGGGTTGCTGATCCTGTTGCGGACTTCCATTCGTGGGTTTTGTCTGGTCTTGGACGTACTCCGGCATGGTGTCATATCGCTTTCTCCGCCCGGAAAATCGCATGCATTGCACCCCGCCGCCATTGGATCGTTAGTCCGTCGCGCCATATCTGAGGTTCAAATCTTGGAAAAACAGGGTCAAAGCAGGCCGTTTGTGCCCGGGCAGCAATAGCGCATGATAAGCGAAGGCAGAAGAGGAGTCAACGAAAATAAAGCGTATCTCGTGAGATCCCTTCAGTTAGTCAGGCATACCTGCTTGGGGGCACCAGGGCTCTACCCAGCGCATCTTATGGAACTCTATTTAGATTTCAACCGCTTTTTCTCCGGGTTCTATATCTTCTTAAGGTTGCCTCCCAGCGGCCTCTCTATGATCTTTGGTTCCGAAACTGACAAAGGGTTGTTGACTGCTTTTTCGTTCTCTATACTGGGCCATCTACGTGCACTACAAAGCAGTCCACATGGATCCCAATCTCTTCTGAAGCGATAGGGAACAAACCAGTGCAGTACTATCCCTTCACTCTTTCATAGAGCTGAATGCAGGAGAAGCCAATGGCTGTACGAAAATGCAGATTCCGAAAACTGATGGTCGGAGCGCGACGACCAAAGTATGTGGGCTTCGCCTGCAGGTGTGTTGCCCTGGCAATCATGGCAAACCTCTTGGTCTCAGCGCAGATTCCACAGGCACCCAAGTTGAACATAGGTGCGGTGAGTATTAATGGGAATGCAGGCCAAGTTATTTTCAGAGCCATTTATTCCGACCAATCACCTCCCGGTGTCGAGGCTCAGCGGAAGTACTGGTACGAAACGCTTGACCAGAAATATACAGTCGTAGTTGATCCGGAAAAAATCACTCCGCTCTCGTTTGGTGACTTCACCTTCCGGGCCAGCGTTAAGCGGGAGGCGGATAAGACGTGGTATTCGTATGATGTGGTGGCCAGTCCGAATGGTAGTTTTGCTGACGTGCAGAAAGAGGTGAGTTTTACCATAGGGCAGGAAGGCCGAGCCACTGTCAGCATTAAGCTCCCGCTCCACAGTGCAAACTATGATGGTGCTTTGCAATGGATCAAGGATGATGCCACTGCGGATATTGGAGTATCGGCTAGCCATGGGCCGGTGATTACGTTTCAAGACAGCCTCGAAGGCTTAGACATCCACATTACGAAAGTTGCGGTCGTCAACGAGAGATGCCCGGAATGCTGGCAGGAAGCCCAGCAACAGCCAGCCACAGTCAGTAAACCCGGGTGGGAAGGCTTATCTCGTTCTCAACATCCGGCCCAAGCCACTGTCGGCGCTGTGGTCTACTGCGTCTACTTTAAAACCGGGTGCAACACAAGACCTCTTGTCAGTGGTAGTGGACTACAATGTAGATGGAGGCGGCGGCGTTAAACACTTGCCGATCGCTCTGCCGATACGGTTCACGCCATCCTTTTGGCATCTCGCCATCATGGTAGTTGCTGGCGCACTCTTGGGAATCGGTTTGGCGGCAGTTCTCGCGAGGCTCAAGCAGCGAACAAAAACATCAGGAGCGGCTGACACTACACAGGCGAAATCGCCGTGGCCAACTGTGGGCCACGTGCTCATGACGATATTTCTGACTGTGGTGGCAGTAGGGTTGCTTGTATTGTTGGCATCACGCGATTCCAAACTGGTGATTCTGGGGTTTGACTTGGATCCTCGTCAGATGATTCCTGCTTTTGTTGTCTCTGCTCTAATTGCGGGCGGATCTCCGGTAAAAACGTTTGCCTCAGGGATTATAGGATGGGGACAGGGCAAAGTTTCAGATGCGGCCGCAGGGGGTGACGGGGACTAAAATGAAGAACACTCATAGTTATATTTTTCTCCTTCTCGTGCTAGTAGCTTGTGCCACTGCGCAGGGGCCCGGTCGGCTGGTGTGACGGTGCCGAATCCAGTAGCAGTCGCGGGAACTCCGGAGTCCGCGTACTATATTCTAACTTCTGACAATGCCATTTATCGTTACGTGCGAGTGGGTTCGGATTTTCATTACGTAGGAAAATTCGTCTTGCAGGGCCCAAGAAGCGGTATCGATATGACGTTCGCTAAAGTCGGCCAACAGGAATCTGTTATCGTCACGCAATGGATGAAGGGGACATCACAGGGTTCGATCTACCGTTATGCGTCGGAAGGCACAGTGTTGAAAGTCTGGACTGTCCAGCACGTGCCGACCGGCATCGTTTTCGATCCCGCCACACGTCTGGCCTATTTTGGAACATACGATTCCAACGAACTCTATGCGGTTGAGATTGACATTGACGGATCCCATCCGAAGCTGGTTTGTAATATTGTGAACGCGATGAACATAAGTTCTCTCGCGCTTGATTCGGAGCAACAGATCATATATGCAAGTGATAGAAATGGAGCGATTTTTGCAGTCGACCTGCACTCAAAGAGGGTCACACAGCTAAAAATTTCATTCGCACTTCCGGCAGCGCTGCTATTTCATAGCCCAACGAAATCTCTATATGTCGCGGACGAGGTGAAGAAGAAGGTTTACGCGATAAGCGTAGCCCCACAACGAGCCCAAGTAGTTGCGGAGTCGGTTCAAATCCAAAGCCCATCCGGTTTGGCGGTGGGTCCAGGAAATAGCATCGTGATTTCCGATAAAAAGTCCGGAGGCGTGCTGCTGATGCAAGTGGCTGCGGGGGAGATCCCAAAAGAATTGGGAACCCGACAGACAATAGGAGCAGCACCGTTGATTAATGCCCCTTCGTTTGACAAGGCACCAGCTTTTGTACGTGAGATATTCCTGAATGGCTCTGGAGGTAATGCAGCTGATTCATATGAAAATCTGGATGACTTGGCGAAAGCGCAATTGTTGAACATCTGTGCGATCATTCAGGAAGCAAGCTTGGGTAACTCGGCATCAGCAGAGAGTTGGAACACAAGCAGCATCGTAAGGGCGGAATCAGGATATATGATCCTCAAGACGAGCCAATCCCTCCCGGCTTCGCTCCGACAGTCGTCAGCATACAGCCCCGTTATGGACCGCTTGTTCAAGACACCGAACCTTCCAGGTTGGGGACGTTTTGGTCTCAGCTTTAGAGCCCCCAAAAAAGGAAACCCCAATTTGCACATAACATTTTTAAAAAATAAATCCGCGCCAGACTTTTACTATGCTGACCTGCGCATAGACCTTAGCTCCGTAGGGACGGCGGTAATCACTGGTCATTCACCTCGTGATATCTATAAAGCTTTGGAAAAACAAAACATTCATCCTCCATATTCTTGGGTGAAATAAATTAGCATGAATTGATGTTAAAGCCCGCAGTTCTCACAAGTTGCTGTTATGGTGATCGCTGAGTTGCCGAATCGTTCTACACGCGAAAGCAAGTTTGACTCACGTGGGCGTTCGATTAAACCGTTGCGAAGTGTCGAAAGAAATTTTGTCTCAACGGGGGGTATCCCATCAGGTTGTAGGCAAAAATGAGGCGGCCAAACCACATCACTGAAGGCCGCAGGCATTCTGCTGCAGTTCCCCTCTTGCGCAAGCAGCGTAAGTTGCAACTCTGGAGAAAGTCTATGTTCATCCCATCTTGTCTGAAGAGCTTTTTTCACTCGCACTCGTAGACCTTTTCGGCCGGCATCCCTGCCCCTAAAGGTTGCGATTATATTGCCTTGATCCGGTAAGCTCTATTATTCGCTATTGCTTCGCTCGTCGAAATGCGCTAGGATATTCCATTCACCACAAAATGTTACTGTATCTGTTCTCATTGAGGAGTTACTGAATGCCACCAATCGCACTCACAGACAAGGAGCGCGCCATGATGTTGGGGATGGCCACTGCCGCGCTCCAGCACGCTTACGCGCCGTATTCAAAGTTTCGCGTCGGGGCCACCGTCATCACCGACGACGGCCATCTCTATACCGGAAGCAACGTGGAAAACGCCTCTTACGGCCTCACCATCTGCGCCGAGCGTGCGGCTATTTTCAACGCCGTCCACCAGGTCCAGGGCAAGCTCAAGCTGAAGGGCATTGCTGTGGTCACGGAAAATGACGTGCCCTGCGCCCCTTGCGGCGCTTGCCGCCAGGTGATTGCCGAATTCGGCGCGAACACGGCTGTCGTTTTTCGCGGCCAGACCGACTACATGGAAATGAACATCGCCGACATGCTGCCGGAAACTTTCCGTCTTACGTGATAAAGTTTTCCGGCCTCAGCTGTTGCAGCTATCGGGCCACAATTTTGCAGTTCAGAGAAATGTTTCATCGCGCGAGAGCAGTGTTCCTGGCGCGCGTGGAGCCGCAAAATTGTTTCCCGGACGAGACAAGTGTCAGAGCACGATTTCAATCGTCGTGCCGTAGGAGCTCAAAAAAAGTTGGGGCTTTGGCCCCTGAAAAAGAATGCTAGTCACAGACCTGATTCGCCGCAAGCGCGATGGCGCCGAACTCCTCCGCCATGAAATCGAGTTTCTCATCAACGGCTACACGCGTGACGGGATTCCCGACTACCAGATGTCCGCCTGGTTGATGGCCGTGCTGCTGCGCGGCATGATGCGCGCTGAACTCGCCGCGCTCACTGAAACCATGCTCAACTCCGGCCAGGTGCTCGACTTTTCCGAGCTTCCTGCCGCGAAAATCGACAAGCATTCCACCGGCGGCGTGGGCGACAAAACATCTTTGATCATTGCGCCCATCGTTGCGGCCGCAGGCTTGTATGTCCCCATGATTAGTGGACGCGGCCTGGGCCACACCGGCGGCACGCTGGACAAACTGGAATCCATTCCCGGCTTCAACGTGAATCTTTCCGTCGCTGATTTCCGCCGAGTGCTGGCGCAGTGCGGCGCAGGTTTGATCGGCCAGACTGCCGAAATCGCGCCCGCCGACAAGAAGCTTTACGCGCTGCGTGATGTTACCGGCACGGTGGAAAGCCCGTACCTGATTTGCGCGTCCATCATGAGTAAAAAGCTGGCGGAAGGCATTGATGCTTTGGTGCTGGACGTAAAGACCGGCAGCGGCGCGTTCATGAAGTCTGAAGAAGATGCGGTCTTTCTTGCCGAGTTGATGGTTGAAACTGGCCAGCGCCTGGGCAAACGCGTCTCCGCGCTGATTACTGACATGGACCAGCCTCTGGGCCGGGCCGTGGGCAACGCGTTGGAAGTCGCTGAGTGCATTGATGTCCTGAATGGCCAGGGGCCTGACGACGTGCGCGAACTCAGTCTGGTTCTCTCTGCTTCTATGTTTCTTCTGGGCAAGCGCGTCCGCAGCGTGGCTGAAGGCAGGCAACTGGCCGAGCAGATGATCTCCAGCGGCAAGGCCCGCGAAAAATTCCGCGAGATAATTCATCTTCAGGGCGGAAACGCCGCGGTGATGGATGATCCTGGCCTTCTGCCGCAGGCAAAGCACAAAGCCGAAATCAAAAGCCCCGCTTCCGGCTTTGTCACCGCCATGATGTGTGAGCAGATCGGCACCGCGGGAGTGCTGCTGGGCGGCGGACGTGCGCGGAAAGAAGATTCCGTTGATCCCGCCGTGGGAATCATGGTGCACAAGAAAGTTGGGGACCAGGTTTCCGCCGGCGAAGCGCTCTGCACCGTTTATTACAACTCCGCTGATCGTCTGGCCAGCGCCGCGCCGCTCATCGAAAAAAGCTATACGATTGCAGCCGACGCGCTGCTACAAAAACGGCCACTCGTCCATCGCGTTATCGGCGACGAATGAGTAGCTTTTCAGCCCTTCGCCACGTCCTGCGCAATCAGCGGCACCACCTCGCGCAGCAGCGCTTTAAATTGTCCTGCAATCTTTTTACCGATCTCCAGCACCTCTTCATGGTTGATCGGCGCGTCGGTTGTCCCCGCGGCCATGTTGGTTACGCAGGAAATCGCCAGCACCTTCATTCCCATCTGTCGCGCAACAATCACTTCGGGCACCGTGGACATTCCCACCAGGTCCGCGCCAATCGTCCGCAGAAAGCGTATCTCTGCCGGCGTTTCATAGCTTGGGCCCAGCATGGCCGCGTACACGCCTTCGCCCACTGGAATGCCAAGCCGCTTTCCGGCATCGATTGCCATCCTGCGATAATCGCGCGAATATGCTTCGCTCATATCGATGAAACGCAGCCCCAGATTCGGATCTTCCGGTCCCACCAACGGATTCTGTCCTTGCAGGTTGATGTGGTCGCTGATCGCTACCAGCCGCCCTTGCCCGTAGTCTGGGTTGATGCCGCCTGCGGCGTTTGTAAGGATTGCGGCGCGGACGCCCATGCGCGAAAACACTCGCATCGGAAACACCACGCTGCGCACAGGATAACCTTCATAAAGATGCACGCGCCCCTGCATCACCACCACCGGACACTCGCCAATATTGCCCATTACCAGTTGCCCCGCGTGTCCCACGGCAGTGGAGCGCGCAAAATGCGGGATATCGTTGTAACTAACGCGGACCGCCTCCGTCATCTCGTCGGCAAATCCACCCAGTCCCGATCCCAGCACAATCGCCACGGTCGGTTTAATTGGGCTCTTTGAGGAAATATGCTTGGCTGCGAATTCCGCCTGCGTAAAATCGTCGCTTATGCTCATCGTTGTCCGCGCAAATCCTTTCCCTCGCAAGCGCAGCTCAGCGCTGTGCGGAACTCAAATTGTAATGCTATAGTTCCCTCCATGTTAGTCTCGCGCTCGTGGAAAGCTCTTCGCATCTGCCTGCTTGCCCTCTTTATTGCGATTTACGCTCCCTCCGCCTGGTGCCAAAAGAAGCCTGCCTCGGCCGCTACAGCCGAACAAAAGACCGCACGATATCTTGAGTCTATCCGCAATCAGCCTCCGCTGCTGCACATCTTCCTGCAGCAAATGCCCAAGGGCGGAGACCTTCACAACCACCTTTCCGGCGCGGTCTATGCAGAAAGCTTTATTAAGTTTGCCGTGCAAGACGGTTTGTGCGTTGATCGCGCCGCTCTTGCGCTCGCGCAGCCGCCGTGCGATCCCGCCAGCGGCAAGCCTCCCGCCAGTGTTGCCCTGCAGGACAGCACGCTTTACGGACATTTGCTGGATGCATTATCCATGCGCCAATTCATTGCTGGTGCTGAATCCGGCCACGACCATTTCTTTGCTACTTTCGGCAAGTTTGGCGCTGCTACCAATGGTCATATCGCGGAGATGCTGGCAGAAGCCAGGTCTCGCGCAGCCGCCGGCCATCTGCAGTACCTTGAGACAATGTTCAATCCTGACGGAGGTGCCGCGTCTAATCTTGGTGGCTCTTTGCAATGGAATGATCAGGAGCCGGTCGATGTTAACTTACGCAATTTCCGGGACCGGCTCATGGCGAACGGACTGCCTAAGATCGTGGCTGACGCCAGCAAATTTCTTGACGACACGGAAAAGAAAGAGCAGGAAGAACTCCGCTGCGGCCAGTCTCAGCCCGATCCCGGCTGCAACGTGCTCACACGGTATCTCTATCAGGTCGGTCGTGGTCTAAAGAAGGAGAAGGTTTTTGCGCAGATATTGGCTGGTTTTGAAATGGCTTCTAAAGACCCGCGCGTTCTCGGGCTGAATCTTGTGATGCCTGAAGACGCATACCTGCCGATTCACGATTTCAATCTTCACATGCGCATGCTAGGTTTTCTTCATAGCCTTTATCCCAAAGTTCACATTGCTCTCCACGCCGGAGAGTTGACGCAAAACCTTGTCCCGCCGGAAGAGCTGTTCCATGTGCGCGCGTCCATTGAACAAGGCCATGCAGAGCGCATTGGTCATGGTGCTGACGTAATGCAGGAATCCAACCCGGAAGCTCTTTTGCGCATGATGGCCCATGACAACGTGCTGGTTGAAATCTGCCTCACCAGCAATGACGTGATTCTCAACATCACCGGCGATCACCATCCGCTGCCCATGTACCTGAAATTCGGCGTGCCCGTCGCCTTAGCCACCGACGATCCAGGCGTTTCTCGTGATGACATCACTCAGGAATTTGAGCGCGCCGCGGAGACTTACCATCTGAAATATCAAGACCTAAAAAAGTTCGCCCGCGCCAGCCTTGAGCACAGCTTTTTGCCTGGAGAGAGTCTTTGGAAAGATTTGTCCAAAGCTCTGCTCGCATCTGGCTGTAGTTCAGACAAACCAGCTTCGTCCAGGACATCCGCAAGCTGTTCGCATTTCCTTGACGCCAGTAAAAGAGCGCAACAGCAATGGAAGCTAGAAGAAGCCTTCGCCAATTTTGAAGGCCGGTTCTAGAATCTCCGTGCCTCCGTGTCTCCGTGGTAGATTTTGTTTTTTCGATTCGCGCGGTGACGGCGATCACGGCGATGACGGCGATCACCTTGACACTCCAGCTACAATGGACAGGATTTTTTCAACGCAACTTCAACTTCTGTCTTAGAAGGACCCAATGTCGCGATACGCGGGTTTGCTGGGCATCATCGTCTTTTTGTCAATTGCATATGTGTTCTCCACCAATCGCCGCGCCATCCGGCTCAAGACGGTCCTTTGGGGACTGAGCTTGCAATTCCTTTTTGCCTGGATCGTGATCCGCTTTACCTGGGGCCAGCGGACGCTGCAAACAGCCGGAACAGCTGTGAATAAACTGTTGGCTTACGCTTTTAAAGGATCAACATTTGTTTTTGGAAACCTCGGTTACCCCGCCGATCCCAACGCACATTTGCCTTTTCTCGATCCCGGTTCCTCCCAGCTTGGTTTCATCTTCGCTTTCCAAGTGTTGCCGACCATTATTTTTGTCTCTGCGTTTTTTGCGCTGCTGTATCACCTTGGCGTGATGCAAATCATCATCAAGGCAATGGCGTGGGTCATGAATCGCTTGATGGGCGTGAGCGGCGCGGAGTCTCTGAACGTGGCGGCGTCCATCTTTATGGGCCAGACAGAAGCGCCTCTCACCATCCGGCCTCTGCTCCCTGAATGCACGCGCTCGGAGCTCATGACCATTATGACGGCGGGGATGGCGCATGTGTCCGGCGGCATTATGGCGGCATATATCGGCTACGGAATCAAAGCGGAAAACCTGCTGGCAGCAGTTATCATGACCGCCCCCGGAACCATTCTGATGGCCAAGATGCTGGTACCGGAAACGGAACAGCCCAAGACCGCTGGCACCGTGGAAATGTCAAAAGAAGAAATGCATAAAGACGCGAACATTCTTGGCGCCATTGCCCGTGGCACAATCGATGGCGGGCAGCTCGCCTTCAACGTGGCCATCATGTTGATCTCATTTTTGGCTCTCATCGCCATGGTCAACGGCATCATGGGCTGGACGCACAATCACTTCGCTTTTTTCCCTGCCAGCATTCAAAAGGTGCTTGGCGTCATTTTTGCTCCGGTCGCGTGGCTGATCGGTGTGCCGGGGAAGGACATCGGCGCGGTGGGTAGTCTTTTGGGTACACGAACGGTGATTAATGAACTCGTCGCTTATTCAGACCTCGGAGCCATGAAGGCCGCGCTCGATCCTCGCTCCGTCACCATCGCCACTTTCGCTCTCTGTGGCTTTGCCAACTTCAGCTCTATAGGAATTCAAATCGGTGGCATTGGCGCGCTGGCCCCGAACAAGCGTGACCAACTCGCCAAGCTCGGCTTCCGTGCCATGATTGCCGGGACCATGGCCAATTTAATGTCGGCTTCAATTGTCGGCCTGTTGATGCGGAGCTGAGAGTGTGGCGATGCCGCTTTGTCCTTAAGTTTTGTTTTTAATTCGACTTGTGGGCTGCAGGAGCCCTAGTGCGTAGAGTTTTGTTTCTTAAACGAACTGCCGAAGGCTTAGAAAAAATGCTCGCAGCTGCGACACATAGGCTAATTGCCAATTGCTAGCTGCTAATTGCTCGCTGCTGCCAGGTTGTATAATTCTCGCGCTCGGCGATCATCAGTAAAAACTGTGGGGGGTTATGCGCTTAAAAGCAATCGCTGCACTCGGAATCCTGTCTCTGTTCGCGTCTATCGTTCCGGCCTTTGGACAAGCCACAACCAGGATCGGCGTCATCACGTCTCTCACCGGCAGTCTCGCGGCTTTTGGTGAAGCGCACAAAAATGGCTATGCCATCGCGCTCGATGAGATCAACGCCAAGGGCGGCGTTCTCGGCAAAAAGATCGAACTCGATTTTTATGACGACCAGAGCAAGCCTGACCAGGCCGTTCAGGGCGTTTCCAAGCTGATTGATCAGGACCAGGTTCCCGTGCTGCTCGGTTCTTATTCCAGTGAGAGCACCAAGGCGATTGTGCCTGCGGTTTCACAGCGGGAGACGCCTCTCATCATCCCCACCGCCACGGCCGATAACGTAATGGATTCCAAGTCGCCCTGGATTTTCCGCGTCTGTGCCGGAGCCAATGACTATGCCAAAGCGACCATCGCGTTTCTCAAAGCCAATGGCGCGCCAAAGAAGATGGCCATCATTTATGAGAACACCAACTTCGGCCAGTCGAATATGAAGGCTATGACCGCAGCGGCCAAAGAAGCAGGGATTGAGCTTCTGGCTGTCGAGTCCTACGAAGCCAAATCACCGGACTATAAAGCGGTTTTGCAGCGCGTGAAGCAGGCAAATCCTGATGTGATTTACTTCTGCTCCTATCTTCTTGACGCCACCACGCTCATGCGGCAGTCCAGGGAAGTGGATTTGAATCCCAGGTTTTACACTTCAGCCGGTACCGGATTTGCGGCCGCGGAATTTCCAACGGAAAAAGGCGCGGGCAAGAACGCAGAATACACGTTCTCGGTTTCCCAGTGGCTGCCGGAAGCTAAATGGGCAGGCTCAAAAGAATTTGACGCCGAATTTTTCAAGCGCTTCAAGACTCACCCGGCTTACCATGCCATCCAGGCGTATGCTGCGTTACGCGTGGCCGCTGAGGCCATCAACAACGCCAAGTCGCTGGATCCGGCCAAGATTCGCGACGCCATCAAGAACATCAATATGTCTTCCACTCCGTTTGGTCCTATTAAATTTGATAACGGACAAAACCAGCATCCCGTTCTGATCACTCAGGTGCAAAAGGAACAATATCGCGTGGTTTTCCCGGCGGACGCCGCGGAAGCCAAGCCGATTATTCCCGCGCCGGCGTGGTCCAAGAGATAATCGGCAGCACGGCACACTAACACCGCGTGCGTTTTGCGGGCAGGAGCTAAACACGTTTGGTTCGCTTCTTACAGGCCTGTGCTGATGGTCTGCTGACCGGGGCGCTCTACGCCGTAATCGGAATGGGCCTGGCCCTGATTTTTGGCGTCATGCGCATTGTGAACTTTGCGCATGGCGCCTTCCTCATGGTGGGCATGTATGCCACCTACGTTCTCTTCGATTACTACAAAATCAATCCGTACATCGGCTTTATTCCTGCAGGCATCGCGCTATTTATTTTCGGCTATCTCGTTTACATGGCGCTCATCCGGCCAATCCGTGATCGCTCACACTTCATGCAGATCCTAATGACAATGGGAATCGGACTGATTCTCACTGACGCCGCGCAGCTTATCTTCAAGGCCGACTATCGCCAGACGAACATCGATCTCATCAACCGCAGCGTGCACCTTGGTCCTTTTGGCGCAAATGCGGCTGAAGTTCTTTCGTTTGCCATAGCGGTTGCATTCGTCATTGGGCTGCGTTCTTTCGTGGTGCGAAGCCTTACCGGTCAGGCACTGCGCGCGATCTCACAGAACGCGGAGATTGCGCCTCTCATGGGCATCAATCTTGTGCGCATTCAGGGCATCAGCTTCGCCCTCGGTACGGCTCTTGCCGGCATCGCCGGCGGTCTCTTGCTCCCTAGGCTCTATCTTTTTCCTGGCGTTGGTGAGGACTACACCACCAAGGCTTTTGTGATGGTCGTGCTCGGAGGCATGGGATCCATTGAAGGCGCGGCCTTTGGCGGACTGGTCCTCGGTCTCTCTGAAAGCGTTACCAGCCTTTATCTCGGCAATCAGTGGGCCTTGATCATCGACTTTGTTCTGTTTCTCCTGGTTCTCTCATTCAAGCCAGCCGGCATCTTTGGGAGGCAGCGCGCATGATCCTCTTGAAAAGCTGGAAGTTTTGGGTCTCTCTCATCGTTTTGCTGCTGTGGGCGCGGATGCCTTGGCTCATCCACAACAACTATCAGCTTCAAGTGCTCTTCCGCATTACCCTGTTCGCCGCGCTCGGCCTCGCCTGGAACCTTGTGGGCGGATACGCTGGACAGCTTTCTTTGGGTCACGTAGCATTCTTTGGCGTGGGCGCTTACGGGCTTGCGCTCTTTGCCGATCTTGGCGTTCCCGTCTGGATCGCCGTATTTCTCGCTGCGCTGGTGTCCACTGCATTCGCCGCCGTGATTGGTATCATTTCTTTCCGGCTGCGCGGCCCCTACTTCACGCTGGCCACCATTGCCTTCGCTGAAGTCTTGCGCCTTGCCGCTACCAACCTGAACGTAACCGGCGGAGCCATTGGTTTGACCATGCCCGGTCTCTTCGTTGGCAGAACATTCTGGCGATCGTTCTATCTCGCCGCTGTAGCGCTGGCCGTGATTTCCTTCATCACGAATTATTGGGCGTCGCGCTCGCGCTTTGGTTATTACCTCATGGCCATCCGTGAAGATGAAGATACGGCCGCTGCCGTTGGTATCAACACGGCCCGCTGCAAACTGTATTCGCTGCTGATGAGCGCGTTCCTCACCGCCCTGGCCGGCGCTCTCTACGGCAGCGCATTCCAGTTCATTGTTCCTGACAGCATTCTCACGATTGATATTTCCATTCAGATTGCCATCATCACCATGCTCGGCGGCGCAGGAACCTTGCTTGGGCCAATCGTGGGTGCAGTCCTGCTGCTGAGTGCTTCAGAAGCTTTCAAAAACGTCTTCCAGGAAAGCCATCTTCTGATCTACGGCATCCTGATCGTCGTCGTGGTCTTGTTCTTGCCCGAGGGTATCGTCGGCGGGTTACAGCATCGCTTCCGCAAGCGGATCAAGCCACCGAAGGATGTCAAAGCTCAACCCGTCTTAGGCGGAGCTGCCCAATGAAGCCGATTCTGGAAATGGAGAATGTCACCAAGCGCTTTGGCGGCCTCAGGGCCGTGAAGGGCGTTTCACTGGCGATGAACGCGGGCGAGATACTGTTTATCATCGGTCCCAACGGCGCGGGCAAAACTACGGTATTCAATTTGATCAGCGGGTTCCTTCATCCCAACGAGGGCGTTATTCGCTTTCAAGGCAAAGATATTTCCAAAATGTCGCCGGACCGCGCTGCGCGCCTGGGTATTGGACGCACTTTCCAGATCGTGAAGCCGCTGCCCAGCCTGTCTGTGCTGGAAAACGTGATGCTGGGCGCGTTCATGCATACCCGCAGCCTCGGACAAGCGGCGCAGGAAGCGGCTAAGATTCTCGATTTTCTCCAGATGTCGCACCTCACCAAGTTTCCAGCCAAAGGCTTGCCACTTGCTGCTCTGAAGCGTCTTGAAATCGCGCGCGCCCTGGCGACTAAACCCAAGCTGATTCTTCTCGACGAAGTTGTCTCCGGACTTACCACCAGTGAAGCGCTTGCTCTGGCGGAACTGGTGAAGCGTCTGCCGGAATGGGGCGTGAGCGTGGTGGGTGGCGTGGAGCACGTGATGCAAGTGGTGATGAAGATTGCGCATCGCGTGATTGTCCTTGATTACGGCGCCAAAATCGCCGAAGGCGCGCCTGCTCAAGTCGTGAAGCTGCCGGAGGTCATCGAAGCCTATCTCGGACCTAAATACAAGGAGCTGACCCAGTGAACGCGCCCACCAGCTCTCTCAATCCCACAGCGGGCATGCCCTTGCTGGAAGTCAGCAACGTAACCGCTTATTACGGAGACTTGCAGGCGCTCTTTGATATCTCTCTTCAGGTAAATGCCGGTGAGATTGTTACGCTGATCGGCGCGAACGGGGCAGGGAAGACCACGATCCTGCGCGTGATTTCCGGCATGAAACCGCCGGCCAACGGCTCCGTGCGTTTTGCCGGCCAGGATGTCTCACGCGTTCCCGCGCATGACATGGTGGCGCGCGGCGTAAGTCACGTGCCTGAAGGCCGCCAGGTTTTTCCTTTTATGACGGTAAAAGAAAATCTTTCTCTCGGCGCTTTT
The DNA here is from genome assembly GCA_963732195.1 of Terriglobia bacterium. Classification (GTDB taxonomy): domain Bacteria; phylum Acidobacteriota; class Terriglobia; order Terriglobales; family Acidobacteriaceae; genus Angelobacter. The sequence continues at coordinate 16,440 of CAVSYO010000032.1, read as the reverse complement.
ACTCCACGGGCGCGCGCAAATGTAAAGCATCTGATGGCGGAACAACTTGCGCTTTTCCCTCGTCTTGAAGAAAGACTCGACCAGTTGGCCGGAACGCTATCCGGCGGCGAGCAGCAGATGGTGGCCATCGCTCGCGGGCTCATGGCCCAGCCCAAGCTTCTTCTTCTCGATGAACCTTCCCTTGGCCTTGCGCCAAAAATCGTTGAAGAAGTTTTTGAGAAAATTCAAGAAGTCCGCAGCACTGGAATCACCATGCTGATTGTGGAGCAGAATGTGGTCAGCGCGCTAAGCATTTCAGATCGAGGATACGTGGTGCAGAACGGCTCCGTGCTGCTGGCCGACGAGGCAAAAAATCTCCTCACCAATGAAATGGTCCGCGCTGCGTACCTGGGCCTTTAAAAAAAGGGAAGAGAATAACTCAGCCTCCTTGCAAGAGACTTAGTGCATCAACCAGCCGACCAGTGTGAGTGGCCGGTATTGAAAGTTGTAGGCCTTAGCGATTTGTGCCAGATGGTCCCGAATCTCATTGTCGTCTGCCTGTGCTACTTGCGGCGTGATCAAATTGCGGTCGCCGTGCGGGTCGGCCGAAAGATCGTACAGGGCTTCCTCGTGTTTATAGTCGTCAAAGGCAAAAAGCATCCGCCCGTTGTCGCTCAGAATTCCATAATTTGGCGCGTAACTGGCAGCCACAAGATATGATGGGCGTTCATACTGCACGGATTCGGCGCTTGTTTCCGTGATCATCGGTCGTCCTAGTATTTCGTTATTTCGAATCGGCCGATGTCCCAGCAGGTAATAAAGTGTCGGCGTTATATCGGTAGTGAAAATCACCTTTGACGTATCGTAGTAATATGTGCGGCGCACGCTTTCAGGCACATGGATGATGAGCGGCACTTTCAAAACGTCTGGCTCAATGGAAGTTGTGTGCGCGCCGTGCCCGAATTCACCATGATCTGCCGTTAGAACAATGATGCTGTTGTCGTATCGCCCTTTGCTTTTCAGGAAGCGGACAAAGCGGCCAAAACAACCATCCATACGCCGTAGGTCCTGCGCATACGCCCGTTCTAACTGTTCTCGCGTGTTCAGAATCAGGTCAGCGTGCCTTTTATGGATCGTCAGCAGATGAACATTCTGCGGCTGCGTAAACATAAAGATCGGCCGCGATGGCTCTGTTCGGCGAGAAATCTTCTGCTCAGCATCATCCACGGTGGAACAAAGATCCACGTCTGTCCATTTGTCGGCGTGATCATCCAGCGGCACAAGATCAGCGTGTTTGCTCAGCAGTGACCGCAGCGTAGTATCAACCGTAACAAATTCCTGATAGCCATCTACCGTGGCAAGCTTTTCCAGGTTGTTGACCCGCGAGAATGGTTGCACGAAATGTGTGTGCAGCAGCATGGCGCCGGTCCATATTGCCGGTTCTGAAAGCGTAGTGCCGGCGTAACGGGTAAATGCGTTATGGAAGACCAGGCTGTCCTTGGCGAAGGCAGCAATTTCTGGAGTGTAATCGACCGCAGGATTATAGGCAGTAACGTAGTCCTGGCGCAGGCTATCAATCACCAGGATATAAATGTCAGGCAGCTTTCCTTTGGCTCGCTCGAGATGATCAACCAGGTCCAGTTCCGGCGCGGATGAAAGCATTGCTGGCGGAATGTTGGTCTGTTCATGGAGATAATTGCATTGATCATCGCAGGGTTGTTTCGCGGTGGTGGCCAGCAGATCGCGAGCCAGCACATAAGAAACATCGTAAGAGCTGTGGACGTTGATCGCGTTGGACAGAGGCGATTCCTGCGATGCCCATTGTTGCGGCTGGAATCCAAATGCCGAAACGCAGTAAGCCAGGATCGGCAAGACGATCGCGACAAGCGGGTGCAGCGCCCGCCCGGGACGCGGAATCACGCGCATCAGAATGAACAATGAAGCCGTCCAGAAAATAAGAACCCAGCTTTTCTCCACAATGGAGTTCCAGTCAATTAATCCGATGATCGCGGGTACAACACATGCTGCGCCCAGCAGCACAAGAGCAAGAAGGGCGGTTTCCGCTCGATGACGGCGTTGCGGCACAGCCTGCAATTCCCGGGATGGCTGTGACACGCCACGTAAAATCAGTCCTCCCGCGAACACTATGCCAGAAAGCCCGAAAAACCACGAATAAACCAACGACTCCGTTCCGTGAAACGGTATCGCGCCAAAGGCTACGCGCTCCATCAGTGTCGCTAGTGTGAGCCATGCGACGCCGGCAAATGACACAAATCTCGCTTTCAGCGGATAGCGGGTTCGCCAGGCCACAGACTCGCAAAAGGCAAGCAGTCCAATGACCATGCTGAATAAGAGGACGTGAGCAAGCACCGCCGCGCTCCAGGCTAGGACATCCAAGCGGCCGATGGGAGGAAGAGGCGTTCCTGCACTCCAATAACGTAAATACGCAGCCGCTGGATACACAATTGCGACTGCCAAAGCGCTGGAAAACAACAGAGCAAGGCCAAATCGTGGACTGGCGGTTTCCGTACAGTCCCTTCTGCGCCAGTAGGCGCGGCAATCAAGAATGCCAATCCACAGTAAGGGAAAAATTGTGGCCAGCGCCAGCACGAAGCTGCGCGAATCATTGTGCAAGCTGCTATAAGGGCGCGCAATCATCAAATAGATTGAGACGAGCACTGCCGCAGCAATGAACTCAAGCACTAATCTCCTTGAGAGTCGATCGCTGCTTCTTTCCATCCACATTGAGATCGAGACACCGGTTACGAGCACTGTGTAGAGAAACGGCTGAAAGCGAATGAGCATCGGAACCCAGCCCATAAAGGGAGCCTGAATGAACGCATGAAAGGTGTCTGGTATATAGGCAAGGACCGAGTAAAAGGAAGTAAAAACCAACAGCAAGGCAAACAGGCAGCGTGCAATGAAACCAAATACGCGCACGGTCGTCGCATGGTGCTTCATGATTGTGATTGCCGGAGTTGGCTGGGTAATTATCAGAATAATGCAAGGTCAATGCAGCCGCAAATTACATCCGTGCTAGCCCTCTGAATGACGCCTATTCGAGCTGATCTTTCAGCTTCATCCCTGCTTCTGTCATCTCTTCCTGCAATTCCTTCATCAGTTGCTCGGCGGTCATTTCGCGCAACATGCCCACGCCCTGCCCGGCCCACAAAGAAAGGAGCCCTGCCTGCCCGGCGCTGGCGGCGGCGCGACGCATGGGCTGCGTAAATGCGTTTTGCCAGGGATAAGGAAGATGTTCGAGCCCTGCCGCATTCCATTTTTCGATGAACTCGTTGCTCAGTCCCCGGGCCATGCGTCCAGAGAAGGCGCGAGTGAGCGTCGTCCGGCTGTCGCGCTCGCGCTTCAGTGCCTCACGATATGCAGCGTTCGTCCCCGCTTCTTTGCAGGCCAGGAATGCCGTCCCCATCTGAACGGCACTGGCGCCAAGGGCCAAAGCCGCCAACAGGCCACGCCCGTCCATGATGCCGCCGGAAGCAATCACCGGAACACGCACAGCATCCACCACCTGCGGTACCAGAGCCACGGTGCCAACCAGGGCTTCTTCAGCCGGCACGGCAAACGTGCCACGATGTGCGCCGGCTTCGCTGCCCTGCGCAATCACTGCGTCCACGCCTGCCCGTTCCAGTTGCCGCGCCTCGTCTACCGTGGTGGCGGTACCCATCAGATACGTTCCTTGCGACTTAAGCCGCTCGCTGGCTTTCGCGGGCAGCAGCCCAAAGGTGAAGCTAACAATGGGCGGAGCCGCTTTCGCAATAGCATCCAATTGTTCGTTGAAGTCTTCGATTGGCTTCTGAGGAAGCTCAGGTGGTTTCAGTCCAAGCCGCTCATGATAAGGACGCAGAAAGTCAGACACTGCGGTTACGCCATCTTTCAGGGGCAGCTGCGCCTGCGGCGAAAACAGATTCACGGCAAACGGTCTTGTCGTGAGCTTTCGGATTGCTGCAATATCTTGTTGAATGCGCTCGGCGTTGGAGTATGCCGCAGCCAGAGATCCCAGACCGCCTGCGTTGGAAACTGCGGCAACAAGTTCAGGTGTTGATGGGCCGCCGCCCATCGGCGCCAGCACCACTGGAATGCTGAGGCCATATTTGCGACAGAAATCGTTCATATCCCTTGGGCCCCGCGATGCGACACCGCACGCTCAGCCAATCGCTTTGAATTGCTCGTCGATCTCGACCTGAAGCCCGGCGACCAGCCGGTTGTTGGAATTGGCCAGGCCAACCACCGCCAGCATCTCATTGAACATCGCTTCCGTCATGCCCTTCTTTCGCGCGGACGCAGTGTGCGCCGCGATGCAGTAATCGCACTGGTTGCTCACGCTTACCGCCACGTACAACAGTTCTTTCACCAGTGGATCAAGCGCGCCCGCCGCCATGATGCTTTTTGTGTCTTCCCATGTGCGCTTCAACCGGACTGGATCGTGCGCCAGCGCTTTCCAGAAATTTGTGACTTTATCGATCTTGCGCGTGGCCATAATGTCGTCATACACGGCGCGCACTTCCGCGTTGGCTTTTTCATACTCAATGAATCCCAGGGTTGACATGCCTCTCCTTAAATCACTCTCACACGTCACTTGCCAGCCACTGCATCAATGCTTTGGGCGACATGAAATCCAACGTAGAGACGTAGCATTGCTACCTCTCCATTCATTACATCGACGCGTTTACGGCACCAGTAAAATCTTGCCCGTCGTCTTTCGGCCTTCCAAATCGCGATGCGCCTGCTGCACTTCTTCTAATTTGTAGGTACGGGAAATGCGCAACTTCAGCTTGCCTGATCCAATCATGCTGAACACATCGCCCGCTCTCTGCTGCAACTCTTCGCGGGTGCTGACGTAGTGAATCAGGCTTGGCCGCGTCAGTGTGAGCGACCCCTTCGCCATTAGCTGCTTCACAGGATCCACCGGCGGCACCGGGCCGCTCGATGCGCCAAACAGCACCATATGTCCCCGGGGACGAAGAACGTTCAGGCCTTTATCAAAAGTCGTCTGCCCAACGCCGTCATAAATCACATGGACGCCCTTTCCATCGGTTAGGCGCTTCGTCTCAGCTTCAAAATCCTGATTTGTGTAAAGAATCACTTCATCTGCGCCGGCGTCACGGGCCAGCCTTGCTTTTTCTTCTGATCCTGCAGTGCCAATCACGCGCGCACCAATATTCTTCGCCATCTGCACCAGCAGCAGCCCTACGCCTCCGGCAGCCGCATGAATCAGCGCAACATCGCCCTTTTTAAGTTGGTACGTTGTGTGGCTCAGGTAATGTGCGGTCATGCCTTGTAGCATCGCCGCTGCCGCTTGTTGATTGGTGATCTTGTCCGGAACATGGACAAGCCGTTCCGCGGGCACCGCTGCATATTCCGCGTATGTGCCCACCACGTTGCTGTAGGCAACGTGATCGCCCGGCTTGACCAACTTCACTTCATTGCCTACTTCCGTCACCGTTCCAGAAGCTTCCTGGCCGTCGACAAAGGGCAGCTGGGCAGGATATCGGCCTTCACGGAAGTAAACATCGATAAAGTTGACGCCAGAAGCCGCGATCTTCACCACGGCTTCATTTGCTTTCGGCTTTGGGACCGGCAGATCCACCAGCGTCAGCACTTCCGGCCCGCCGGTTTTTTGTACTTGAATCGCTTTCATAGATACCTGGATGCGCCGCTTTAAAGTGCGGACGCAGGAAATCGAGTTGACTTCTAAAAATTGCGGAGCTGTGTGACGTCTGCTCAGAAGTTGAACGACTCTTCTTCTGCGACCATGATGACCGGAGGACCGCCGGAAGAAATCTTCACCGCGTGTCCAATCGTCTCCTTACCGCCTTCAGACGCAGCGCAGGCCTGCAATGCTTCCATGGAAGGGAAGTGCACTTCAGCAATGCGGTAAAAGGGAGGAGTGCCCTGCGGTGATCCCACCACCTTTGTCGCCACCAGCTTGGTTTTGCCGTTCAGCTTTTCCACTGCCATCGGCACATGTTCCTTCTGGTACAGCTTTTCAAACGCATCAACATCCTTGGGACGGGGATACATCACCATCAACTTGACTCCAGCCATGAGAGCTCCTTAAAGAAGTGCGTTTAACAGCGTCCTTGGAATTGTAATTGCAGGAACGCTTTTTGTGCGGTGGACTCGGTAGAACTCCCTGAATCGGCATGGCGAGGGATATTTGATGGTGGATGCTTCGAAGTTCCCTCGCTTCGCTCCGGATTTCGCCTGCCGGCTCAAACGCCCGCAGACCTGCTCAACTTTCGACCTCCCCTTAGGCACGCTGCTCCCGCGGGGGCGCTCAAGATGTCAGTGGGAAAGAGCATGGTTGGCACAGAAAAAATTCGAGGCGACGCGTTACGAGAGACCGCAAAGAATGCGGATTCAGGTATTTCATTCCCGGCTTTGTCGCTCATTCAGGATGACGGTTTGTTGCGCCGCGAATTTGCGGCGCAGCTTTCCGCCGGAACCTCAAATATTGACCCGCGCCTATCCGCGCTGGCTAGTCACTTGCGCGCAGTAGCGGACGTGTCCAGAAAGTCCGTGACGGCGGATACAAACTCCGCAGTTTTTTCGGCCTTAGGGATATGTCCGCACTTATCGAATGCAACCAAGCGAGCGCCGGGAATGCCTGCGGCGTATTTTTCTCCTGAGGAAAAAGGGACGAGCTGATCTTGCTTACCCCAGACGACCAACGTAGGAACGCGGATCTGTAAGAGCTTGTCGTCAAGAAATTCGGACGCGAGCGCCGGATTATTTAAGAAGCTTTGAATCGTGTATCCATCATTCGCGGCAAGTCTATGCTCAAAACTTTGTCGAAGCCTCTCGTCATTAATCCAACCGCTGTCATAGAAAAGGCTCTTCAAGAGACGCCCCGAGCTCTGCAAAGATGTATTGAAATCCGGAATGGGCCCCTTTTGCTTTAAGCCTGCGGCGTCTGCGAGGACGAGTTTGTCCAGGACAGAAATACGTTTGGTGCCCGAGATTTCTGTCACGTACAGAGCGGAGACCCAACCGCCAAGAGATTCGCCTACAAGGCTTGCTTTCTCCACTTTCATTTGACGGAGGAACTCATCCAGAAAATCCACGAAAGTTTGAACGCTGTAGCTAACGAGCGGCTTGTCAGAGTGTCCGAAGCCGATCTGGTCAGGAATAAGCAAGCGATGATTCCTGGAGAGAGGGCCGATGACTGGAAGCCAATCTTCTTTGCTGCTGCCAAGACCGTGAAGCAGAACGACAACGGGGCCGGAGCCTACATCCCAATAATGGATAGTTTGCCCGAAGATGGGAATCGTCTTTTCAGGGGGCAATGTTTGCTGGTTCTGCGCGACCGCAGAGCCAGCGATGATTGCAAGCAGCAGAAAGAGGGAAATGAAACGTAGTGGTAGGGAGTTCGCGATGCGGCGCATAATCCTCCGTTGCAGTGGGTTAGTTCTGTGGCGGAGATTATAGCTGCTAAGAGGTGCTGGCGTTACGGGAGATAATTCTGGGCCAGCAGGAGAACAAAGCCTACCGCGGATCAACACGGATGAGCGCGGATCAAAAAGTCAGAAGAACTTACCACTGATTAACACTGATGACACTGATTCGGAGATCGGGTAATCGGGTGATCCGGTGATCGGGTGATCCGGAAAAAGCAAAAACACTTTAACCACAAGGTCGAAAAATCAATTTTCATGCGCTTGCGCGGGTCGAAGGCCCTGGATGACAAAGGACACGAAGGAACGCAAAGGGAGATCGGAAAACCAAGAGCCGCACCACTGATTGCCACTGATAAAACTGATCGGAAAAACCAAAAGCCAAACTTTACCGCAGATCAACGCGGATGAGCGCGGATCTTGAAAGAGGCGGGGAAGGCGATTGAAGAGCAATTCTGCAGCGCGCGCTATTTCTCCGTCTGGCGGCATTCGCGGCAACCCGGGTATACAATCCTCCCACTTCCGCACGCACAGAATTGGAGCACCACCATGGACGACAGCAGACGCAGATTGATATGGCACGGCATGTTCCTGTTTTTGCTGGGACTGCTGACGGGCTTTGTGGAGACGAAGTTTGCCAATCCGCGGATGGGGCTGGCGGCGCATCTGGAAGGCGTGATGAATGGGACTTTTCTTATTGCGCTGGGCGCGGTGTGGATGGAAGTGAGGCTGCCATTGGGAATGAAAGCCGCAGCGTATTGGTCCGCGCTTTATGGAGCTTACCTAAACTGGGCGACCACTGCGCTGGGAGCGGCCTGGGGAATTGCCGCGCTTTCTCCGATTACCGGCGCGGGACACCATGCTCTGCCCTGGCAAGAGACATTGATTACGGCGATCTTTATGTCAGTGGGGCTGGCGATTGTCGGGTCATCGGTGCTGGTGCTGTGGGGATTGCGGCGCACAGTGAAGTAAATCTCACCACTGATCAACACCGATGACACTGATCTGGAAAAACCAAGAGCAAAACCTTTACCTCGGAGGACGCGGAGGAACGCGGATCGGAAGAAAAGCCACAGCCGAGGGCGGCTGTGCTACACGAGCGTCGAGGCAAATTCGGCCTAAATCCACCGCCTTGACTGGTTGAAAACCACCATCGCCCATTGCCTACATATCTTCACTTCCGCTAAATAGCCCTGAATCATGCAGATACATCGCCCGTCGATTGGCACGGTAGTTGCATTGACCGTGGTAACGGTTGAAGTCAGTAGCTTTACAAGAGGGAAGCAAGGCGCGCCGAGCTGATCCCCGGCGCGCATTCATTAAAAGAGGAGCAATGAAAACGGGCAGGTTTATGGCAATCATATTATTTGCGGTGACAGCATTAACGGCTGGCGCGTGGGCGCAGGACAATGACAACGGTCGGAATGGTGATACGTCTTCGAGCGAGGAAGCAGGCCTGCGAATGACGCGCAAGCACCAGCGCTGGCGCAGAATTATCCCCAGATTCGAACGGGCAAACGGCGCCGAACGGGGAAGCAGCTCCCAGCCTCCACAGGACGGCTCCCCGCAGTGAAGGGCCTGCGCCTGTCGGTGGCGAGAGTTAGTTTGATTCATGGAGACGTCTCCACGCAGCGCGGCGATAGCGGAGATTGGGGCAGCACGTCGGTCAACGCGCCGGTGGTGCGTGGTGACCAGGTTGCCACAGGCCAGGATGCGCGCGCGGAAATTCAGCTGGATTACGCGAATATCCTGCGGCTGGCGGCGCAGAGCCAGGCCAAAATTGCTGACCTGACGTCGCGGCGCATACAAGTGCAAGTCGGGCAGGGATACGCCAGTTACACCAAGCTTAAGGGCAGCGAGGCGGATGTGGAAATCGATTCGCCGAATGTGGCGGTGCGTCCGCTGAGGCCAGGACGGTATCGGGTGCAGGTGATTTCAGACGACCAGACAGATGTGATCGTGCGGGAAGGCGAAGCCGAAATTACCACGCCGCAGGGCAGCACTCGGGTGAGGGAAGGCGAGATTATCAGCGTCCGCGGGACTGACCACCCGGAATATAAAGTCAGCAGCGCGCCCGGCAGAGACGATTGGGATACATGGAACAGCGAACGCGACCACGTAGTGCGCGATTCAGAGAGCGTAGGCCATACCAACCGCTATTACACCGGCGTGAATGATCTTGATAACAACGGGCGGTGGGTTTACGTCCCTGGATATGGAAATGTGTGGCAGCCTTATCAGGAAGCAACCTGGGCCCCATATCAGACGGGAAGATGGGTCTGGCAGCCTTATTACGGCTGGACCTGGGTATCCTATGAGCCGTGGGGCTGGGCGCCATATCACTATGGGCGTTGGTTTTATTACCAAAATTCGTGGTGCTGGTGGCCTGGACCTCTTTATGTCGGCTATCGGCCGCTTTGGTCTCCGGCATTCGTCTTCTTTGTCGGCTTCGGGCACCACGCCGGCTTCGGCTTTGGCTCCATCGGATGGTTCCCCGTGGGCCCGCATGATCCCTTTTATCCCTGGTACGGGCGCGGCTTCAATCACGTAAACGTGGTGAACATCACTGTGATCAACAACTTCCATGGCCGTGGCGGCTTCATTGCTCCGCTTGCCGTGCGCGGACGTCAGCCATATTTCTCCAACGCGCATCTTGCGTTGACCAACCCACGCGTTCGCGGCTCGATTACCAGCGTCTCGGCTGAAAACTTTGGCCGTGGCGGCCATGAAGGCTGGCGTCACGGCGTGGAAGAGCATGAGCTGCGCGAATCCCGCGTGATGACAGCGAACCTGCCGGTTGTCCCTTCGCGTGAGAGCTTGCATGCCGGTAGCCGCAGCGGCGCTCCAGCGAGGCATCCAGACGCGCAACAACGAGCACTTCTTCACCAAGCACGCGCCCCCTGCAGCAAGGCGGGAATCATTCCATGACCAGATGCAGCGTGTGCAGCGCGTTGTAGGAGCAGAAGCTGCGGGCGCTTCCCACGGGAACCCCGGCGGCGCGACAAATGGCGCACAGAATACAACCACTGGGCAGCACTCGTTTAACGAAAAGGGGCGCATCGAGTCGCCTCGCAATGAAAGTGGCGGGTTGAACAACGGGCATACGCCGAACAGGGGCCCCACCGCTGGTTCTACAAGCAATAACTCGGCGCAGGATCATTCCCGCGACGACCACAGCGGCTGGAACAAATTTGGCTCGCCCACCGGCCATTCCGGTGGCGACGTCGGCAATGGTCGCTCTGAGTCTTCGGGAAATCCAAGGAACTCTTCCGGCGGAGCGAATGGTCATCAGATAAACGATCGGCAGATGAACGATCACCAGATCAATTCCGGGATGTCGCAATCGTCTGATCGCACCGCTGGTCAGACGTCGCACTCGTCTGAAAGCGGCGGATGGCAGAAATTTCCATCCCGCTCAGATCATGGTTCAGCACAGGATCATGGTTCAGCACAGGATCATAGTTCAGTTCAGGATCACAGCTCAGTTGTTGACCACGGTTCTGGCCCGGGAATTTCCGCCGCCGACAGAGTGGACCACGCATCGCAAGGGCAACTCTGGCGGAAACAGCAGGCCGCCGCTGGATCTGCATCGGCCTATCGTGACGCCTAGAGAACAGCCGCCTAGTCAGCCACGCAGCACACCGCCGGCCCAGCGGAACGAACCTCGATACAATCCGCCGGCGCCACGCAGCGACTCACGCGGATCATACTCTGGTTCGGGTTCAGGATCGCACAACAGCGGTGGCGGTTCATACTCGCGCAGCAGCGGCGGCGGTGGATCATCGTCTCACGGTGGCAGAGGCGGTTCTTCATCGCACAGCAGCGGTGGCGGAGGGCACAGCGAATCGCACTCAGGCTCCAGTTCCCACCGCTAACTCATCAGTTTGGTGCACGAACGCAAAAAGAGCGACGGACAACCAACCGTCGCTCTTTCTGTTTTTCAAGGATGAAACGGACTTGCTTACCAGACGCCTTTATCGCTGCCGGTAATTTTGAATGCCACGGCCGCGGCTGACGCCAGCGGTGGCAGCAGGCTCAGCCGGAAAGTAGCCGGAACATTGCCGCTGAAGGCCGCCTGGGTAATCTGTTTTGTATACAGACGCGCGCCGTACGGCATAATCGGCAGGCGCAGGAAGCGCGCGCGGGTATAAATCTTGTCGCCGTTCACCGTCGCATCTTTAATTACGTCTGCCGGCAGCTCCAGCGGCGTACCGCGATACCGCTGCACATAATCAGAAACGATCTTCAGGAAGCTGGCCACGCCCGGCCAGATCCCGGCGACCGTTGCAGCGGCGCGCAGTTCGCGGAAATCCACCTTGCCGGATTCAACAATCGCCGTCGCGTTCAGGATGTCGCAAACCCGGAAGTAAAAATGGCGATACATGCGCTGCAGAGTGGCAGCAAAGATCCGCTCTTCCGGGGCAGGCACATAAAAAGTATTTCCGTTCAGCCGAATACTCACCCGCCGATCAATACACCGCTTGGCCAGGCCAATGTGCTCGCCTGTCTGGCCCAGGCGGCCAACATGCGTCTCAATCGACTCCGGCAGCCCAGGGATCGAAAAGTTCCACTTGCAAGCCAGCCTGTCACCCCAGCTCCGCGCTTCAATCTTGCCGCCAAAGCGCTTGGTGAATACATTCACAATCTTTGTCTTTGGGCCGGTTGAAACCAGGTCAAGGTCATTGCCCAGATCAGGCCAGTGGTCCAGCGTTTTCATCACCACCGTTGGGCAGCCTTCTTCTTCCAGCGCATTACATACTGCTTCCAGGTGGTTCAGTGCATTGGAGATGCGGGCTCGCTCTTTTGCCAGCGTTTCCACTGCCCAGGCCTGAATCGCATTGTTGCCGCGATTGCCGGCAACACGGTTCAGCACCTCAAAGGCGCGAATCACCACATGGTTGGAATCCGCCAGCTCCACAAAATCCTGCCGCTGTTCCGGCGTAAACGAGCTAAGCAGGGGAATAAGGTCAGACGCTGAAGCGGGCCGCAAAGTTAATTTTAAGAATGCATCAATATATTGGCTTTCGTTTTTGATTGCTGTGGCCATGGAACCGGGCACTCCTCGGGGATTACTCGTAAGCTGGTTTGCTTCGAAAACTAGGATGTGGGCTGCTGCTTTCAGGTTGTCGGGAGTAAGGAACCAATCAGCAGCCAGGATTCGGTTTACCGCAAAGGACGCCAAGGTCGCAACGCCCGGGGATAAGGAGCTTGTTAGTATGCGGATGCTTGACCTTGTTCCTTTGCGTCCTTCGCGCCCTTTGCGGTGAATCTCTTCTTGCTGACTGCTGATGGCTTCCTTATATAATCGTCCGTTCACCCCAACCTAGGAGCGCCGATTGGCTTTTGACGACTTAAGACAATGGATCGCCGCGCTGGATCGCGCCGGTGAACTCAAGAAGATCAAGACTGAAGTCGATCCCATCCTGGAGATCACTGAGATCGCCGATCGCGTCTCCAAGGGCGCCGCCAAAAAGTATGGACGCCCCGGCGGCCCCGCGCTGCTGTTTGAAAACGTAAAAGGCGCTAAGGGCGTTCCGGTTCTCATCAATCAGTTTGGCTCGGAGCGGCGAATGCAGATGGCGCTGGGCGTGGACAGCCTGGACGAAATTGCCGATCGCATCCGCCAGTTGCTCAATATGAAGTCTCCGGAAGGCTTTTTCGAAAAACTCAAAATGCTTCCCATGCTCGCCGATATGGGCAAGTTCTTTCCCAAAGTCGTGCCCACCGGCCCGTGCAAAGAAGTCATTAAGAAAGAGAATTTTTCGCTGCTAGATTTTCCCATCCTGCAATGCTGGCCGCAGGATGGCGGACGTTTTATTACGCTGCCGTGCGTGATCACCCGCGACCCTAAAACAGGGAAGCGCAACACCGGCATGTACCGCATCCAGGTTTATGACGCCACCACGGCCGGCATGCACTGGCAGCGCCAGAAAGTTGCCGCCGAACACTACCGTGACATGCTGCGCCAAAACACTGGAGCGCAGGCGTCAGATGCAAAACAAAAAACTCGTGGAGCGCAGGCGCCCTCGCCTGCGCAGAAGAGATCAGCAGTAGACATCATGGCCCGCTCCGGCGGAGGCTCCATGCTTGCCCCCGGTGATCGTCCCAGCGGGACCATGGAAGTCGCCGTGGCCATCGGCACCGAACCCGCATTAACTTTTTCCGCCATCGTCCCTGCACCGCCGGAGATTGAAGAATTCATCATCGCCGGATTCCTCCGCCAGAAGCCGGTCGAACTGGTGAAATGCGAAACCGTCGACCTGGAAGTTCCAGCGTCGGCGGAAATCGTTCTTGAAGGCTACGTCAAGCTCGACGAGCTGCGTACTGAAGGCCCGTTCGGCGACCACACCGGCTTCTATTCGCTGGAAGATGAGTACCCGGTCTTTCACGTCACGTGCATCACGCACCGCAAGAATCCCGATCTATGCCACCACCATCGTAGGCAAGCCGCCCATGGAAGATGCATGGATGGGCAAGGCCGTGGAGCGCATCTTCCTGCCGTTGATGCGGCTCACGCTGCCGGAAATCGTGGACGTGAACCTGCCCGTGGAAGGCGTCTTTCACAACCTGATGATCGTTTCCATTCGCAAGTCCTATCCCGGGCACGCGCGCAAAGTCATGAGCGGCATCTGGGCGCTGGGGCAGGCCATGTTCACCAAATGCATTGTCGTGGTCGATGAAGACGTGAACGTGCAGGATATCGGCGAAGTGGTGCTGAAAGTTTTCAACAATATCGATCCTGAGCGTGACATACAATTCACGCTGGGCCCGGTGGATTCGCTTGACCATGCCTCGCGCCTGCCTAATTTCGGCTCCAAGATGGGGATTGACGCCACTCGCAAATGGCCCACCGAAGGCTTCACGCGCCCCTGGCCCGACGAGATCCTGATGGACGAAAAAACCAAGGCGCTGGTGGACAAGAAGTGGAAAGACCTGGGAATTGAGTAAACATTTGCCGCAGATTCCGCAGATGATCGCTGATCAAGAATAGCTAGCCGCGAATTTCGCGAACGAACACGAATCAGAAAAATTAAAAGGTCGGTGATTGTGTATTACCCCGAGAAGACGATCAGCGCCGGAGGCGCGTTGCGAAGTTAGCCCACCCTGAAGGCGAGCGTATGCGAAGGCGAAAAGGGTGGGTATGCAGGAAATAGAATTGAGCCCCGTAGGCGCGACACAAGAAATCTGATTTGTGTTTATTCGCGTTGATTCGCGGCTCAAATGTTCTTCATCTGCGTAAATCTGCGGCGAGTGATGCTGAGCGCCGAAGGCGCGAAATTATTGAGCCCAGTGCGTAAGCGCTGGGAAAAATGAAGGAAAAATAGGCTGAGCCCGGAGGGCGACACATTTATGAAAAAGAAAAAATCGCAGCGCCGAAGCAAAGCCGCCAAGAAAGTTAAACATCAAACAAGCTCGAAGCAGCCGCAAAGTCTCACAGAGTTTTTGCTTCAATCGCCATTGGCAAAAGCCAACCTCGACCTTGAAAGAATTCCCGATTATGGCAGGAAGATAGAAATCTGACGAAATCTTAATAGCGATCCCATGACCAATCCTTTTTCCCCTATCGCCTCCGACCTCGGCCGCACCGTGGCCCAGGCCAAACCGCTGCTCATGAAACTGGACAACGCCGATACCTCCGTACGTCCCAGCGAAAACAAATGGGCCAAAAAGGAAATCCTCGGCCACCTGTTGGACTCGGCATCGAACAACCACCAGCGCTTTGTCCGCGGCACTTTGCAGGGCACTCTCATCTTCCCTGGCTATGACCAAAACGCGCTGGTTGATTTGCAGAACTTCGCTGAGATCGACTGGAACTTCCTCGTCGATTTCTGGGCCGCTTACAACCGCTTCCTTGCCCATGTGATCGGCCAGCTACCGGAAGAAGCTGCAAAGGTCACATGCAACATCGGCAATAACCCGCCCGCGACGCTCGGATGGATAGCAGAGGACTACGTCGCACACTTGAAGCATCACTTGAACCAGATCCTGGGCCAGACGTTTGAGACGAGTTACGGTAAGTGAAGGCTGTAAGCAAGCTGGGGAAGCGGATGGCTGTCATCCTTTTGTTTATCGGCTTGGTATTCATTGCCATTGTTTTATATATGACCGCAATGCCGGGGAAGTCATTCTCCGGTGCGCTCGTGCCGCTGACAACTGAAGAAACGGAGATCAAGACCAATCTCATAAGACACGTCTCTTACCTGGCCGCTGAAATCGGTGAGCGCAACGTGATCGCCTACGAACCCTTGCAGAAAACGGCCCAATATATAGAGGACAACCTCAAGAAATTCGAGTACGAAGTGAAGTCGCAGGAATACGTGGTGCAGATGAGAAAGGTCCGCAATCTGATCGCGGAAATTCCGGGCAGAGCGCGTGCGAATGAGATAGTCGTAATTGGCGCGCACTATGACACGGTCTATGACTGTCCCGGAGCCGACGACAACTCGAGCGGCGTGGCTGCCTTGTTGGAACTGGCTCGGCTTCTGAAAGACTCTCATCCTGCTCGCACCGTGCGCTTTGTTGCCTTTGTCAATGAAGAACCACCATGGTTCCAGACCGACGACATGGGCAGTCTGGTCTATGCCGAGCAAGCGCACAAGCTGAAAGAGAACATTGTCGCCGCCATTTCCATCGAGACCATTGGTATGTATTCTGACGCCGAGGGAAGCCAGCAATATCCCGCCGGCTTCAAGTCGCTCTACCCGTCGAAGGGCAATTTCATTGCTTTTATCGGCAACCTTGGATCGCGTGGGCTCGTGCGCGACGCAGTCCATTCGTTCCGGGCGTCAACCAAATTTCCCTCCGAGGGCAGCGCCGTTCCCGCAGCGATTCCGGGCGTTGGATGGTCAGATCACTGGTCATTCTGGCAGGAGGGATACCCGGCCATTATGGTTACCGATACGGCGATATTCCGTAATCCGAATTACCATCAACCTACGGACAAACCAGATACGTTGGATTATGATCGGATGGCTAGAGTCGTGCATGGGCTAGTGAGCGTGGTGAGAGATTTGGGAAAATGATTCCACTGCTTTTCGCCGATGAGGAT
>CAVSYO010000031.1:0-21747 GCA_963732195.1 Terriglobia bacterium | reverse complement strand
CCGACACAATCGTAATGGCCGGCAAGGTGGATTCTTTGGCCGGCACGGTGTACGGGCTGATCGCGGACGAGATTGTACACAAGATGAAAGTGCTGCGCGGCGATCCTCTGCCGGCGCAAAGAGAGGCGCAGCAGGCTGCAGCAGCAAAATAATGCCTGCGGCAGCGTGAACCTCTTTTGGGAGAGGCCGCCTGTATTCCGGGGATAGCGCAGGAGCTTTGTTAGAATAGGGAGGTGATCCTTCCATTCGTCCGCGAAGTCCTGGCGGACGTGGAAAAAAGCCCGGGGTTCCAGCAGGCGGCCTCATATTTAAAGCAGCGGAGGGGGGAGGCAAAACCCCCTCGGCGTATCCGTCTGTCCGGGCTGGTTTCATCAGCAAAATCTCTTCTGATTCCATATTTGCAGCGTGCCGCCGGAGTGCCGCTGATCCTGATCGTGGCGGACAATCGTGCCGCTGAGGCAATCTGCCCCGTAATTCAGTCATTTTGCGAGCTGACGGGCGCATGCAGCCCGCAGTCGGTAGTGAAGTTTCCGGCTTATGACGTGTTGCCGTTTGAAAACATGTCTCCGCATCCGGATATCCAGGAAGAACGCGCTACGGCGCTGTGGAAGATTGCCACCAACGCTGCTTCTATTGTGATTGCGCCGCTCAACGCGGCAGCGATGCGTTTGCATTCGGCGCGAGCACTATGCCGGGCTGGCACGAATCATCCGCCGCACGGAGATGCTGGACCTTGAAGAACTGGTGCAGCACCTGAATACGATTGGTTATTCCGCGGTGGACGTGGTGGAAATGCCCGGGCAATACGCAGTCCGCGGCGGACTGCTGGATGCCTATCCTCCGGAAGCGGATAGGCCATTGCGCATTGAGCTTTTCGGCGACGAGGTTGAATCGATCCGCAAGTTTGATCCCGGCACGCAACGGTCGGCTTCCGCGGTGGATGAGGTCGTGCTGCTGCCGCTCTCTGAGACGCCTGTCCGGGAAGAACTGCTTACGGAAATTCACGCACGGCTTTCCGGCGCGCGGCTGGAAGGTGAGGGCGATGCGGTGCGCCATGCGCTGGCCGATACCGGCGTCTCGGTCTTCCCGGGCTGGGAGTTTTACGCCAACGCCGGAGCTGCAGGCACGCTGTTTGATCTGCTGCCCAACGCCGTGGTCTTCATGGACGAGCCTACCGCAATCGAAGCTGAGCAGGAACACTGGTGGGAAAAAGTTGTCCAACGCCATGAGCAGAGTCTTGTGGGTAAGCTGGCCACGCCGGAAGATATCTATCTTCCGCCTGATGAATGGAACGCGCTGGTGGCGAGGCTACCGGGTGGCAGCCTTGAGCACTTAAATGTATTGCGCATCTCGCGCGCGGAAGAAGAGCTGGGACTGGCTGATCCGCAGGTTCCGGACAGATCGCTCATCGAGTTCGCTGCGCATTCAACTTCGCGCTTTCACGGATCGGTGCCCGCAATGGTGGAGGAAGTTAAGAAGCTCACCGCGCAGGGCCAGCGTGTGATGTTTGCCGCGCCCAATACCGGTGAGATGGAACGCCTGGCGGACATCTTCACGGAATATCAAGTGCCTTTCCGGCTGGGCACGCGCACACCGGTTCCGGGAAGCGAGACATATCTCGACGAGACGGCATATTTTTCCGGCGACCTTCTGACTACGACCATCGTCCGCGCGACGGTGCCGGAAGGTGTGGCGCTTTCCGACGCGCGTTTGGTGATCTTTGGCGCGCGTGACCTGTTTGACGATTCAGAGATCGAGCCGCAACAGCCTCTGCGCCGCAAGTCAAAGACCGCGGCCTTCATGTCAGACTTCCGCGATCTTGCGATGGGCGACTTTGTTGTCCACGTGGAACACGGCATCGCCATGTACCAGGGACTGAAGGAAATTGAGCAAAGCGAAATCACCGGCGAGTACATGGTGCTGGAGTTTGCTGAGGCGGCCAAGCTCTATGTGCCGCTCACGCGCCTGGACCTGATCCAGAAGTACCGGTCGAGTGAGGGCGTGCATCCTCCGCTGAGCCGGTTGGGCGGCACGGCCTGGGCCAAGACCAAAGCGCGCGTAAAGAGCGCCATGAAAGACATGGCCGACGAGCTGCTCAAGCTCTATGCGGCGCGCAAAGCCGCGCAGGGCCATGCTTTCCCCACGGATACACAATGGCAAAAAGAATTTGAGGACGCGTTTGAATTCAATGAGACTGACGACCAGCTGACTGCTACGGCCGACATCAAGCGCGATATGGAATCGACACTGCCCATGGACCGCCTGCTCTGCGGTGATGTGGGCTATGGCAAGACGGAAGTCGCCATGCGAGCGGCGTTCAAGGCCGTGCAGGACAACAAACAAACTGTGGTGCTGGCGCCGACAACGGTGCTGGTCTTCCAGCATTTTGAAAATTTCAAGCGTCGCTTTGCCGCTTTCCCTATCACCATTGAGATGATGAGCCGCTTCCGCAATGCCAAGCAGCAGAAAGAAACGGTGGAGCGGATTGAGCAGGGCAAAGTCGATATCGTGGTCGGCACGCACCGCATTCTTTCCAAAGACATCAAGTTTCAGGACCTGGGGCTGGTGATCGTGGATGAAGAGCAGCGTTTCGGCGTGCGGCATAAAGAACGGCTGAAGACGCTGAAGAAAGAAGTGGACGTGCTCACCATGTCTGCCACGCCGATTCCGCGAACGCTACACATGTCCATGGTAGGGCTGCGCGATATGAGCGTGATTGAGACGCCGCCAAAAGACCGCATGGCCATCCAGACGGTGGTTGCGGCCTACGATGAAAAGCTCGTGAAGTCAGCGCTGGAGCACGAAATGGAGCGCGGCGGCCAGGCG
Organism: Terriglobia bacterium; assembly: GCA_963732195.1. Classification (GTDB taxonomy): domain Bacteria; phylum Acidobacteriota; class Terriglobia; order Terriglobales; family Acidobacteriaceae; genus Angelobacter. The sequence continues at coordinate 18,921 of CAVSYO010000031.1, read as the reverse complement.
TATTTTGTTCACAATCGCGTGGAGACGATCTACGAGATCGCGGCCAAACTGCAGGAGATGCTGCCGAAAGCGCGGGTGATTGTGGGCCACGGACAGATGTCCGAGGGCGAGCTGGAAAAGGTGATGTTTGCGTTTGTGCGGCATGACGCCGACATTCTGGTGGCGACCACCATCATTGAAAACGGCCTGGATATTCCGCTGTGTAACACCATCATCATTAATCGCGCGGACCGACATGGTCTTTCTGAGCTATACCAGTTGCGCGGACGCGTGGGCCGGTCGAATCGCCGGGCCTATGCGTATCTGCTGGTGCCGGCGGAGCAGGAGCTTACGCCGGTGGCGAGGCGCAGGCTGGCCGCGCTGAAGGAATTTTCCGATCTGGGCGCAGGATTCAAGATTGCCGCGCTCGATCTTGAGCTGCGCGGCGCAGGCAATCTGCTGGGCGGCGAGCAGAGTGGCAACATTGACGCTGTGGGCTTTGAGATGTACACCGGCATGCTGGACCGCGCCATCCGCGAGCTGAAAGGCGAAGAGCTTTCAGACAAGGTCAGCACGCAGCTCAATCTGGGAATCGATCTGCGCATTCCGCCGACGTACATCGCGGAAGAGAACCAGCGCCTGCGTATGTACAAGCGTGCGGCGGGTGTGGAGAGTGAAGCCGCGCTGGATGATGTCCGCAAAGAGCTGCAGGACCGCTATGGCGAGCCGCCAGCGCCTGTACGCTTCCTGCTGGCGGCGTCCGCTTTGAAATTGCTGTGCGAACGTGTGGGCGTTCTGGCCATTGACCGCAAGCGCGATTCGGTGACGATTAAATTCACTGAGCAGGCATCGATTGAGCCGGAGCGGCTGGCGCGATTTGTGGCGCAATCGCGGGGCGCACAGTTCTCTCCGGGAGGCGTGCTGAAGTTCAACATCAAGTCCACGCAGCCGGAGGCTGTGATCGATCAACTGAACGGCCTGTTGCGCGAACTGAGCCCTGAGGTTGTGGCGCAGACGTGGCTGCAGGCGAAGTAGGTTTCTCTTCTGTTTTCAAAATGAACAACCCAACTCCATTTGCTTGTGATATGACAGCGCTTTCCAGCGAGCAGAGAACGCGGCACAATGAGCTGGCGGCGTTGTTGCAAGTTTCATTTTCAGCCATTCGCGAATTGCCGGATGGTTTTGATTTTGAGTTTGCATGGAGCCGCGACACCTATGATGCTCTCTCCCAGATCACGCCGCTGGAGCACGCTTGCTGTCCATTTTTCAATATTGGAGTTCGAATTGAGAGTGAAAGCAACAAGCTCTATTGGCTGCTGACTGGGCGAGATGGAATCAAGGACTTTATTCGCGCGGAGCTTGGGGCGTGGTTTGAACGATCTTAGTGATCTCTCCTTTTCACACGAACTATTGACTTTTGACGGCACAGAAAAGAGCCGAACGAGACTTTGCTGCACTGGTCTTTCTTGGTTTTCGAGCTAGTCGCCTGCCAGCGCTACCCGGTCATCCGCCAGTAGCAATTCAGCGACAGTTTCGACCTCGCGCGTGATCTGATCTTCTACGACCCTAGATTCGATAATCACTGAAACATTGCTTGGGATCAGGTGTGAGACCCTTCGGAAGGCCAGTACGGCGCTCAAACTTAGGGGATCATGCTTGCTTTGACTGTTGACTTCGCTGATATGAACCAGACGCAAGCGGTCGCGAAACTGTCGCAGGATGGCGCCCGCTTCGGCCATAGAGGGATCGACTTGGCGTGCGTGTCCAATGTCGAAGCAGAAGGCGGCTTCGGGAAGGCGTTCAAACAGTATCGCCAATTCGTGCGCATAGCGACCGATGGGTTTTCGTTTGTCCATGTTTTCAAGAGCAAGTGAAGCGCCCAACTGGCGCCACAGAGCAAAGTCTTTTATTGCATCAGGGTGGACAACTATCGTCCAACCGTGTTGGGCAACTTGGGCAAGCAGCGCCACTGTTTCACGCTCAAATTGCGGTTCAATCTTACTTGGTGCGTGGAAGGAAACAACTGCGAACTGAGCAAGGTTAAGCGTGTCGAGAGCTTCAACGAGAGGTCGCAACTCTCCAAGACGCAGAGCTGATAGTTCCACCGCGTCGCACGGCTTGTTACGGAGCATTTCTAAGGCCGAACGGAAGTCAGCCAGGGCGAGCGCGCCAGTAGAGAAACCAATGTGCGGCATTAAAATATTCCGTAGTGTCTGATGAGTCGTTTTAGCTCTTCGTTGTTTTGAAAGAACAGATGATCAAGACCATATTGAAACTGCTGTCCGACTTTTCGCATTTGTTGGAAAACTGTATCACTGATTGAGTCTTCGAACGAGAGTTTTTCGAGATGTGGGCGGCGCTCCACATCGTTAAGACATTCAAGGAACAAATCGTATGAATCAAGCAGTTCGAAGACAGTCTCAGGCGGAATCGAGTATCGCAACAATGCATCTGCGAGGATTTCAAGAGGAGGGCGCTCAACAAATGTACTAACGTGTTTAATCAAAATGTCAGTTGACCTATCGGATACATCAGTTACCACAGGTAGCTTAGTGTAACAACTGAAACACACTAGCAAACCGGTCGCGAATATAAGTTTTCGTGACATTCGCAACTTGATGTTGCGAAGGGCCCAGCCCTCGCCGTCGCGTTCACGCTGTTTGCCGGCAAAATCCACGGCCATTGTCCGCCAAAACCGAACGATGTCATTCAGCAAGAATCTTGGCACCCGAAAGTGCTTCTTGTCTGCGTCGAAAAGATTTGAGTCTTGGTCGAAGTACCGCTCCAGAATCACTCGAATAACCCGGCTGTAAGCATCCGCCGAACCTATGGTTCGAGATTCCAGCAGCAACAATAGACGTCGTGTGATATTGGAGTTCGGGTCGTTCTCGCCCCCGATTTGATGCACCAGTTCGTGGCTAAAAATCAGATTACCGAAAATCCCGGTCCGCCCCGGCTTTTTTCCCAACTCGTGGTCCTTAAAAAGCTTAGCAATTTGGAGGGCTACTGGAAGATGCTCTGGATGGGCTTGGCTGTCCACCAATAGACCCCAATCGAGGTCGCTATTTCCCGTCCATTCGTTGCGTGCGAGGGAACCAAAAACAACCAAGCTGAAGTCATTTGAAAGAAATCTGATTCCCGTTGAGCCAAGAACTTTTCCGGTCTCCTCGCGTTTGCTAATCGCAGCCTCTCTTGCCGCCCTAATGTGAGGCCACTTCTTGTTAAATTTTTCCTCTAGACAATCAATCGGGGATTGACCCTTCGGAGAGTCGGTCATAAAGCGATTATTACATCCGAGAGTATCTCGCTACCATTTTATCGCAATAATTGAGAGGGGGTTCTCGGTGGGTTCTCGGGCCGCAAGTGCGATCAGTTGCTCGAAAATAAGGTCGTTGATTGCCCATGGCCAATTAGACGTGTCCCTCCGTTCGGCAGAGGGTCGCAAAAGACATGGCCTCTGCTGGTGAACTAGTTCGCGCGTGACTGCGCCAGAGGGATGCAGTACGATAGCAAGCAGCAGGTAGTTAGTAGTTGGTACTTGGTATTTGAGAACGGCTAATTCGCAACGGAGATTCCGTTGCGTTTTGTGTTTCTGGGGTTGCGACCCTCTGCCTGCTTGGGATTGGGATTGGGTGACCCTTGGGTCACCCAAGGGCCACCCAAGCGCCACGCAAGCGTCTCCCAGGGGCCACGCGAGCGTCGAATTGAACAAGTGCTTTGTTTGCAACGAGAGTTGAAAAAAGGCCGGGTGGGGGTGAGGTCATCGAAGCTGAGAATCGCAGAAGATGAAGGAACCGCAGGCGAGTGCGCCTGCGCTCCAAGAGCATTCACAAATCGAAGGGCAACGAGAGCAAGTTCTTACGGGACCAGAGCAGCCGACTTCTGGTAGTGGGTCAATTTAATTCAATTTGCGCGGATTTTATTCGCAACTGAAAGCACAAGGTCCCTCGGTCCTACTCCCACCCCAAACGCGCAAAAGCGGCGCGGTTGGGGGCCCCGGCTCGCAAGCTGAAGAAAACGCTTGCTCATTTACGGACCTCGGGATGACGAACGTTAGTGGTGAAAGAATAATTTTTAAACTGACCCACTACCGACTTTTTGCTACTTTGAGCGGTTTTGTTTAATCTAAACATCTCTCGCGGGACGCCTGATTTCGTACCTCAGTACAGCGATGAAAGGTGGAGAGATGAACATTTATAAGAACATTACGCAGACCATCGGGCGGACGCCGCTGGTTCAACTCAACAAGCTTACCCAGGGCGCCAAGGCAACAGTGGCGGTAAAGCTGGAAGGCTTCAATCCATGCCACAGCGTGAAAGATCGCATTGGCGTGAGCATGATTGATGAAGCGGAAAAGTCCGGGCGCATACAGCCGGGCAAGACCGTGCTGATAGAGCCGACCAGCGGAAACACCGGCATTGGGTTGGCGTTTGCCGCCGCGGCCAAAGGCTATCGGCTGATTCTGGTGATGCCGGATACCATGAGCCAGGAACGCCGCGTGGTGCTGCTGGCGATGGGATCAGAGATTATCCTGACGCCGGGGCCAAAGGGCATGAAAGGCGCAATTGCCAAGGCCAATGAGCTGCTGAAGCAGACGCCGAATGGGGTGATACTGCAGCAATTTGCCAATCCAGCAAATCCGAAGATCCATCGCGAGACAACCGGGCCGGAAGTTTGGAACGATACTGACGGCAAGGTCGATATCTTTGTTTCCGGCGTGGGCACGGGCGGCACGCTGACGGGCGTAGGCGAATACATCAAGCCCAAGAAGCCGGACTTTAAGATTGTGGCCGTGGAACCGGTCGAATCGCCAGTGCTTTCCGGCGGCAAGCCGGGGCCGCATAAAATCCAGGGGATTGGCGGCGGGTTTGTGCCGGAGGTGCTGAAGACAGCCCTCATCGATGAAGTGATGACCGCGACTCTGGACGAATCACTGGAGACGGCGCGGAGGATGGCGAAGGAAGAAGGCATTTTTATCGGCATTTCCGGCGGCGCAGCGGTGGCGCAGGCAGTGAAGCTGGCGCAACGGGAAGAGAATGCCGGCAAGCTGATTGTGGTGGTGGTCCCAGACTTTGGCGAGCGCTACCTGAGTACCATTCTTTTCCAGAACCTGAAAGACGAAGCCGCGAACCTGCCCACGGTGGACGCCGATGTGGATACGTTCTTTATGATGAAGTCGGCGTAGACTGGCGGCGCTTGATGTAAAGTGTTTGTGCAAAGCGGGGAGAAAAATTTAAAAGCTCCTCGCTTTCACATTTTTAGATAGTCGCTAGTCCGGGGGCAGGAAAAAGCATTGGCTCGCGGGCAGCATTTCTGCGGTCAATTCGTTCGACGCTTCATTTAGAATTTACTTATCAGCAACTTCTTGATGCGAGTTGATCAATGGGAAACCGTCCTTTACATTTTGTGACTTTGTCGGGCGTGCCAATGCACGTTTCCGAATTGAAATGGCCCTTTCATCCCTCCACCTCTGGCGCAGACTGGCATGTGCTGCACGGCCGCGCTGAGCTGCTGGGGAATGAAGATGGCCTGCACGTGGAAGTGGCCGTCGGCATGACGCAAACGATGAAAGACGCTCTGGGTTCGCTGGAGCCGGAACACGCAGAAAGCATGGTGGTGAACTCGATTCGCAAGACGATCGACAACGGGCAGCTTGCGTTTGTGAAGTCAGGCAAGCTACAGCCCGTGCATGTGACCAGCCGGTTCTACAGCTTTAGAGAAAAGAAAATAGAGTTCCCGCGGCAGCAAGAGCAGGACGTGAAAGAGATGCTGAAGCGCCGCATCTTTTGGCTGAGCGCCAAGACAGGCAAGGGAGCGCCGGTAAGCGTGGCGCATCCGTATGATTGCCAGTACGTAAATTTCTCACGGGAAAAAATGCTGGAGCTGGCAAAGCAGCTTGCCACTGAGGGCTACCTGAACGTGGAAAGTGAATTTGCCACCGCAACAGCTACGCTGCTGAAAGAAGAACCGGCATTCATTGCGGCAATGCATAAGGGCGTTGAAGCTGGGATCGCTGCGAACAAGGTAAGCGCGTAAGAGCTCGTTATATCAGCATGATTGCAAAACCGATTCCAATTCCGCCGCTAGCCATAGTATCTGTCGCTCCAGTGTCGGACAATCCATACACTCATCTCTGGGGACGCAGATCCGCATCGGTTATTACAGTGAGCAGGACGGATTGGACTGCATCTGGCTCGTTTACCCGAGCGGCGAATATGGTGAAACAACCGATCACGATCACATCTATCGTTACTTTGTGATTGAGCAGCTTTCGGATGAGTCGGATTTTTATGGAAGAGATAAACAACCGCTTGGTGCGTTAACTTCGAACTGATCGCTGGGCCCATGTCGCTTTTGGGAATCTAACTCTTGTCCTCTCTTCTCCAAGTCGAGCACCTGAACGTCAGCTTTGCCACGCAGACAGGCGAAGTAGCTGCGGTACGCGACGTCACCTTCTCCATCCCTGAATCGGGCACGCTCGGGCTGGTGGGAGAGTCAGGCTCAGGCAAGTCGGCGACATCGCTGGCGATCATGCGTCTGCTGCCACCGCAGGCGCGCACCACCGGTAAGATCACTTTTGCCGGAGCAGACCTGCTCGCTTTGCCCGACGACGAAATGCGGCGCGTCCGTGGCGCGCGCATCAGCATGATTTTTCAGGAGCCCATGACCGCGCTGAATCCGGTGATGCGCGTGGGCGATCAGGTGGCTGAAGCAGTTCTGGCGCACCATCGCATGAGCAAAGCGGAGGCATGGACGCGTACTGTGGAAGCGTTGCGTGAGGTCGCGATCCCTGAGCCGGAAAAGCGAGCGCGTGACTATCCGCACCAGCTTTCCGGCGGACAGCGCCAGCGCGTGATGATTGCCATGGCGCTGGTGAACAATCCGCAACTGCTCATCGCAGACGAGCCGACCACGGCGCTTGACGTTACGATTCAGGCACAGATCCTGGACCTGCTGGCTGCTCTACGTGAAAAGCACCGGCTAGCCGTGCTCTTTATCTCGCATGATCTGGGCGTGGTTTCACGCGTGGCTGAGCAGGTGGCTGTGATGTATGCGGGGGAAATCGTGGAGATGGGTCCGGTCGGCGAGATTTTTTCTTCCGCAAGGCACTCCTACACGCGCGGGCTGATCAGCGCCATCCCGACATTGAAGACTGATCGCTCGCGGCCGCTGGCCATGGTGGAAAAGGATGCGCGTCCGGGGAGAGCTGTGCCGTTACTGGAGATCGCGCCGGGACATTGGGCGCGAGTATCGCCGTAAGACTGATGTCGCCACAAATATTGATACACTCAGTTGTTACTTTTCTCATTGAGGACCTCAAAGCACCTTGCGCGTACTGATTCTGTCTGACATCCATGCCAACCTTGAAGCGCTTGAGGCTTGCCTGGACGCCGCTCCCGAATACGACCAGGTTTATAACCTGGGCGATATTGTTGGTTACGGCGCAAATCCCAATGAGGTAACCGCGCTCTCTCGCGAGCTGGGATCGATTTTTGTCCGGGGAAATCATGACAAGGCTTGCTCCGGCGTGAGCGACTTGAGCGACTTTAATCCCATTGCAGGACTTGCGGCGCTGTGGACAAGGGAGAAACTGACTGAGGATCATCTACAATTTCTGCGAGAATTGCCACACGGCCCCATTTCGCCGATGGGCAACTTGCAACTGGTGCATGGTTCGCCGCGCGATGAAGACGAGTACGTCTTAATGGCCAGTGACGCTTATGCGATTTTGCAGGAAGCTGCGGTTCCATTGACGTTCTTTGGTCATACGCATGTCCAGCGCTGCCTTTTACTGGAAGACAATGGACAGGGGAAATCGTTTGCTCCGGATTACAAATCCACCAAAGGCAAACAAATGGCCACGCTGGAGATAAAGCCGAAGACGACCTATATGGTGAATCCTGGATCGATAGGCCAGCCGCGCGATGGTGATCCCAGGGCCGCATTCCTGCTGTATGACACGGATGCTGCCGTGATTACGTTTCATCGTGTGCCTTACAACATTCAGGCCGCTCAGGAAAAAATCTTTGCGGCGGGATTGCCGGAACGGCTTGCCATTCGGCTGGAGGAAGGCCGTTGAGCCAGAAATCGTTATTTGACAAACTCACGTTTGAGAAATCCACGGCTGAAAAGCCTGCGCATCGCCCCGCCGCAAACGCGATCAAAGCCAACATTGATGGCGGCGCGCGCGGCAATCCCGGCCCTGCGGCTTACGGTGTTGTAGTCCGCGATGCCAAAGGCGAGATCATTGCCGAGCTATCTGACTATCTGGGCATACAGACCAACAATTACGCAGAATATTCCGGGCTGCTGGCCGCGCTTGATTTTGCTGTGCGGGAAAAACACTTGTCGTTAAAGGTGCTGAGCGACTCCGAGCTGCTGGTGCGGCAGATGCAAGGCCGCTACAAGGTAAAGAGTCCGGGGCTGATTGATCTTTATGATCGTGCGCGGGCGCTGGTGCGAAAGCTTGATCACTTTTCTATCGACCATGTTTTGCGGCAATACAACAACGAAGCCGACGCACTGGTCAATCAAGTATTGGACAGCCGGGGAAGAGGAGCGCGCTGATGGCGGTTACGCGACAGAACTTCTGCAGCGGAACAAAATGGGAGCCGGTGGTCGGCTACTCGCGCGCTGTGCGCGTGGGAAATACAATTCATGTCTCAGGAACGACAGCGACGGACGCGAGCGGAAACATAGTCGGCGCGGGCGATGCTTACGCTCAGGCGGTGCAGACGCTCAAGAACATTCAATCTGTATTGGAGCGGGCCGGCGCCGGCATGAAAGACGTAGTACGAACTCGCATGTATGTGACCAACATCGCCACTGACTGGGAAAAAGTAGGCCGCGCACACGGAGAATTCTTCAGTGAGATTCGTCCGGCTACAAGCATGGTGGAAGTATCAAAGTTGATTTCGCCCGAGATGCTGGTGGAAATTGAAGCGGAAGCGATTTTGCAAGAATGATCGGCGAGATGCCTGCAACAAAATAAGATCCTTCGCCTTCGGCAAGCGCGGGGGCAGGACTTCGACGAGTTAGTTCGAACGCCTGCCAGTCGCCTCAAGTTTGGAGCTCCGCGACATCACAAAAAGGTGAAGGCCAGCTCATTTCGGCTGGCCTTTGGAAGTTGCTGTTTGCTGTGTGAAGAGAGGTTACTTCTTGGGAGCGATTACGTCTTTCACGGCCTTGGCAACGCGGAACTTTACCACGGTCTTGGCCGCGATTTTAATGGGTTCTCCGGTCTGCGGATTGCGTCCCATGCGCGCTTTCCGATTGGACTTTACCAGGCGTCCCAGGCCAGGAATCACGAACACACCGTTCTTTTTGGTTTCCTTGATCGCGGTCTCCGCCAGCGTTTCCAGGAACGTTGCTGCGGTCTTGTTGTTCGTTTCCAGTTTCTCCGCCATGTGGCGGACGAGTTGGGTCTTGGTCATGCCTGCTGCCATCTTTCCTCCTTGAAAATTGAACACTTGCGTCGGAATATGAGCACTTTGTGTTGCACTCATTGGGTATATTACATCAGCGAAGGGTCGATGCAAGCATTTTCACCTGATTTTATGCGGCCTTTTCTAAGGCTTCCTGTGGAAAACAGGCATGAACAGCGGTGATAATCGATTGCACAGGTCTAGCGCCTATAGAAACTCAGGACGGCATCGCCTTGCCGCAGGGTCCGATGCCGCCGCAGTGAACCAAATTCATTTCCCGGATCAAAGTGCTTATCGTGTTCGGCAATCACCTGGCTTTCCGGGGCCAGCAGCTGTGACTGTGACAGAAATCCGAGCACCTGCTCATAGTCGCCCATTTTGCGGTACGGCGGATCAAGGAAGACGAAGTTACACATAACAGCCTGGGAATCCAGCATGCGCAGCGCAACCGAAGCATCGCGTTCAATCACCTCTGCGCCTTCATTGATCGCCAGGGTATGCAGGTTTTTGCGGATTGTGCGGGCGGCGACGCTTGCTGACTCTATAAAATAGACGCTCCGTGCGCCCCGGCTCAGGGCTTCAATCCCGACTGCTCCGCTTCCGGCAAACACGTCAAGCCAGACGGAGTCGGCAACCGCAGGCGCGACCACGTTGAACAGTGTCTCCCGAAGCCGGTCAGAGGTCGGCCGGGTCTGCATGCCGGATGGGGCTTCGAGCCTCCGGCTCTTAAATTTTCCTGCAATCACACGCATGGCCAGCGCTCCACTGTCTGACATCTAATCTACCGTATAGAATCACAGGTTAGCTTGGGGCTCAGTAGGGATCAGCAACGAGCCCGGCTTGCGAAGCGAGCTGCCGGCCACAAGCGCAGAACGATTACTGGGCCACAGTTGCAGTTTAGCGGTGTGGAGCGAAGCGAAAAAAACTAATGAGAAACTGGTCAATATTTACTGCGCGGTTTGGCGGAAGAGAAATCCGCATTCATCTTACGTTTGTGGTCCTGCTGCTTTTCCTGCTGCTGGTTGAGGTGAACCGCAGCGGTCCGCGGGTAATCACGCGCGTTTTTATCATTACCGGCCTCATTTTGCTGTCGGCAATGCTGCATGAATTCGGTCATGTATGGGTTTCCGCGCGTCAGGGATTTCCTATCAAAGGTTTTGTGCTGCTGCCCATCGGCGGGCTTACCATGGGCGATCCCAGCGCCCAGGAAGAAAGCGCCCGCAATCTGCGCAAAGAGATATCCATCGCACTGGCCGGACCGCTGGTGAATGCAGTTCTGGCGGGCGTCACGGCCGCCGTCATTTTCGCGATAGGGACCGCCCACACCCTTCGGCTCACACCCCTGCTTACACCGTTCAACCTCGTCACCACATTTTTTTGGATCAACGCCTGCCTTTTTGCCGTGAACTTGCTGCCGGCCTTCCCGCTGGATGGCGGCCGGATACTGCGTGCGGTGCTGGCTCGACGCATGGATTTCCGTCTGGCCACGCGCCGGGCCGTTAGCGTGGGCCAGATCTTTGCCGGACTCTTCATGCTGGCAGGGGCGGCGCTGAATATCCAGGGCCTGATGTTAGTAGGCTTCTTCATTTTTATTGCGGCACAGATGGAAGAGCGCACCGTCATGTTCCAGACCGTGGTGGACGCGGTGCAGATGGAAGATATTATGCTGACTGAGTTTTCCATTCTGTCTCCGGCGGACACACTGGAGGACGCGCTGAACAAGGCTGTCCATTGCCTTCAGGACGATTTTCCCGTGGTGAGCGGCGGCGATCTTGTCGGGGTGATCACGCGCCAGACGATCGTTGACCGGCTCCGCGCAGAAGGAAATGGCTACGTTCAGGGCGCCATGAGCAAGGCTTTTGAGATCGCTTCACGCACGGAATCTCTGGGTTCGGCCTTTCGTAAGCTCACATCTCGCGGCCTCAGCTTGATCCCGGTGGTCGATCAGGAGCGGCTGGTGGGGATTGTGACGCTCCAGCACCTGATGCACAGCATGGGATTGCTGAATGAATCTCGCAGGCTGAGACGGCGGATGGAAGAGCAGTCGTGAACAAGCATTCAGCATTCAGTCCTCAGCATTCAGCCAGAGCGTTTCCACCGCGAAGGCCGCAAAGTGCGCGAAGAAATAGGTTTTAGTTTTTCTCATTCCTTTGCGTCCTTCGCGCCCGTTGCGGGTAAATGGTCAAGAAGCATGCTGGCAGCCGATTTCCAGTGTTAAACTTCTTGGTTTCACCGCACCGCCTGGAGACCACCCGTGAAGAAGTGCTTTCTTTCTGTTTTCCTGATTGCGGCCGCCTTTGCCGCAGCCGCGCAAGAGTTGACCATCCAATCCATCTATGCCCCTGCCGGGCTGACCGGGCGCGTGCCAGACACAATTGAGTGGAGCCCTGACGGCAAGAAGGTCACCTACTTCCTGCATCAGGAGCAGGGTGATAAGGCCGATCTCTATTACATTGATGTGACATCGGGCAAGCCGGCGGTGCTGGTAGCGTCAGAGAAAATTGCCGCCATGAAGCCGCCTGTTACCGGCTCCAAGGACGATCGGGAGAAAGATAATCGCGAGCGCTACCACGTTGCGGGTTATCACTGGGCGCCTGATTCCGAGCATATCCTGTTCGACGCCAATGGCCAGCTCTGGTACTTCACGCTGTCGTCCGGCAAATACATTGCCTTGAGCGAACCCGGCGAATCGGCAACGGATCCCAAGTTCTCAACCGACGGCAAAAGTGTTTCTTATATTCGCAAGCACAATCTGGTGGTGAAGCATATTGATGGCGGCGCGGAGAAAGCGCTCACCACAAACGGTGACGACAATCTGCTCAACGGCGAAGTGGACTGGGTCTATAGCGAAGAGCTGGAGGTACGCAGCAATTATTTCTGGTCACCTGATTCAAGGAGGATTGTGCTGCTGCAAATGGACCAGACCAAGGTCCCAACATATCCCATCACGGACTTCATCCCGCAGCATCCCACGGTTTACCAGGAAAAGTATCCCAAGGTGGGCGATCCCAATCCGCAGGTCCAGCTTGGCGTGGTGAGTGCCAGCGGCGGCGCGGTGAAATGGTTTCACCTGACTGACGACAAAGATATCTACATGCCGCGTTTCGGCTGGGTAAATGACCACGTGATCTGGGCCACGGTGCTCAACCGCGCGCAGAATGAGCTTGATCTCTATTTTGTTGACGCAGCCAGCGGCAAGTCCCGGCGGGTGCTTACAGAAAAGAGCGACACCTGGATTGAGACCGACAACAATCTGCAATTCCTGAAATCCGGCGACAAGTTTACCTGGCCCAGTTGGCGCGACGGACACACGCATCTTTATCTTTATTCCTTTGATAAAGCAAATCCTCTGGCCGCGGACGCAAAACTGGTCAATCAGATCACCAAAGGCGATTTTGAAGTGCAAAAAGTCGAAGGATTTGACGACGAGGCCGGAACGGTTTACTTCACGTCGAATGCGGGGGATGATCGCCAGGGACATCTTTGCAGTGTGAAACTGGATGGCAGCAACTTCCAGGTCCTTACTCAGGGCAAACCTGGGATGCACGATGCCGCGCTGTCCCCCAATGCCAGGAACTACGTCGACCACTTTTCCGCGCTGATGACGCCGCCCGAGCTCGCCTTCTGCCGTGTGGGTGGAAGCTGCGATACCTTTTGGCGATCCAAGAGCATCGATCCCCTCAGCCTGATTGCACCGCAATTTGTCGACTTTAAAGCTGAAGATGGCACAACACTGCACGGGTTGTTGTTCCTTCCGCCCAATAGCGAGGGGAAGAAAATTCCGCTGCTCAACAATCCTTACGGAGGCCCGCATGGGCAGGTCGTCCGCAATGCCTGGGGAGGAGCCGGCTTTCTCTTTAACCAGATCCTGATGCGCGATGGCATCGCCGTGCTCCAGGTCGACAATCGCGGCATGGGCGCGCGAGGAAAGAAGTTTGCCGCGGCCCTGATGCATAACTTCGGCGAAGTTGAATTAAAGGACCAGCTCGCTGCCATCGATCAGGCGCTGCAGAAATTCCCGCAGCTGGATGGTTCGCGCATGGGCTGGTGGGGCTGGAGTTATGGCGGGTACATGACGCTTGAGGCCATGACGCACTCTGACCGTTTTAAAGCCGGCGTTGCCGTAGCTCCGGTGACAGACTGGAGAGATTACGATTCCATTTATACGGAGCGTTACGCTGGTCTGGTGCCGCAATACGAAGAAGGATACAAGAAGGGTTCGCCCATCACGTATGCGGCCAACCTGAAAGGCCATCTGCTGGAGGTCCATGGCACCAGTGACGACAATGTTCACATGCAGAACACCATGCAGATGATCAATGCCTTCATCAACGCGGGCAAGCAGTTCGATCTGCAGCTTTATCCGCGGAAAACGCACGGCATCTCCGGGCCGGGGACGCGCGTCCATCTATTTACCCACATACAATCGTTTTTCCACCACGAGCTTTTGGGCACGGAGTAACAGCATTGAAGAACCAGACCATTACAATGGGTGATTTTGAACTCACGGCGGTCTCGGATGGAACATATGTGGGCGATGGCGGCGCGTTTTTTGGCATCATCCCAAAAGTGATGTGGCAGCGCAAAGTCCCGGCAGACGATTTGAACCGCATCCGGGTGAGTTGCAACTCGGTGCTGGTGCGGACGGGCAAACAGACAGTGCTGATTGAAACCGGGATTGGAAACAAGCTCGGCGAAAGGACCAAAAGCTTCTTTCTTCCTGAGCAAAAACTCATGGATAGCCTGCGCGAGTCAGGCGCCAAACCGGAAGAGATCGACGTGGTCATCAATTCGCATCTGCATTTTGACCACTGCGGGTGGAACACCGTGTACAAGGATGGCGTGGCGGTGGCTACGTTTCCCAATGCCAGATATTTCGCCCCCAGGGGCGAGTGGGAACATGGCAAGCTGCAAACGGAGCGCGACCGCATCAGCTACATCAGTGATAATTATGATCCGCTCATTCGTAGCGGGCAGATGACTTTGCTTGGCGGCAACCAGGAACAGGAAATTCTGCCGGGAATTTCCGTAGAAGTATGGCCCGGGCACACTCGGAACATGTGGGCGGTATTCGTCCGCAGCCAAGGCAAGACCGCCTGTTATATTTCAGACCTGATTCCTACCACATGGCACCTGGAACCTACCTGGTCTATGGCTTATGACCTGTTTCCCATGGAAGTGCTGGATAATCGCAAGCGCTATTACGCTCGAGCCATCCCGGAAAAGTGGCTGACCATGTTTACCCATGATCCCAATGTGCCGTGGGCCTATCTGGATAAGGTTGAAGGTAAGATGACCTTCAAAGCAGCGTAATCAAATGTCCATTTGAAACACAGACTGCCGGGCTTATGGGATAAAGCGTTGCCGGCCCGCGCACTTCCGATTTCAAGACATTCCCGTTTGCCGTGTAAGATAGCCTGACCATGCGCGGGAAGGCTCTGATCTACCAAGTCCTGATCCTTATCTTATGCGGGGCCTCGCCGGCGCAGAGAGTCCAATTCACCCCAGCGGAAAAAGCCACGGTGCTGGAACGAATGAAGAGCATTCCAGAGACCAATGCAGCCCGCGCGTTAAAGCTGAAAGAAATGTTCAGCGATGCCGGATGCAATGGAAATTCACTGATGGAGCAGAAGGTCGACGGCGTTGACACTCCCAACATCATCTGCCGGCTGGGGACCGGGGAAGGCGACAATATCATTGTTGGCGCGCATTATGACCGGGTATCCTCCGCACAGCGCCCGCTGGACAACTGGAGTGGGGCCTCACTGCTGCCGGCGCTCTACCAGAGTTTGCGGGAAAGAAAACGCAAGCACAGTTTTATTTT
This sequence comes from Terriglobia bacterium, assembly GCA_963732195.1. Classification (GTDB taxonomy): domain Bacteria; phylum Acidobacteriota; class Terriglobia; order Terriglobales; family Acidobacteriaceae; genus Angelobacter. The sequence continues at coordinate 3,693 of CAVSYO010000031.1, read as the reverse complement.
CGTGGCATTTGCCGACAATGGCTCCAAGCCGGTGGGCGCTGAGTTTTTTGTTCACCACCTTAGTCCTGCGCAGGCGGAACACGCAGTAGCTATGGTCAATGTGGACGCGCTTGGCCTGTCGCCGACAAAAGTCTGGACCGCGCATTCCGATAAAGACCTGGTCCATTCCCTGATCGTAATGGTCTACGCGTTGAAGCTTTCTGCCAGCCAGATTGACATAGCGGCCGTGGGCACTACGGATTCCGACCCATTTGCGGCACGCCACATTCCGCAGATCACGATCCATTCGCTTACCCAGCAGAATGTGAGCACGGGCGCGACCACGCAATTCCGCCCCAACAATTATTACGATACATATCGGCTGTTGTGCGGTTATCTGGCTTATCTGGACCAGAGCCTGAAACCAAGGCAGCACTCTGAATGAACGCCCTGGCGCGGTTTTTCAAGTTTGATCAGCACGGCACCACTTTTTCTCGTGAGGTGATTGCCGGCCTGACCACATTTACCACTATGTCATACATAGTGGTGGTGAATCCGGCCATTCTGAGCAACGCAGGCATTCCGGCAGGGCCAAGTTTTGTGGCCACAGTAGTGGCTGCGGTGTTTGGCTGCACGCTGATGGGCTTGTACGCGAATCGTCCTTTTGCTATCGCTCCGTATATGGGTGAGAACGCATTTATCGCGTTCACCGTATGCGGGCAGCTGGGCTATAAATGGCAGACGGCGCTGGCGGCAATTTTTATCGCGGGCGTGCTCTTTGTGCTGCTGACCGTGTTCCGGCTTCGGCAATGGGTGGTGGAAGCCGTGCCGTTGTCTCTTCGGTATAGCTTTGCTGTAGGGATTGGCCTGTTCCTGACTTTCATCGGCCTGAATCAGACCGGGATTGTTGCGCTGGGAGTTGCCGGTGCGCCTGTCCGCGCTGGGCATCTCAGCAGCGCTCCGGTGCTGGTGGCGATCAGCGGCTTTCTATTGCTATCAATTCTGGTGATTCGCAAAGTGCGCGGCGCGATTCTGCTGGGCATTGTTGCGACGGCCGTGATCGCCTTTGCGGCGAGGATTGTTGTTCCGCCAGCGCACTTCCTTAGCTTGCCGCCAAGTCTCAAGCCAATTCTGTGGCAGCTTGATTTTCGCGGCGTTTTTTCATGGAGCGCTTTTCCCGTAGTGCTTACCATCTTCATCATGGCATTTGTCGACACCATGGGAACGTTGATCGGGCTTTCCGCGCGCGCCGGCTTTCTGGATCAAGAGGGCAACCTGCCGCAGATTGAGCGTCCCATGCTGGTGGACGCGCTTTCTACCTGCCTTGCTCCCGCCGTGGGCACCACGACGGCCGGCGCTTACGTGGAATCAGCCACGGGGATAGAGACGGGAGGGCGCACCGGCTTAACGGCGCTGGTGGTTGCAGGCTGTTTTGCCTTGACGCTTTTCTTTGCGCCCTTTGTAACCTCGATTCCACCACAGGCTTATGGCCCTGCATTGATCATCGTCGGCCTATTCATGCTGGAGCCGGTCGCACGCATCGATTTCAGCGACTACTCTGAATCCGTCCCCGCGTTCGCCGTGGTTGCATTGATGTGTTTTACGTTTAATATCGCCGTCGGAATCTCCGCAGGTTTTGTTCTTTATCCACTCTGCAAACTTGTGGCAGGAAAGATCCGACAGGTGAAGCCCGGGCTTTATGTGCTTACCTGTCTTTGTCTGTTGTTCTTTGTTTTCTATCCGTACGGGTGACCTAACCTGAGCAGCGCGGCTAACTAGAAATATATAAGCAGCACAGGAGCAAGATGGACAGAAACGAACTCATCCAGAAAACGATTCAGTTGGCGATTGAGAATGTTATGAATGGTGAAGGCGGGCCCTTTGCCGCGATGGTGGTGAAGGATGGAAAGATCATAGCCACCGGCGTGAATCGAGTTACTGCAACTCTTGATCCCACCGCCCATGCAGAAGTTGTGGCTATACGCGCCGCCTGCAGCGTGTTGAACAATTTCGAGCTTACCGGGTGTGAGATTTACTGCAGTTGCGAGCCATGTCCCATGTGCCTGGGAGCGATTTACTGGTCCCGGCCCGCCCATGTGTACTTTGCCGCCACCGCAGCAGCGGCCGCAGAAGCAGGATTCGATGATTCATTCATCAAGGAACAAGTTTGCCTGCCTTTCTCACAGCAAGAATTGCCAATCGAGCAGCTTATAGACGCCAAGGCCCTGTCGCCCTTTGAGGCATGGAACTCCAAAGTGGACAAGATAGTTTATTGAATCAATAAGTATCTATTTTGGGGAAGCAATTAAGCTGCCGGTTTGGCGAAAGTACGGCTTCTTGATAACCCGGCGGAAACGGAACCAAAGGAACAGGATTTATGCCAATTGCCGGTAGTCGATAGATTCGTAAGGCGTTTGGCCAAGTGACGAAAGGATTCCAGGCCTTATATAGCTCCTTAAATGCGTTTACTACCCTCGAATTGTGCATTTTTCATTTGACGATCAGGAACTCTGCTTCGTAAACTTCATCACCTATCTTTCACTTCGCGCCTTCGCTACTAGCCGTGAAGCCGAAAAGGAGTTCTGTGTCCAACCTTTTGCGCATTTCGCGAGTTTCTGATCGTTCGACTATTCGCGTGTTTACTTTTCGGCCGCTGGCATTCATTTGCCTTGTCGTTATGCTTTCGGGATTTCTGACTAGTATTTCGGCCCAGGACAAACCGGTTGATTCGCAGCTGCGTACCGTGCCGGCAGCCGGGCAGAATGTATCAGGCGACTCGTCGGAGATTCAGGCAGTAGCCGTGGTCGATGCTGGTCAGGCGCAGGGATTAATCCACATTGTGCCGTTTGGAAAAGTGGGAAGGGCAATTCAAAAGGGCTTCGCTCCCGCGGGTGCGCACCTGACGTATTGGGGTGGGCCGGTCATCTCAAATATTCACATAGTGGCCGTATTTTGGGGGCCCAACGTGAACGCAGTCATTACGGGCACTCCGGGCATTGGGCAGTTCTTTACTGATATCACTACAAGCAGATATTACGATTTGCTTTCAGAGTACGGCACGGTCGGTGTCACGGGAGCGGGAACGCCCGCGACAAGCAGCAATCAGGCTATTGGACATGGATTGTTCGACGGAAAATTTACCATAACACCATCGATTTGCCCCGGGCCGACGGCGTGTACCGTCTCCGATGCCCAGGTGGCGGCTGAGTTGACGCGCCAGATTACTGCCGGGAATTTGCCGCAGCCGGTAAGCGATATCCAAGGCAACGTGAACTCCTTCTACATGATTTACTTCCCGCCCGGAGTCACCATTGCCATTGATTCAGTTACAAGAAGTTGTGTACAGTTCTGCGCTTATCACTCCAACACTCCTGCCAATTTGATCCCAAAACTGGTGCCATACGGCGTCGAGCCGGATTTCGCTCCTCCAAGCGCGTGCGCAAACGGCTGCGGCGGCAATCCCGCCATGTTCGATAACGTGACCGAGGTCACCAGCCATGAAATGTCTGAGGCGGCTACGGATGCGCTAGTCGGTTCCGCTGCGGTTTTTGGGCCACCTCTGGCCTGGTATGACCCTGACCCGGCGGCCAATCCGCTGGCGGAGATTGGTGACATCTGCATCGGCCAGGGCGCGACAGTCCCTGCCGGCAACACCACATATGTCGTCCAGCGGGAATTTTCCAACTTGCAAAATGACTGCGTGGACGCACCGCC
>CAVSYO010000030.1:0-43675 GCA_963732195.1 Terriglobia bacterium | reverse complement strand
CCTGCGTGACGTTCTCGCCAAAAAGGTAGAAGCTCCCAGCCTGGAGCCCTTTGATACCGTCCGCATTTACGGACGCTATGAAACCGCCGGCCCCAAAGTCTCCATTTTCGGTGAAGTCATGCGTCCCGGCGAATATCCGCTTTCTGAAAAAATGACCGCAGCTGATCTTCTCCGTATGTCTGGAGGCTTCAAGCTCTCTGCGTATCAACAGGCAGCTGATCTCACCAGCTACTCCGTCATCGATGGCGACCACGTTGATCTCGATCACCGTGAAGTCCCCATTGGACGGGCATTGGCTGGCGAAGCCGATACAGATGTTGTGTTAAAGCCGGGCGATGTTCTTACTATCCGGCAGATTGGCGGCTGGAACGATATCGGTGGCGCCGTCTCAATCAGCGGAGAGGTCATGCACCCCGGCCGTTATGGCATTCAACGCGGCGAACATCTCAGCTCCATCCTGAAACGGGCAGGTGGATTTTCCAGTGAAGCGTATCCTTACGCTGCCATTCTGGATCGCGCTCAGGTTCGCGAGGCCGCAGCCAAAAGCCGCGAGGAGATGGTTAGTCAAATTCAGGGGCAGGGTATTGGCGCGCCCGGCTCAACCGGATCGTCGTCTTCTTCATCGTCGCGGAACAACAACGCTCTCGCTCAGGAGCGCGAACGCCAGCAGCTGCTTGCCAAATTGAAACAGCTTCAGCCCAACGGCCGCCTCTCGATTCATGTAACCTCACAAATTGAAAAGTGGGCGGGCACGCCCTCGGATGTAGAAGTCCGCGCAGGTGATACGCTTTATATCCCCAAGCGGCCAACATTTGTTATGGTGGCAGGCCAGGTTTATAGCCCAATCGCCATCACGTTCAGTGCCGGGAAACACGCTGGCTGGTATCTCAAGCAAGCGGGCGGTCCAACCTCTCTCGCTAATAAAAAAGAGATATTCGTCGTCCGCGCCAACGGAACAGTGGTGGGCCGCGGCTCTGGAGACTGGTGGTCTGGCAATGTTTTAGGAACAACCCTGCAAGCCGGAGACACCGTTTTCGTTCCAGAGAAGGGCGCGGGCTCGGGGATTTACAAAAACCTCGCCCAGACGATTTCATTGCTTTCCGGCGCCGCCGTTGCCGTGAGTGTTATCAAAAGTTTCTAACCGAAAGAATGAGTTGACCGAATGGGAAATTGCAGGCTTGCTCTTTTACCAGTCATTCTCTTCGCAGCTTCGGCAGCCTGGGGGCAGTCGAGTAGCACTACGGCGCCGCCTTCGGCGCCAAAACCGACGCCCACGCCGGTACATAGCAACGATTCTCGCTATGCCAGTGACAATCCTGTGAAATTCCTGCGCAACCTTGCGCATGATCAGAAAACTATCTGGACCAGTCCTTTTAAAGTCCGTATTGAAGATTTGAATTGGCTCGTCCCGCTCACTGGAGTGAGCGTTGGTCTTATTAATGCCGATGCAGAGCTGTCATCGCGTATCGAAGGCACCAGTTCATTGGGAAAACACTCGAGCTCCGTCTCCAACGGAGGCATTGCTCTGATGCTTGGCGGGAGCGGCTCTCTATATTTGCTGGGCAAATACACTGGCGATCAACATAAACAGGAAACTGGGATTCTTGCCGTTGAGGCTGCTACTAATGCGCTGGTCGTGAGTGAGGTTTTAAAGGTTGTCACGCAACGGGCCCGCCCCGATGACGGCAACCATAAAGGCGAGTTCTTCAACAGCACGTCGATTTCTAATTCATCGTTTCCTTCGTTGCATGCCATGGTTGCATGGTCCGCTGCCAGCGTTTTGGCGCATGAATATACTGGCCCAGTCTCGAAGGTTTTGTTCTATGGGCTTGCTACAACCATTAGCGCCGCCCGCGTAGCTGGGCGTGACCATTTTCCCAGCGACGTAGTGGTTGGCAGCGCCATGGGATGGCTGATTGGATGGCAAGCGTATAAATCGCACCACAATCCCGAAATGCCGGGTGCAGGTTACGGAAACTTTGTCCGCGATCCCGGACCTGAAGGGTTCCCTCGGGCGGAGCGCGGTTCACCATACGTTCCCATTGATAGCTGGGTCTATCCTGCGTTTGATCGCCTCGCCGCGTTGGGAGTGCTCCACAGCGGAATTGTTGGGCTCAGGCCGTGGACGCGCAGTGAATGCAGCCGTCTTCTCGAAGAAATATCGGGTGAGGTCGATCAGTCCAATCCCGACGAAGCATACCTGATCTACTCGTCACTAGAGCGCGAATTCGCCGCGCGATTGAGGGACGAAGACGCTGACAATATCAGGCTGGATTCTGTGTACGCTCGCACTACGTCCATCTCTGGCCCTCCGCTCACCGATAGTTATCATTTCGGCCAGACCATCGTGAACGATAATGGACGGCCCTTCCAGCGCGGTACCAACGGATTGGCCGGATTTTCTTCCAGCGGCGTTGCCGGCGCGCTTGCATTCTCTGTTACCGGTGAGTATGAACACGCTCCTTCAGCCGCGGGTTATTCGCAAGCTGTACAGGATGCTATTCAAATCACCGACTTCAAAGGCCCGCAGCCGGCTTCACCCATTCCTGCTTTTAATCAGTTCCGATTGATCGATGCTTCTATTTCTCTAAACATTAAAGGCTGGCAGACCTCATTCGGCAAGCAGACTCTGTGGCTTAGTCCCACACAGGATCCTTTCCTGTGGAGCAACAACGCTGAGCCTCTCTATATGCTGCGTGTCGACCAGACTCATCCGTCGAAATTCCCGTGGATTCTAGGCAAGCTGCTGGGGCCATTCCGTACCGAGTACTGGGTTGGCAAAATGACTGGCTCCCATTGGAACAATACTCAGGATCCAGCGATTGGAGAAGTTTTCCGTTTGGGCCGTACCCTCCCGCAGCAGCCCTTGGTCAATGGTTTCAAGGTCAACTTCAAGCCGACATCCAATTTTGAATTTGGCGTCGGCCGTACAGGCATGTTTGGCGGCCCTGATTTTCCAATTACAGCCTCATCGGTCAAACATTCCTTATTTTCAGCGGGCAACTCCACTGGCCGCGGCAATGACCCTGGTGACCGCCGTTCCACCTTTGATTTCACCTATCGGCTACCCGGTTTTAGAAAGTGGCTGACCCTCTACGATGACTCTTTTGTCGAGGATGAAATTTCGCCCATCGGCTACCCGCGCCGTTCTGCCCATACTCCCGGACTCTATCTTTCTCAGGTGCCTGGAGTGCCGCATCTGGATATGCGCGTTGAAGCTTCTTACACTAATCTTCCCGGGCTGATTCAACCACTGAACGGCGGTTTCTTCTACTGGAATGACCGCTATCTGGATGGCTATACGAATAAAGGCTTTATCATTGGCGACGCCACGGTCGGACGGCAGGGAATTGCGTTGCGCGCCAGCACCACCTATTGGGCTGCCTCAGATAAAACGGTCCAGTTCGGTTACCGTAGTGAAGTTGCCGATAGTATGTTTCTTCAGGGAGGAAATCTCAGGGACCTGTATCTCAAATCAGAATGGGCCTTGAGTCCCAAACTCTCGCTTTCCAGCTTTTTGCAATACGAGTATTGGAATTTCCCGCTCTTGAGCGCCGGTAAAAAACAGAATGATTTCACCGCGTCATTTCAATTAACATATTGGCCGCATTGGAGATTGAAACGTGGAAGCTAGGGGCCAGGCTACCGTACCCATTTACGTCCCCTCCATCCATCCGGAATTGGAGAAGCGATACTCGCCTGGGCCAACCGAACCTGACGATCGAAAGGGCGAAAAACTCTGGGTCCTTTGGCGATCGCGCCGGTTCCTCTGGGGCGTGACCTGGAAAACTTTCGTCGCTTCCATAGTGCTGGCTTTTTTGGTCCCATCGCACTACAAATCCGCCGTGAGATTTGTTCCCGGAGAAAATTCCACTAGCAGCGGTAGCAGTACCATGATGGGCCTTTTGAGCAAGGCTCTTGGCAGTGACAATTCAAGTACTGGATTCGGGCTGGATGCTGCCAGTTTACTCGGCGCCAAAACGCCCGGCGCATTTTACGTTGAAGTCCTGAAGAGCCGTACCGTTCAGGACCGGCTGATCAACCGCTTCGATCTGCGCGCCCGCTATGGCAAAAGCACCTACTTTGAAGCACGCAAAAAGCTGGCCAGGTTTACTGACATAGAAGAAGACAAAAAGAGCGGGGTGATCACGCTCACCGTCACTGACTATGAGCCAAAAATGGCCGCGCAGATTGCTAATGCTTATGTTGACGAATTGAACCGGCTGGCCGTCGATCTCAACACTTCTTCAGCGCATCGTGAAGGCCAGTTCCTTGAGGAACGGCTTGCTACTGCGAAGCAGGATTTAGCTAGCGCCTCGGCAGCCTTGAGCCAGTTCACCAGCAAAAACTCCATGGTCGATCCCCAGAATGAAGGCCGCGCCGTAATGGATGCCGCCGCCCGCATGCAGGGCGAACTGATCGCCAGTGAAACCGAGCTAAAAGGCTTGCAACAGATTTATTCTGATGACAATGTTCGCGTGCGCACGCTCAAGGCGCGCATGGCGGAACTACAGTCGCAACTCAAAAAGCTTGTCGGGCAAAATAATGACGCGTCTGCGCAGGATACAGTCGGTTGGTCCGCGCCTTATCCTTCCATGCATACGCTGCCGGGTCTCGGCTCGCGCTATGCGGAACTATACCGCGAGGCCAAGATTCAGGAAGCGGTTTACGCCTTCGTTACCCAGCAATTCGAAATGGCCAAGATTCAGGAAGCAAAAGAGCTGCCCATCGTCCGCGTAATGGATGCAGGAGTTGCCCCTGAGAAACGTTCTAGTCCTATTCGTAGTCTGATTGTTGCCGGCAGCGTTTTCGGAGCATTCCTTTTGGCGTGCCTGTGGGTTGTAGGGAAGTATCGTTGGCAGCAGATTCCGGTTGATGATTCTTACCGCCTGCTGGCGGCTGATGTTGCAGGAGAATTCCGCTCTCTATTTGCAAAGTTGCAGCGCAGTAACAGATAGGAAACAGTTGAATCAAATTCTGAGTAGGAGTATTCATGGCTCCCGGATACGAAGGTCGAGAATGGGAATCTCACCAGGAAGTCGATCGAACCATCAGGCGGTATTTTCACGATCTCACCGATCTGGTCTCTCAGCTGCCCTACAACTCCATTACTAGAATTGTCTCTGCTTTTCTCGAGGCTTTCGCAGAACAGCGTACTGTATACGTCTTCGGTAACGGTGGCAGTGCCGCCAGCGCCTCACATTTGATGTGCGACATCAATAAAGGCGCCAGCGCTGGCGAAGGAAAGCGTCCCCGGGTCATGGCTCTCACTGACAATGCTTCACTCATTACCGCGTGGGCCAATGACTTCGGCTATGAACGCATCTTTTCTGAGCAGCTAAAGACTTTCATAAAGCCGCGAGATGTAGCTTTCGCTATCAGCACTAGCGGCGATTCTCCGAATGTTTTGCTGGCGCTGGAAACGGCCAGAGAATACGGAGCCATGACTGTTGGCCTGGGCGGCTGCCAGGGCGGCCAAATGAAGTCGCTGTGCGACGTTTGCGCCATTATCCCATCAGATAACGTTCAACTGGTTGAAGATCTTCACCATGCCATGATTCATTCGATCTTTGTCGCCGTGCGACAACATTTGATCGCCGGAACTGCAAAAGCCTTGGTAGCTCGGGCGGCGTCGTTTTAGGGTTCTGCATGAAAATTGCCTTTGACTTGCGGAGAATCGGCAATCCGGGAATCGGCAGGTACATGAAGTGCCTGGCCGAATCCGTCATCGCGCAGGCTCCGGAACACGAGTATCTGCTCATCCTGCCGCCGCAGAGCGAGCACCTGGTTCATGCGCCGAACGCGCAAAAACTCTGCACCGGCCTTAAGTACTATTCTTTTCACGAGCAATTTGAGCTGCCGCGAATTCTCAGTCGCTACAAAGTCGATTTGTTGCACTCTCCGCATTTCCTTCTGCCATTGGTGCGACCGTGCCCAGCCGTTGCCACCATTCATGACGTGATCTATTTGGCTTGCCCCGAAGACCTTCCGTCATTTGCTGGACGCCTTTATTACCGCACCATGATGAATGCCTGTTCACGCATGGCCACGCGCGTGATCACTGATTCGAAGCATTCCAAAGGTGAAACCTTTCGCTATCTGAATGCCGATCCGGAAAAGATTGAGGTTGTTTACCCGGCTGTCGATCCGTTCTTTCAATCTGGATCCGATCCCGCGGAACTTGTTTCAACACGTTCCAAATTCGGCATTGGTCGCGATTACATCTTGTGTGTAGGCATCTATAAGCCACGCAAGAACCACGCGGGATTATTGAAGGCGTTTCAACTTCTGCTCAAGAGTGGAATACTGTTGCAACTTGTGATCGCCGGACCAATGGCCGAAGGTGAGCCTGTTCTTCGCGGCCTTGCCCAGGAACTTGGGATTGCGCAGCACGTCCTCTTCACCGGTTTTGTCATGGACGCCGATCTTCGCGCACTTTATTCCGGCGCTCGTGTCTACGTTTGCCCGTCGCTCTATGAAGGATTCGGTTTCACCGTGCTTGAAGCTATGGCTTGTGGAACGCCCGTGATCTGTTCATCCTCAACCTCGCTGCCGGAAGTTGCAGGCAAAGCAGCGCTCTATTTTGATCCTCATAAGCCGGAAGAAATGGCGGTCCAGCTTCGCACCGCCTTTTCTGACGATGACCTGCGCGCATCTCTGATTGCTGATGGACGGAAAAACCTGCTGCGTTTCAGTTGGGCAGAAACCGCGCGGCAAACACTGGCGGTCTATCATCAGGCATTGCAGTTGCCACTGCCGAAAGCGGCATACGCATGAAACCCGCCGATAACCACGGATCTCATGAAGGTCGCCTTTGATGCGTCTGCGCTCAAAACGCAATATAACAACCACGGAATCCAGGTTTACACGCGCAACCTGCTGGCTGCCCTCCAACGAATAGCAGGACCAAGTGGGATGGAGGTTCGGCCGTTTATTCCTTCAGTTGAGCACCGCAGTGTTAGCAAATTTGAGCAGGCGGGGTTCCATCCGCGCAAATCATCTTTAATGCAATTGGATCGGCTCTGGCGTTACGGCGGTGCAACCGCCGCTGCTTTTCTTGACGGTGCCGATGTCATGCTGAACCCCAACGGCGTTTCGCTACCCATCAACTCTCTGCTGCCGACTGTAACCACTATCCATGACCTCACTCCCATGGTGATGCCGTGTTTCCCCAGGCGCACAGCCTTCTTTTTGAAGTTTCTGCTGGCACGCTCCGCGAAATCGTCAGCCGCGATTATTACCGTCTCAGAGAACTCCAGGCAAGACCTCATTCGCATTTGCGGCGTACGCGAATCGAAACTCCAGGTGGTGTATGAAGGCTATGACCAGGACCTTTATAACTGTGCGCCGCCAGAGCCGAAGCTTCGCTTCAGTCAGTTACAGCTTCGTTTAGGGATCAATCGGCCGTACATTCTTCATCATGGCGCAATCCAGCCTCGTAAAAATCTTCCTCGGCTCATCGCTGCTTATCGGCACATGATCGCCAGAAATCCGCGACTCGATTTCGACTTGGTACTGGCTGGCCCTCTCACCTGGCAGCATGAAGAAACGGTAAATGCCGCTCAGGACGATAGCGCTGGCAACTGCAAAGTCGTTTTGACCGGTGCGCTCAATGATCGCGACTTGTCTCTGCTGGTCCGTGGCGCTGCATTGGAAGTGATTCCGTCGCTCTATGAAGGCTTCTGTCTTCCCATGGTCGAGGCCATGGCCTGCTGCGTTCCCACGATCGCCTCCAACAGTTCCTGTCTGCCGGAGGTCTCCGGCGGCGTTCTGCGCTATTTCAACCCCACTTCCGTTGAGCAGATATCGGACTGCATGGCCGAAACATTGTTATCCAATGATCTACAGGCTGAGCTCGCTGCCCGTGGCCGTGAACGCGCACAGAAGTTCAGCTGGGATTTATGCGCTGAACAGACTCTAAGTGTAGTGGAGCAAGTGGCGCGCAGGCGTGAAATCCGATTCCCGTGCCGCAGGAGTTGCGTTGTGAAGATCGCCGTAGACTCATGGACGCTGGCCAACCGCTTTCGTTGCCAGGGAACTTATGTCTACACGCAGAACCTGCTTCGTGAATTTAAAAAGATTGCCCGCAAAGATGACGGGATTCGCTTCTCGCTTTTCGCTTCCAGTCGGAACGGCAATGATGCTATTCACATTGCTCCAGAAGACGGCTTTGAGCTTTGCTCATCGGCGTTGCTCGATCACGATCGCTTGTGGCGCTTTGGCGGCGCGGGCTTCTCCGCTTCGCGGGCGCATGCCGATGTTATGTTTATCCCCACGGCTGCCACTTTACCTGTGGGCCGTGTGCCTGCGGTTTGTACGATTCATGATGTCACGCCCATCACCATGCCGTCGCATTCGGCTGGTGTTGGTGCAATGCAGCGCGTCTTGCTCAAGGGCTGTGCGCGCTTCTCCCATACGATCATTACGTCTTCAGAGTGCTCAAAGAAAGATATCGTCATGCACCTGGGCGTGCCTGAGGAAAAAGTTGTGGTGATTCATGATGGCTGTGACCAGTCGCTCTTCAACGCCAATGCGCCGGACATGGCTGCTCTTGCCGCTTTACGCGCTCGCCTGGGAATTAAAAAGCCCTACTTGCTTCATCACGGAACAATCCAGCCCCGCAAAAACCTCAAACGTCTGATTGAGGCTTTCCATCGGATGCTGGCGAACAATGCAGATTTGGATTTTGACCTTGTCCTGGCGGGTCGGCGCGGCTGGGCCTCAGACGAGATCATATCCGCGGCGGCAAAAAGCAACGGCAGAGGCCGGGTGATTATCACGGGCATTCTGGACGACACTGATCTGGCGCTGCTGATCAAAGGCGCTACTCTGGCGGTTGTGCCTTCATTGTATGAAGGCTTTTCATTGCCCATGGTAGAAGCCATGGCCTGCGGCGTGCCGACGATCGCGTCGAACACGTCATGCCTGCCGGAGATTTCCGGCAACGCTCTTGCTTACTTCGATCCCCTTTCTATAGAAGAGATGGCCGCCTGTATGCAAACGGTGCTGCGCAATTCCGAACTGTGCCGGCACCTCAGCCAAAAGGGAATTGACCGCGCGCGCCAATTTACCTGGGAGCGTTGCGCGCGCCAAACACTTGATGTCCTGATAAAGGCAGGACAGGCGATGCCGTAATTGAACAGATGAATCATCCGGCAACATCACGCGCGATTGTTCCTGAGCCGCCGACTTGGCGCGCCGAGTTGATCATTATTGGGATTGCGCTCGGATTAACTGCTGGTGCTCTGGTGAGTCCTCTCGCGTTACCGTTAGCCGTCGGCGGTGCAGTGTTCGTTCTTGCGGCGCTTCGCTTCACGCCTTTACTGCCAGTGGTGGTCTTTTTCTTGCCGGTTACGCCATTCCTCAACTGGGATTTTCCCATACGCGATCTGAGCTACGCTGGTGCGGTTCAGCTTCTTTGCCGGCGTTCTGCTGCATCGCTCCACGCATAAACATGATCTGCGCGACTGGCTCTTTGGCGGCTGGCTGACGCGCGCAATCCTTGTCTACCTGGCCGTTGCTCTTGCATCCGCCGTCCTCCTCAATCCACTCACGCTCGACGCGCAGCGCGAGCTAATGCGCCTGGCGTCTTATGTTTGTTTTTACTATGTGATTACCGATTGGTGCCAGACTCAGGACAACACGCAGATCTTGCTGAAGGTCATAATGGTTTCAACCATCGCCGTGGCTTTCTTCGGGCTATGGCAGGAGCTCACGGGTGGTTACTCTGCGCTCTATGATGTGCTCTATCCGGTTCAGGATGAAATTGCACAGATACCGGCATGGGAAGGCCGCATCACATCTTTTCTTGAACACTATAACGGTCTTGCCGGATACCTCAATCTGGTGCTGCCGTTCTGTCTGGCCTTTGCAATTGGCGGCACGGATCCTGTTCTCCGCACCCTGAGCAGATGGTGTCTGGCTCTTGCGGCTATTGCTCTTTTGCTTACGCAGAGCCGGGGTGGGCTGCTCGCTTTTGTTGCTATTCTGCTGGTGCAAGTATTCTTGTCGGCGCGCGATCATAAAACTCGTATGCGGCAAGTGGCACTCGTTCTGATCGCCTGCCTGCTGGCGGCCGCAGTAGCGGGCTTCTTCTTTCAGCGCCTTGGTGAAATTGACGATTTTACTGCCGTCTCTCGTCTGGCCATCTGGGGCGGAGCTTTCACTATTTTCGCCCGATCGCCCTTGTTAGGCACAGGCTTCGGGAATCTTCGAGGCCTCATGGGTGGCTTGTTAAACCTGCCTGATGGCTGGACCGGCGACGCTCATAATTTGTACCTGGAACTGCTGGCGGAAACCGGCCTGATAGGCTTCGTGGTCTTCAGCGTTTTGATTGTTCTTGCCCTGCGAACCTCCCTGAGGCAATTGCGCGGGCCGGAAAATCACTTCAATAAGATGATTGCCATCGCTACCTTTACCGCGATCTGCGGTCTGCTGGTCCACGGAACGGTCGATTACCTGTTCCACACTACGCCGCAGGTAACAGCTTTATTCTTTCTTGCCTTGGGATTGTTGACTGCGCAGGCTTCAGTCCATGAAACAGCGCCGAACAGGCAGGCCGCCACATGATTGCGATGACGGGTGCAAAAGGGCAGGTCGATACGGAAGTTGTGTTGGCCTGCAACGTGTGCCGGAGCGATCGCATACAGAAAGTGGATTCAGACTTCAATTTCTGCCGCTGCGATTCCTGCGGCTACGTGTTTGATAGCCCGCGGCCGTCTTTCGCCGAAATCAGCGCATTTTACTCGCAGGCAGGGAAGTACGATACCTGGCTCAAGGAAGAGCAGGCCCGAGACATGCTGTGGAAGCGAAGGCTGAAAAAACTATTACGGTCCGGTGCGAAGGGTAGTCTGCTGGATATTGGTACCGGGTACGGACAGTTTCCCCATCATGCTCAACCATTTTTCAGCGAGGTTACCGGAACAGAAGTATCTGAAAGCGCGGTTGCCCTTGCCAAACAAAAATATGGTCTTTCACTTCTTGCCGGACAGGTTGAGGAGCTGGATCTGTCGCCACAATCCTTCGATACCATTACTTTGTTTCACGTTCTGGAGCATGTGCCCGATCCGCGCATGCTGATCAATCGCTGCCACGCCCTGCTGAGAGCGCAAGGTGTCTTAGTAATTGCCGTGCCAAATGACGTACTGGCCTGGACTTCAAAGATCAAGAAGATCGGCAAAACACTGAGGATTAAATCCTTTCAGAAGTTCAGCCCAAAGCTCGGAATTTCCCGCGCGGGAGCATCCCGCGAAATCCATCTGTCGCACTTTACTCCAGCGGTGCTCCGACGGCTTCTAGAAAACTCCGGACTGCAGGTGACGGAAGAATCACTCGATCCCTACTATGTTTCCAGTGGCCTACGTTTGTTTATGGATGGCGCATATTATGCAGCCCATCGCGTCTTGAACGCAGCTCTGAAAATCAACCGGTATGACACTATCTGGATGGTCGCGCGCAAACCATGAATTCACTCAAAGAGCTGCAGCGAAACTGGGAAGGATTGGCGCAAGCCGATCCGCTGTGGGCGATATGCACCGATCCCGAAAAGCGCAATAACCAATGGACCAGAGAAGACTTTTTTGCCATAGGCTGTAAAGAGATTGAAGCAGTACTCGGCTACGCCGCCAGAATTCGTATTTACATTGATAAAACAGCCCCCGCGCTTGACTTCGGTTGTGGCGTGGGCCGCCTGACCCGAGCGCTGTCAGCATATTTCCCTGAATGCACTGGCGTTGATATTTCGCCTACGATGATTGCCATGGCGCGTGAGTTGAACCGCGATCTACCTGATTGCCGTTTTCAGCTGAATGACGATATTCAATTGAAGAGCTTTCCGGATAATTATTTTGGCTTCATTTATACGAGCCTCGTGCTTCAACACATCGCGGAGCCATGCAGCCACCAATATTTGGTCGAGCTTGTCCGGGTGTTGAGGCCCGGCGGCGTATTGATTTTTCAAGTCCCGGAAAAGCTGCGTGCCAACTTGCTTGTAAGAGTCCGGGCAAGACTGGCATTGCGCTCACGGCTTCGATCCGTCTTTCGCAGGCAAAAACCGTGTGCAATGGAAATGCATTGCATCAAGGAATTAGTTATTCGGAAATTAATAACCCACAACGGAGCGCGGGTTGTGGACGTGGCCATCACAAATTCCTGCGATCCTTCTTTTTCCGGCGATCTTCGATACTTGACGCAAGAGCCGCTACACGGATATGTAAGCAGGCAATATTGCGTGATCAAACACTAGCGGGGAAACTGAGAATGCGTGTAGGCTTTGATGCCCGCTGGTACAACCAGTCCGGAGTAGGGAGTTACATAGCCGGATTGTTGCCTGCGCTTGTTCGTGCGGGTTGTGAACTGGTGGTGTATGTTGATCGTGGCAATCCGGTCCCCGGATTGCATAAGCTATCCGTGCAAACCGTTCCAGTGTCTTCTGGAAAATATTCGCTTCTCACGACGCTCGAATTTCGGCGTCTTGAAAAGCGCGACAAGCTAGATCTTTTTCATTGTCCTTTTTATGCAGCCCCGCTGTTGAACTGCCCGGTGGTCGTAACCGTTCATGATCTCATTCCATTTCTCTTTCCCATCTATCCTTGGCCAAAGCAAAAGATGGTTCGGGCCGGATACCGCGCAATGGCCACGCGGGCAGCTCATTTCATCGCCGACTCTTACTGCACGGCAACTGATCTCCAGAAGCTATTGGGCGTGGCGCCAGATCGAATTTCCACTGTTCATCTTGCAGCTGATCGGGAAATCTTTCATCCATGCCGCGCGGCAGAAGATGACGTACACTTGCAACAAAAGTTCGGCGTCAGAAGACCATTCATTGTTGTCTCCAGCGCGCGCAACTGGCGAACTAAGAATCTGGCAAGTGCGCTTCAGGTATTGGAGATTGCGCAAAGGGAATCCGACGTACGCTTCCAGTCTCTAATGTATGGTCCAACGAATGGCTTAGAACTATTCGTCCGCAACCCTGCTCTCAAACTCAACTTGCAGAATCTTGGTTATCTGGGCGGGAAAGATTTGGCCACACTCTTCCGCCATGCTCATGCATTCGTGATGCCCTCACTTTATGAGGGCTTCGGTCTTCCTCTGGTTGAGGCAATGTCATGCGGTTGTCCTGTAATTGCTTCTGACCGTGGTTCGCTGCCAGAGGTCGCGGGCGGTGGCGCTCAGTGCTTTGATGCGTTTGATGTTCATGCAATGGCAAAGGTTCTGGTAGAGCTGTTGTGTAATCCTGAGGAGTTACAACAAAAAAGATCCGATGCTCTGCGGAGAGCTGCTGATTTTTCCTGGGACAAAGCGGCACAGGAAACAATATCGGTATATCATCACGTAAATCGATCCAACTAGTGCCGCAAATTTCAGAACCGTAAGGGGTGTTCTTCGGATGCGTGCTTTAATCACAGGAGTAACCGGACAGGACGGTTCTTACCTGACTGAGTTGCTGCTGGAAAAAGGATACGAAGTTTACGGAATTGTCCGTAACGTCGCACGGACGGCGCGCGAAGGCGCGGATGCCTTCGGTGGCAGGATCAATTACGTTGAGGCCGATCTTACTGACCAGATATCACTTGATCGTGCCATTGAGCAAGTTAAGCCCGGTGAGGTTTATAACCTCGCCGGTCAAACGTTTGTTCCGGTTTCCTGGACTCAACCACTTTTGACAATGGATGTTACCGGCATGGGCGCGCTTCGCATGCTGGAAGCAATTCGCCGGCATGCTCCGCAAGCCAGATTCTTGCAGGTTTCGAGTTCAGAGATTTTCGGCAAGCCTGAAGACGTGCAGCAGACTGAAACCACCCGCCTGCAGCCGCGCAATCCATATGGTGCGGCCAAAATGTTTGCCCACCATATTACGATCAATTATCGCGAAAGCTATGGCATGTTTGCATGCTCTTGTATTGCATTCAACCATGAGTCTCCCCGGAGAGCGCCCGAGTTTATTACACGCAAAGTTTCGCGGCAGGTCGCGCGCATCAAGCTGGGGTTAGCCGACAAGATCAAGGTGGGGAATATTGAGGGCCGCCGCGATTGGGGCTTCGCCGGTGACTACGTTCGTGCCATGTGGCTGATGCTTCAGCAGCCCACGCCTGACGATTTTGTAATCGCCACCGGAGTCACTCATAGCGTAAAAGAACTTCTGGAGATTGCCTTTGCACATGTCGGCCTGGACTGGCAGAAACACGTTGAGATTGATCCTGTCTTGCTGCGTCCAGCAGAGGACGATCTGCTCACCGGAGATGCCGGCAAGGCAAATAAGATTCTGGGCTGGAAACCAACAGTTACATTCGAGCAAATGGTGCGAATGATGGTGGATTCCGATCTGTCTTTACTTTCAAAACCGGCGGCTGTGGCCACCGAAACTTCCATCGCCAGGGACTAAAATGCCAGCTTCTGCCGCTGTGAAAACGCAAGAGCTCATACAAAAACAACGGCTGCTGCTGACACGGTGGGGCCGAACATTCAAGCGAGCAGTTGATCTTGTTGGCTCCTCGCTTCTTCTGCTTGTATCCGCACCTCTCGTATTGATCCTGGCGCTGCGGATCAAAATTCATGATGGCGGCCCCGCCTTCTTTCGGCGTCGCGTAATAGGCCCAAAGGGTGAGTTTGACGCTTTCAAATTGAGAACCATGCGCGTGGATGCCGACGAAGTGTTGCGACGCGATGCTCTTCTTCGCCGCCGATTTGAAGTGAATTACAAGTTGAAAGACGATCCACGTATCACATCGGTGGGAGCAAAGCTACGACGCAGCGGCCTGGACGAGCTGCCTCAGCTCTGGAACGTGCTCAAAGGAGAGATGAGTCTGGTTGGTCCAAGGATGATTACTCCCATGGAACTCAAGAAATACGGGGATGCAAGCTGGATTTTCTACCAAATGAAGCCTGGTTTGACCGGTTACTGGCAGACTAGTGGCGATCAGCAGGCTGGCTACGCGCGGCGAATCGAAATGGACTTGTTTTACGTAGAGAACTGGTCGCTCTTGTTTGACCTGAAAATACTCATCAAGACCCCGGCCCGGGTCTTGCGCGGATCAGGGGTGTAACAATGGCCAATGTGTTGGTTACGGGTGGCGCTGGATATGTGGGATCAGTCTGTTGCGCTGAACTGTTGCGAAAAGGGCATTCCGTCACGATTGTGGATGACCTCTCTACCGGATACAGAGAAGCCGTCCCTGCAGGCGCGGCTTTCTTTCAAATCGATATCGGCAACCAGAGCGCTATGCAATCTCTGGTAAGCCATATCCGTTTCGATGCTGTCTTTCATTTTGCCGCCAAGGCTCTCATTCCTGAGTCGGTCAGGGATCCTGGGATGTTTTTTCAGCACAACGTAGCGTCAGGAATTATTATGTTGGAGGTGCTGCGCGCGGCGGGCATCAAGAATTTTGTATTCTCGTCTTCAGCCGCGGTCTACGGTACGCCTCAGCGGGTCCCCATCAATGAGGATGATCCCAAGCAGCCTGTCAATTCCTATGGCGAAACCAAGTTGATGTTTGAGCGTATTCTTGACTGGTATTCGCGTGCCTATGGATGGAGCGTGACCGCGCTGCGTTATTTTAATGCTTCCGGGGCGACGGACGAATTGGGAGAACGCCACGATCCTGAAACCCACATCATTCCACTTCTGCTACAGGCTGCTGCGGGGGAGCGCAAGGTCTTTAACATATATGGTGATGAATATGACACGCCGGACGGCACGTGCCTGCGCGATTATGTGCACGTGCTCGACATTGCCAGCGCGCACATTTGTGCTCTTCAGAATTTGAACAAACCAGGGGTGCGTGCTTACAACATTGGGCTGGGAAGAAGCTACTCAGTGAAAGAAGTATGTAATGCCGCGGCCGAAGTTACAGGCCGCGTGATCCCGTTGCGTGTAAGCGCCCGCCGTGAAGGTGATCCGGCGATACTGTGCGCCAGCCCAAAGCGAATCATGCATGAACTGGGCTGGAGTCCCGAGCACTCTTCTCTGTCAGGAGATCATCAAGTCTGCATGGCAATGGAAGCGCAAACAACTCAGCGTGGTCATGTCCGTCTCTGGGGCCAAGTGGTGAATTCAGTCTTTAGCGCAGCGTCATTTATTCTTGTCTCATGAAAGCTTTTCTCCTGGCGGCGGGAAACGGCACACGGCTGCGCCCGTTGACGGACAACGTTCCCAAATGCCTGCTGCCGATTCAAGGCGTTCCACTGCTGGAGATATGGCTCAACAACTGCGAGGCTGCCGGAATCACTGACGTTCTGGTCAATACGCACGCTCATGCTGAAGCTATTCGAAAATTTGCCGCCGAACAAAAGACTGGGGTGCGGATGTGCCTTGCCGAAGAGCCGGAACTGCTTGGCAGCGCGGGAACTTTGGCAGAAAACCGTAAGTTTATTACCGGGGAAGAATCCTTCTTTGTTCTTTATGCCGACGTACTGACGAACATCAATTTGTCACGCATGCTCGCGTTTCACCAGCAAAAGCATCTTGTAGCTACGCTGGGCATCTATCAAGTGCCCGATCCCGCTCGATGCGGCATTGTCACCATCGACGATGAAGCAGTCATATCGGGCTTTGTAGAGAAGCCGATGCACCCCGCAAGCAACTGGGCTTTCGCGGGCGTGATGGTCGCTGGGCCTGCATTTTTCGATTTTCTTCCAGATCAGCGGCCCTGCGATATCGGCTTTGACGTCTTTCCAAAGATGATTGGGAAAATGGCGGCATATAAAATTTCTGAATACCTGCTGGATATTGGCACGATTTCTAATTATCAGCACGCTCAACAGTCATGGCCCGGATCAACTCAACTACAGTCGGCCGCTCGAGGTTTATAGGAACGCGAATGCTTGGCGGCGTAATCTTCGACTTTGATGGAGTCATCGTAGATAGCCATCCCACACACATTCAGTCGTGGAGAACGTTTCTGCATTCGAAGGGCAAATCCGTGAGCCATGAGGAACTGTCTTTTGTCCGGGACGGAGCGAAACGCGCAGAGATACTGCGGCATTTTCTCGGCGAGCTCACTCCAGAGCAAGTCGCGAGTTACGGCGCTGAAAAAGATAAATTATTTCAGGCCCGTGCTAGTGAGTTGAAACTCGTCCGGGGCTTTGCCGAATTTCTCTTGCAGGTTGATGCCCTTGGATTGCCGAGCGCAGTGGCAACGTCCGGTAGCCGCGTGCGAGTGGAACAAACGCTGAAAGCATTCGACATACGGGATCATTTTCGAGCTGTGGTGACGGCAGAGGATGTTGGCCGAGGCAAACCTGATCCGGCCTTGTTTTTGCTGGCCGCTCAGGCCTTGCAGGTCGAGCCAAGTCGCATCCTCGTATGTGAGGATGCTGTTGCGGGCGTACTTGCGGCCAAAAGCGCGGGGATGAAGTGTGTGGGCATCGCTGCCAGCGGTAGGAGGGCCACGCTAAAGCAGGCTGGAGCTGATCTGGTGGTGAACGATTTTTCGCACACTGACCTTGACGACGTCGCTCGACTTTTTGCTTAGAACAATATTCACAAAGCTATCCTGAACCAAAAACCAACAGAGGAACTCTCAACACCAAATTTGCAAGCAGACGAACTCCCGGGAAGGAGCATGGAGCTCGTCTGCTGCCTGAAGAGCAGCCTGGGGCCAATCTCTTCAGTTTCGCGGGACGCGAACGTCGTTTAAACTGCGTGGGCCAATACCCGGCTACCCGCCCGGATTACCTGGCGAGAAAACCGTTCCATCTCTTCCAACTGCGGGCTGAATTGCAACAGCAACAAGCCGGCTCCGGCATCTTCAAATTCGGCAATGCGCTCGGCCACCTGCTCCGGTGTTCCTACCAACCCGGAACGCAGACCGCGATTCGAGACCGAGTAATCTTCCAATGAAACGCGCTGCTCAAGTTGCGTGTTGGCCAGCCACTGCTGGTAATTCTGGTATCCAGCGGCGTTTTGCTGGACATCGGTAATGCGGCGCAACTCTTGCTGCGCTTCACGCTCCGTATCCCGCACAATGGCGTATGCCGCCACGCCGAATTGCATTGGCGGCAGGCCCCATCTTTCGCGACGAGCAGAGAGGTCGCGAACTTTCGCGCGGATCTTCTCCGGCGGATCACCGTGCATTACGTAAGCGTCGCACTTCTGCGAAATCAGGTTCTTGGCCGCTTCTGACTCTCCGCCGGCGTAAATTACCGGCCGAGGGCGAGACACAGGCTTTGGTTGCAACACCAGGTCCTCGACCTTGTAATACTTGCCTTCGTAATTTACGTGATCGTGCTTCCATGCTTGATCAACAACGTCCAGCCATTCTGAGGTGCGGGCGTAGCGATCGTCGTGCTTATCGAAGTTCACGCCATATTTGCGCGCTTCTTCCGCCCACCAAGAGGAGACGACGTTCAATGAAACACGGCCATTGCTGATATGGTCGATATTTGCCGCCTGCTTGGCCAGCAAGGCGGGATTGTGAAACGTCGGACGGACTGCCACCATCAACTCAAGGCGGTGCGTAACCGCAGCAAGTGCAGCGGCGGTAGACCATGCGTCCAGAGACGGCTCTTCCGGGCCTTTGATGTCATTCAAATTGAGTTCGGCAATCAACGTAAGGTCGAAGCCGATCTCTTCACTACGGCGTGCTAGCCGGCTTACGTAAGCCCAGCTGGTTTCCATCTGCTCATCTTCCACGTTGCGCAGCCATCCGCCGAAAACAGGAAGCCAATATCCGTATCGCATTACGCGGCCTCCTTTTCAAGGAAATCGACCAGCCGCACAAAGGGATCAAAGCCAACTACCTTGGGGCCGTCAGCAACGAAATTGGAAAGCGCATTGATGTCATAGAAGTAAAGTTTGCCGTCGCGATCGTCGATGATGTACTCAATTCCGCCGACTTCAATTTGCGCCTCCTGCATGATGCGCTCGACTTGTCGAATGATCTCGTCTGACGGCGTATAACCCTCAACTTTAAGGCCGGTTTTTGGTGCATCAACGGGGCACGCGGCACGGGCCAGTTCCTGGCCGCCGGTGGTCTTACAGATGTCCGCCGGGCAGAGATCAAAGGTTTCGCCGGTGAGGTGGACTTTAATTCCGTAGAGAAATTTGCCCCCAACCACCTCCACGCGAACAATATGGCCGCCGCGCGCGGGAATGAATTCCTGCACCAGCGCGGTGGTGTCCAGGCCCAGATCAAGCGTGCCTGCTTTGGCCGCGGACTCAAGTTCCTGCCGTGAATTGAACTTGGTCACGCCGGCGCCGCTGCCGCCAATGTTTGGTTTCACCACGATAGGGAAGCGCAGCCCATCGGAGGCATGTATCGCATCCGCAGGGTTATTGATCACTCGGCTCTTGGGATAGGGAAGCCCCAGCCTTTCCAGCAGGGAAAGCTGCAGGGCTTTTGACGTTTCATAGCGAAACGCTTTCTGACCGTTCACAATACGCTTGCCGCGCTGCTCCAGATGGTCAAGGTAATAGAGCGTGTAGAAGATTGCCTGGCCATGGCCGCGGCGGTAGGCTGAAGGGCTCATTCGATTGAACACCAGTGAATATCCGCCCTCGCCGTTCAAGTGGGCGGGATCGAAATGGTGTTGGGCCGCGTCAATGCGGACAAATGGTACTCCCCGACGCTCCAACTCCTTGAAGAGCGGAACGAACCAGTGCGGGTGTTCGTAATAGATTGCGATTGGCTGCTTCAGTTTTGACATGCCTTCCTCTTTTCCTCGAAGGAACCGCCAAGTCCCGTGTAGCAGCCTGAAAAACGAAAGGGCCGCTCGTTTTGAGCGGCCCCGGTGTTGAATCTAGGTAAAAGCTAAGAAAAATTGCTAAGCACCGGCCGCTCACGTGTACACATACACATACAGCAACACATGACCATGTTGCTGGCGGAAGCCGGGTTGGTGAATAAACGGTGCATCTGAGATCTTCCAAATCCTACACCCAGTGCAGCGGACAGTCAATCATTCTCTTTCTGGGAGGCGTCTAACGGTATTTTGCTGCTTTCCTTTATTGCTCGCGCATTATGGTTAATACGGATGGATATAAACTCCCCTTAGCCCCGCAATCGATTCTTAACAATGTGTTTAGAATGTCCCTATGGACGACGATTCCGGCATCTTTTCCGGTAATGAACGCAAAGAAAAAGAGCAGCAGATGCTTAAAGCAGGGCGTCTGCCGCCCGGCCAGTCTCTCACGCTGAAGTGGCCTGTGCTGCATTACGGGTCGGTTCCGCGCTTTGATCCCGCGCGTTGGGATTTCCATATTCGAATTCGAGGTCTTGCCGAACAGCCAGTGCGGCTCAAGTGGGATGAATTTAACAAACTCCCCAAGATCAAGACGCGCAGCGATTTCCATTGCGTCACGCGCTGGAGCCGCTTTGACAATGACTGGCAAGGTGTCGCATTTCAGGAAGTTCTTAAGCTGGTAAAGCTCAAGCCGGACGCGAAGTACGTGATGGTCCATGCCGAACAGGGTTTCACCGCCAACGTGCCTTTAATCGATCTTGATCGTGACGACGTGCTCTTTGCCACGCACCATGACGGCCAGCCGCTCACGGCGGACCATGGCTATCCTCTGCGGCTGATCGTGCCGCATCTGTATGCCTGGAAATCAGTTAAGTGGGTGCGCGGACTGGAGTTCACAGAGCACGATGTCCCGGGATTCTGGGAGCAGAACGGCTACCACATGTATGGCGATCCGTTTTTAGAACAGCGGTTTGATACGGAGTAGCAGCTAGCAATTGCCGCAACTGGCAATTAGCGAATTTGGGATTCGGTACCTGGCACTCTTTTGTTTCGGCCAATTGCTATTTGCTAACTGCCATTTGCTCTACTTCACAATCGCGTTATAACCATCCCCCGATAAACGGGTGCGCATGGCTTCAGCATCTTTCTTATCGCTGAATGGCCCAACCTGCACATGGAACAGGGGATCGCCGGCGGCATTGGCGATGAAAACTGGATACTGCTTTTTGCGCAGCGCCGTAACCAGGATCTCCGCATCTTCCTGTTTTGATACGGCTGCCACTTGCACCATGAAGGAGCTTATTGAGCCGGCTTTTACATCTGTTCCTGCAGCCGATTGATCGGATGTCTTGTTCCCAGAAGGCTGCTGGGCGACGGGTTGCTGATCGGCAGACTTGGAAGATGAGCCGGTGTCACTAGCTGCGGCCGCTGCGCAGTTGGGCGATCCAGGAGGGCAGGTCTGCGTGACGGCTTCAGGAGTCTTATTTCCGGCGTAAGGCTTGCCGGCACTGCTGCTTGGAACTGTGGCGACAATTTCAGTTCTTCCGCCTGCACTGGTGCTCTTGCCCAGCAGGTATCCCATGGTGAAAAACACACCGCATATAATCGCCAGGGCAAAAAAGATGCCAAGAAGTTTACCCGTGCTCAACGTAATCTCGGTGTCGCGAACTTGATCGGTATCCTTTCCCGCCATCTGTGTCCCAGTTGCCATTCATCCCCCAGTTTTCGTGCCTGGTTTTTGGCCTTGGTTTTCGTCCCAAAGCTTGCCCCAGTGTAACCCGGTTTTGGCTGAAGTTTTACTTGTTAGAGATCTTTTCCACCGCTTTGGTAATCGCAGAGATCATGTCCACTGGTAACGGGAAAACGATGGTGGTGTTCTTTTCTACGCCAATTTCCGTGAGCGTCTGGAGATAGCGCAGTTGTATGGCGATGGGCTCACCGGAGAGAATATGCGCGGCCTCCATAAGCCTTTGCGAGGCTGAAAACTCGCCTTCTGCATGAATGATTTTGGCACGCTTTTCGCGCTCCGCCTCCGCCTGCTTGGCCATGGCACGCAACATGGATTCAGGAAGATCAACCTGCTTTACTTCCACGTTGGAAACTTTCACGCCGTAGGGCGCGGTGTGCTGGTCCAAAATGCTCTGGATGCGGGTATTCAGTTTGTCACGGTGCGCCAGCAGTTCGTCCAACTCAACTTCACCCAGGACCGAGCGCAGAGTGGTCTGGGCAAATTGTTGTGTCTGCCAGTAGTAATTCTGCACTTGTACCACGGCCTGCGGCGCGTTGACTACTCGCCAGTAGATGACAGCATTCACTTTCAAGGTGACGTTGTCGCGGGTAATGATGTCCTGTGGAGGGACTTCCAGGGCTTGCTGGCGCAGATCAATGCGCACCATTTTCTGGACCGGAGGAAACACCAAGATGAGTCCTGGTCCTTTGGCGTCCTGCTGGAAGCGGCCAAGGGAAAAGATTACGCCGCGCTCATATTCACGCAGGATCTTGATGCAGTTAAGAACATAAAGAAGAAGAATGACAACTGGAACGAGAAAAAAAGAGCACAGGCGCCTCCATCAGATAGCGAGTGGGAAAGTCGAACGGATTTTATGGTACACGGGTGACAAAAGCAAAAATTATCCTGCAATCGAGGGCTGAGGTACTGCCTCGGGCACTGGTTCCACGTGAAGCACCAGGTTTTCTACCCTGCGAACAACCACTCTGCGGCCTGCATCCACATTGGCCGGCGAGACGGCGTCCCAAAGTTCTCCCTGGATGAAGACTTTGCCGGAAGGCGTGAGCGGCGCACAGACAATGGCCACTTCGCCGATCATGCCTTGTTCCCCGGTCACGACCTTGTTTCTGCGCGCTCTTAAAGCGATAGTCATGAGAAAGATCGTGATCGCTCCCAGGGGCAGGCTGACCCCCAGGGCTGTCCAGATATTAACGCGCATTTCCGGGATCGGGCCATCGATGAGTAGCAGGCCGCCCAAAAACATCAGCACGATGCCTCCTACACCCAGAACGCCATGCGTCTGAAACTTGGCTTCAAGCGCAAAGAATGCAAAGGCCGATAGAATCAGCACCAGCGCGATAGAGCGGAACGGGAGCAAATTCAACGCGTAAAAGAAGAGCAGAAGCACAATGAAACCAATCGCGCCTGGAACAACTGCGCCCGGATGGTTAAATTCGAAATAAATACATAGCAAGCCAACCGTGAAAAGCAGGTACAGCACATTCGGGTCCATTAAGAAAGTTAAAATGTGAAGCTTAGTGGTCATCTCATAAAGATGAATGGGCTTGCCTCCGACGTGAAGCACGGTTTTGGAGCCGTCAAAGCGGGTAACAGGCTTGCCTTCGAGCTGCGCGAAAAGGTCTTTTTCATCCTTCGCGATGTAGTTGATCAAGTTCTTGTCCAGGGCCTCGTCCGCGGTAAAAGCCTTGGACTCCTTCATTGCGCTCTCTGCCACTTCGACATTGCGACCGCGCTTGCCCACGTAAGACCGAAGCAATGAAGAGGCATAATTCTCCATCTTCTCTTTCATCACCGGATCCATAATGACTCCATCACCTCGTACAGGGTGCGCTGCGCCGGCGTGGGTACCGGGCGCCATGGCTGCGATGTCCGCAGCCTCAAGAATGAAGAAGCCTGCTGAACCGGCGTCACTTCCTGCCGGCGATACATAAACGATTACTGGAACGGGCGACGCCAGGATCTTCTGGATAATCCGCTCCATGGGCCCCATGATGCCGCCCGGAGTATTCAATTCGACAAGTAGAACGTCGGCGTGGGTGCGCTGTGCTTCCTGAATAGCGCGGTCAACATATTCCGCTGTGATGGGATTGATGGTGTCATCCACCACAATTTTCACCGCGTCCGCCGACGCGGCCCGAGCCGTAAATAGCAACGCAAATACGATTGCGATTCTGGAAACTCCGGTTTTGAAATACAGATTACGCATAGCATTTACCTCAAGGTTGCGAAGACTGGGCCTTGCCCACAGCCCCCGATGCGATGTCACGCTTCAGCGTAACTGCTGCCGCATTTCCAGGGTCGAGAGCCAAAGCACGATCAACATTTTGCACGGCTGATGCTGATTTATTTTCCACCAGATCCAGCCGGGCCATCACCAGATACGCTTCGGCGGTCGGCTGCAACTTTAAAGACATCCGGGCTTCATTGCGTGCGCCCGTTATGTCCTGGTCGTTCTCAAGAACTGCCGCCAGACCAGCATGAGCCCCCGCGCTGCCTGGATCAAGTACCACGGCTTCGCGAAACTCTTTTTCAGCTTCGACCGGCAAGCCAGATTGCAACAGCTCCTGGCCGTGCCGAACGTGAAACGCGGCATGGCTCGCCGGATCAGACTTCGCCAGACGTGCCTCATTCGTATTTTCTATTTCCAGGGCAATCTGGCGGAAAGTGGATTCGTCATAGTTGCGCTTGATTCGCTCCAAAGGCATGCGGGCAGGTTGCGTGCCGGAAGCAATGGCCTCAAGAAAAGTTTTTCCTTCTGCGTCCGCATGGATGGCCAACAACTCGTGCAACTCGCGCGCGGCTCCCTGCGTGTCGCCTTCGCGAAACAGCGTTACAGCCAGGTTGAAGCGGTAATCCGGCTCATTAGGATCGGTCTGTACGGTCTTTTCAAAATAACCGCGCGCACCCTTCTCGCCGCGACGCGCCGCAACCACGCCCAGATTGTTCAAGACTTCAGTGAGGGGCAATCGGGCCGCAAGGGCGCGGAAGGCGCTTTCCGCTTTGTCCATGTGCCCGCCGTAGAAAGTAGCAAGTCCGAGATAAAACTGCGCTTCATTGGCGTTGGCATCTTTCATGGGAACGCGCGCAAGCCAACTCGCGGCCGACTCATAATCTCGTGCCTTGTAATAGCTTTTTCCCAGTTGCAACATTGCGAGAGCGTGCGTCGGCTCCAGCCGTACAACTTCCTTAAAATATTTGATCTTCTCCTGATCGTTGACTGCCGCAATGCCGCGTACATAATTCTCCAGAACATCTGGCCTTTGAGCAGTAAATTGCGCAATAAACCTGTCTTTGGCGACCGGGCCGGGGTTGAGTGTATTAAGAATGTCCCATGCTAATGCCGTCTGGATTCTAATGAGATTGGTCAACGGCCCGGACTCCGTGAACTCTGGACTGAGGCGAAGTCGCTCCATGTCCATAACGCGGGCGTGCGCGGTGATGTTGGCCCGGTCAATGCGATAATCGCCCATCACTAAATAGTCAGCATCCAACTGCTGGCCCACTTGGTAAAGAGTGGCCCTTGAGGGCTTGGCGCCCGGAGGTATGCCGAGCTTATCGAACGCATTGAGACGGTCGTCACGTCCCATGATGAAGTAGCCGCTGGGACCAAGCCGCGTGCTCAGCACCTCAGGAAAAGACTCGCTGATCCAGTCGTTTCCTGGCGCAGTGGAAGTATTCTCAAAGGGTATGATCAACAGCAGTTGACTCACACGGGCAGTGCCGGGCTGCTGCTGGGCCTGAAGCGGTATCTCTAGCACCGATATAGCCAGAAACAGCAGTGAGAGAACAATACCAGCTGGTTTTCTCAAGGTAATTAAATTATAGGCCACTTTTGACTGCAGACAGAGAACAGTTCGCATGAAGAAGGGCGGTAGCATATTCGTCCTGACCGGCGCTGGAATCAGCGCGGAGAGCGGGATTCCTGTCTTTCAGGGAACCAGTTGGCGCGGCCACAGCCATTACGAACTGGCGAACATTGAAACCTGGGAGAAGGACCCGAGATTGGTTTGGCAGTATTACTCTGACCGTCGTGCGCGCGCCCGCGATGCCAAACCCAACGCAGCGCATGTTGCACTGGCCGGGTGGAGCAAAGAGTCCGGGGACGGCAGATTGTTTCTCTGCACGCAAAACGTGGATGGTCTGCATGAAGCCGCAGGCTCGGAAGACGTGGTCCACATCCACGGCAAACTGTTTGAAAGCCGGTGTGCCGCCGCTTGTGGCCGTCCAGCGTTCAATGACCACAATAGTTATGCGACAGGCGCGTTGCCGCGCTGCGCTTGCGGAGCGCTGGTGCGGCCCAATGTTTGCTGGTTTGGTGAGCAGCCTTATCAGCTCGACTTCATTTATGACGCTTTGGAAGAGTGCGATTCGTTTATCGCCATCGGGACCTCGGGATCTGTGCAGCCCGTGGCGAGCTTTGTAACCATGCTCAAGCAAAGGCCACAGCCTGCACGGACGAGTTTTCTCGGCCTGACGGAACCCGCTAATGCCCGGTACTTTGACGAAGTCCATCTTGGGCCGGCAGCGGAACTGGTGCCGAAACTGTTGCACTCATGGATGAAAAGCCAATAAGCAACGTCTTCTTAAACGGTCCTGGTAAAGGGAACTTTTACGGGTAGGAATTTGGAGCGGGAGACCGGGATCGAACCGGCGACGTCCAGCTTGGGAAGCTGGCATTCTACCACTGAATTACTCCCGCCCGTGATAGCTGTAACTGCAGAAATTGTAACACTATGCGCACTCTTTTCAGAACGTGCCCGCGTTATTGAACATGCCGTTTCAAATTGGTACTGAAAAAGGATTAGGGCGAAAACTCTTTGGATTGAGGTCTATCTCTTGAAGAGTTCCGCATATAATGACGCAGGATTTCCAAGCATGTTTGTACTCACGCGATATCTTCCTTCTCCTTTGCTTGTCCTTCTGATCGGCATTCTCGCTCAAGCGCTTCCAACTGAAAGCCCCGTACCCGTAGAAGGATCCGTGACGAACAAACTCACAGGCGCGCCCATTAAAGGAGCGCACGTAATCTATACCCGGATTGCCTCTGCTGCCGATCCGGCTGCTTCTCCTATTAGTCGGGATTCCGACCTGCAAGGCCACTTTCATCTTGAACTCACGCCTGGTTCGTATCGTTTATGGGTGGAACGGGAAGGTTTTGCGCGCCAGCACTATGGTTCACCCGTCCCGGAGAGTACCGGCAGCGTGTTGACGGTTGCGCCAGGCCAGGAGCTTCATGACCTGATGTTTCGAATCACTCCATTAGGCGCGCTTTCCGGCCGTATTTTCGATCAAGATGGAGATTCTCTACAAGGTGTGGGCATTCAGGTGATGCGCGTAAGCTATTCGAGCGGCGTGCGACAGCTCATTCCCGTGGCCGGCGCAAGTTCTAACGATCGCGGAGAATACCGGTGTTACGATCTTCCGGCCGACCGCTATTTCATTCTTGCCACTCCAAAGGGATCGCCGCTTTCTCATCCAATCGAAACTGGTGCGCTTGTGCCAGAGATGCAAGATGCTTTTGTGCCTCTCTATTATCCCGGCGTGCTTGAACTGGACTCTGCTTATGCGGTTCCCCTGCCTGAAGGTGGCGATATTCAGGAAATAAATTTTCGCATGCAAAGTGTTCGGGCCTCCACGTTGCGAGGCCGAGTACTCAGTCCGCTCAAGATTGCCCAAAACGAGGTCCAGGTTGTTCTTGCCCATAATGACCATGGATTTGCGTCTTATATTGATCGGTCAACAGCTGCGGTGGACCCTGACACTGGGAAATTTGAAATAAGACGCATAGCGCCGGGATCATATTTTCTGGTCGCGTCTCAGTTGATAAAAGGAGAAGTATTTTCCGCACGGCTGGCCCTGGAGATAACCGCAGGCATACCCACTGAGGAAAACACTCTGCCTCTGGCGCCAGCAGTTACGGCTCACGGAAGCATACTGCTGGAAGGTACTTCGCCGCTTCCGCCCAATTTGGTGGTGCGTCTTCAACCAATGGAAGGGCTGTTTCAAGGTCCGCCGCCGGCGGGGACCGTCAGTTCGGATGGAAGCGTTCTGCTTCCCGGAGTCGCTCCAGGTATGTGGGCGCTCTCAGTGGAACATTTGCCGGAAAGCATGTGGATCAAAAGTGTTGCTTTCGGTGATATCCGTGCTACCGGTAATCAATTGAGCCTGCCGGTGGGCGCGCGAGGACCGCTACGCATTGTTTTAGCTGAGAATGGCGCTCAGGTTTCCGGCGTTGTGGAAAAGGCTGGAGACCTGAGCCCGGCCACCGTTGTTCTTGTGCCTGAGGAAGCCGAGCTGCGGCTTTCACCACAGGCCTATCGATTTTCCCAATCCGATAGTCGGGGTGCGTTCCTTTTCAAAGGAGTTCGTCCTGGTGCTTATCGTTTGTTTGCCTTTGAAAGCATTGCCCCGTTCGCGTGGATGGATCCTGCGACTCTGAATGGGGTGGAGGAATTGGGGCAAGCGGTCGTAGTCAAAGAGGGCGAACGGTCGACACATCAGCTCACGCCAATTCCATATGAGGCTGTGCTTCCATCGCGCTGAGTTCGTGAACTCTCTTGCTTAATCCATCCCAGTTCCATTTTGGAACTGCTCAGCTCATTTATCGGGAGAATTCTCCTCATTTTCGCAATCCCGGAGAAGAATTGCCGGTTGTCAGAAGCCTTTAATCATGAAGCTGGTCAAGGAGACTGACTTTATGAAAAATCCGTTGTCGCGTATGTTGACAAGATCGTTCGTGTTAAAGAGTTTGGCGATGCTGGCATTATTGGCCGCATCTGCTCTTGCCTCGGCGCAAACGGCTGGATATGACCTGTTGCAAACTGGATCAGGAGCTTCCATCGATCTTACCTCGGTTGACTTGGGCAATGTGTCTCTGAACGGCGTGCCAATTCAGGGTTCTACCGGAAGCACAGACACGATCATGCATCGCACGCAAGACGTACCTCAGGGCGGTGGCACGGTACCTTTGGAAGTAACCGCATTGTTCATGAAGAGCGCTTCCAGCGTTAACTTCAATGGGCAGCAAGTTGATGTATATGTGACCATCAACAATTCCGGCGGGAAGGTTTCTACCAGCGTACTGCCGCAACCTGACTCTCTCTCTGGGTCCACTGGGACAATGACGGTCCGCACGGATGGAACGTTTGACTCAAGCTTCAATGTCAATGCGGATGTGATTTTTGTGAAAGCCGGCACCAGCGTTACAAATTCAGCCAACTACGTTGGGCATCAGGCGGCTAAAACAATTTCCCTGAGTTCCACGAATTCCACTTACAGCACAACGCCGCCTTCAGGATATCCAAACTCCGCAACATTTCCGTCCGGCGGTATATATCCCCGGCCGGTACATAATGGACCGCACCCGGTAATCCCGAGTAAGTGCGGCTCTGGGCTCCAGCCTACTAACCCACAGTCACCTTCAACCTCAGCCACCAGTAAGCAATCCACTGGTTCAGCTATTGCTATTGCACAATGCATCTCTGCTCAGTAGGCAGACTTCGAGAGTAGGACATCTTTATGGCGGCGCGTTTCTTGCGTGAAGCAAGCGCGCCGCTCCTCCGCCGAGCGCGCGGCGTCTCTGGCTCGCGATGTGATGTTCCCGTTTTGGAACGAAATTAAAAAAATATTTCATGCTTGTCTCGATTGGCTATTGCTAATGCAATTCCCACGTCGTAATGTGGATTTCTCTAATCTCGGGCTGATAGGGCGGTGCCGGGAGGAGAAACTTTGATCAGCTCGCTGTCGCAGACGGCATCAGGTCAGTATTTGAGTTCGCCTGTTTGCACTTTCAAGACTGCGATCTTTTCTCGCCTCACAAATAAGGGTTCAGGTCACACATTCCCTGTAAGTGACGGGGCGAAGCTTCATCATCACTCACAACCAATCAACGCTACAATCGTGGGTACCCTTCCTCCATTTGACTCACTCCTGCCGCAATGGTTTGTGCTGTTCGTCCGCACAAATCAAGAAAAGACTACTGCGTCCCGGCTTGATCATCTGCAGATAGAGCACTTTCTTCCATGCTTTCGCTCGTTGCGGCAATGGAAAGACCGCCGCGTGACGCTTGAAATGCCATTATTCCCCGGCTACGTTTTTGTTCATCTGCCGCACGCGGAACGCATGCGCGTGCTCACGCTGCCCAATGTGCTCTACTTTGTTGGCTCCGGCAGTTCTCCCGCGGTTCTCACTGATGAAGAAATTGCGTGGATCGGGCGCGGTCTGCAATCCGGTAACGCCGTGCCGCATGAATGTCTGAATGAGGGACAGCGTGTTGTGATTACTTCAGGGGCGCTTGCGGGACTCAAGGGCATCTTGGTTCGCAGGGTCAACAACACGCGAGTTGTAGTTTCCCTGGATTCCATTGGGCGCGCATTTGCCGTTGAGGTCGATCTCGAATCAGTGCGGGCACTCGAAAACAGACTTTTGGTCACCGATGGGCCGACGCCACCAAAATTTCCTGCTCAGCCGTCGCAGAACCAGCCAATGGATATTCGCCGCATTTCATCTCTTCGGCGTTAGCAATGTTGCCAGTTCTAAACAAATTATTAAGCATCGACGGTCGCGAAGTTACATTTGCACGTCGTGGATTTTCCAGCCCGAAGTCGGAAGTCCGGGAGCGGCTGGAGCATGTTGGCACTATTTTTCTTGTGGGCTATCACGCAGCCCTGCAAGAGCGTGAGTTGGAAGCGCTGGGTGGCAGACTCGAGCAAGTCGCTTCGGAGTATCGCGGTTTTGCCTATGAAGGTGCGGCCATGGCGCTCGCTCTTCGCGATGCCATGGTTCCCTGGCTCTAGCCCGTCTGACAGAATTCATGGCAGGCGCAGGCAAACAGCATATTTATATGCTTCACGTAGGGGCAGGGTGGGCGTACGCCAGGTTGCCATGGTTGCGTCGGCGCATTGAGACAGTCATTCGCAAGTTCGATCCTGTACTGCGCTGGCTGGTGCTGGATGGTTATGGATTTCACCAGGGATATTTCCATTTCAAGATACCTTTAAGCTCTGCCCTCAACTCGCCTTTCGATGAGTGCGCGTCATGTTTTCTATCAAGGATTGGGACGCAGCTTGTGGTTTGTCCATGGCTGTGATCTTCATCAGATCTCGAAGACCATCTCCGGTTTCCCCGCGATCTATCAATGCGATGCATGGAGCGGTATCGGTTTGGCTTGCGCCTATGCCGGCGGCGCGGCATCGCCTGATCTGCAAGAGTGCAGTGTCACTTGCGGGCTGTTTCGATTCCGCTCTTGCGCAGGGTGCTGCTTTTGCCGCCAAAGCCAGGCAGTTAGCAGGCAACGAAGCGGCACATACGGAACAAGCGTGTGCTGTCTTGGCCGGCGTAAAAGCCGAGCAGGCCGCTGCGCTGTGTGATCGCGCGCTGGCCCAGGTCAACAGAGACTCTTCCGCTCCATATCAGCAATGGCGAGAGCTGGTGCAGAACTACCTTTTATCTATCGCGAAATCCACTGCGAGGGAATTCACATGAAATTGAACTCTTTCCAATCGTTGGTTTCGAGTCAAACCTGACTAAAATTGCGGCCGCCCTGATTGTGGTGGTCCTTTTTGTTCAGGCAAGGGAACCGGGAATTTCCGCAAGCGAACGCAGCACGCTGGCCTCGCGATTCCATTTTGTCCGCTACACGCTGCCCAGATGAGCGCAGCCGTACCATCTAAAACCGTTCGCGCGGTGCATCCCAGCCTTAAACGCATCTCCGCATGGATCTCATCCGTGGGAGCAGCGGTGGCGGCAGGCGATCTCGATGGAGACGGTCTGGCTAATGATATTTGTCTGGTTGACCCACGTACAGATCAAGTTCGCATTGAACCTGCGCCCACAACTGGTGATCGCTACTCACCCTTCGGTCTGAAGCCGGCGCGCTACGATGCTTCCAAGATGGCGCCGATGGGCTGCCTGATCGGCGACGTCAACGAAGATGGCCTGCTCGACATTGTGGTCTATTACTGGGGGCGCACTCCTGTCGCTTTTCTTCGCGCCTCAGGAACTCCCGGACACAAGAGCCGTCTCACCGCGGAAGACTTCCAGCCCGTTGAACTGGTTCCCGGAGAAGAGCGGTGGTATTCGAATGCCGGTCTGTTCGCAGACGTTGATGGCGACGGTCATCCCGACCTCATCATTGGAAATTATTTTCAGGATGGTGGCCACATTCTTGACGCTACGGCCTCTGGCGTTGAGGTCATGCACAACACCAAGTCACGCTCCTTTAATGGCGGCAGCAAGCACGTCTTGTTGTGGAAGGAAGGTCACGGCGGCAATCATCCTTTTGCGCGTTTTGAAGAAGTAAAAAATGTTTTTCCGCCCGAGGTAGAGCACGGCTGGACGCTTGGCGCCGGCGCCGCTGATTTGGATGGCGATCTGCTTCCGGAGCTTTATTTTGCTCATGACTTCGGTCCCGACCGTTTATTGCACAACGTCTCCACGCCGGGTCACGTTGCTTTTACTCTGCTTGAAGGGACATCGCGGCTTCACCACTCCTGCGTCGAGCGTCCTCGGACACGATTCATTCAAAGGCATGGGCGTTGATTTTGCCGACCTGAATGGTGATGGCATTCCGGACATTTTTGTCAGCAACATTGCGGATAACTATGCGCTTCAAGAAAGCCATTTCCTGTGGCTGAGCACGGGTGATCGGGAAGCGATCAAGCACGGCAAAGCTCCCTATGAGCAAGCGAGTGAGCGCCTTGGCGTTTCCCGCAGCGGCTGGGGATGGGATGCGCGCATGGCGGACTTTGACAACAGCGGCGCTCTCCAGATTGTGCAAGCGGTAGGTTTCATCAAGGGGAAAATCAATCGCTGGCCCGAACTACAGTCTCTGGGCACTTCCAATGACAGCTTGATCAGCGATCCGCGCCTCTGGCCTTCATTCCGTCCGGGAGACGATGTGAGCGGCGACAATGAGACTGTCTTTTTTGTCGAAGGGCCGGATCATCGTTACCACAATATTGCTGCGGAAGCAGGCATCGCCAGTCCGATGCTCGGGAGAGGAATAGCCCTTGCTGATGTGGATGGTGATGGCAGGCTTGACTTCATCATCGCGGGCCAGTGGGGCGAGTCGTATTTATTCAAGAATGAAAGTCCGACAGCAGGCAATTTCCTCGCTCTGCATCTACTGGCGCCGGTAAATGGCGGTCCGGGCACTTTCCAGGAGCGCGCTGGTCACCCGGGGCCTGATTTCTACGGCCGTCCCGCGATTGGCGCGACCGCGACTGTTCACTTGCCCGACGGGCGCACGCTTTCCGCGCAGGTTGACGGCGGCAGCGGGCATTCGGGAAAACGCAGCACAGATCTGCACTTTGGCCTGGGTGGAACCAAGCCTGACGCAACTCTGCAAGTCGATTTGGCCTGGCGTGACAATACGGGCCGTGTGGTGAGAAAGACAGTA
Organism: Terriglobia bacterium; assembly: GCA_963732195.1. Lineage (GTDB taxonomy): Bacteria > Acidobacteriota > Terriglobia > Terriglobales > Acidobacteriaceae > Angelobacter. The sequence goes on along the minus strand of CAVSYO010000030.1, from coordinate 10,847 downwards.
CCAATTCATCCTGGCTGGCACACGGTTCTTTTGGGTCAGTGAGAAAGGCGGGAAAATGGAGAAAATCATGACTCATGCAACGCTCAATTTCTATCCTCGCAAAGACCCCAGAATGCGTTTCTTCGCGCTTTGGTATTTCACGATTTTGCTGATCGCCTGGACCATTCTTGGCGATACGCGTGCTTGGCTTTGAGCAATCTTATGCGCAGCCAATCGTTGGTGTGCTTACGGCCTGCGTTGTCGCATTTTTTCCTGGAATGGCTGGATGCCCGCGTGAATCAGCGGACGCCAAGATTTGCCGGCAACACCGCGAATGTGGTGAATTTTCTGCCGCCTTGCATCATTCCCGGACTGGCCTGCGCCATGCTGATTTACGCGAACGCGCGGCTTGCGCCTATTGCGTTTGCAGCCGCACTTTCATTGGCTTCAAAGGTGCTTTTCCGCGCGCCTATCGGCAACGGACAGACGCAGCATATTTTCAATCCTTCAAACTTTGGCATCACCATAACGCTATTTCTGCTTCCTGCCGCCGGTCTTGCGCCTCCGTACCAGTTCACTGAGAACGTTACCGGGTTGGGGCACTGGTTGATTCCAGCCGTGATCCTGATTACGGGAACGATCATCCACGCAAAATTTACGGGAAGGCTGCCGCTGGTGCTGGCATGGTTCTTCGCGTTTGCGGCGCAGGCTCTGATTCGAAAAATGATTTTCGGTACGCCGCTAGCAGTGCCATTTCTTCCCATGACGAGCGCTGGTTTCATTCTGTTCTCTCTCTACATGATCCCCGATCCTGCCACCACGCCCATCAAGCCTGCTCGACAGATAGCATTTGGAGTGTCCGTCGCCACGATTTATGCCCTTCTGCTCGTCGTTCATGTGGTGTATGGGCTCTTCATCGCGCTGGCGCTTACCAGTGCCACCAGAGGGTTGAGCTTGCATGTGTATGCGCTGCTCAAACGTAAGCGCGCGGCTGTGCCTGAGGCAATCGAGCCGGTCCGTGTTTCTGCCGCCGCTGAGGTCGCGCAGCTAAAACAAGCATGAGTGAAATTGCCATTGTCGGTATGGCGTGCCGCTACGCCGAAGCTCGTTCTCCGCGCGAATTGTGGGAGAATGTGCTGGCGCAGCGGCGCTCTTTCCGCCGCATTCCGCGGTTACGGCTGAATCTCGCGGATTATTCCGCACCACAGCAACGCGAAGACGCTATTTCCGTAACGATGGCAGCGGTGCTTGAAGACTACGAGTTTGATCGCGTGCGTTTTCGAGTCTCTGGCGATACGTTTCTCTCCACCGACCTTTCCCACTGGCTCGCGCTCGATGTTGCGGAGCAATCCTTTGCCGATGCAGGAATGGCGAATGGCAGTGCCGGACAACGTGAGCGCACCGGCGTTTTTGTGGGCAATACGCTCACCGGAGAGTTTTCACGCGCCAACCTGATGCGCCTGCGCTGGCCTTACGTTCGGCGCGTGATCAGCGCTGCGCTCCAGAATGGTGGCGGAAAGCTTTCTAACGATCACGTCCGCCTGCTCGCCGAGATCGAGTCGCTCTACAAGAGTCCATTTCCCGCCACGACCGAAGACTCGTTGGCTGGCGGACTTTCCAACACGATTGCCGGCAGGATCTGCAATTACTTTGATCTGAAAGGCGGCGGCTACGTTGTGGATGGCGCTTGCGCTTCCAGCCTGCTGGCGATTGCTAATGCCTGTTCCGCGCTGCAAGCCGGCGATGTTGATGTGGCTCTGGCCGGTGGCGTTGACCTGAGTCTGGACCCATTTGAGCTAGCCGGCTTCTCCAAGCTTGGCGCGCTGGCCGGCGAAAATATGCGAGTGTTCGATGAGCAGTCGTCAGGATTCTGGCCGGGCGAAGGTTGCGGATTCGTGGTGCTGATGCGCCGCGAAGAAGCGGTGGCGCAGCAGCATCCTGTTCGCGCTGTGATTCGCGGCTGGGGCATTTCGTCTGATGGCAGCGGCGGCATTACGCGACCGGAGATGTCTGGACAAGTTCTCGCACTCGACAGGAGCCTACCGGCGTGCAGGATACGGCATTGATTCCGTTGCTTATTTTGAAGGCCATGGAACAGGAACCGTCGATCGGCGACGCCGTTGAGTTGCAAGCACTCTCACAAGCACGACGAGCAGCAAGCGATCATGCTCCTGCCGCGGCGATTGGGTCGGTGAAAGCCAACATTGGACACACCAAAGCCGCAGCCGGAGTGGCCGGCCTGATCAAAACTGCGATGGCCCTCCAGGCAAAAGTCGTCCCTCCCACCACAGGCTGTGACCGTGCCTCATTCCGAACTCAAGGGAGAGCGTCCTGCGCTACGCATCATGCGTGAAGGCGAGTTGTGGCCGGACGAAGCGCCGGCGCGCGCTGGCGTAAGCGCATTTGGTTTCGGAGGGATCAACACGCATGTGACGCTTGAAGCTGCTGACCATTCCCGGCGCAAGAGCTTCACGGGATTTGAGCAGCAGAGGCTTTCAGCCGCACAGGATTGCGAGCTTTTCCTGCTGCAAGCTTCGGACCTGAACGAACTGGCGGCGCAGCTGGATGAAATTCTCTCGCTTGCCAATGAGATTTCTTATGCGGAGATGACCGATCTGGCGGCCCATCTCGCTAATAAACTGGATGGCGCATCACAAGCCAGTGCGAGCAGCATGCGTTGCATCGACTCCCCAGGAACTGGAGCAAGCTGTCAAGGCATTGCGTTGATTGTTGTGCATCTGGCAGCGCCACGCGAATAGATTGTGGCCAGGAAATATTTCTAAGCGGCAGTGACACGCCGCCGCGCATTGGTTTCCTCTTTCCCGGACAAGCCTCGCCTGTCTATACCGATGGCGGAATCTGGTCGCGGCGATTCAGTGACGTTCGCGATCTCTACAAGCGTGCCCATCTGCCGCAGATGCGGAGCCTTGATACTGAGGTCGCGCAGCCTTGTATCGCTACAGCTTCAATGGCTGGTCTTGCTATTGCTGCGCTCGCTGGGAATCGAAGCCAATGTAGCCGCCGGGCATAGTCTGGGAGAGCTCGTCTCGCTGGGCTGGGCGGGAGCGCTGGACGAAGAAACGCTGCTGCGTGTGGTCGCAGAGCGCGGACGCCTGATGTCCCAATTGGGAGATCCCATGGGCAGCATGGCATCCATTCAAGCGGCTTGTGAAGATGTAAGGCACAGGTTGAACGGCGATCCTATTGTTGTGGCCGCGGACAATGCCCCCACACAGACGGTCGTTTCCGGAAAAGCATTTGCCGTAAAGCGCTTTCTTGGCCGCCTGAGCGCAGACGGAGTCACCGCGACCATGCTTCCTGTATCGCATGCATTTCACTCTCCTCTGATGGCGGATGCGGCGACTGCGTTCTCCCGCTATCTAGCATCGGAACGGCTTTGCAATGTGAGTCAGAAAAGGCGCATTGTTTCCACGGTAACGGGAACCGCCGTTGAAGAAAATACCGATCTGCGGCAACTACTCACTGACCAGATCACAATGCCGGTGCTGTTCGCCAAGGCTGCTGGACGTATAGCCTGCGGAAGCAGATCTTCTGATTGAAGTGGGACCGGGATCGATCTTGACGGACATTGTTTCGCAGCAATTTGATATTCCCGCCGTTGCGCTCAATGTCGGCGGCGATTCGTTGCGAGGATTGCTGACCGCCGTGGGAGCAGCGTTCGCACTTGGCGCACCTGTTCAGCCCAAAGCCCTTTTTGCAGATCGCTTTTATCGGCCCTTCGATTTGCAGCACAGACACAAATTCCTGCAGAACCCTTGCGAAACTGTTCCGGAGACGAAGCTTGCTTGCTGTTGAGACGCCCGTTTCTACAGCTGCTGCTAAGCCTCTGCCTGTTGTCACGCTCCCGCCGGAAACCTCCGTACTGGAAACACTGCGCAGGTTGGTAGCGCAGCGGACGCAACTTCCTCTTGAGACGATCCTGCCTGAAAACCGCTTCCTGGATGATCTTCATCTCAACTCGATCAGCATCAGCCAAATCGTGTTGGAGGCCGCAGCGCAGTCGGGATCGGTTGCGCCCGTCTCTCCGGCGGAATTCACCAATGCCACGCTGGCGGAGGCCGCGGAGATATTGGAACAGAACCGTCATCATGCGCCTTCCCGCAGAGAGCAAAAGTATCCGGCCGGAGCAGAGTCGTGGATTCGAACTTTGGAAGTGGAACTGGTGGAAAAGCCACTGCGACCTGCCCACCGCGCGTGGATCGGGTCAGTGGCAAGTAATGGCGATGGAACAAAGCGATTTCACACAATCGCTGGCTCAGCAGTTTGAATTCGTGTTCGGCAATGGAGTCGTTTGCTGCGTGCCTCGCGCGCAGAACGATAGATTCGGCGGAATTCTTGCTGCGCTGCGGTGCAGTGGTGTGTGAAGCAGAAGATTGAGCAGGTTGTTTTTGTCCAGCATGGCGGCGCTGCCGGGGCCCTTGCTCGTTCGTTGTTTCTTGAGCATCGGGAGATGACGGTCACGGTGGTCGATGTTCCAGAGGCCTCTCCGCAAACCGCTGAGTTGGTGGCAAGCGAAGCCATGGCCGCATCTGGCTTTACTGAAGCTGTTTATGACGCGAATGAGATTCGCCGTGAGCCAAGGTTAAAAGTGCTTTGGCCCGAGCGGAATAACGCTAGCGAGCGCTCTGGGCGCCGATGACTTGCTGCTGGTTTCGGGAGGCGGCAAGGGAATTACAGCTGAGTGTGCTCTTACTCTGGCCCGCTCTTCCGGATGCCGTCTGGCCTTGTTAGGACGTTCGCATCCTGAGCGCGATGAGGAACTCCGGAACAATCTGCAGCGTTTCCGCAATGCCAACGTAGTATTCGAATATTTTCCGGTCGACCTCACCGATGAAGCGGCTGTGTCTGAAGCGATTCAACGAATCCAGTCGGAAATGGGAGCCGTGACAGCCGTACTTCACGGAGCGGGCATCAATAATCCCAAACAGCTGGAGGAACTAACAGAGCGCGACTTGCGCGCCACGTTGGAAGTGAAGGTGATCGCGCTGCGCAATATGCTTAAGAGCGCTCGTGCCAGGACAAGTCTTCATCTGCTGCTTACCTTTGGCTCCATCATCGGCAGAACTGGGCTGCAGGGCGAAGGGCATTACGGACTCGCCAATGAATGGCTCAGGTTGGAAGTAGAAGAGTGGCAGCGTCAGCATCCTGCTTGCCGTTGCTTGAACCTGGAATGGTCAGTCTGGGCAGGCGTGGGAATGGGCCAGCGTCTGGGCGTTCTGGAGTCTTTGCAGCAACAGGGAATCACGCCGCTGCCGCTGGATCAAGCTCTCAACTACTTGCCAGAACTGCTTGCCTGGGACACAGCGCCTGCTTCCTGCATTGTTACAGCGCGAACAGGCAATCTGCCTACGCTTCGCTTTGGCCATTCTGAGTTGCCGTTCTTGCGTTTCCTGGAAAATGTGCGCCTGCACTATCCCGGCATTGAATTGATCGCCGATTCGGAGATTTCCGCCGACACCGACCCGTATCTGAAAGAACACTGCTTCCAGGGAGACCAAATCTTTCCGGCCGTACTGGGCATGGAAGCGATGGCGCAGGTGGCGAGCGCGCTGGAAGAGACCAACAATCTGCCAGAGTTTCGCAATCTGCGTTTCAATCGGCCCATCGTCGTTCCTCCAAGGCAAATCGATTGTGCTGCGCGTAGCTGCTGTGCGCCGCCAACCCGGAGTGATTGCTGTTGTGGTGCGCAGTTCAACCACGTCATTTCACGTTGACCACTTCACCGGCGAATGCATTTTTGGCAGCGATTCTGACAGCCAAATCGAGTCGGCTGTGACCGAGTGACGCGACAAAAAATACTTCCACTCAGTCCCGACGGAGATCTGTACGGGCGTATTCTTTTTCATCAGGGACGTTTCCGCCGCATCACGGCATACCACGAGCTCGAAGCCAAGCGCTGTGTTGCCGACATCTCGGGTTCTGAAAAGCAGCAGTGGTTTGCGCGTTATCTTCCCGGCGACATGCTTCTGGGCGATGCCGCGTCGCGGGACGCGGTCATCCACTGCGTGCAGGCCTGTATTCCACACAAGACCGTCCTGCCCACCGGAGTGGATTCCGTTGTGACCAGCGCAACATGGACAGGTGAGTCTGCAATTGTTACAGCCGAAGAACGCGAGCACGATGGCGATGATTTTATTTATGACGTAAAGGTCGAAGATTCGAACGGTCGCATTTGTGAACGCTGGAATGGATTGCGGCTGCATGCTGTCGCGCCGATTGAAACACAACGGCCCTGGCCAGCAGCCTTACTTGCGCCTTATATAGAGCGCCGGCTCGCGGATATCCTGCCTTCCGCGAGAGCTGCGTGTTGCTTTGAATGAAGCTGCGGCGAATCAGGATTCCAAATGTTCTTGTCATCGGCCGGACGGCAAACCGGAAGAATGGGCACACTCGGGAATGCAACTTTCCCGTTCGCATTGCGGAAGTCTGATTCTAACGGCACGCTCTCAACAGCCCGTGGGTTGCGATATGGAGCAGTCTGCGCAGACCGCAGTGAGGCGTCATGGAGCGGATTGCTGGGTGAGCAGTGGCTTTCATGTGGCGCAGATGATCGCGACTGAGAGCAATATTCCGCTGGAAGACGCGGCCACTCAGGTCTGGACATTGAAGGAGAGCTTGAGAAAATGCGGGGCCGCCTTCGACCAGCATCTTCAAATTCAGACCCAGACATCCGGATGGTTGGACCATTCTTTCGTCAGGCAGAATTGCAGGCCGCGACTTTTCGAACATCCAGTCCAGGGTTTGGAAGACGAAGTTGCATTTGCCTTTGTAACTCGGCAGCCGTCATGAAGTTTTATGAATACAAACAGGTCGTTGGATTTGAAGAAACGAACCTGACCGGGAACGTGTACTTCACCAATTACTTCCACTGGCAGGGAAGAGCACGAGAACATTTTCTTCGCGACCATGCTCCTGAGATTCTTCCGCAACTGGAGGAAGGGCTTGCGCTCGTCACTCTGACATTGCTCGTGCAGCTTTCTGGATGAAGTGAAGGCCTTTGATGAGGTGACGGTGCGAATGTTTCTGGAAGACATGCACCAGAACAGAATCACAATGCGATTTGAATACTGGCGGGACGCGTGCGCAGCCTGTACTCGTGGCGCGCGGCGAACAGCAGATAGCGTGCATGCGCCGCGATGAAGGGCATCTTACGCCATCGCCCGTTCCGGAATGCCTGCGGCGGGCCCTGGCCGAGCTTTGCTGAACCAGTTGCATGCCAGTAATAGACGATGCGTGTTTCAGCGCGCGGAAAGGACAACGATATGGACCAGGCAGTTGTACGTGAATCAACAACGAGGCTGCACCACGAATCAGTAAAGCGTGCCATCGCTGCGATGCGGCGGCAGAATCGATCAGCCACTATCACTGCGTTCGCTGGCTAGAATCGGCTTTGCCAGCCCGTATCATTTCACGCGGACTTTTCGCAGCGTCACCGGTCTTCCGCCACTTCATTTTCTTTCTGCACTGCGTCTGGATGTGGCACGGACGCTGCTCCTGCATACACGTCGCAAGGTCATAGACATTTGCTATGACGTTGGCTACAGCAGCGTGGGAACTTTCACGCGGAGATTTACCGGCTGTTTTGGCGTTTCACCACAACAATTTCGCGCGCTGGCCCAATCGACGCAGCATGCCATTCACAATCATCACAGCGGGAATGAACCACGCGCAGGCCATCCTGCCGGAACCAGTTTTTCCGGACGCGTGATGGTGCCGACGGCTTTAGAGGAATTGTTTGTGTCGGCCTCTTCGCGACGCCTATTCCTCAGTCAAGGCCATTGGCTTGCACCATTGCCGCGCCGAATGGTGAATACCGGATGCAGGATGTCCCTCAAGGCAATTTCTTCTTGTTCGCTTTAGGACTGGAACTCCCAATCCAGCGACAGGATTGTTTTTGCCACGATTCAGCATTGCGCGCCGGCGGGCAATGCTGTACGTGTATGCGGCGAAAGTATCATGGGCGATACTGATCTGTTTTTGCGACCGCCATTGCCGACCGATGCTCCCATTCTTCTTTTCTTGACGGAATTGATGCATAGAATCGGCAGAGAACGACAAAGCCATGATGCAGAGGCATCCCCATCTGGCTTTAGCGGAGTATTTCCGGGGCAAGAAGGAACATATCTCGAAAGCACAGGAAGGGTACTGAAACAGCTTTAGCGCCGTTGCGCAGAGGCCGCAGCAAAACAATTAGTAGCGTTTATAGGCCGAGCAGAGGTCTCTATTAGGAGTCCTCGGCTCGGCATTATTTTTTGGTCGCTAATTGGTCTTGGATAATGTCCGTATACAACTTCTCATTTTGCAGTCCATCAACCCGGGCGGAATTCAAGAAAAAGACCGGAGCTCCGAGCACAGCGCGCCGCTGCGCTTCCTGCAGGTCTGCTTCGATCAACGGTCGGTATTTTTCGGAATCAAGATCTCGTTGGAAGAGGTCCGCATCAAGACCGATGTGCTTTGCGTACGCCAGCATGTCCTGGCGGGTGGCTTTTTGAGGATTGGCGATAATGAGATCGTGCATCTGCCAAAATTTACCCTGAGCATTTGCCGCCATAGCGGCTTCATGCAGAAGCATGGCGCCGGGATGGATTTCCAAAGGACGGTTCTTGAAGACCAGTCTGATCTGGCCCGGGTGAGAATCGATGAGCTTGCGGACGAGAATTGTGGCCTTTGGACTTAGCCCACTTTGCAAATCGGAAAACCACGAGAGTGTTATCGGCGAATCAGTCGAACCAAAACTTATTTCAGGTTCTTTGCGGAGGGTGGCAGACTCAGCATGCGAACTCACCGGCACGGCGGACTTGCCCAGAGCCAGTAATGCATTATTGATTGCCGCCTGAAACTGCTCTATTGGCATTGCGCCGGAAAAAGACTTGCCGTTGATGAAGAAGGCCGGTGTACCGTTTACTCCAAGTCCTTCGCCTTCTTTCTTGTCGGCTTCCAGTTGTTGTTTGACGTCACCGCTGTCCAGATCGGCCGTGAACCTGTCCATATCCAGGTTCAGGCTGCGCGCCTCAGCCAGCAGATTGTCTCTCTTGAGATTGCGCTGGTTAGCAAAAATCAGATCATGCATTTCCCAGAACTTACCTTGCCGCTCTGCGGCCAAAGCTGCTGCGTGCGCGAGCGGAGAGTCAGCATGAAAGCCAAGAGGAAAACTCTTGAATACCCAGCGGACCTGATCAGGATATTGCTTCATCAATTCCCGCAGAGTGGGTGTGACTCTGGCGCAGAAGGGGCACTGGAGATCAGAAAATTCAATGATCGTAACGGGCGCTTGCTCCTGGCCGCGCACTGGCGCGCGCGAAAGATTGAGCTTGTCAATAGATACTGTACCGGGGGCCGCAGCTATGGCAGAACGTCCTGGATTCAAAGCTGCGTCAATAGCCGCATTGAGCTTTTCGACAGATTGTTGCCCGATCAGCTGCTGTCCGTTGATGAAAAATGTCGGCGTGGCAGTAATGCCCAGGCCGCGTGCCATGGCTGCGTCGTCATCGATGACCTGACGGAAACGTCCGCTTTCCAGGGCTTTCTGGAAACGTGGAACATCAAGGTGCAATTGCTGCGCGTAAAGAAGAAGATCAGGAAGTTTAATGTGGTTGTGATTAGCGAATAAGAGATCGTGCATTTCCCAGAACCGGCCCTGCTCACCTGCGGCCAGCGCAGCCTGGTGCGCCAGCGCGGAATCCGGATGGATGGAAAGCGGCAGATTTTTCAGAACCAGGCGAACCTTTCCGGGATAGTTCTTGATGGCTTCTTCAACCGCCGGGTTTGTCTTGAGGCAGAACGGGCACTGATAGTCAAAGAATTCCACGATCGTGACACGCGCTTTGGAGTTGTTGACGGTCTCTTCACGCCAGTCTTTTTCAACAGCCCCTTGCCGCTGCGGCTGCGAGATGCGAACCGATGCAGGAGATGAGGCAAGATCACTTTCTGTCGTTGTCGATATCGATTTCCGACTTTGGCCGTCCATTGCGCTGGAGACAATCAGAAGTAACAGGCAAGAGAAAAGCCGCATGGAATAGGTAGCTTTGAGAGCACGTGTATTTTGGGTTTCACCGTAAGTCAGCGGAGCCTTAAGCATGTTTCGAGTCACTTCTTTCCGGCGTGCTCTTCTGGAGGACGCGAGGGGGAACTGTGAAGGTGGTAGGGTTCATTTTCATGGGCTACCAGCGGATTGCGATAACGAAAATCCAGAGCGAGCAGCGCTGCACCGGGATCATCTTTATGTTCCGCGTATAGAGCCGCTTCCTGCGCGGCCTCCTTCTGCATTCCGATCTGGGCGTAAATCAAAGACAGGTAAAAATGGGCGCTAAGATCGTCAGGATTGATGGATTGTAAGGCTTCAAACTGCTCGCGTGATAGCTGGTACTTCTTTTGGAGGTAGTAGGCGTAGCCCAATTCCTGGCGGGCCTGCCGGAAACGCGGATAGGCTTTGACTACTGGCTGAAGGTAGGTGACTGCGTCAGTGAGCCGGTTTTCCAAACGATAAATCAAGCCTTTATAGAAGACTGCACGCAAACTTGAGGGATTTTTTTCCAGCGCCTGATTCAGGTTTCGCAGGGCCGGTTCATACTTGTCATACGATGAATTGGCGGGTGACAAATTGCCCGGCCCGTCAGGATCAATGCGCGTATCGACCAGGCGCGAATAAGTGGCAATAGCGAGATTGACATAGCCATCCGCGTAGCCGGGGCTGATCTCAACGACTTTTCGAAAGGCGTCCGCGGCTTTCCAGTATTGCTGCTGGCGAAGCAGCGCGATGCCGTAATTATTCCAGCGCAGCATCTGTTCGCGATCGGGCGCAGGCCACGTGCCTGTGGTACGTTCCAAAGCCAATGGCAAGGACCGGG
>CAVSYO010000029.1:0-188817 GCA_963732195.1 Terriglobia bacterium | reverse complement strand
GAGTCACCAAGCTCATTCTCCTTCGAAAAAAAACTTCTGTTGGATTGATTATCGTCCGAGTTGACGACCGGTCAAGCGAATAATTTAGTGGCGTCAGCCTTAACTACTCTTTGGCTTGACCACGACTGCCGTCCCGTAGGCCAGGACCTCCGTGACGCCCTGCATGATCTCGGTGGCATCGTAGCGGACGCCGACGACCGCATTGGCGCCGAGTTTCGCGGCATGCTGCAGCATCAGGTCGCAGCGCTTCCGGCGTGTTCTTTCGCACAGGTTGGTCAGCAACGTGATGTTGCCGCCGACTAAAGTCTGCAGGCTAGCACCGATGGTGCCGAAAATCGAGCGGGAGCGCACCACGATGCCGCGCACCATGCCCAGTGTGCGACCACGTCAAAGCCATCCAACTCGAACTGGGTCGTGATCATGTTGTGCTGGACGCCCATTTTGTCGCTTCGCTCCAAACCGCTTTGAAGCGTTTTACCCTTCAAAGCTTTTTGCTCATGGGCAATCGGCTCGGCATATCGCGAGCCTCGCCGCTCACCTACACGCGAAAGTAAAACCTACAGCCTTCGGCTACCAGCGCGTCAATCTGCTTGAGCATCTTTTCCACGCGCCCGCGGACTTCCTCGCGCTCTTTCCGCGCAGCGCGATCATTTCGCCGCGCAGCACGTCGAGCTCTTCTTCGCGAGTTTCCAGTTGTTCGCGCAGCCGACCGGCATCGCGCTCCGCGGCGGCTTTGCCTTCACGCGCCGACTTTAGCAGCTCAATGGCTTTATAGATTTTTTCTTCTAGCGCAGGAAAATCGTCGTTGAAGGTTCTTGTTTCCGTCTCAGTTTCCATTTCGCGAGCAAGTTTCAATGACATAAGTAAACGACACCTCGGGGGATGATGTTCTTTGCGGAGTATAACCCAGCGCGTTGTGGATAAGGAGGAAGAAAGAAAAGCTCTTTCTTTACCCCCGAGCGCAAAAAGCGAGGGGACGCCATTGCCTTATTTAGTTTCTTGGTCTCGAACAGACCCTGAAGTAAGAGCACTCCTGAATTGATTGCTGATTGATCTATTGGCCAAATCGTTACGGGCTGGGGTCCTGTTACGATTGGGTTACCTCGGTGCGCTCTGGGATTTCAGAAAAAGCTATTTGCCATATTGCCATTTGCTAATTGCTAGCTGCTTCTTCACGCCGACCGTTTATCCAACTCTTCCAACTGTTCCCTTCGCCGGTGCCGGTAAAATCGGTGAGACCGGTAACAGTGGCCAGGCCGAGGCCCTGCATTCTAAAGAAGCGGGATTCCGGCTCATCGGCGAAGCGAAGCATGTCAGGAAGGCTGGCCACCATGCCGCTCAGGCCAAAGTCGATAGTGCCGTGGGTTTCATAGGAAATCTCTTTCACCACGCCGCCGGGATAGTCCGTGCAGAGAGCGGTGATAGTTTCCGCCGCGCCGCAAACCAGTGCGCTCACCGCCGCGCGCTTATTTCGACGCCAGAAAAACGCGGCCATACCAAAGAACGATGCTGCCATTGCGTAGTCAATAATGGCGTGGGCTTTCGGGGTAATCACCTTGGGCATTTTGTTGGTGGTCCATTTGGCGGCTTGATCGAGTAGCGGCATGGGGTTCTCTCCTCGGGGAATCCTTTAGAGAGATGGAGAGCGTCCAGCAGAAGTTGTCTCCTGCAGGAGCGAGCAGTGATTTGCGGGAGATTACCGACAATGCAGCCGCACGACGAAAATTGAGGATATCTCCGAGGGAAAGATGTACCAATGCTACGTCTCTAGGGCGATTATTCAGCCTGCCAGCAACCTCGGCGATATCGCCAATCGCAACGGATACGGCGAGTCAGACTTATTTCGTCGCCGCCAGTTTGTCCCAGGATTGCCAGAATGCTTTCATCTCATCGGGTTGGCCCAGTGAAATGCGAGCGTATGTGTCCATTGGAGGGAAGGGACGGCCAATGCGGATGTTGTCCTTCTTGAAATGATCGATCACCGTACGGATGGGCCGCTGTGTGTTGAACATCACAAAATTTGTCCAGGAGGGAATCACCTCAGCTTGCGCAGCTTTGCCTGGCGCTGGAATTCGTCGCGATCAAAGCCGTTGCGCATTGCGGCTGTTTTGTGTTCATCGTCATGCTCAAGTGACGTAAGGCCGGCACGCAAGGCCAGGATGTTTGTGCTGTCCTCAACCTTGTGGGCGGCCATGGCTTTGCTGTTTTTGGCCGACGTTACGGCATATCCCAGCCTGAGGCCTGCCATGCCGTAGATCTTTGAGAACGTGCGGGCCACGATGGTGCGGTCCGGATCGATGGGCGTCGCCAGGAAAGAGATATAGTCGGCGGCCACCGGGACGAAGTCATGATAAGCCTCGTCCATCAAAACGTAAGTGTCCGGCGGCAGGCTGCGGATAAATGTTTCCAGGCTGCGCCGCGGCGTTACGCTCGCCGTAGGATTGTTGGGGTTGCAGATATAGATCAGGCCGCCGTTTTTGCCTACCGCCTCCGCCATCTGCACGAGCTGGTGGGCATACGTTGCCGCCAGCGGGACTTTGATCGACTTCAGCGTTTGCGGCCTTGGCATAGAATTCAATCGCCTCAAACGTGGGCGAGGCCATCACCAGCTTTTTGCCCGGGCCGGTAAATGCGCTGGCAGCCACTTGAGGATCTCCGTCGATCCACAGCCCAGCGTCACCTGATCGGCTTTCACGTTGTGCATGGCGGCAATGCGCTCAATCAGCTTGTCATAGCCGCGGTCAGGATAGCGGTTGGCGTCCTGAAACGGATTCTTCATGGCCAGCACGCTGGGAAACGGCCCGTAAGCATTCTCATTGCTATTGAGCAGGATAGGCCCACCCGGCGTGGACGTGCGCTGCGGTTCAGCCCAACTCAGCAGTTCGGTAGGAAGGCTTGCGGAGGCGGCCACGGCGGCGCCCAGTCCAGCGGTTTTGAAAAACGATCTGCGCGAAAGCATGGCAGGGATTGTACTCTGGGCCGCAGAAAAATTTAACCACGCGAAGGAACAGCGTAAACCACAAAGGACACAAGGAACACGAAGATGTGAGCTCTCTGTGAAGCTCACATCCTTCGTGAACCTTTGTGTCCTTTGTGGTTAAGGTTTTGCTTATGCCGCTTTGGTATTCGCGCGCTTGGCGGTTTCGCACAATGCCACAAAACCCGCGGAATCGTTCGTCGCGATATCAGCCAGGATCTTGCGGTCCAGTTCCACGCCGGCCTTCTTCAGGCCGCTGATGAACTGGTTATAGCTGATGCCCTGGGCGCGCGACGCAGCGCCGATGCGGACGATCCAGATGGACCGGTATTGGCGCTTCTTCTGCTTGCGGCCGGAGTAGGCGAACTTGAGGCCGCGCTCCACCGCTTCTTTGGCGGCGCGATACAGTTTTGATTTTGTTAGAAAATATCCGCTTGCGCGCTCAAGTATCTTTTTGCGGCGCTGGCGGCGTTTAGTACCACGTTTTACGCGAGGCATGTGTTGCTCCCTTTTTTGTTGCCGGATTTCCGGCGGTTATCGTGGCTGCAGGGAAGGTTTTAGGTCCCTGTTCGCTCACGTTGAGCGCAATCTTCTTGACGGCGCTCGTTTTTCAGGTCCAGCCTCAGCGCTGATTTTCATCAGGCGGGCCGAACTCTGTCCCTAGTAAGGGATCATCCTCTTGACTTTTGGCGCATCGGCCGCACTCACCAGTGTATCGGTATCGAGGTGGCGTTTGCGCTTGGTGTCTTTGGAGGTAAGAATATGGCGCTTGAACGCTTTACCGCGCTTGATCTTGCCGGTCGCGGTCTTCTTAAAGCGTTTGGCTGCGCCTTTGTGGGTTTTTAGTTTAGGCATAATTCCTTAGCAATTAGTAATTAGCAGTTAGCTTTGTCTCGCCGCGCAAGCATTCTCGCCTGGGTTCAGATCGCATTGGCTAATTGCTATTTGCCAATTGCTAGCTGCTATTTGCTAGCTGCTGCTTACGGTCTTTGGCCGCTTTGTGCTGGGGGCTGCTGTGGCGGTTTGTCCTGCTTCTTTGCGCCGCCAGGCACCTGTTTTGGAGGAGCCAGGATCACGTGCACGGTATTGCCTTCCATGCGCGGCCTGAATTCCACAATCCCTTTGTCGCCGACCTCAGTCACCAGCCGCTCCAGGACTTTTCTTCCCAGGTTCTGGTGGGCCATTTCGCGTCCGCGGAAGCGCAGGCTGGCTTTTACCTTGTCGCCTTCCCCAAGAAACCGCAGAACATGGTTTCTTTTGGTGACGTAATCGTGCTCATCCACGTTGACGCTGAACTTTACTTCCTTCAGGACGATCTGTTTCTGGTTCTTTTTTGCCGCCCGTTCCTTCTTTTCCTGCTCGTAGAGGAACTTGCCGTAATCCATAATGCGGCACACCGGCGGATTTGCGGTGGCGGAAATCTCTACCAGATCAAGACTTTGCTCACGGGCCTTTCGGGTCGCATCCTGCGGCGTTCATGATGCCAAGCTGCTCACCGTCCGGGCCAATCACGCGGACTTCACGTGCGCGGATCCGCTCATTCATCTTAATAAAGCGTTTATCTATGCGATCCTCCTGAACCCTTCCGGCAAACTCACGCTTTTAGTGGAATTGCGGGGGGCGCCCACACATGCGGCAAGACTTGAAAATTATAGCATGCTACGGAGGGTGATTGCGGCCGGCGCGGTTCCCATACCAAGCGCCGGCCGCGAGTAATTGGAATGAGAGTACAAGTTGCCCTCAGAACGCCTTCGCGCAGTTTCCTTCGAATGACTGTCCTGGTGAGCTGCCGCCTCCCACAATCTGATCGCGATTGTTGAGCCCAAGGATCAGCGTGATCTCAGTGTTTTTTGGGTTATCGATGGTCCTGAACTTGCCCTTATCCAGTGAAAAGCCGTGAAATCTTGAGTCCTGGGTCTGGTAATTTCCAACCATGTCTCCTTCGGCATTGATCTTGTGAAGCTCGGTAGCGAAGCTGCCGGGGAAATCGACGGTGGTGTATGCACCTTTCTTGAATGTGAATCCGTGAACCCGTCCGGTATTGTCATGATAGAGCCCGACAATCTCGTCGTGGTTATTAATGCCCCAGGCTTCCGTGGCAATTGAACCGGGGAAGCGGATCACTGTGAATTGTCCGTCGTGCAGCAGGAAACCATTGTCTCCCGCAGGGCCAGTGGTCAAACCAACGACGTCTCCCCGATCGTTAATGCCCAAGGCAACCGTGCGCGGCTGTCCTGGAACGTCGATCGTGCGGAACCTTCCGGAATGTGCGATGAAACCATGCTGGGCATGATTGGCTTCAAGATAATCGCCCACGATCTGCGCGTGATTGTTGATGTCATGCGGGGTGGTTTCATCCGATCCGGGAAACTTGAACGTGGTGAACTTGCCACGATAGAACAGAAAGCCCTCGCTACGCGCATTCACAAAAAAATTCCCGACGATTGCACCCACATCGTTGATTCCCGTGGCATTGCTGACACCTTGTGTCGGAACGGGCACCGTGTGGAAAGTGCAGCTTTGACTGAACGCTGCGTTAGACATTAAAAAAAGGCTTAGAAGCAGGACGCGCCCAATTAAATTGCGTAGCGCAAGTTTCATAGACTCCTCAAAAGAATTAACTCAAAATTAGGGGAAGCATTTGAATCCAGCAGCTCGGGACAGCAATGGAGTAGATGTGCCGCTGCTGGTCAAAGTTGGCCTATGAATCGCCTTAACACTGTGTGCAGGTTTTTTGAGCGGCTGTTCGAAGAGTTGTTTGCTGACTATGCTCGAGCATCGCCGTTTTTACGCAATTCTCGTAAAACTTTAGGATCCGATCCCGAATAGCGAAGGGCGCCACAACAGCTAACTGCGATTGCATCAATGGCTTGTTTTAATTCGAAAGAATCGACAGGTTGTTTTTTGAAATAACAATGTACATGGGGGTCACCAGGAATAGTCTCCCAGGCGATTAAATCCGGAGCGACGGATTCGGGTGCGCCACAGGAAATACATTCGCCATTTTCAACATAAAAATCCCCAGGGACATTCAGGGGATGAGGTCCAAGAAAAGGCGGACGGTCGCTTGTGCAGAAGTGGAGGCTGAGCTGCTGGATCTTCTCCCAGCACCATGGGATCCGGTTTCAAATAGCGAAAGCGGCTTCTTCTTGCGCCACGGCCACCAGATTTTCATCGCCAGTTCCTTCCACCTCAACTTTTATCCACTTGTTTGCTTCATGCCGACCCGCCAACCTGACCTTCAGAAAATTATCGCTCAGAGCCTCCGTCCAGCCATCGCCCCCGGCCTGAAGCGTAATGACGTCCAGAGATCGTCCAACAAAGCTCTCGCGGAAGGCGCGATTCTTTTCTGCCGCCAAGTCTCGCAGCACGCGGTTGCGCTCACGCGCCACGTGCACAGGTACCTGATCAGGCATGGCCGCGGAGGGCGTCCCCGGCCGGGACGAATAGGTGAACACATGCAGGTAGGTGAACGGCAAATGCTCGATGAAGCTGCGGCTTTCTTCGAAGAGTTCGTCGGTCTCGCCGGGAAAGCCGACCATTACGTCGGCGCCGATCGCCGCGTCGGGCATGGCTTCATGAATCTTTCTGATCTTCTCAGCGTAGTGCCATGGTCGGTACTTGCGATGCATCTTGCGCAGGATGGGGTCACTACCGGATTGCAGCGGAACGTGCGCGTGCTTGGCGATCCGCGAAGAGCCGGCGACCAGCGCGATCAGGTCATCGCTCCAATCCATGGGCTCGACGGAGCTGATGCGGATTTTTTCAATCTCAGTGTGTTCGAGCAGAGCACGGATGAGCTGTTCAAACTTCTGTTGCGGCTGGAAGTCACGGCCCCAGCGGCCCAGGTTGATGCCGCTGAGCACAATCTCACGGTAGCCCGCCGCCACCAGCGCATTGGCTTCTTCAATTACGCGGTCGAGCTTCATCGACCGGCTTTGGCCGCGGACGCTGGGAATAATGCAGAAGGAGCAACGATTATTGCATCCATCCTGCACCTTGAGGTTGGGGCGTGTCTTTTCCGCGATGGTATCGCCAGCGAAAACCGGAGCGGCGATCAGCTCAGTATGGGCAAAGATATCGCCTACCAGAGTGAATGCCGGCGCGGAGAGCGAAACGGTTTCCAGAGAGACAAAATTCTGCGGTCCGCTTTCATGCACCGCATGGTCCCCAAACCCATGCTCCCTGGAATGACTCTCAACGGCTTGAGCTTGTAGTTCTGGCTCCGATCCAGTACCAGCAGCAATCTCCGCCACGCGATGCTTATGAGAATTTCCCACCACCCAGGTCACGCCCGGCAGGGCAGCGATTTCCTGTGGAGCGCGCTGGGCATAGCAGCCCGTTACCATGATCTTTGCCGATGGATTTTCTCGATGGATTCGCCGAATCGAGGCGCGTGCGTCCTGGTCGGCAGCGGCGGTGACAGTACAGGTATTCAGTACCACCACGTCGGCTTCCCGGGTAGAACTGGCCTGTGCCAGTCCTTGTGTCACTAATTGGCGCTCCAGGGCGGCGCCATCCGCCTGAGTGGCGCGGCAGCCAAAACTTTGGACAAAGAATCCGGGCACGAAGGGTATTATAATGGGACTTCCGAAGCCCACGTGAGCAGCAGCTCACAACCAATATAATTGGTGGCTGCATCCTAGATAGCGCAATAAAGCGATTTCAAGAATCCCCCTGGAGTTCACATGAAACGCCGTATTCTTTTGGTTGATGACGAACTGGCAATACTGCTGACCCTTAAAACCATTCTGGAAATACACCATTTTGAGGTGGAAACAGCAATCTCAGCCAAGGAGGCCGCCGCCAAGCTTAAGGCCAATACCTACCACATGGTCATTACCGACATGAAAATGGAGCATGAAAAGGCCGGCTATGACGTGATTCGAGCGGCCAAGAAGACGGAGTACAACCCCGCAGTGGCCATTTTGACGGCTTATCCCCTGTTGGGAGGCGACTGGAAGACCCAAGGCGCAAATTCCATGCTGGTGAAGCCTATGAATACCGACGATCTGCTGCGCCGCATTGAAGTGCTGTTAATCCAGCATGAAGACCAGAAGCAGCTGAAAGCCGGAAGATCCGGCGCCAAGGTAAAAGCCACACAGGCAGCGGCCAAGAAGCCTGCCTAAGAACCCTCTGTTTAAGAACCTGCAAGGACACACTGCCGCCCTAAGCTCAAAGGGCCTGGTTTCCGGAGAAGGATTTTTTAGGCTGTAGCAGCGGTTGTTTTGCGCTGCTGGAAGCATTCGCGGCAAAACACCGGACGGCCTTGCGTTGGCTTGAACGGGACAGTAGTTTCCCGCTGGCAGCCGGAGCAGACGGCCTTGGTTTCCACTCTTTGATAATTGCCGCCATTCTGCGGCAGTCCCAGTGCCTGGGCACGTTTACCCTTGCAGTTTTTGCAGCGTTTAGGTTCGTTTTTGAATTGTTTATCGTGGAAGAAAAGTTGTTCGCCAGCGGTGAAAACAAAATCGGCGCCACAATCTACACACTTGAGAACTTTGTCCTGGAAGTCCATTTTGAGAGTGCCCCCTTTTCCTGCATTCACGCCCAGGAATCCGGCCGAGCACAAACGTGACTCAATGGAAGTTCCCAGAAGTGAATCCCTACCCGTCGGGTTCGGCCCACGCGGCTCACGCCGTGTTTACAGCAAAAATCTAAGAGACAAGTTCCGTATAAAACCGCGACTGCTATATGCACCAGACCATTGAGGGAACGGTCGTATGAACATGCTGAGTTTTGCAGCGTCTTATGTCCAAGTCAAGCGCTAAGTTGCCGAAAACACATTAAAATGTGCGATTTCAAAACGTCTTATTTTGAGACGGATCGGAGTATGTAAAAATTTTCCTACAAGCGCTGTCATTGGCGATTCGTAGCGCACCCAGAATGGGCTGCAGGATAAAATCGGGTTGTTTGAAGGCTTCTTGGCGCGATCTGAGGATTTCATCTCATGCGAAATTCCGGCAGGATTCTTCTCCCAGTTTGTCTTTTAATTTCGCTAGTTTCGACAGGCCAGACAGGGGCCCACGATCTAAAGATCACCACACGACATACTTCCAGTAGAAGCGAGTTTACGACCACGACCTATTACAGTGGCGAAAATTCACGGTCAGAAATGCAAATCTTTTCCGGCGATGTAAAAGGTCATCACCGGGCACTTGATCCGGAAGAGAGGCGCTGAAAGCATCCAGGTTTATGACCTTGATCTTGGAAGCGCATGAGTATGTCAGCTACCAGACGGATTTGCGGGGCATCATGCCTGGGGCAAAATCTATCGCGTTGAAGCCCAGCGGCAAAACCTACGTGATCAACACTGACGTTGTGGACACAGGCGAGAGAAAAGAGATGTTTGGTCACATCGCCCGGCACCTGATTACCAAAGAAAAACGGATTGGCGGACCAGAGAATTGTTACGGCGCGAATAACACTGAAAGTATTGTGGACGGCTGGTATATCGATAACGACGTACTGCCTTTGTCGATGCGCCCAAAGCCTGGAGTGTCCGCGCATCTGGTTTTCCATTCGACCGCGATTGGCAGCATTCATTGCTCTGACAAGATTGAGACGCATCGTACCGGGCCGCCGCACAGGATTTCCGCTCAAGGAAACGACGACCTGGCCGAGTGAAGGTCTTCAAGCCCGTGATACGTCCACACAGAATCACCGGCTTCTCAACGAGAGAGGTGGTGGAGTTTGTGGAAGCTCCGTTGGATCCAGCGCTGTTTGAAGTTCCGGCTGATTTCAGGAAAGTCGATAGAGCTGACTGATCCAACGCAGCAGCGCTTGCAGGCCCTGACGTATTGGGAGAGATTCAAGTATGAGCTTTGGAGCTTCTTCCACTGATTTTTGCGGCGGTCTCGGACTCGCCTCCGAAAATTACTTCGAGCCTTTCGACCATCCATACAGCTTGGCGGCATTGTCATGCAGGACCATATGAGCGAGTTCCAGCGCCCGTTCGCGGGTGATTTGGCCATCCTGCATCATGCCGGTCAGCGCGATGGCCAGCGCTTCGCGGGCGGATTGCGTTGTTTGCCAGCCAATTTCTTCCCAGTTGATTTCCGGAGTGTTGGGGTAGAGATCGGTCCCGAACATGATTTTTTCGGGATACCACTCCAGAAAGTCGCGGATGCTCTCACTCAACTTTCGGGTGGAGATCAGCCATGTCTGCTCGGAAAAATCGGCATAAACATTCGGTTTCATCAGCAGGTAGTTGACGTATTTGGTGAAGGGACCCGCGCCTCCATGCAGCAGGACGAAGTTGGTCTTGCGCAGTGAGGGATCGTTGAGCACGGATTCCAGAAGGGCCGGATTTGATCCCATCAGCATGAAATAAGTCCCACAGCCGCCGCCGGTATGGATGTGTACCGGCAGACCAAGGCGTCCGGCTTCGCGGGCGATATAGCGGAAGAGAAAATTCTGCAGCCGAGTGTAATCGCGTGGGATTGGAACATCACCTTTGATGAAGTGCGCATAGACCTGCTGGACCAACTGAATAGGCTCAGCAGGTCCAAAGTCGAGCGAGCGCAGGTAAGCGGCCTCAAACTTGATGGCTACTGCGCCGTTTTGCTTCTGCATCTCTAGCACCGGCGTAACCACCTTAGCAACGTATTCCTCGAGCGTTGCCGGCAGTGCGTCACGATTTACGTCTTTCAGGTAGCGACGCAACAGCATGGATTCGCGCTGGAAGAAAAATTTGCGGTCCGGGGTTTCGCTGGCCAGGGCGGAATTTTTCAAGGGATACATCAGGGCGTCATCAAAGGGTACCCAGCGGAAGCGCGGCGGTTGCAATCCGCGTCCCAGGGCAACGCGGTTGGCCAGTTCAGTTTCAATGCCGAGCTGATCCAGCACCCAGTTGGGAAAATTGTCGCCCTGCTCCTGCATGACCTTTTGCTTGGTCTGAAGCAGTTCCTTCACATGCTCCGGGCTGCGGTCATTGTAGGGATAGTTATAGAGCGCCTTCCATGCGGCGATGTACTGTGGATTGTCCGGGCGCGTGATGGTGGTGGGATCGCTCGGTTCCAGCGGATCGCAGGGCAGCGCGTCGAAGTCGTCATCTTTTTCGCCCGGAGACACTAATTTGGGCGGATGCGAATGGTTATCAATGGCTTTGATCTTGTTGATCTCGGCCAGCAACTGCGGATCGGCGGTTTGTGCGCGAAGCGCGGCGGCGAGAAAAAGGCAGACAAGCGTGACAGCGGTTCTCGAGACCATGGAAGAGTGTCCTCAGGGCTTGCGCGAGAAAGGGTAAACCTCAAGCTGAAAGATTGCAAAAGAACTGTGATTGGAGGTCTCGGTAAGGTGATGATGCTGCCAAAAACTGGACATAACTAAGACGCCCCAATACTCTAGAACTCACCCATGAGCGAAGTTCCAGTTATCCACGTACAGCGACTGCAGAAATCATACGACAAGGTCGAGGCCGTAAAGGGCATCGACTTTGAGGTCGCAGAAGGCGAAGTCTTTGGCCTGCTGGGCCCGAACGGCGCCGGCAAAACCAGCACGATTGAAATCCTGGAAGGGCTGCGCCCGCGCTCCGGCGGCGAGGCTACGGTGCTGGGCTTTGATCCTGACCGGCAAAAGCAGCAGTTAAAAGACCGCATTGGAGTTTGCCTGCAAGCCACCAACCTGCCGGCCAAGATCCGTGTGCAGGAGGCGCTGGACCTGTTTGGATCGTTCTATACGCGCAGCGTGAGCTCAGAGCAACTGCTGAAGCGGCTGCAACTGTGGGAGAAGCGCGCAGCCTTCTATGAAACGCTTTCCGGCGGACAGAAGCAGCGGCTGGCTCTGGCGCTTGCGCTGGTCAATGATCCGCAACTGCTCTTTCTGGACGAACCAACCACAGGCCTTGATCCGCAAATCCGCCTGGAGATCCACGGGCTGATTGAAGAGATGAAGTCAGAAAAGCGCACCGTGGTGCTGACCACGCATTACATTGAAGAAGCTGAACGGTTGTGCGACCGCGTGGCGATTATTGATGCAGGAAAAATTGTGGCCATTGGCACGCCGCGAGAACTGCAGCAAAAGAGCGCGGAACGCTCGCGCATTGACATTGTTTGCGGCCAGCCGATGAACGCTGCAGCGCTGCCGCAATGGCCAGACGCACTGGAAAGCAAACTGGACGGAGATGGAAGATCGCTGACGGTATATTCGTCACGCCCGGCACGGACATTATTTGAGATCATGAAATGGCTGGACCAGCAGGGAATGCAACTGGAAGACGTCCACCTGAAGCGGCCGACGCTGGAAGATGTATTCGTTGAATTGACGGGCAAGAAATTAAGGGATTGATGATATGAAGCAATATCTCGCCATTATCGCCATGGACATCAGGCTTGCGCTGAGGCTGCGCGCGGTGATCTTCTTCAATTATCTTTTTCCGCTCATTTTTTTCTTCACGTTTGCGACCGTTTTGAGGGGAAGCTCGAACGACATGGCGTTTGTTGTCACCATGTCTGTGACGTTGGGCGTGCTGGGCAGCGGATTCTTTGGGGCCGGCATTCGCGCCATCCAGGAGCGCGAGCTGGGTATCCTGCGGCGTTATAAGGTCACGCCCATTACGCCTGCTCCGCTGCTGGTGGGATCGATGGTTACGGGCTGGGCGATTTTTATCCCGTATATCGTTCTGCTGCTATTGATGGCGCACTTTATTTATGCCATGCCGCTGCCGGTGCATTTCTATGAACTGCTGGCCTTTATCTCGCTGGGGTTGATCGCTTTCCGCGCCCTGGGGCTGGTGATTGCTTCAGTGGCCAACACCATGCAGGAAGGAACCATTCTGGTGCAGCTTTTTTATTTCCCCATGCTGCTGCTGAGCGGGGCAACGTTTCCGGCAGAGAAGTTTCCCAGGGTCATGCAAATTATCCATAACTTTATTCCGGCCACCTATCTGGTCCAGGGCATGCAGAACATCATGCTCAAGGGAGAGAGTCTTACCGGGAGAGAGAACCAGTTAGCCGTCCTGGTGATGGTGCTTACGACTGTGGGCGGCGGGCTGATTTCGATGAAACTCTTCCGCTGGGAAAAGGAAGAAAAAATTCGGGGCTCGGCAAAGCTCTGGGTGTTGGCTGTGCTGGCGCCATTCTTTGCCATGGGCATCTGGAAGTGGTTTCACACCTAAATTTCGGGAACTCTGGAACACTATCCGGTGTCAATCCCTGCAAATGCAGAGTTGCTGGAAAAGGAGCCGCCGGCTTGCCCTGTTCACCCTGATTGCCGCGGGTGTGCTTGCGGCACAGCTTCGGCCTTTTCCAAGGACTGCGGAGGCACGGCAGGCTTTCCTCCGGCAGTTTGCCGCTGCGGCGCTTGACCGCACGCAACATGCTGTTCGCTACGATCCAGCCTATGTTCGCCTCGCTTATCCGGGCGGAGACGTGCCGGCCGATACCGGCGTCTGCACGGACGAGGTGATTCGGGCTTATCGCGCCGTTGGAATCGATCTACAAAAAGAAGTGCATGAAGACATGGCGGCGAATTTCAGCGCTTATCCCAGAAAATGGGGACGACACGAGCCTGACGCGAATATCGACCATCGCCGCGTGCCCAATCTGATGGTCTTCTTCAGCCGCAAAGGCGAGAGCCTGCCGATTACAGATCGCGCAGAAGATTACGCTCCGGGCGATTTGGTGACCTGGGACCTGGGCGGCGGACTAACTCACATTGGCATGGTGGTGGACAGAAAAACGGTATTCACCCGCCGTTACATGATCGTGCACAACATTGGCGCAGGGCCCAAAATTGGAAGATGTGCTCTTTGATTGGAAGATCATCGGGCCACTACCGCTACTTTGGCCCTGCTGGTCGCGCCGCCCGAGCGCAGATGAGCAAAGTTTCTATTCGTTCTTAATACCCTTCGCGTCGCTGGGCCGCGGCCATGGGATGTGACCTGTCTCACAGACCGCGCTTGATGTGAGGGAAATAAACTTTCGTAACAACGTAGAACGCATCGTCCGGCGCGCACTACTCGTCCGAAGTGTTACGGTAACTTTGTGCGCGGTTGGCAACTCTAAAGCATTTGGAGTATAAAGAAATGTTGCGCACAGAGCCGCTTCCAACACTAGAGAAGCCAGAAATCAGCGACAGGAAAACCATGTCAACCAGCACAATCACAAAAGGTCTAGAAGGCGTAGTTGCGGCCAGTTCCGGGGTCTGCTACATCGATGGCGACGCCGGAGTGCTCGCATATCGCGGCATTGATATCCACGAACTGGCGGAGAAATCCACGTTTGAAGAAACCTGCTATCTGCTGTGGTTTGGCCGGCTGCCCAAGGCGGCTGAATTGGCCGACCTGAAGCAAAAGTTGGGCGCAGAGCGCAAAGTGGATCCCGCTATTTATGACATGATGCGCCGGGTCCCCAAGACGGCGACGCCCATGGAAGTGCTGCGGACGGCAGTCTCCGCGCTTTCTTTTTACGATTCCGAAGCAGAGAAGATTGACCACGACGCGAATGTCCGCAAGTCCATCCGGCTGACTTCGCAGATTGCCATGATCGTGGCCGGATATGATCGCATCCGTAAAGGCAAGAACATTGTTGATCCTGATCCAACGATTTCACACGCGGCCAATTTCCTGCTGCAGCTGAACGGCGAAAGGCCCACTCCGACCGCCGAAAAAGCGCTGGACGTTGCGCTGATTCTGCACGCTGACCACGAATTGAATGCCTCCACCTTTGCCGCCCGCGTGACCGCGGCCACGCTTTCTGACATGCATTCGGCCATCGTCAGCGCCATTGGCGCGCTGAAAGGCCCGCTGCACGGCGGCGCCAATGAAGCCGTGATGCGCATGCTGTTTGAGATCGATAAAAAAGGCGAGGACCCGGTGGAGCATGTGAAAAACATGCTGGCCAATAAGAAAAAGGTTTCCGGCTTTGGCCATCGCGTCTATCACACGGAAGACCCGCGAGCCACACACCTGCGCGCCATGTCGCGCGACCTGGGCCGCTCGGCCAATCCCAAGTGGTATGAAATGTCCGCGCAGATTGAGCAGTACATCAAGAAGGATAAAGGCCTCAACGCCAACGTGGACTTCTACTCGGCTTCCACTTACACGACGCTCGGCCTGGATGTGGACCTGTTTACGCCCGTGTTTGCCGTTTCCCGCATCAGCGGCTGGGCAGCGCATGTGATTGAACAGCTCGACGACAACCGGCTGATCCGTCCGCGCGCGGATTACATTGGCCCGGCGTATCCGAATAAGTACGTGGCGATGGAGAAGCGGTAACCCAGCAATTAGCAAATGGCAGGCAATTAGCTTTTCTGAAACCCCGAAGTGTAGCGAGGGGTCCCTATCGTCGCACATGATTTGTAAGGACCACGATTGAAACGTGGTCCTTCTTCATTTCACGTCCTTTTCTAATTCATTACAGACAAACTTTTTCGCTTCGTAAGTCTGGTTGCGAAAGGGTTCCCTCGCTTCGCTCGGGATGTTAGAGAATAAGCGGTAGAATAGATACATGCGCCGCGTTTACCTCGATAACAACGCCACAACCCCGGTCCTGCCGGAAGTGTTTGAAGCGATGCGGCCGTTCTATCTGGAGCAGTTCGGCAATGCCTCGTCAATCCATCACTATGGACAGCATGCACGCGCGGCGGTGGAAAAAGCGCGAGCATCGGTAGCGGCGCTGGTGAATGCGCGTCCGGCGGAAATTGTGTTTACCAGCGGCGGCACTGAGGCCGACAACCTGGGCATCTTTGGGCTGGTGCAGCGCGGCGATCACGTTATTACTTCCACCATTGAGCACAGCGCGGTCACCAACACCTGCAAGCGGCTGGAACAGATGGGATGCGAAGTCACCTATGTTCCGGTCAACGCCCGGGGCGAAATCTATGCCGGCAATGTGGAAGTGGCATTGCGCCCGAACACACGGCTCATCACGCATCATGATGGCGAACAATGAGACCGGAGTGATTCAGCCGGTGGAAGAGATCGGCAAAATTGCGCAAGAGGCGGACGTTTTCTTTCATACGGACGCGGTGCAGGCCGCCGGCAAGGTACCGATCGATGTGCAGAAAATTGCCTGCGACGCGCTTTCCATTTCCGGGCACAAGATACATGCGCCGCAAGGCACCGGAGCGCTTTACATCAAGAAGGGAACGCTGATCCAGCCGCAGATTTATGGCGGCAGCCATGAGCGCCAGCGCCGCGCAGGCACGGAAAATCTGCCGGGGATTGTTGGTCTGGGCAAGGCCGCGGAGATTTCAAAGCATTGGCTCAGCCCATCCACGCCAGAATCGGGCGTGAACGGGGCCCTGAGAGTGGCGGCCCGGCGGAGATGGCCGCGATGCGCGACCGGTTGCAGGATGCCATTCTGAGCGCGATGGAAGATGTGGGCGTAAACGGACTGGGCGCGCCTCGGGTGCCGAACACGACCAATCTGTGGTTCGATCACATTGAAGGCGAGGCGCTGGTGATTGCGCTTGACCTGAAAGGGCTGGCGGTTTCAAGCGGAGCGGCGTGCTCTTCCGGCGCGATTGAGCCTTCACACGTGCTGCTGGCCATGGGATTGCCGCATCAGCGTGCGCGTGCCAGCATTCGTATTAGTCTGGGGAAGCAGACGACGCAGGAAGATATCGATTTTGCGATCAAAGTGATTCCGGAAACGGTAGCGCGCCTGCGCGAGATTTCGCCGGTCTATCAGAAGCAGACTGTCGCAGTATTGCGCGCAGATGGAGCAGACATTTTGTCTGTGCTTCGTCTTCACCAGTATAACTACTAGGCAAGAATGCTGTACCCAAACTCAATAGCTGCCAGACCGTCTATGATTGCGCAGGCTTCGAAGGAAGACCCTCCGACCAATCCCATACCAATCGCGCATTATCATTCATTCCTGAGCACCACCAGCGGATCGACGCGTGTGGCCCGCAACGCCGGCACGGCGCATGCGACCAGCGCCAGGCTGGCCAGCAGCACGGAGACAGCGATAAACGTCGGAAGATCGGTGGACTTGACGCCGAACAGAAGTGACGTGAGAGCCCGCGCCGCCCAGACGCCGCCGACTATCCCGATCGCAACGCCAATGCCAATCAGGCGCGCGCCCTGGCCCAGGATCAAACGCAGAACATTGGACCTTTGTGCTCCGAGCGCCATGCGCACGCCAATCTCCTGGCTGCGCTGCACCACGAAGTACGAAAGCACACCGTAAATGCCGATTGCCGCCAGAAACAGCGCAATCGCGCTGAACCCGCCGAAGAGCCATGCAGGAGCGCGCTGGGGCGCGAGCGATTCCGCAAGCACATCATCCATCGTCTTCACGTCGGCCAAGCGGCTGATTGGGATCGAGCTGCTGAATCCGGGAGCGTATGGCGGCAACGGCGCTCAGCGGATCCTGGCTGGTTCGAACCACCAGGTTGGTGTCGAGGTATTCCATGAGGGCCGCGTTCTGCGAATAGAGCATAAAGGTGCTGGGCCGGTGTTCAGCGGTCAGGGCCTCCTGCTTGGCATCGGCCACCACGCCGATAATTTCTGAGAAGCCGGGATCTCCCCAGCCCACGTCGATCCGCTTGCCGATCGGATCCTGATTGGGAAAGACCTTCTGCGCCAGGGTCTGGTTCACGATGACGACTCTGGGGGAATTGAGGTTATCGCGGGAATCAAAGAACCTGCCTTTGAGCAGCGGCGTGCTCATCGCCTGGAAGTAATTTCCTTCCACGTATTGCTTGTCCACGTTGGGCGAATCGCCGGGGTGTCCCTCGATTTTAATTCCTCCATTCGTACTGTTGCCGGTCAGCGGGAGGGTGTACACCCATCCTGCGGACTGAACGCCGGGCAGGGAGCTCACATTCTCCAGGATTCTTTGCAAATAGAGAATTTCCGTCTTCGGGTCTTTGTAACGCACAGGCGAAGGCCGCACAGCCATGGTGATGACGTGGTGAGAGTTGAAGCCCTTGTCCACGTTGAGGAGGCTCACCATGCTGCGCAACAGCAATCCTGCCGCGGCCAGCAGCACCAGGGAGATAGCGATCTC
This sequence comes from Terriglobia bacterium, assembly GCA_963732195.1. GTDB lineage: Bacteria > Acidobacteriota > Terriglobia > Terriglobales > Acidobacteriaceae > Angelobacter. The sequence continues at coordinate 170,880 of CAVSYO010000029.1, read as the reverse complement.
GCCTACCACCAATATTTGGCGCAGGCGCTGTCCGCCGCCTGCGGTCTGGCGTCCGCCTTGCTTCAGGCGATCATGCAGGTTCCCGCGAATCAACTGCACAACGGGAGCCATGCCAAAGACCAGCCCTGTGGCGAGCGAGAGCAGCAGAGCAAACAGGAGAATCCGGCCATCAAGCTGTATGGCGATCGCCTGAGGCAAGCGCTTTTGCAGCAATGAAGTCAGGAAATGGAGGCTGCTCCATCCCAGCAGGATTCCCAGTACGACCGCCAATCAGCGAGAGCAAGACACTCTCCGTCAGCAACTGGCGCGCGAGCCGGACCCGTCCTGCTCCCAGTGAGATCCGGAGCGCGATTTCTTTTTCCCGCACCGCGGCACGCGCCAAGAGCAGGTTGGCGGTGTTGGCGCAGGCGATCAGCAGCACGGCAATCACGCCTCCAAGAAGCACAAACAGCAGCGGCCGCGAATTGCCGACAAGGATCTGCTGGTAAGGCGTGATGGCTACATTGAGAGTTCCGGGTCGGCCTTTTTGTAAGCTGGAATGAGTCCCGGCAACGCAGCCTGGGCCTGCTTGAGGCTCACGCCGGGTTGCAATCGCGCGATCGCCGGGAAGAAAGGCAATGTTGATATCGGGAGTCAGGCGCAAGGGCATTAGCAGCTCGAACGGATGTCCCAGACGAAAACTGTCAGGAACAACGCCGACGATGGTGTAAACACTGTCATTGAGCGTGAGCTTCTGGCCCACGGCAGAAGAGCTGCCCCCATAGTGCTTGTGCCAGAAAGATTCCGTGAGCATCACCACCCGGTCCGCGCTCTTGGGCTCTTCGTCGTCACGAAAGCCTCTGCCCGCGATCGGGGAGACACCCAGCGTTGGCAGCAAATTGGCTGAAATTCGTACAATGGGCACCTCTTCGGGCTCTTGCAGGCCGGTCATCGCCCCGATGCTGCTGAAATACGTAACCACCTGGTCGAAGAGCTGGTGCTGATCGCGCCAGAATTGAAAATTGGTATATGTCATGGGCGTGTGTCCCGCCTGCTGGAAAACGTTCTCAATGAACACCAGCCGCTCCGCATGCGGATACGGCAGCGGGCGCAGCAAGACTGTATCCACCACGCTGAAGATGGCAGTGTTGGCCCCGATTCCGATGGCGAGAACCAGTACGGCAACAAGCGCGAATCCGGGATTTTTTCTCAGCACGCGAAGAGCAAAGCGAATGTCTTGAATGAGAGTTTCCACACGTCCCCCTATGCCTGATTTGACTGAGTTCCGGCTGGCAGGTTAGCGGGGAATTATTTTGACCGGATCAACGCGGGTTACCTGGGCAAGCAGACAGGACGACATCGATTTTGCCATCAAGGTAATTCCGGAGACGGTCGCGCGGCTGCGCGAGATTTCGCCGGTCTATCAGAAGGTCGCCGCAGATTCACGCAGCTGAGCGCGGATCACGCGCAAGTTCGTTCCCTTTCGTGCCCAGATAAGTCTTTCTCGCCGATAGTCGGCAAATTCCCATTCAGCTACACTGGTTATCATGATGATATGGTCGGCCTGTATTGACCATTTTGTGATCAGCCGGGATGCGCTATGAGCACCAAGTGGGTCCCAAAATCCGTACTGGCCCTGAAGAACTATTCACGGCACGACTTTGTCTCTGACCTGATTGCGGGCGTCACCGTCGGCCTGGTGGCGCTGCCGCTGGCTATGGCGTTTGCCATCGCCTCCGGCATGCCGCCGCAGGCCGGACTTTACTGCGCGGTGATTGCCGGGTTTCTGATTTCTGCGCTGGGCGGATCGCGCGTGCAGATTGGCGGGCCCACAGGCGCGTTTGTGGTGGTAGTGGCTGGAATTGTTGCGCGGTACGGCATTGACGGCCTGTTCATGTGCACGGGAATCGCCGGCGTGTTCCTGATTTTTCTGGGCGTGACCGGGCTGGGCAGCGCGGTGAAATACATTCCGCGGCCGGTAGTGGTGGGATTCACCAACGGAATCGCCGTGGTGATTGCCAGCACCCAGCTCAAGGATTTCTTTGGACTGCGCATTGAACAGGTGCCCGGCAATTTTCTGGGCCGCCTGGAAGCCGTGGCGGAAAACTTCCGCACGCTTTCTTTCCAAGAAACGGGACTGGCACTGCTGGCGCTGTCGCTGATCCTGGTGTGCAGAAAATATTTTCCGAAGATTCCTGGCTACATTGTGGCGCTCTTTGTGGGCACGGCGCTGGTCTATTTCCTTCGACTGCCGGTGCAGACCATCGGCACGCGCTTTGGCGGGATTCCTTCCGGCCTGCCCGCGCTGAAGATTCCGCAGTTTCGTCTGGACCTGATTCGTCCGCTGATTGCGCCGGCGATTACGGTGGCCATGCTGGGCGCGATTGAGTCGCTCATGTCTGCCGTGGTGGCCGACCGGATGTTTGGCAAGGGAGAAAAACACAAGCCGAACGTGGAATTGATCGCGCAGGGCGTGGCGAATTTCATTTCACCGCTGATGGGTGGCCTGCCCGCCACGGGCGCGATTGCGCGCACGGCAACCAATATTCGATCGGGAGCGAGAAGCCCGGTTGCTGGAATGATTCACGCGCTAACGCTGCTGGCAATTCTGATGTTTGCCACGCCTGTGGCCAAGTTCATTCCGCTGGCAGTGCTTGCCGCGATTCTGCTGGTGGTTTCCTACAACATGGGCGAGTGGGCCGAGATTCCGGAATTGCTGAAGCTCTCGCGGCTGGAGGTGGCGTGCTGGTCAGCGACATTTGTGCTGACCGTCTTCGCCGACCTGACGGTCGCCGTGGAAGCAGGCATGATCCTGGCAGCGCTGGTCTTTATCCGCAAAGTCACGGCGACGACGACGATCTCACGCGTGACCAAAGAATATCTGGATGAAGGCCGGCTGCACGTTCTGCAGGACAAGGAAATTCCACCCTATGCCACCGTGTTTCGTATCCATGGGCCTTTCCTTTTTGGCGCGGCCGACAAAATTGACGACCTGATGCAGCAGATACCGGAGCTGCCGCCGATTGTGATTCTGCGCCTGCGCAACATGACGGCCATTGACGCCACCGGCCTGCGCGCCCTGGAAGAACTGGCAGATCGCGTGAAAGCCAGCGGACGCCGGTTGATTCTGTGCGGTGCGCGTGAGCAGCCAGCGCAGTTGATGCGACAGTCGGAATTTGAGCAGCACGTGGGCGCGGAAAATATCTGTGCCAACGTTACAGAAGCGCTGGCACGCGCCGGGGTAGTGTTTCCGCAGATTGCCGCGGAAGCGCCGTCGGTGCAAAAGTGGGGCAGGCGGAGTACGGATCATCTGATGGCTTCTGAAGAATCCGCGGCAAAGGCCGCATCTTCTCTTGACTGACCCGCCAGCCATCCCCCGCGAACCTTTATAATGATTACAGGCCATTTATGAGCACTCAGACCATTGCGGTAGCCATGTCCGGCGGTGTGGATTCTTCCACCGTTGCGGCGATGCTGCGCGCTGAGGGGCATAACGTGGTTGGCCTGACGATGCAGCTATGGAACCAGCGCCGCCTGGCCGGACACGAAGGCATGCCAGAGCAAGTGCAGGGCCGCTGCTGCTCGATTGACGATGTCTATGACGCGCGCCGCGTCGCCGAGGACCTGGACATTCCGTATTACGTGGTCAACCATGAAGAGCGGTTTGAGCGCGATGTGGTGCGTCCGTTCATTGATGAGTATCTTTCCGGCCGCACGCCGATTCCGTGCAGCCTGTGCAACAACCATCTGAAGTTTGACCAGCTGCTGATTACCGCACGCCAGATTGGCGCGGACATGCTGGCCACGGGACACTACGCGCGCTGCGAATTCTCTGCGGAGCGCAATCGCTGGCTGCTGCGTCGCGCCGCCGATCCCGCCAAGGACCAGACGTATTTTCTTTTTGGGCTCACACAGGAGCAGCTGAGCCGCACGCTGTTTCCGCTGGGACACATGAACAAGCCGCAAGTGCGCGAGCTGGCGCGTGAGCATCATCTGGCGCTGGCGGAAAAGCCGGACTCGCAGGAGATATGCTTCGTTCCGGGCGGCGATTACAAGCGCTTCATCGACGCCTATCTCAGTGAGCAGGGCGAGCAACTGCCTGATACTTCCGGCGAACTCGTCACCACAGACGGCAAGGTGCTGGGACACCATGAGGGCGTCCACAACTTTACCGTGGGCCAGCGCAAGGGACTGGGCGTTGCCACAGGCTCGCCGCTCTACGTGATCAACATCAATGGCGCTGAGGGCAAGGTGACCGTCGGCGGAAATGACGATCTGCTCTCGCGCACGCTGATTGCCCGCGACCTGAACTGGATTGCGGTTGATGGACTGCACGACTCCGGCGCTGACGCCAACACGCCGATGCGCGTTCGGCCAACGCGCCCATGCGCGTTCAAGCAAAGATTCGCCATCGCCATGAGCCTGCGCCCGCCGTGCTGGAGAACGCTCCCAACGGCGAAGTGCGCGTAACGTTCGACGAGCCGCAGAGGGCCATCACGCCTGGACAGGCCGTGGTGTTTTACGACGGCGATCTGGTCGTCGGCGGCGGATGGATCGCCGAAACGGCGCGTTAAGCCGTCTTTTCACAAAGCCCGCAACTCACCATCATTCGTATCGCAGCGCGATCAGCGGATCGACGCGCGTCGCTCGCCGTGCCGGAACATAACTGGCGATCACCACGACCACAAAGAGAGACACGGCTATAGCGGCAAAGATCAGCGGATCATGCGGATCAACGCCGTACAGCATGCCGGAAAGCGCGCGCGTGGAAAGATAAGCCGCAGCCGTGCCGATCACCAGACCTAGCATGCCGATACGCGCGCCCTGGCGCAAGATCAGGCGCAGAACGTTGGCCCGGTCAGCGCCAAGCGCCATGCGGATGCCGATTTCGCGCGTGCGCTGCACCACGCTGTAAGCGATGACTCCGTAAATCCCAATGGCGGCCAGGACGAATGCCAGGCCCGCGAAGATTGCCAGCAGCAGGCTGTTGAATTTTTGCGGCGACATCCAATATTCAACCAAATCAGTCATAGTGTTCACGCCTTGGATCGGTTCTTCCGGCGCGATTTGCTTCATCCCTTCGCGGACAGTGGGTATCAGCGCCTTCGGCTCAGTGCGGCTGCGAACCGCGAAAAACGTCCACGGCGGGATCTCGGCCTGCAAATTGCACAGATAAAGTTCAGGAAAACTGGGCGCGCCCAGGTCTTCATGTTTCACGTCGCCAACCACGCCCACGATCTCATAAAGATGATCGTGGCTCTTCAGACGATGTCCCAGCGGATCTTCATTGGCAAAGAATTTTTTCACGAACGCCTGATTCACCGCCGCGACAAATACTCCGCTCTGGTTATCGTGCAGAGAAAACTCGCGGCCTTGCAGAAGCCTGATTCGCATCGTGGAAAAATAACCTGGGCTCACGGTGCGATAACCGGCGAGACAGCAGCACCTGCGGGTCGGGTGCACGGCCTTCGATATCAAAGGACGACCCGCTGCGCGAGCCGCCAAAAGGCAGATCATTCGTCGCGCCCACTGACTCCACCCCAGGCAGCGCGGCCAGCCGCTCCAGCAATGCGCTCATATAGACTCGCTTCTCTGCGCAGACGTGGCAAACTTTCCTCGGAGGCACGGTAAAGCGGAAAGTCAAGAATATTTTCCGCCCGGAAGCCGGTATCCACGTGCTGCAATCGCCAAAGCGTTTTGGCCAACAGGCTGCCGCCGACGAGCAACACCATGGCCAGTGCCACTTCCGCCACCACAAACAGGCTGCGCAGGTGAAGGCGGTCGGTGACTTGCGCTGCCGCGCCGCTTTCCTTCAGTGACGAATTCAGATCGATACGCAATGCGCTCAGCGCCGGGGCCAGCCCAAACGCAAGCCCAGTAAGGACGCACGCGATGGCGGTAAACGCGAGCACCCGGCCATCCATTTGCAGATCACGCAGCCGCGGCACCGCGCCCTGGCTGGCGGCGACAACGAAGCGTCCAGCGGAATACGAAAGAGCCAGGCCAAGAATTCCGCCTAGCGATGCCAGCAAAACGCTTTCTGCCAGGAACTGCTGAACCAGCCTTGCGCGGCTGCCGCCCAATGCGCTGCGGATTGCAACTTCTTTTTGCCGCCCCACGGCGCGCGCCAGCAAGAGTCCAGCCACGTTGGCGCAGGCAATCAGCAACACGGCCAGCACCGCAACCCACAGAACCAGCAAGCTGCGCCGCGCGTTGCCCACAATTTCATTCTGCAGCGACACCAGCCGCACGCCCGCCGGGTTGCTTATATGTTGCCCCAGCCGCTCGGCGATGGTGTTCATCTCCATCTGCGCCTGCTGCAAGCTAACGCCCGGCTTTAACCGCCCCATCGCAATGAAGATAGTGGCTGCGGCGGCTGGTCTGCTTCAGGTCGAAACCCGGGCAGCACCAAACATCGTGCGATCACGCGGCAGGCCAAAGTCGGCAGGCATCACGCCAACAATCGAATAGGCCTGGTCATCCAGCAGCACTGACTTGCCGACGATGTCCTTGTCGCCGCCAAAATGGCGCTGCCATGCTCCGTAACCCAGCACGGCCGCTCGCGGCTTGCCCGGCTGGTCTTCATCGGGCAGAAACGTGCGGCCCTTGAGCGGAGAAACTTTCAGCACGTCAAAGAAACTGGCCGTAACAAAAAGCGCGCTCAGGCGGGCTGGCGCCTTCTGGCCGGTCAGCACCAGATTGTTGTACTCGTAGGTGGCCATCTGCTCAAAGCTCTGGCTCTGGTTGCGCCAGTCAAGAAAGTTATAGGGTGAAACCGTGCCGTGCATGTCACCGCGGCGCGCGTCGGTCTCCCAGATCTGCACCAGCCGGTCAGGCTGCGGATACGGCAGCGGCCGCAGCAGCACCGTGTTGAGCACGCTGAACATTACGGTGTTGGCGCTCATGCCCAGCGCCAGCGTAAGCACGGCAGCCACGGCAAAACCCGGCGACTTGCGCAGCAGGCGGAACGCATAGCGGAAATCCTGGAAGCAGAGTTTCCATGAGTCCCTCAACTCTGAACGCGTAGTTTAGCCGGAATTGCGGAAAATCGGTTTGCATAATTACCCATTTTTGTTTACGCGGGTGGAGCAGGCCTTTAGGTGTAAAGTTCCACGACATCGTTTACAGAACGTTCCGACACATCCTTTACACTTTTGGTTTCCCGGCGGAGCGGTATTTTGCGCCAAACGGGAGCGGGCCCTGGAAAGGCATTGGTGCGACACCCGCTGTTTTAGAACCTGCATGATCACGGCAATGCTTCCATCGTCGGGCTCGCCGATGAGTAAATGAATATGCTCCGGCATGACCACGTAGCCAACCACCTGGAATTCATATTTCTGCCGGACTTCTTCAAAGATCTTCAAGAATAGATCTCGGCGCGACGCGGAGCCGAGAAATGGTTTTCTTTGGTAGCAACTACAGGTGATGTAGTGGAGATCGCCACCTCCGTACCAGCGGCGCAGTCCTTTGGGCATGGAGAAGAATTCTAATACTTGGTGGAGCGTGAGAGGTTTGAGATTTTGTAAACCCACCCTTTGCGGCGGCAGTCATTCGGGTAAGTCGAACAGATTGGTGGGCCGCAAAGGATGGGGCACCCATATTTTGTGTCAGGGATGAATTGTGGCGATTGAAGTCATGTCACCCACCCTTTGCGGCGGCAGTCATTCGGGTAAGCCGAGCAGATTGGCGGGCCGCAAAGGATGGGGCACCCACATTTTGTGTTAGGGATGAATGTGAGGGTTGAAGTCTTGTCACCCACGGTGTGGTGAGGGACAGAAACCAACGAGAAGGGTGAGCCACTCTGTGCCACACGAGCATTCGAAAAAGTTGCGGTACATGTCCAAGATCGCGGCGATTTTCGCTGGGGCTGATAATACGCACCTGAGCTGCACTCAGCCGATTGCGAATTTGCTGATGGCGTGCTTGTAAGTCTTTCCAACTCTGCTGCTTACGTCATTTTACAGTGGCAAATTTTTATCAGACATGGCCAATGTCCTATTTCGCTATTGATTCGCACATCAAATCTGGACTAAACTCGATCAATTTCGCCTAATTCAGATTTCGAGCAGTGTCTGAGGTCTGATAAAAGAGCGGGAAAGAGGACCTGAGCCATGGTGCAAAACGAAGCAGCATTTAGTAGTCAGCATTCAGCTGTCAGCCAGAAAGAAGTACTCAGCAGTCAGCACTCAGCGATCAGTCAAGACCAGAACCAAGGTCAAAAGCAAGAGCAAAGGCAAAACCTTTTTACCCCTGAACAGCAGGCGGAGGCGCTGGCGCTCAAGCTGGCGCGGACCTACGAGGAGCTGACGAGGCTGCTGGAACGGAATCCGGCGATGAAGCGGCAGATGACGGAGGGCCCGGCCAAGGAAGACAAGGTTTACCAGAAGCTAAAACAGAGGCTGAAGATGGCGGACATGGCTCCTCGCTGCCGGTGGGTGAGGCAGGACGGAACGAGTTGCCGGTCTCCGCAGATGAAGCAGCATATCTACTGTTTTGCCCACAGGCAAATGGCAGAGGCGCGGGAGCTGATGCTGAGGCTGCCGCCGCCGGAGGACGCAAATGCGATCCAGATTGGACTGATGCGCATACAAAAGTCGCTGATTGAGGACACGATATCGACGAAGAAGGCCGGGCTGCTGTTGTACTCGATGCAACTGGCGCTGACGAACGTGGGGCAGACGACGTTTGGGCAGGCGAAGGATGAAGAGATGGTGCGGGAGACGATGGATGAAGAGGAAGCATTCAGCGAAGAAGCACTCAGCAGTCAGCACTCAGTAGTCAGCGAAAAACAAAATCAACACCAAAAGCAAAGGCCTTTTACCGCAGAGGGCGCGGAGGACGCAGGAGCAGACCGCAAAGGGCACAGGGCAAAGGAGAGAAACAAAATCAACACCAAAACCAAAAGCCTTTTACCACAGAGGACACAGAGGACGCGGAGAAAAACCAAGGCCTACCACGGATGAACACTGATGACACTGATTTTGGGGAAGCAGGTGGAGAGGAAGGCGGCGGGGATGTGGAGTTTGTGCCTGTGCCGGGAGGGTATGGGTTTGAGAGAGTCAGGTTGCGGATGGAGCCTGAATTGGGCGGGCAGCGAAGGCCGGTACAGCCAGTGATCACCCGTGAGGACCCTGCGCAAGTGCACGCCAATCTGGGATGAGCTGGGATGAGGTGGGAGACCAGGGTAGGGGGAGGGAGCATAGGTGATCGGAAAACAAAACCTTACCGCCGATTCACGGTAACCGGGACAGACCACGCTGGTGTGGCTGATCGGAGAAAGAGCCGCCCAGGCGGCAGGGAATAAAGTTCTTTGACAATTCGGGACAATGGATCGAGATAGATCTGAAGGTCAGCCTTGTATCACCGTCCCGCTGGCGCGGGACTCGCCCTACGCCTTTTCGGAATGCAACTGCGACGGCTTTCCAACGCAGCTCTGTGGGGAATCAGCGGGGCTGCCGGGCTCGGATGCAGGAACTGCTGTGCGTTCTTCTTCCAGCCGCAAGAGTTCAAGATGGACTCGGGTTTGGTCCCAGCCCAGCGCGCTGCCGATTTTTGTTGCGGCTTCGCGGCTGCAATCTTCTGACCAGCATGCCCCCAGCGCCACGGGCACGCGACGCAGAAGGATATCGCCCAGGGTTACAGCGGCCTCATGCGCTACGGCCTCCACCGCTTCCGCCACGAGGTGGCAGCTATGCTGGCAGAGCGGTTCGCGCAGGCGCTCGTCGAGTGAGGCGGCATGCGCAATGGCCAGAGCGTGGCGGCCATGCCATTCCGCAATCGCTTCCGCGCAGCCTTCAGGAATCTTGGCTTTGCAGGCCACCAGACGCGCCCACTGCCGGACGGTGGATTCAACGTCTTCTTCGCCGGCAGGCGAAGCAAAGACGTTCACCGGTTCCGGGATGTCAACGCCCAGTTTGCGCACAACGTCGCGCGCAAGGCTGGCTGCCGTGGTAAGCTTTCCGCCGATGATAGAGATCAATCCCGCAGCGCCTTCAGCGGTGTGGTCATGCAGAAGATGTTTGCGCGTAATTGCCGAAGACGCTTTACCCGGCGCAAACGGCAGCGGACGAATTCCGGCAAAGCTGTAACGAATATCGGCCGGCGTGAGGCCGGAGTGGGGAAAGAGCCGCGCAAAGCTTTGGAAAAGATAGTCACGTTCCTGCGCGCTGGGCTGCGGATTATCAGGCACATTAGAGTCGGCCACTTCACTGGTGCCGACAAGGAGTTGCTCATTCCACGGAATAACAAAAATCGGACGGCCATCAATAGCCTCACTGTAGATGGCCTGCTGCGGAGCGCCAACGAACTTCGGCAGCACCAGATGCGATCCACGCACGCCGCCAATCATCCGCGGCGTTGCAATGCCCGAAGCGCCAATCACCGCGTCGGCCCACGGGCCGGTTGCGTTCACAACATTCCTGGCGCGGACAGCATATTCCTGGCCGGAAATCAGGTCACGCAACCGCGCTCCGGTAACGCGGCCATGCTCACGGGAAATTTCCAGCAGCTTGGTGTGATTGCAGACCACTGCTCCGGCAGCAACGCTTTCTGCCAGCCATTCCGCTACCAGGCGTTCAGGGAATTCACATTGCGCGTCTTCATAAGAGTAGATCGACCATTCGTTGCCTTGGTCGAGCTGGCGTTCAAATGCTGCTGCGTCGCTGGCGCATCCGCGTTTTCCGCCTGCCCAGCGATGGTAGAGCCACAAGCCCGTCCGGATGGAAAGGGAACTGCGAAGAAACGAATGAGATTTTTTCGGCAACGCCAGCAAAAAGTGCAGAGGTCGCACCAAGTGCGGCGACTGCGTCAGCAAGCGCTCGCGTTCGCGCAACGACTCACGCACCAGCCCGATCTCAGCATGCTCAAGGTAACGCAGTCCGCCGTGAATGATTCGAGTAGAACGGCTGGTGGTGCCGGAGGAAAAATCGTTTTGCTCAACCAGCAGCGTGCGTTTGCTCCACTGCGCACACTCGCGCGCAATGGCAACGCCGTTGATGCCGCCGCCAATCACCAGAACGTCAAAAGCCTGGTCTTGCGCCTGGGGTGAGCTACTCACGTCCATCATTATTTAGATGCTTTTTCAGGAAAGAACAACATTACTTCAGAGCACAAGATAAGGTGAATCGAATGAGCGCCGGGAAAATGAACTTTCTAAAGGACTTACGGACGGACGTGGGAAAGTACGCCGTGCGTTGTGCCCCACAATTCAGGATCGATTTCCGGAAAGACCGAATCGCGCAGCTCAATTTCTTCCAGTTCCTGAAGTTTCTCCAGGGAAATCTGGTGGGTCGCTTCAAAACGGCGCCACGTGTCCAGCAGTGCGCGGAATTGTTCCAGATGAGTATTGAAGCGCTTCTCCGCGTAATCTCGCGCAGCCTTGGTAGTGATCAAGAACTGCCAGTCAGAAGATTCCAGCAGCAGCAGTTCGCGGCAAATCTGCTTTACCAGCCGCGTGGCGGTTTCATTGCCACGCCACAAATCGCTGTTGGCCATCTGTTGCACCGCCAGCTCAGCAGGATAAATATGCTTCCACGTCCAGGCCGTATCTTCATTCAGCCAGACGCTGTTATTGCTGTCCGCACCCCACGATCCTTCCGGAAGGGCCACGTAGGCAGCAGGCGGAAACTGGTCAAGGTAGTCAGTACAGGAAATCAGCTTGATCCGCGATTCCGGTTTGGCAAATTCCAGCGCCACGTTCTTCAGCCATTCCGGGCCTTCAAACCACCAATGGCCAAAAAGTTCCGCATCAAACGGCGCGGTCAGGATCGCCGCCGCCGCTCCATTATTGCCATAATGCTCCAGCGTTTCCGTGGTGATGCGGACAAAATGTTTTGCGTGCTCGCGCGTGCGTTCCAGCGCAATCGCCGGATCATACGGCTGCTTCAGGCCAAGATCGATTTTGGATCCAGTGATGCGCCAATAGCGATTTCCTCCAGGCCAGCGCTTTTTGTGAAACTCAAGATAGTTCGCGTCACCAGGATAGCCTTGGTCGCCGCTCCACACCTGCACGCTGGTGCGGGGATCCCGGGTGAAGAACGCAACTGGCGCGTCGCGGTCCGGACCATCGGCATAATACGGGCGATAGAAGTTTTTTTGCGGAGGCTCGTCCACGGTTTCCATCGCGATTGGTACGCCGCCGGCCAGCAACTGATACGGAGTGAAATGCGTAGAGCTGTCAACCAGGTGCGTATCCACGTAAAAGAATTGAAGTCCGTGCTCCGCCAGAATCTGCTCCACACCTTCACGATAAAACGGTTTGGGAGGACGCGAAGAGCCGTCCGGCGGCACCGGGAACTGCCACGTTCCTGCCGGTCGATAGCCGCATTCAGGCAGCCATATGCCGCGCGGCTTGCGTCCAAAGAAACGCTCATGCGTTTCCACGCCGGTTTTCACCTGTGCGCGGATGGAAGAATCCGTTCCCAACAGCGGGAAGTAGCCGTGCGTCGCACCGCAGGTAATGATCTCAATGGCTCCGGAATCATAAAAATGCTGGAAGCCGCGGATGATGTTGGCGCCAAGCTCGTCAAACTGGCGCAGGGCCTGCTCATAAAAATGCAGCCAGAAACGCGCGACGTTCACCATGTGCGGCTCATTCTGAAGGGTGAATTCATCGGCGTCTTTGTGTGCGGCCTTGATCTTTCGCATCAGGTATTTTGGAAATTCGTCCTTGAATTCCGGATGCGAAAGCTGTTCCAGCAGAATAGGAGAGAGATTCACGTTGGCCTGCAGCGCAAGGCCCTGCTGCTCCAGTTCGCCAAAGACCCGCAGCAGCGGCAGATACGTCTCAGCGGCGGCTTCATGCAGCCATTCCATCCCATGCGGCCACGTACCGTGGTTGACTACGTAGGGAAGATGGGAATGCAAAGCAAACGTCACATACCCCAGCGATTTGTTATCGGCAATTTTTGGAGTCATTTGAAGGAATCGGCGGCCCAAAATCAGAGGTTTCCAGCGCAGGCCTCTCTCTTAGTGAGATGCAGAACAAAGAGCCTAAACCTCAAGTTTACTACAAGTAGCTTGAGTGAGCTGTTCTGCACAGAAATGAATGGCCCTGCGGAGCCAGCCGTCGCGAAGCAGCCCTGCTTTCCGGCGCCGCGCCGCCAATGTGAAATCAGTTGTGCCGCAGAGTTCCACAGCTTTCGCCCATGATGGCGCAGCGAGGCAAGCGCCTTGAATATGTCACAATTGGATGGAATTGCCTTGAAGGACTAGGTGCATTAGCAACCGGAATAATTTCCGGCAGCATCTCTCTTGTCGGCTTCGGAATTTACAGTTTCATTGAAGTGACTTCAGCTGTTGCGTTACTGTGGCGGCTGTCGCTGAATCGCGGATGAAGAGAACCGTGAGAGAAACGAGGGTGGCGAGATAGGTTGCGAAAGGCCAACATGATTACCGCGTGCTGCTTGGATATTAAGGCTGTGCCAACTTAAAGCTGAGCGGTGGAGGTGGCACCTCTTTCTCCTGCTTTTCTAACGCCAGCAGGTTGGTCACTGAATCGCTTAGGCTCACGCAGTTGCAGCCTCTGCGCTTGGATTCATAGAGCGCTTCATCCGCATAGCGCAGCAAAATCTCTGGAGTGAGTACGCCATCCTGTGAGAAAGAAATTCCGAATGAGGCAGTCACTTTGCCCAGAGAGTGTCCTGCGTGTTGCAGGTCCAATTTCGCGATGGATTCACGCACCTGTTCCGCGCGCTCGCTTACGCTTTCGCAGAGTAGTGTCCGGCAGTACAACCAGGAACTCTTCTCCACCGTAGCGGCAGACGATGTCTTCCGTACGCACCGAGCGGCGCAGCATGGCGGCTACTTCTTTTAGTACGATGTCGCCAGCCGTGTGGCCAAAGCTGTCGTTGAACACCTTGAATTTGTCGATGTCCGCCATGATTACGCCAAGGCCGGTGTGGTGGCGACCTGAGCGGTGGAGTTCCTGCTCCAGCGTAGCTTCCAGAAAACGGCGATTGTAAAGACCCGTGAGAGGATCACGGATCGACTGGTCATGGAGCTTCTCGCGCAGCCGAAGGTTGGCCAGCCGCAGCGCCGCATATTCGCCGGCCTGCTGGATCATTGCCAGCCGCGAAGCGGAGAGCTGGTTAGAGCTTTCCGTGCTGATGTGCAGAATTCCCAGCGTTTCACCCAGCGCGGCCAAAGGCAGGCAAACATATGCTTCCGGAATACTGCCGCTGAAGTGCCGGCAAGTGAGTCCGCGTGAAGTTTCTACCTGAAGATGCAGCCGTCCGCCGCGCATGGCGCAACAATCTTCCGGCGAGAGGATGTGCTGTGTGGGGCTCAAAGAATCGCCCCAGCTTGCCATCACGCCCATCAGGTTGCGCGAACTGTCAATGGCAAACACCGCGCCGGCGCTATGTGGAATGAATTTCTGCGCGTAACCGCCCAGAACTTCATATGCCTCCGGCGCATTCACGCAAATCTGCAGGTTCGCCTGCAGCTCATTCAGCATCTTGCCGCTTTCGGTTTCAATCTGTAGCTGCTGGAGTGAGCCTTCAAGTTTGGTTTGTGAGTGCAACGCCGCCTGTTCCGCAATGCGCAGTTTCTTTGATTCCCTGAGCACCAGCAGAAAAAGTACTGCCATCAACGCGCTGAATCCGCCAACGCGGACTGAAACGCTGCGTTCCACTTCCTCCGCTCGGTTTTGCGCGGCCAGGTTGCGTTCCCGCAGCAGGATCTCTTGTTCGTCCTTGAATTTTTGCACCGCATTGCGCACGCGGTCCTGCTTAAAATCGGTTGCCGGACTGTGATAGATCAACAGCGTTTTGTTGGTGCGCAGGTTGTCGCTCAGCTGCTTCAATTCCTCGGTAATCCAAACCTGAAGTTGCTTGATTCGTTCCCGCTGTGCCGGATCGTCTTTGGTCAGTTCTTCCACGCGCGCCACGCGCTTCCATACTTGTTTTGAAGACTCAGCAAACGTATCCAAGTCCTGTTGTTCCGGCGTCAAAATGTAGTGCAGCCACGCTTCGCGCGCATCGCCCAGTCCGTCCTGGATCGCATCCATTTCATAGAGCACCTGGTGCGTGTGTTCAACATACGCCTGTGAACTTAGCAGTTCACGCGTTCGTGAAAAACTGTCCCAGGCCATGGCCACAAGAAAGGCCAGCATCAGGATGAAAGCAAATGGCAGAAGTCTGCGGGCGTCGAGTGCGCTCTGCAGCACGCTCTTACCGCTGTTTTTCAATAGAAATCGCATCGGGCTTTTTGACCCCGGAAGACGTGAATTTTTGGGGAAATCGCCGCAATGATAGCATTACTTTCATGGCTACGGGCGCTAAATTTGAGCGTGTTAAGTCAATTATGGCAAGGCTAAGGGCGCCCGGCGGCTGCCCCTGGGACCGCGAACAAACTTTTGACACCATTAAGCGATACACCCTAGAAGAAACATACGAAGTTCTGGAAGCTATTGATAAGAGAGACTGGAAGGAGCTAACCGGCGAACTTGGCGACCTGCTATTGCAAGTGCTCTTTTATGCAGAAATGGCGGAAGAACAGGGCTCATTTACCATCGATGATGTGCTGGACGCGCTCAGCAACAAGCTGATTTATCGCCATCCGCATGTCTTTGGCGACACAAAAGCGGATGATGCTGCCCAGGTGCTCAAGAATTGGGAAGCCCTAAAAGCCGAAGAAAAGCGCAAAAGTTTGCTGAATAACGGCGAAACTTTGCAGACCGGCCCGGCTCCGCTCCTGGAGGGCGTTTCTTCCAAAATGCCCGCTCTGCAGGAAGCACACAAAATCAGCTCCAAGGCTGCGCATGTTGGGTTTGACTGGCCAGAGATTCAAGGTCTGTTTGAAAAACTTACTGAAGAGACGCGGGAGTTGCAGGAACATTTGGGAAGTTTGCCGGCGGCTGGTTCGTATTCATCGCGCAAGACGGAAATTCCGGCCGAATTGCGTGAACATATAGAAGCTGAAGTCGGCGATCTCTTTTTTGTACTCGTCAATATTGCCCGCTATCTTTCTGTCGATCCAGAGTCTGCTTTGCGCAAGACCAATAGAAAGTTCCGCCGTCGCTTTGGCTGGATGGAAGAGCAGTTGCGTGAGCAAGGTCGAACACTGGAACAAGCTACTCTGGAAGAAATGGAAGCTCTATGGCAGCAGGCCAAGACGCTGGAGGTGCAGAAGCCTTGAGTGTCGCCGAGCACGGGACCGAAAAAATTACCATTCGTAAATGCATCGGCATCGATGAACTGAATGCCTGCGTTGCGCTGCAGAAGGAAGTCTGGAATTTCAGCGACCTGGATCTGATCCCTCTGCGTATGTTCGTGGTCAGCCAGAAAATTGGCGGCCAGACCATTGGGGCATTTCACGGCGACGATCTGGTGGGCTTTGCCTTTTCCATTCCCGGCAGCCGGGCTGGTCATGCCTATTTGCATTCGCACATGCTGGCCGTGCGTGACTCCTTTCGCAACCATGGCCTGGGCCGCAAACTGAAACTCGCGCAGCGTGATGACGCTATCCAGCAAGGATTTGACCTGCTGGAATGGACTTTCGATCCGCTGGAAATCAAGAACGCGCATCTCAACTTGTCTCGACTCGGAGCGATTGCGCGGCGTTACAGCGTGAACCATTACGGCCATTCGTCGTCGCCGCTGCAAGGCGGCCTGCCCACTGATCGGCTGGTCGCCGAATGGTGGCTCACCTCAAAGCGTGTCGTCAATCTTCTGGACAAGAAAAAGTCGCCGCAGTTTCAGGTCGAGAAGAAAATCGAAGTGCCCGCGCAAATCTACGCGTGGAAGGCTTCACCCGAACAGCGGCACAAAGCGGCCGAGGTGCAAAAGCGCAACCGCGAACAGTTCCTGACCGCGTTCTCGCAGGGCCTGATCGCGTTGGGCTATGAACGAGACGCGCAGGAAAACGGCGCATTCCTCCTGGGACGCTGGGATGAGAACTGGTCGTATGCGTCGCAGGAAGAAGAATAGCAAGTGCATTAGCTGTTTTTTCTGAAATCCCGAACCCGCGAGTGAAGAGCCGTCATGTTTTTTAAAAATCTGATGCGCGGGTGAGGGAACCCTATTAGGACGATGCTCAAGTGGATAATCGAGCCTGACATTTTGAAGCTGGCAGTTTGAAAGCAGTAGGGGGAATCCCCTCGCTGCGCTCGGGATTTTGGAAAAACCAGTTGCTAACTGCTAATTGCTAATTGCTCATAAGGAGACCCGTTGAAAGTTGAAGCTATTACCTTGCGCGAGATTCATATGCCGCTGGTTCATTTCTTTGAGACCAGCTTTGGACGCACCACGGAACGGCGCATCCTTCTGCTGACCATTCATACCGACGGGCCGGAAGGCTGGGGTGAATGCGTCGCCGGTGAAGACCCTTTCTACAGTGAAGAATCGATTGATACCGCGTGGTATGCCACTGAGCGTTACCTTGCTCCGGCGCTGTTGGGAAAGAAGATCGAGCGAGCCGGCGATGCGGTCGCGTTGTTCGGCAAAGTCCGCGGACATCGCATGGCCAAGGGCGCGGCGGAAAATGCCCTGTGGGATGCAGAGGCCCAGGCGCGCAACGTTCCGCTGTGGCAACTGCTTGGTGGAACGCAAAAAGAAATTCCTTGTGGCGTTTCCATCGGCATTCAAAACTCGCATGAACAGCTGCTGGAAAAAATCGAAACCGAGTTGAATGCCGGCTACCGCCGCATCAAGGTGAAATGCAAGCCAGGGTGGGACGTGGAAGTATTCGGCAAAATTCGCGATCGCTGGCCGGATATCGTGCTGAGCTGTGATGCCAACTCCGCCTATACGCTCGACCAGACGGATCACTTGAAGAAATTCGATCGCTTCAACCTGCTAATGATCGAGCAGCCGCTCTGGCACGATGACTTTTACTTTCATGCTCGCCTGCAAAAACAACTCAAGTCCAGCATCTGCCTGGACGAAGCCATCCACGGCTGGCGCGATGCGCAAGCCGCGCTGGAACTGGGCGCCTGCAAGATCATCAATATCAAAGTGGGGCGCGTCGGCGGATTCAGTGAGGCCGTAGCCGTTCACAACGTGGCCCATCGCGCTGGCATTCCGGTGTGGTGCGGCGGCATGCTGGAAACCGGCATCGGCCGCTCGCACAACATCGCGCTCTCAACGCTTCCAAACTTCACGCTGCCGGGCGATGTTTCGGCTTCCAAGCGCTACTGGAAAGAAGACATTATCGAGCCGGCGGTCGAAGTGTCACCGCAAGGATTTATCAAAGTCCCGCAGACGCCTGGCCGGGGTTTCAAGATCAAGAGTGATCTGATCGATAAGCTGACGGTGCGCAAGCAGACTTTACGCTCCTGAAATTCCGAGCGCAGTTTTTTCTGAAACCGAAGCGCAGCTCTTTCTGAAATCCCGAGCGCAGCGAGGGAACCCTATTAGTAACAATGAATTTGAGGGTTATAAAGGGACCCTTGTGGGAGGGTCTCGGAAGCTGAACAAGGGCTGCACCCTAGAATTTTCGTAGCTATAGAGTCCCCTCGCTACGCTTCGGGGTTTCAGAAAAGCTTAACTTCCCCGCAACGCCTCGTTCGGATCTACCTCGGTCGCCCTTCGTGCAGGTAGGTAGCTGGCTAGCAGAGAAATTATCAGGAACGCCACCGGAGCCAGAACAAACGTAGTCAGATCGCGTGCGCCGATTTTGTATAACAAGCCTGCAAGCGTGCTGGCCATCATCCAACTCAGGGCCAGAGACATGACCAGGCCCATAGCGATTCCAATGACGGCGAGTTTCAGCCCATAGCCAACAACGATCCGCAGAATGTCAGCTTTCTCCGCGCCCAACGCCAGGCGGATTCCCAGTTCCTGGCGGCGCTGCGCAACGGAATACGCCAGCACGCCGTAAATACCGATGATGGCCAGCACCAGCGCCATTGCTGACAGCACTCCCAGCAACGATAAGAACAGCCGCGGGTCAGCCCGCGAGCTGTCCATCAGTTCGTTCACTGTTTGGATATTCGTGACTGGCTGGTCAGAATCAATTGCAGCAATCTGCGCCCGAACGGCGGAAATCATTCCATGCGGCTCACTGGCTGTACGCACCAGCAGGTTCATGTTTCCCCACGGCACCTGGGAGAACGGAAAATAGAGTTGCACCTGTGGGTCCAGCGCAAGACCGCGATTGTTTACATCGGCAGCGACGCCCACAACTTCAGAAGCGGTCAGGCGACCCATGATGATGTGCTTGCCAACAGGATTCTGGTTCGGCCAGTAGCGGCGTGCCAGGGCCTGATTCACAACCACCACGTTGGGAGCGCCCGCCTTATCAGACTCAGTAAATTCTCTGCCCGCCAGCAAGGGAACGCGCATGGTCTTGAACCAGTCGGGGCTGATGGCTTCAATGATGATGAACGGACGTTCGGCGAGTGGGATTTCAGGTTGGCCTTCCGGCAGCACGGGCGTGATGCGCTTGGGAACCAGCGGCAGCGCGGCTGAAATAGCGCTGGAGCGCACTCCGGGAAGCGCAGAGACGCGGCGCAGGAGGTCGTCAAAGAACGCGACTTGCTTCTGCGCGCCCGCATACTTCACAGTCGGCAGAGAAATGTTCATCGTCAAAACGTTCTGCGGATCAAAGCCGGGATCCACGTGCAGCAACCGGGAAAAGCTTCTTATCAGCAGACCTGCCGCAATCAACAGGACCAGGGAGAGCGTTACCTGTCCCACTACCAGAAGACCGCGAAGCTGCATGCTGCTGTGGCCTCCGGTGGAACCGCGGCCTTCATCGCGCAGCGTTTGGTTTACGTTTGTCTTGGAGAGATGCAGCGCGGGAAAGATGCCGAAGAGAATCCCGGTAAGGACCGAGATCGCAGCCATAAACAGGAGCACACGTGCGTCCATGCCAATGGGGATTCCGCGCGGCAGAGCGTTATCGGCCAACGACGTAAAATATCTGGTGGCCGCCCAGCTCAAACCCAGTCCCAGCAAGCCGCCCAAGAATGCCAGCAGCACACTTTCAGTCAGCAGTTGAGCGATCAGGACGCTGCGCTGCGCCCCCAGCGCCGAGCGTACGGCAATCTCTTTTCTCCGCGACAATGCCCGCGAGAGCAGCAAGCTGGCTACATTCGCGCAGGCAATCAGCAGCACCACGCCTACGGCGATCGACAAAATCAACAGCTTTCCCCGAATGTTGGCGACCACTGAGTCCTGCAAATCAGTGACAACCACCGACATACCGGGCTTGGCATCTGGAGCGCCCGGATTGTCTTTCTGAAATTGCTGATCGAGTACAGCTAATTCCGCCGCAGCGCGATCTCGCGAAACTCCCGGACGCAGCCGCGCAATAATGCTGAGATAGCCGACACCCTGACGCAGCCGTTGCGGCGTAAAGAGCGAATGCTCAAAATAGCGCGGACTCCAGATGTCAGCCGGTGCAAGGAAAGGAAACTGAACGCCCGCTGGCAATACTCCAATGATGTTGTATGGATTGCCATCCAAAGCGACGGTCTGATTGAGGATTCCAGGATCGCCGCCGAATCGCGTATGCCAGAGTGAGTCACTGATTACGATCACAGGCTTGCCGGCAGGCTGTCCTTCATCCGGCTGAAAGAATCGGCCCAGTTGAGGCCGGACGCCCAATACCTGAAAGAAATCCGCAGACACTCGCGCAGAAGGTACCTGCAATGGCTCCCCGCGACCGGTGAGATCGAAGGTGTCATTGGCCGCCGCCAGAACTCCGGAAAAAGACTGGCTGTGGTCATGCACGCCATCAAAGCGGTTCAGGCTGCAGCAATGTGACTGGCCATCCTTGCCCTGCACGTCCAAAGAGATCAGTTGTTGCGGTGAGTCGTACGGCAGTGCTTTCAGCAGCACCGAACTGGTAATGGTAAAAATCGCAGTATTGCCACCGATACCGAGCGCCAGTGTAAAGATTGCGGCCATCGCAAAGCCGGGATTCTTGAGCAGCATGCGGGCGCCAAAGCGGAGATCCTGCAGGAATGAGTGCATAGAGGTTTCCATTATAGGACGTCGCGTTACGACAAAAGTAATCGCCGCAATCGCGGCTTTGTTCTTTTTAACACCATCAGGCTGGTTTCGGCCGCCGATCATTGCCGCTCGATCAGGTTGACTCCAGACTACGGAATTCAACGATGGAGATCTTTGCGCACAAACATCACCAGCGTATTACCGGGCCGCAGTTCATGTGTGCTGTACTCACGATACTGCTTGCCTAGCTGGCGCTCCACCTCGGGAACTTGCGGCTGTAAGGCGATCACAATCGGCTCTGAAGTATCGACAACATGTCCCCAATAGCCGACGTGGGTGTACTCGCGCAGATACCAGGGCAGCGGCCAATGTTCCGGCGATACCACGCTGATCCCAATATCTTTCTTTGCCGGATTCGCAGCCGCGATAGCATCAATTTCATTTACCAGTCCCAGAAAATCCCGCTTGGTATGCGCGTATATGTAGGGGTACGAGTCATTGTCATAGTTCACAAAACTGATATCGATTGCCTGGTAGAGAGAAAACAAAATTGCTGCCCCGGCAATTATTACCGTAAAGGCGCGAGTGCCCGGCTTGTAGGCCTGGCCGACCAGGTCTCCTGCCATGATGGTGAGTGGCAGAATAATGCTCAGCGCCAGCCACGGCGTTTTATAAGGAACAAGCGAGTACGCTGCAAATATTCCTATCGTCCAGAAGGCGCAAAAAACAGTGAGATAACTACGCGCGCGGATGAGCGCGACCGCGGTTCCAATCGCTCCCAGCACCAGTACCGGCGCCTCTTCCTGCCACAGCCAGGAAAGATACGTTGACCACTCACGGTTGTAGATTCCAGTTCGTCCAGTCTTGGTCCAATAGGTAAACGTCAATACCGAATCCAGAATGCCTCTGGGATTGGTGAAAAAAGATGAGTAGAGCAGGATTCCAATAGCGGCAAAAAGCGCAGCGGCTTGCAGGTAGAGTTTTCTTGTGCTGCGAGCATCTGTGCTCACAGGACGTTCCGGCAGCCAGGGTGGTATTTCATCCGCACGATTTCGCAAGCGCAAAAAAAACATGGTGCAGGGGATCGCAATGAGCCAGACCGCTGCTGTAATGATCCAGGTCTCTTTGGTAGTGAACAACATGGCCGCTGAGGCTGAAGCCAGCATCAGGTAACGCGGCCTGCCCGTATCTCGATACCAAAGCCACGCCACGATTACGCCCAGCGAGAAAAACACAAACAGGATTTCGTGGATGAAATAGCGCGAGAAAAAAACAAAGCCGGGTGAAACGGTGGCAAAGGCCGCTGCTGCAAGCGCGGCAGGCGATCCTAAAAATCGGCGCAGGCAGAGCATCAGCCAAACCACGCCTATGCCAAAAGCTGCTGTTACCAGGCGGATGGCAACCGTGCTGAGCCCATGTCCCCAGTGAAAAACATTATTGATGGCTGTGGGAATCACCGCCAGGTAATAAAGTGATGGGCCGTGATAGTTGCTGGGATCGTAATGGTAATAGCCTGTGCGGAACAGGTTGACCAGAAACAGGCCGTTGACGCCTTCATCATGATGCAACGGCTTTTGCGAGAGGAGAACCAGCCGTAGCAAAGCGGCAGCCAGCAGAATGATCAGGCTGCCCCACCACCAGCCGTCGCGTGAAGGGCCCGCCAATTCCTGCACCAGAGTGGGAGCATTCGACCGAACGCGTGACCTGCGCTTGCGGGCCTTGGTGGAAAGCTGTGTCATTCCTGCGGTCATTCTAAAGGAAGATCACCTTCAAATTCAGGAACTGGAAACCCCTTCAGAATGGTGTTCGCGCAGGCTTTCCGCAACATTGATGAATTCCTGGCTCACATAGCGAGTCTTGGATACAGCGTCAGCAATCGGAACAGAACTGATGTCGTTCCCCTTGAGCGCCACCATGCGGCCGAACTTGCCTTGATGCACCAGATCAATCGCGCCAATTCCATACCTTGTAGCCAGCATGCGATCAAAAGCCGTTGGCGAGCCGCCGCGTTGAATGTGGCCAAGCACCACGGCACGGGTCTCAAAGCCGGTGCGGGCCTCAATCTCTGCCGCCAGCGTATTGCCAATGCCGCCCAGACGCACATGTCCAAACTCATCCGTCTTTCTGCGCTCATTTTCTGCAGCACGTGTGTTAAGTTTGGCGCCTTCCGCCACCACAATAATGCTGAAATAGCGTCCGCGGTCATGCCGATTCTTAATGGCCTCAGCAATCTCCTGGATATCAAACGGCTGCTCAGGAATCAGGATTACGTCTGCTCCCCCGGCGACGCCGCTGTAAATGGCGATCCAGCCGGCCTCGCGCCCCATCACTTCCACCACGATCACTCGATTGTGCGCTTCCGCCGTGGTGTGCACGCGGTCAATGGCTTCCGTGGCGATGCTTACAGCCGTGTCAAAACCAAAACAAAGATCGGTGCCGGTAAGGTCGTTATCAATGGTCTTGGGGACAGCCACCACCTTTACGCCGCGGTCATAAAGCTTCAACGAAACGGACTGTGTATCGTCGCCACCGAGCGCGATCAGCGCTTCAACGCCATTCTTCTTCAGATTTTCAATGCAGCGCTCCATGCCGTTTTCTTTTTTGGATGGATTCGTCCGTGAGGTGCGCAGAATAGTGCCACCCTGCGGCAGAATTCCTTTCACTGCTTCCAGGTCGAGTGGGCGCGTGATGTTTTCCAGCACGCCGCGCCAGCCTTCCATAAAGCCGACAAACTGGTCCTGATGATGAAAAACGCCTTTGCGAACAATGGCGCGAATTACCGCGTTCAGCCCCGGACAATCGCCGCCTCCGGTAAGAATGCCAATCTTCATTTTCTACCTCACTTACTTTGGTCCCTGATTTTATAAATGCGATACGCGCCCGCCTGCGAGAGTGTCTTGTACTTTGACCAGAATTGCTCATTTACCTTGAACGAAGCAAGTTCCATAGGTCCAACAAGCACGTAATCCACATTGTATTTCCGCAGCAGTGCATCCGCCTCAGGCACTCCTAAGTAGATGCGTTCAATATCGGCGCTGCGTTCAGAATAATCGAGACCGCGCGACCACATCCAACCTGGGTAACCCAGCAGAGAACGCCTGCCAGTCAAGAATACCGGAGAATTGTAGATTGGTGCGTGCAGGACCAGGGAGCGGGGAGAAGTCTGTGCAGAAATCAGGCTGGCGGCGGCAATCCCCTGGGCATCAAATTCCTGGTATTCAGATGCCTCGGAGACTACCCGTAACACGTCCAGAGCGCCTGCCAGAAGCAGAGTGGCCAGCACAACTGGCGCGAGCCACCGGACGAGTGAACGCTGCTGCCACCATCGCGCCAGCAGCCACGCCACCAGCGGCGCGGAAGCCACATACCAGAGAAAGAGCACTTTTATGTTGTCCCATACCCAGGGCGCTACTTTGAACAGGTTGGGAATGAGGAAGCAAAAAATAAACGGACTGTAAAACCAGATCACCCGTTGCGGCAGCTTGAGGGCGCCGCGTCGCCACACGAGGGCAATGACCAGCAGAGGAATAAATAACCCAGTGTTCACAAACCAGAACCAGATCACGTTGTGCTGGCCGTGGTCCCATCCCGGTTGCCAGCCCAGGTAGCTGCGGGCGTTCACGCCACCAGTGTTTGCCAGCCACAGGATTTCCGGCACGCTGACGATAAGTGCGACCGCAAAGAAATACAGCCAGCTTCGCCACGTAGAACGGAAGATGACGGCCAGGCAGGCTGCCACCGCCATCACCACCAGAAAGGTGTGTGCGTGAATAAGAGGCAGTAGTCCGGCGCAGAGTCCAGCGGCAAGCATGCGCCGAAGATAGAAATTGGGCGGATCTGGCCGGTGGATTGCAGTAGCGGCCTTGCGGTAACGTTTGCTTCGAGATTTAGAAGTTTTGGCACTAATGGCGGTTTTTTGTTCAAGCGCCGAAGTCGCAGTCGGTTCAGCGGAAGGCTCTGCCTCTTCCTGCTGCGATATGGCCAGCCACCATTGGCAGAAAATAGTGATCGCCAGCGGCATGCCGAAAAGAATGCTGCGTTGCGGTACGAACAAAGTTGTCAGCGAGTTTCCCCAGCGCAGAATGCTGTTGGGAACTATGGTGTAATCGTGCTGCAGGCTGCCCAGCATGGCAAAGAAGCCGTCACTGCTGCTTTCCGAGAAAAGGAGCCACCAGCCCATGCCTCCGCTGAACAGGACGAGCAGCGGAGCAATCACCCCGGCCAGTCGATTGCGCGTGAGCAGAACCGTCCAGTAATGCAGCAGGCCGACCAGAGCCAGTGCCATGACCATGTTTTGCAGCCACATGGCGAAAATCACCCCTGCGCCGGCGCGCACCAGCATGGCGGCAAGAAAATCGACCAGAAAGGGATAAGCAAAGCGCACGCCGGCAAAGGTGGGATCTTCCGGCGGAAGGTTGTGGCCCTGGGCAAAGCTGTTGATGACCTGAAGATGCAGCGGCAGGTCGCCCAGATTGTTCATCACGCCGGTATAAATACCATCGGGCCGCTCAAACACCGCGCGGTTGAAAACCATTGCCAGAAGAATGGCGATGGCAAGATAAAAAGCCAGATAACCGATGCCGCCAGCACTGGATTTCCGTGCAGCGGAAGGCGAGGGACGCAGCAAATAAAGGATCAAAGCGCGGCGCTCGCGGTTCACCAGCAACAGCAATGGCAACAAGAGCATGACTGCGCTAAGAATGATGCTGGCGGCGCCCAGGCCCAGGAGCAACGCCAGTAAAAAGCCAACCGTCGCCATGAGCGCCATGCCGATACATGCGCCCATGCACAGTCGCGCGCCCCCAGGGGCGTTGCGATCGAAGAGAAATGTGAGCAGCGTACCGCCAAGAATCGCGATGGCAAGTAGAAGGCAGGCGACGAACATCGTCAGGAATGGCTTTCGTCACGCGAAGATTGAACAACTGACTGCAAACTGCCTCCCGTTCGTACCCTCGTACGCAGATAGATTCTAAATTATGCCTGAGAGAGTGGCGCAGAGTCCGTGTTATATATAGGCGTGATGCCAAAGGCCCCATTCTTTGTAACAATTTTTGTTTGCTTGATCGCCGCTCTTGCGAGCGCGCAACAGCCAACGCCCAGCCTTAAGCTGCATGACCTCAAAGGCGTGCCGCATACGCTGGAGGACTATCGCGGCAAGCCCGTGCTGCTGAATTTCTGGGCCACATGGTGCGTGCCGTGCGCCGCTGAAATGCCCTTGCTGAGCGAGATGCAGAAGCAATATCAGGGCAAGATAGTGTTCATCGCCGCGTCCATTGACGACGAGGACGTGAAGCCCCAGATTGAAGCCTTCATCAAGAAACATCAGGGTGAAGCCCTGACCGTGATGATGGGTGCAACGCTCGATAGCCTGGAGGATTTTGGTGTCAACCAGGGAATGCCGGGAACGGTTTTCATTGATGCCGAAGGGAAGATCGTTGACAGGTTCACGGGCGCGCTGAAGCGGCCGGATCTTGAACAAAGATTGCGGAAGCTGGCGGGAGAGCCCGAACCAACGCCGACACCGACCCATAAGACTGCAAAAACGAAACGCGGTAAATCATCCGCACGGAAAGCTGCGGCGATACCGCAAGAAGGTTTCACGCACGCGTTCTAAGATCGCAGCTCAGATTGCTACTCACTTATCCATGAAAAAATATCTTGTGCCGAGCATTCTTACGATACTTATCGCCGCAGGCGTTTTTATCCGGTATGAAATTGTGGCGCCGGCTCGCGCCGCAGCGCGTAACTTAGCGGCAATTAACGGCATCAGGGTAGGCCAGACGGAGGCGGAACTACTTGGCAGAAGCGACTTTCAAACCATTGATCGCCAGTGCTTTGGGGCGGAATGTATGTATCACATGGAAACGGAGAACAAGTTTCTGAACAGGCTTCATCTGGCGCCCGCGATCTACATGACGACTGCTGTCTCCGTAAGTAATGGCATGGTCACCGGCGTTCTTGTATTCACCGTGAAGCGGGGCTTGCTGCCAATTTCGCTCCGGCAAGTGCCAACATTGCCATCCGAATGCAGCTCCAGTCCGTGCGTGAAACGCTTGATGCCGCCGAACAAGGTGCTGGCAGGAATCAGCGTTCTCTTTAAGAGCGATTCAGACTTGCGCAACCAAATGCCTGGGTCCGTGAATCCTGAATGTTTCTCGCGCCTGCATGGCTGCAATACCTATGCGGAATTGTTGCCGGTAACAAAGTCTCTGAATCTGGACGCAATCACCGCACTCAAGTAAACAGAAACTCTTTTGTGCGCAAGTCGCGCACCGTGTCGCGCAGCTTGGCGGCTTTTTCAAACTCAAATTTCTTGGCCGCTTCGCGCATATCGGCTTCCATGCCGGCAATGTACGCATCGAGTTCTTCCTGCGACTTGAAGTCAGGCAGCCCCTCGGCCGCTTGCGTTACGTCAACGTAATCCGATTCGGCAATCCCTGCCAGTGACATGGAAAGCGGACGGATGATGGATTCCGGCGTGATGCCGTTCTCCTGGTTGTAAGCCACCTGGATAGCGCGGCGACGGTCGGTCTCGTCGATAGCGCGCTTCATGGAGTCAGTCATTTTGTCGGCGTAGAGAATGGCGCGGCCTGCGAGATTGCGGGCGCAGCGGCCAATCGTCTGGATCAGCGAACCGGCGGAGCGCAGAAAGCCTTCTTTATCGGCGTCAAGAATAGCGACCAGCGAAACCTCAGGCAGGTCCAGTCCTTCGCGCAGCAGATTGATGCCGATCAGCACGTCATACTCGCCTTTGCGCAGGTCGCGCAGCAGCTTGATGCGCTCCAGCGTTTCGATTTCCGAGTGCATGTAGCGGCAGCGCACGCCGACTTCAGCGTAATACTCTGCCAAATCTTCTGACATGCGCTTGGTGAGAGTGGTCACCAGAACGCGCTCGCCTTTGCTGACGCGATCGCGAATTTCATGCAGTAGATCGTCAATCTGGCCTTTGACCGGACGGATTTCAACCGGAGGATCGACCAAGCCTGTAGGGCGAATAATTTGCTCCACCACAACGCCCGACGATTTCGTCAGTTCATAAGGCCCGGGCGTGGCGGAAACATAGATGATCTGGTTGGTGCGCTCTTCAAACTCTTCAAACTTGAGTGGACGATTATCCAGCGCCGAAGGCAGGCGGAAGCCGTATTGCACCAGGTTTTCCTTGCGTGATCGGTCGCCATGCCACATGCCATGCAACTGCGGTACGGTCTGGTGCGATTCGTCGATAAACATGATGAAGTCACGGGGGACGTAATCCAGCAGCGTTGGCGGCGGCTCGCCCGGTTTGCGTCCGCTGAAGTGGCGCGAATAATTCTCAATGCCGTGGCAGTAGCCCACGGATTTCATCATCTCCAGGTCAAAGCGCGTGCGCTGGTGTACACGCTGCGACTCCACCAGGCGGCCTTCCTTCAACAGCACGTCTTCCCACCACGCCAGCTCTTCCAGAATTGTTCCGATGGCCTGGTTCTTGGTGGTGTTTGACATCACATAATGGCTCTTGGGATAAATCGGCAGCCGCGTATATTTCTGTTTTACCGTGCCGAAGAGCGGATCGATCTGCGAAAGCGAATCGACTTCATCACCGAAAAGTTCGATGCGGTAAGCGTTGTCGTCATAGGTAGGGAAGACCTCGATCACGTCGCCGCGAACGCGGAAGGTGCCGCGCTTGAAATCCACGTCATTGCGCTCGTAGAGAATTTCCACCAGCTTGCTGAAGATATCCTGGCGTTTGATCTTCTGCCCTTTTTCCAGAAACAGCAGCATGCCGTAATAGGCTTCCGGCGATCCCAGGCCGTAAATGCAGCTCACAGATGCGACGATTACGCAATCGCGTCGCTCAAAGAGAGACCGCGTGGCGGAAAGCCGGAGCTTGTCCAGTTCGTCATTGATAGTGGCTTCTTTTTCGATATAAACATCGCCGGCGGGAATGTAGGCTTCCGGCTGGTAGTAGTCGTAATAAGAAACGAAATATTCCACGGCGTTCGACGGAAAGAATTGCTTGAACTCGTGGTAAAGCTGTGCCGCCAGCGTTTTGTTATGGGCCAGCACCAGCGCCGGGCGATTGAGCTGCTCAATCACTTTGGCCATGGTGTAAGTCTTGCCCGAGCCGGTTACGCCAAGAAGAACCTGGTGCTTTTCCCCGGCGTAAATGCCGCGGGTAAGCTCTTCAATGGCGTTGGGCTGGTCGCCTTTGGGCTTGTAATCTGAAGCTAGCCTGAAATCCATTTAATCCCTTTAAAAAAGCGTTTTCACCGCGGAGACGCGGAGGCGCGGAGAAAAACATCGCCGGAACCCTCTCTAGCTGCAATTTTGACGAGAGGAAATCTCTCTATCGTGACATGAATCGGCGCTGCGGGGCAAATGCTATTTCTTGGCTGGATTTCTTCCGATCGCTGGCATCAGTGTTGATCAGTGGCGGGGCCGCCTATGGTTAAAGGCTAAGACTATTTGCCATATGCTTAGTTGCCAACTGCCACTTGCTTGTCTCCCGCTGGTGTGACAGACAAGGGCGTAGACGTGGCGACAGGGTTAGAAAAGTCCAGCCCTTCATCGTCAACGCGCGTCCATTTCAAGCTGATGGTGTCGCGGAAATAATTCTGATAAACGCGCCATGGCTTCTTCTGTCCCTGCCTGGGCCAACTGGCCAGCGCGCGCTGAATATAGCCTGACGAGAAATTTTCAACAAAAGGCGCGGCAGCGCTTTCGCCCACCGGATTTGGAGTTACCTGGCGCACTCCTTTACGATCCATGAAATTCAAGAGCCGGCAGACATAGTTGCAGATCAGGTCGGCTTTGAGCGTCCATGACGCGTTGATGTAGCCGAAGACGGAAGCAAAGTTCGGCACGCCGGACATCATCACGCCCTTATAGGCCAGCACCTGGCCCGGATCCACGCGCTGTTTGTCCACCGTAAGCTCCATTCCGCCAAAGGCCTGCATCGCCAGGCCGGTAGCGGTGACGATAATGTCGGCTTCCAGCAGTTTGCCCGATTTGAGCTGGATGCCTTTTTCAGTGAAGGTATCAATCTGGTCTGTGACTACGCTGGCGCGGCCGGATTTAATGGCCTCAAACATGTCCGCATCTGGGATCAGGCACATGCGCTGCTCCCAGGGGCGGTAGCGCGGAGTGAAATGCGTATCCACGTCAAAATCCGCACCCAGTTGCTTGCTCGCTTTTTTGATGATGCCTTTCTTCACGAAGTTGGGAAAGCGCTGCGAGAGCTGGTAGATGTACGTCATGAAGCCAACGTTTTTCCAGCGGCTGAGCCGGTAAGCCCACATTGCCGGCATGATGTGGCGTAGAAAGTTGGCGATGCGATCCTTTTCCGGCGCGGAAATCACGTAGGTGGGCGAGCGCTGAAGCATGGTCACGTGCGCGGCGGTTTTGGCCAGGGCCGGAACAAGCGTTACCGCCGTTGCGCCGCTGCCGATCACAACAATGCGCTTTCCGGCGAAATCAAGATCTTCAGGCCAGCCCTGCGGATGGACCATGCGTCCGCTGAATCGGCTGCTGTTCGGAAACTCCGGCAGGTGGCCAGCCGAATAGCGGTAATAGCCTGCGCAACAGAACAGGAAATTGCAGGTCAGAGTGACAGGCTCTTCTTTTGTGACAACCCCGCCAGAGGTCGTGTCTCCTGCCGTATTGCTGCTTGCGCCCAAGGAGGATGACTGCTTTACGGCCTCCACGGTCCACTTCGCTTCTTCTGAAGACCATGACGCCCGCTTGATCTGATGCCGGAAGCGGATGTTGCGGTCAATGCCTTCGTCGTGGGCCGTGGCCGTGATGTACTCGCGAATGTCCTCGCCCGGCGAGATGGCTTTTGGGTGCGTCCACGGCCGGAATGAGTAGCCCATGGTCAGCATGTCTGAATCTGACCGGATGCCGGGATAGCGGAACAGGTCCCAGGTGCCGCCAATCCGCTCCCGCTGCTCCAGGATCACGTAGCTTTTCCGGGGGGAGAATTTCTGGAGATGATAGGCGGCATCAATGCCGGAGAGGCCCGCGCCAATGATCAGGACGTCAAAATGTTCCGGGATGGTGGACAAAAGCTGCTCCAATGCCGTGGATCGGTGGATGGAAAGAACATACCACAGGGAGGGGAAACCCTTACCACTGATTCCACTGATGACACGGATCACCACGGATTAGAGGTGATGTGTTTCAATACTCTGATCGGTCTGCCTAACCTACTTTTTCCAGGGTGTTTTCATCGACCAGACTATAATGGCAGCAGCTCTACAGGACACAAAAGTGCAATTTAGCCGAATCACGATCAATCCGAGACAGATGGGCGGTGTTCCCTGTATTCGAAACCTGCGTATACCGGTGGCGACCGTCCTGGATATGGTGGCTGAAGGTATGGAAGCGCCAGAGATTCTAAAAGCTTACCCTGACCTTGAGGCCGAGGACATTCGGGAAGCGCTTCATTTTGCCGCAGAAGCCGTTCGCGAGCGGGAACTACCGCTGCATTCGAACGGATGAAGTTCTTGATCGATAACGCGCTTTCTCCGGAACTGGCAAAGCTTCTGGAAGCAGCAACCCATGATGCTATTCACGTTCGCGACCGTAATCTGGAAAGTGCAAACGATGAAGATATCTTCGAGGCCGCGGCGGCAGAGAGCCGGATTATCGTTTCCGCGGACACTGACTTCGGTACTATCCTGACGTTTCGTCGGCAGCGACTTCCCTCAGTCATCATTTTTCGGCATCCCTCGCCGCGCCGACCGGAAATGCAGGCTCGACTGTTGCTAGAAAACCTGGGGAGTTTTAGTGAAGATCTAACGCAAGGCGCAATTGTCATCCTCCGGCAGGATAGAATCCGCGTTCGAAGGCTTACTTGAAGGGACTCTGCACGTTCTTATCAAACAGGACGCGTAAGCGCGTGGCACCTTTCCACATAGCTCAGCAACTCCTTGATGATCGTGGCAGGAATCTGAAACTGGGTTGAGATCTCGCTAATGGACACCCCATATTCGTAATTAGCAATAATGTCTTCAACGGGCATCCGCGTTCCCTTTAGAACGGGGCGTCCGCTGACGCGCAAAGGATCGATTTCAACCAAAGAGCAGTTTGACCAGTCGATTTGCTCCATAACGGATCTCCTGACGTAGATTTTAGCTTGAGAGGTCCAGCACCGGTTTTAGAAGGATCAGAGACCTATGGACTCATGAGGTCACTTCCCCCGGGTGTCAACTGTTTCGGAAGAACTCCCTTCAGCGGCATGGTGTGAGGATACAGTGCCGGGGTCCTTCCACTCGCTCTCGCTCTCCTTCGACAAGCTCAGGGTCGTTCGTGCTCGGTCAGGATGACAGGGCTAAAGGGTATCGCCTGTGGCGGCATTTTGGGAGAGGTTGGGAAGCTTGGACGTATCCACGGCGCTGATGATGTCGAGACGCGAATCCAAGAATTTCATTGGTAGCCTTCCGCTTTATTTTTCATCTGTCACGACTCGCCTAATGGGCGCAAATGACTTTAAAAAATTAAGTTGAATCAAGGAAGCACCGTGGCGTTATCGAAAATATTTCCTGCTTTGCTATTGCTTTCGCTTATTATTTGCGCGTATAAGCTTAAAAGCAGGCTGCGCCGGTGGAGTAAACACCGACGCAGCCCTGACCAAATCGCCTTTACCAAAGGAGTCAGGCAACATGGCTACATTCGACGGTACCAAAAAACTTGAGATTTATCACACCCTCTACCGGCTGAACCGTTCGTTTGCCGCCATTGTGGCGCATTGCCAAATGCTGGAAGCGACGAGGTTTTTCCCGTCCAAATCCCTGCGCAATTTCCAGGGGTTCACGCAGGAATTGCAAGCGGAAATCAATCAGGAGCTATTGGAAATTCTGCATGGCACAGAGCTGGAAGACTGGAACCGCTATGGCAAGGTCCGGCAGGCACGGGAAAAGGAACTAAGCGATCCTGATGATGTGTTTATAAAAGCTGAGGAGCGGAGAAAAGAGCTGGCCAAACGGGGAAAGAAAGCGGTACGGCAGCGGTAGATTCCCCCTTGACAAAAGCGAATGAAAAACGATAAAATGACATTGCTTAAGACAGGTT
Organism: Terriglobia bacterium; assembly: GCA_963732195.1. Taxonomy (GTDB): domain Bacteria; phylum Acidobacteriota; class Terriglobia; order Terriglobales; family Acidobacteriaceae; genus Angelobacter. The sequence continues at coordinate 137,953 of CAVSYO010000029.1, read as the reverse complement.
TTCGCTGCCGACACCGCCCAGGCGGTTGAAGCGTGGGTCTTTGAAAATTAGCAGCTAGCGAATGGCAACTAGCAGTTAGCCGGACCAACTAAAACCTCACCACTGATTTAACACAGATGACCCTGATAGGAGGGGATATCCTCGGGGTTGAATCGTGTAAGTGCTTTGGAATCCTAGTTGGGGTATGGGGGGAAGGGGCTCCCCTCGGTGGGTACAGACCGGGCAGATGCCTGACACTGCGGCTATATCGCCCAAGACCAAATTACGACCCTCTGCCGACTGCGATTGGGTTTGGGATTGGGATTGGGTGGCTTGGGTGGCCCTTGGGTGGCCCAAGGGCCACCCAAGCGTCGATTGGCGCAAGTGCCTTTGTTTGCAATAAAAGTTTAAAGATGGCGGGTGGGGTTGGAATCGGACATCGGGAAATCGGGTGAGCGGGGAATCGGAAAACCCAAAAGCTTTTAAACCACGAAGGACACGAAGGAACACAGAGGAAATCTGGCGATCGGAAAGGCAAACTTTACTGCGGATCAGGAAAGCCAGAAAATCTCACAACTGATCAACACGGATGACACTGATCGGAAAAACTCACAGCCGAGGGCGACTGTGCCACACGATTCTTGTGCGACACGCTTCTCAGTCGGCTTGGAATTCCAACCGGCACTGTTCCCGATTTCCGAGCACGTCAGGGCCAATTCGCCGGGGTGATCGATCAGCACATCAGGCGGCGCGTCTTGCAAGGTGTGCGGCGCCAGGCCATAGGTCACGCCGACGGAGTAAATCCCAGCATTGCGGGCAGTAAGCACGTCAATGTCTGAGTCGCCGATGATGACTGTCTCTTCCGCAGCCACGCCGGCTTCTTCCAGAAGAGCTTGCACGCCTGTAGGATCGGGCTTTTTGGTATGAAAGCTGTTGCCGCCGTAAACCTGAAAGAAATAGGCCCCAAGGCCAAGGGCTTCAACGATCGCCCGTGAAGGGCCTACGGGCTTGTTGCTGAGCACGGCCATCTTAAGCGGCTGGCCGTTACGGCTTTTCTGGATGGCCGAGAGCGCTTGCTTCACGCCGTCATAGACATAAGTGTTATCTAGCTTGTGTTCGCGATACCAGCCCATGAAATAGAGGACTGCATCCTGGACAAAATTTTCATCGTCCGGATCGCCCAGAGATCGGCGGACCAGCATGGGAGCGCCATCGCCAATATAGCTGGCAATCATTTCATGAGGCAGCTCCTTTTTGCCAAAGTGAATCAACATGGCATTGATGGAGTTGGCCAGGTCTTCTCGGGAGTCAATGAGTGTTCCGTCGAGGTCAAAAATCAGGAGTTTTGCGGTGTGGCCCGGGATAGGGCGATTTTTATGAATCATCCATTTTCAGTATATCCCGGTAAACACCTTAGGATTTAAAATGGAAGGTACTCCCAAGTACGCCCGAAAAACCCCACCCGTGTCTTTTAGAGGAGACCCATGGCTGTAACCAAGATTGAGTCCAAGAAGAATGCTTCTGCAGTGGCCGAGATGCCGGCGAAATCCGAAAAGAATTATGAAGGGCTCACACGCCGGCAACTGGTGGATATTTACCGGCTCATGTACCTTTCGCGGCGGCTCGACGACAAGGAAAAAGTACTGAAAAATCAGCAGAAGATTTTCTTCCAAATCTCAAGCGCTGGACATGAAGCGCTGACGGTGGCGGCGGCACTGAATCTCAAGGCAGGTTACGACTGGTTTTACCCGTATTATCGCGATCGCGCGCTCTGTTTGGCGCTGGGCATGACGCCCTACGAGCAGTTGCTGGAAGGAGTAGGCGCGGCCGATGATCCTGCATCAGGCGGCCGAATGATGCCTGCACATTGGGGACATAAGAAGCTGAACATAGTGAACCAGTCCTCGCCCACGGGCACGCAGTTCCTGCAGGCAGTGGGTTGCGCTGAAGCTGGCCGATATTTTGGCAGGCATCCGGAAGCGGCAAAGAAGCATGACGGCGATTACCGCCAATTCAAGGATGTAACGTTCCAGGGCGATGAAGTGGTTTACGTCTCCGCCGGCGAGGGCACCACCAGCGAAGGCGAATTCTGGGAGGCCATGAATTCGGTTAGCAATCTTAAGCTGCCTGTCCTCTTTCTGATTGAAGACAACGGCTATGCAATCTCTGTTCCCGTGGAAGTGCAGACCGCGGGCGGAAGCGTGTCCAAGCTAGTCAGCAATTTTCCTAACCTGCATTTGGAAGAATGTGACGGCACTGACATCGTGGCTTCATATGCCGCTTGCAAGCGCGCAGTGGATTACATTCGTGCCGGCAAGGGACCGGCGATGGTCCACGGGCATGTGACGCGGCCATATTCACACTCGCTTTCCGATGACGAGAGGCTCTACCGCCCTGACACAGAGCGCGAAAAGGACGCAAAGCGTGATCCCGTTACTCGTCTGCAAATGTTTCTGATCCGCGAGAACATTCTGGACGAAGCGGGCGTAAACAAGCTGGAAAAGTCAGTAGACCAGGAAGTGGAAGCCGCAGCCGACCAGGCCCTGAAGGCGGCGCTTCCCGCCACGGACTCGATCTACCGGCACGTTTATTCTGAGGACCTTGATCCGGGCAAAATGGCCACTGAGCCACAGCCACAAGGCGCGCGACAAAACCATGGCCGACCTGATCAACGCCTGCCTGAAAGACGAGATGCGGCGTGATGATCGCATTGTGGTGTTTGGTGAAGACGTGGCGGATTGCAGCCGTGAGGACTACCTCAAAGAAAAGCAGCTCAAGGGCAAAGGCGGAGTGTTCAAGCTGACTTCCGGATTGCAAATGGAGTTTGGCGGTGAGCGCGTATTCAATTCTCCGCTGGCGGAAGCCAACATTGTGGGTCGCGCCATTGGCATGGCCACGCGCGGGCTCAAACCAGTGGTTGAGATTCAGTTCTTTGATTACATCTGGCCTGCGTATCAGCAGATTCGCAACGAACTGTCTGTGATGCGTTGGCGCGCCAATGGAAACTTCTCATGCCCGGCGGTGATCCGTGTGGCCATTGGAGGATATCTCACGGGTGGCGCTGTTTATCACTCACAATGCGGCGAAAGCCTGTTCACGCATAATCCAGGATTGCGAGTGTGTTTCCCGTCGAATGCGGCGGATGCTAACGGGCTGTTGCGCACGGCGATCCGCTGCGATGATCCTGTAATCTTCCTGGAACACAAACGTCTCTACCGTGAAACCTTTGGCCGCGCACCGTATCCCGGCGCCGACTACATGATCCCGTTTGGCAAAGCGAAGATCGTGAAAGAAGGCAACGACCTGACGGTGATTACCTATGGCGCTACCGTTCCGCGCGCATTGCAGGCGGCGCAGAAAATCGAGCGCGAGCAGAACGTAAGTGTCGAGCTGATTGATCTGCGCACGCTGAATCCGTATGACTGGGAGGCAATTGCCACGTCTGTTCGCAAGACCAGCCGCGCTTTGGTGGTGCATGAAGACACGCGGAGCTGGGGTTACGGCGCAGAGATCGCGGCACGTATCAGTGACGAGCTGTTTGAAGATCTGGATGCTCCAGTAAAACGCGTAGCAGCGACAGATACTTTCGTCGCATACCAGCCGATTCTGGAAGACGTGATCCTGCCACAGTCAGAAGATTTGTTTAAGGCGATGGAGAGTCTGGCGAAATTTTAATTGAAGGGGATCGGCGCTAAAAGTCCTACAGAGCCAGAGGAACAAGTCTAGATCGTCGAATTCTGCGATCTCGAGTGATAAGCGGAACGCGATGAAGGACGCTGGTTGCGGCTATAATTTCATCGGCCGGATCACTTTGAAAATCTAGTTCTGTGATTTTATTACAGACAGCCAAATCAAGCGGCCAGATATGGATTCTCGAAAGCACACGGCTGAAGTCCGGGGAGCGAAGATCGAGGGTAATCCGGTTCAATTGTGATAGCTTCGCAAGCTCCCATAGCACGATTGCGGAAATACTCCACGAATGCTGGGCGAGTAGCTGACGTTCCTGCTTCTTCAGCTTGCCCTGCAAAGCATGGATGAGGATGTGGGTATCAAGATTCAGCATCCCACTCAATTCCCGTTGAGAGGATATCGCCATGTACTTTGATCCCGTCTTTCATGATGCCAATCAGGGCAGCACAATCCGAGCCCGCGGGAATCAGACGTGCGACAGGCTTTCCGTGCTTTGTGATCATGACCCCTTCAGGATCAAGGTTGTCTAGAATTGCCAGACACTGTTCTTTGAATTTCGAGGCATTGATTTTCTGCATACTCTATTATGGGACTGGTCAAAACTTATGTCCAGTCAAAAAATATGGCCAATTATAAGCTTTCCCCAACCCGTTCCAGCACGAACCTATCCAGCGCCAGCAACAGTTCTTCCCGATTGGAATATGGCCCCGGTCGATATCCCTTGGAACTGATTCCTTGCTGTGCCAGGTCTGAAAGCGCCCAATCCTGTTTGTTGGTAATGTCCCAGAATTCCACTGCATCGTTCGGGTTAAAGCCTGGTTTGCGGATTTCGTCCGGATGGAAGTGCCACTCGCAGATGATGTCGGTCTGGTCCGCAGCTTTCGGCCACATCGTGAACGTGAGCATGTAGTCAGGATGCAGGTTCAAGAAGAAGTTCGGCAGAAGGCAATAGTAATAAACGTGGCGCTGGTCGTCGGGGCTCAGGCCGGGAAGCGAGCAGCGCTTGGTCGTGCCGTCCATGGTCAGCGTTTGCACGCCTTCACGCAGGTCCATGCGGCCACCAAGATATGTAGGCTGCGGCGGCTCATTGTCACCGCTCATGTAGTGCGATTGCTTCTGCAGCAGCGGATGAACGATGGGACAGTGCAGGCACTCAGAATAATTCTGAATGATGAGCTTCCAGTTTGCCTTGAGATGGTAAACACGTCGTTCGACCATCTGAAGTTCTGCCATGCGCCACGGCGCGAATTTCGGTCAAGTCCGGCCAGATGCTGCTCGAATGGAATGGGCCGCGCCGCAAGATTGATGAAGATATGTCCGTCCCACACAGCGGTGGCGACTGCATTCAGCGGATAATCAGCTTCACAGAAACCCTGCACTTTTTCCATGTGCGGCGCGTTAGCCAGTGTGCCATCTAGTTTATAAGTCCATGCGTGATACTGGCATTGGATGCGACCGGCAAACCTGCCTTCTTCCTGCTGGCAGAGCATGGTTCCGCGATGGCGGCATACGTTGTGAAAGGCGCGGACGCTGCCTTGTTCGTCGCGCGTGATGATCACGCTGGCGTTGGCAACCTGGCGGAGAAAATAATCGCCCGCATCGGGAATCTGGCTGGTACGTCCTGCGCAGAGCCACATGTCGAAATGGATAGCTTCCATCTCGCGTTTGAACCACGCAGGCTCAGTGTAGTAGCTCTGCGGCAGCGTCATTGCGTCAGAGACAGCGACTTCAGGACGCGTGTTGGAATAAGACGTCGACATCAATTGAATATTGCCATAAAACCAAAACCTTTGAAACACGGAGGAAAGGAAGGATCGGAAAAGAACCAAGCGATAAGCGTGAATTCGGAGCCTAAACTTCTGCGTTTTCCTAATGGGGGTTGTTTTTTCAACTTTAATGGCACCGATAATTTTCGTGATCCGCGTTCATCCGCGGTCGGTTTGTCCTCTGGTTCCTCCCTTCCTCCGTGTTTCAAAGATTTTGGTCTACCGGCGCAGCTCTTTCAATATCTCTCGCGCGGCATTCGCGCCTGAGCCGCCCGTTAGTCCCGCGCCAGGATGCGTTCCGGAGCCGCATAAATAAAGGTTCTGAATCGGTGTGTTGTAACGCGCCCAATCCAGCAGCGGACGCATGGTAAAAAACTGGTCCAGCGCAAGCTCGCCATGAAAGATGTGGCCGCCGGTGAGGCCGTATGTTGTTTCCAGATCTTTTGGAGTGATGATCTGTCCGTCTTCCACTAGCGCAGGCAAATTCGGCGCGTACTCAGCCAATGTATTGACAACCGTTTCGCCGAGCGCGCTGCGCTGGCTGTCCCAGTCAGCGTTCTTCAGTTTGAAAGGTGCGTACTGCATATAGATCGACATCACGTGCTTGCCGTTTGGGGCGAGTGACGGATCAGTGAGTGAGGGAATCGTGACTTCCAGATATGGATGCGGCGAGAAGTTGCCGTATTTTGATTCGTCGAACGCTCGCTCCAGGTAATCGATCTCCGGGCCAATGTGGATTCGTCCGCGCATGGAAGCGTCGTTCCCGTTCAGCGAGGAGAACTTGGGCAGCGCAGACAACGCTAGATTCACTTTGGCCACGGTGCCCGGCATGCGGATGTTTTGCAGCTTCATTACAAAATCGGGCGTGAGATGCGTGGGGTCGACCAGCGTAAGCAGAGTGCGACGAGGATCGGCGTTGGAGATGACAGCTTTCGCAAAGATTTCTTCGCCGTTGCCAAGAACTACTCCGGTCGCCGCACCGTCTTTTATGCGGACTTCTTTTACCTCCGCGGACGTGCGAATTTCCGCGCCTGCTTCTTTGGCGGCTGCAGACATGGCCTGCGTGATCGCACCTGTGCCGCCGATCGCGAAGAATGACGATCCTGCTGGATGCGGATCGCCCGCCGCACGAACGAGCAATACCAGACTGCTGCCTGCGGACCAAGGGCCCATAGCGGTCCCAAAGATTCCGCGCGCGGCAATGGTGGCGCGCAGCAGTTCGGTCTCAAAAAATTCTGCCACCAGATCAGCGACGGCCATCGGCCCCCAGCGCAGCAGCCGGTACATGTCTTTCTTGCCCAGCTTGCGCAGAGCGCGTCCGGTCTGGAGCATGGCCCAGAGATCGCCGCGGCTTGGATCGTCAATGTTAGGTGGCGCAAGCTTTAACGCATCACTGATCACGCGGCCGATTTTTTCCAGCGACTGCTGAAACACTGGATATCGTTCGGCGTCTTTCGGAGAAAACTTTGCGATCTCCTGCGCTGCGCGAGCTCCGTCGTTGTAGAGAACCAGAGCACGGCCGTCAGGCGAAAGCGCTGTAACTGCGACTTCTGGAGTCACCAGCTTCAGCCCGTGCCGTGCCAGTTGCATGTCGCTCACGATTTCCGGCAGCAGCGGGCCGGCCGAGTGAGCGAGCGTGGAACAGCGGAAGCCGGGAGAAAATTCTTCAGTGACAGCTGCGCCGCCGGCCTGAGCGCGACGCTCCAGCACCAGCGGCTTGAAGCCGGCTTTCGCCAGGTAAAAAGCGGTGACGAGCCCGTTATGGCCGCCGCCGATAATGATGACATCGCGAGTCTCAGCCATGCGCTAGCTGGCTCCGTCTTTCAGAATTTCCAGCGCTGCCAGCCGTCCGGGCGCGCCCATAATGCCGCCGCCGGGATGTGTGGCAGAACCGCACATATAGAGGTTCTTGATTGGCGTGCGGAATTGCGCGTAACCCGGCACCGGACGCAGGAAGAAAAGCTGTTCAAGTGAAAGCTCGCCTTGAAAAATATTGCCTTCGCTCAATCCGAACTCGCGCTCCAGGTCCAGCGGTGTAAGCACCTGCTTGTTGAGGATGATGTTTTTCAAATTCGGCGCGTACTCAGAAATTGTATCGATCACGGTATTGCCGAACGCTTCGCGCTGGTCGTCCCAGTTCAATCCCGGACGCAGCTTGTACGGCGCGTACTGCACAAAGCACGACATTACGTGCTTTCCCGGCGGAGCGACAGACGGATCGGTGAGCGACGGAATTACCATGTCAATATACGGCCGGCGAGAGAAGTTGCCGTACTTGGCGTCGTCATAAGCGCGCTCCATATATTCGACGCTCGGTGAAATCGAAATGGCGCCGCGCAGATGCGCTCCGGTTCCGGGCAGGCATTTGAAATCAGGCAGCGCGTCCAGCGCGATGTTTACCTTCCCGGACGAGCCGCGGAACTTGTACCGCCGCACATCTTCCAGAAATTCTCCCGGCAGCTGGCTCTCTTCAATGAACTTGATGAACGTAAGCCGCGGATCAACGCTGGAAGAAATCACATCGCCGTAAATCTCGTCGCCATTCTGCAGCACCACGCCCTGCGCGCGGTTATTCTTCACGATGATCTTCGCGATCGGCGCTTCCGTGCGGATTTCTGCGCCCAGTTCGCGCGCCGCGTCGGCAATGGCGTTGGAGATTGCGCCGGTGCCGCCGCGAGAAAATCCCCATGAACGGAAAGCGCCGTCGATTTCTCCCATGTAATGGTGCAGCAGGACGTAGGCGGTCCCTGGCGAGCGCACGCCAAGAAACGTGCCGATAATCCCTGAAGCCGACATAGTGGCCTTGAGTACGTCGGTTTCAAACCATTGGTCCAGAAAATCAATGGCGCTCATGGTCATCAACTGGACCTGGTTGTATTTGTCCTCGCTGCTCATGCCCTGAAAGCGCTTGCCGATAAACAGCATCTTCATCAACTCGCGCGGATTGAGCGTCGAGGGATCGGGCGGGACCATGCTCAGGATTGGCTTCACAAAACGGCACATCGCCTGCATCGCCTTGCCGAATTCTTCGTAAGCCTCGGCATCAACCTTGGAGTGCCGTGCGATCTCACGGCGCGACTTGCCATGGTCATTCACGCGCCACAGGTAATCGCCATTGGGCATAGGCGTAAATGTGCCATCCAGCGGCAGGATCTCCAGACCATGGCGCGGCAGATCGAGATCGCGAATGATCTCCGGCCGCAGAAGCGATACGACGTAAGAGCAGACGGAGAACTTGAAGCCGGGAAAAACTTCTTCGGTCACGGCAGCGCCGCCCAGCACGTGGCGTCGCTCCAGCACCAGCACTTTCTTTCCCGCGCGAGCGAGGTATGCGGCGTTGGTCAGGCCGTTGTGGCCGCCGCCGATCACAATTACGTCGTATTTCTTCGAGCTGTTCGAGGCAGAAGCCATAGTTTTGAGGGAGATGCGGTTGTCAATGAGAACTGGAAACGAGACCAGGGAAGTGACTTCTCATTTTAATGGAGTGGGTTGGATTTGTCTTGAGGATGCCCAATCATCTAACACATAATCTCGTGGGAAGTTTGGTTTTCACAGCTCCAAAACCAGACGAAGCCCGGCAACGACCTCTGACATCACCCGGTCCGGAATCCTACCGATTGCGTCCGTTAGAAATGATCGATCAAGGGTGATTAACTGTGAAACGTTGACGACCGAGTCTCGTGTTAACCCGCTCGAGTGAGTTGGAAGCAGCACGTTGCCGGGCGCTTCTGCCAGCCGCAGATTGCTGGAGATCACAGTCACAATTACAGTCTGAATCCGGCTACGGTTAAAGGAATTCGCCTGGATGACCAGCACAGGTCTGCGGAATCCGGGCTCTGATCCGCGAGGATCCGGCAGATCCGCCCACCAGATTTCTCCTCGCGTCATGGATTACCAGGATTCTCTTTCAATTGATTTTGACTGCGCTGAAGCGACCGCCGGATCAATTCTTGCTGGTTCCGTCGAGTAGACGTCATTCAAGTGCTGCGTGATCTTGGCCGCCTGTCGCCGCTCAATGAACTCCCTAATTGCAGTGGCATAGAGTTGGCTTCGAGACATCTTTAACTTGCGTGCCGCCGCTTCCGCACGGCGAAAGAGATCCTCGGGAAGTGAAATAGCTGTTTTCATACCTCTAGTATAACACGAGTTATACCCCGCCACGGCCCGCATGACGAGCTAGGCCTCCCGTTACTTTTGGTCGCTCCGCCCTTCCCGTACCTCCGTGGGGCTTGCACTGTGATCGCCGAGTTCGCGGCACAATGCGTATAATTCTCTGTCAGCCACTTCGCTTCTGAGGATTTCCCTTTGCCCGTTGGTACCGCATTTCACGATCGCACTTTCGCTTTGTGCCACAGCCTGAATTATCGGGAGTGGTCAGGCTTTTATACAGTCAGCAGTTATGAAGTGCATCACGAGCATGAGTACAACGCCATCCGCAACGCCGCCGCGTTGATTGATATTACTCCGCTGTATAAATACATCGTTGAGGGCAAAGACGCCACCAAACTGGTGAATCGCATCATCACACGGGACATCAACAAGGTGAAGCCGGGCCAGGTCATCTATTGCTGCTGGTGTGATGAGCAGGGCAAAGTCATTGATGACGGCACGATTACACGGCTAGCGGAGAACAAATATCGCTGGACCGCCGCCGATCCAAGCCTGCGCTGGTTTCGACAAAACGGGCTGAACATGGACGTCCAGATTGAAGACGTCTCAGAAAAAGTTGCGGCACTTGGCTCTGCAAGGCCCGACCTCCGGCAAGCTGCTCAAGAGCGTCGCCGAAGCCGATGTCTCTAACCTGAAATACTTCCGCATGACCAGCGGCAAGATCGCGGGCGTGCCGGTTGATATTTCTCGCACCGGTTACACCGGCGATCTGGGTTATGAAATATGGGTACCGATCAATGACAGCCGCGATGCCGTTAAAGTCTGGGACGCGCTCATGGACGCGGGCACGCGCTTTGATATTCATCCAGCAGGGATGCTGGCGCTTGACGTAGCGCGTATTGAAGCGGGCCTGCTGCTGATTGAAGTGGATTACATCAGCAGCAAGAAGGCGTTGATCCCGGAGCAGAAGTATTCGCCGTATGAACTCGGCTTCGGCAAGATGGTGCACCTGGACAAAGAAAATTTTGTCGGCAAAGCGGCACTGCTGCAACAGCAGAAGATTGGCGTTGCGCGGCAGCTTGGTTGGCCTGGAAATGGACTGGGTGGAGATTGAAGAGCGCTATGAAAAGTTTGGACTCACGCCAGCGGCACCGGCGCAGGCTTCGCGCGTACATGTGCCGGTGTATCTGGGCGGCAAGCAGGTAGGCAAAGCCACTTCGACGACGTGGTCCCCGCTGCTTAAAAAGATGATTGCCCTGGCTAGTGTGGACACGGCGCATTCAGAGCCAGGGACAAAGTTGCAGATGGAAATCACGATCGAAGCAGTCCGCCAAAAAGTAACGGCCAAGGTGGCGAAGCTGCCATTTTTCAGCCCTGAGAGAAAAACCAAGACACCGATTTAACTTCCGGAAGCAAATGCGCCATCAAATCCCTGACGTGGAGACGTAGCATGCTTACGTCTTTACATCAAGCGGCAACAACACCGACATGGGCGTCGTCCTATCGGTTTTTACCACTTCTTAAAAATAAAGAACGCCGCCACCACGATAAAGAAAAATCCCACCGCATAGTTCCACTTGATGTCCTGCTTCAGATACCAGATAGAAAATACTGAAAATACTATGAGCGTAATGATTTCCTGGATTGTCTTGAGCTGCGCAGCATTGAAGGTATGGCTGCCGATGCGATTGGCTGGAACCTGGAAGGAATATTCAAAGAAAGCGATTCCCCAGCTAATGAGCGTGACTTTCCACAACGGCACGTTCTGGTATTTGAGATGTCCGTACCACGCAAAAGTCATGAAAATGTTGGAAATCAGGAGTAGAACAATGGTTATCATTTTGGATTTATTCCTTATCCCATTCCCAGGTCCGCCGAAGATTCGAGCGGAGTGCCGCAGACGCGACAGATGACGGCAGAGCAGTCGCCGCAGGTGAGGGGATCGGTCACTTCCCGGGCGCAGTTCGGGCAATAGAGCGCGTCGTTGGACTGCTTAGCGGAGGATTGCTGCGTGGATCTTGTCGTTTCTGCCATGGTTCGATGTCAGTCAGACAGTCCATGCCTGATTGAGCGACTGAAAATTCCAATGTAGCATAGAAATATGGATAGCAGAGTCGACCTTCACTCTTCCGAGGCTGATAAAAAACTGCAACTGGAATTCAACCAATGGGCCGCCGCTGGCCGTGGCGACGAAATGGAAAGCCACCACTCTGATATTACGGAACAAACGCTGGCGCTGATGGATATCCAGCCTGGGGACCGCATCCTGGATCTGGGTTGTGGCACAGGATGGGCTTCACGTCGCATGGCGCGCCTTGCGACCGCCGGTGAAGTTGTTGGCCTGGACGTGGCCGATGAAATGCTGCGCCGCGCTGACCGTGCTTCATCCGCATTCAGGAACGTTCGCTATGCCTGGGGATCGGCGGAAAACATTCCCGAGGCCGACAATGCCTTCAACAAAGTTCTTTCCGTGGAATCATTTTATTACTATGCCGATCAAGGCAAGGCGCTGGACGAGCTACGCCGCGTAATGGCGCCTGGGGCAAAGCTCTTCATCCTGATCAACCTCTATAAAGACAATCATTATTCGCTCCGCTGGATCACAGAGCTGAAAGTTCCGGTGCAGGCGCTATCAGAAGCGGAATACAAAGCACTGCTGGAAAAACATGATTTCAAGAACGTAGAAATGCGGCGCATCCCTGACCGCAGTCCCACGCCAGAGACATATTCCGGAAAGTGGTTCAAGAATGCTGAAGAATTGCGGGACTTCAAGAATATTGGAGCGCTGCTGCTGATCGCAGAAAAAGCGCATTGAAAAATTGTGATACGCTCAAACTCTGCGTGATTTCCTTTGGATAGCCCCGTACAAGCTAAACCAGCGTCCGCCTCTGCGGCAGCAACCTTGACCGGTGCTAACGCGCTCCGCCGAACCATGGCGGCGTTTCGATACCGTGATTTCCGTATTCTCTGGCTCGGGTCGTGTACGTCCAGTATCGGCACCTGGATGCAGAACGTCGCTGAAAACTGGCTAGTCCTTTCTTTGACCGGCTCGGCGTTTTATCTTGGGCTCGACGCCTTTCTGCAGCAGTTGCCCATCATGCTCTTCTCACTTATAGGTGGGGTGTTTGCAGACCGGTTTGACCGTCGCCGGACGCTGCTGGTGTCGCAGTACATCCAAATGACGACCGCATTCACGCTGGCCGCTCTGGTTTTCCTAGGCTTGCAGCACGTCTGGCCGATTTTGGTATTGTCGTTTATTACCGGCTCGGCCCAGGCTTTTGGTGGCCCGGCATCCCAGGCTTTGGTTCCCACGCTGGTCGAGAAGAACGATCTGCCAAACGCAATCGCTCTCAACTCTATCCAATTTAATCTTGCCCGCGTTGTAGGACCGCTGTTGGCCGGCGGCGCGCTGGCAATGTTTGGAATGACTTCCTGTTTCTCTCTCAACGGATTGTCATTCGTGGTGGTGATCATCGCATTGATGATGCTGCACGTAAAACACACGCCGCCCGCGGCCCCGCGGCGGATTCATGAAGAGTTGCGCGGTGGATTGTCATACGTCAGGCATCAGGGCAGTTTGCTGGCGCTTACCATCCTTGCTTTCACCACAACGTTTCTTGCGTTCGCCGTATTGACCTTCCTGCCGCTGTTTGCAAAACAGGTGTTTCATCAGGGCGTGGGTGAATACACGCGTCTGATGGCGTTCTCAGGTTCGGGTTCGGTCGTGGGCGCAATTGTTGTGGCCTGGATGGGAAAGTACAAGCGGATGGGACGCACTGCCCTGATCGTTCAGGCCCTTTGCGGTCTGTCGATTGCCATGTTCGCACTCTCCCGCGTTCTTTGGCTGAGCGATGTTCTTCTCTTCTTTACCGGCGCCGCGCTAATTATTGTGTTCGCCACCATTACGTCACTGGTGCAGTTGGTTGTACCCAATGAACTGCGCGGGCGGGTCATGAGCATATATATCCTGGCTTTCCGTGGCGGCATGCCTCTGGGAAGCCTGGTGAGCGGGTATTTTGCCAGCAAATTCGGCGCTCCCGTGGTACTCATCTGCAACGGTATTCTGCTGGTGGCAGTGTCAACATATTTCCTGGTCCGCAGCCACGGTGTGCGGGAACTCTAGCTCGATTGCAGCCCTTCTGTTTTACAACACAGGTTTCGCTAAACTGAAAAATGCCCACAAGCGCAATCGGTATTGATTTTGGGACTACGAATAGCTCTATAGCCCATGCTTTCCGCTCAGGCACTGTAGAGCTTGCGCACTTTCCCCAAATCGGCGGACTGACAGATGCCTATCGCTCACTCCTGTACCTTGAGCAGGAACGAGAAAGGGGAGCCAAGGTCACTAAGTCCTGGACGGGGCCTGAAGGGATTGAACGATATCTGGCGGCCGAAACCAAGGGGCGGCTGATTCAGTCTCTTAAATCTTTCCTCAGCAGCCGCACCCTTCACGGTACTGAGGTCTTTGGGCGTCGCGTTACGCTTGAAGACCTTATCGCCCGCATTTTGCGCGATCTCCGCGAAAAAGCTGAACTCCAGTTTGGCACCCCGATTCGATCTGCCGTGGTCGGCCGGCCAGTACATTTCGTCGGAGCGGAAACTGCAGCCGATGACAGTTACGCCGAGAGTCGTCTCAAGTTAGCGTTTGAGATCGCTGGATATGAATCGGTAGAGTTCGAACTGGAACCCGTTGCCGCCGCTCATTATTACGAATCCACGCTCGACCATGACGAACTCATTCTCATTGGCGATTTCGGTGGCGGAACAAGCGATTTTTCTCTGGTCCGCGTTGGTTCCTCCATTCGCAAAAGGGGCAGAAGCCCAGCCGACCTGCTGGGCAATGCAGGGCTAGGATTCGCGGGTGACGCGTTTGACGCAAAGATCATTAAGCATCTGGTCTCACCCGCTCTGGGCGCCGGAAGCAGCATACGGTCCATGCACAAGATTCTGCCTGTTCCAGGCTGGGTGTATGCAAAGCTGGAACGCTGGCATCATCTGTCGCTGCTAAGGACCAAGGACGTGATGGACATGCTGAAAAGCACGCATGCGCAGGCTCTTGAGCCAGAAAAGATCGCGGCATTGATGCACTTGATAAGAGAAGACCTTGGATACCAGTTGCATCGCTCTGTGCAAAAGACCAAGTCTGATTTGTCAGCGAACGACGTGTCCACATTTCGTTTTTCAAACGGATTCATTGATCTTGATGCAACCGTCAAGCGTGCTTCCTTTGAAAAATGGATATCTGAAGAGCTTGAGTTGATTGCCGGCTGCGTGGATTCTCTTCTTGATTCGTCGGCGGTGAAACCTAAAGACATAGATATGGTCTTTCTTACGGGAGGATCATCATTTGTTCCGGCCGTCAGGCGAATCTTCGAAATACGTTTCGGCGCAGAGCGTATTCGCGCGGGAAACGAGTTCACTTCAGTCGCTCGAGGGCTGGCGCTCAAGGCGCTTGACGGTAGGTGATCTTAAAACTTTTACGCTTCTGAATCCGTTTGTCCTTATGACAACAGGAGTTCAAGATCTTCGCGGCGCAGGTCACGAATTAAACTGTTATCAGCGCCGATAATGGCGGCGGCAAGGTCCCGCTTTGTCTCTTGCAGCTCCAGGACCTTTTCTTCGACGCTGTCGCGCGCGATAAGCCTGTAGGCAAAAATCTGCTTCATCTGTCCAATACGATGGGCACGGTCCACGGCTTGCGCTTCCACGGCTGGGTTCCACCATGGATCGAGAATAAATACGTACTCGGCGGCAGTGAGGTTCAACCCCAGGCCTCCGGCTTTCAGGCTGATCAGAAAAAGACGGCAGTTCTTATCATTCTGAAAGTGTTCGACGCGCTCTTTACGATCACGGGTGCGGCCGTCAAGATACTCGTAAGCAATGCCGTCGTCATCCAGATGTTGACGAATAATGCTGAGCAGACTTGTGAATTGCGAGAAGACGAGCGCTTTGTGTCCCTCATCAACAATTTCACGCAGCCGTTCCAGCAATACTTCTGTTTTTGCGCTGGGCGTCTTGCAGTATTTTTGATCGAGCAAGCCCGGATGACAGGCGGTCTGCCGCAGGCGGAGCAGGGCTTCGAGCACCTGGATCTTGGATTTGGCCAGTCCATCCTTGTCAATGCGCCCGAGCAAAGCATTGCGATAGTGCTCTCGTAATTCATTGTAGAGCTTGCGTTGTTCGGATTTCATCTCGCAATAAATTGTTTGCTCACTTTTGGGAGGCAGTTCGCGCGCAACCTGTTCCTTTGTTCGGCGCAGGATGAATGGCTTAAGGGCATGGGCAAGGAGCCGGCGGGTTTCCCCGTTAGGATTACGCGCCGCTTCGCCAGCCAATTTGAACACGCTTGCTGAACCCAGCATGCCCGGATTCAGAAACTCAAAGAGTGTCCAAATCTCGCCAAGGTGGTTCTCTACAGGCGTGCCGCTCAGCGCCAGGCGATGTTGTCCGCGCAGAAGACGCACAGCTTTTGATGATTCCGTGCTCGCATTCTTGACGGTTTGCGCCTCGTCAAGCACGATGTAATCGAATTCAATGTCCTTGAGCCGCAGAATGTCACGGCGTACTGTGCCATAGGTGGTAAGGACCAGATGATAGCCGGTGAAATCGCTGCTTTTACGCTCAAGGCCGGTGTAGTCGAGCACGCGCAGTTGCGGAGTGAAGCGCGCCGCTTCTTCCTTCCAGTTGAAAACAAGTGATCTGGGAACTATGGCCAGTGATGGTCCCACACTGCTGCCGGCGTCGCGCATTTCACGGCGCGTCTCAAGCAGCGCCAGCACCTGCGCGGTCTTGCCTACTCCCATGTCGTCAGCCAGGCATCCTCCGAAAGAGTAGCGCTGGAGAAAGAGCATCCAGCCAAGGCCCTCGCGCTGGTAATCGCGCAGATGTCCATTGAAACCCGCGGGCTGGCCGGCGGCTTTTACTCCTTCAAACCGGCATAGTTCTTTGCGAACGCGGTTGAATGTTTCATCGCAACGGGCCTCAGGCTGTGCTGCAAGCAAGGCATCCAGCACTCCCACTTGGGTCTGGCGGAAAACAACGTGCGTCCCATCAGCAGTCCCCATGCCTGCCAGGGGCCCGATGCGGCGCAACCACTCTTCCGGCAGCAGACCATAGCTGCCATCGCCGAGCCGGACCATATTTTCGCCGCTGCGCAACGCTTGCAGCAATGCGGGAAGATGCACCTTCTCCTCCCCATATTGCACGTCTCCGTGAAGTTCAAACCAATCCACGCCGCTTGAGACTTCGATGTGAAACTCGCCGGGACGGCGAAAATACTTGCCTTCTGCTTCCACGTGCCAACCCGCCTCAACCAGCGCCCGAATGATGCGAGGCATCTTGCTGGGCGCTATTTCCCACCACGGGTCTGGATTGAGATAGCTGGACCACGAGTACTTTACATACTTCGCGCCTGTTTCGTGAAGCATTTCTATGGCAGCCTTTTCTGCCGTAAAGTCGCGACGCAGGAAACGCCTGCTCTCAGCTTCGTATCGGCCTGCGGAGCGGTCCCGTTCCGGTACCAGCCACTCTTCATATTGAAAGAGAACTTCCGCCTGCAGACGTGCTGATTCGCGCATCGCCGCGGCCCCCGAGCGTATTTTTAAACGAGGCCGCGGCTGGAGCTTGATCTCTTCATAATGCAGCTCTTCGGGTATCTCTAACGGCGGCAAATCAGGCAGGCATAGCAGCGCCGTCATCAGCTCATCCCGCTCGTTTTCCAGCGCGTCGATCAAAGGCTCTTTGCGGAGAGATGATATCCAGGCAAAGGGAGCGTCCTTCAAAGGCGCGGCATGGCTATTGGTAAAAACCAGGCCGGGAACCAGGAGAACAGGTATGGAAAGCGGCATGAACTCTTCTTCGCGGCGCAGAAAGCCAGTTACATGCCATTTTCCCTGATCGGCCGCTGCAACCTTCAAGCCGAAGCACCAGGCGCCGCTGCCATCCCACGAGAGCTGCGACATGGATTTTCCTTCTTGACCGGCGGACGTGTCCCCTTTCAAAAAACAGCGTCCTGTGCGAACGATCTCGGGGATGAGTCTGGCAGCCACAGAATCTCCGAGTATGCGCTGTCCTGGAATCTGGTCATAGCCACTGGCATAGTAATAGCTCTCTTTTCCACCTTCCAAAGCTGCTAATATTTCGCGATCTTCGGCCAGAGGCAGCCGTGAGAGCTGGTTACGTTTTATGTTGATGATGACAGGGCGCGACCACGTACCATCCTTTTTCTTGTCGTGAGTCATAAGATCAAGGAGCAGCGCTCCTTGCCGAATACTGCCGGCAATATCCACCACATAGATGATCTGCCGCTTGGTTGGCCACTCATCGGTCCCCCCGGTAACGGCAGCGTGTTGGCTGGCAATCGCACTCAGTTTTTGGCGCCATGCAGGCGGCTGCGGAGCCGGCGGTTTCGATAGACGGGAAAGCTCCTCGTAGTGGTCATCGCCATGATCGTCGAAGAAAATCAATTCTTCGTCTGAGGCTGCTGCGGAAAGATAACCTTTGGCCTCAGCCGCCAGAATCGTTGCCCACAGATGTTTGCAAGCACCTGTGTCCTCAAAATATGGACAACCGCACCAGCCATTGAGAGCACCCTCTTCCCAAACAAGTCCTACGCCATACAGGTACGAGCCTTGGACATCGGCTGCCACCTCCACCTCAGAGCCGTTCTTAATCGTGACAAGACGGTCCTGATAAACTTGTCCACCGCGTTCACGAATTTTTTTGCTGAAATATGAAGCCAGTCTTGCTGATAACGTCACGCGCACTCCACCACATATTGCAAATCTTAATCATTCATTTTATCGAGGGAGATGCCCGCTGCGAAATTCACAAAAATGTGTGCAAGAGATCAGATACAAGGCCCTGGTTTTAGAAGGGAAAAGTGCTGGTGCGCCCGGAGAGATTCGAACTCCCGGCCTGTTGCTTCGGAGGCATAAAAGCGTGAGCAGCTAAAAATAGTTGCTCGTCAAATCAAATCAAACACTTACCCCCAACTTACGCTCGCACGGAAGGTATTGCCAAGGTTGCAGAAGTAGCTGGAAGTTGACAGCCAGTTGTCGCCGTATGGCACATTTACGGCACATTCCAGATTGCCGTGTGCCTCGATGCCAGATGGGCTGCCATAGCCTTTGGGAGTGGTAACGGGGCTTCCGCAACGTGTCCTGCGCCTGCCGTGACGATGCCAGGTCTTGGGCAATGTCTGAATCTCAATTGTCGGAAAATCGCGGACGTATCTCGCCGGATTCGCAACCAAGAAACCAACAAAATGGCCAGAGCGTTTCCTCCCATAATTCCCCCACGATCACACATACGCGGAACCAACTCGTGTCCTGGCGAGTGGGTGACCTCCGGCCACATCCCAGTTATGCGCGACTCGACATCAAAGTTCACCCATCCAGGCTGAATGCGCTGCTCGAAATGGGTGAAGACGCATTTCTCTTTCCCTTGATAGTGACATCAGATGGCATCCTCATCGATGGGTATGCTCGCCTGGAAGTCGCGCGATTGCAAGGACGCGCAACTGTCGAATGCATCGAATCCAACATTTCTGAAGAAGAAGCGCTTCGTCGGCTTCTTCTTTGTCATCGCCCATCTCCAGGATTGCCACCTTTCAGCCGGATCGCCATGGCGCGAGACTTGGCGAAATCATTGAGAGAAAAAGCGCTGCAGCACCAGCAAGCCGGCGGTAAGAGCAAGGGTTCGTCAAAATTGACGGAAGCTGAAAAAGTTGAGGTTCGCAAAGCGATCGCGGCAGCAGCTGGCGTTTCTGTCGGCACCCTCAGCCACGCCCTAGACGTGCTTGAGACTGGCGATCAGGAAATCGTGCGAGCACTGTGCAAAGGAGAGATCAAGATCGATAGGGCTTGGAGATGGTCCAAAGAATCACGCATCTGCCAGTGCGAGAATTTGAAGCTTTATAGGCGACATCGCGGCATGGAGAGAGTTGCAGAAAAGCTGGTTGCGCGGCAGGTTAAGAAACTGAAGTCTAAACGAGGATCAGCAAGGCGGTGGAAGAATGCAACGTTGAGCGAGACTATAGGCCGACTGGGCTCTCTGGCATCAGAAGCGCTCGGCGACGTGGACGTGATCTTCATCAAGGCATCGGTGCCAATCCTTGCCCTTTCAGAAGATATAGCCCAACGTCTTGGATTTCGAGAGGAGGCCCCTCCATGCAATTAGAAGAACCGATAAAGCGGATCCTTGAAGACACCCGGCCTGTTTGGGACCACGACGGTACCCGCCCGTGCGTCCGCGAAAGCTTTAGGAAAATGATCGAATGTAGAACGCCGGTATTGGGATGGCTCCTTTATGCCTCTGAAACGGAGGTAAGACGCGTCTATTTCACATGTAAAGTGCGGTCCTGCCCTAGCTGCGGTTATCGAGCGACGCTTCAATGGCAACGGGAGCAGTGGACCCAGCTCCCGGATGTCTCTTATGCCGGCCTTGTCTTTACTATGCCTGATGTTTTCTGGGGTATTCTTAAACAAAACCGGCACTTGCTGCATGACCTCCCTGCCATCGGCGGTGAGGTGGTATTGCAATGGATGAAAGACAAGTATGGAATACGGCCGCTTATCCTGGTGGTGCAGCACACTTTCGGGCGGCACCTGAATTTCAATGCGCACCTTCATATGCTGGTCTCCGCCGGCGGCCTTTCTGAATCGGAAAGCCGCTGGATAGAAGGGCTGACACTCAATCCGGTGGGTTTCATGAAGTTGTGGAGACATGGCATCATCACATATCTGCGTCTCGCTCTTAAGGCAGGAATACTGAAATCAGACTTGAACGGCTGGGAGCTGCGAGAACTACTTGCAGACAAATACGAAGTCGGCTGGCATGTTGACATGCAAGAAAGTATTTCAAAGCGTCATTTCCTGGGGTATGCAGCTCGCTACATTCGAAGGCCTCCCATTGCACAGCATCGCTTTCAAGAAATTGACGGACCTGTCGTAAAGTTTTTGACGAAAGACACCAAAACAAAGGAGACGGTTTTGGACGAGATCCCTAAAGACAAATTCATTCGAATTCTGGCGGATCAAGTACCGGATCGATATTGTCATTCCGTCCGCTACTACGGTTTGCTGGCGCCGCGTTCTCGCAGCCGTGTTTTCGCCATCATGTTCAAGTTGCTTGGTCAAAAGCGACGCCCACAGCCACGCCGACTTTCCTGGGCAGAGATGATCATGAAGTACTTTGGGAGAAATCCGCGGATTGATAGTCGCGGCCAACCGATGCAGTATGTTGGTCAACACTTCCCTTTCGTGGCGTAGTCTTTTCCCTACTCTCAATCCAGACTAATCGATCTGCAATTTGCGCCTTTCTTGCCACGACTTCCACTTAGAAGTTATTTTTGCCTCGATTGGAACGGGCACGAACCAATGGTTTGCCCAAAACTCTTGCCACAGAGGCTCGACTCTTTGGAAGCGAATTTTTGTTTTTCCTATAGATAAATATAAGGATCCGCTGAAACAAATCCTGGCAAAGACTCGTTGGTACTGGGACCACGACGGTGTGCCAATGCATGTGAGAACTGCGTTTCGCAAGGTACTTCAATGCCGCACGCCCGCGCTTGGTGCAGAGGTCTTTGGGTCTGAGAACGGAGAACTGATTGTCTACCACACTTGAAAATCCCGAGCCTGCCCGAGTTGCGGGTATTGGGCCACGAAAAGGTGGATACCCGAGAGGACCACAGCTCTACCACCGGTGCGCTACATTGGAATCACATTTAGCATGCCGGATGTGCTTTGGCTAGTGTTCCGTAAAAACCGAGCCTTGGCTGATGCCCTCCCGGTTCTGGCTGCTGATTCAATTAAGGCTTTGATGATGGCCAAGCATGGCTTACGCACCGGCATCATCGCTTTTCTCCACACATTTAATGGCCGATTGGAATTTAACTCGCATGTGCATACGATGGTCACTGGCGGAGGCTGGAAAGCCTTATCCGGTTGTTGGGTGCCCAGTGTGTACTATCCTTCCGAAATCTTAATGCCCCTATGGCGTGGTGCGGTGTTGGAATTGCTTCGCGTAGCTCTCCGTTTGGGCGTACTAACAACGGATACGGGCGCTGAAGAAATGGAAGCAATGCTGGTTAAGCAGGAGCGCTGGTGGAGTGTAAATATCAAATCACTTGGTAGAGGCGTCTCAATTCGATAATCTCTCCAATTTGAAGCACTTGCTGCGTCGGTCTACGCAGTAGAGCACCTGGATTTGCACCAGATGGTCGGCCAGGCTACATTGCGCAAAAAGTGAACTGCAGGGAGTCCCCTTTAATTTCTGCTGCCCCTCAAATACAAAACTCCTGCTCCAAATGCATTTCCGCGTCAATCGCTTCTTTCGGGCAGCTCGCTTGTCCCCGCATTCGACAAGCCATGTGTCCGCAAGCCCTTCGATTTCATTCTTGTCGAAGCTGCCACGCACATGCCACGCGAGCGTCACTTGGTCCCGATCAGATTAACGAATATGCCTCTATGGTTGTACCTCAGGTCGGTCAGCTCGTCAGAGAAGTCGGTGAAGTTGTAGCCGACGCCGGCCTTCAGGTTCTTGCTGATGTGATGATAGATCGCGGTCAAGACGCCGCGGCGGCGTTGATTGATATCCGGAAGGCCAAGCTGTCGCACCTCAGCCAGGCCATCCCATTGTTTAAGGAACCGCCAGTCCAGCCTCAAGACGGAGAGCTGCGCGGTATTGTCGAAGAAGGTCGGGCTCACGCGGTCCAGGCTCGCCTCACCCAGCCGGTACGCGTACTTGCCGCCCACGGACCAGTTGGCTGTGAGGTCGTAGGTAAGATCGAGCGCCGCGATGTGGCTCTTCTGCAGGAACTCGGTCGCGATGTTCTGCAATCCAAACTGATCCGTGGTTGGGACATTATAGAAGTACGTGTACTTGACCAGGGCGTTCAGCCGGTCGTTCTTCACCGGCCGGTATGCATAGCCGACCACGGCCTCGGTGTAGCCGCCGGCATAAAAATCTCCGAGCGAGCTATCACTGATCGAGTGGTCCAATTTGCCGAGCAGTCGCCAGCTGGGCGTCAGCTGGTATTTGAAGTTGTTCCGCAAAAGCAACACGGTCTGTACGATATGAGATAGGTCGGGCTGTTGCGCGTCGTCCCGGCGAAACTCGATCGCGCTTGAGAACTGTATCTTGGCCAGGCCGTAACCCATGTGGATTCCGGCCGCCTTGCGATTGGTTTCGGCGCCGGTCTGCGAGTCGAACAACTTCCCGAACTCCCCGCTGCCGCCGAAATTCCACCGCTCCTTGGTCACAAGGTTGATTCCGGTGGCGTGCGTGAGGCCGCTCTGCGATGCGGCGGTCTGGTAACGCTCCTCGGCATAAACGCTGGAACTATCGCCGAGTCTCGTCTTCACGCCGGAGACCAGGCTGCCCCAGCTGCCGCTGTGGACCAGTTGATCGTTGTCCGTCCGCTCGTTTTCCAACGAATAGTTCAGGTAAAGACTGGTCCGCTCAGA
This sequence comes from Terriglobia bacterium, assembly GCA_963732195.1. GTDB lineage: Bacteria > Acidobacteriota > Terriglobia > Terriglobales > Acidobacteriaceae > Angelobacter. Next base: position 114,942 of record CAVSYO010000029.1, on the reverse strand, counting down.
ATAGAGAAAGCTGGTGCCGATCTTTCCGCCGGGACCAAGGTCTCCGTCAGACGCCTCACCATCGATCCGGAAGCGTTTCGTCAAGCGATAGGAACCGCCCATGCCGACGCGACTGTTGTCTGGACGGCCGCCGCTTGCCGCGACCGTGTCCTGGCCGAAGACGTAAGCGCTCCAGGTGTCACTCGGGCTGTATTTTATCTGCGCGACCGTGTCCGTGCGCTCGCCCTGCTCCTGCGTGAGTGGCACAATCGGCGAATTGTCTTTACGCATATCGTCGCGCACGCCGGCGCTGAAACTCCATCTGTTGGTCACCCTATAGCTCAGATCCAATTCCATCGCCCGCGTATCGAGCCCCTGGTCCTGGGTCCTCTGATCGGCCTTGGCGATCAGGGTCAGGCGACTGGACACCGGCATTTTGAACATGCCGCCATATTGCTCCGTGTCTTTGATCGTCATCTGTCCCGGCGCCGAGTAACCGGCATCGAGTCTCTGCGTGTAGAACTGGAAACGACCCTCGTGACCCTTCATGAAGTCACTGAGCCCGACGCTCACGTCGGCGCGGTAGGCCCCAGCCTTTGAGTTGATAAAGGATGTGTCGTCAGGGCCCTGGAACCCGAATCCGCCATCATTAGATTGCAGCGACGGGGAGAGGAGACCCGTGGTGCGGCCTGCCTGCACCTTGAGCCAGGAGTTGGCGCTTTTCCGCAAGGTCAGGTCCGCGGCGCCAAGGTTGCTGGCGCCATCTCCTTCATTGGAGTCGGCCGTGAAGCCGAGCTTCATGTAATTGTTTAACCAGTAGCTGCCCTGACCGCCAACGGCGACCTGGTCCAGTTTGTCCAAGCCTGGCGTGTACTCATAACGCACCACGAGAAAGGACTGGTCTCCGCTCAAACCACTGCTACGCACCAGCAGGTTGTCGTTAGCGGTCGCCGCGAGCGGCTCGGAAAGCAGCAGCCGGCCCTGGATGTAATCAATGTCGTAGTCCACATTGGGCCGCAGATTGACCACCCCCGTGACGATGTTCGAGGCTTTGTCGCGAACTTCAATACGCACGCTCTCGGAACCCGTCAAAATATCCTGATGGTGCAGGAAGTAGAGCGACCCACCCGTCCCGAGGAATTGCTCATAGCTCGCCAATGTTCCCGGTTGGGCGGCGAAACCATCAGCCGTGATCCGTTTCTCGCCGAAGCTGGTGACTCCGGATCCGAAGTGCGCGTCGGCTCCGTACAGGCCGCGATCCACGTGAGCCAGATCATTGCCCACGTAAGCAACCTTGAAGTTGCCCCACATCCCATAATCCTGGCCGTGGCTCGCTTTGACGAAGAACTTGCCCAGAGTCGGCGCAGTTTCTTCCACCACACTGTCGTCCCCGAACGACGGGTAGTAGTAGTCAGGATTGATGCGCCGGAATAATGAATCGGGTTGTTTGTCCAGGAAGTTGCTGAAGAGGTCTTTCACAGGGCCTTCGCGTGTATCCGCGCTGGCCGTCAAATGCCAGCCTTGGCTCACCTTGCCGTTCAAGTAGAACGCCAGCCGGCCATCCAGCGACGAATCGACGGGCTGAGCAGGATTATCACCCTGCTGCAGTTTCTCGGCCGCCGAAACACTGTTCTTCGAAATCGTCATATCGGCAATACCAACGAAGAACATGTCCCTACTCTTGAACTCCAGATCGCGGAGATATACTGAGCCGTTGCCTGCGTCGTCGAGGACCTCAACTTGGACGGTTTGTGTGCCGTTGGGAAGAACTTCCTCCGCAATGAAGTTGCCCTTCGTGTCAACAGGGACCTCGCGGCCGGCTACCCAAACTTTGTGGCCCGCCGGTATGCCGCTGCCCTGCACCTTCACCGTGCCGCTGCCGAGCGGAATCTGCTGGCGTGCCAGATCGTTCTCGCCATAGGCGGCCAGCAGCGCCTGCGTTGACGGCTCGTCGGATTTGGGGAATTTTCCAGGCGATGACTCGTGGTACAGCCAAAGCGGCCGCGCATCCGTTTCATCGAAATTGCCCTTCGCGTCATATGCGCGAAGCAGGTACTTGAGTTCGCGGGCCGGGCCCTTGAGAAGGGCCTCCGCCGGCTGCCATTCCGCAAGACCCGTGTCATCGACCGGGATGATTGCGAGCGGCTCAGCCTGGAATGACTGCTGCTCGAATATCCGGATTTCAGCGCGCTTGAGGAAGGCCGCATAGTTGCTGTACATCCGGAAATGCACGACCGGTAGATGAAGCTCACTGATCGGTTCCTGCACGACCACGGCGACTGGCTCCGCCGCAACGCCGAGCCGTCGCTGCGACCGGAGATTGTCCATGTGAAATTGGATATTGGCGTTGTCGAGTGCGACGTCGGTGCAGCGCTGGACGTCTGAAGAGCTGCGGTCCAGATCATCGATCGGCTTGCCATCGACGGTGATGTGCATCACGTTCAGCTCGTACGGGCTCTTCGGGCTAAGCTCCTGAGTTTGGCGGGTGATGTCCACGCCCTCGTAGTTGTCTGAACGTAATTTTTCGTCGTACACGGCCTGCACCCGCACAAATGACTCTTCGCCTTGAATGAAGCCAAGGTTTACGACGTCATCAGACTGGACGTAGCCACGTCCCTCGTGTTCAGACCGGGCGCCTGCCAATTGCGGATCCTGCATAAGCATGTCCATGGCGTGGCGAGCCCGCGCCGCGGAAAGGCCGATGTCGTCGTCGTATACGGACGCGGTGCGGCGGTCCAGTACCTCGTTCTTGGTGTAACCAATAAACCGCAGCCGGGCATTAGTACGATCCGCGATGTCTGCAAGCGCGCGATGCAGGTTCGCCGCGTAGTCCGGCGGAATGACCAACTGACCGTTCTCAAGCTTGATATCCGGGATGCTGCCCCAGGCGGGATCGTAAACCCTGGTCACTGTTTCCTCGGTATCGTCCGGGCACAGCTGCGGCCCATCTGGTAATTCCTGAAGGGGATCGTCGTACCAGAATTCCACCTCGATGCGACGATTGGTCGCACGTCCTTGCACGGTTGCATTGGAGGCAAGCGGGTGAGAGGCCCCGCGGCCGTCGCTCTCGATGGCCGAAGCAGGCAAACCCAGGATTTTTTGCATTGCTAATGCGGCCCGTTGCGCCCTTGCCCTTGACAACGATAATTGGTTCCCGTAAACACTCTCATCGCGGCCGGTCAGCGGCGCGTCGTCCGTGTAGCCGATCAACCGGATCGTCACGCCCTGTTTGTCTCGCAGGTTGTTGAGCGCCTGCTGGACCTGTTTATTAAAAGCGTCGGACATGGAAACGTTATCGCCCTCGTACCGCAGTGGCACGACGAGGTTCTTGACGCGCGTCCGCGGCGTCTGGCCTTCCTTGAATCGCATCTTGCAGACGTTCTCCACGCGGCAGACCTTGATGCGCTTGACGTTGTCGGTCTGGTTCGAGTCGTGCGCCCATTCCTTCATTGTCTGGTCGCTGGAAAGTTGCCGCTCCACCGGCTGGCCCGGCTTGGCCGTGTTGACCTGGCCGATGCCCGCAGGGGCCGTCGCGATCAGGAATCCGACAATCAGCAGTAGATGGCGTTGCATACTCATACCGTTCACCTACCCTCCAGCACACGCAAATCGGACCGTTTGGGCGGGGCGCCGCGCCGCCAAAAGACTTCAGGCTCAATGGTCAATACGTAGCGGTCTTTGTTCGTATCCCACGCTTCGGTCAACTGCCGCTTCAGCGCTTGCATGCGCCGTTCGACGAGTCCCGCATCCTCTGTATCCGCTACATAGGACAGGCGCAGCACCGACCGCGCTTTGCGTAATTCGTTGAGGAGCACGTCAACGCGCGGCTTCCACTGGGTGCGGATTTCTGTCGAACCCGGCTCGAAAGCCGCATCCGACAGATCGATTGCCACAACGCGATAGATGGATGCGCCGAAATCAAATTTCAGGGCCTTGCCTGCCGTGGCGTGCTTGATCTGCATGAGGTCAGTGGACATCCGGAAGCCGCTGGGCAAGGTTCTGTCGTCGAGCTTCAGCACGAAATTGCTGCCGTGGATCTCGTTCGGCACGATTGCGCAAGTGATGTGGAATCGCCCATACTGATCCGTGGTCGCTGCCAGGCCTTGTGCTGTCACTAGGCGTACGCCGGGCAGGCCTTTCTCGCCGGCATCCTGGAAGCCGTTTCGATTCACGTCATCGAAGACCTTGCCAAAAACGTCAGTGCAGTCAAAGGTCTGATCCGGGATGACACGAACCGTTGCCGTCGCCTCACCGGAGAGGGGCTGGCCCGTCACGCCTTGCATGACCTGCGCGCGGTTAACGAACTCGCCTTCGCCAACACCGGCGCCGACTGCGAGCAACACCATGATCGTGCGATGATCGGAGCTGCCGAAGTTGACACCATTCCATACGAGCTGGCCGGCGGCCACCGTGGGCTCTGTGGGCACACCATCCAGGCGCGCAGATCCTGGGACGTAGCGGAAACCCGCTGGATAGCGGTCCACAATCTGCACACCCTGCAACGATGCGCCCAGCACATTGCCGACCGTGATGGTGTACGGCACGAGCTGCCCACGAGTGACGTTGAGCAACGGCGTTGTCTTCGTGATCGAGAATGCTCCCGCGAGCTGCGGATCCACCGGAATGTGATTGTTATAGATCTGGTTCGAGCCGGGTACGGCCGTGTTATCCAGACTGAGATTCAGGTAGTACGCAGTCCCGGCGCTGCGCGGGGGCACGGATAATGCCGGCGCGAACTCCGACTGCTGTGCTTCGCAAAACGGAACGGCAGGAAGCGCGTCCTGCACACTACCCGCACAACCAGGTACAGAGAACGCGGCGGTCGCTGCTCCGGAAGTCGCGGGGATGATCTGCGACTCACCGGCCACGAAGTTCGACGCTGGTGCGCTCACCTTGATGAGATAGCTGCCACCGCTGGAGCAGGCAGGATCCGTGAAGTTGAGGTCAAAGCGATAATATCCGCTCGCCTGGGTAATCTGGCCTTGTTGCGCCGGGTCATCGAAGCACGCTCCCGGCAACGGCGCTGCCCGCCCTCAGCATGTTCACTGTCACACCGGCAAGCGGAGCGCGCGTCAACGAGTTGTAAACTATGCCATTCGGCGCGATCGGCAGATTCAGATTCTGGAGGTTGCTGCCGGCGGGCACGATGATGTCTGTGATTCGCTGCAGACTGTTGGTAAAGGCTGAGTCGGCTTTCCCGAGCTTGGCGGTATTCGGCCCCGCGCCGGGCGCTGTGAACCGCACCTCGTAATGGTCTGGAGTCAAATCGGTCGGCGACACGTTGCTAAAGCGATAAACGCCGTTGACATCGGTGAGAACCGATTGCACCTGGACACCGTTACGAAACAACCCGACCGTCCATCCCTGCAGGCGTGGCTCACCGGTATCGGGTACCTTGTTGAAGTCGGCATCGAGCCAGGCGGTGCCGTTCAAAGTGGCAGCGCCGGGCACTGTTCCGATAACGACCGAAGCGCTGGCGCTGGCGGTTTCTGTTGGGGTGTTCCACGTTACCAATCCAGTGTTCGTGAGAGTTGTGCCGGCGGGAACTGTCGCAGCAATCTGCACGCGGAAGCGTAAATCAACTGGACTGCCCGGGCTGCAACGGACCGTTGGTTGTGGAGTAGTCTGCTGTTATTACCGATCCGACTACAGTGACGCCGGTCGTTAAGCCGTTCATCGTCGGCGCTGGGTTCACGAGCGTGAGACGACCTGCACCCGCGCTGTTGAGATCGTCAGTGATTACGACCGAAGTAGGCCTGGAAGTTCGGAGGGTTGTTGGTGGGATTGTTCACGTGTACCAGGTAATCAAGCTGCGCGCCCGGCAGCGCAGGGCCGCCACCCACGACGTTGACTTGCTTGGTAATTACCAGCCCTGGGATCACTACGGCGACGATCTTGGTGAGGCTCCCACCCTCAAGGCTGAAAAACGCGTTACCTCCGGTGCAATTCCACCGTTGCCGAAACTGACGATCCCACTGTTCGCGTTGAATATTGTGTAGTTAATTCCCGCGGGACCATAAAGGTGCGGGTCCGTTGCGATTGCGCAATTGGGGTTCGGCCCAAGCGCGCTGAAAGTCCATCCCGGGAGGCCACAAACTCCATCGTCCTCGAGACCAAAAATAGGTACTGTTGCGCTGGTGAGCTGCACGGCGGTAACGACTTTATTGGTGTTATTCACGACACCAATCAGGTTGTCGTCAAGGCCTTGATCGTAAGAGGGGGAAGGATTGGGAAAAGTTGTTGTGATTGACCCGTCAGCGTTGAGCGTGATCAAAATGGTGCAACCTTCATTGGCGCGTCCGTCTTGATTAGCGAGATAGGTGGGACTAACACCCAGTCCGCCACCGGCATCGCCGCCGGTGATAATGGCGCACGTCTGCGTCTGGGCAAACGCAGAGTTCGCTCCCATCAGCAGAATGATGATGCCGAAAACAAGTAAGTAGAAGTGGGGCCTGAGGCGCAGCTTGTCGAGCAGGATTGCGATCCAGCTGCCGTGCCGCCTCGCGTTATTCGTGTTGGGGGATGTCATCTATGCCCTCGTTCCACTCACTAAATTGATTTTCGGGACCGAGGCAGCCACGCTGTGGACTGAATTTCGGCGGTCCCGCCGTCATGGGGCTCGCGGCCCGTTAGACCGGTAACTTTGCGTCGCCATCTTTCGATGGTTTTGCCTTTATCAAAATTGCGTCGAGGGTCAACTAGTCAGACTTGCAGCTTTCTCTAAACCTCCTGGCTATCTGTGTTCTTCCGCTGCGGTCGCCGGCTTCACGTCGCCGGCAGGAAATCTATCGGGTATGAGATCGTCACAGCCTGCACGCCTTCCTTCGCGCCGAAATTGATCGTCTTGACGCGGTTCACTACCTGAGTTACGAGATCCGGCGAATCCATGTCAGTCGATTGGAGCTGGCACATTGACACGGAGCCGTCCGGCTCAATCGTCAGGCGCAGCACCATCTTGCCTTGCAATGTCGGATTGATGCGCAGTGTCCGGTTGTAATCCCGGTAGAAAGCCGACTTGTAACGATCGAAAACGATTTGTATTTCTTCATCGGTGCGGGAAGCCCCCGGACCGCTGTGGGCCTTGGGTCGACCATCGCCACCGCCGATCCCCGCGATGGAACTTTTCGCGCGGGCCACCTGCAAACCTGGCCCACCCATGCCGCCACCGCCACCGCCTCTGCCGCCACCACCTCCCACATTGCGGCTCAGTGAGCCAGAATCAATACCACCACTTGATCCCGGCGTATTGGTCGTCAACAAAGAGTGTGATGATGCCTGGCCCACTTCGTCGGCGGCAGCGTAACGCGCATCGTTTCCGAGACGCGGCGCGTTCTGGTCCTGCGCCAGGCTCGCGAACTGTTCTTTGAATGCCAGAATTCCGGCCCTGCCTATGTTTGGCTCAGGCGGCTTCGCATCCGCGGAAAAGCCCTTTTCCGGACCTGCTGGGAGGTCCGGTTTCCCCGGCCCTTTTGGAGCTTCAGAAGCCCTGGCCTTTGCTTCCCCGGTTGCCCCCTTTGGTGGAGGCGGGACCGCAGTCGGCGTGACTGGGACCGCCGCTGGATGATAGAAGACGATGTCGAGTTCTTTTTTCGTGCGGGGCGCGCCGCTGCGAGCCAGGAATGTCGCTCCCACCAGCATCAGCAAGGCCAGCACGATGGCATGGAGCACAATGCTCTCCACCATGCTGCGGGCGGAAGGCCCCCCGGATTCTCTGAACCGGCTGATTTCCATGGTTGTGTCCAAAGCAGCCACCTCAATTGGCCGTAATAAATTCAACCTTCAAATCGTCGACGCCCGATTTCGCGAGATCGAGAATGCGCAGAACTCCCTCGTAGTTCAATCGGTCGTCAGCAGCCAGAAACAGCACGCGCTTATCCGGGGGGCGGCTGCCCAGGATGTCTCCCACGCGCGCGGGCAACTCGGTTGCAGCGATCTTTTGATCGCCCAGTATCACGCGACAATCCGTCGGAAGCCCCTCACCTGCCGAGGGCTTGAGGATGCCGCAGGTCGTGGCGGAGATGATCAGGATCAGCCGCGATTCCTGGGACTGCGCGGGCGTGGCGTTGTTCGAAGTCTTAGGAATGTTGACGTCATAGCCCTGCATCAGTAGCGGAACCACGACCATGAAGATGATCAGCAGCACGAGCACTACGTCGACCAGCGGCGTAATGTTAATTTCGGACTGCAGACTCGGATCCGGAGTCGCCTCTGTTGAACTCCATAACTTACTCTCCTTGCGTCCCTGCGTTGGGGCCCTTGGCGATCAACCCCACTCCGCGGAAGCCGGCCTGCTCGACCGCCTGCATGGCCTCTCGGACTTGGCGGAAGTTGAGCTTTGCGTCGCCCCGGATCACGACCTTGGGATCGGTCTCCGCTGCTACTGCAGCGCGGAGTGCGTCGCCGAACTGCTCGGCTGCGACCTGCTTATCGTTAACCCACAGCCCGCCGGCCTCATCGATGGAGACCAGAATCCGGCCTCTCTCGTCGCCCTGCTGAGTCGGCTTCTCCGTTTTCGGCAAGCGGACCTCCGGCCCTTTCCGCATCTGCGGCGCCATCACCATGAAGATGATCAGCAGCACCAGCACCACGTCTACGAGCGGCGTGACGTTGATGGACGCCTGCATTTTGGCGCCTTCACCGAGCCGCATAGTCGTTCTCCTCCGAACCTACCGACATCTTGGCGACCCGATCGATCTGCGGCGCCTTGAAGAGTCGATTCACGAGCTGGGTTGAAGCCCGATTCATCTCGATATGGAAATTTTCAATCCTGCCCGTGAAGTAGTTGAACGCGGCGACGGCCGGGATCGCGACGAAGATGCCCAGCGCCGTCGTGACCAGGGCCTCAGCGATGCCGCCCGAAACTACAGACATACCGCCGGACCCAGTGGCCGCAATGTTTCGAAAAGCGTTGATGATTCCAGCCACGGTACCGAAGAGGCCGACGAACGGGGCCGTGGAGCCGATCGTAGCCAGGAACCCGAGACCCTTTTTCAATTCGACCAGCGTCTCCGACATGGAGTCTCTGAGCACGCTCGTGACTTGGTCGAGTGAAGCGGACGGATCGCCGCCCGCCTCGCGTACGCCGTCGTACTCGAGGATGCCCGCCGAGACCACCTGCGCCACGTGGGACTTCTGATGCTGCTGCGCGGCGTCGATCAGTTCCTGGACCTCTCCCCCGTGGGTGAACTTCGCCAGCAAGGGCTTGAAAATCTGCGTCTCGCGAGCGGCCGCGCGGAAGCGGCGGTACTTGTCAACCATCACTGCCACCGAAAAGATGGACAGCAAGGCAAGGCAACACATCACGGCGGCCCCGAATAGGCCGACGTTTCTCAGCAGCTCCGTAAAGGTCATGGCATTCTCCTATGCGCCGCAACCGCGTGCTGCGCCGCATTCATTTTGGTCGGCGCACCGCTGGGGCACACCGTTTGCGACCTGATTTCGTAATAACTCAGCATCCGCATGAATACTTCCTTGTCAATTTGGTCGCCTCAACTCGTCGGGCACCTCTAGGTGCCGGACGCGTTTTCAAGCTGTGAGATGAGTAGCGGCTCTGCCAGAACCAGAGCGATTACAACCGAATGAATGCGCCGCATATTTCATCTCCCATATCTCCCTACGCAGTTCCTGGACGGTGCTCTCGGACTTGGAAGAGTATTGAGCAGACTGCTCTCGGCAACAACAGTACACGGGTTCTAAGGTCTTCTCTTGACGGGTGCCAATACCTCCGTCCAAGTTAGAGTGGCGGCCCTAACGGGAATCTCTAACTTCGTCCAGCAGGGCAATGGATGAGCTGGTGTTTACGAAGCTGCGAAGGGCCGAAAGTAACGTCCTATCAAGAGCGCTCGGAGCGCGCTGGGCAGCTTTCACTACGAAGTGGCCACCTATATTGGTAGACATCAATGCATCATCAGACAGGGAATGACAGCCGAACAGAGCTTTTCATGTCCGGCGGGCGTTTCAGAAGTGAGCGCGGGTGCGACTTGGCGAGCGGGAACAGATGCTCAAGAATTCATTCTAAGAGTTCTTATAGGCAGATTCGCGGATCAGAATGGTGGCCATGAGTGGACCCCGCCATGGAGAATCTTACGCTTGAATGCAAGGCACGCCTCCGCGCAAGCAGCCTGCGACTAAGCGGTTCTAGAATTGCTGTATCCCCGAATCACCAATCTCTATCCGCATGAATGCGCCATCCTGAGCCGAGCACGATGCTCTGCTTTTTTACCATGCTCCGGATGCGAGGCAAAGGATCTGCCCCGCTGCTCTTCAGGACAGCCGATCATCCAAGCAGTCTTGGATAGCCCTACGGTGCAGCGGAGCCGATCCTTCGGCTTCGCGGAAACCGTGTCAAAGCACTTTGCAGTTCGCGTGGCTCGCCTCAAGATGGCGCATCCGGGGGGTGAGATGGATCGCTAATCGCGGCGTGTGTAGTGGATACAGCAACTCACGAAACACACTAATCTCTCGATTGCTTCCAAAAATCCACTTCAGCGAAACGCAAACGGCGGCTCACGGCTTCTTTTCCGACCTTATCTCGTAATAGCGCAGCTCCCGCATGAATACTTCCTTGTCTACGGGCTGCCTGGAGTCGTCGAGCATCGGCGAGATGCCAGTCGCGCGGCCAACTTCCGAGCTCTTCCATGGCACGATGACCAGCGACGTGGGCGCTTCCTGATTGCCCAGGATGGACATGCCCAGCGCTTTTCCTCCCGGGACGGAGGTCAACTTCGGATCTTGGTCCGTTTGTGCCTGGGGCTCTTCCTCCGGTCCTGCTTCCGTCTTTGCCTGCGCCACTTCAGTCTGTCCCGGTTGCTTTTTCGTCTCTGCCTCTTCTGCGGTTCCTTCCTGAGCTGGTTTCGTTTTTGCCGGCGCTGCTTTCTGTGCCTTCACTGCTTCCGTCTTTACGTGCTTCTTTGCGGCAGCGGCGGCGGGTTCGGCTCTCCGTCTTTTTATCCGGCGTTTTGTCGGTCTGGGCGGCGACACCCGTCGCCACCAGCAACACAAGCAGCAAGTATCCCTTCATGACTTCTCCTTTCTGCTCGTGCGTTTGCGAAGGTCGGCAATCCATTTCACGACCTCGGCGTCATCCGGAGCGAGCCGGCTGTATGCCTGGTAATGCTCCAGCGCGCACGCGTAATCCCCGAGATATAGGTCGCACAGTATGGCCAGGTTCCTGTGCGCATAGTGGAAGTCGGGGAACTGTGCCAGCGCCGCCTCATAACTAGCGCGCGCCTTCGCAAACTCTCCCTTGCGCCGTTGCACCAGGCCGAGCTCGTTGTAGGCGGCGAGGTGGTGTGGATTCAATTCCAGCGCCTTGCTCAGGCTGGCCTCGGCGTGGTCCAGGTCGCCGGTGCGGGCATATGCAATGCCGAGGTTGATGTGCGCTGCCGCTGTTTTGGGCGACTGTTCGGTCACCTTAACCAGCAAGGCGATAGCGCGATCGTATTGCGCCGCTTCGAGCATGCGCAACGCCTCGTCGTATTCGGCGCGCACCTCGACCGGGACCGGTGCCTCCTGCGTAATCGTGACCCCATTTGCATCCCGCACGAAGTCCGGAAGCGCGGCCGGCGGCGGTGGTGGCGGCGGCAGATTCGTCTTGGTCGACTTGGCGGTCACCGTGCGTTCAGCATCCGGTACGCAGCCCAGGACGAAGAGTAGGGCCAGCCACGGTATCCCGCGGCAAATCGCTTTTAGTGATCGGGTCTTATTGCGGATTGGCATGTTTCACCGCTCCTTGGTTCGCCGCCATCGGTGCCGGGTGCGTTGCGTCCGGCTTGCTCGGCGTTGTGCCGGCTCCCGGTGTCGGTTGCGTCGTCTGGTCTGTATTGCTCGGCGTCGTGCCGCCGTTGCTTGGCGTCGTGCTGGTATTGTTTGGTGCCGTGCCGCCATTGGTCGACGCTGTACCGCCGTTGGTTGGCGTTGTGCCGGCATTGCTCGCTGCCGCTGCCTGGATCGCGGCCTGCGCTAACGGCGATTGGTACACGTAACGGTCAATGGCGCCGATGAAGCCGCTGCTCATTTCGTTTTTCGCGTAGCGGCCCGGCACCATCTCGGCGAGCCTGCTGAGACTCTTCTCAGTCCATGTGTTGAAGACGCCGGCGTGCAGTGATTCCATGTTCTTCTCGTGTACCTTGATGGCTTTGTCCTCGAACGGATACGCTGCCTCGTCGAGGTCCGCCTCAAACTTTTCCAGATTCGCACCCTTCATATCGGCGGGGCGCTCCGACTCCTTCAGTGAACGGCTGAAATCGAAATAGGTCTCGGCCATGTAAAACGTGGCGGCTGCCGTCACGTCGGCGATTTGATAATCCACCAGCCCAGTCATGGCCTTGATCGTGGCATCCATGCGCTGCTTTTTCTCCTTCAGACTGGCCTCGAACGGTTGCCGCAGCTTTACGGCCACGCAAGCCTGATAGAGCTGCTCCGCCAGAACCAGCGCTGAGCGGCCCGCGAGCGTGCGCGTACGGCCAGTCCTTTCAGGCCCGGCAGCGCCGTCAATGCGTACGATTTCCGCCAGCTCCTTCTGATAAAGAGAGTCGTCGTGCGCCCCCTTGTGTATCTCAGCCATCTTGAAATGGGTCTCGACGGCTGCTTCGAGCGGCTTCGGAAAATCTGTGACGTAGTGTTGGTAAGCATTCAGCGCTTTGTCATTTGCATTGGACTGCTGGTAGAGATCGCCTGCCACGAGCAGCGACTCCCTGCGCACTGCCTCATCTGTGGACTCCGATGCCAGTCGCTCGTACTCCCCGGCGGCGTGCGACAACTCGCCGCTCTCCCGGTAGGCGCGTGCGATCAGTCTGGTGGCCTCGCCCGCCATTTTGTGCTTGGGGTAGGTGCTGCGAAAAGCTTCGAGCACACCCGCGGCGGCCTTCCAGTCCTTCAGCTCAATCAGCGCGCCGCCTGCGTCGTACTCGGCCGTCGCACGGATTGTGGAAGTAGGTGCTGCCGTGCGAATCCTCAGGAAATGATCCGCGGCGGCACGATAGTCCTTCGCGTCTCTTGCAATTTCACCCTGCTTGTAGATGGAGGCTGCCAGGTTGTCAACGAACTTGGCGTGCGACGCGTCGCTCTCCGGCGTGACCGCCAGCACCTGCGTGTAAGCTTTTTCGGCCTGCGGGTACGCGGCGAGTTCGAACGAACCGTGCGCAACCACAATCCATGCGGAGCGTCTGATGGGCATCTCCGCGCCCGGATATTTATCGATGACGCGCTGGGCGGAGCCCACGGCGGCGCGATAGTCCTTCATCTCGTATTGGTCATCGGCGGCCGCTCCCAGGACCGCTGCGGCCTGTGCGTGGGTCGGGAACGTGTCGGCGAATTTGATCGAGCTTGCGACCGTATCGTGCTTGACGGCGTCCAGATTCTCCTTGGCTACGACCTTCAGCTGCTCGCGATATGCGTAAACTGCGGCGTAACCCGCGGCTGCCGACTGAGCGTTTGCCGGGTATCCGTAGGCCGTGCGCTCGTACTGTTTGGCCGCCTCGCCGAAATCCTTGTTCTCAAAGAGAAGGTCAGCCATCCGGTAGTTGATCGTCGGCGACTCCGCCGTCCTTCGGGAAGGAGTTGAGATAGTCGCCGTACCAACGGAGAGCTTCGTGATAATTCGTCAGCTTCTCGTTCGCTTCCTGCGAGCTTTGATACTCAGCGTGGTAATGCGTCGCCAGGTCCTTCAGGTCCGCCTTCAGGTAGGTCGAGCGCCTCCGGCAACTCTTCCGGCTTGTTGTGCCGCCAGTATTCCGCCTGCAGTCCATACTTGGACGCAAAGTCCCGCTTCGACTCCAGAACGAGCTTGGGGAATCCGCCCTTGGTGAAAGTCTCCACCACGCGCATGCTGAAACGTGGGGCAGCAGGGTGGAAAGGATGGAGCGTTATGAAAGCGTTGTATGTCTTTGCCGCGTCATCGTAGCGCAGTTTCGCCAGATAGTGCTCGCCAAGATTGCTGTAAACGCGGTCTTCATAGGATCGACTCTTGGTGCTGGTGAAGTACTGCTGGACCGCATCCGGCCCGCCGAGGTTGCTGAAGCTCAGGCTGACTGCCCGAAAAGTATCGGCGACGCGGCGTTCGTCCTCTTTCTCATGCTTCTCATCGAAGTTGTAGCCGGTCGACACCTTATAATCGAGCAGCGCCATGTACTGCTGCAAGGCCTCCTCGTATAGTTCCTGCTTGTAGAACGTCCAACCGAGCTTGTAGAGAGCGAGCTCGTAGTATGAGGAACGTGCGCCCAGGTTGGTGATCGCTGAATAGGCGTTCTCGGCGTCCCGGAATTTTCTGCGCGTGAAGAAGTACTCACCCCGCCGGAACTGCACCTCGTCGAAGTGCACGGAATTCGGATTCGCGCGAATCACGAGCTCCATGGTTTCCATGGCCTCTTCAGTGCGACCGAGTTCGTCATACGCTCGCGCCATCTGGTAGAGGACCTGGTCGCTATCCTTATATTGTGGGTACTCCTTGAGCAGCTTTTTATAGAGCGTGATCGCCTCAAGAGGACCTTTGGGAGCTGCGTCAGCGCCTGCTACCTCTGTCGACGAGGCGCCACTATCGCCGCTTGCCGGGATCCTGCTCTCCGCAGTTGTGCGCCGCTCAAATTCCTGATCGGATTCCCCACGGCCCGCTTTCGCAGTCGCGGCGGCCTTATTGGGCGTGCTGAGCCGGTTTGCTCGCAGGTGCCTTAGCGGACTCTGGAGCCGGCATTGGCTTCGGCTTGCCCTCGCCTGTGTGTATGCCGTACTCCTTCTCGAGTTCCAGGTCCGCGAGACGACGGATTGCCTCGGGCGTCATCGGGGTTTCCGGTGATTCATCGAGGAATTTCCGGTAGTGCTCCATGGCCTGATCGACGCTTTGCTTCGTCTCCGCGTCCTTCACGTCCGGAGCCACTTTCTGCAGGTCTGCCAGCGTTCCCTGCGTGTTGGCCGGTTTGTGATGCGCGGTGCAGCCGCCGAGGAAAGCCGACACAACCACGATCGGAATGGCGCGGCGAAGCATCAGCGTCCTCCTGCGCCAGACTCGGCGCGCGAAGCTCGATCGTAGCTATCGGCCACGCCGAAGCGCGCCTGGATCTGCTGGGCCACCAGGCGCTCCCGGCGAGCCTCAAGCTGGTTGATGGCGACGTTCTCGATCATCTCTCCCTGCCGGGCCATCAAGATATCGACATTCTTCAGCGCGCCGCCAACGCGTTCACGGAGCCGCGCAATCTGGGCGTCGTACCCGACATAACTGTGCGTCGCCGCCTGCCTCGTCCTGACGAACGCCTCGTGCTGCTGATTGAGAGCGTCGACCTGGGTATTCAAGTCGTTGAGGTGATCAAATGCCGCGGTGAGCCGCTGGGGGTACTCGGTTTCCACGCGCCACGTGAGTACACCGCGCAGACGGGCCAGGCGGTGCCGAAGCGCGAGTGATTCGGGACTGTCAGAGTTGCCGAGCTGCTTTTCAATGAGTGCGATGCGCTCGCTGGCGATCCGCTCATCCGTGGTTGCCAGGTAATCCGGCCGAGGCGCGGTAAGCATGGCGTGCAAGCGATCGTCGAATTGTTTGCGCTGCTGGAGTCGCACGCGCATCCGTGAATCCAGCTCCCGAAACTTGGCGTCGATCTCCGGCAGCAGCGGCTCGTAGTTCTGTTTACGCAGTCGGATGATATCGTCGAAGGATTCAAGGCTGGTTTGATAGCCCATGAGCTTCGACCGCAGGTCCTCGAGATCGAGGTAGTTGTGCAACGCGGTCTGGAAGTCGTGAGACGCCATGAGCGCCATCAGGTAGAACGTTTCCGGCGCACCGGGAAGGCCGCGCAAGCGGATGACCCAGGTTTGGTCCTCCCGGCTCTCCTCGCGGATCAGGGCTTTGAGAAACCGCCCTTCCTTGATGCTATTGATCGATGCGTCTACCTTTTCGATTTGGTTGCTGTACAGCTCGAGCGCGCGGCCATAGGTGAGCGCGGCGCGACCGTATAGCTTCAGGTCGGCATAAGTGTGCGGCACGGCAAGCAGGGCTTCCTGGACCGCGACATCCGTCGGCTCACGATCCGCCAGGATATTCCAGGGAACGAGCGCACGGTCAAACTGTTTGGACGACGTGTCGGCCCAGCCAGCCCGCAGCAGAGCTTCGTTTGAGAACGGTCCATCGAGCCGGACGCGGTCGAGTGCCTGTTTTGCCCGCTCAAAGTTGCCCGATTCGAAGAGGAGGGAGCCAAGCACCAGGTTGGACTTGTCGCGGATCGCGAGGCCGGCCGGATCATTCGCCTGGATTCGTCCTGCCTTGTCCAGTTGCTCCACCGCTTCCTGTTTTTTACCGGCCTGCAACAGAGCGATACCGAGGTTGTAAGCGACAAACCCGGCGAGGCTCGGATCGTTCTGCAGGTGATTGAGGACTTCGATGGCCTCGTTCGGCTTGTCTGTCGCCATATAGATGTTCGCCCGCAGAAACTCGACATCGTTCTTTATCTTTGCGGGCACGGTGCCCTGGATCCGTCCCAGAGCCTGCAGTGCATCGTCGAGCTGGTCTTTCTGGAAGTGAATGCGGGCGAGCCTGAAAGCGGCTTCGTTTCGTACGGCTTCATCGACGGCGCCTTCAAGCACCCTCTTAATGGCACGCCCAGCTTTGTAGTGCATGCGGTAGTCGAGCTCGAAATCGCCGACCGAGAATTCGGCCTCGTTGATGTTGTAGTGAAGCGTATCGAGTCCGGGCTCGTCCAGACGGTGGTACTGTGCGAGTTCAGTGTCGAGCCGCTGGATTGCTTCGAAATACTGGCCCTCGTAGGCGTGATAGAACGCTTCGTCGAAAAAGAGGTCGTCCTTCTGGTTCGCAGACGGCTTCTCCTTCCCAGCCGGCTTCTCCTTCCCAGCCGAAGCGGGAGCAGCAGCCATTACCAGGGCTAGGCCCAGTCCGATTATGCGGCGAGTCGCTCGCATCGATTACAACTCCCCAAGCGTGATCGGGGTGCTGCCGGCGTCCGGTCCGGCCACTGTCAGCTCCACCAGCTTTGGCTTAACTTCCTTATGGAACGTGAAGTGCTCTGTGCGGTTGAAGTCCGAGCCGCTCTTAAGCTTGCCGTCGACAAGCACGTTGAGCTTGTGGTCTCCCGTGGCCACATTGCCGACGTAGATCCGTTGCACGCCACCCTTGCGCAGTGCCTCGAGCTCCTTGGCGCTATAGATGTAGTGCGCAACCAGCTGACCGTCGATCTGGAGCCGAACGGCATCGAGGCGCAGCTCGTCGCCTTTGGCCAATGCGACGAAGATCGCGACCTGCGTCCCTGACGGGTACAGCAGTTTTTCCTCCAGCTGGTTCAGCTCCGCCGCAATGCTGAGGACGTCTGATTTGGTCTGCTGAACCTGTTCGTCGAGGTCCCTCATCTGCCGCTGGTCAGGAGTGGCAGCGGCGCTTTTCTGTTCCGTCTTCTTGTTGTCAGTCCGTTCGGCGCTCTTGTTTCCCTGCAGCGGCGCAGCATGTAATCCCGAGAGAGCCACAAACGATAACGCCAGCACCAGAGCACTCACAACCGATAAATGCGCTCTATTTTTCATCTCTGTACTCCCACGCAGCCCTTAGACAGTCGTTTTCCGACGTCACTGAGTATTGAGCAGACTGCCGCGGCCAACAACAGTACACGGGTGCTAAGGTCCCGTCTATCCGGGTGTCAATACCTCCGTCCTAAGGAGTACACGGGTGCTAAGTCCTTTCTATCCTGGCGTCTGATACCTCCGTGCGAAGCGCACTTATTGGCGAGGACGAGCGCCCATGGGCAGAACCGGTGGTGCGTAGCGGCCAGCCAATCTGTATAACAATCCGAGCTGTGAAGTTTCATCAAGACACCAAAGTGCGAAGAGAATCTAGTCGAACGCGTACGAGGCCTTGAATACTTGCACGACCATGACGAGGAATTGATCGCTCTGTATTACAAGCAAAGCGACCGCACTTTGCTTTGGGTATCGCCCACCGGAAGAATTTGAAGAACAAGCCGGACGAAAACATTCGTTGACAACAACAGGTGCTACAGTAAGATTCTTCCCGCTGAGCGGGGAGAAAGCTTCTACGTTGCTGGTCCGGGAAGGGACTCAACGCTGTCCGTTTCCCAGAGAGAATCAATGAGATGGCTTTAAAGGAAAGCAGTGTCGGAAACCGTGGGGGGTGAATTTGTACTTATGTGATAAGTTCAAATTTCCAAAGCCGATGCACGTTCAGTTTGCCACGGGGGCATAAGTGCCCCACCTCAGAACTTTTGCCAGCGGGTCACAACTGAGGCAGATAACGCATAATTAATGCTATGTCTTGCTGAAGGAAGCGCAGGATCAATACGCATTTCCGGCGTCTCTGGCCAGTATATCTGGATTCCTGGACCTGGAGTTAACGCCGGACTTGTTCGTATTTCTTCTCTGCCAGTGCAAACAGCTTTGAGAGCCTGACTCCATGCAGGTCAGCAATGGCCTGAAGAACTTTATATGTGGGATTCTGTTTTCCCGACTCAATCTCATACATGTGACTCTCGTTGCAGCCGACTTTGTGAGCCACATCCTGACCGGTCAGACCCTTCTTCAGACGCAGTTCTGTAATGACTGCTCCAATAGCCTGCAGTCGTGTCTCAGCCTTGCGCTTGAGGGGACGACCCATGTCAGAATAATCATGTGGTTGACTCTCTTTCTTTTATCGGTTATAACCACAAAACCGATGCGGGGTCGATGATAACAAACATGAAAACCACCAAGATTTTCGATGTCACAGAGAAGGCCAGGATTTACCACATGCTGGCTCAGATGAGTTCCTCGTTCTCCTCGATCCTTCGGTATTGTGCTGACCTGGAGCAAGCTGGAGCACTCACACCGAGGGCAAAGCACCGGTTCCAAGCCTTCACCGTTGAGGTCCAAGGAGAGCTGAATCTTGAAATCCTTGAGCACATGGACAGAATCGAGATGGAAGATTGGGCAAGAGGTGGAAGAGTGCGCGAGAAGTGGGAGAAATATCTCCGTGATGAGTCCAGCAAGAAGAAGCCCACAAAAGCACAAAAGCCCAGCCCTCAATCGAGAGCTGGGTCTGATGCTTCAATAAAATGATGGCCTACTGTTCCAAAAGGGTGCTCCTCACTCCCTTAGCTAAGTCGCTGATTCGTCACGTTTCTTAGCCGCGTAACTGAGCGTTTCTAAAGCAGATGATTGTGGAACGCTATCCATCTACTTCCGTGGGAATAACTTCCGGATGGCCGTCATGTGATAGGAAGCCACGAAGACTTTACGCGGCGGACTTCCCAGAAGCTGACTTCTGAGGAATCTCCGTGAATCCGGTGATCCCTTGCTGAGTCGTCCCCGTGTAGGAGTGCGACGCGTTCTGACCACATTAACCCTAAGCCGTTTTGGAGGCGTTAGGAAGCAGAGCCCAAGCACCCGGCGTTCCTCGCAGAAGTCCTTTAGATCGAACAGCTCTAAATCCCAGGGTGTTGAAAGCGGTTGAGACTTGAGGATTTGACCGTCACAAAATCGACTACAGGTGCCGTTCAGGACCTCGCGCCGGCCCCAAATTGCACTGAAGACAAACAGTTTAAACAGCTCGGTTCCAGGTCGAGCACCTGGGTTTGCACCAGAATGTTCAATCTCAAAAGTGGTCGGCCTGTGATGCTGTTCGGGTGCCAGGCCGCGTCCGCTGGATGGTCGCGCGTTTTGCTACAAATTCAGACGATCACGGTACCTGGCGTCTTGTGCAATGTGTCCTCGTTAGATCGCCGAGCTCACCACGAGAAGGCACAACCAGTCGAGCGCAACATGCCGTCGGTCGCCGAGAAAGCAGCGCGATGCGAACTATTCGCGGGACTTACGGGCCAAGTGCTCAGGAAATTCCGCTGGTGGTCCTTGAAAGAAGACCCGCCGCGGTGCTAGCTGGAGGAGACCATTCCGCCCTTTTATCCCTGAAGTTCCTGCGCATTCGCGTTAGCTGCTGTATGCACCCGAAATGTTGGCGCGTTCGGTGGCGTCGTTTGCGGCGCATACCGCAATGGCATTCACACTGGTTGGCAGCTTCGTCTTAGATTTGGAATAATCGGAACATAAGATGAGTCGATGGTTCCGTTCCAAATTGGACGCTGTAGCGTTGCTGGTGATGCTGGCGTTTCGTGCAGCCCGGCGTACGGTTCGTCCGGTCGCGCGTTGCAAGGTCAACGGACTCTCCATTGCCATCCGCATCTCCACACCGAATGAACACCACCGTGCGGACACCTACGCTACCAAGGAGCCCGAGACAATAGAGTGGCTACGCGAAAATCTGCGCGATGACGATGTCTTCTACGACGTTGGCGCTAACATCGGCCTTTATTCCCTCTATGCCGCCAAGCTTCGACCCGCCTGTCGTGTTTTTGCCTTCGAGCCGGAAAGCCACAACTTTGGAAGCCTCTGTGGAAACCTCCTGCTCAATCGGGTAGAGAATGTCACCCCCTGCTTCTTCCCGCTCTCCAGCCATGAGGCCTTCGCGCCATTTTATGTCTACGATCTACGGGCGGGTGGAGCACTCCACTCGCTAGAGCGACCGAGCCCCCTTCGAGACGAACCGCCGCTGCTGGCGACGGGCGCGATCTCGGCCACCATCGATGTGCTTGTCTCACGTCACGGATTGCCGGCGCCTGATCTTCTCAAGCTTGATGTCGACGGTAATGAGGAACAGATACTCGATGGAACCACCGCGGTGCTGGCTTCCGGTTCGTTGCGTTCTATCCTGGTGGAAGTGACTTGGCCGGACGAGCGCAAGCTTGCTCTCTCATGGGCTGAATCCAAGCTTGCCCTCTACGGCTACCGCCTCAAAGGGAAAAGCGCTTGGAGCGTCGATCTCAGTGGGCTGCGATCAGCCAACTTCATCTTCGTGCGGTAAACTGGCTAGCGCGCTTGAAGCATAGGCGTGTCCCATTTTGGGACACCAAAACGAGTGAGGGCCAAAGATGATCGAGTATCCACTCTCCTATGGTCAACGAGCCTTGTGGTTCGTGCATCAGTTGGACCGTTCGAGCGCGGCCTACAACGTTCATATCGCGTTCCGGATCCACTCACCACTCGATGTCGATGCGTTGCGATCTGCCTTCCAGGCAATCGTCGATCGACATGCTCCGTTGCGCAGCACGTTTGCCGAACGGGGTGGCGTTCCCTTCCAGCGCGTCGCGGAGAAAATGGAAATCGCATTCTCCGTTCACGATGCAAGAACTCTCGACGCCAGTACGCTGCGTCGGCGACTCTTGGAAGAGTTGCACCGGCCTTTTGATCTGGAGCGTGGCCCCGTCTTTCGCGTGGCTCTCTTCAGAACACAAAATGCACACGATCTCATCGTCACGGCCCACCACGTGGTCCTCGACATGTGGTCGACTATCATCATCCTTGAAGAGCTGGCTGCGCACTACTCGGGTAGCACAACGCTCGGTACGCTCGCTATCGAGTACGGCGACTACGTGCGCTGGCAAAACGAGATGCTCCACGGCCACGATGGTGAGCACCTCTTCTGGTACTGGCGCGATGTGCTCGGTGGTGACCTGCCCGTTCTCGACCTGCCGCTCGATCGGCCACGCCCACCGGTGCAGACATTTCGTGGGCGCTCGCGACGTTTCCTCATCGACACGCGCATCCACATGAGCCTGCGCTTGCTTGCACGCGAGGAAAGGAGCTCAGAGTTCGCGGTGCTGGTTGCAGCGTTTCAGGCCTTGCTCCACCGGCTCACCGGGCAACGCGAGGTGCTGGTCGGTGCTCCGGCTGCGGCCCGCAGTCAGCCGGAGTGGGACGCATTGGTCGGGCACTTCGTCAATCCAGTTGTCATGCGCGCCAACTTCGGGGACGATCCAACCTTCCGCAAACTATGCCGGCGTGCGAGCGCCGCGGTCCTCGGCGCGATTGAGCACCAGGACTTTCCCTTCTCTTTCCTCGTCGAGCGGCTCCAGGTAGTACGCGATCCAACGCGCTCGCCGCTCTTTCAGACGATGATCTCTCTTGAACGGCCGCATCGTGCCGACGGCCGATACTCGCCGGCATTTGTCTTCGGTGACGAGTCAGTTCGGCGAGCGCTTGGGCAGCTTGAGATCGAGCCGATACTTTTGCCGAGCGACAGTGCCCAGTTCGATCTAACGTTAGCCTTGCGTGAATCAGAGGCCAACCTGTTTGCGACGCTGGAATACAACACCGATTTATTCAATGACTCGACGATCGATCGCTGGATCGGACATCTCCTCGTTCTGTTGGAGGGCGCGACCAAAGATCCGGACATGGCGGTTTCGGCGCTGCCGCTCGTTGAGGCAGGGGAGTTGGTCCGACTGGTGCGGTCTTCAAAGCCGCCGAGCGGCCCACTGAACCCCGCCCAACTCGTCGACAAAGCAATCGCCGAAACGGCGCGCCGCCACCCGAATGCGGTCGCGGTTGTCGACGGACCAAGGTCGCTGACATACAGCGAACTACGCAGCCGAGTTGAAAATCTGGCTGGGCGACTTTCGGGACTCGGCCTGGGGGCGGGCGATCGAGTGGGCCTGTTTACAGAACGTTCTGTGGACGCGGTCGTAATGATGCTCGCCATCATTGAAGCCGGAGCTGCGTGGCTGCCTCTCGATCCGTCATTGCCGAAGAGCCGGCTCAATGCATTACTGGAAGATGCCAGGCCCAAGGTGGTGCTTGCGCCTGGCGCTCTGGTCGGGCACGCGCCGGGACGAGCTATTTCGCTTGAAGTCGACGCTCCACTCGCTCTTCCCTCGGGCTCGCGCGGCGATGCGCCCGCGTACGTCATGTTTACCTCCGGCTCGACGGGCAAGCCGAAGGGCGTAGTTATCCCAAACCGTGCGCTTGCAAATCATGCCGTCGCGGCCGCGGGTCGTTACGAGCTTGCGCCCGGCGATCGCGTGCTGCACTTCGCCTCGCTGGCGTTCGATGTCGCCATCGAAGAGATTGTCCCGACGTTGCTCGCTGCCGCGACGATCGTTGTGCGACCACCAGGCGACGTGCCGACCATTACAGAGTTCAATGCGCTCCTGCGCGAGCAGCGAGTCACCGTCGCAAATCTGCCGGCCTCGTACTGGCATGAATGGGTCGCCGAGATCGACCGCGGTCGTGTCGAGGTCCCGCCGCATCTCAGGCTCGTGATCGTTGGTAGCGAACGCCTCCTGCCTGGTTCCGTGTCAGCGTGGAGCCGGCATGTTGGCTCGCGGGTTCGTCTTCTTAATGCATACGGCACCTGCGAAACCACCATTACATCGACGGTCTACGAGGCGGGTGCGAGTGCCGGCCGCGACGCCGCCAATGTCTCCATTGGCAAGCCGCTGCAGGGCGTGCGAGTCTACGTGGTCGACAGCCGAATGCAACTCTTACCGGTTGGCGTCCCCGGCGAGGCGCTGATCGGCTGCGCGAGCATTGCGCTGGGCTATCTCAACCAGCCAGCCGAGACTGCGGACCGATTCGTCGCTGACCCGTTCCACGAAAGTCCCGGCGCGCGCTGCTATCGAACCGGTGACCGGATGAGGTGGCGGCCGGACGGCAATCTCGAATTCCTCGGGCGGCTCGATGAGCAGATCAAAATCCGCGGTTTTCGGGTCGAGCCCGGCGAAGTCGAAGCGGCCGTGCGTCGTTATCCCGTGGTGACCGACGCAGCAGTGGTCGCGCATGGAGTCAACGGCAAGGCGCTGCTGGCAGCATTTATCACGCCAAGGGAAGTTGATGTCGAGCATCTGAAGGGCTTTCTCGCCCAGAACCTGCCGAACTACCTGGTGCCGTCGATGTTTGTTCCTCTACGTGCGCTGCCACGAACGGCCAGTGGCAAAATCGATCGCCAGGCGCTGCCCTCGCTCGTTGATGGAGCGGCATTGGCGCCAAGTGCGGGACGGTCTGTGAGCACCCGCGCAGAGCTCACGCTCTCGCGCATCTGGTCGGAACTACTCGGCGTTCCGAACGTGGGCTCCGACGCCAACTTTTTCGCGCTGCGCGGCGACTCAATCCTTGCCATCCAGGTAATCGCCCGCGCACGGCGAGAAGGACTCCGGCTTACGGTGCGGCAGTTCCTCAGTCATCCCACTGTCTCGGCACTCGCGGCGTTAGCTGAAGAGGCGGGGATTGCACTAGCCGAGCAGGGGCCGGTAGTGGGCGAGGCTCCGCTCACGCCCATTCAGCGGTGGTTCGTGGAACAAGCCTCTCCTGAGCCGCACCATGACAACCAAGCAGTGCTGCTTGAGTTACGCGAGCGACCGAACGTCCATGCCCTGGAAGCCGCCATCGGGCAGCTGATCGAGCACCATGACGCGCTCAGGTTGCGGCTCGATGGCGACAGGCAGCGATTTATCGCGCCGCAAGGACCTGTCCCATTTGAGCGGGTGATGCTTGACAACGGTGCCCTCGAAGAAGCAGCGGCCCGCGTGCAGACGAGCTTGGATCTTACATCGGGCCCGGTTTTTCGCGCCGTACTCTTCGAGGCCCCCAGGGCTCCGGCTCGGCTCCTGCTCTGTGCACATCATCTGGCGGTTGATGGCGTATCTTGGCGAATTCTCCTCGAAGATTTGGCGACTGCCTATCAGAGTCATAGTTCGGGAGAAAGCGCGGCGCTGCCGCCCAAAACTACTTCGTTCAAACGCTGGGCTGAACGGCTCTTCGAGTATGCCCAGTCTAAGCAGCTAGACGCCGAGGCCGAACGCTGGCTCGGCGCCCGCCTCTTGGCAGCTTGCCCTGCCCCAACTGATCCGGGTCTTGAAGGTGAGGCTAAATCGGTGGTTGCGAGCCTTTCTCCAAGCGAGACGCAGGCATTCTTGCAGGCGGTCTCCTCCGGGCATGGTGTGCGCATCGATGATCTGCTGCTTGCTGCGCTGGGGAACGCACTCGAAGCGCTCAAGCCGGGCCCATGGTTGGTTGACGTGGAAGGACACGGACGCGAAGAGCTGTTCGACGACATCGATCTGTCCCGCACTGTCGGCTGGTTCACCACAGTCTACCCGCTCCTTCTGGAACCAGGTGCGGATCCGGTGATGGTGCGCGACGCGCGCCGTAACTTACGCCATGGCGGAATTGGCTACGGTGTGTTGCGCTACCTGGCGGGACATTCCGAACTGAGCGCGATACGCTCGGACGTCTGCTTCAACTATCTCGGCCAGTTCGATCAGGCGCTCTCTAATGGTGGGCCGGTCAAGCTCGCCGGCGAACCGCTTCGCGCCTTCCGCAGCCCGCGCGCGCGGCGCAGCCACACGCTGGAAATCAATGCGCTCGTTTCCGACGGTTGCTTCTCGGTCACGTTCACGCACGTTGAGGCCCGGAACAGCCACGCAGTGGTCGAGCGCCTCGCAGCTACTTTCCTCGATGCGTTGCGCGAGTTGACCCGGGCGCCTTTGCCCGCTCGCGATGCTGCAGTCGAGGATGTCTACCCGCTGACGCCGATGCAACAAGGAATGCTCTTTCACACACTGCTCGACAGCGGTAATTCCTACGTCGAGCAGATGAGCTGGAAGGTTACGCGGCTCGATGTGTATGCGTTTCAGCAGGCATGGGACGCACTGATTACGCGACACGCCATCTTGCGCAGCGCCATCGTCTTGCAGGATGGGCAGCATCTGCAAGCCGTACACCGCGATGCGCGACCCAAGTGGGACCTCATTGATCTGCGCGGATTTCCTTCGGAGGAAAAGCGTCGCCGCATCGAGGACATTCTGCGGGCAGACCGCGCGCGGGAGTTCGAACTCGACCGCGCGCCCCTATTGCGTCTGTCCCTCCTCCGCACTGCGGAAGACGAGCATATCTTCGTTTTCAGCCATCATCACATTCTCTTCGACGGCTGGTCCGTGCCTCTGCTGCTGGATGAACTCCTTTTGCTGTACAAGGCGGCACGCGACGGAGTTTCTGCCGAACTCCCGGTGGTCGAGCCGTTCCGCAACTACGTCGACTGGCTCGCACGGCGGGATCCGACGGAATGGCGTGATTTCTTCCGCGAAGGGCTAGACGGTTTTTCGTGTGCAACGAAGCTGCCGCTGCCAATTGACGATGACCTGCCTGAGTCCGGCGAAATCCTTGATGACAATTACGCACGCAAAATGCGTGAACTCGATTCGTCTACGTCGGCCGCCCTCGATGCCTTTGCGCGGCGCCATGCGCTCACGCAGGCGACGCTGTTTCGAGCTGCCTGGGCGCTGGTGCTCGCGCGCTACAGCGGAGAGGCCGACGTGCTCTTCGGCAGCGTAACGTCGGGCAGGCCTCCCGATCTGCCCGGTGCCGAAACAATGGTCGGCCTATTCATTAACACGCTGCCCTTGCGAGTTCGTGTGCCGCTGGATGCTCCTTTGCTGCCATGGCTTGTGCAGCTCCAGGAACTGCAGTTCGAGCTGCTTCGGCACCAGCATGCTCCTCTGGCCGAGATTTCTGCGCTGACCGAACTGCCACGCGGCCAGCCATTGTTCGAGACCATCCTTGTCTACGAGAACTATCCACTGGGCGTGCAGCTTCTTGAGCGAATGGAATCCCTTGGGATGAGCGAATTGCGTGCCTGGGACAAGACGAATTATCCGGTGACACTTGCAGTGTCACCGGGGCCGCATCCGATGCTCCAGGTGGTTTACGATCGTAGACGCTACGGCGCTCTTGCCATAGAGAAGCTCCTCGGCCATCTGACCAACCTTCTGGTCGCCCTCCCGCAAAACGCCGAGTGTAGGCTTGCAGAGCTGTCTTTACTCGATGACGCCGAGAGGCGCGCGCTCATAGTGGATCGCAACACGGCTGCCCGCTCAGCATATCCCGAGCGAACGTTGCCACAACTTTTCGCAGAGCGCGCGGCACTACGGCCATATGCACCGGCACTTAGCTACGGAGGCCGGCAGACGAATTACCTGGAACTCGCCTCCCGCGCTCGGGCATGGGCAGGCCGCCTGGCGGCGTCCGGTATCGTCGATGAGGCGCTGGTTGGTATTTATCTGGAGCGCAGCCCCGAGGCCATCATCAGCATGCTGGCGGCGCTTGAAGCCGGCGGCGCTTATCTGCCGCTCGATCCGTCATATCCGAAAGAGCGGCTCGAGTTCATGATCAATGATGCCGGCGTGCGCGTGCTCATCACTGATCGAAAGCTTCGCGAGCGCCTGCCCGCCGGCGGCGTCAAAGTGCTTTTCGCCGATGAACTACCTTCTGCTGACACAAGCGACCGTCTCTTGCCAGATGTGTGCGATCCAGATCGACTCGCCTACGTCATGTACACATCGGGTTCAACAGGTCTGCCTAAGGCCGTCGAGGTCACGCACCGCGGGGTCGCACGCCTCGTCAACGCAGGGTTATTTGCACTCGGCGAAGACGATGTTGAGTTGCAGCTCGTCTCACTTTCGTTTGATCCCTCGGCGCTCGAGATCTGGAGTTCCCTCCTCGGAGGCGGCAAGCTGGTCCTCCATCCGTCGCGCAATCCCTCTCTCGAGGAGATCGGCGACGCGTTGCGCGAGCATCGCATCACCTCGACCATTCTCATCACCGGGCTCTTTCCACTTATGGTCGATGAACATCTAGACGACCTATGGGGTTTGCGTCAGATCATCGTCGGCGGAGACGTAATGTCACCGAGCGCGGCGCAAAGGCTCCTACAAGCAGCGCCCGGGCTGCGGCTGATCAATGCCTATGGACCAACTGAAGGCACCATCGTGGCCACCGCACACGTCATGACCGAACCGGCCGAGGTTTCCGCGCAAATCCCCATCGGACGGCCTGCCGCTAACGCACAGATCTACCTTCTCGACCCTGCGGGACACCTTGTACCGGACGGGTTGCCGGGCGAGATCTGGATCGGGGGCCACGGCGTGGCCCGCGGCTACCGTGGACGGCCCGATCTCACAGCCCAACGTTTTGCCGACGATCCATTTTCGGAACGATCGCACGCGCGGATGTATCGCACCGGCGATATCGGCCGCTGGCGGCGCAATGGCAGCCTCGATTTCCTTGGACGGGTGGACGTGCAAGTGAAAATCCGTGGTTTCCGTGTTGAGCCTGGCGAGATCGAGGTTGTCCTCTGCCAACATCCAGATGTGCGCGAATGCTCGGTCATCCCATACGAGTCCGCTCCTGGCGATCGCCGGCTCGCTGCCTACGTCGTACCGCTGGCGGGACAGGGTCTTCAGGGCTCGCAGCTGCGAGCGTACCTCAAATCTCGATTGCCAGAGTTCATGGTCCCCTCGACCTTCACCCTGCTGGAAGAGCTCCCGCGCACCGTCAATGACAAGGTCGAACGCGGCCTTTTGCCGGCGCCGGGCGTCGAGCTCTCACCCAAAACCGAGCGCGTCGCGCCGCGCACACGTGTCGAGAAGGAGATACAGGCTATCTGGATCGAGGTGCTGCGTATCCCGAATGTGGGTATCGACGACGACTTTTTCGAAGCCGGCGGACATTCGTTGCTCGCGTTACAGACCGTCTCCCGGCTGCACGCCCGCTTCGGTCAGCGAGTGGGGCTCCGCGATCTCTACCAGACACGCACCATCCGCAGCCTCTCGGCATTGATAGAGAAAAGCATGGAGAAAAGTTTGGTTGAGGGGACCGCATGAACCAGCGTTTCGCAACAGACCCGGTCATTCCGTGGCGCCAGGAGGAAAGCGACCCACCGCTTTCGTTTGCGCAGGAGCGACTCTGGTTTCTTGATGCACTGGGTGCTGGGGGTTCATACCACATACCGGTTGTTCTCAAGCTAACCGGCCGGCTCGAGTCAATCGTACTAGGAGAAGCCCTCGACGCAATCGTCGCTCGCCACGAGGCGCTACGCACGGCCTTTCCCGCACCCGCCGGAAAGCCGACGGCTGTGGTAGCCCGGAGTCAGACCCTGCCGCTCCCGATTGTTAGCGTCGATCCTGGCGAGGCCCTACGAGCGGCGAGCGCCGAGGCGGCTGAGCCGTTCGATCTCGCACGCGGCCCGCTTGTGCGCGCCAAGCTCTTCCGGTTGGCAACGGACCAGCACTGGCTCGTGATTTCAATCCATCACATCGTATGCGACGGCTGGTCAGTGACGAACCTCATTTCCGAATTGGCCGAGCTGTATGCCGCGCGTCTCGGTCGCCGCACCGCAGGGTTACCCGATCTCTTGATTCAGTACGGAGACTATGCGCTCTGGCAGCGCCAGCATCTCACCAGCGAAGACGGAAATGCTGCGCGAGCGTTTTGGCGCCAGGAGCTCGAAGGAATCCCGCCGGCGCTGGAGCTTCCCGGAGATCGCCCGCGTCCCGTAAAGCCCGCGGGGCCGAGCGCGAGTGTGCTGCTCGATATTCCAGCACGCCTAGTCGCAGCGCTCGTGGAGCTTGCGCGCGACGAAGGGACCACGCTTTTTTCTACTCTACTCGCCGGTTGGCAGACGCTCCTTCATCGGTGGACAGGCGAGGTCGATTTCTGCGTCGGGACACCGGTCGCCGGAAGAACGCGGCCCGAGTTCGAGCCTCTCATTGGGCTATTTGTCAACACGCTCGTGCTACGCGGCGAACTGTCCGGCGACCCCCCTTTCCGCGAAGTGCTGCAGCGCTCCGGAGAGACTGTCCTTCGCGCGCATGAGCATCAGGACTTGCCATTCGAACGGCTGGTCGCCGAGCTGCGCCCAGAGCGCGAGATAGGCCGCATGCCGCTGGTCTCAACCGTCATCACGCTTCAGAACCTCGGCGGCCGGCTTCCCATGCTGCCCGGCCTCGAAGTCTCGCCCGTATCGCTGCCCAGCGGTGGATCGACATTCGATCTGACACTTGAGTTGGCAGAGGATGAGCGCGGCCTGTTGGGGGCCCTCCAATACCGCTCCGATTTTTTCGAGCATTCGACTGTGGAACGGCTTGCCGAGCAGTTCCGACGATTGCTCGAGGGCGCTGCGGCCGATCCTGATCGCTGTCTCTCCCGTCTTCCACTGCTCGCACGCCAGGAGCGCCAACAAGTTCTGGTTGACTGGAACGGCGGTCACTCGAAGTCCGCGGTTCAGGTACCCCTCGTCCACGAGCTGTTCGCGCAACGGGTGCTGGAAGCGCCTGACCGAGAGGCGCTCGTTTGCGGCGATCAACGTATGACGTACGGCCAACTCCAGGCAAAAGCCGACCGAGTCGCCGCGCAACTCCTGGCACTGGATATCGGTCCCGAAATGCGAGTAGGTTTGTGCCTTCCGCGCTCTGCCGATCTGATAGTTGCGATTCTTGCGGTTTGGAAGACGGGAGGCGCGTATGTGCCGCTCGATCCTGACTATCCGGCGGAGCGCCTCTCCTTCCTTCTCTCGGATTGCGGCGCGAAGGTAGTGTTGACACAACGCCAGCTGCTCGATCGGTTGCCGCCGGTCGAGGCGCGTATCCTCTGCCTCGAAGATGCGCTCCAGAGCAAGCCAGTCATGAGCAGCTGCGGTCCAGCAGGTCCCTCGAACGCCGCTTACATCATCTATACGTCCGGTTCGACCGGGAAGCCGAAGGGCGTAGTCGTCGAGCACCGGCACGTGGCACGGCTATTCAGCGCGACGCAGGAACAGTTTTGCTTCAACGAGAACGACGTTTGGACATTGTTTCATTCCTTTGCTTTCGACTTCTCAGTCTGGGAGATGTGGGGTGCGCTTCTCTATGGCGGCCGGTTGGTGGTAGTGCCCTGGTGGATCAGCCGCTCACCGGAGGCATTCCTGGAATTGGCCGAGCGCGAACACGTCACGGTGCTGAACCAGACCCCTTCAGCGTTCCGCCAACTGATGGCGGTCGTGCTCCAGCAGCGGAGGCTCCCTCCCTCGCTCAGAACCGTGATCTTCGGCGGCGAGGCGCTCGACGTGCCCAGCCTTTTGCCGTGGTTCGATATGTTTGGCGACACGCGGCCCGAGTTGGTCAACATGTACGGCATTACCGAGACAACCGTTCACGTTACCTCACGTAGACTTCGCCGGGAAGACGCGCAGCCTGGGCGCGGAAGCGTCATCGGCCGCCCGCTCTCTCATCTCACCGTCTACGTTCTCGATGCCAATGGTCAGCCTGTGCCCATTGGTGTGCGCGGTGAGCTCTATATCGGAGGCGCGGGTGTCGCGCGCGGCTATCTCAATCGCCCGGAGCTGACCGCGCAACGATTTCTGGAAAATCCGTTCGGCGATGGAAAGATATACCGTTCCGGTGATCTAGGGCGCTGGCTTCCTTCTGGAGAACTCGAATACCTCGGGCGCGCAGATAACCAGGTGAAGGTGCGCGGCTTTCGCATAGAACTCGGCGAAATCGAGGCGGCGCTTAGAACGCATCAAAACGTGCGCGAGGCGGTAGTGCTCGCTCGGCAGGATCGCGGCGCCGAGCCTCAGCTCATTGCTTATGTTGTGCTGGGTGATGTGGCGACGTGGCCGGAGCTGCGCGCTTTCCTCGCGACGCGCCTTCCTGATTACATGCTGCCGGCGGCAATGGTTGAGCTTGAACGCTTGCCACTCACCGCACATGGCAAACTGGATCGTACCGCGCTACCAGCTCCTGACCACCGAGCTACCGGCGTACCTTTTGTGAAGCCGGAAACCGATGCCGAGCGACTCCTCGCCGAGGTTTGGCAGGAGGTGCTCGGGATCAATAGTGTAGGACGCAATGACAACTTCTTCCACCTTGGCGGTGATTCATTGCGATCTATCGAAGTCCGTGCCCGCGCGCGGAAACGCGGGCTGGACGTCCCGCTTCAAGAGATCTTCCGGCGCCAGACTCTGCGCGGGCTAGCGGCAGTTGCAGGGAAATCGCCCGACGCTCCGCAGCCGCTCGCCCCGTTTGCGCTCATCAGCTCTCGGGACCGCTCACGGCTGCCCTCTGACGCCGAGAACGGCTATCCACTCTCGCGCCTGCAAGCCGGGCTGCACTACCACAGTGAGGCTGGGTCCGACTATACGGTGTATCTCAACAGCCTCCGCATCGGCTGCCGATTCGATTTCGCGGCGTTGCGTGAGGCCGTGGACGCGATGACCGCGCGGCACCCTATCATGCGAACCTCGGTCGACTTTACTTTTCAGGAGCCACTCCAGGTTGTGCACAGTCGTGCCGAGGTGCCCATAACGGTGGACGACGTTCGCAATCTTGCGCAAGACGAAGAGACGCAGATCTCCCGATGGCTCGATGCCGAGTTGCATCACCGCTTTGAATGGAGGCAGGCGCCGCTCTTCCGTTTCCATGTCCACATACGCAGCAACGACGAATTCCAGCTCACGATGAGCGACGCTTTTCTCGACGGCTGGAGTGTTGGCACGCTACTCACGGAGCTGCTTGCATATTATTTTGCCCGCCTCGATGGAAAGACGCCGCCCGAGCTACCGGAGATCGCCTTTGGATACAGCGACTTCATCGCTCTCGAGATACAGGCGATCGCAAATGAAGAATCGCAAAAGTTCTGGAACGACCTTGTTGCCCGAGCTGATTTCACGCGGCTTTTTAGGCAGCCCTCCAATGGGGACAAAGACCCACATCGCGCCCGGCGCATCGATCTGCCGATTCCCGACGATGTCGCCGCTGGGCTTAAGGAGTTAGCCGATTCGCTGGGCGTGTCGGTGAAGCACGTTCTGCTCGCTGTGCATCTGAAGGCCCTCGGCCACCTGACCGGCTCGATCACCCCGGTTACGGGCTTGCTCGCCAACGGCCGTCCGGAGGTTGAAGGCGGAGAACGGATCGTAGCGCCGTTTGTGAACCTGGTGCCGTTTTGCCTCGACTTGTCGTCAGGGACATTCGCCGACCTGTGCCGTCGCGTCTTTGCCGCTGAGAGCGAGTTACTCCCGCATCGCCGCTTCCCGATGGCTGAGCTGAAGAAGCGCCACGAAAGCCGGGACCTCTTCGACATTGTTTTCAACTTTACCCACTTTCACGTCTATCGCCGCTTGCGCGCGCTCAACCGTGACGTCCTCGATGCCACTGGCAACGAAAATACCTACTTTCCGCTCACCGTGCAGGCGAACATGAATGAAGACACGGGTGCGCTTGGGTTTGCCTTTGACTATCAAACCAGCAACTTTGCGACCCATCGGGTGCGGGAGATCGCGGCTGTGTATGAGCGCGTGCTGGAAACGATGGCAAGATGGCCGGATCAGAGACACGAGACAGCAAACCTGCTCGCAGAGGCAGAGAAACACCAGATGCGCCAGGTGGAGAGCTGCGACGGTCGTGGTATGCGTCCACGAAATCTTTGAGGCACAAGCGCGGAAGTCGCCCGAGCGGATTGCAGTAACCTCAGGCAAAGACGCTCTCAGTT
This sequence comes from Terriglobia bacterium, assembly GCA_963732195.1. Lineage (GTDB taxonomy): Bacteria > Acidobacteriota > Terriglobia > Terriglobales > Acidobacteriaceae > Angelobacter. Next base: position 81,852 of record CAVSYO010000029.1, on the reverse strand, counting down.
ACGGCCAACTGAGCGCGCGGGCTGAGCAAGTCGCGGCGCATCTGTCGGCGCTTGGGGTAGGACCTGAAGTGCGAGTGGGGTTGTGCCTTGACCGTTCCACGCATCTGGTCGTGGGCATCCTGGGAGTGCTGAAGGCGGCGGCAACGTACGTGCCGCTCGATCCGGACTATCCCTCTGACCGCTTGTCGTACTTGCTTGCCGACTCAGCCGTCAAGGTGGTCCTGACCGAGCGCAAGCTGCTTGATCGATTGCCGCCGACCAGTGCGCGAGCGTTGTGCATCGAAGATGCGCTCGACGACGTACCTGCGGCTAGCGCGCGCCCTTCGGCGCAACCTGAAAATGCTGCCTACATCATCTATACCTCGGGCTCAACGGGAAATCCGAAGGGCGTAGTGGTCGAACACCGCCAGGTTGCGCGGCTGTTTTCTGCAACGCAAGGCATGTTCCAATTCGACGAGGGCGATGTTTGGACACTCTTTCACTCCTCGGCCTTCGATTTCTCAGTGTGGGAGATGTGGGGCGCGCTGCTCTACGGCGGCCGGCTGGTGGTTGTTCCGTACTGGGTCAGCCGCTCGCCGGATTTGTTCCTCGAGCTATGCGACCGTGAAGAGGTCACAGTTCTGAGCCAGACTCCCTCAGCGTTCCGGCAGCTCATGCCCGTGGCGCTTGAACGCGGGGGCTTGCGCAGGTTGCGGCTCCTGGTTTTTGGGGGCGAAGCGCTCGATGTGCCAGAGCTTTTGCCGTGGTTCGAGGCCCGCGGCGACGAACGCCCCGAGCTGGTCAACATGTACGGCATCACCGAGACCACGGTGCACGTCACGTTTCGGCGTCTCCGGAGAGAAGACGCGCAACCGGGCCGCAGCAGCGTTATCGGGCAGCCGCTTCCTCATCTGTACCTCTGTGTGCTCGATGCCCATGGGCAGCCAGTGCCCGAGGGAGCTCGCGGGGAGATCTATGTCGGCGGCGCCGGAGTTGCGCGGGGCTATTTTTCAAGACCGGAGCTTACCGGGGAACGATTTCTGCCCGATCCTTTTAATTCATCCGGGAGCGGACGCATGTACCGATCAGGGGACCTCGCGCTGCGGCTGCCGGATAGCGAACTTGCATACCTCGGTCGCGTGGATGAACAGGTCAAGGTACGCGGCTTTCGCATAGAGCTCGGCGAAATCGAGGCGGTGCTTAAGACACACCCGAACGTGCGCGAGGCGGTAGTCACAGCGCGTCAAAGACACGCAGGTGAGGCGTCGCTGATCGGCTACGTCGTCTTACGAGTGCCGCAACTGCTCGACGAACTGCGGCGCGTATCTGCAAGGCAAGCTTCCCGAGTATATGGTGCCGGCATCCCTTGTGGAGTTACCCGCTCTGCCGCTCACGAACCATGGCAAGGTAGACCGAAAGGCGCTGCCGCTGCCGGGCCCCGAGCGGCCGGATAGCGGGAAGCCATTCACTCCGCCTTGCACGGCACTCGAAGAAAGTCTCGCCGCGATCTGGCAGGAGGTCCTCGAGCTCGACCGCGTAAGCCGCGACGATGACTTTTTTCATCTGGGCGGCGACTCGCTTTCTGCTACGCGGCTCATCGCCCGCGTCCGCCACCGTCTCAAGGTTGACCTCCCGCTACGGGCGCTCTTCGAAGCGCGTACGCTTTGTGGGTTTGCCGAGCGCGTGCAAGTCGCGGAGCCTGAACGCACACGGCTGGAAGTGGCGCGGTCCGGGCAGACGGGGCTGGCGCCCCTCTCCTTTGCTCAGCGCCGGCTCTGGTTCCTCGAGCAGCTTGGTGCGTCGGCGGCATACCACATCCCAACTGCCATCAGGCTTCGAAGGCGCACTCGATCGCGGTGCGCTGATCCGTGCGCTTCATGAGATCACTCGTCGCCACGAAACGTTGCGCACCACCTTTGAGGTGCAGAATGGAGAGCCGATGCAGGTCGTCCACTCGCAGGTGGACTTCGTGCTTACCGATTGCGATTTGCGGACAGGGCCAAACAGGCTCGCGGTTCTTCTGGCGGAGGACGCGCGCGTTCCGTTCGACCTCACGCGCGGACCTCTGTGGCGCGCGAAGCTTTTTCAGCTGGACCAGCAAGATCACGTTCTGGCCGTCACGTTCCACCACATCATCGCGGATGGTTGGTCGCTCGATGTCTTTTTGCGCGAACTGGCTGCGCTCTACACGGCTTTTCGCCAAGGGACTACTTCACCGCTTTTACCACTGCGGGAGCAGTACGGCGATTTCGCCGCTTGGCAGCATCGCCATCTTGGTCTCGCACTCGCAGCTCGCCTTCTGGAAGCGCGAGCTCTCGGGACTCGAACGGTGCGACTTAGCTACTGATCGCCTGCGACCCGCGTTGCCTTCCTACCGCGGCGCACGTGTGCCTGTCTCGCTTGATGCGGCGCTGGCGCGTGAGCTGCGCGCGTTGTCCCACAGCCACGGAGCCACGTTGTTTATGACGCTTCTGGCGGCGTGGCAGGCGCTGTTGCACCGCTCGGGCGCCGGTGACGACATTGCAGTCGGTACGCCCATCGCCGGGCGTCAGCGAGAGGAGCTGGAGCCCCTGATCGGCTTCTTCGTCAATACGCTCGTTCTCCGCGCGGATTTCTCCGCCGATCCGACCTTCGCGGAGCTGCTCGTCCAGGTTCGGCGGCGCACGCTAGCCGCCTATGCCAATCAGGATGCGCCCTTCGAGCGTGTCGTCGAGGAAATTGCGGCCAATCGCGACACTTCGCGACATCCGCTGTTCCAGACCATGCTGGCGCTTGCGAGCACGCCGCGTTCGGCGGCCGACTTTGCGGGCCTGCGCGCAACCTTTCTAGAGGTCGACCCTGGCACTTGTAAGTTCGACGTTGCGCTTTCGCTCGCTGAGGACGAGACCTCGATTGCCGGAATGTTCGAGTACAGCACCGATCTTTTCGACGCTGAGACGATCGTGCGCCTTCGTGACCGGTTCGAGCGTGTCCTCCGAGCCGCCACAGCTAACCCGGAACGGCGAGTCTCCGAGTTACCGCTCATGAGCGCCAGAGAGCAGGACGAGCTTAGAAGCTTCATCAACGGTGGACGTGCGGCTCCGGCCGAACCGCGCTGCGTGCACTTGCTCTTTGAAGAGCAAGCGAAAAAGAATCCCAACGCCACCGCGATCGTCGCGGGCGGAACGCGCATCTCGTACGGAGACCTCAAAAGGCGCTCCGATCAGATTGCGGCTCGCCTGGCCGCCCTCAGGATCGGCCCCCGTGCGCGAGTTGCCTTCCTCGCGAATCGATCTGCCGAAACTGTTGCGGCCATCCTGGGAACGCTTAGCGCGGGCGCCGCTTATGTGCCGATCGATTCCGGTTGGCCGGAGGCGCGCGTTGCAGCCATCGTGGCTGAAGCTGGCGCCACCTATGTCGATGTCAAAGGGCTGCTTGTCGGAGACGAACGCTGACCAAGTCCGGGCGGAGCCAACGCTCGACGATCTGGCGTACGTCCTATACACCAGCGGCTCCTCCGGCCGGGCGAAGGGCGTCGCCGTCACGCATCGAAATCTAGCTCACTCAACGGGTGCGCGCCCTCTCGTGTACCGCGAGCGCGTCGAATCATTCCTCCTGGCGTCTCCTTTTTCGTTCGATTCGTCGGTTGCCGGTCTCTTTTGGACCCTGTGCGAAGGCGGCACCTTGGTCATTCCCCCGGACGACTTTCTGGAAGATCTTCCGGCACTGGCGCAGACGCTCGCTGCCGAATGCGTGACACACTGGCTTAGCATTCCCTCGCTCTACGCCGCGCTCCTCCGCCACGGAGAACAGCATCTGCCATCGTTGTCGTTACGCACAGTCATCGTCGCCGGTGAGCCATGCCCGCCCGAACTGGTGGCGCAGCACCGCGCGCTGATGCCTCAGGTTCGATTGTTCAACGAATACGGCCCAACCGAGGCGACCGTCTGGTGCACCGCCGGGGAGCCTACTGGTCCGATTGTGCACATCGGCCGGCCGATTCCCGGCGCTCGCGTCGAGGTAGTCGACCGTCATCTGAAACCGGTCACCATTGGTGTGCCTGGTGAGATCCTTATCGGCGGCGCAGGAGTTGCTGCCGGCTACATCGGGCAGCCGGAAACAACCGCGGAACGCTTCATCATTCGAGATGGAGCCCGATGTTATCGCAGTGGAGACCTCGGCCGCTTCCGATCAGATGGATCGCTAGAGCTGCTTGGACGCCTCGATGACCAGGTCAAGATCAGCGGCATCCGGGTCGAACCCGCCGAGATCGAAGCGGTGCTCGTGTCGCACCCCGGAGTGTCGGCTGCTGCCGTCGTCGCCGTCGCGGGCAACCTGGTGGCGCATATCTGCGCCCCTCAATCCCGCGAAGACGAACTACGCAGTTTCCTTGCCACACGTCTCCCCAAGGCACTCGTGCCTCACGCTTGGGCTTTCCACCCCGAGCTTCCCAGAATGACCTCCGGCAAGATCGACCGGCACGCGCTCATTGCACGCGGATTCCCACAGAGCGGGACACCACTTGCTCCACGAGACGAGACTGAGCGCGAGCTATTGCGCCTCTTCGAGGAGCTTTTTGACATGCGATTGATCGGCGTTGGCGATGGCTTCTTCTCACTCGGGGGTCACTCTCTGCTCGCGGTCGAGCTCATGATGCGGATCGAAAAGCAATTCGGGCGCAGGTTGCCGCTCGCAGTGGTTTTCCAGGGAGACACGGTCGCCGACCTTGCCGCCAAATTGCGGGAGCCGGCGCTGGCGCAGAGCTCACCGCTGATTCTGCTCGAGCGCGGAGGGCAGCGCACGCCTTTCTTTTTCGTTCATCCCGTGGGCGGTACGATTTTGCAATACCGCGCGCTCGCGCGCAGACTGGGCACGCAGAGGCCGTTCTACGCACTTCAGTCTCCAGCGCTCGAAGGCAATCCGCTGTCGCCCGAGATTTCCATCGAAGCGCTCGCCCGGATTTATCTCGCTGCGGTTCGGGCGGAGGTTCCCAAGGGGCCGTATCTACTCGGGGGTTGGTCGTTTGGTGGTATCGTCGCTGTTGAAATGGCACGAGCGCTGCGTCACACCGGCGAGGAGGTCGCGCTGCTGACGCTGCTCGACAGCCATGCCCGAAACGATACGCACGACGATCCCGACATGCTTGCCACGTTGGCAGCGTGGGAGCTTGGCGATGGCCAATCTTGGCCAGAACAACACTTCGCAAAAGTAGAGCGAATCGTGTATACGCATCTCAGCGCTGTCCGTCGCTGGACTCCAAAGCCGTACGACGGTCGCGCGATTCTATTTGCTGCCCATCAGCACGGAGTCGCACGCGACGCGACACTGGGTTGGGGACCGCTGATGCCGCGGCTCTCGGTAATCGAGGTCGAGGCAGATCATTTCTCGCTGCTGCGTGAACCGGCAATTGACGAGGTTGCAGAAAAGCTTCACGCCGCGCTCGCAGGAGGACCATGAACAGCCCATCGTCTCATTCCGATTTACCAATGAAGCGCAACCTAGACACCGCAATGTTCGACAAGCTTCGCGAGCTGATTGATCAATGGCGCTTGGAGCAGCGCGGCCGCCACGAGCGCATCGACCAGTTTGCCAGGATCGCGCTCGGCGAAGCGCCTACCGGAGCTCCGCCGTTGCAGGATCCCGAGCTTTACTTTTGGCCCGGACTCGAATCGCAGCCCTTCCATGATGACGACATTCCGTGGATGGCTGATCTCGAGGCTGCTTATCCGGTCATCAGTGCCGAGCTCGCAGGCCTCCTCGATGCAAAGATCGCCTTTACTCCATATGCCCAGGGCGCCGACGCGCGTTATCGACAGGAAAAGTTTGACCTCGAAGAAGGTTCCGACCGCTGGTCGATCTACGACTTGCTTAAGCCAGCGGCAGAATCGAACTGCCCGAGGACAGTTGAACTCCTGCAGCACTGGTTCCGCGGTGAACTCGGCGAGCCCGTGACGGCCCAGTTCTCTGCGCTGCGCGCCCGTGCTCACATCCCCCCGCACTGCGGTGTCTCAAACGTATTCCTCACCGCCCACCTCGGCCTGATCGTGCCCCAGGGCTGCCGCATTCGAGTCGGGAACGAAAAACGTCATTGGGATGAGGGACGTGGCTTCGTCTTCGATGATTCCTTCGAGCATGAGGTGTGGAACGAAGGAGACTCGATGCGAATCGTCTTCATCGCGCGGTTTTACCATCCGTCGCTGACCGAGCTCGAAATCGAGGCACTCGGCACGCTGCACGAGCGTATTCGCACTCTCGTCGGCGAGAATACAGCGGCGCAGCGGGAATTGCTTTGTAGCCTGCGAAGGAATGGTTGAACAGAGAAAACACGGCACATTTCGTGTTGGAACGAGCGCCAGCTTTTGCTCGCAGAATGATCTGCGTGTGCTTCTCGGGGGATCCGACAGCATTTCAGCAGGCCGGCGAGTTAAGGAAGCACGTCGGAGCGCTCCGCGAGCATGATCTTACGCTGCATGGACGAGGTGCTCGAGCAAGGTTCTGCTGATGTTTAACTCTGGTGGCAAAGTCTGTTGCGGCACGAAGAACCAGTTCATCGATATGCTGGCGCTCATGGAACGGACGAAATGCCTCCAGCCAATTGGAATGAACATCAGGTCACCTGCTTTCAGCATCCCTTCATGCCGATGGGCGGTGAGGAAAAGAGGTGTCTTCTCCGAATCGGGGTCTTCCGCATTTACGTCGCAATTATTCATTTGAGCGAGCCAGCTATATATAAGGCGTCGTTCTGAATCGCTAAAGCCATGGTCGACCAGGTCCTCAACGCTTGCTGATGAGGCCATCGCCTTCTCCATATTCTCAACGAATGCTGGAAACCTCTCCCGGATGCCGGAATCCTGAGTTATTTCTGACAGTGAAAATTTATTAGCGTAGGTCATGTGCGACTCTGACGGTGGCACCAGTATCCACTTCTTCTCCCCGCGAATCTGTGCAAACAGGTTGTGTCCTGGATCCCAGTGCATCTGGGCAATTGTTCCCGCAGGCCCGATCCACAGATTGCCGTCGGTCTTGGCGAGGTCCGCGGGTCCATAGCGGAGAGGCTGAACGTCAGCCACGAGCGGTTCAATGTCTTTCCATACTCGTGTCTGCCGGACATACGACATGTCGGGCGCATCATCGAGCGTCATCATATCTACGACTTCTGCGAAATCAGTTTCTTTACTCTCTTCAAAATGCCGCTTCGATCCGCTCGCGCCATAATCAGACTTTGATTGGATTACTACTTTCGCTCCTTCCACCATCGTCCGCAGATACTCTGGCGACCACTTCTGGACCGCGGGCCAGTGTGCGATTGCGCCACGAATGATGACGGGTCGGTTCTGCAAAAGAAAAGATTGGAAGAAATCCTTTGGATCGAGTGCAGTCCGTTCTTCGAGCGGTAACACCGGCATCTGCATTTCCTGAATGGTGGATCTGGTCGGGATCGAAACAGCTCGCCGTATTGATAACACCTAAATTGTCGATTTGCAATATGTCCAAAAAGCAAACCGTGATCTCCGCTGTCGTGCAAACTGAAGCGGAGATCACGGGTTAATTCGGCAGTTGTGTGAGAAAGGCTCCGAGCTTGGCCGTAGCCTTGAACTGCGGCACCGGATCGAGCTTCTTGAAGGCGCTGGTGAAGGCATTCGACAAGCTCCATATGGTCCGAGCCGCAAATTCTGGGTACTGCGGCTCGAAATACAGCCGGTGGACTTCGGGAAGCAGAGTTCTGGGCGTTTCCAGTTTGCCGTCAATGAACGCGGAGTAGAAGATCAGCTTTGCCGTGTCGTCGGTGATCTGCGTCTTCCTCCACAATTCAACCTGGCGCTGCAGCGGCTCGTAGTTCCGCTGCATTCTGTCCACGCCTACCGAGAGCGTGTCGATCAAGTTGAAGCTCTTGGTGTGCTTGGCCAGGACAGGCGTGAACACACCGGGGACAATGTTTCCAAATTCGGCGTAAATCGTGGATTTCCCAGAAGCCGACTTCTGCACCGCAATAAGTTCCGGATTGCCCGTCACTCGGGAGCACCTTCAGCACGGCCCGGCGGTAGACATGGTGGTCGGCCGACCGGAAGCTGGCCAGAAACGGGCTTCTAGGCAGCGCCAAGGGCGTTCCGGGCTGATCCTCGACCAACCCAAGTCATCCGACTAGGTACCTATCGGAACGACCATTGGAAATCTAAGACATGAATCGTTTCAAAATCATGTGGTTTTGGAACTGCGCGCTGATCCAAGCCCGGCTGTTGCGAATCAGCAACTTGTAAGGACCAATCTCCGATGGGTTTTGGAACACCACAGTTAACGAATGTTTCTTGGCAGGTCTTGTGATAGCTGAAGTCAGCCCCGAATGCTCAGACACTCAGTGTGTGTTTACACCCCAGAACAAGCCAACGATGCCCGATTCGTGGCGTTGATTCATGCCTTATTCGCTATTCTTTTTCAAACCCTTGACTGGTGAATTTCAGGGTGCGAGCGTTTTCGGTTACAGTGCGGACCACGTTGTCTGGGGCTCCGTTCGGAATCTCTGCCTCGATTTCTAGAGTTACCTTTACTCTTGAGCTCACCAAGCCGGCTAGATGAGAGATCACTTCATCGGCGATGCGCCCGGCGTCACGACCGACACGGGTTGGGTCAAGGTCGGCCGTTCCATGAAACCGCTTGGGCTGGGCTGCGGGCTCAGCCACCTTCTCTCCGGGTACCGTCCGTTGACTGCTCTTCGATTCGCCGTTGCCGGATGTGGGTTGGGTGGTTCCGCCACTGGCAGCAGCGGCAGCAGCTTCAGCATCAATCTGACGGCGGGCCGCTTCAGGCTTTACGAGTAGACCAACACTTGAGTCGGCCAACATGACAGCTTTCCCATAACGCAGACCACGGTAGCGCCCAGTTTCCACGTCATAGCTGTCGGCGAAGGCAAAAGTCTCACGCTCCCAAGTTAGCAACCCTAACCCATCAACGATTGCATTCAGCAATAGCTGCGGACGGGCGAGACGTGGAAGGTATACATAACGAGCAAAATCTTCGCTAAGCTGCTTGATCGACACATGATCACCACGCCAGAGGGGGATGCGATCAAGCTCGGTGCGAAGGCTGGTGCCTGCATACCTGGTAACTAGCATCTCTTCTGCGCGCAGTTTTTTCGCGGATTTCAAAGCCAGCGCTTCGTCGCTCGCAATACGGAATATCTGCCACGCCATTCCTTGCTGTGGAGACGGTTGCACTGGAACTAATAACCATTGATATGTCTCAGGAATACGCGATCTTACGAGAGTATTGGCGTTGTCTCTTTGCTGCTCAGCCTGTTTCATCTGGTGCTGGGAAAGATCGAGCAGGTCGCTTTCATCCAAAATCGAGACCCACGCCAAGTAGCGGCGCACAGCTTCGTCCAAATCTTGAAGGCGTGAGCGATCCACTGCCAAGAACACCAGCGTGTTCGATAAAGTCGTGGAGAACTGCCTCGTGTTTCCATGAAGGCTGTAGCCGCGGCGCGTGCCGGGCTTTCTGCGTCCTTAGTATGTGGATATTCAATTCTGAGCACCACCAGCCGGGCGTCCAGTTCGTCGGGAATGTCCTGTCCGCTTTGCGGAAGTGCGTGCACAGCGTTGAAGTCTCCGCGCTCCCGTACATCAGTTCGGATTCGTCGCTCAAGTTCCTGGACTACCGAGTCCGGGTCAGCTTTGAGCTGCTCAGCGCGATCTTCGGCGATCTTGGTAACAGTGGGCTGGGTCGAATACCAGTATCGGGCAGCATCGGCGTAGAGATAAGTTGCCGCGCTTGTCAGCCGTCGAAGCGCGTCTCCAAAGATCGCTACAGACTCGCCGGGCATCACGCAACCTAGCTTGATGCGCCGTTCTTCTAAGCCGCGATTGGCAGCAGTGGCTGTTGGAGCCGAACCTAGATAAATGGTTCGAGCCACGCGGCGACACGCCGAGAATTTACCTAGGTTTGGCACTTCGCCATCAATCCGTCTCGGCAGAGAGTTGGGCCCATCTGACGTCTTTCTCGATAACTGGTGCCCAGTTGTCGGAAAGATAGCGGGTTAGCTCAGACTGTACTCGGGAATCATCGATCGGAATATTGCACGGCAAGATCAATGGATTGCGATCGGCATTGTCCCACAAACTGTGTATCACTGCCGCCATCAGGCGCAATACACCGCGTGTGCGCTGGAATTTCAGGAGTGTGGACCAGTCGGTGTAAAGCCGGTCGAAGATTTCCGGATGAATTGGGTAGGCATCCTTGAGTCGCTTCTCGTAGTCAGTGCCGCGGCACTCAGAAGGGAACTCCTGGCCTTGCGTGTTATAAAGGTCAGCGAAGGCGCGGGCGGTGTTATCACGCGCGACAAAGTTTGCCTTCTCCACCATTGGCTCAAACAAGCGCCTGCGGACAATTTCAAAACTTTCTTCTGCGCTTGCCGGACGCCAAGAAGTTTCAACCCGACCGACGGCGTTGCGTAGCCTTTCCAGTGCTGCCCGACCCCGCTCGCCACCCACTTCGGCATCATCGGCAACGGCGTGGGGAGACCCCGTAGTGTCTGACGCGGGAAGGCTAATTACCAGCATGCAGTGTCGCGCGTCTTTGGCCGACTCAGTAAGCGTCTGGGCAAAAGTAAAATGCGTTTCAAAGTCGCCGCCAGGGAGGTCGCGCTTTTCGTGCAACTGGCGAGCATACGCTACCCATTCGTCGACGAGAACAAGACAAGGGCCGTACTCATTCATCAATTCCCGCAATACATCTCCGGGATTGGTTGCCCGTTCGTCGTCGGCCTTCACGCGGCCAAATGCTTTCTTGGCTTCTTTGGCTCCGCCAGCGCTCATCCCAAGCTGCCAGGCAAGCTCACCCCAAAGCGTTCGGACCACTGTGCCGTCCGATTTCGTTACGGGGTTTCCCGGCGAGATCTTGTTGCCCACGAGCACCACGCGGTTTACTTTGGGCAACTTCTCAACTCCAGCTTCGGCCAGAACCGACTCGACACCGGACAGCTCGCTGGCTGGTTTGCCGGCAAAGAGATGAAAAAGCGCCAGCATGGAGTGTGTTTTGCCGCCGCCGAAATTGGTCTGGAGTTGCACTACAGGGTCGCCGCCCTGGTGTGTCATCCTCTGCGCAGCACCGACAAGCAGTCGCTTCAGGCTTGCAGTAAGGTGGGTGCGGCGGAAGAATTCCACTGGGTTTTTGTACTCGTCAACGCCTTCGCCCAGGTAAACCTGCCACAGGTCTGCGGCAAATTCCGCCTGCTGATAACGGCCGCTGGCGACATCCTTGTGCGGGGTCACGACCTCACGCCAGGGCTTTACGTGACCGTTAACTTGACTCTCAATGTTTGTCCCGGTTGCTTTGCGGCGTTCGCTGCGGGCCTGCTCATCAAAGCGCAGACGCAGCAACTCCATCTTCATCTTTTCAACTTCGCCGGCCTGTGGGGCGGAGATCGCGGCCAACAGGCGGGAAGCGCTGTCTAGCGCACGGTAAGCGTCGTCAGTGCTGAAGGGGCGCTGATGTGCCCAACGATTGCGGGCTTCACGCAGTTCGCTGATCAGGGTGCGCTCGGCCTGTCCGAGGGTCTTGCGGAATACGGTGTTCCACTGGTTCCAAATTACAGCGAGGACAACAGCAATGTCCCATTGCAGATTCTCTTGCGTCCCGGAAAAGCCAAGTTGCTGTGGAGGCAAAGACGATTTGAGCTGCTCAAACCAGGTTTGTTCGAATTGAGACTTCAACTCGCGCTCGGCAAAGGGCGCCAGTCCGTCGCGCAGCAGATCCAGCATTTTGCCGATACGTTCGTGATTGGTAATGGCCATACAGGAATTAGTTAGATCAGTTTACCTTGTTCCGGTTCAGGTGAAGGTCCTGCTTTTTGAGCGAGCCGTGCAATCTCTGACCATCCAAGTCCGAGTGCGTTGTACGCCTGCGCTTCCACCAAAAGCCCTTTCTTCTCACAGATCCGAAACAAACGGAGCGTCAAGTCACGTGCGAGGTCGGCTTTTGAGGAGAAGTGTCGCAATAATGTCGCCGCGGCTCATCATCTGATTAGAGTTTATTGTCATGATAAGGCGGGTGATGCATTGCCCGAAGATTGGGACCAAGCTGAGAGCCAGCGTACGGTTTGGGGAATGATCCAGGTCTCTTCAGACGCACCTCACCCGCGCCAGATACGACTAATCCTGAATCTTGAAGCGCTGAATCGGAGGTCACTTTTGCCTTTGAGAGCAATTCGGCATCACCAAATGATCCTGTACCGAACCCATGTTGTTCAAACCATGCTATTGCCCAGCGCGTCTCGCCATCGAATTCATCTTCCTGCTCATTCAAGACCTCTGTGAGAATTTGGTTGATCAATCCAAGGGCAGCACGCACGCTGAGCCGGGTTCCACTGCTCTCCAGAATTGAACTGTACTTTCTTCTTCTTTCCCGTTGTGTGGCGTGGCGGTCATCAAGAGAAAGTGTCTGGTGAGTCCAGAGAGTAGTTGGCCGAGCCTGTAACGCTTGGTGTACTTGATTTCCCCGCCAAAGATTGTGGCTGACATCTTGTGAGCTTCGTCGCAAACGATAAGATCCCAGCCACAATCGGGCGCGAGTAGCTTGGCTTGCACATCTTCGTTCCGGGAAAGCTTATCTAGGCGGGCGATAACGTGATTTGCTTCCAGGAACCAGTTGCCGGTTCGGGCTGCCTCCAGCTTGTCATTGGTCATGATCTCGAATGGGAGGTGAAACCGGCGGTAGAGCTCGTCCTGCCATTGCTCGGCCAGGCTTCCAGGACAGACGATGAGGCAGCGCTGAAGGTCTCCACGCGCGATCAGTTCCTTAATAAGGAGTCCGGCCATGATGGTCTTGCCGGCGCCGGGGTCATCAGCTAACAGAAATCGTAACGGCTGCCGCGGAAGCATAGAGTCATAGACGGCCGTAATCTGGTGCGGCAACGGCTCGACCAAGGACGTATGCACGGCTAGGACCGGATCAAACAAATGTGCCAGCCGGATTCGGTGCGCTTCAGAAACGAGTCGAAACGTCGCCCCGTCACCGTCGAAGCTCCACGGCCTGCCAACCTCAACCACTTGAATGCGCGGCTCGTGCCTGTAAAGTAACTCATTTGCAACCTTGCCCGTGGACGTCTTATAGGTGAGTTCCAATGCGGTCGAGCCAAACCATTGCACGTTTACGACAGTAACGAGAGAGTCAGGAAGAACTCCTTTGATGGTCGCATTTGGGAGGATGGCTTCGAGTTTGCTCATGAAAACCGAGAAATCTCCTAAGAGTTTAACAATTGCTGAGCTGCGGCGGATAGGTGCCCTAGCATTAGGAAAGCGAAAGAAATGAAGGCCTGCGCAGAGCTCCAACAGTGGTGTTTGCCCCGAGATCCTACAGAGATATTACGACTGCATTTCCTGAGCATTTGATCCCGATATCACGAGCCCACCGATCCTGTGTCCATTCTGACAGCTATAAAGTCTTCAAAAGCCCAATGCTGCTCCCATTCATTCCTCTTGTTCCAAGGGTAGTCCATCGCGGCAATGTGGAGGGCTTCTACATACCGCGCTTCGTAATCATTGTTTGTTACCCAGTAGCGGAAATACAGCGATCTCTTGGCTTTGGCTATTTTATGATTGTGGCTGCACACAAAGTGCTTGCGCATTCTCTGGCGGAGTGTCGTTCCAGCAGCACGGCCACCATATTTGGGAACGAATTTCCTGCCTCGAACAATGCCGATTTCATAGAAGCCGTACGAGTCCGGAGCTGAAATAAACATTTTCAACGAACGGCAAGTTGACATACGGAACTTACTAAACCGGGCGTACGGATCAGTTGCCACTAGGAACACTCTCTCAGAAGTGTAAGACTCCCCTGTATATGAGTCGGAATTTGACGCAATTGCAACGAGCTTGTCCATTCTACCGGTTCAAAGTGATTCTCAGACTCAATTTAGGTGTTTCCCCACCTGCGCCCGAACTCATACGTTCTTGACGGCTGCGCATTATGACTCTGCTCATGATCCACGAAGCACGTTATCGTGATTAGTTATGAGCAATCGGGTTTTTTATCCTCGCCGTCTCGCCAAATATCGGCACTGCCCCTCCTTTTCGCGGGATCATGTACTTTGTCACTCATGTGAATTCAACTTTGAAACCGCCCGACAAGCCCGGTAGACCGTCCCGGTCCCGAGACCTAATTGCTGTGCAACTTCGCGCCAGGAAACACCATTGGCACGCAGCTTGAGCACCTTCGAAGAATCTACCAGCTGTCTTGGTCGACCGATGCGCTTGCCTTTCGCTTTGGCATTGCGAAGACCAGCTCTCACCCGCTCCTGAATAAGAGCCCTCTCGAATTCGGCCATAGCACCGATAATCTGAAACATCAGCCGGCCTGATGGCGTGCTCAAATCTAAATTGTCCCGCAGACTGATGAAGGCGATCCCGTAAGCACTGAGATCTGCGAGAGAGTTGACCAAGTGTTTCAAACTGCGCCCAAAGCGGTCAATCTTCCAAACCAAGATAGCGTCAAACTTGCACTTTTGTGCATCTGTCATCAATCGGTCCAGTGCAGGGCGCGATTCTTTTGAACCAGAGACGCCTTGATCGACGTACTCTTCATAAATGCTCAGAGCACGTCGAGTTGCATACTCTCGGAGCTCAGAGAGCTGCATTTCTGGATCTTGTTGTCCGTTCAGGGTTGAGACTCTCGCGTAAAGGGCCACGCGTCGAATGGGCCTGTCTTGAGAAAAGATGGGTGTGGTATTTTTGCTCTTAGCCATTGCCCTCCTTCGGTAGGTGCAATCGGTTAGCGCCGTTTGGGTGTTATCAGCACCCGAGCGGCGCGTTCTGTTCACATTGATATTCAACCTCCCCGACAATGAAGTCAAGAGTAAAATCTAGTAAATATGCATTGATATGCTTACCCTTTAGCATTTATCATTTTTCACGTGAAGAAACTGACAGGCGTAGAAAAACGTGTATTGCGGACCATGGGAAGCCGTGGCGGCAAGGAGGCCGCTGCGAGTCTTACGCCAGCACAGCGCAAAGAACGAGCTCAGAAGGCGGCTCAAGCGCGTTGGAGCAAGCGAAAGGGGAACATTTAGCATCCGATCGGCACCGTGTTCCGAAATGATGCTGGAAGCCGTGCAAACTGTTGATTTTGAAGACTGAGAAGGTAATAGCTAAGGCTGTGCCAAAATGAAGTGATTCTGAATCTGGTTCTATACAGAAATCTGAAATGCTGAAAGGAAGTATCAATCGTAAGATGTATTCCGGGTTCTAGTTGCTTGCCAACTTGGGCAACAGATAGAACTATTTTGTGCGCACGGGAAATTCTTTTCGGGTGCGAACGATTCAAAGACATGACATGGCAATCACCGAAGACATTGAATTTGCACTTCAGCAGCAAGCGGCCTTTTACAAATCACATCAATGGAGCCTGAGAGCAGAATCGTTCGGAAAGGCGTATGAAGAGACAAAGGATTTGCCTGAGGAAATAAGAGGAAAAGAGGTCCTCGACCGGTTTCACTCTCTTTACCAAGAACCGCTTGCTGCTCTCGTAGAAGAGGCAGTTCGCGTTTTCGCGGGAATTGTGTCCAAATTGCCTCGTACTTCCCTCAAAGAACGCACAGGCATTGTGGAGAAGCACGTCCAAGATTCCATTATCAGGCCGAACACTCGAAAGGGACCCGTCGAACGTTGGCTTATGCAGGCCTCCGGTTGGACCGGATCCCCGGATGTACTAATCGGAGTCTATGAGGAAAAATTCGAGAGCTCCTGGGTAGCCCCAAAGTGGCTTACTCCACCCCCTCCTAACAAAGCGGAAAAACATAATCGAAAATGGTTCCTTCAGATTGGCCGCGAACGTGTGCCAGTAAAAAAGGAATTCGCACTGAGGTACAACAATAAATTGAACGGGGTGCCTGAAAGAGCCGCAACCAGCCAACTGATTCTCGAGCTTAATACAACTCTGGAAGCTCGCATTCTGCATGTCTTAGATTTGAATCTCAAAAAAATGGCGGCCATGCTCTTGCCGGATCCGAGAAGACCCGATCCGCGAAATCATGATGATTCAGTAAATGAAAAGGCTGAGAAGGCAGCAGAGACAGACAACCTTTCAGATCGATTGCGCTACGGCAAGCAATGTATGCAAATGGTTGATGAAATAAAGAACGTGCAGCGCATGTACCTGGATCGCGGTTTTACCTTTGAAGATATCAAGATGCAGAACCCAGATTTCCTCTTGTGGTCTTTGATCTTTCCGCGGCTGTCAGACGACGATAGAGACACGTTCGTCCGCCCAGGTACGTGGGCTCGCCGAGGGGAGGGAGGCGTAACTGGCTACGCGCGTCGAGTCCTCGGAACCGCCTACAACAAGAGCCCCGCCACGATTCAGGATTGGATTAAGGACTACAAATTGCATCGTCGAAAAACGACTGCCGCAGCGATCACCCCCAAAACACCCTAAATCACCCCAAATAAACCCACATTTTACCCCCTAATTACCCCACCTTGGGGGTGGCATCATTATGCCAGGTGAGTGGCAGAAGGTGGCAAGCATCACTGCGAGGAATCCTCCGAGCTTTACGGTTGCACTCATCAAAGAGCGTTCCTCTTAATGCTTTGTTTTGGAAAAGCGTGAGCAGCATACAAGTGCGGTTGTATCCTCGGATTCGCCGAGAACAGGACATCTGGCATGAAAAAACTTATCTCCACGAAAGAAGCAGCAGAAATGCTAGGTACGACAGTAGGCACGCTCAAGAGCTGGCGCTCACGGGGGGCTGGTCCCAAATGGGTCAAGTTGGGCGCCGCGGTACGGTATGATGTCGAGGAGCTTCTTGACTTCATCAAGAGGAACACCCGCGTACCTTCCGTGCGAGCACTCGTGGAGGAGCGTCGTGGAACTCTTTAAGAGGAAGAACTCAAATTGCTGGTGGTACGACTTCGCCGTCCGCGGAGAGCGGTATCGCGGATCAACCAAAGAAAAAAACAAGACTGCCGCCCAGGCCAAAGCGGCACGATTATTAACCAACATCGCTGAAAGCAGGAACCTTCATTGTGGCAAGAAGGCACCAGTGCTTTCAGACTTTGCTGATCGCTTCCTGGCTTATCTGATGAATGCTAAATTGGCAGATAATTCCAAGAGGTATCTGAGAAGCGGCTGGAAGCTGCTGGAGCAAACGAGAATCATCGGAATGCGTATGAGCAACATACGGACGGAGGACATTGACGCACTGACGTTTCCGGGTTCAGCATACAACGTTAACTGTGCGCTCAAGACCTTGCGACGTATGTTGAATCTGGCTCATGAATGGGGGCTGATAGGTGGAGTGCCAAGAATCAGATTGATGAAAGAGCTCGGTCGTTCAATACGTTTGGACGAAGAGGCGGAGCGCAAACTCGTGGCGTATGCTCGCCAGCCGCTACGCGACGTGATCATTCTGATGCGAGACACTGGCATGCGTAACCGGAAAGAGCTGTTTCGGATGCGCATAGAGAACCTGGACTGGAACACCCGTACGATCTTCGTTCCGGATAGCAAGACCCCCACCGGAAGGCGTTACATTCCCATGAGTGATCGCGTTCTGGATGTGCTCATGATCCGCTGCGGTGAGCGGCGCGAGGGATGGGTATTTCCAGCGAACTCCGCAGCAGGGCACCTCACTACACTGGACAAGCAATTTCGAGCGGCGCGGAAAGCGGCGGGCCTTCCGAAGAATCTCGTGCTCTATTCTGCCCGGCATGATTTCGGAACCCGCGTCTTGCAGAAGACAGGAAACCTCGCGGCAGTTATGAGGGTCATGGGGCATTCCGATCCCCGGATTGCAATGCATTATCAGCATCCTGACCTTGAACTCATCAGGCAGGGGTTGAATGTAGGGAGTAGTGACGCCAGAGTGCAGTAAGAGCTTTAGGGCACATTTTGCGGCACAGTAACAGAAGAGTAACTAAACTTTAACGCGGTAAATGATTGATTTGATGGTGCGCCCGGAGAGATTCGAACTCCCGGCCTGTTGCTTCGGAGGCAACCGCTCTATCCAGCTGAGCTACGGGCGCACAGGATTGCAGACTTAGATAGGGTATCATTTCCGACTGCCAACGCGAAGCCGGCATGATCGAAGCGCCTCGCGAAAGCGCAGCTCATGCCCCGCACCTCATCCTGGCTCACTTACTGCTGTTTCTCAACATCAACAAAAAGGGACATTTCTATTGTGGTTAAATAAGGAACATTTCTGTTTTGGTATGACATCCTCACTTTTTCTCGCTTGCGTCTTTGGCGGCGGAGCTTCTAGACTCGCCTGTTTGCCTATGAGCCAATCTTTATTGCCAATTCACACCATCGCGGGAAAGCTGAATTTACCCGAAGAATATTTTGAGCCCATTGGACGCCACGGCGCCAAGCTGAAGCTGGATATCCTTGCTGATCCGGCCTTTCCGCGCCGAGGCAAGCTCATCCTGGTAACGGCCACCACGCCCACCGCTTCCGGTGAAGGGAAGACCGTTACCTCCATCGGGCTCACGCAGGGGCTGTCGCGGATTGGCAAAAAGGCGATCATCACTTCGCGCGAGCCTTCCCTGGGGCCGGTGTTTGGCATGAAGGGCGGCGCCGCTGGTGGAGGAAAGTCGCAGATCGAGCCCAGCCAGAAAATCAATCTGCATTTTCACGGCGATTTCCATGCCATTACCACGGCGCATAATCTTCTCTCCGCGTTGATTGATGCGCACGTGTTTCACGGCAATGATCTTGACCTGGACATTTCGCAGATCACATGGCCGCGCGCCATGGACATGAACGATCGCGCGCTGCGCCGTATTACCATCGATATTGGCGAGAAAAAAGGGGCGCTTACCCGAAACAGCGGGTTCGTGATTACCGCCGCTTCAGAAATTATGGCCATCATGGCGCTAGCCAGCGGCTTTGAGGATTTGCGGCGGCGATTGAATGCGATTGTGATTGGGGTAACACGCGCGGGCAAGCCGGTGCGTGCCGCCGATCTTGGAGCTACGGGCGCGATGATGGCATTGCTCAGCGAAGCCATCCTGCCCAATCTCGCTCAGACTACCGAAGGCACTCCAGCCATGGTGCACACGGGACCCTTCGGCAACATCGCGCACGGAACCAGCAGCGTGATCTCGCATAATATGGGGATTCGCTTGGCGGACTACGTAGTGAATGAAGCAGGCTTCGCCGCCGATCTGGGCGCGGAAAAATATTTTGACATCGTGATGCGCTCGTCAGGGATTGCTCCCGCTTGCGCCGTGCTGGTGACGACCGTCCAAAGTTTGCGCAACCAGGGCGAGGGTGATTTGGACCGCGGTGCACCCAACCTTGTCCGCCACATTCAAAATCTCAAGCAGTTTGGTGTGCCGACTGTCGTTGCCATCAACCGGTTTCCCACGGACACGGATGCTGATTTAAATCGGCTGGCAGACTATTGCGCGCAGCAAGGCGCGGTCAGCGCTTTGAGTGAAGCTTTTACCAAGGGCGGAGACGGCGCGGCTGCGCTGGCGGCAAAGGTGGTCGAAACCATCGAGAAGCATCCTAGCCCCAACGTGCAGCCTGTTTACGCGCTTGAGGAGCCACTGGAGAACAAGATTGAGAGCGTGGCCACCAAGATTTACGGCGCTGCGGGCGTCACCTTCAGTGAGAAAGCCCGGGCCAAGCTTCAGCAGTTTAACGACTGGTGTTTCACCAAACTGCCGGTATGCATCGCCAAAACGCAGTATTCCTTCTCTGACAATCCCAAGCTGCTGGGTGCGCCCACAGGTTGGACGCTCAACATCACTGACGCATCTCTTTCTGCCGGCGCAGGTTTTGTTGTGGCGATCGCGGGCAACATGATGCTGATGCCTGGTTTGCCGAAAGTTTCTCGCGCCGCCAGCATTGATGTGAACGCAAAGGGCGAGATACTTGGAATCTGACCGCTGATCGAGCCGCCTCACGGTTGCCTGTGTGCGATCTGATAATGCGGGAACCGGACCTTGAACGGTTTCGTATAGATATTATTGAGGAGCTTATGTTGAGCTTTTTGCTTTGGTGCATCCTGCTGATAATGTGCTGGCCACTGGCCCTGGTGGCGTTGGTGCTTTATCCCCTGGTATGGCTGGTGCTGCTGCCGTTCCGGATTGTGGGCATCGCTGTGGGCGGAGTGCTGGAACTGGTGAAAGCGATTATTTTCCTGCCGGCACGGGTACTGCGCGGACGGGTTCGCGCTTAGAGGCGGCAGGCGCTTAGTAGGAAGTTTCGGTCTGAGAAACGACTTTCAGTGGACGGCTGCCCATGGCAACGTCAATGGCGTCACAACTGTAAGTGATCTTAAATGCGGCCCCTGCGCTGGTAGTAGTCAATGCGAATTGGGTTCCCGCCTGCAGCATCAACGCTCCATTAATGGATCCGGTAGCCCCTGAGTTAATGAGGAACTTTCCGGATGGTGATGATACTGATGAACGCACCATTACAATTCCAGTCCATTGCAAGCTGGAGCTTATCTCAAAGTCATTGGGCACTTGCAAGATGCCGATTCCAGTGAGAGTGGTGCTCAGCAGTTTCAGGCTGCCATCGGTGATAACCAGTACCACAGGCTGATCGTGAGAGCCATATATTTGCGCTGGATTCAAGCTTGTAGACGCAAGCTCATAGTAATCCTTGTTCGATGCCTTGCGGGCGGCAATGTAGTCAAGCACCGCCTGGTTCTCATGCGCCACAATATTGGGTGACTGGGATTGATAGACCGCCGGATCGCCTGAATTGCCTGGATTTCCCACAAACACGGAATTGAGCATCGGCGACGACAGGTCAAGGTTTGTATAGCAACTCTGGGACGCTGTGCTGCAGTCGCCGGTGGGTGTCGGCGTCGGTGTAGGAATAGGTGTCGGTGTTGGGGTCGGAGTTGGCGTAGGTGTGGGGTTGTGATCATCGTGGCCACGTCCACTGTTGTCACTGCTGCCGCTACTAGTGGGAGTAGGCGAAGGCGCTGGCGTGGGAGACGGCGTTAGCGCAGGAGTAGGAGTGGGAGAAGGCGATGGTGTGGTTGTGGTGAATTGAGGGAGCGCACCTGTTCCCCTTACCCAGGCAAGCGCCGGCGTGCAAGTCGAGACCGGGTTTCCATATTGATCGCAGTATTTATTGGCCGCCTGCACAATGGCGGAGCGAAGGTTATTCAAGCCATTCTGCAAAGAAGCTGTGCCCTGAGGCGTGTTTGAAGCTAGCGGGGCCACGTGCGAGCAGGAGAGAGTAGCAAGCGAACCATCGACGTTGTGAGTAGCAGCAAGGGAACCATCGGCGTTGTGAACCCGGCCATCAATGCTGGTTGTTGGAATCAGCACAGTGTTAGGATCCGCATTGAGAGTTGCAGAAATCGGGTAAGCGCTGGTGGAACCGCCAACATCCATGGTGATAGCGCCGGGCGGACGAATCGATGCCCCCACCACTTCAGCGCGCAACAAGTTCCGCGTGCCTTGTGCCATAGCCAGGGAGGTGAGCATGTAAACCGGCTGCATGCCGTTGGCGTCACAAGCGGGGTAGGCGCCGCCGGGCGAGAGCTGTTCCGTCTTGCCATCCCAGCAAACGCGCGTATCCAGTGTTGCGGGATCGCCTTTCTGATCGACAAAGTAAGGTGCGGCGATCCGATTTGTCTTCATATTGATGCGCACCCATTTGTAGCCTGGCGGAACCGCAGCAGGAGAAGTAGGGCGCGCCGCATATTGCGAGGCGACATTCCAGTTGACGTCGATGGAACTGCGGTGCATCTGGAGTCTCGAATGGTCACCCCTGAGTTGTAGTCATGGCAGAGCTGGACGTCGAAGTACGGGCTGGTGGGATCAGTCGGGATCTAACCGTCTCGCCGCCGTCAGGGTTTAGCACGTACAACACGCCATTCGCATTGCCGGCGATATCTGTGGGGAGGCGGTTAGACAGTCCGGTCGATGCAGTACGTGGACCAAGGATAACTGATCCTATCGCGCACTTCTTCCAGGCCGGAATGGGCTGCGTAATAGGAGCGCAGGCTGCCGCCATAGTTAGCGTCAATGCGCGTCTCAGTGGTGGAAGCTAGGACCATGCATAGGCCGATGCCAGAGAGCAGCAAGAGCGCGAACAAGGCTAGCATCAGGGCCATTCCCCGTTCGTCTCGCTTTATCAATCTGGACATGATCTTTGCCATTTAGTAATTCAACCTCGCACTCGCCGATATTGACGTGCGCAGGAAATTGCCTGTTACCGGATCGCGCTGGTTCGTAAGCAGACTAAGATTAATTTTTACGGTCTTGATCGAGCTAATCAACGCTTGTCCTGACTGAGTTGTTAGGCCTGCTGGAGTGGAGATATCTACACCACTTCCGATTGGCACCGGATTTCCGTTCTGGTCGTAATACTCAAACAGGTCTTCACCGGATTTGCCTGCATCCGTGCCGGGAGGAAATACCTGCTGCGTTTCGGTGTACAAAAGATTGGTCGGCTGGCTGAATGAGTCTGCATCTACCTTGGGCTGTGCGCTTCTGCGGATGCAGGGGCAGTTGGGATCATTAGGATCGCTTGCCACATAAACAATATCCACGCTCTCAACGGCGCCGTCATTGTTCACGTCGCCTTCCATCAGAATTTCCGTTGGCGAAACCCTTACCAGCCGGTTTGCAATCATTGAGGGGCGCGCCAATGGATCCACCGAATACATGTTGGCGGCCGGGTACCCTGCCATGTGCAGGTCACGTACAGTCTGGTTGATAAAATCCCGGGCCTGCTGGGTCAAATCCACATTCACCGCTGCTGACGCTGATTTTTTCTGCATCGAGTTAATCTGCTCGAATACCGCGCCGGTGACTGTAACCAGAATCGCCAGGCTGATCAGCATTTCTAGAAGGGTAAAGCCTGCTGTTGCCCTGTTTTTTGCGCTAGTCTTTCTCAGTAAACGGGGGGAGGATGCCATCATTAGAAGTCCCCCCTTAATTGATGAAGCGTATAAGGCAGCGTAAATTGAGTTGCTCCGGCCGTGACGAGCGGTTTGGCACTCACCGTCACCATCTGAGTGGCAGGCGTTGGCCCAGCATCAATTTTCCAGCGGACGTCGTATCCAACATTCCCGCCTGTCGAACATGTGACATAAACCATTGAGTAATTAATTACAGTGGGCTGCGAGAAATCTATGGTTCCCGCAAAAGCGCCGCTGTCAATCAACGCAGGGCTGCCACCCGCGGCAGGAGGCACAGCGGTCTCGATGGTGTGAGGGGTACCTCCGCAGTCTGTGAGCGTGGTTTGGGTATTCGCGGCACCTTTTGGGATGGCAACAATCTTTTCCATTGTGCTTTGTGCCAGCATTATGGTTGTGGAATGCAACTTGGACCGCGCATCATTCGCGTTCGCGACAGCAATCACTGCAATGCCGCCGAGCAGCCCAACGGCCAGCACAGCCATAGCGACCATCAATTCAATGAGGCTGAATCCGCGCGACATTTGTGCCGTTTTGGCTCCCCGAATTTGGCGATCAGCACTCATATAGTGTTCTAAAGCCACTTACCGTTTCCGTTTCCCGAAGGAATAAATGTCCATGTTTTGACTCTGCCCGTCGGGCTTACGGTGACGGCGGCATACATTACGTCTCCATTCGCACGCAAAAGTTGCAGGTGCTGCACCCACCCCACGGCCGTGCATGTGGCTGTGGGAGTAATGCGCTGGCAAGGCAGCCCCAGGGCGTTCCACGTCAGGCTATTGTTCGGCGGCTGCTCCGTTGTATTGACGGGGAAATGCAACAGCTCAGACTTGAGAGGAACCGGCACCCCAAGATTGCTTACCTTAATCTGCGTGGCAAAGGTGGTGACAGGGTCTCCGGCACTGCAGGTCCCGTCTCCATCCAGATCTATGCAGATCTGCGCGGGCGAAATTCCGGGCGGGGAAATGAGTACCTGATAAAAAGTATCTTTCTGTGTAGCGCGGATACGCGCATCCTGATAAGCAGCCGCCAGCGATTGCGCTGCTCCTTTGATCCGGGAAGTATCTATGGCCCTGGTGAGATTTGGAATGGACAGGCCACCTACGACCAGAATGATGGTGACCACCACAATCAATTCCGCGAGTGTGAAACCCGACTGAGAGTCGAGAGGCGCCTTCGATTTGGCCATTGACTTCACGGTTCGTGCGCTTTCCGTTTCACGATTTTTTACGCAAAAACTTCACCCAGAGCCGTTCTACCTTTTGTGGTTCTTCAACACACGCTGCGTCCGCGAAGTTTGGCCTGGCACGCCCAAATTTGCGGGAGAATTAGATGACTTGTGTGAGTGAACTTTTGTACCGCAATATAGTATCCCAATCAGGAACTCAGCTATGGCGTATTCTCTCTAAAACTATGAATCAAAAGCAATTATTTTTATTTCGATAGATCATAAAAAGCTGCATTAGTTTGCGCTTTTGGACAGGGCCAGACGTCAAACCAGTGCTATGACCTAACGGACATTGTCCTTTAGGCCAATGACCCTGTCCGCCGAGTGGGGCGAAAAAGAGGCGAGCAATTACGAACTACGTCCGTTTTGAAGGCTTTCGCTTTCTCTTTAAATGATCTGCTATTTGTGTGCCGGAGTTTACTTCGTGAGTTCCATTTTGGAACTCGATTTTCTCAAAATGATGCGGTACATTCCTTGAGCAAGTTGTCTAAACAACGCAATATGAAGACGAGTTGACTCTGCCAAATCGACAAATGATCAGTGTCTAGGCAGTCTTAAGCAGAAATCGCGTTGGTATAATGACGCGAACCTTATCCTTGAAATCTTGTGGAGTCCTAAATGGTGTGCCGCATTCTTACTGCGCTTAGTATGGTGATCTTTTTTTCCAGCTTGGTCTTCGCCCAACAGTCCGCGTGCAAAGCTGCGGATATTCCAATAGGCGTGATTAGCATAAATGGCGATGCTTTTCGTGGATTGGCTGCCGAAGACTTTATTGGGTATATCCAGAAAAAACCGGTAGCGGTAAAGGGCGTTGCCTTTGACGATGGGCCGCGTCGAGTATTGATCGTGGCCGACGTAAACAAAAAACTCTCGGCCGATTCGCGCAAAGCGGAAGATGAAATGATCAAGACTCTTTTGGCGAGTGCGCGGCCCGGAGATACCTTTGCCATCATGCCGGCCCATGGGCCCGGCCAGGACGTGAAGTTTACTGAAGACCACGCAGCCATTAGTCAGGCGTTGGGCCAGCCCGGCGAGGGCAAACGCGGGAAGGACCCCGGGGTACTTGATACCGTAATGGTCGGGATTGAATGGTTTGGATCTCCGCAACCAGGAGATTCCATTGTGGTGATTGCTGCTGATATGCAAGCGAGCCGCAAGGCGACTGCCAGGATGGTTGCGAAAGCTTTGCATGACAATCACATTCGGATGTTCGGCTTGGCACTGGGGCCTGTGCAGACGAAAAACAGTGTTGCCGGCGGATTCACCACAGCAGCCAGTTCACAAGGTCTGGCACAGTCAGAGCCCCTGGTGGGAGCGCTTGTTTACGACACCGGCGATGAAAACTTTTTTCCTTTAACCACGAATAGTGGTGGTCTGGTGCTAAGCGCCATGAATGCCGATCCGAGGCGCACTTACAGCATGTCCGATCCTCGCATGGTACAGTCGGTGCGGCACAAAGCGCATTCCGTTGCGAATATGATTTCCGCTTACTACCGGATGCAGGTTGAGCCACCGCGAATCGGGCGCCCCGAGGACTGGAGCCTTACGATCAACGAGGAAATCCAGAAGCATTCACAGCCCATGTTTATCCTTTATCCTCACGAACTCGGCCCCTGCTAGAGCGTTCGCTGGCGTTTGCGTCTGCAGCAGCCATTGGGAAGAATGAAAAGACGAGTCCCCGGCAAAGATGTCTATCTTTTGCCGGGGATTTTGTTTGCTGCGCAACCCATCCACCGCGGGAGAGTTGCTGCCATATCACGGCGATTTACAAAAAATTCTCACTGCAACTAATACGGCGTGGTGTGTTCATACCCGCATAGCAACCTACCTTGGAGGGTATGAAAGGAACAGTTTCCATGATTCGACGAAATTTGGCGCATCTATTGGCTCTGGTTTTATTTGGTTTAACCGCTAGCCTGTGGGCGCAAAGCGCCGCCAACACAACGGACGTGCAAAGTGATCGCAAAGACCTGCGGAATGATCGCCGCGATTTAAACAAAGACCGCAAAGACATTCGCTCTGACCAGCGCGACCTGAACAAGGACCGCGCCGATCGCAACAAAGACGCCCGCGACATCAACAAAGACCAAAGGGACCTGAACAAAGATCGCCGCGAGCGCAACCAGGACCTGAAAAAGGGCGATACCGCCGATGCAGCCAAAGAACAGAAAGACATCAACCATGACAAACGTGATTTGAATCGCGACCGTCACGACTTGCGGGCCGATAATCGCGATATTTCCAAGGACAAAAAAGACCTGCATGCGGACCGCAAAGACGCCCGCAAGGACAAGAAAGACATCCGCCACGACCGGCGCGATATCCATCGCGACAGAAAAGGCGCATAGGATTTTTCAAGAGTGAAGCCCCAGAATTTCCTCTGGGGCTTTTTTGTGTGAAAAGCTGGCTTACTGCACGTGGATCGTCAAGGGTGTCTTGAATACCACTCCGGTTGAGTCCCAGGCTTGCACCACAACGGAGTGTGTTCCGGTGGCGAGTGCGACGGAAGTATCCAGAGAACTGGAGTCCACCGTGAATTTAGCAATGTTGTCCACGTAAATCCGCATGGCCGTGATGGGATGCGTGGATTTGGCAGCCGCCACAAAATGCACAGGCGACGTCACCGTGCTTCCCGCGGCCGGTGAGCACACAGTCACACCGGTAACGGTTGCTGTGCATCCGCTGGGCGGAGGAGGCGGAGCCGCAGTGCCGAACATATCCGCCATATCGGCAGAGCTGCCGGCGACGCCCGGATAGCTATGTACACCCAGCGCATCCAGCGTAGTGCGCAGAACATTCTGATGCTGATAGAACGTTGTTGACTTGAATCTCTTCCTGACTCCTGGACCCACAGCAAGCGCGACCACATGTCCACCACCGTGCGCTGTGTCCGTGTCGAAGCTTTCGTCAAAAACCAGGATCAAAATGCCATCCTGCTGGAATTCGGGATTATTGAACAAAGGGCCAATATTGTTCTTGAGCCACGCATCCGCCGTGGCAAGCTTTACCGCATTGGTGCATCCAGTCGGCGACGTGGGGCAGTCATGAGCGTCATGATTCAGGTTAGGCACAACAAATGAATAATTCGGCAGCTGATTGTTACTGAGATCGGTGGCGAAATGCGTGAAGGGAACCAGATTCAACCGCTGTACGCTGCTGTTGGTCACGTCAGAAAAATACGAGAGCGGGTTATGGTGCCGTACGTAAGGGTATTGGTCGCCGCCAATGTAACCCACAGAAGGCAGGCTCTCCGCATAGCTTTTCCAGGTTTTTCCGGCGGTCAGCAAATGCCGCACAATATTGTCCACGTTCACGGTTGTGTTCAACGAGTCATTGTTGGTAACCAGCTGTCCCGCGGTTAGCATGAAGTAGTTGCCGATGGAAGGATGTGCATTGGCGAAATACTGCGTGGCCAGCGCATTCTGTGACGCCAGGCTGTTCAGGTAGGGCATGGACGAGCTGCCGATGACAGCCGAATAACTTTCGTTTTCCTCAAGCACTACAACAACATGGTTTGAATTTGGGATCTGCGCGGTCAGCAGTGCGGGCACGAAAGTAGCGATCAGCAACAGAACGAGTTTCTTCAAACGGAACTCCCGAAGATTTGATTTTCTACAAATCGACGAAGGTGGCGAGTACTGCTGTTCATTACCTAGAGTTTATGAGATGAGCAGAGGTTGGCATAGTAATCCGAAAAAGTATTTCCGCTTACTACCGCTTAGTTCTTAAATGAAACTGATGGCGCGCGCTGAAAAAGTTCCGCCAGCTCTTCAGCGCGATCTTTGATTTGTGTGCGCACGCTCCGGGCCACTCGGGTGAAGAGCTCAACTTCAATATCGATTTTTCCCGGCGACAGCTTGTGATTCCAGACGCCGACAATCTCTCCATTGATCAGTACCACCGGCGAGATCCAGCCTTGATTTCGGTAAACACGCTTATAGAACTGCGGTTTCAGGAAGTGCTCTTTGAAGCGATGGGCCAGTAGGTAGACGTCAAAGTAGGGAAGCAGATGGACAGAGTTCATCTCAGGTAAGGCCGACTGCAGCGGTTTTCATGTCTTCGCGCAAGAGCAGCAGGCCATTGTGTTCTGCGATCTCTGAATCCAAAAGCGGACGAAGGGCCCGAACTTCTGGCATGGAGATGAGGGACCAGTGCGCGAAGTCGTTGAGCGTCGCCGGACCATAGGCGCGCAGATATTTCCGGAACAGTTCTTTCTGCGCGGTTTGCTCATCGATGGGGCGTAGTTTTGGGAGCCAGTGATCCGTGCGGATAAATGTTGCATGATTGCCTTCGCCTGGACCATAGCAGACATCGCCTTCGATTACCGGCAGCCGCACAATGCTCCATACCTTGTCCATCCACACGCGCAACCGCTTGCTCACTTTGGGACGCACGGCGGCAGTAATCGCTGCGCGCGGGGCGGGACCTGCTTTGAGTTCTTCCAGAATCAAGGCGCTCAGCGCATCAGCTTCGTCCCGCGTGATCTTGCACCTTGCCATGATGGAGAGCACGGCTTTTGCGCGCGCGCTCCTGTGCGCCGCGATGTAGAGCGGGAACTCATCCGCCGGAACAAGATGCAACGTCTGGCGCATCAATGAGGTCTTTACCAGCGAGCGGGTCTTCCACAACGCATCATTAACCATCGCAGGAGTGATGGCATGGTTGCGCGCCCAAAGCTGAAGCTGCGCGGCTGACATGATCTGCGCCTGCACACCGCACACGTCACGGCAAATTGTAACCAGGTCTTTTGCAGATTGATCGAGCAGATGATGGCGGCGGAGACGGAAAGCGTGAATCTGTTCAGAAGAGAAGGGAACGTCGTTGGGAGTCTTTGTTGAGCTGCGAGATTTTTTCATCGACGGCGAGAGTTCAGTGCGCACACCAGAGTAGCTGAACCTTTTTTGTAAACACTATAGCTAGTGTTTTTCATTCTTGAATCCACAAGCCCCGGCCACGGAAACATCGAAAGCGGTTTTCCACACCCCACCTTGAAAAAAGCCCTTGACAGACAACTGTTTAGGCGTAGGATGTGGTCTAAAGTGGTTGAAAGTGGTAAGAGCTAGATCGGTTCAAGGGGTAAGTGGTCAAAAGTAGTCAAAGGGAAAATGAAGCTGAAAAACCCCCAAATTACCGTGACCGAGCCAGAAATAAAGCTAGAACTTACCGTTTTTGCCTCCTTAGTAGCTGTAGCAGTCAGAAAGAACAATGTTTCGCGGCAACCATCCAACTCGGGTCGACGAGAAGGGACGTTTAAAGGTCCCCGCGGAATTCAAGCGCCTGATCGACGAGAAGTACGGCGCCCAATTTTACATCACATCGCTCGATGGGAAGGTTGCTCAAGTGTATCCCTTCGAGGAGTGGCAGCGGATCGAGGAGAAGCTGACAAAGCTCTCCAATTTCAATCCGACGAAGAAAAAGTTTTTGAACCGCACCAACTATTACGGTCAGCTGGTGGAAATCGATGGGCAGGGCCGGGTGCTGATACCGGCGTTGCTGCGCGACTCGGCCGAGATCAAGGGCGAAGTGGCCGTTGTCGGCAATTTGACCTACCTCGAAGTGCAGAGCATCGAGGCTTACAAGAAGGACATAGAAGAGAACCCGTTCACGCAGGACGATGAGAAAACTCTCGACGAACTGGGCATCTAGTGGCGGACGAGTTTGGGCAAGACGAAGCCCCCAAGGGGGCGCATGGCGGTGGGGAAGTTGGCCATGTTTCAGTTCTTTTAAAAGAAGCGATCGACTTTTTAGCAATCCGGCGCGACGGGACCTATATCGACGCGACCCTGGGGTTGGGCGGACACAGCTTAGAAATCGCAAAGCGCCTCGGCCCACAGGGTCATTTGATTGGCTTCGATAAAGATACCCACGCGATCGAACTGGCGCAGCAGAGGCTTTCTGGGGTCGGAGGTGATAACCGTCCAAAGATTACCCTGCTGCACAGCTCTTACGCCGAGCTCCCCCAGCATGTTCCGCCGGCCTCAGCCGACGGACTGCTGGCGGATCTGGGCGTAAGTTCACTGCAGTTCGGTGACGCAGCGCGCGGATTTAGTTTTCAGGCGGAAGGGCCGCTCGACATGCGAATGGACCCGCAAGGAGAGCGCACCGCCGATCAAGTGGTAAATCACATGCGCGAAGAAGACCTCGCAAATGTGATTTACGAATTCGGTGAGGAAAGGAGGTCGCGGAGAATCGCCAGAGCCATTGTCCGGGCGCGGCCGATAAGAAGTACCGCTCATCTGGCACAAGTAATATCGGCTGCGCTCCGGTCAATGAATACCGGGGCTCATCAAAGGATTCATCCAGCGACCACAACTTTCCAGGCAATCCGAATCTTCGTAAACCGCGAACTGGAGGACTTGCAGGCGCTGATGGACGCGGCGCCTGACGTCCTGAAGAAGGGAGGCAGGCTGGTGGTGATCAGCTTTCACTCCCTGGAAGACCGCATCGTGAAAGACGCTTTGCGGGACGGCGCGAAGGCGGGCATCTTTGAGGTTTTGACAAAGAAGCCGCTGACAGCGACGCAAGAAGAGATCGATCGCAATCCAAGATCGCGCAGCGCAAAGATGCGGGTCGCGGAGCGCAAATGAGTATTAGCTTCGTCTGGCCGTGGTAGGCAGATGAAGCAAAAAGTTTCCGGGGAGGCGCTGCCTTCCTTTTGTACTTGGGCGAATTTGACACTTCCATATAACGGTGCCGCCCCGGAATAAAAGACCCCTCGAGAAAAGCAGAGGACAAAGCAATGTTTCAAGGAACAACGATTGAAGAGCTGATCAACAGTGTGGTGCGTGCGGAAGATCACGCCCGCGAACAGGAAAAGATCCAAGCTTCGGCGCTGGAGCGCCAATATCCACTGCGCCGCTTTGAATGGCGACAGGAAATGGTTGAGGTAGCGTAAATGGCCGCCACGGCAATGCAGATTACGGGAATGATCACGCCGGTAGACTCTCGCACTCCGGTGCGAAGGAGTGTCGCCGGGATCACGCCGGAATTTTACTTTCAGAAAACAATCGACAATTCCCGGCTGGTCAAGGTGACTGATCCGCAGCGCCGGCGCGAGATCAGGATATTTTCAGCCGCTGTGGCCGCGCTGTTCATGGTGATGATGTTTTATGCCTGGCAGCACTTCAGCTCCATTGAATACGGCTACCGCATTGAAGCGCAGAAGGCAGAACGCGAGCGCCTGGTGGAAGTGAATCGCACGCTCACGCTGGAAGCAGCTTCATTGCGCGATCCGGGGAGAATCGACGCGTTGGCGCGCAAGATGGGACTTGAATCGACGCAGCCGGGACAGGTGATCCGCCTGAATCCGGAAGATGTGGGCGCTCCCATCATGGCGCAGGCGACGACCGTTGCGGTCATCACGGCACAGTAATTTGGGCTGTGGCATAAGTTTTGGTGGGTGGACCTTGCTCCGGAATTTCCGGTGCTTGATGGCGACTCCGGAAAAACAGCCGGGGTTGCCGTCCGTTTTTTGTCGCTACGCTCAAAACCGCTCATGAGAATCGCCAACTTGAGATTTGTCAGCGCCCGTTGCGGCGGGCTCGCCGCGCAAGCCGGGCTCGCCCTTTGTTTTTTATCGTTAGTTGCAGACCGCTTTAGTGATGATTTGAAATCTCTCAAAAACATGTCATCCCGAACTCCGTTAATGAGGGCGCGTTTTCTCCAGCGGCCGAATAGGAGTGAGGGGCCCTGTGTTTGGCCAGGGTTGAAATCTGCAAACAAAACGCAAGGTCCCTCCAGCCTGCGTACGCGCTGAAGACGACGCGCGTTCGCTCAACGGCTGTCGGGATGACGAGCACTAATGGAAGGCAAGCAGTTTAGAACTAACTGTTAGGGAAAATGGCCCAGTCCAATCAAATCGCCAACAAGCGGTTATACATCCTTCTCGGCTTCCTTCTATTTTGGTTTCTTGTAATCTGCGGCCGGCTGGTCTGGCTGCAGATCATCAATTACGGCGACTACACACAGCGCGCGGCCAAGCAGCAGCAGCGCAGCATTGAAGTCTCTCCGGTGCGCGGCAATATTTATGATCGTCGCGGTAATGAGCTGGCCATGACGGTGAGCGTGGATTCAGTTTTTGCCGTGCCGTCGGAAGTCCCTGATGTTCACTCCACGGCACAGGTCCTGGGGCGCGTCCTTAAGGCCGATGCCAGTGAGATTGAAGGCCGCATGCGCAGCTCGAGGGCCTTTGCCTGGATTGCCCGCAAGATTGATAACTCCACCAGCGCCCGCGTTCGCGCGTTGAATCTGAAGGGCATTTACTTTCAGAAAGAATCGAAACGCTTTTATCCCAAAGGCGAGCTTGCCGCACAGGTTCTTGGCTATGTGGGGTTGGATGATGACGGGCTCGGCGGCGTGGAGCGGGAGTTTCAATCCAAGCTGACGGGTAAGCCGGGCAAGATGTTGATCACCATGGACAACAAGCGCCGCTGGCTTGGACGAGTGGAGAAGCAGCCTGATCCCGGCGAGAACGTGGTGCTTACCATCGATGAAAAAATTCAATACATCGTGGAGCGGGAGCTGGCGCGCGCGATTGACGACACGCATGCTGAAGCCGGCACGGTGATCGTAGAGAATCCGCACACCGGAGAAGTGCTGGCATTGGCGAACTGGCCCACGTTCAACCCCAATATCTTTAATAAGGTAAATCCTCAAGCGCTCAAGAACCGCTCAGTGAGTGACGTTTATGAGCCGGGCTCGACATTCAAGCTCGTTACGCTGGCAGCCGCGCTGGAAGAGAAGATCACGAATCCTGACGAGGTGGTTGATTGCCAGATGGGTTCTATCGTGGTGAACGGCCTACGCATTCACGATCACCATCCTTACGCGGGGCTCACGGTGACGCAGATTCTGGAACACTCGAGCGACGTAGGCGCAATCAAGATTGCGCTGCGCCTGGGCGAAGAACGATTTGACCGCTACATACGCGCGTTCGGCTTTGGCACGCAGACGCGGATTGAATTGCCGGGCGAGACTCGGGGCATTACCAAGCCGGTTAGCCGATGGTCAAAGGTGAGCATTGGCGCAATTTCCATGGGACAGGAGATTGGCGTGTCGCCTGTGCAGTTGGCGTCGATGGTTTCCACGATTGCAAATGACGGACTTTATGTTGCGCCGAGGATTGTTGCCGGAACCACCGCGCCCCGAAGCACGCCGCAGTTAATTGCTTTTCATCCGCCGATGGGAAGGCGCGTTATCTCTCCTCTGACGGCGGCGCAGATGAAGCACATGATGGAAGGCGTGGTGCTGCGTGGCACAGGAAAAAAAGCGATTCTGGATGGTTACAGCTCGGCTGGTAAAACCGGCACGGCACAGAAAATTGATGCCAGCGGCAAGTATTCCCATCGCCAACACATCGCGTCATTTGCCGGATTCGCGCCGGTGAATAATCCCGCGGTGACTGTGCTGGTGGTCCTGGATTCTCCGGCCGGCGGATATCCGCACGATGGCGGCGGAGAGGCTGCTGCTCCGGTTTTTGCGCGCATTGCGCAGCAGGTGCTGGCATATATGAATGTGCCGCACGACGTGGAGCTACAAGATCCCCGGCGGATGTGGCTGAAAGCGCATACCAAAGAAGATGACACCGCAGAGGCAGCGCCGGATTACGTCGCCAGCGCACAAGAGAGTGTGGATACGCCCACGGTGCCGGCTGCACCACAGGTGCAGACTTCGCCGCTTCCAGCGACCATACAACAGGACCCGAGGTTGCGACCAGTGGCGGCGACAAGCAAAACGGTGAAGCCGGCGGTTCCGCTTATCGGTCCTACACAACCGGCAGCGACGCTACAGAAGACAGCTTTTGAGCACGAACAATCGCCGCGCGAAACTGTTGTGCTTGACGTCGCCGGTGGAGTTCTCGTTCCGGATTTCCACGGGAAGTCATTGCGTGTCGCGCTGGAAGAAGCGGAGTCGGCGGGATTGAGCTTGAAGTAATGGCAGCGGTGTAGGGCTGGACCAGTCGCCTGCGGGGGTCGAGAATTCCCCCGGGGGGCACGTGTCAGTCCACTTCGGCAGGTAATTTCGCCGCAGATTTTCGCAGATAAACGCTGATCAGTTTAGGTTCGTGGAGTCACTGTAGAGACTGCACTGCGATGGATCTCGGACTTAAGGATCTTTCTACCGGTAGGGATCCCTCGCTTCGCTCGGGACAAGGCAAAAAGCTATATGAACATCTCTTCGTCTTCCACTTCACCGGAGCTTTTTCTGCGCTGAGGGCGATTCGATTTGAAGAAGCTCAGGCCGGCGTTGAGTGCCGTAACGATGGAGCGGACGCGCCGCATGGGCGAGAAGACTTTATTTTGCAGCAGCTCGCTCGTGGCTTCAACTTTGTGCGCGGCGGTGATCACGAACTCATCCAGGCGGGCCGCTTGCATGCGCGCACGCTCCGCGATTTCTGAAGCAGCGTTGCCAATCTGTCCTGCATGAGTGCGCATGGTTGCGGATGTCTCGGCCAGGTTGGTGGTAATGTCGGCAATTTTCGGTTTGGCGTCGTCAAGGATAGCGGCGGCAGTGGCCAGCACCGGGGTGGCCTGTTGTTCCAGGCGGCCGGCAATGCCTTCCATGCGCTCTGAGGTCCGCCGCAGCGCCATGTACAGAGCAAGCAGAACGCCCATTTGCACCACAATGGCAACTGCGGCGACGACCACAAAGACTGTGATGATGTGATTATCCACTTGGGTATTGAGCTCCCTTAAGAGCCTTTTTTGCCTTCCGAAGCTTCACGATAGGCCTGCCGAGTGGCATCAATGGCGGCGCTGATCTTTTCCTTTTGCTGACCGACAACATCCTTGCCGCGATCGACCCACTGGCTCACGGTTTCCTTGGCTTCACGGCCGCGGGTCTTTATGTATTCGCCGCCTTCCTGCGCGGTGTTCTTGAGGGCATCGCGAGTTTCACGACCGGAGCGGGGAGCGTAAAGCACGCCCATCAGCGCGCCAAAACCGAGTCCTGCCAGGAACCACAGTAGACTGTTGCTGTTATCTCTATCCGACATCAGACGACCTCCACAAGCTAGCGATGTTATCACCGGGGAATGGGGATGACAAATGTACCAAAGACTCGATTGTGCAGTCACTTTGGGCCAGTTCTACGATCTGGCATAACATATTTGTGAATGAAGAAGAAGGTTTCAATAACGCTGTCATCGAGCGTGCTTGCGCGCCTGGACCGATTGGCAGGATCGAAGCGTTCGCGTTCTGTTGTCATTGAGCGAGCGATCCGGAATGAGTTGCGACGGCAGTCCAGCCCAGTTGACGCGGTCGCCGAATTGGAGTTAATCAACAGCGCTGCCGATCAACTGAATATCGAGGCGGCAGACGTCCTCGAATATGTATCAGCGTTCGCCCCACGATCGAAACGCTAAGCCATGCACGCCTTAACGGGCGTTCTGGGCTGCCCGGTAAAACACAGAATCCAACGAGCAATCCAAGCCTTCTGCCGAAGGCTACTTATCAGATAAAACCTCTCTTTACACTTTCTTTACATCGCGCTGCCTGCCATTTTACCCACCGTTATGGGGAAAGGTGTTCATATGAATACATCACGTTTACTGAGGTGAAGACGGATGGCAGCACCGGCTCAAGTGATGTTGAGAAATGAATTAGCGCAAGAGGTCTTGCGCAGACCTGATCCCAGCCGTATCCGAACGGTTGTGGTTGACGATTCACCAACGTTCCTGCAGGTCGCATGCGAACTGCTGGAACTTGATCCCACGATCGATCTGGTGGCACGCGCCGGAAAAGGCGGCGAAGCCATTGAGATCGTGATGAAAACGAAACCCGACATGGTCCTGATGGACGTGAATATGCCCTATCTCGACGGATTGACCCTGGCGTGGTTTTTTGCGCACAGGCTCCCGTCAGCGCGGGTCGTGCTCATGTCTACAGACGAATCGCCCGAGCTGCGGCAAGCTTGCGAAGATGCGGGCGCATTTGATTTTGTTCACAAAGAAAATTTTCGGCAGGAATTCGGCACGGTAATGCAGCGCTTTTGCGCTGATTCATAAACAGCATTATTTAACAGTAGAACAGGCTTTATGGCTTTATTCGTAGCTTTACAAAAGAGCATTTTCACGGAGAACACCTAAATGAGAACAACCCTCTTGAAAGTAACAGCAGTTCTGGCCCTGGCGAGCGTTTTCGCCATGGCGCAACACGGAAATCCGCCTGACCCGGCGAAGATGGCGCAGCGCCACCTTGATTTCCTGACCAAGCAGCTGTCGCTGAACACCCAACAGCAACAGCAGGCGAGCACGATCTTCAGCGAAGCGGCCAACAACGCCAAAGCAACCCACGATCAAATGCGGTACGGCGCATGACAGCCTGAAAGCGGCAATCCAGAAGAACGATAGCGCCGGGATTGAACAGGCGGCCAATACAATCGGCAACCTTACCACGCAGATGATTACTTCACACGCCAAGGCGCAAGCTGCGTTTTACCAGACTCTTACACCCGACCAGCAGACCAAGATGAACGCGCTGGAAAGCAAACATCATGGCATGGGGATGATGCACCGGCGCGGATTTGGACACGGTGGGCCCGGTGGTCCGCCGCCAGGAGCTTCTTTCTAAGGATTGGCGCGCCGCGAGGAAGGACAGGACGGCCTGCGTTTTCCCTAGTTTTTCGCAGGGTGTCCTGTCCTTAAATATCTGCTTTACGCGTTTGCCTTACGGCCTCAAGCCAGCCCAGCGGCTCTTTACAAGAACTTTACAAACCCTTGTCGGCTTGTTTACTTCAGCCAACTCAAAGTCTGGTTAATCTTTAAGTTAGGTAAGTTAAGTTACGTAAATTCGAGACGAGGTGCTGTATGTCTCTGGGATCATTAGCAATTCGCACGCAAACACTGGAACCAGTTCCGCTGGCGCACATCAGAAAAAGGGCGCTGGTGGTGGATGACTCCGAGACAATTCTGCACGCGATCTGCTCTCTCCTGGAGCATCATGATGTGGTTGAAGTGGCCGGCAGGGCAGAGAGCGGCACGCAGGCGGTTGATGCGGTGCTCAATCTGAAACCAGATCTGGTTGTGATGGATGCGGACATGCCCGGCATGAGCGGGCTAAGAACAGCCCTGCTGTTGTCCCAGATGGCTCCTGCAACCGAGGTTATTTTGATGTCCATGGACACGAGCCCGCGGTTTCGCGCGGCGTGCGCCGGATGCGGAGCGAAGGCAGTCATTTACAAGCCCAGATTCCTGCGGGAACTCAGCGCGTTGCTGCAACGGCCTCTGCGGCCAAGCCCGCGAGTAGAGCCAATCGCAGCGGGAGCGTAAGGCGGACATATAATCTAATCGATGAGGCGAGAATCGACGCGGATTATGATCCGTGCAACGCCAACTGTTTTCCCCAAGTTGAAACTGAATGAATAGACCGCAAGCCAGAGAACGCCTTCTCCGATGGGTAGCCATGCCCGCAATGGCAGCAGTGTTGGTGGGGCTGGCTGTATTGCAATATCGGTGGAGCGGACAGGTGAGCAATGCCACACGGGCGCAAATGCTCGCCAACCTGCATGTTTCGCTCATGAGTTTCCGGCAGGATTTTGCCCGTGAACTAGGCGCGGTGGCAGTTGAGATCAGGAGCATTGCGGACAGTCCCGAAGCGATAAATCCCGCAGAACTAAACGAGCAATTTCATCACTTACAGCAGACCGCGGCGCATCCAAATCTGGTTTCACATATCTATCTCTGGGTTGATCCAACGCGCCAACAACCGTTGCGGTTTGACCCAGCCAGCAGCCAGTTTGAGCGAGCTGCATGGCCGGCCGAATTTGATCCGATGCAACAGAGATTGTTGGAGATCACCAAGGCGCATCATCCGCCTGTCGGGGGACCTGAAGCACATGAGGGGCATCATCATTCTGAGTTTGGACCACCGAGGAAGTTCGACGGCCGTCGCCGGCAAGGAGTCGGCAGACCTGGGATGCGCAGGCGCATGCCGGAAATGATGATGCCGTGGGCTATCGATCAGTCTATACCGGCCATAGCATACCCCATCCGGCGGCACATGTCCTCTGACGGGCCTGTGAACCGGGCGGATGTCACGTGGCTGATTATTCAACTGAATCCGAGCGTGCTGAAAAAAGAGATTTTTCCGGAGCTGACGCGAAAGTTCTTTGGCGGTGCGTCAGGAATCGACTATTACGTTGCTGTAAGAGCGGTGAGCAACGATGCAGATCGCGTGGTTTATTCTTCCGGGCCGGGAACGAGCGAAGAGAAAAATCAGCCAGTGGATGTCGCCTTAAACCTGATTGGGCCTCCGTTTGGACACGGCGGACCGCCCGACGCGAGCATGGAGTTTTTCGGTCCGGCGCGGCCCCGGGCGGATCACGAACCGCAATCGGATGAGCAGCACATGGCCACGCTGGAGCGGCTGCCCAGATTCGATCCGTTTCATTACGCTGAGAACCAGGGCATGTGGCAGGTCACCGCTACGCACAAAAGCGGATCAGTAGAAGCGGCAGTTGGCGCGCTGAGACGGCGCAATCTGATGGCAAGCTTTGGTGTGCTGGGTGTTCTGGCCATCACGATGGGCCTGATTGTTGTGGCGAGCCAGCGAGCGCGCAGGCTGGCGAGATTGCAGATGGACTTTGTTGCAGGAGTCTCGCACGAGTTGCGGACGCCGCTGGCTGTAATTTCATCGGCGGCGGAGAACATTGCCCATGGTGTGGTGGAAGACAAGCAGCAATTGGTCCGCTATGGCAATACTATTGTGAAGCAGAGCCGGCAGTTGACGCAGTTGGTGGAACAGGTCTTGCTATTTGCTGCGACGCAGCAGCCGCAACGCCGCCTGGGAAACGGACGGATAAATATTTCCGAAGTGATTGATTCAGCGCTGGAGGGAACAAGCTCTGAGGTGGCAGCGGCAGGATTCACCGTGGAGCGGCGGATTGAGAGCGGATTGCCAATGGTGAACGCTGATTTCACCGCGCTGGTGCGAAGCTTGCAGAACCTGATTACGAACGCCGTGAAATATGGCGGAGAGAACCGCTGGCTGCGAATTTCAGCTGCGGCAGTAAAAGGCAATGGGCGTATCGAGGAAGTGAAACTGACGGTGGAAGACAAGGGAATCGGCATTGATAAAGATGAGATCAAACAGATCTTTGAACCTTTCTATCGCAGCCCGGCGGTAAGCGAATCTGGAATCCATGGGACCGGCCTGGGCTTGCCGCTGGCGCGCACCATTGTGGAAGCCATGGGCGGACGGATCACAGCAAGCAGCGAACTGGGCAAGGGAAGCGCCTTTAGCATTCATCTGCCGGTAGCGCAGGAACGCAAGGCGGAAGAAACTCAAGGCGCGGCGGATAAACCAGCGGGCGCGGAACCGGGCTTCTCCTCATGACTGAACGAATCCTATTGGTGGAGGACGAAGAAGACCTGCGCATGACGCTTTCTGACCGCCTCAAGGCGGAAGGATACGCGCTGGATACTGCGTCCGATGGAGAAGAGGGGCAGCGCAAGGCCACCGAAGGCGCGTATGACCTGGTGATTCTGGATGTGATGCTGCCGAAGAAGAACGGCAATGATGTTTGCCGAGATATCAGGAAAGCAGGGATTGCAACGCCAATCATCATGCTGACGGCGCGCGGCCAGTTAGTGGACAAAGTCCTGGGACTGAAAATCGGTGCAGATGACTATGTGACCAAGCCGTTTGAGGTGCTGGAGCTGCTGGCGCGCATTGAGGCGCAGATCCGGCGCGGAGCGGTGCATCCGAAAGAAGCGGACGTATTGCAGTTTGGCCCGGTCCGAATCGACTTGAAAGGCACAACAGTTTCACGTGAAGGAAAGTTGCTGCCGCTTTCCGCACGCGAGTTCCGCCTGCTGCGTTACTTTGCGCAAAATCCGGGAACCACATTGTCCCGCGAAGTGCTGCTCAAAGAAGTGTGGGGATACAGCGAAGAAACTTTCACGCGCACTGTTGACGTACACGTCGGGAGCTTGCGCCAGAAGCTGGAAAAAGATCCCAAGCAGCCGTCTATGATCGTAACTGTCCCTGGCCTGGGCTATAAGTTTGTTGCCTGAGCGCGGCGGCACTCATCCTGAGCTGCTCCGCAAAGTAAATTCCGCGCTGCACTCGATGTAAAAAGCCTGTAAAGCCTATGGACTTCATCGCCCACCGGCGAGAAAATCACGCGCCATGCACCAACAATTATGCACGCGGGGGAGGGAGCTATTTACCCGGGCGTCCCAGGCGGACGAATTGTTTAAAGCCCGGCTGCTGGAGTTCTTTTCCAGCAGGAAAAAAGACGACCGCGAAATGAAGCAGATAGAAGCTCTGGGCGAAACCCATCGCGACGCGGACGAAGCTTTTCATCGCCATAAGAGATTCTGCGCCGCCTGCGCTGAGATACAGTGGTATCCCGCTACGCTGGCGGCGGACTAGACGGCGAAGAGCCTGCCCGCCCTAAAAGCAGAATTCTTAAAACATCACATTCTCCTGCGGAATGCCACGGCGGACAGTACTACGCTGTTGAGTGCGCTACGCTAAATCAGTTTTGAGCGAATAGCGCCCTTAGCTGTCCTGCGGTATGCCAGCTATCTCACCGGCGGCGGCGATGAGGACGATGGAGGGACCGGGATTGCGGTTGATTCGTCCAATCGCGTTGTTGTGGCAGGCTGGACGTGCTCCGGTTCGTTCCCGGGCGAAAACGGTCCTGCAAATCCCGAGTGTGTATCAGCATTCGTGACCAAGTTAGACTTTACCGGTTCGACGCATGATCTTTACCGCGTTCGTTCCCGGCTCAGTTTTCTTTGACAATGTCCCACTGGCGCTCGATGCGGCAGACAACATTTATATCGCTGGAAGCACCAATGGAAACACCTTTGGCGATGACACGTTCAAGCCGCACTGCCGGCGCGTTCCAGGGCACCTTTGGCGGTAAGACCGATGCCTGGGTGGCCAAGCTGAACTCCAGTGGAACCAAGTTGATCTATGCCACTTTCCTTGGCGGTTCTGGTGACGAACGAACGGGCGGCATCGCCGTGGATTCTTCCGGCAACGCTTACGTGACTGGTACCACCACATCGAAGAATTTTCCTGTAACTGCGGGTGTCTTCCAAGGCGAGTGCAAACTCAAAAACGACGGCAGCTTGCGCCAGCGCGTTCGTGACCAAGCTGAATGCCGATGGGATCACGAGCCTTATATTCCTCATATCTCGGCGGCCATGGCACCCAAAGCGGCGAAGGCATTGCGCTGAATCCGTCAGGCAATGCATTTGTGGTCGGAGAGACTGACGCCAAAGACTTTCCTACAACGGCAGGAAGCGCGCAGCCTGTTGCCGAATAGTTCAAGTTCTCCCAGCGGACGCTCTCCCAATCTGCTAACCAAGCCAGAAGTTTGCTTCGTAAGCCAGAAGAAGCGTCCTTAGCCGAGAAGAGGTTAACCTTCCTGCTTAAAACGTTCCATCAAAAGCTGCGAACAAGCCCTTCCCCGTAGCCTGACGTGCTATGGCGCCTTGTGCGCTAAAGGAATTTGGGCCGGCAGTAACACAAGCGCCGATGCATCCGTCCGCATAGCCCACCAGAACGCGTCCCTGCTTGTCCACGGTGGCATCAATGAAGTCGAGCAGATTGCGATCATTACCGCACGTGGTGCCACCCAGGCATATAGAACCGCGCTGCACCGGATCGCTAGGAGTGGCGTCTATGAGAGTCCAGGTTACGCCGGAGTCGTAAGTGTGCGCGATGTAGAGATGCCAAATCCCGGTGAAGTTGGCCGTGTCCTGGGCATTGCCGCCGGTCGGCGTTCCCAGAAAAGCAAGTGCAGCGCGATTGCCATCGCCTGCAACCATGGCGGGGAAGGCCACGTTCTGGATTCCTAGTGATGCTCCAACATCCGTGACGTTCGTCCAGGTAGCGCCATGATCATGAGAAACCGCGACCATGGGATGGCCATTGCTGCCGTGCCAGCCGAAATATACGGTGTTGTCAGCCGCGACGGCGACCGAAGGATCACTATCGCCAGAAGCGCTGCCGGGCACGGTATGGATTGTCCAGGTAAGGCCGTTATTTCCAGACGAGACTACCGCGGCATTTCCGCTGCCGCAATTTTTGTTGGGGACATACGCGGTGCCATCCGGCCCAACTTTGATGTGACCATGCAGACCGCCGCAATCGGCCAGCGTGTAGATTGGCACGGCAGGGCCGTAAGTGAGGCCGCCGTTCAGGCTGATTGCGCAGGAAGCATCAATGACATCCTGCGAGCAGTAATAAATAGCATGCTGATATCCGACCGGTGGCGGCAATTGAGGCACAAGGCTGGCAGCGAAAGGGCCGCCGCCAATTGTTTGGTGATCGATTCCAGCAGGGGCGCCGCATCCCACGGCGGGCGTATAGCTTGTGCCATCATTATCACTGAATGAGGAGAGGCTGCACGCGCCCGAAAGTTGCGAGACCAGGGTGCGGCCGGTGGCGTGGTCAGTGAATAGAATCGGGTCCAGAGACAGCACCGATGTTTCCGGAGAGCTTACGTCTTCCCATGTGGCTGAGGCGCCATTGATGGTAACGCGATCCGTCTCCAAGCCCGCCTCAAAGAAGATCTTGCCGGTGTTCCAGTTGACACCGATGGATGGCTCGCCCGCGCTTGTGGCAATTCCGGCTGGAGGAACCAGGTTCTGGTAGGTTTGGGAAACAGATGCTGAAGAGGCGAACAGGACGGCAGAGAGCAGCAGAAAATACATCGGGTGGATCTTGCGCACAGGATGTCTCCTTGAAGAAGTTTTAGCGGAAGCGCCCGGAAAAGTGAGAAGCCCCCAAAATTACCCTGGCTTCCTACTATCGACTCCAGTAATTACTGATGCAGCGACTCGGCCCAGAGATGCGCGTCTCAGGTGATGCAGGCCCAATTTGGGAATTGGCTTCTGCAGGCCCAGGTTTTTCCGTAGCAGTACACTTTGAATTTTTCCGTTTTATTCAAACCATTTACGGAGCGTCAACTCGAAGGGCGTAAGCGAGCCCGCGTTGTCATCAGCGGGCGCTGAAGACGGCGCGCCCTCATTGACGGAAGCTCGGGATGACGATCTGTTTATAAGGATCGGACATTGATTCTGCCCCTATTTCTTTGGGGGCGCAGGTGTTATGTCTGAAATCGGCAAGTCCCAGTGCGCCAGCAGGATTTCAAAGCGGCGCTGCTCTTCGCGCTTGTAGGTATCCTGGTCAGGCCAGAGCTGTCGTGTCATGGCTTCTTCGTTGGGATTGGCCGTGGTGGCGACCGTCGAGTTCTTGAAGCGAATGGTCACGCGATAATCCCAGCGCGCATCTTCCGTCATGTGGTTGGAAGGCGTTTCAATCTTGACCGATAACATGCGTCCGCTCTCCACTTCTTTCCTGAGCAGAGGATAGTGATTTTTGAGGAAGAGCTGCAAGAACTCCTGCTGATGTCCCCATTGGACTTTGTAGTAGTACTCCATGACGTAAGGCTGGTCAGCGGCGTTCTGTGGTGGCGCGCCCTGGGCGATGAGTGGGAGCGCGAAAACGGACAACAGCAAAGTAAGGAGCAAGGTCTTCATTGGTTCTCCATTCACAGGTTCACCATTCAAAGTGAGAAGCTGAGTCTTGACACGGCTGCGGTCAAATCTTTCCCATACTTAACCCACAAATGCGATCTCGCTTCTGAGTGTAAACGGCAGTTATCGCCAGTTGCCCGCTGAACAACAGTTTCCGAGTAGCGTCACTTGGGAACAGCCAATATGTCAGGAATGCGAGAGGGGGAATGTTTGACCTTTGACGGGGAGGGGTGAAATCATTTTGTGTTGAGTGGATCGCGGTTCTTCTCGCAAAGTGCAGCAGTCCGCAGGAGGGCGAGAACAACATCAAGTTTGAGACGCGGTAAAACAGCTATGCCAAGACTCTGGTTGTCAGGTTTCGTTTTTTTGGCAACGCTCGCCTCATCGTCACAGGTAACTCCGTCCACCACTGAAATCAGATCTCCCGATCTAAACCTG
Source organism: Terriglobia bacterium (assembly GCA_963732195.1). Classification (GTDB taxonomy): domain Bacteria; phylum Acidobacteriota; class Terriglobia; order Terriglobales; family Acidobacteriaceae; genus Angelobacter. The sequence continues at coordinate 37,854 of CAVSYO010000029.1, read as the reverse complement.
ATCCTGCAACGCTTGGAGGACGTCCACAACCAGGATCCCACTCAGTCTCGGCCATATGAGTTGACGCGAGAATACAAGGTGTTTCATGGCGATGATAAGCAACCCACCTCTGAGGTCATGGCGCAGATCAATTTCGTTCCTCCCGACATCAAGACGTACAAAATTATTCAGGCGAGAGGTCACTCACGGGGAGAAAAAATGGTTCGTGAACTCTTAGACCGGGAAACCGAGTCGGCGAAGAGCGGACTCAGTAGCGAGATCAGTAGGACGAACTATGACTTCTTTTTTCTTAGGCGAGAGAACTTCGGCGACGTTCCTGAGTACGTTTTGTGGATCGTCCCGAAGAGGAAGGATAAAAAACTTTTGCGTGGGAAGATCTGGGTAGATGCGAGCACTTTCCGAATCCGCCGAATTGAAGGAGTCCCCGCCAAGAGCCCCTCCTTTTGGCTCAAGGACATTCATATCACTCTGCAATTTGCTCAACTGGGCGGTATGTGGGTACCCGTTACCTTCGACGCTGTCGCGACAGTCCGCTTATTTGGGCAGTACACACTTGCTGGCATCACTATCCAATCTTCCGAGTCCCCATCCACGCGCCGAAATAGCCATGTGCGATAAACCTGCGGATTGTCGGTCACGTCGGAACCCGGTGCCACCTCGTCCGATATAGTCGGGGCAACTGTTGATAAATCGCCGTTGCGCTCACACTCATCTGCTGAGGTGCCCATGTTTTGGAAACTCGCTGCCAATTTTTGCGCATGTAAAAAGCCTTTTTCGCTTGACTTTCGTTGTCCGTTGTGCTAACTTAAGTCATTTGATTGCAGTGGTTTAGGCTGTTTTGTGGTGGTAATCTCGGGTCTGGGATGCCTTGGGATGATGTGCGCTAAGTGCTTTGGAATCCTAGTTGAGGGGTACCGGGGAGGGATGCTGGAGATCGGGTGATCTGATGATCGCGCGTGATCCGGGGATCGGGACACCGAAAGCGTTGAAAGCTACGCCAATCTGGGATGGCCTGGGATGACCGGGGAGGGGGTACCTATCGCCGCGAATCGGAAAAGGCAAAACCCTTACCACTGATAAACACGGATGATACGGATCAGGAATGGACGGTCGGAAAACCCCTTAAACAGTACCGTTTAAGATGCTGATTGCACCAATCAGGGTGAAAGGGTCGGCCAAGGCGATCCAGGTAAGTAGAATATTGATAGCGGGAACCTTAAAGGTCTCGACTAAAGACAGATGAAATCATTTCTAGAGACAGTTCGCGAGCGCGTTGTTATCTATGACGGCGCCATGGGCACGGAGATACAAGAGCGCCATCCGTCAATGGATGACTTCTGGGGCAAAGAGAATTGCTCTGAAGTGCTGGTGCTGAGCCGGCCCGACATAATAAAAGATATTCACGCTGCGTATTTCAAGGCCGGAGCCGACGTGGTTGAGACCAACACGTTTGGCGGCACACGCATTGTGCTGGGCGAATTTGACCTGGCCGACAAAGTCCATGAGATCAATAAGCGCGCGGCCGAGCTGGCGCGCGAAGTGGCGCGAGATTTTTCCAGCAACGGCAAGCCGCGTTACGTTGCGGGATCGATTGGGCCGGGAACGAAGCTGCCATCGCTGGGGCAGATCAGCTATGACGACATGTTCAACGCCTATCTGGAGCAGTCACTGGGATTGATTGACGGCGGCGTGGACATTCTGCTGATTGAAACCTGCCAGGACATTCTGCAGACGAAAGTTTCCGTGGCTGCGGCGTTTGAGGCCATGAAGCAGCGAGGCAAGCGCATTCCTGTGCAGGCGCAGGTGACGTTGCAGGAATCCGGCACCATGCTGCTGGGCACGGAAATTGGCGCGGCAGAGACAGCGCTGGAGCCTTTTGATTGCGAGATTATCGGCCTGAATTGCGCGACCGGCCCGAAAGAGATGAACGATGCGGTGCGCTACCTGGCGCACAACGCGCCGAAAGAAATATCGATCCTGCCAAACGCGGGCCTGCCGGAAAATGTGGGCGGCGTGGCGCATTATCGGTTGACGCCGCAATCGTTGGCAGAATGGCACAAGAAATTCATTACGGAATACGGCGTCCGGATCGTGGGCGGATGCTGCGGCACGAATCCAGCAGCACATCAAAGCCGTGGCTGATCTTTGCGCGAACCTGGAGCCGGCAAAGCGCGAAGTGCAGGTCACGCCTTCCGCTTCAAGCGCGTACTCAACGCTTCCGCTCGATCTTGATCCCAAGCCGCTGATTGTGGCGGAAGAGATGAACACCACCACGCGGGTGGAGCATTTCAAGAACATGGTCCGCGAAGGCAAGTATGACGACATTCTGGCGCTGGCGAAAAAGCTGGTGGCGGAAGGCTCGCACATGCTGGACCTGTGCACGGCGATTGTGGGCGAGGACGAAAAGGGCTACATGAGCTCGATCCTCGAGAAGGTGGCGACGCGCGTGCCCGCGCCGGTGCTGGTGGATTCCACCGAAGCCGACGTGATTGAAGAAGCGCTGAAGCGCATTCCCGGCAAGGCGATCATCAACTCCATCAATCTTGAGGACGGCGAGAAGCGCACCGCAAAAGTGCTGCCGATGGCGAAGAAGTACGGCGCAGCGGTGATCGCGCTGACGATTGATGAAGACGGCATGGCGCTGACAGCGGAGAAGAAAGTCGCAGTCGCCAAGCGAATCTTCAAACTCGCCACGGAGAAATACGGCATACGTCCTATCGACCTGATCTTTGACGCGCTGACGCTGCCGATCTCCACCGGCCAGGACGACTATCGCACGGCCGGCATGGAGACCCTGAACGCGATCAAGGGCATTAAGCAAGAGCTGCCGGACGTGAAGACGATCCTGGGCGTGAGCAATATTTCATTTGGGCTGAACACATATGCGCGGCGCGTGTTGAACAGCGTGTTCATGAAAGAAGCCGTGGATTACGGGCTGGATATGGCGATTGTGAACTACGCCAAAATCTATCCTTTATATAAGATCCCGCAGATTGAAGTGGACCTGGCGCGCAAGCTGATCTATTACGACAAGTCGGCGGGCGATCCGCTGCAGATTTACATGCAGCATTTCACCGGGCTGGACAAGCAGCCGCAGGTGGAAGCTGCGCCGCTGGAGTCGCTTTCAGTTGAAGACAAGCTGAAGCGCTGCATCATCAACGGCGAGAAGGCGCTGGGCGATGGCGCGCAGAAGCAGACGCTGGAGCAAATTCTGGACGATGCTCTGCAAAAATATTCGCCGCTGGAGATCATCAACACGGTCCTGCTGGACGGCATGAAGACCGTGGGCGAACTTTTTGGCGCGCGCAAGATGCAGCTGCCTTCGGTGCTGGATTCTGCTGGCGTGATGAAGCAGGCTGTCGCGTATCTTGAGCCGAAGATGGAGAAGAAAGAAGGCAACCAGAAAGGCACGCTGGTGCTGGCCACGGTGAAGGGCGATGTCCACGACATTGGCAAAAACCTGGTGGACATTATTCTTACCAACAACGGCTACAAGGTGGTGAACCTGGGCATCAAGCAGCCTTCGGATTCGATCATCGCCGCGGCGAAAAAGCACGGCGCGCATGCCATTGGGCTGAGCGGGCTGCTGGTGAAGTCGACGCTGGAGATGAAGTATGTGATCCAGGATTTGCAGGCGCAGGCGCTGGACTATCCGGTGATCTGCGGCGGCGCCGCGCTCACGCGCAAATATGTGGAAGACGATCTGCGGCGTGAGTATTCAAACTCAGTGTTCTACGCCGACGACGCGTTTACCGGCCTGCACCTGATGGATGATCTTACGTCGAGCAATGGAGCGCGCGAAAAGCGCTTGCAGGAAGGCCGAACGGTGAAGGAGTTCGCCAAGACCACGATGATTGCCGGGGCGGAAAGTTCCAGCAGCACGGAGCGCTCGCCGGTGGTGCAGCCAGCGCCGAATATTCCTGTGCCTCCGTTTTATGGCGTGCGTGTGCGCAAGGATTTTGACCTGAATGAAGTCTTCCAGTACATCAACCACACGGCGCTGTTCAAGAACCAGTGGCAGTTGAAGACAGCGTCGCAGGCGGATTATCTGCGGATTGTGGAAGAAAAGTATGTTCCGGTGCTTTCAGAGCTGCAGAAAGAAGTAGCGGCCAAAGACTGGTTTGAGCCAAAGGTCGTGTATGGCTACTTTGCCTGTCAGGCCGATGGCAACGATGTGGTGCTTTTCGATACGCCAGAGACGCGCAACGTGATTGCGAAGTTTACCTTCCCGCGGCAGCGCGAAGGACGCAAGCTTTCCATTGCTGATTTCTTCGAGCCTAAAGAGTCGGGCAAGCTGGATGTGATCGGTCTTTCTGTGGTGACGATCGGCAGCCGCGCTTCAGAGGAAACCAAGAAGCTCTTTGATGCCGGCGAGTTTACGAAGTATCTCTACCTGCACGGCCTGAGCGTCGAGACGGCAGAGGCGCTGGCTGAGCTGTTTCACAAGCAGGTGAGGGAAGAACTGGGAATCGCCGGAGAAGACGCGACGCGAGTTGGAGATTTGTTTCACCAGAAGTATCGCGGATCGCGCTATTCATTTGGCTATCCCGCGTGCCCGAACCTGGAAGACCAGACCAAGCTGTTTGCGCTGCTGAAGCCGGAAGAAAACATTGGCGTGCGCCTGACCAGCGGCTTCCACATGGAGCCGGAACAATCAACGTCGGCGATTATCGTGCATCATCCGCAGGCAAAGTATTTTGTGGTGTAGTTGTTGGCATACCATCACTAGAAACCGGCTGATCATCATCGGGCCCTGTATCTCAGCTTAAAAATAAAGGAATGAGATGAACGCTCTCAAGAAATTTGAACCCACTGCATACGCCGCGCTGCGAATCGTGTTTGGATTTCTGTTTGCCTGCCACGGCGCGAGCAAAGTGCTTACGGTCTTTGGCGGACAGAAGCCTCACGACGTTTTAGGCTGGACCGGCGCAGGGATTGAGTTGGTTGGAGGAGTGCTTATTCTTATTGGCCTGCTCACGCATCTGGCTGCTTTCCTGGCGAGCGGCGAAATGGCGGTCGCGTATTTCATGGTGCACCAGCCGAGAACTTTTCTACCCTTGAAAAATGGCGGAGAGCTTGCAGTGATTTATTGCTTTGTCGCGCTGTTTATCGCCTGCCGAGGGACAGGCAAATGGGGTATCGACAAGAGTTGAAACGAGCACGGTGCTTGAGCTAGGCGCTGACTTGCAATGATGCGCGGTAACTGTTCAGTCCGCGCTCCAATTGCGGCAAGGCTGCTTGTACAGACTCAGTCGGTATGCCAACACCCATTCTGAACCGGCCCGGATCCTCAAAGTAGCTGCCGGGAACCACGCTGGTTTCAAAATCGTTGTGCAGTAATTGGCAAAGGGAATCAACATTTCCGTTTTTGAGGCGAGGGAAAACGATGGTCCCATATTCCGGCCAGAAGTAATCCAGATCGTCGCGCTTGAGCAGGAAGTCATGCAACAGCCGCCGGTTTGTATCCAGCATGGATTTCATGTCGGCGGCGATCTGAGGAAGTTTGCTAAAGGCGATCACGCTCAGCAGTTCGGCGGGATGGGCAAAGGTTGCGCCGTGCAGATCATTGATGCGGAACATGCGTCGCGCAAGTTCAGGCGAGGCGAGTACCCATCCGCAGCGCAGGCCGCTCAGGCCGTAGGCTTTGGTGAGGCTGTTGGTAACGATGAAGCGCTCGGGATCGATATGAAACGAGCTGGCGGGCGAGGATTCAAACAGCATCTCGCGGTAAACTTCGTCCACCAGAACGCGCGCATTAACTTTGGCAGCCAGCTTGCCTATTTCGCGCAGTGTGGAATCTGGAGCAAGAGCGCCAGTTGGGTTGTGCAGGTTGCAGATAACAATCAGGCGTGTGCGTGGAGTCAGGTTGCGTTCAACGTCGGCCGGATCGATGGCAAAATTATTTTCTGCGCGGCGCGGGAAACGCTTGATCTCAAGACCCAGATATTTCGCAGTGCTGAGAATGAGTTCGTAGGTAGGCTGCTCGACCAGAATTTCATCGCCGGGTTCTGTGGTTGCGGCCAGCGCAAGGTAATTGGCCAATGACGTTCCCACAGCGCTTACCACGCATTCCTGCGGCACTCGATATCGCCGCGCGATTGCCTGGAGCAGCGGTTCGTATCCATAGATCGACGGGCCGTTGATTTCCAATTGGTCAATGGTCACGCCAAGTTTCGACAAGGGAAAGTTGGCCACGCCGCTGGTGGCAAGATTGAATTTTGCAGTGGAATGCAGTTTGGCCCATTCCATGTAAGGCGAATAGGTTGTGCTTCTGGAATGTGTCATGCGCGTAAGGTCCGTCTCCAAATGTAATACATGGGAACGCCGGCAGCCAGAATTGCAAAGCCGATCAATGTATTTTCAGGGTACGTGTAAAGAGTATTGCCAACGACCGCCAGGCAAACCAAGCAGAACAACGCAGTGGTAAAGGGATGGCCGGGCATGGAAAAAGCTGATCGCGCTGGATCGCGCCGGCGAAGAATGAAGAGCGAGCCGGCGGTCAAGCGCCCAGAAAAGTACGTCCATGGAGGTGACGTAATTCAGGATCTTGTCATAACCGCCGGTCAAGAGGATCACCATGGTCCAGACGCTTTGTATGGCGATGGCGAAAACTGGCGCTTGCGTCTGCGGATGGACCCAGGCCAGCTGTCGAAAGAAGAGCCGGTCTTTGGCCATGGCAAAGTAGACGCGAGGCGCGGTCAAAACGCTTTGGCTGAGAAATCCCAGGGTGGAGATTGCGATTGCGAGCGCAATCATGGTTGCACCGCGTTGTCCCAGGGCCATCCGCATAACGGCAGAGGCCGGCGCGGGCGTTTTGGCCAGGGTAAGTACTCCGAGCGCGCGCACGCAAACGTAGTTGACTGATGTGTAAAGAAGCGCAACCGCGATCACGCCCATGATCAAGGCTCGAGGCAGATCACGACGCGGATTTTTTATTTCCGCCGAGGCAAAGGTTGCTGTGTGCCATCCGCCAAAGGCAAAGACCACGGGGACCATGGCCGCACCAAAGGAGGAGAGCAATCCGCCAGAGACCGGCTGATCCAGAGCCGGTTTCCAATGTGACGTGTGCATGCACCAGGAACGATCCGACGAATACGAGCAAAGCGATGGCGCGCAATCTTCAAGACCATCAGGCCGCTTTGGACTGTTCCTCCCGCGCGCACACCCATACAGTTGATTACGGTGAGCACGGTCAGGGCGACCAGAGCAATCTGCCATTCGCCGGCGTGCCATCCGGTGAGTTCAAGAAAATAGCGTGAGAAAGTAACTGTTACGGCAGCCATTCCGCCGGTTTGGATTACCAGCAGCAGCACCCAGCCATACAGAAATGAGACCAGAGGATGATAGGCGTCACGCAGATAGGCATATTGACCGCCGGCAGTGGGCATGCGGTCGGCCAATTCCGCCCAGATGAAGCCTCCCATGAGCGCGATGCAGCCGCCTGCCAGCCACGCGCCCAAGAACCAACGCCGGAGTATGGACGCGCTGGGCGACCACATAGGGATTCATGAAGATCCCTGTGCCGATGATGCCGCCCATCACCAGCATGGTGGCGTCGAACAAGTCCGAGCCGGCGGGCCAGAGATTGCGTCGAACCCGGGTTGGTCTGAGGCGTGGGTGAATTCAATTTGTTTGGCTCGAACGAATCTTAAGCGACGCTGCGCGGAAAGCATAGCAAATCTGCGCATCGATTCATTACAATCTGAAATTTGTTACGGAGGCCCATTGATGAAGAAAGTCTTTTGCTGTCGCCGCATTGCATATTTTCCCTGCTCGCTATTGTCGTGCAGCAGTTCTTCCTCGAATACGCAAGCACCACTGCAGCCACACCAACGCCAGCATCGGCATCTTCCGGCAGTAGTGACACTCAACCGCAATCGCCCAAAGCAGCAGATTGATCCATGCTCCCTGTTCAGTCCGGCGGATGCGCAGGTAATCACGGGTGTTCCCATGAAACTTGTCGCCTGGGCACGGCGACATCGTCTGCATGTATGAAGAAGCATCGCCCAAGCCGGACTGGATACCGCGCGGATTTCTCTGATGGTGAACGTCGCCAAATCCATGGAGAGAAGAAGATAAGGAATGGAAAAACACGAAAGATATACGGCGGCTTAAACCCGGAGAGAAGAACATCACCAAGTTGAGCGGCATCGGCGACGAAGCCTGGTTCGATGGGAACGCTGAGAAGGGGAAAGTTGGTCTTGGTGGAATTTTGGCACGCAAGGGAAAAGCAGATTTCGCATTGCAATCCGCGGTGCTTCAGTATCGATCGTCGCTGGAGAAGATGAAGGAGATCGCCCGCCGCATCGCTGACAAGCTGGAGTAGAAATAATTTACCGCGTGGGTCGCTTTTCGCTTTCGTCCGCTTGCCAAATGGGCGAGCAAGCGCTGTCCCAGGCAGCCGAAAAGGAAAGCCAAGGCCATTACTGCGCTGATGTGCCGCTCGCCAGAGTGGAACGTGAGGGAAGGCATGTATTCATAAACGGCATAACCGCCCAACCCGGCCAGCGCGCCGAACAGAACCGGCGTAAGGGTGATAAACAGATTGGAAGCCGCTGCTTCGTTTCGTCCGGCAATCAGAGACTGCGCCGAGCAAACCGCAGAGCCGAGCAGGCCGAAGAACAACACTGCGGCAGACGATCGGTATGCGTCCGGAAAGGAAGATGAACGGCGCTGTCGCAATCGCAGCCAGTCCGCAGATGATCAAAAGGACGCGAAGGCGGTCGCCGACGATCCCAGCCTTGAAGTGCTGGTGGCTGAAATCTTCGTTGCGCAAGGCAATTGCATCGGCCACGTTTTCGGCTGAAAGGTGATCTTCAGGCCCGGAAAGCAGGCTCTCCATGGCTTCCGCGCGCCATGAGTTGATCTTCAGCGATTCTTCCCGCAGAACATGCGCGCGATTAGCAAGTTCGATCTGGTTCATGCCAAAGACGGCATAGCGCTGCGCGGCGTGCAATCCATACCAGCCACCTTCAATGTCGTCGCTTTCCAGGCAGCGCAACACGTTATTGAGTTGCTCGTGCGCTGCGATGGCCCAGAAATTGTCAGGGCGCGAACTGCGGCGCTCCAGAAAACCCAGTTCCACGCGAAATGATTCGCATTCCCGTAAAAGACGCGAGTGCGCACGATGTGTTTCCACGGACAAATTTTTGAGCTGAGCCGGAGTTGCGACAACCTGACTGACCGCAATCTGGCTTGCTATGACGCGCGGTTCAACTGGTAATTCAGATTGTTTTGGAAGACTTCCGACGCGGGAGAGCAGCGCCTTTTCCTGAGCATGGGACAGCCGCTCAATTGCGGCAGGCACCTGCAGCCACACCGCTTCGCCAATTTCGTCACTGTTTCGCGCGCCCTTGTCTTCCACCAGCGTCATCTTCCAGAACAGGACGACCTTGGGCACGCCATTGTCAGAATAGCTAATCGTGCCCAGATAATTTCCGATGCGGCAGGAGCAGCCGGTCTCATCCTGCACTTCGCGCATGGCCGCTTCCTGAAAGGACTCGCCATCTTTTACTTTGCCGCGAGGGAGCGTCCAATCCTGATGGCGTTTGCGGTAAACCACCATTACTTCATCGCCACGAGGAGTACTGCGCTGCAGGATCCCGCCAGCGGCTTTGATGACCGGAGGATCTGCCGGAAGAATGGGAGCAATGGATGTCGCCATAGTTTGAGTTCTGATTTTGGATTGTAACCCGTATCGGCAAAAATGAAAGGCCGATTTTTTGGTCAGGTCAGATCCGCATCAGGCATCCTCGTGGCGACAGTTTCCGGCGGCGCGGCGTGATACTCCTGATAGCCGCGCAGAATCTTGCCCGGCGGCGCCGGACGGAGAAAATAGACGTATGGACGGGGCGGCTGAGCGTGCTCTTCGCGTTCCACCTCAAACCACTGGCCATCGATGCCAATGGTGACGCTGGAGTTCCATCCGGCCTTCACAGCGGCAGAGGAAATCCGTATCCGGCTGTCTGGAAGCCGTTCCACTGCATCCGCCACCGGAGGGCCCATGCGTTGCCGGCTGATCGATCGTGACGTTGAATCAGATAGTTTGAAGAAAGCAAAAACAAGCAGGCTGGGTACAACCTCAGCAGTAACGAGGCTGCCAATAAAGCGAACAGCACCCTCAAAAGCAAGGTACAGAAGAAAGAATGACAAAGGATGAAATAGGAATCCGAGCACGACAAGAACGGTAACGACCGCTTCCCCTGTCGAATTCACCCCGTCCATATGCGGGGCTATCTGCTGGTATCGCGCAATGAAGTAATGCTTGAACTGAACGGTCAGAACTAACGTTGTTAGAACAAACTGCGCCGCTCCGCCCCACATAGCAGCTCGCAAGACTGTGAGTTGGGAACTGGGCCGCCAGGTTTTACGGACCTTCGCCGGACAAAATGAAAGCAGGAAATCCCGCAAAATACTCTGCATGGGGTATTGGTGATCTGGAGAGTACATCCAGACAATTGCTTTCGCAAGCAAATTGGCGTGGCTTTCCGCATTGTTCGAATCCGCGTGTTGACCAGACACTCGGGTTGCCCTAGTCCTATCGGATTAAAGTGAGTTACAGAATTGTAAAAAAAAACCGTGAACCCAGAGCCAACTTGAGAGAGAAGGCCCGATTCAAAGCCATCTGAGAGGTGCGGTTCCCTTGAGACGAAGGTTTCTGTTTTTTTTCAGCCCTCTACTTCTGGCCCTTACACTTGGATGCGGAGGTGTGAAAAATTCATCTATCACCCCTTCACCCACTCCAACTCCGGTAACACAAGCTGCAGTTATTAAAAACGTTGTCGTGGTAATCATGCAAAACCGGTCTTTTGACCATCTTTTTGGCACTTTCCCGGGCGCCAACGGGATTCAGCCCGGGGTTCCAGGCTTCACACAGAAAACGTCAACGGGAGCCATAGTTACACCGCAATTGCTAACGAGCGTCTCCACTCCTGACCTACCGCACGCCCGCAGTGATTTTCTGCGGGTGTGGGACAACGGATTAATGGACAAATATGCACTTTTTAATGGTGTGACTTCCATGGGGCATTACGACAACACAACGCCCGGAATGTCCACGCTGTGGAGCTGGGCCCAGCAATTTGCCCTGGCTGATAATTTCTTCCCTTCGGTCATGGGTGATGCTCCCTCCAACCAACTCCTATTGGTTGCGGCCGATGACAACAATGACCCGAGCACTCTCCAGCCCTTTTTCCCTCCGTGCAACACTGAGGTAAAGGCGAGCTCGGGCTATACGTTCCCCCATGTTGGCGATCAACTGGCAACCAAGGGCTTAACGTGGGGATGGTACGCGGAAGAGCTCAACAATTGCAGCTTTTACGTGCCCCAGGAAAACCCGTTTCAGTTCTTCACTGACTCGCATAGCTCCACAAGCGTGAAGGATTTTTCGAATTTTGCCACCGATTTGAACTCTGGAACGCTGCCCGCGGTTTCCTACATACAGCCGGCGCCGACCCATAGCATGCATCCGGGCAGCGGCTCTGTTGCAACTGGCATTACGTGGCTTGACGGTTTCATTAAGCAGATACAGGGAAGCCCGATCTGGACGAATGCCGCGATCATCGTAATCTGGGATTCGAGTGGTGGCTGGTGGGACCATGTACCCCCACCGCAGATCGATGCCCAGGGCTTCGGACCGAGAGTACCGATGCTGGTGATCTCTCCATTCGCAAAGAAGAATTTCATCTCGCATGTCCAGATGGATGATGTTTCGATACTGAAGTTTATTCAGAGCACGTTTGGGTTGCCGCCCTTGAATGCGCGAAACCAGTTAGGCAACGACCTCAGCGACATGTTCCAGTGATTGGCTGTTTGCTGCAAGCTGATTTTGGCAGGTAAGAGGGGCTGCGCTTTTATGCGCGGCCCTGAGTTTTTAACTGCTGACCGATCCTAAAAGCCGTCGGCATTCACTTGGAGGGGGTTTCCTCGGAGATTCCTAAGTAGGCGCGGCGCACGAATTCATTGTTCATCAGCATTTCCGTGGGACCTTCCAACGTAATGCGGCCGGTTTCCATCACATAGCCGTAATGAGAAATCTGCAGAGTGTAGTTCACATTTTGCCCCACCAGAAGAATGGTGACGCCCTGGCTCGCAATGTTGGTGATAAATTCAAAAATTTCGTCGACAAGTTTGGGCGCCAGTCCCAGCGAGGGTTCATCCAGCATGAGTAGCTGAGGCTCTGACATCAGACCGCGCCCGATGGCGCACATCTGCTGCTCACCGCCGGAAAGCGTACCGGCCATCTGGTGGCGGCGTTCTTTTAGCCGGGGGAACAGTCCATAAATCCGTTCCAGACCGGGATGTGCTTTAGGGCGAAACTGGCGGAGAAAACATCCCATGAGCAGGTTTTCCTCGACAGACATACCGGGCCAAAGCTGGCGGCCTTCCGGCACCAGGCTAATGTGGCGCCGCACGCGATCACGCGTGGAAAGAGAAGTAATGTCATCGCCGTTGAGCAGCAGGCGGCCCTTTTTTGCCCGCAAGCATGCCGGCAACGGTATTGAGTGAAGTTGTTTTCCCGGCGCCATTGGAACCAATAATGCACGTGACCTTGCCTTTGGCTACCGAAAAGGAGACGCCCCAAAGGACTTGGGTGGCGCCATAGCTGACCTCAAGGCCTTCGGCGATGAGAAGCTTGTCATTTTGATTTACGTCAGCCTGCGGCTCAGCCACTCTTTTTATCCTCAAAATTGCTCTTGCCCAGATAAGCTTCAATCACTGAAGGGTCGTTCTGAATGTCTTCCGGCTTGCCTTCCGCCAGCTTACGGCCAAAGTTCAGCACGGTGATGCGGTCGCAGACTGACATGATTGCCTTCATGTCATGCTCCACATACATAATGGTGGTACCGCCTTCGCGCACCCGCTGAAGTAAGCTCATCATGGCGCGAGTTTCTGATCCGGTAAGGCCGCCGCAAATTTCATCCAGCAGCAGCAACTCAGGGGTTGTGGCCAATGCGCGCGCCACTTCCAACCGCTTTTGTTCTCCCAGAGAAATCGCTGACGCAAGAATATTTGCCTTGTGATCAAGCCCAACCAGCTTCAAAGCTTCCATGGCATGTTCTTTAGCGACTGACGTCCGCGTCACCGCACGGCGGCCATAGTGCACGGCCACCTGCACATTTTCCAGCACGGTCATGGCTTTGAAGGGACGCACCACCTGATGGGTGCGGGCCACCCCTTTTTTAACCAGTGAAGCTGCATCCATTCCGGTGACGTCCTTGCCGTGAAAGGTGATTTTTCCTCCGGACGGACGGACAGCGCCGGTAATCAGGCTGAAAAGCGTTGTTTTGCCCGCGCCGTTGGGACCGATGAAACCGCAAATCTGTTTTTCCGGGATATCAAAGCTCACGTCCTTCAACGCCGCCACGCCCCCAAAGTACTTGGTCAGCGTTTGGACTTCCAGAATCTTCACTTTTTCTCCTCAACAGCCGGAAGAGACGCCGTAACAGACCCAGCAGGCCATCAGGCTCCAGCAGGATGATCGCAATTAATAGTGAACCATAAATCAGCAGATGGAGATTGGGAAATTTCACCGATATCTGCTCTTCAACCATGCCATAAATCACGCCACCCAGCACCGGCCCCCAAACCGTGCCAATGCCGCCAATCACCGGCATCAGCAGAATGGAGATTCCTGTCTGGAAAGCAAACACATCGCCGGGATAGAAGAACATTGCGCGCCGCGCATAAATGCCGCCGGCGATGCCCGTGAGTCCGGCTGCAATAGCATGCACCCAAAGCTTGGATGTATATGCATTCACGCCGAGATCAGCGGCCGCATCCTCATCTTGCTTGATAGCGCGGAGCGCCAATCCGAACTTGCTGTTGGCGATAATCGTGGAAACCAGCACAGCCAGCGCCACGGCGGCAATTGCGGAATAGTAATGCTCATTCTGGCTGAAAGCTTGGTCTTCAGTGATGCGATAGCCGCTCGATCCGCCGGTGACATCAAGATTGTTCATGATCACGCGGACGGCTTCAGTCACGCCAATAGTGGCGATGACGAAATAGGGGCCGCGCAGCCGGAACGTGGGAAGGCCAATTAGAAATGAGGCGAGTATGGCAATGGCCGCGCCGCCAATGAATCCGAAATAAGGAGTGTGTCCGGCATGCATGAGCAGCGCCGTAGTGTACGCGCCCAGTCCAAAGAAAACTGCAAATCCAAATGAAACCTGGCCTGCCATACCGCCAAGCAGGTTCCATGCGAGGCTGGTAGTGGTCCATACCGCGGTGATAAACAGCAAACGTATGACATTGTCGCCAGGACTGGTTTTAGGCAGCAACAGCAGTACCACGAGCAACAGCCAAGGCAGAACGATTTTGAGCCAGCCGCCTATCCCTGAAGGTCGCTTCATGCGGCTTTCCATTTCCGGTTGAACAAACTGGAAAGACCCTTGGGCAAGATCAGCAGCACTACCACCAGCAAGGCAAATGGAATCACCTGCTGGTAACTCGGAGGCAAGTAACGGAAAGACCATCCATGCCAGTAAACCGGCAGAGGCACGTTGATCCCAAATGTCTCCAGGAGCGCCAGCATGATCGCGCCCAGCGCGACCCCGGAAACGGATTCCAGGCCGCCGAGCACGATGATCACAAAGGACCGCAACAGAAAAGGCCGGCCAAAATCGGGACTAAAGGAAAAGAGCATGCCGAGCAGGCCGCCGGCAAATCCTGCGAATGCCGATCCCAGGCCGAAAGTGAGCCGCGCAGTCTTTTGATCATCAACGCCAACAATTTGCGCAGCGTACGGATTCTGGATTAACGCACGCATCGACCTGCCAAACCAGCTGCGGTGAAACACGATCTGAAGAACAATCATGCAAAAAACCGCCGCCGCAAAGACCACCAGATTTACTTTAGGAATGGAAATCTGGCCGATCTGCACAGAAGAAAGCGTAAGCGGCGTGAGAATGGACTGGTCTTCATTACCCCAGATGAGGTAAGCAATGTTCTGCAGGACAAGCCAGAAGCCGAACATCAGCAGCAGCGAGGCGAGCGTTGGAGTATCTGACTTCGGAAGCCAGCGCACCAGCAGCCAGTGCACCGCCATTCCAAAAAGAAAGAAAACCGGCAGGGCGAGCACAGAGCCAAGAATTGGATCAACGTGAAAACGCTGAAACATTTCCAGGGTAAAGTACGCGCCCAGCATGAGAAACCCGGCATGCGCCAGGTTTACGATTTTCATGACCCCATAAATCACGGTCATTCCCACTGCCATGGCCGAATACACTCCGGCCAGCAGCAGGGACTTCAATAGCAGGTCGAGATACTCGACAGCATCCATGTGATTGCAGGGTTCCCTGTTGGAAGTGGCCGGCTCCTTACTTGGCCGGGCTCGGCGCTACTGGTTCGCCAGTGGCTGCATCTTTGGGGTAAACGATATCCACTTTGTTATCAGGCTTGTTTTGCGTGATCACAAAGGGATATTCAGCTTGTCCGTTGGCGGCAAACTTCAAGACCTGACCGGGAAGCACGGAATCCTTAAGCTGCGCTTTCTTGAGCGCATCGCGGATGGCATTCTTGTCCAGCGAACCGGCGGCCTCGATTGCCTGGGCCACAATGCGCATGCCGTCGTATGCCGGAGCGGCGTACCAGGAATCAACGTCATGTCCGGTGAAGGCTTTATAGTCGGTGGCAAACTTCTTGGCCTGGGGATAAGGCAGCTTGTTCGACCACCAGATGCCGGCAAAGATGTAGTCGGTACCTGCGCCCAGGGCCTGGCGGGCATTCGCTTCAGGTCCACGCGCTCCGTAACTTACCATTTGGTGGTGCAGGCCATTCTGCAGGTATTGGCGGTGCATGGTGATGTAGTCAGGCAAATGCGCGTCTGAGAGGAAAATATCTGCGTGGCTGTTCTTTACTTTCTGCAGTATGCCGGAAAAGTCGGTGGCTCCCAGCTCAAACTTTTCATTCAGGACCACCTGGAAGTAGCCCGCATGCTTGTTTGACCAGTCCGTGAAGCCCTGGATGTAATCGGTCCCGTGGTCTGTGTTTTCTACCACCATGGCGACTTTCAGACCCTTTTTGAGTTTCCCCTGGTCCATGAGGGACCCAAGAAATTCTGCCGACGTAGTGCCGATCAGCGCTACCGGGCTCAGGCTTCCGAATGCGTATTGATAACCTTTGCCAAAAATGGCAGTCGCGCCTGCTCCGGTAGTGATCCATGGGGTCTTGTAACGGTCTGCCATTACGGATTCGGCGGTGCCAAGCGCGGTCGAATAGCCGCCCAAAACGGCCACAACGCCGTCTGAACTCATAGCCCGCTCGGTCAGGGATGCCGATTTCTTGGAGTCGGTACCGTCATCATAAAAGACCTCTTCGATCTTGAGCTTCTTACCCTTGCTCTTTACCATGATTCCGCCGGCATCATTGATCTGCTTAATAGCTAGTTCAATGCCTTCTTTCTGATACGCGCCGGGTTTACTTTCACTCCCCGTGGTGGGCAGCACCACGCCAATCTTGATAGTGTCGTCCGCTACGGCACGGCTGGATCCGGCGCAAAACGTTACGATCCCACTCAAAGCCAATGCCAGTATTGAAGTGCGGCGGATGTTCTGGCCCATGCAAGCTAAGGTTCCCCTCATGAAATCCCTCCTCAAGACAGTATGCGGCCCGACGTGACAGAGACCGAAGTTTTTAAGATATCAGCGACATGGCTGGTAAATACAGATGGTGCATGATATTCCTGCAAGTGCGGATTCACAAGTGGGGCCTAAAGTTGGCTGAACCGCCCTTGGCGCAACGGCGTTCCATGGACGATTCATGTTCTCCCCATTCCTTTCTGCTTGACATCTACGGTAATCCGACTACCCTAGGGTGCCAAATGGACAATCGAGCCCGAACCTGCCATTGGTCCAGGCAAAAGGGCGTTTCCCGGACTCAGTTCTTCGGTCATGTACAAGGAATGGCTGGAGCCAAATCTTTTGAAAGCGTAAGCAGAGGGCAATTTTTCGTTTTCATACAGTATTATGCTCAGTTTTGATGCTTTAAAATCAGCTCAACATAACAGAGACCAGGTCCGGCCGGCCTGGCTCTTTTCCAGGAGGGCCGTATGTCCAGCGTTGCTTTGCCGGTGACCTCATCGGACCAGATTTCGACTAAAAAGATTTGGATGGTGATCTTAGCGTCATCCGTGGGAACAATGATCGAGTGGTACGACTTTTACATTTTCGGGAGCTTAGCGGTCGTGTTGTCGCAAAAATTCTACCCACAGGGAAACAACACGTTCGCTCTGATCGCGTATCTTGCCACGTTCTTCGTCGGATTCGGGGTTCGGCCATTTGGCGCACTCTTCTTCGGAAGGATCGGGGACCTCGTCGGCCGCAAGTACGCCTTCCTGGTTACGCTCACCGTAATGGGCGGGGGCACTTTCTTGATCGGCTGTATGCCGACCTTTAAAACTGCTGGCTGGTTTGCTCCTATAGGGCTGATCGCCATTCGCGTGTTGCAGGGGCTGGCGCTGGGTGGGGAGTACGGCGGGGCAGCGATTTACGTTGCCGAACACGTTCCCGACAACAGGCGCGGCTACTGGACCAGCTTTATTCAGATTACCGCCACGCTGGGCTTGTTCTTTTCCCTGATCACTGTGCTGGCCCTCCAGTTCTACATGACGCCGCAGGATTTCCAGAGTTACGGCTGGCGCATTCCTTTTCTGGCTTCGGCCGTCCTGGTTGCGATCTCACTGTACATTCGCCTTAAAATGAAAGAATCTCCCATCTTTGAGCAGATCAAGAGCACCGGTATGGCTTCGGCGCAGCCGCTCAAGGACGCCTTTACAAAATGGCCCAACCTCAAGCTGGTTCTGATCTCACTGCTTGGGGCGACCGCCGGTCAGGGCGTGGTCTGGTATACAGGCCAGTACTATGCGCTGTTCTACCTGCAATCGATTTTGAAGGTGAATCTGCGTACTGGTTTCATCATTGTCGCAATTGCCATGTTGATCGGCATGCCGTTCTTTACCGTCTTTGGAGCGCTTTCCGACAAGATCGGACGTAAAAAGATCATCCTGGCGGGCTGTCTGCTGGCTGTACTCAGCTACTACCCCATCTATCACGCCATGGAAACCGCAGCGGGCAATCATGTGGTGACATTTAAGTCCCAGAAAAACCCCGTGACCGGCGCAATCACCTTGACACCTTTAACCACCGATCCTGCAGATCCGAATAAACTGGTTCCGGCCAAAGAGGCGCCCAATCCTAACGTTCCCATGCTCGTTTTCCTGGTGTTCATTCAGGTGATCTTTGTGACCATGGTATACGGCCCGATTGCCGCATATCTGGTGGAGGCATTCCCGGCAAAAATCAGGTACACATCGTTTTCTTTGCCGTATCACATAGGCAATGGGATATTTGGCGGACTGGTGCCGCTTGTGGGGTTATCTGTGTGTGCCGCTACCGGCAATATCTATGCGGGTCTGTGGTATCCGATGATTGTGGCCAGCATGACTTTCGTGGTCGGGGCGATTTTCTTGAAGGAAACGGTGCATGTGAAGATCTGGACCGAGGCGGCGGCGCCTGCTCCTGGAGGCGTCCGCAGATAGATGCTCGGCGCCGTTTACGCACGAACGCTTCTGTGGGTGTAGGATAATTCTGTTTCGGACTGGCGGGTGGCAGCCGTGGCCACCCGTTTGGTTCGCTACGGCCCCAATCCCTGTGGGCTGCTGCGATTTAGCGCGATTCGATTTAGAAATCAGAGGTCCATGTCATGGCTGACGTTCGCGTTATGAAAGAAAAAGAGCAAGAGACAGAGGTCAACGAAGCACAGATTGCCGTCCATTGGAAAGAAGAGCAGTACTTTCATCCAAGCTCGAAATTTATTGGACAGGCTTATCTGACCGATCCTGCCGTTGATCAGCGTTTCAGCGAAAAGAATTTTCCCGAATGCTTCCGTGAATATGCAGACCTTTTGAGCTGGGACCAATATTGGCACACCACGCTAGATACCAGTGACGCTCCTTTCTGGAAGTGGTATGCCGGGGGCAAGCTCAATGCCTGTTACAACTGCGTTGACCGTCATCTGGATAAGTACCGGAACAAGGCGGCATTTATCTTTGTGGGCGAACCGGAAGATGTTCCGCCGGTTTCCATTACGTACCAGGAACTTTATTACCGGGTCAATGAAATGGCGGCCCTGCTGCGGGATTTTGCCGGATTGAAGGCGGGAGATCGCGTCACCATCCACATGCCTGTGGTTCCTGAGTTGCCGATTACCATGCTGGCATGCGCCCGTTTAGGTGTGATCCATTCCGTGGTCTTTGGCGGGTTCAGCGGAGAGGCTTGCGGCCTGCGCGCCGCGGATTCAAAAAGCAAAGTCCTGGTTACGATTGACGGCTATTACCGCAGCGGCGCCATGACTGACCATAAAGAGAAAGCCGACATCGCCGTAAAAACGGCCAAGGATGAAAAGCACACGATCGAAAAAGTCCTGGTCTGGCATCGCGAACCGGGGAAATATCATTCCAAAACGCCGATGGTCGAAGGGCGTGACTTCTTTGTTGAAGATGTGCTGAAGAAATATGCAGGACAAGTGGTCGATCCGGTGCCGATGCCTTCAGAAGCTCCGCTCTTCCTGATGTATACCAGCGGCACCACGGGCCGTCCCAAGGGCTGCCAGCACGGAACCGGCGGATACCTTTCTTATGTAGCCGGAACCACAAAATACATTCAGGACCTTCATCCCACTGACGTTTACTGGTGCATGGCCGATATCGGCTGGATTACCGGGCATTCTTATATCGTTTATGGGCCTCTGGCGCTGGCAGCAACCAGCGTTCTCTATGAAGGCGTGCCGAACTATCCTGACGCAGGCCGCCCTTGGCGCGTGGCAAAGCGCCTGAACGTGAACATTTTCCATACATCGCCAACGGCGATCCGCATGCTGCGCAAAGCTGGTCCCGACGAACCCGCAAAATACGACTACCACTTCAAACACATGACCACTGTGGGTGAACCGATAGAGCCTGAAGTGTGGAAGTGGTATCACGAGGTTGTCGGCAAGGGTGAAGCAGTCATCGTAGATACATGGTGGCAGACGGAGACAGGCGGCTTCCTTTGCAGCACCAAGCCGGGCATTGATCCCATGAAGCCTGGCAGCGCCGGCCCCGCGCTTCCGGGAATTTATCCGGTGATCTTTGATGAAGAAGGCAAAGAAGTAAAAGGCGGCTCGGGCAAGGCAGGGAATATCTGTATCAGAAATCCGTGGCCGGGAATGTTCCAGACCATCTATGGCGACCGTGATCGCTTTGTGGCTCAGTACTATCGCAAGTACAACAAAAATCCCACAAGCAAAGACTGGCGGGACTGGCCATACTTTGCTGGCGATGGCGCGGTGCAGGCTCCGGATGGCTACTTTAGAATTCTTGGCCGCGTGGATGACGTCATCAACGTCGCTGGCCATCGCCTGGGGACCAAGGAACTGGAGTCGGCGTGCCTGATGGTGAATGAAGTTGCAGAAGCCGCCGTGATTCCGGTGGTCGATGAAGTCAAGGGCCGCGTTCCTGAAGTTTACGTTTCGCTCAAGCCCGGCCAGCACAATGCCGCCGCGGTTTCAGACGCCGTGACTAAGGCCATCGAACATCAGATCGGCAAGATTGCTCGTCCGAAAAAAGTCCATGTGGTTCCAGACATGCCAAAGACGCGCTCGGGCAAGATCATGCGCCGCGTACTGGCGGCAATTTCCAATCAGATGGATACCGGCGACGTAACCACGCTGGCCAATCCTGACGTGGTGGAGCAGATTCGTGTGATGGTTCAGGGCAATCGCCCGGTGGTAAAGAAAGATGTTCCTGAAGACGTGAAGAGGTTTGGCGAAGAACGTTGAGGCTCGGCGCGGGAGCAAATTCTAAGCTGACATTGCGATTCAAAAATCGTTGAAGACTTGAGGAGGCAACATGAAGGATGAAAAGAAGGGCAAGGGTGTAAGTCGAAGAGATTTCATCAAAATTGCCGGGGCCGGCGGCATTGCTGCTGGATCGCTCGGGCCTGCATTCCTGTTTCCTGAACGGGCCGCTGCGCAGCAGAAGACGCTCAAGATTCTACAGTGGAGCCACTTTGTTCCCGCTTTTGATGAGTGGTTCAATAAGAAATTTGCAGTTGAGTGGGGACAAAAACACAACACCAATGTTGTAGTAGACAATATCAATCTGGTAGACCTGAATACCCGCGCCGCATCAGAAGCCCAGGCCAAGAAGGGTCATGATTTGTTCATGTTCCTCTCCCCGCCAGCCGCCTATGAAAACCAGGTCATCGATATGAGCCACGTCTATCAGGAAGTGGAAAAGAAGCACGGCAAGAAGATCGACCTGGCGCACAAGTCCACTTACAACCCGAAGACAAAAAAGTATTACGCGTTCTCTGATTCCTATGCGCCCGGATCCAGGCAACTGGCGCAAGGACCTGTGGTCGCAAGTCGGCTTCCCAAACGGCCCGGATAGCTATGACGATCTGCGCAAGGGAGCAAAGGCGATCAAAGACAAGCTCGGCAATCCGTGCGGCATCGGCCTGTCACAGGAACTCGATACCAGTATGGCGATGCGCGCTCTTCTCTGGTCCTTTGGCGGCGCTGAGCAGGACGAAGCGGGCAACGTAACCATCAACTCGAAAAATACGGTTGAAGCCCTTAAGTTCATGAAGGCGCTTTACGAAGAATCAGAAACGCCGGAAGTATTCACCTGGACTCCGCCATCGAACAACCAGGCCATGCTCGCTGGCAAGGTTTCTTATGTGGCGAACGCCATTTCCATCACGCGGCAGGCCGAGCGCGAGAAGCAGCCCATCGATAAGAACATCATGGTCAGCAGGGCGCTGAAAGGGCCGGTGCGCAGGATCGCTGCTGAGCACGTGATGGATTGCTACGTGATCTGGGAGTTCGCGGAGAACAAGGAAGGCGCGCAACAATTCCTGATCGACTACATTGACGCGTTTCACGATGGATTTGTGGCCGGCCAGTTCTACAATTTCCCCTGCTTCCCAAGCACGGTGCCCAAACTGAAAGAAGAGATCGCCAGTGATCCGCGGGCGACGCCCAACGATAAGTACAAAGTGCTGGGCGATGTGCTGGATTGGGCGACGAACGTGGGCTACCCCGGATATTGCTCTGCTGCCATTGACCAGGCGTTCAAGAGTTGGACGATCCCGACCATGTTTGCCACAGTGGCGCAAGGCAAAGCAACTCCGGAAGATGCAGCCAAGACCGCGGAAGCCGAGTATAAGCGCATCTTTGAAAGATTCAAATAAACTGAGGACTGAATGCGTCGATTTGGCATTACGGCAGATTTATCTGGGACTATTTCATCGCTAACACGATGAACGTCTGCCTAAAGAACCGCTAGACGCTGATACTGATAGTGGGTCAATTTTTCAAACTGGCCCACTACCGAGGACTGAATGGCCGTTGTTGAAACCCGGAAACTGACCAAGGTATTTAAACAAGGAGAGCTCGGAGCAGTTAATGAAGTAGATCTGGAAACCCGCGAAGGCGAGTTTCTTGTTTTCCTGGGGCCTTCGGGCTCCGGGAAAACGACTCTCCTGCGCATGATCGCCGGCCTGGAAACACCCACGGCCGGCGAAATTCTCATCGGCGGTAAAGTGGTCAATGACTTGACGCCGCGCGAGCGCCGTATTGCCATGGTGTTCCAGAGCTACGCGCTCTATCCACATCTTACCGTTTACAAAAACATCGCTTTTCCCTTGAAGGCGCAAAACGTTCCTAAGAACCTGCATAAGGAAAAAGTCGAGTGGGCTGCTTCATTGCTGGGCATCGGCGGGCTGTTGGAGCGCAAGCCGCGCGAGCTTTCCGGCGGTGAGCGCCAGCGCGTGGCTCTGGCCCGTGCGATCGTGCGCGAGCCTTCGGTCTTCCTGCTGGACGAACCTCTCTCCAACCTGGACGCGAAGCTGCGTCTTTCTGCGCGCGAGGAGCTTGAAAGATTTCATCGCCGTGTAGGCACCACAACGATCTACGTCACGCATGACCAGGTGGAAGCCATGGCGATGGGCGACCGCGTTATGGTTTTGAATAAGGGCGTGGTGCGGCAACTGGGCACGCCGAAGGACGTATATGACGATCCTGCTGATACTTTTGTTGCGACATTCCTTGGATCGCCGCCCATGAACTTGATGGAGATGGACGGAATGATTGTCGGCTTTCGGCCTGAGCATTTCCGAGTAACAGAGGACGTAAAGGAGAGCGCCAAAGTTACGTTCAAGTTCCGCGTAGAAAACGTGGAATACCTGGGCGCTGAGTTCATCCTGGCTGGCTTCCTGGAGGGCGGCAAAACGGACGGGAAAAAAGTGATTGCCCGCTTGCTGCTGGGACACAGTTTTGAGATTGGCACTACATACGATTTTGCTGTGGCGGAACGCCACCTGAAATTTTTTGATCGCACAACAGAAAAGAAGATCACTGCGAGGAACGTCGCATGGCAGTAGGCGCTGTCGCAAAACCCGGCAAAGGAAAGTTCAAATCCGCTGGCTCGGCAAAAAGCCCGCTGCTGGGCTTTGCCATGTTCACCCCCGCCGTCCTCTATATATTGTTGCTGATTGGAGCGCCGTTCTGCCTGGCGATTTTTTATGCGTTCAGCGATGCGCGCATTGGCGGCGGTCAACTGCATTATGTGGGCTTTGAAAATTTTCGCAGCATCCTGCAAAGTCCCAGCTTCAGAAGCGCTCTGAAGAACTCGATTATTTTCACCGTTGCTGCCCAGATCATCGTGATGGTGTGCGCGAACATACTATCGATTGCACTGGAGAAACCATTTCGCGGACGTGGATTGGTTCGCTACCTGATTCTGTTGCCGTGGGTAGCGCCGGTTTCATTGGGGACGATCGGCTGGAAGTGGATCTTGGACTCGATCTACAGCGTGATTACCTGGCTTCTGGTGTGGCTGGGATTCGTGAACAAGTATTCCCCGCCCATGTGGCTGGGGCAGGAAGGCCTGGCCATCACCTCAGTCATCCTGGTGCATTGCTGGCGCTTGATTCCGTTTTCCACGGTGATTCTGCTGGCGGGCAGAAGCGCCATACCGAAGGAAATTCCGGAAGCTGCGTCGATTGATGGCGCGGGATTCTGGCGAACGCTGTTTCAGATCAACCTTCCCATCATGACGCCGATTCTGGGTGTCGCTGTACTTTTTGGAACCATCTTCACCTTTACGGATCTGGCCGTGGTCAACCTGTTAACGAATGGCGGCCCGTACGACTCCACGCAGACGCTGCCAAACCTTGCGTTTACACAAGGCATTCAGGGCAGCGATCTCGCGGCTGGCGCGGCGATATCTGTGTTTCTTGTGCCGGTGCTGGTGGCGATTGCCTACCTGATGCTGCGTGTAGCGCATCGCGCGGAGGTGGTGTGATGGCAACCGCGGCGATTACTGCGGAAATGAAAAGGCCGGCAGGCATAACAGCTTTGAGCGGTATGTTGCTGCTGGCAGCCGTGGCGCTCCTGGCGCAAACGCTGCTGCATCATGTGGGCGGACTAACCGGAGTGTTCAGATTGGTAGCGGTGCTGTGCCTGGTGCTGATCGCCCTGGGATTGCGGAAGCTGTATAACGGCGCCCGCGTTGTGCTCTTTTTCTTTTTAACGGCAGATGTGATCGGCTGCCTGATGGCATTGTTCCTGTATGCGCTGCGTACAGCGCACTACCGGCTGGCTGTGGTCCTGGTTGTGCAGATGTGTGTTTCAGCAGCGCTGATCTTGTATCTGCAGTCGCCCGGCGTAAAGCGCGCCTTTGGCGGCTTGAATCCGTGGCCTTCAACCGTGAAGGCGCTGGTGCTCACGATATTTACTGTGCTGCTGGCATTTCCGTTCTACTGGATGGTGATCGCCACCTTTAAGCAGAACATCGATTTGTACGGAATGGAGAACAATCCATTCATCTTCAATCTTCCGCCCACGCTGGACAACCTGCGGCTGCTTTTTAACCAAACTCGTTTTCTTACCTGGTTGGCGAACACAGCGGAGGTGGGATCGATTGTGGTAGTGATCACTCTGCTGCTGGCGGTCCCGGCGGCCTATGCGCTGGCGCGGCTCACCGGAAAATGGGGAGAACGTCTGGGAATCGCTATCTTCCTGACTTATCTGGTACCTCCGACTCTGCTGTTTATTCCGCTCTCCCGCGTTGTCGCATCGCTAGGCTTGCAAGACACCATTTGGTCGCTGGTCCTGGTTTATCCCAGCGTCACCGTCCCGTTTTCCATCTGGCTGCTGATGGGCTTCTTTAAATCGATTCCTCGCGAATTGGAAGATGCGGCCATGGTGGATGGGCTGACGCGGTTTGGCGCGTTCGTCAAGATGGTGGTTCCGATTTCGCTTTCAGGTATTCTCACGGTGGTCATCTTTACCTTTACACTCGTGACCCAGGAATACGTTTATGCCCTGACGTTTATCTCACCGGAGTCGCAGCAGATGGTCGGTGTGGGAATTCCAATCTTCCTGGTCAGAGGCGATGTTTACTTCTGGGGGTCGTTGATGGCCGCCTGCCTGATTGCCAGCTTGCCAATCGCTTTTCTTTACAATTTATTTCTCGACCGGTTCATTGCCGGGTTTACAGTGGGAGCTGTTAAGGGATAAAAGATCCATGATCGACCGGGCGTGCTCTTAGAATTTCTAAAAGATGCGTGTCTCTGGCGCCTGCTTTTGATTGGGCAAGGCGTAAGATTTTTTTACAAAGACTTGCCTCAGCCGCCGCCCCAGACCTTATAAAATACTTGACAGATCATCGCTTAGGGCTGAAAGTTAGGGCGCACTTTTGCGCCTCATTTCGTCTGCACGTGGCCCGGGGGTCGGGGTGCGATCGTCAAGCTTAAGTTGGGCCAACGGAAGTTCTCAATTCAGGAGAAACTGATGCCGACTTGGACACAGATTTACGATCCGTTTGGACACTGGTGGCTTTCAGCCCTGGTAGCAGCTTTGCCGATTGTTGTGCTGTTCACCATGATGGCGGGCCTTCGCGTTAAACCTCACTGGGCTGCTCTTTCAGGAGCTGCAACGGCGGTCCTGGTTGCCTGCCTGGCCTTTCACATGCCGGTTTCGCTTGCCGCGGGCAGCTTCCTTTACGGTGTTTCTACAGGACTGCTAAACATCGTTTGGATTGTGGTGGCAGCTGTTTACCTGTATGACATTGCCGTCAGTACAGGCGATTTTGAGATCATGAAATCCTCTGTGGCCGGAATCACTGCGGACCGCCGGTTGCAACTTTTGCTGGTGGCTTTCTGTTTTGGCGCGTTCATTGAAGGTTGCGCCGGGTTCGGCTCTCCAGTTGCGATTGCCGGAGCTTTCATGATCGGTCTGGGATTCAAACCGTTCCATGCCGCTGCACTTAACTTGATTGCCAATACCGCGCCGGTGGCGTGGGGCGCCATCGGCACGCCGGTGCACATGCTGGCGACAGTAACCGCCATGCCGGAAGCCGATATGAACGCAATGATCGGCCGCATTCTGCCCATCACGGCGATCATTGTGCCGTTTTGGCTGGTTCGAGCCATGGTTTCATGGAAAGAGACCTTTGAAGTTTTCCCTGCCATTCTGGTGGTGGGACTCTCCTTTGCGTCGATGCAGTTTTTCTGGTCGAACTACATGGACAGCAACCTTGTGGACATTACGGCCGGGCTCTTCTCCCTGCTCTGTACAGTCGTGTTCCTGCTCTTCTGGAAGCCCAAAAAGATCTGGCGGTTTGAGGATGAGGGTGGACACATCGCCGTTACACCGGGAGGGAAGAGTGTTCCCAGCGTTTCAGGCGGTTCGGGACCGGAGGTTCACTCCTACTCTTTTGGACAAACCTTCAAAGCATGGCTACCGTTCCTGATTCTCTCTGTTTTCGTTTTCCTGTGGGGCTACAAACCGGTGAAAGACCGGATGAACATTCACACAACGCCGAACTGGGCAGCCAGGGATGCCGCTGGAAACGTTGTTTACGGCCCTGACGGGAAACCCAAGCTCAACAGCGGCTGGAACACTCCGATTCACAACAAGATCTCGCGCGATAAGCCGGTTGTCCCCAAGCCAACTCCGGAAGGCGCAAAGTTCGCTTTCATCTGGCTCTCCGCCACCGGCACGGGCTGCTTCCTGGCAGCGATCATCGGCGGGTTGATCCGTGGCGTGAATCCAGTAAAGCTGTTGACGATCTTTGGACATACGCTGTTCCGCATGCGGTGGGCGGTGATAGCCATCTCTGCCATGTTAGGTCTGGGATTTGTAACGCGATACTCAGGGAGTGATGCCGTCTTGGGACTGGCATTCACTCATACCGGATGGTTCTATCCATTCTTCGGAACCTTCCTGGGCTGGCTTGGCGTGGCATTGACGGGCAGTGACACTTCTTCAAACGCGTTGTTCGGAAGCTTGCAGAAGATCACGGCCCAGCAACTTGGCCTTGATCCTGTCTTGATGACGGCAGCGAACAGCGCCGGCGGCGTCATGGGCAAGATGGTGGATGCGCAATCCATTTGCGTTGCCACGGCTGCCACTAACCAAGTGGGCAATGAAGGTTTCATTTTCCGCTTTGTGGTTTGGCACTCGATTGCCTTGGGTGCGATTGTGGGTGGGATTGTGATGTTCTATGCCTACGTGGCGCCGCACCTGGTGCCGCACGGCGTAAAGCTGTTATCGCAGTAAGCGGAAATACATAGTTAACGAAAAGCACCGCCGGAAACGGCGGTGCTTTTTGTGCCTGGAAAGAAGCGATGTGCCGGAAGCTGGCTGCTAATTACTGAACCCCTGCAAATCCACCCGCTTGGCGATGTGATCTTTGATCCAGTGGGCGTCCCACCATTCTTTGGGATCGATCTGGATGCCTTCCAGTTGCATGCTGAAGTGGATATGGTCGCCACCGGCCATGCCGGTCATGCCGCTTTTGCCCATGATCTGGCCGCGCTTTACCATGTCGCCCTCATGCACATCAATCTCGCTCAGGTGGCCGTAAATCGACTGCAATCCATAGCCATGATCCACCACGATGCAGTTGCCATAAATGCCCAGCGGCGCGGCATAGACAACGCGACCGTCATTCGTGGCTTCAACGCCCACATGCTGCGTAATGGAAAGATCGTAGCCCAGATGCACCTGCTGGTCGATTTTTTTGCCCTGATAGATATAGTTGCGCACGTCGGCAAAGTTTGCTTCCACCTTGGAATTGGATTGCTGCTTAAAAGGCTGCGACCAGAGAAAATGGTCCGCCGTCTTCAGGCGGAGATCGGCAAGCGTCTTGTTGTTGGCGCGACGCATCTCGCTATTGATCTTTACAAACCGCTCCACCAGATCGCCTGATCCGTTGGGATCAAGCTCGTTCACTACCTTCTGGACGAACTTGTCGTCCAGTTGCAGGTCGCGCACCCGATACTTCGGCTGTTCGTTCTTTGGGAACTGGTAAACCATCTGTCCGGTTACTTCATTGCCGGCAGGATCGGTGGCATAAACCAGCGGAGGAGTTCCGGCCGGCATGTTCCAGGCAAAGGCGAAGAGTGAGAACAATCCGGGCTTACCTCCGGGCATGGGCCAGCTGCGAAACTTCTGGTCGCCCACACGCACACCGGATTCACTGGCATATCCGGAGACATTGAACGTGGCCAGGTCTGCCATGCCTAAATAAAGATAGTGCTGGTCTGAGTCAACGCTGACGGAGGGCGGCCGCGTTACGACTGTGACTTCGCGCTCACTGCGGACAGTGTTTCCGCGAAAGTCATTTGACGTGGCTTCCACGATCAGCCGGGCTTTACCATCCCTGAGCTGCGGCGTGGTCTTAGCCCCGGCATTGAAAGTGTACGCAGTGTCCGCCACCCCGCCCTTCCAGCGCAAACGGTGCGACGGCTGCTCCATGTCCCAGACTTTGTAGCTGGAGCCATTCTGCTCCACCGTGGCCACGGCGCTGCGAATGCCATGAGGATCACTAACCTTGACGGTGATTGGAGTGGATTGACCCAGCGCCGTAAGCGATGGCGGCAGGGTCACCACTGGCGTGGAAGACATGGAAAAGAGGGCCACAACTGGCACAACAATCAACAGGAAGAGGATGAGAAAGAAGGTACGCATGATGAAATTTCAGAATAGCACGAGCGACCGTCGCCACAGCAGCTAAACCTCTTCTGCTGCGGTGTTGCGTTGCCCAATGTGCTCGTTCAAATTGCGTGGCTGAACATTCTGGTTCATCCGGAAGAAATTAGCTGGATCATAATGTGACTTAACGGCCAGCATCCGTTCCCAGCGTTCCTGATAAGCTTCGGGCACACGATCCTGCTCGTCGCCGCTCATAAAATTCACGTAAACGCCTGGCTTCATGGCTGGCCGCAGCCTGGCAAAGATTCCCCGGACCCAGGAAATATGGTCTGCATCCTCGGCGGGTTCCGCCCAGTTTGCCAGAAGATTCATGATGAAGGGAGCGCTACGGTCGCCAAAGGCCGTTTCTCTGGCGTCCACTCGCCCGGCTGCGCCACCAAGATATGTAAGTTCTATCTGGGTTTGCATAGAAGGAATGGTGGCAACCGCTTCGATCATGAGATCGATCGTGCCATCATCAAGCCGGCTGAAATAGCCCGACTTGGTGTAATAGCGCCGGCCATGCGGGAAATCAGAATCCGCCATGGTCTGCAGCGCCAGGAAGGGAACAACCCGGCTACGCACCGAATCGCGATCGCACAATGAAAGCGCGCGCTCAAGATAACTTTGTCCCGCCTCACCATCGCCTGTCCAAACCAGCGAATTTCCGGCAACAGGACGCCCGCGGAGAGCAGGCGGCACTTTTCGCGAATGGGGCGCCAATCGCAGATCGATGTTCCATTTCAAATCCAGCGGAGCTTCCGCCATGAAATCGCGCCAGAATTCCAGAAGTGGACGAATGCCGGGCTCCGGGCACAGCCCTTCAGCCAGCACCAGAGAACGGAGTGGATGCAGCTTGACTTCAAATTCCGTCACCACGCCGAAGTTGCCGCCACCTCCGCGAAGGGCCCAGAATAAATCGGCGTTAGTCGCGGCGTCGGCGCGCAGGAGTGAGCCGTCCGCGGCGACCAGGGTAAACGCTTCAACATTGTCACAGGACAATCCGAACCTGCGCGTGAGCCATCCGGTGCCGCCGCCCAGAACCAGGCCACCGGCGCCGGTATGCGAGACTACGCCGGAGGGAAAAACCAAGCCGGCTTTCTGCGTTGCCGTATCAACTGATCCCAGCAGGCAGCCTCCGGCAAACCGCGCACGGCGCGCTTCAGGATCGACAGTGACCTGCCGCATGCGCGAGAGGTCAATCACCATTCCGCCATCGCAGGTACTGAATCCGGCAAGGCTGTGTCCGCCGCAACGGACAGCCGTCAGCAACCCCGCAGAGGAAGCCGCGCGAATCGCGCTTTGAACGTCACTGACATCGGCGCAACGCGCAATCAGTCCCGGCCTGCGATCGAACATGCCGTTCCATATGCCGCGTGATGCTTCATAGGCGGGAGCGCCCGGAAGCAGCAGGTCACCTTTGAATCGTTCGCGGAGCGAAGAGTAAACCTCTTCGCCGGCTTCGAACATTGAGTGTTCTCCTTTCAGAGATTTCTTTGTATACCACAGAGAAAGTCAAAAAAACTGATAACCACAAGGACACGAAGGTTCACTAAGGGTCTCTCTGTACAAACTCCACCTTCGTGTTTCTTCGTGTCCTTTGTGGTTAATGCTCTTGCCTCCTGCGGATCAAATAGAGCAGCGAGATCGCGCTAAGGAAGACAGCAAATGCCGGAATCGACCATTCGAGACCGTCCACAAAAAAGGTGGTTACGGATATTCCCAGAAGCAACACGATGTTCACCACTGTAAAAAAAGGATGGCCGGGTAGACGCATAGGCAAACGCGAGAGCCGCTCTGCGGATATGGTCCGGCGAAACTGCAGATGGGTGTTAAGAATCACCAGCCAGACAAACAGCATTCCCGCCACTGCCGTCCCATAAAGCATGAGGAAAGCGTTCTTCGGCGCGAAGACGGCCAGAAGAATGGCTGCGATGATGCCCGCGGTGGAGGCCAGCAGAGCGCGATGCGGCACTCCATTGGCGCTAACCTTGCCCATCCACGCGGGCGCATAGCCGCCCCGGCCCAGCGAGAAAAGCATCCTCGTTGAAAGATAGAGATTTGTGTTCACGCTGGAAAGCGCCGCCGTGAGCACTACAAAGTTCATGATAGCCGCTGCAAACGGCACATGCGCCGCAGCAAATGCCGTGACAAAGGGACTGCCGGAAAGAGTGGACGAACTGCCGGCCTGGTTCCAGGGAACCATTGTCACCATAATGGCAATGGCAAGCACGTAGAAAAATATGAGGCGATAAACGATGTTCCGCATGGCGCGCGGAATGGTCACCTCCGGCTGCTCGGCTTCGCCCGCGGTGACGGCAATAATTTCCACGCCCATATAACTTGTGACGGTGATCGTCAACGAGAGCCAGACGCCTTTCCAGCCGGCGGGAAGAAAGCCTCCGTGGCGGGTGAGGTTGGCCAAGCCAAGCGGATGTCCCGTGCCAATGCCGAAAATCAAACCCAGGCCGACAATAATAAAGGAGACAATGGCCGCCACTTTGATCATGGCGAACCAGTATTCGAATTCACCCAGCCGGTTGACCTGCATGGAATTGAGAGCCACCAGAGCGGACGAAACCAGCACTACCCAAATCCATTGCGGCACGTGCGGGAACCAGTAAGAAATATAAATGCCGGCAGCGGTGACTTCAGCGCCTATGGCAATGATCTGCGCCACTCCGTACGTCGCCCGGATAGAAAAACCGGCCCAGGGGTTCAGATACTTTTCAGCATAGACACCAAAGGCGCCGGCCACGGGATGGACCACTGCCATCTCCGTCAGCACGTAAGACATGATCAGAGCGATGCCGGCCCCGAGAATATACGACAAGATCACACCCGGCCCAGCCAGGCGAATGGTCACGCTGCTTCCCAGAAACAGGCCCACACCAATGGCGCCGCCGATGGCCATCATGGTGAGCTGCCGCTGCTTCAGACGGCGGTGAAGGCCTTCCGGTTCAGGCGCAAGCTGCTCGCTCGCCGCGGACGCGACAATGGAAGGGGAGCGCGCTGGATCAGTCATGGCTGCCAACACTGGCTGGCGCAGGCATCAGCAGGTCGATGTTCGCTTTCAGGATTTCCATGACCGCTTCCACGTCGTCCATGGTGTTGTAGACGTGGAATGCAAGGCGTAAACCGTCATGCCGATTTGAGGCGACAACATCCCGTTCGGCAAGTTTTCGCAGCAACAAACTTGAATCCGTGGACTGCAGTACCACGAGCGGCCCCACACTGTCAGCAGGTGTTTTGGCGCAAACGCCGAGAGCGTGCACACGCGACAAAAGCGTCTGCGTAAGCTCCCTGATGTGTGCCTCCACGTTCTCCATACCGATTTCACTGAGCAATTGAATACCGGGCATCGCCGCATAAACGTTGGGGACCGGCGGCGATCCGGACTCGAACCTTCGCGCCGTAGGAGACAAGTCGATATGCTGAGGATCGTAGGCGAATGGATTTGCCTGGGCAAACCAGCCGGTAACAGTGGGAACCAATGATGGGACCAGTTCCTTGCGCACGTACATAAAGGCGAGACCCGGCGGACCGAGAAGGTATTTGAGTGTTCCGGTCACGTAAAAATCCAGGTCCATGGCTTTCACGTCGACCCGGCGGGTGCCGCAGTCCTGGTAATCATCCAGCATCACCAGCGCGCCGGAGGCGTGGGCAATGCGCGTAATCGCGCTGAGCTCGGAGCGAAAACCGTTCTTGAAACAGACATGCGTGAGCGGCACGATGAGGGTTTCGCGATCGATGATCTGCTCATAACGAGCAGCCGGAATACGATTGCCCTCTGCTTTCACGAATTGCACATCTGCGCCGCGCGTCCGCTGTGCCAGCCAGATGTGGCCCATGGTGGGAAATTCAAATTCGCCCAGCACAACTTTCCTGCGCTTGCGGAAATCCAGGGCGCTGGCAACGCTATTGATGCCGGCCGAAGCGCTGGTGACGATGGCGACTTCCTCCGGCGCGGCATGGATGAACTGCGCAAACGCGTTCCGCGCCGCTTCATAGCGATCCACCCACAGTTCCCACGGCGAGCCCTGCTCATGCCAGCTTGCAATGTAGTCCTCCAGCCCCGCCTGCACAGCGTCAGACAAAGCGCCCTGCGAGCAGGTATTGAGATAAATCTTTCGCTGGAAGATTTTGAATCGGGAACGAACCTCCCGCACTTGCTTATCAGTCAGCATGAATTTCCCTTCAATTCGATATGTCTTTGTGAATCAGCCCCTGGCTATGGCTGCCAGCGCTGCCTGGAACTTCTCTACTTCTTCCACAGTGTTGTAGTGCACCAAAGATGCCCTGACTGCGCCGGTCTCCTTGGCCAGACCGAGCCGTTTCATCAGGCGTGGCGAATACATGTGGCCATCGCGCACGCCAATGTTTTGTTGCGCCAGCGCTTCTGTAACCTTTGCCGGTGGAATGCCAGGAAGATTAAAGCACAACGTGGGCGTGCGAAGTGAGACCTGGTCGCGGGCGGTAACGCCATAGACCGTAGCCTTTACAGTGGACAGCGCGTCCAGCATGGCGCGCGAAAGCAGCGCTTCATAGTTGCGAATGGACTCCATGCCGGCAACCAGCGCGGCGCGGCGTGACGTTGCTGCTGGATTCACGAGCCGTCCCAACTCCTCCAGATACCGCACCGCCGCATCCATTCCGGCCACGTTTTCGTAGATATAGGTGCCAATTTCCAACTTTGCCGGCGTGGTATCCGGAACAAAGTCCTCGCGGAAAGTAGGCAGGGAATTGAGTGTTTCCCGCCGGCCCCAGAGAAAGCCCATGTGAGGCGAAAATATTTTGTAGCCGGAACAAACCAGATAATCACACTCGAATGCCTGCACGTCCAAAGGCCCGTGAGGGCCGTAATGAACTGCGTCGATGAACACTTCAGCGCCTGCGGTATGGGCCCTCCGGGAAACTTCGGCTACATCGAGAACCGAGCCGATCGCATTCGAGGCCAGTGTGCAGGCCACGATCCTCGTCCGCGACGAGAGGAGCTTCTCCAGGTCTTCAGGATGAAGCCGGCCATCCTCACGGAAATGCCACCAGACGATCTTCGCGCCTTCGCGCTCCAGTGCCAGCCAGACGGCAATATTGGCTTCGTGATCAAGATCGGTAACGATGATTTCACGCCGCTCCTTCAATGATTGGCCGATGGCGATGCTAATGAGCCGCATGAAGGAAGTGGCGTTCATGCCGAAGGAAATTTCGTCAGGATGCCGGGCATTGACCAGCAGGGCCACGCTCTCCCGCGCCCGGCCAATCGCTGCGTCTACCTCTTGCGACTGCCTGTATCGGCCGCCACGTTGCACGTTGCGATGCAGAAGATGGTCTGCGACCGCGTTCAGCACCGCCTGGGGCGACTGAGCGCCGGCGGCGTTATCAAAGAAAACGAAGTTATCCTGTAACGAAGGAAACGTTGCGCGAAGCTGGTCTACGGGGAAAGCAGCCATGTCCCCAATAATATATAGGAGAGTTCCGGTAGCGCATGATCAATGCATATTTAATAGTGTGATTTTCCATTTATTGTTGTCAGGCAACCAGAGTTTGTCCAATCCATAATCAGGTTCGGAATGCAGGCCAGGGGCGCAACGGTGTCAACGGCTCCGGCAGCAATTGCTTCTTTGGGCATTCCAAAAACGACACAGCTCTTTTCGTCTTGCGCAATGGTAGTGCTACCGGCACGCTTCATATCCCGCATTCCGGACGCGCCATCATTTCCCATTCCGGTCAGAATGATTCCCAAGGCGCTTGCGCCAGCGGCAGAAGCGACCGATTGGAAAAGGACGTCGACACTGGGACGATGGCGTGAGACCAAAGGGCCGTCGCTCAGCTCAACATAGAAAGCTCCGCGCTGCCTCACCACAGACAGGTGGCGGTTTCCCGGCGCGATGATAGCGCGTCCCCGGATAATTTGGTCGCCATCTTCGCCCTCTTTTACCTCGATCCGGCACAAGGTATTCAAACGGTTAGCGAATGCCGTTGTAAAGAACTCCGGCATGTGCTGGACAATTACGATGCCAGGCGCATCTGCAGGCAACGCCGTAAGCAGCACCGCCAGAGCTTCTGTACCTCCGATCGAAGCACCAATCGCAACGATCATCCCGGCCTGCGATCCGGCTGGCCGATGGAAGGCTGAAACAGTTGCCGGGCGTCTGCTTGGAAAATTACGCAGTGGCATCCGCTGCTTTACTTTTGCCTGCGCTGCCGCTCTGACCATGTCAATCAGCACGAGCGCCGACTCATGAAGAAAATTGCCAACCCCAAGTTTGGGTTTGGTGAGAATGCCTAGCGCTCCTTCCTCCAGCGCCAGGAGAGCATTCTCCGTGCGTGGCGCGGCGACTCCCGAGCAAACCAGAGTAGGAATTGGATCTTCAGCCATGATCTTGCGAAGAAAGGTGAGCCCGTCCATTCTAGGCATTTCCAGGTCAAGAACGATGACGTGCGGGCGCATCTGTTTCATCTTTTGCATCGCGATCAGTGGGTCGGCTGCGACGGTCACCGCCATATCGGGTTCCTGGGAAAGAATGGCCTGCATGACCTGCCGCACTACTGCGGAGTCATCTACAACCAGCACCTGGATGGGAAAGGGTCTGTTATGGTTTTGCATCGTCCCTTCTAGGGTCATCTTTTTCGATATAGACCGTGGGAATGACGGTCTGCAAACAATCGCTCATGGAGTGCAGGCTTTCAGCGTGCCCGAGAAAAAAATATCCATCAGGAGAAAGGAAGCGGGCAAGGCGGCGCACCACCCGCTCACGGCTGCGCAAATCAAAATAGATCAGAACGTTCCTGCAGAAAATCAGATCGAACTTGCCCGCCAATGGATACGTTGGCTCATTCAGGTTCAGGCGAAAAAATTGAACGACTGAGCGAATTTCCGGCCCTGCTTTCATCTTACCGGCCTGGTCCGCGAACCCTTTCAGCATAAACGCCTTGAGATAAGGCGAAGGAATTTCAGCTGCCTTAGCAGCCGGCCAGATGCCGGTGCGGGCAATCTCCAGGACTCGCGTGGAAATATCCGTAGCTATGATTTCTATTTCCCATCCGGAAGCTGCGGGAAAGTGATCAAGAAGGACCATCGCCAGGGAGTAGGGTTCCTGGCCGGTGGAGCACCCGGCGCTTAACACGCGAATTTTACGGCTGCGGCAGCCTGTAGCTGCTTCATGGGCCCACTTTGGAAAAATGACGGACTTCAGCAACTCAAAATGTTGTGGTTCGCGGAAGAAATGGGTTTCATTGGTGGAAAGCGCATCCAGCATCTGGATTCGCTCTTCCGGAGAGTTGGAGACGAGATCGTAATATTGCTTGAACGATTTCAATCCATGATGGCGAAGGCGTTTGGCGAGCCGGCCGACGAGCAGTGCGGTCTTGGCCTGAGAGAGCCACATGCCCGCCTCGCGATAAACGAGGTCTCGGATGCGCAGAAACTCTCTTTCAGAAATCCCCTCCGAGAGCAACCGAAAATAGGAAAGCGAAGAGGCATCCGAAGGTGTTGAATCAGTCGCCCCAGCCGATCTCGAATCGATGTCCACCGGTTGTATCACTCTATGATCCTTCAAAAAACCGCAAGGCGGCGGGACTCAAAAAAATCTCAAGTCCCGCGGTGAGATTTTTCAGTAGTTAACCCAGATACTTCCTGATGATCGTAGCCAGCTTCTGCTCATTAACAGGTTTGGTCAAAAAGTCGTTACACCCGCTGGCATAGGCTTGACTCACGAACGGCTCTTCGCTGCGCATCGTCAGCAGGACTATGGGAATATTCTTTGTTGTCTCGTTCTGCTTCAGCAGCCTGCATGCCTCGATTCCATTTTTCCGAGGCATTTCAATATCCATAAGGATCAGGTCCGGGACTTCAGCGATGGCCTTCTCTACTCCTTCCTCGCCATCGCAAGCGCTGGTAAGAACATAGGATTCGTTGCCGCCCAGGAGCATCCTGGCCGTCATACGCGAGGTGGATGAATCATCAACCAGCAGGATTTTCTTGATGCCGGCCCCAGGTTTCGGCCCGTGAGCATACTCTTCAACATGCTTTCGCGTCATTGTCTTTCTCGGAAAGGGACCGCTAATTCTCCCGATCCAGGGTTGGGTCCAATTCGGTGGAATTGGAGATGGGTGGTTCCTCTCCAGTAAATTCTCCGAGCTCCTGGCTTTCCATGGAGCCTGCAATCACGCTCAAATCATGCAGTTCTTCCGTTGTCAGCACCTTGTCTACGTCGAGCAGGAGAGCGAACTTCCTGCCCGACTGTGCCATGCCTATCAGGTAATCCATTCTCACGCTGGTCCCGAAATCCGGCACCGGTTGAATGTCATCCTCTGAAAGTTCCATCACCTGGCTCACTGCATCCACGATCAGACCTACAGTTGTTTGCTGGTCTTCAAACCAAGTTTCCACGATCACAATGCAGGTCGTCTTTCCCACCGGCTTCTGTTCCATCCCGAACTTTGCCGCCAGATCAATGACTGGCACTACGGAGCCGCGCAAGTTGATGACTCCGCGCATCCACGGATCCATCTTCGGCACGGTCGTGATCGTGTCATATTCAATGATCTCCCTTACTTTGAGGATGCTGATGGCGCATTCCTCATTCGCCAGGAGAAAGGTCAAATACTGCTGTTGCTCTATGGCTTCCTTTATAGCGGTATCCATGCTTTCTCCTTTAGAAACGTGAAAAGCTCATTGAGTCCGTCTCGGCCTTGCCATTCGGCTTGCCTTGCCCTGCGGCTGCATGCATGGCCTTGTGCAGTGGCTCGGATTCGGTCCAGACCATTTTCTGCCGCGCTTTTGGCAGGAAGGAAACGCCGGAGTCTCCACTCACTTTGAAGTAGTTCATC
>CAVSYO010000028.1:0-124702 GCA_963732195.1 Terriglobia bacterium | reverse complement strand
GAACGCTGAATGATTCGTTCATCATCCTTGATGAAGCCCAGAACACAACGCCTGAACAAATGAAAATGTTTGTGACGCGCATGGGCTTCAACTCAAAAATGGTAGTCACCGGCGACATCACGCAGATTGATTTACCCAACGCGCGCCGTAGCGGTCTGCTTGAGGCAATTGACGTACTCAAGCCGGTCGATGGCATTTTCTTCAACTTCTTCTCTGAGGAGGACGTGGTTCGCCATAATCTCGTGCAACGCATCGTCCGTGCTTATGACGAACGGTCGCGCAACCAGCAGATGTCACTGGACCTGCCGCGCGAGGTGCAGCCGGAGCAGGAGCCCAACGAGCCCCCTCTGCAACAATAATTTAGTAGAATTCTTGGCGGGAGGGCAGTCATGGCCCTCCCGCTTTGCTTTAACCACGGCGCGGTTTTTCAGTTTTGAAGTTTTCGCTTTGACGGTCCGACGATGGTAATTTTCGAACCAGGTATCTCCGGCGCTTCCAACCGCAGCCTAAGCGCTGCGCAGCTTCAGCGCTTTGCCCGGCGCGCACAAGCGCTGGCCCGGGTAAAAGGTGAGGTGGATATCCTGATCTCCAGCAACACGCGCCTGCGTGACCTCAACCGCCGCTTCCGCCGAAAAAAATAAGCCGACTGACGTGCTTTCTTTCCCGCGACCTTCCGGCGGCGACATCGCCATCTCCGCCCAGATCGCCCTCGATAACGCTCAGCGCTACGGCCACAGCCTGGCCAGCGAGCTGAAAATTCTGGTGCTGCACGGCATGCTGCATCTCGCCGGCTATGACCATGAGTCGGACAATGGACGTATGGCACGCGCCGAAAACCGGCTGCGCTCCCAACTCAAACTGCCCGCCTCGCTCATTGACCGTACGCATTCAAGCGGCAAAGCGCAGCAAACCAGGCGCGTCAGCATCGCAGAGAAAACTGCAAAAAATCTCCGCAAGATCACCCCACGCCGCAGGAGCAAGCAATGACCTTGCTCGCTCTATACACGGTCATTCTTCTGCTATGCGCTCTTCTTGTGCTCGTCTCTTACGCCGAGCGCCTTTATACAGAAAGCGGCAAGTTCCTGAGCCGTGAATTTCAGGAAAATATTGAGGCCTTTGAAAAGCTTGTAGAGCCTCGGCTCTCCAGCCAGCGGGCAGCTCTTACATTTTCTGTCCTCACGCAGCTGTGCACCGCCTCCGTCGCATTCATCATCGGCCATCTTGTCTTTCGAGAGAACCACTCGACTTGGCCGGAAATCGTCCAGGCCATCATTGGCATCGTCCTGGTCATTATTATTTGCAATCGGCTGTTGCCTTACATGCTATTCACGCGCACGCGCGGCGTATGGCTCGTGAAATTCATTCCGCTTTTGCAGGTCCTGATTTATCTCATGCTGCCCATCACCGTCGCTCTTGGCTTCGGGCTCTCCGTGGCCGCGCTGGCGGAGCCGCACGAACCGGAAGAGCCGGAGCATCCTTCAGAAGCCGTTGACGCGCTGATTGAAGCCGCAGAAGAAGAAGGCATCCTGGAAGAGAGTGACCGCCAGCTCATCCAGTCCGTGGTTGAATTTGGCGACAAGACGGTGCGCGACGTGATGACGCCGCGCCCTAATATCTTTGCCGTGCCGTCCACCACCACCATTGAACAATTTACCTCTCTGCTGCGTGACAAGCCGCATTCGCGCGTGCCCGTATACTCCGCCAGCATCGATCAGATAGAAGGCATGGTGTTGGCGCATGATCTCATTCAGCTTCCTGAAGCCGATGCCCGCACCACCACCGTCGCCAAGCTCTTGCGCCCAGTGCTGTTCGTGCCTGAAACCAAAATGACCTCACAGCTTCTCCGCGAAATGCAGAAAGACAATATTCATATGGCGATAGTCATTGACGAATATGGCTCTGTTGCCGGCCTTGTTACCCTGGAAGACCTGGTAGAAGAAATCGTGGGGGAAATTCGCGACGAGCATGAGCTTTCGCATGACATCATCCGTGAAGGAGATCAGTCCTATGTCATGCAAGGCACCGTTGACGTCGGCCGCCTGCAAGACCTCTTTGATATGCGGCTTGACCAGCGCGACACCACCACAGTAGGCGGCTTGGTCAGCGCCATCGCCGGACGCATTCCT
Organism: Terriglobia bacterium; assembly: GCA_963732195.1. Lineage (GTDB taxonomy): Bacteria > Acidobacteriota > Terriglobia > Terriglobales > Acidobacteriaceae > Angelobacter. The sequence continues at coordinate 122,576 of CAVSYO010000028.1, read as the reverse complement.
CAACCCGGCGAGGTCGTTGAAGACGAAGGTCTGCGATTTGAGGTTCTCGAGTCAACAGATCGAAAAATAGAAAAGGTCAGGGTTTCGCGTTCGCAGCCGGAACAAGCTGGTTCTTCTCCCCGGCAGGCAGAGGCATAATGGCGCAGAAGCATTCAGGTTTTGTATCGATTATCGGCCGCCCCAACGCCGGTAAAAGCACGCTGCTCAATGCGCTGGTCGGCGAGAAAATCGCCATCGTCACAGAAAAGCCGCAGACCACGCGCATGAACATCCAGGGAATCCTTAACGTGAAGCCAAAAGGCAAGCGTCCCGGAGGCCAGATCGTCTTTATTGACACGCCCGGCGTCCACAAGCCGGATAGCCGCCTCAACCGCAAGATGATGCAGGAAATTCACGCAGCTCTTGAAAGCCGCGACCTCGTTCTGTTGCTGGTCGACGTCACCGATCGCTTCGGTCCTGCCGATGAACAAGTCCTTGAACTGGTCAAACGCACGGGAGCGCCGGTCTTTCTGCTGCTGAATAAAGTTGATCGACTTCACAAAGAGCGTCTCCTGCCCGTCATCGAGCACTACAGCAAACTGCATGCATTTCAGGAGATCATCCCCATTTCCGCCTTGAAGGGTGAAGGGCTGGAAGTATTGCTCGATAAAGTCATTCGCAACCTGCCCCAGAGCCCGCCGTATTTTCCTGAAGACCAACTCACTGACCAGCCGGAGCGTTTTCTGGCTTCAGAAATCATCCGCGAAAAAGTTCTGCTTCAGACCGGTAAAGAAGTTCCTTACGCGACGGCTGTCATCGTTGAGAATTTTGAAGATAAGCCCAAATTGCTGCGCATTGCCGCCGCTATCTTTTGCGAACGCGATAGTCAGAAGGCCATCCTGATCGGCAAAGGCGGCCAGAAGCTCAAGCAAATGGGGACCTCCGCGCGCATGGAGTTGGAAAAACGCTTCAGCAAAAAGGTCTATCTGGAATTATTTGTGAAAGTAAAAGCCGGATGGCGACAATCAGCGGCTTTTGTTGAAGAACTGGACTGGCGGCGTCAACTGGAAAATCTGGCCGGAAGAACGCTGCCAACGGAAGAATAGTCCTTCTGCAATCCCGAGCCTGAGCTTACCGAAGGGGACGGATCCCTATAGCAATCATAAACTGGCGGTCTGTCATTTTGAGCGGAGCGCCTTCGCATTACTGTTCGCAACCATGCCCGATGGGCGGCGCGGAGATAGCGGACACCGGGCTACGAACAGACCCGGTGTCCCCTTTTTGGCAGCTTGAGGCTATAAGGAACACTTCTGCGCGGCCGAGTAGTTGATTGCACAGGGCTGCGCCTTCACAAAGTTCTTATTGTTGTTGCCGTCATCGAGAGCGGTCTTCAAGTCCTCCTGGCAGGTCCGAAGGGCCGATGCCCCAACCGTTGAATTGCCGCCGCTCACGACCAGCGCGCTGTTGGCCGCGCTCATCAGGTTGGCCACGGTTGTGAAGCCGCTTGGATTCACCAGAGTCACTGTTACTCCGGCAGCGCTGCATGCAGATGCGGTATTGGCTCCGATGTAAAGGGTATCCGCCGGACTCTGGCCGTGGAGAGTATTTAGCTCCATGGCTGTCAACTGCACGGAAAGCATGTACGCCATATTGGTCGCGGTGCCACCCAGCAGCCAGCTCTTCAAAGCGGCCTTCCCGTTGGTGAGCTGTGTTGTGGTCGGACTTGGACAACCGCTTGGAATCGGGTCAAACGCCGCGCCCGCTCCGTTCACCAGATTGAGCATGTTTAAGAAGCAAAGATCAGATGCGCTCTCCAGTGCCTGACCGTTCTTATTGCTCCAGAATCCGAGTGTGAGACCTGAATCGGCGCCCAGGCATACGTTGCCAAAGTTCACTGTGGCAGGCGGCGTCAGTCTTGAGGCTGAAAGGGCCGTAGTGGCAACCCAAACCGGCGCAGCGCTCGGGATGACCTCACAAACTCCGTATGTTCCATTTGTATCCAGGTTCGTAAAAGAGTACGTCCCGTTCCCGTGGGTATCATCATCTGAAGCAAATTCATACAGGTTTGTGCTGGTATTCAGCTTGTACAGATCAACGAACCAGAAGTTGATGCCAGGCTCGCCGGGATCCTGCGCTCCATTCAAATTGAGATCATAAAACTTTATGCCAGTGATGCTGACACCTTGCCCATTAGGATTGACGTTGACCTTGAAGTTGTCCGTCTTTGATCCGTCATTGGGGAAGGAAGGGTCTTTCGACGCCCAAACCTTATATTCGCCGCCCGCATTGGTCGTATCATCGTAGCCAACCGAGTGATCGCTGTTTTTTATCAGCACGCTTGAAAGCTGAATGCACGCAGAAGACCCATCGCTCGCCACCACAAATGGTGTCGGGTTAGCGGCGCCCACACTCGTGCCCAGCAAGGTCCCATTGGGTTCCGTGACCTGCACATAGTAGGAGCCGGCGGGCAGGCTGGGGCCGTTGCTCTGCGGGCCTCCATCCAGGTAAACGTCGCTCTTATTGGTGTAAATATTAAGGTCGACTCCGCTGCATGTGCTGTCGGTGGTAAAGATAGCGCCAGTAAGCGGCACTGCTTCTGCCGGCCTGGAGTACGTTAGCATTGTGGTAAGGCATACGAGAAAAACGAGTCTATACAGCAACCTGCTCTTCTGATTGCTGTACACGGCCAATGACATTATCCGTCGCATATTGATTCTCTTTTCTTGTTCTCAGCAAAAGCTGAATATTGAAATTCATCGAACGATGAACGTGCCTCTGCTTGCCGGAAGAATCGCTGAGCAGGCACGGTTTTGCCTCTGCCTGGACGTATTCCAGGCATGGCGGCGAAAGTTGACGTGATGATCAACGTCGAAAATCTACTTTCTAAGCTGTCTTTGAAAACTTGCTAGAGGGGGCGCCAATATCTTCAGACGAAGATCGTAAACTTGTCAACTACACCAGCAATAATTTGTCAAGAGTACCGTGGACAATAATTTGCACTTAATGTGCATTGTCCTTTAGTCACATTTCTCGTGGCCAGCAGGATTTTTCGACGGCACAGCCTGGGCAGGAACTCTGGCTTCTGCCGTTTTGCGCGGAACGCTGCGTGATTTTTGACTAGAGAGGATTGGCCTCTCGGGCAGGAGGTTAATAGATGAATGCTCTGTGGCTCCTACTGATTTTCAGGGCATGGATTCAGGTGGAAGAGCGGCCTTCTAGGTTGTTGGGCGGGCGTTAGATTGCGTTGGCAAGTTGGGTTTTAGACCGCTGAACATCGAGCCTCGAATTAGTCCCACAGCAGGCTGGTGTGCCTGATGAAACTAAGTGCTCATTTGCCGACGTCATTTGCAAAAATTTCCTTACTTATATGTGCACTTTTCTGCGCTTTTTCCGGACACGGTCTCAAAAAAATATTTTCACCCGAACGCCAGGTGTGACAGCGGCCTTTAGTACCACGCAAAGGAACTACTCCGCCCTTAGCGCCTCCATCGGCGAAACCCTCGCCGCACGTCGCGCCGGCACATAAGCCGCTACCAGTGCCACCACCACAAAAATCAAAGGCGTCGCCACAAACGTCAGCGGATCGCGCGGGCCAATCCCAAACAGCAGGCTCTTCATCAACCCGGAAAGCGCCATGGCCGCCGCCATTCCAGCGAGCGCTCCAAGGATGACCATCCGCGCCCCGCTGGCTACAACCATGCGGGTAATCGTCAACGGCTCTGCTCCCAGTGCGATTCGCACACCAATTTCTCGCGTACGTTGCGTAACCGAATAAGCCAGCACACCGTAAACTCCAATCGCTGCCAGCACCAGAGACGCCAGTGAAAATCCTCCCAGCAGCACCGCGCTGAATTGCTGGCTGGCAAATGTCTGCCGCACTACCGTTCCCATGGTGAGCACCTGCGATACCGGAAGTTCGGGGTCTATGCCCTGAATAATCTTGCGTGCCGGGTTCGCCAGTGACAGCGCGTCGTTCTCCGTCCGCAGCACAAACACCATTTCCCCATATACCAGATGAGAGTGAATGTAGTAGACGGTCGGCGGCAGCTCACTATAGAGTGTCTTATCGCTTACGTCCCCCACTACACCCACAATCTCGCCAAATGGATTCTCCTTGTCCATGTCTACGCTGATCTGTTTGCCCAACGGTTCTTCGCCAGAGAGATACTTGCGCACAAATGCCTCGCTTACGATGAAACGATGCGGCGTGGACTCCACGTCATCGGCCGCGTTGAAGTCGCGGCCACGTTTTAGCGGTATGCCCATAGTGCGAAAATATCCGGGAAGAACTGTGCGAATGGTCGCCCCAAGTTCTTCTCCAGGTTTGGCTGGTGGCTGCCCCAGTATCTTCACTCCTGTTCCAGCCCCAACGCCGTTCAATGGCAGATAGCTGGTGGCGCTGGCCGAGCGCACACCCGGCAACTGGCTGAGCTTGTCCGCGGCCTGCCGAAAGAATTCAATCTTTTTCTGAGGCTCCTTATATCGCTGGTTAGGCAGCGACAGACGGAAGCTGAGAACATTACGCGCATCCAGCCCGGGATCCACATTCTGTAATCCCACCAGAGTGCGGAACAGCAGCCCAGCACCTGCCAGCAGCGCCACGGAACACGCAATCTCCAGCGCCACCAGCCAACTCCGCATTCGAGTTCCCCCGCCAGTGCTGGTGCGGCTTTCTTCGTGCAGCCCTCGATTCAGGTCGACATGCGACGCCATCAGCGCAGGCGCCAGCCCAAAGATAATGCTGGTCACCAGCGATAGTAGAAAAGCAAACACTACGATGCGCAGATCAAACGTAATCTGCACTGAGCGAGTTAGATCGCGCGGTGCCAGCGCCACCAGGCCTGAAACCGCGAAGTACGCCAGTACCACACCTGAAACTCCGCCAGCCAGACCCAGGATCACGCTTTCCGTAAGCAGTTGGCGAATCAGCCGACCGCGTGCAGCGCCCAGCGCGCCCCGCACGGCCATCTCGCGTCGGCGAGCGCTGTAACGGGCCAGCAGAAGGTTGGCTACGTTGGCGCAAGCAACGCACAACAATAACGTCACCGCGCCCAGCAGGATCATGAGAGAGGTTTTTGCCTCCCCCACAAAAGAGTCGCGCAAGGGCACAACGTCAACACCCCAACCCTTATCGAACTCCGGATAGGCAATCTCCAGCCGCTGCGCGATGCCGGTCATTTCCGCGCGCGCCTGGCTCAGTGATACTCCCGGCTTGAGCCGCGCCATCGCCCACATCCATCGCCCCTGCGTTTTGCGCAGATTGTCTGCCGGGTTCAACCCCAAAGTAAGCCATACATCGCTGGTTCGAGTATTGAAATAAAAATCCGGTGGCAGCACGCCGATCACGGTAAACGGACGTGAGTTCACTTGAACCTGATGGCCTATTACGCTCTCATCGCCGCCAAACCAGTTCTGCCACAACCGATAGCTGATCACCGCCACATGCGCATCGTCTTTGTCTTCCTGCATGGTGAAGAGACGGCCGCGAATCGGCTTTACTTGAAGGGCCGGCAGTACTTCACCGCTCACTGCCTGCGCGTCTTTTTCCTCTGTTCGCTTGCCATCGCCCAGGATCACGTGAAAATCAAAGAAGCCGCCAATCGCGCTGAAGGATGAGCTTTGCGCCTTCCAATCAAAATAATTTCCTGGCGAAATCACATTGTGCGCAAAGCCATGGTGAGGGTTCATTTCGTACAGCATTACCAGCTGCCTGGCGTCAGGATAAGGCAGAGGACGCAGCAGCAGATTGTCCGCGACCGTATAAATCGCTACACTGGCTCCAATACCGAGCGTCAATGAAAGCACGGCGGTGGCGGCAAAGCCCGGATTCAGGCGCAGTCCACGCAGCGCGTATCGCATGTCACGCACCGCGGTATCAATCCACAGCAATCGCGAAGTCTCGCGAACGGATTCCTTTGCCGCCTCCATGCCGCCAAACTTCACCAGCGCTTCACGTCGCGCCTGCTCCGCACTCATCCCTGCCCGGACGTTATCGTCAATGTGCATCTGCAGGTGCGCTTCAAACTCCTGCGCCATTTCACGGTCTCGCCAGTTCTTGTGAAACAGTCCGGTCACGCGGGCCCACACTCGCCATAATGCCTTCATAAAGATTCCTTTGCCGCCAGAAACCGCGCCACGATCGCTGATGCTTCCTGCCAGTCCGCCGTCTCCTGCCTGAGTTGTTTGCGGCCCGCAGCCGTCAGCCGGTAATACTTGGCCTTGCGATTGTTCTCTGACATGCCCCACTCGGAAACGATCGCCCGTTCCTGCTCCAGCCGCAGCAATGCCGGGTAAATGCTGCCGTAGTTCAAAGACAGCCGGTCACCGCTGATCTGCTCGATGCGCCGCGCGATCCCGTATCCATGCAGCGGCCCCATTGCTTCCAGTGTCTTCAGCACCATCAATGCCATGGTCCCCTGCCAGACGTCACTTTTACGGTTTTGGTCAGTCATATAGGTAAGTTATATGAGCTATTAGACTCCTATAACCTGGCAATAGGAAGCAGGATGGAAAAATTATTTTTGCTGAATATAAGGGAGGGAATTAAGGCTCGCTGGCTGGAATGGCACGTTATCGGCCCGCGATTAGCGGCGCCAGCGAGGCCGATGGGCTGCCCTCTCAAACCGAGCAAGAGGATATTCGCGTTATTTCGCGGCCAGTCTTTTTCTTTGCGCCCTCTGCGTCCTCTGCGGTGAGCTGCGTTACTGCGGCGTAAAATCTCGCAGGTTCGCCACTGTCTTTGCGTCCAGCTTTTGCAGCACGGCCACCAGCAGGTCCACCATCTTGTCGAAGTCGCCGCGGTTCATGATGCCGTTATGCGAATGCGTATAGCGCACAGGGACCACCATGTTCACGGTGGGCGCGCCACCATTGCTCTTCTGCATCTCGGAGGAATCGTCTCCATAGCCCTGGATCAGGTCGCTTTGCAATGGGATGGCTTTCTCTTTTGCTGTCTGCTTGATCATGGAAACAAATTTCAGGTTCGGCAGCGCGCTTGAGTCATAGAGAAAAATTGCCGGCCCGCCACCCAGCAGCTCTTGCGCTTCTTCCGGATGCACTCCCGGCGCGTCGCGCGTGACGCCGCCTTCAATGGCAATGCCGATCTCCGGCTTCACCAGATCGCTGGACGTATGTGCGCCGCGCACGCCGATTTCTTCCTGCACCGTCGCCACCCAGAAAATCTGGTTGGGATGCGGCGCGTGCGCCAGCTTCTTCATTGCCTCAATCACCACGGCGCAGCCCACGCGATCATCCCAGCCTTTACCCAGATAGTTTTGCGTTCCGTTCATCACGGCAAATGGCGCATCCGGCACCACAGGATCGCCCGGCTCCAAACCCATTGCCGCAACTTCTGCGGCATTCTTTGCGCCCACATCTAGAAAGATCGATTCGCGCGGATAGACCTTCGTGCGCTCCTCCTGCGGCACAATGTGAATGTCGCGAATGCCGGTGATCGCCCGCACCGGCCCTTTCGATCCAATAATCGTCCACCGCTGGTCCACCAATGCCTGGTCCAACCAGCCGCCCAGCATCTGCATGGTGAGATAGCCGTCATTGCTCACGCGCCGCACCACGCCGCCCAGTTCGTCCATGTGCGCGTCCACCATGATGCGCGGGCCGCTCGTGCCTTGCACGGCGATCACCGAACCCAGGCCGTCATAGCTCAACTTTTCCGACAGCGGCTTCATGCGCTCAACCATAATCTTGCGTACCGGCCCTTCAAAGCCTGAAGGCCCTGGAGCATCCGCCAGCGCTTGCAGCAGTTGCTGAGTTTCATCACCGGAGGTGGAATGGGATTGGGCAAAACTCACGGCAGAAAAAAACACAAGGAATGGAAGCCAGAATTTCATAGCGGGGAATGTTACACAGTGGATGGTCTTGCCGCAATGAGGAAGTCAAATTCACCACGGAAGCACTGAAGCGCGGAGAAGGACTGAGGTCTTCAATTTGGGCGATTTTGGCAGTTCCGGCGATCTTGGCAATTTTCTGATCCGCGTTCATCTGCCCAAATCTGCGGCTAAAACGTCTTCTCCGAATCCACCAGGATCGTCACCGGCCCGCTGTTCACCAGCTGGACTCTCATCATGGCCTGAAACTGGCCGGTTTCGCAGCGCAATCCGGCGGCGCGGATTCTACCGACAAAATATTCATACAGCCGCTTGGCTTCTTCGGGCCGCGCCGCAGCGTCAAACGACGGACGCTTGCCCCGCCGCACATCGCCATAGAGGGTGAACTGTGACACCACCAGCACCGCGCCGCCGCAATCCTGTACGGAGAGATTCATCTTCTCTTCAGCATCTTCAAAGATTCGCAGGCCAACAATTTTTTCCGCCAGGTAATCCGCCGCAGCCTCATTGTCCGTCTTGCTCACCCCTAGCAGTACCAGCAGCCCCGCGCCGATTTCGCCGACAACGTCGTCGTCCACCGTCACGCAACAACGGCTCACTCTTTGGACTACAGCTCGCATGCGGATACTGTAGCATCTGGCAATCAGCATTCAGCAATTAGCATTCAGCCAAAAGAAACTTGACCGCAACGGACGCAAAGATCGCAAAGGGATTGGAAATCCAGAATTCCTGCTTCCTTTGCGTCCTTCGCGTCCTTTGCGGTAAATGGTTTGGCTGAATGCAATGGCGGGACGAAATGCACCGCCTAATTCCATTGCCAATTGCAAGCTGCTCCCATAGAATCGCGAGTTCTTCATTCCCTCCTTCGGAGTTCAACAAATGCCGCATCGCCCTCATCTGTATCGCGCGATGCTGCTGTCAGTGTGTTGGGTGCTGAGCAGTTTTGCTCTTGCGCAGCAGCCCCAGACCACGCAGCAGCCCTCGCCCGCATCGCAGAATCCCGCCAGTCCGGAGCAAGCCACGCCCGGAACTGAATCCAAAGCCAACGCCGCCACTGAGAACGCCACGCCCAACAAAAAGCCCGCGCCGGAAACGCCCGCCATTCATAACGACGTGGTGATTAAAGGCGGAACCATTCTCACGGTGACGCATGGCAAGATCGAAAACGGCAGCATCTATATCCATAACGGAAAGATTGCCGCCGTGGGCCAGAACGTGAATGCTCCGGCTGGGGCCACCGTGATCGATGCCAGCGGAAAATTCGTGATGCCCGGCATCATTGATTCGCACTCGCACATCGCTCTCGACGACGACGTGAACGAGCCCACCAGCCCCGTCACGCCGCATATGATGATGCGCGATGCCTTTGACTACGACGACAAGGCAATTTATCGAGCGCTGGCTGGTGGCGTTACCACGTCGCTGCTGCTGCACGGCTCAGCCAACATGATTGGCGGCCAGGCTATCGTGATCAAGCACAAATACGGCCTTGGCCGCGACGAGATGCTCTTCCCCGGCGCGCCGCAATCCATCAAATTCGCCAGTGGCGAGAACCCGAAGCGTGTCTATGGCAGCAAAAACCAGCTTCCTTCCACGCGCATGGGAAATTTTGAAGTCATGCGCGCGGCCTTCATTGAAGCCCGCGAGTATATGCGCACATGGGATGACTATGACGCCAAAGTAAAAAAAGGCGATAAAGACGCCACCCCGCCGAAAAAAGACTTGAGGCTGGAAGCGCTGGCCGACATTCTTCGCGGCAAGCTGCTGGTGCAGATCCATTGCTATCGCGCCGACGAGTTCCTTACCGAGATGGAAATGGCCAAGGAATTCGGCTACAAAATCCGCGCCTTCCATCACGCGCTGGAGGCATACAAAGTTGCCGACAAGATTGCCGCCAATGGCGTGGCTATTGCCACATGGCCTGACTGGTGGGGCTTTAAATATGAAGCGTGGGACGGCATTCCGTGGAACGCCGCCATCTCCGCGCACAAAGGCGTGCGCGTTGCGCTCAAGAGCGATTCAGGAGACGTGACCCGTCGCCTCAATCAGGAAGCCGGCAAGGGTATGCATTATGGCCTGACGGAGGATGAAGCGCTGAAAGCCATCACTCTTAATCCGGCCTGGATCATTGGCGTGGACGAGCGCGTTGGCTCCATCGACGTGGGAAAAGACGCCGACATCTCGATCTGGAACAGTTATCCACTATCTTCTTCCGCGCTGGTCGATAAAGTCCTCATCGATGGCGATCTTTATTTTGACCGCTCGCTTCCCGGACTTGGTCTTACCCACTACAAGGAGGTCCAGTAACCATGCGAAAAAAATTATTCATCCTGATTGTCCTTGTGGCGAGTCTTGCCGCGCAAAATTCCAGCGCGCAGACCAAGAAATCCAAGTCCGCGCCTACCGCAACGCCATCGTCCCACTCAAACACCACGGCTGCTGCATCCAATGAAACCATTGCCATTAAAGGCGGCAAGCTGCTCACCATCACGCACGGCGTGATCGAAAACGGCGTCGTGGTGATGCACAACGGCACGAATCACCGCGGTCGGCGGAGCTGGAACTGCAATCCCTGCAGGCGCCAAAGTGATTGACGCAACGGGCATGACGGTCTATCCCGGCCTGATTGATTCAGAAACTCATCTTGGACTGACGGAAATTTCCGCCGATCGCATGACCAATGATGAAATCGAAATGAGCGACGAGATCATGCCGCACATGCATGTTTACGACGCGTTCCACGCCGAGACTGCGCTGATTCCGGTTACCCGCCTCAATGGCATCACCAACGCCATCGTGGCGCCGGCCAGCGGTGACACGCTTCCCGGCCAGGATTCCTTCATTCAACTTGCCGGCCCCTCCGCCACAGAGATGCTGACCGTACGCGATATCGCCATGCCGCTCAACTTTACCGGCGCGCAACGACGCAACCAAAGCTTTGAAACCGCCAAGTTCCCTTTCACCCGTATGGGCATGGCCACGCAATTGCGCCAGGCTTTTATTGACGCCTTGGATTACGACCAGAAAATGGCGGCCTATGACAAGAAGAAATCCAGCTCAGACGCAAAAGACAAGGACAAGGCCGGCGCTCCGCCCAAACGCGACTTGAAATTTGAAGCGCTGCTTCCTTACCTGCACGGCAAAAAGCCGGTGGTTCTGGCGGCTGAGCAGCCCAATGACCTGCTCACCGCTCTGGAACTGGCCAATGAGTTTCATCTCAAGGTAATCCTCAACCATGTAACGCACTCAGCCAGCCTGCTGGATAAGATTGCCGCCACCGGATTGCCTGTCATCATCGGCCCAATATACGAGCAGCCGAAAGAATCTGAGCGGTATGACGCGGTTTACAGCATGCCGGCCCAGTTGGCCAAACGCGGCGTCAAGATAGCGTTTGCATCGTATGACTCGCATCAGGCTCGCAACCTGCCTTACGCCGCTGGTTACGCCGTCGGCTTTGGATTGCCGCCCGAAGAAGCGCTCAAAGCCATGACCATTAACCCCGCGCAAATGTGGGGCGTGGAGAAAGATCTGGGCTCGCTTGATGTCGGCAAGATGGGCAACGTCGTTGTCGCGAACGGCGATCCGCTGGACGTAAAGACAGACGTTAAACATGTCTTCATTCAAGGCCAGGAAATTCCACTGGTGAGCAAGCAGACTGAGCTGCGCGACCAGTACTGGAAATAACAAGTAACGGAGCCGGCGGCGTAAGCTTCCGGCTCCTTTTTTATGACTATCAAAGTGGCAACACCGCGAAAGCGCACTTGCAATAGGCAGACATCGCCCCGCCCCGCAGCGTGCCTACTGAAAAGTTCTGCTTACCACTGGCTCTCAGCCTGAATTAAAACCCGAGATCGATTCCCCACCGGTACGCGGCAAGCGTAACATTTCATTGAGAGCTTGCTGACGGGATTCCACACATCGTACCGGCCGGCTCATGAAAGGAAAAATTCATGATTTTAACCGCCCTGTTTGTTCGTCTGGAAGCCAAGCCTGGAAAAGAGCAGGAAGTCGCCGATTTCCTGAAGAGCGGTCTTTCGCTGGCGCAACAAGAACCCGCCACCATCTCATGGTTTGGAATTCGCCTGAGCCCCTCGACCTTCGCCATTTTTGACGCTTTCCCCGACGAAGCGGGCCGGCAGGCACATCTCAATGGACGAGTTGCAGCAGCGCTCATGGCAAAGGCAGGAGATTTGCTTTCTCAGCCGCCCACCATTGAAAAAGCCGACGTGCTGGCGGCCAAGCTTCCCGGAAGCAGCGCGGAGAAGGCGGCCTAAGCCCTGCGTAGCACTGCGTGGCGCCGCTCCAGGAGATGGCACATTGAATGACTTGGGAAAACTGCTGCTGGTGCTCGGCGGTACAATCATTCTGGTTGGCGCGGCGCTGTTGCTCGCAGGCCGCTTTAACCTTCCCCTGGGCCGCCTGCCTGGCGATTTTGTCTATCGCGGCAAGAACACTGTCTTCTACTTTCCTCTTTCCACATGCATCGTCATCAGCGTAGTGCTGTCATTGCTTTTCTGGCTGTTTGGAAGGGGACATCGCTAGCGGCCGGCGGCGGACAATTAACTAGTGAGAACGATGGGCCTTATCTTTAGATCTTTACAGTAAGAGATCTTCCAGTAAGGCCCACCGAAACAAATTTTACTTTCTCTTCAGGTCAGGAGGAGGCGGCGGCCTTCCGGCTGGCAAACGACCCGTTGTGCCGCTGACAATAGCAAAGACACATGCATGGCGAGGTCGTTGTTTTGACGCAGGGACTTCCGCAGGCGGTCACGCTGTTGGAGCCTGTTCGCAGTTGGCGGAGAGAGCGCGCGTTCTCAACTGGCGGACTGAAAGCGCACTGGCCGAGGCACCGCCACGAACATCGATGCCAACAGAACTTTCTTCACCATTGGCATTCTCCTTACTGTTTCCGGGCAGGCGCTGGGCATTCCGGCTGGCAGGTGCCTGTGGTGCCCCCGCCCGGGCCAAAACAACAGCCGCATGGACGTTTACAGATATCGCCGCTGGTGCAGAAACTTCCACACGCCACAATCGCGTGTGTACCTGTTCTCAATTGATGGAGAGATAACGCTCCCGCCGAAAGAGCAGCTGTGAGCATGGCAACAAACATGAGTTTTTTGATCATGTGACTTGCTCCTTTGGTAAAGCAGTATTCAAATATTCTGTCGCAAATCCAGAAGTAAATCGTAACGCCGGCGCCTGCTTTCCGCGCTATTCCTGCGCGGAAAAAATTCAGAGTAGAGCCATTTTGGAACTCCAGCTCTCCTGTTGTTACACTCACTTAAATGTCCTTCGCCGACCAACTCGGCTTCTCTTTTGAGCAGGCGCCCACTCGCCGCATCTGGCGCGTTGCCGACTTGGTAAGCGCTGTTCGCACCACGGTGGAGCGCGCCTATACCGATGTCTGGGTGGAAGGCGAAATCTCGAACTTCCGCCCGGCGGAGTCAGGTCATCTTTATTTCACGCTGAAAGATGGCGACGCGCAGCTGCGCATCGTGATGTTCCGCAGCCAGGCGCGATTATTGCGTTTTCGTCCTGAGGCTGGCATGCAGGTGATCGCGCGCGGGCGCGTGACTATCTATGACGCCCGAGGTGAGCTGCAGCTCTCCGCCGAATTTCTGGAGCCAGTGGGCGCGGGCGCACTGCAAGTGGCATTTGAGCAACTCAAGGTCCGGCTGGCGCAGGAAGGCTTGTTTGACGCCACTCGACGCAAACCTATTCCGCCGTTGCCTCGGCGAATTGGGCTGGTAACTTCGCCGCGCGGCGCGGCCCTGCAGGACATGCTCAATATTCTGGCCCGCCGCCATGAAAATGTGGGCATACAGATTTACCCCGCGCAGGTACAAGGTGAAACGGCGGCTGCGGAAGTGGCGGCAGGCGTCAAGCATTTCAACCGCGCCAAAACCGTGGACGTGATCATCATCGCGCGCGGCGGCGGCTCCATTGAAGACCTGGCGGCGTTCAACGATGAAGCGCTGGCCCGCACTATTTTCAGTTCGACAATTCCCGTAATCTCGGCCGTCGGGCATGAGACGGATTTCACCATCGCGGACTTTGTTGCCGATCTGCGAGCGCCCACGCCATCCGCAGCGGCGGAACTTGTGATTGAATCCAAGCACCGCCTGGCCGAGCACCTTGCGCATCTGCATCAGCGCCTGGGCCGCGCAACGCGCTATCGAATGCTCATGGCCCGCAACCGTTTACAGGAACTTTCGCAGCACGGCGCTTTTGCCCGTATACAGGAGTTGATGGGGCGGCGATCGCAGCGGCTGGACGAACTTTCCTATCGACTGGCGGCCAATTACCGCACGCTGCTTCACGATTACCATCGTCGACTCGACATAGCTTCGTCGCGTGTGCGGCACTTTGATTTTCGCCGTTCGCTGGCTGTAGTTCGCGGCCAACTCGACGCCGGCACAGAGGCGGTGATCCACGCTTTCCAATCGTACCTTGCCGCGCGTCGCTCACGTGCCGAACGGCTGGCTGCGCAGCTAAACGCGCTTTCGCCCGTAAAAATCCTGGAACGCGGGTACGCACTGGTCTTCGACGAAAGTGGCGAGCTGGTGAAGGATGTGTCGCAGCTTACCGCGGGCTCAGAGATTTCCGCGCAGGTGGCGCGAGGCAGGTTCACCGCTGAAGTGAAATCGACTAAGAACGATTGACCACAGACGCTAACCACAAGACACAGAGGAAATTTAGCCATATACCTCTTCCTCTGCGTCTCTGTGCCCTCTGTGGTAAAAACAAAGATTTACAGGAGCTAACTTGAGAAAACTCTTTGGCACGGACGGCATCCGTGGCGTTGCCGGCGAATATCCCCTGGATAAAAAAACCGTGTTCGCTGTTGGCCGCGCGCTGGGCGATCATCTTCCAGCCGGTCCGCGCCGCGTGGTCATTGGGCAGGACACGCGCGAATCGAGCGGATGGATGGCCGACACCTTGGCTGCCGGCCTTCGCGCCGCCAAAGTTGAGACGGCCAGCGCCGGGGTTGTTCCCACACCGACCATTGCCTACCTGACGCATACCCACGGTTTTTCCGCGGGCGTGGTGATTTCCGCTTCGCACAATCCCTGGCGCGACAACGGCATTAAGGTCTTTGGCCCGGATGGCTACAAACTGCCCGATAAAGTTGAGCTGGAAATTGAAAGCGAAATATTTGCGCTGTTAAAAGAAGACGCAGCGCAAAGTCAGGACGGCAAGGTAGTGCCTTCGCTCCCCGGCGATACAGCGCTGCGCACGGACTATCTGGACTGGCTGGCGCGTACGCTCGCGGGAGCGGAACGGCTGCGCATTGTTGTGGATTGCGCCAACGGCGCGGCCAGCACGGTTGCTCCGGAAATATTCAAGCGCTCAGGAGCACACACAGAGTTTACGCATCGCACACCGGACGGACGCAACATCAATGAGAATTGCGGCGCGCTGCACCCTGAGATTGTGGCGCGCGAAGTTCTGGCACGGACCGCCGATCTGGGCATCTGCTTTGATGGCGACGCCGATCGCGCGCTTTTTGCCGACAGCAATGGCCACGTTGTGAACGGCGATGCCGTAATGCTTCTGCTGGCGCGCGACCTCAAGCAGCGCGGCGAGCTGACGAATGACACAGTGGTCGCCACAACCATGTCAAACATGGGGTTGGAAGCGGCGCTGCGCGAATCCGGAATCAAAATGCTGCGCGCTCCTGTTGGCGATAAATACGTTCTGGAAGAAATGCGCAAGACCGGCGCTGTGCTGGGCGGCGAACAATCTGGCCACATCATTCTTTCCCGTGAAGCCACCACCGGGGACGGCCTGCTTACCGCAATCCGCGTGCTGGAAATTGTTGCCGCAAGCGGACGCTCGCTGGCAGAGCTGGCTTCCGGCATGAAAGTTTTTCCCCAGACCATCAAGAATGTTCGCGTGAAAGAGAAGCGCCCTCTGGACCAGATGCCGCAGGTCACGCAAGCCATTGAACAGGCCGAGCGGCAACTAAAAGGAAATGGCCGCGTGAATGTGCGTTATTCCGGCACGGAATCCCTGGCCCGCGTGATGGTGGAAGCCGAGACCGAAGAGATCGTCCAGCATATTGCCGGCCAGATTGCCGCCGCCCTTGAATCCGCCATAGGACTGGGTGTGCCTTCTGCCCATTGAACTGGTCCCTCCACGCAAAAAGCGGCTGTCTCCGAAAGCCGTGATCCTTGCATTGATTCTGCTGGCAGCATTCACGTTCATTCCCATGCTGCGTTCGGCCTTGCGCTCTGGCGTTGGAATTGCCGCCGGTGTAGTTTACGTCTTGGCTTACCTGTTTGCGGTGGTCATGCTGCCGCTCATGTTCTTTGCGCTGGCGCGCTTTGCCTACTCGGTTTTTCTGCGGCCGTATCTGCGCGCGTGGCACATCAATCGCATCCGCAATGCGCGCTATATGAAAGATGTGATTCGCAGGGGCCGCGGGGCCCAGAGATAAGGAGTTACTTCACGTCGCGCCAGTTCGGTCCCACGCCCAACTCCACCAGCAATGGGACGCTCAGCTTGTGCACGCTTTCCATCTTCTCGCGCACCAGTCCGCGCATCAGCTCAATTTCGTTTTCCGGCACCTCAAACAGCAGATCGTCATGCACCTGCAGCAGCATGCGCGACTTCAGTTTGCGTGAGCGCAGCTCTTCGTCAATCTGGATCATGGCCAGCTTGATCAGGTCGGCTGCTGTGCCCTGCAACGGCGTGTTCACAGCGGTGCGCTCGGCAAAACCACGCATGTTGGCGTTTTTGCTGTTGATGTCGGGGATGGGGCGCGTGCGTCCGAAGAGCGTTTTCACGCTCTGCTCTTTGCGCGTCTCTTCCAGTGTGCGATCGATATAGCGCCGCACGCCAGCATACTTTTCAAAATAGGCGTCAATAAACCTTTTGGCTTCGCGCTGGTCGATTCCGAGTTGCTGCGAGAGACCGAACGCCGACAGTCCATAGACGATCCCGAAATTTACAGCTTTGGCGCGGCGGCGATGTTCAGCGTCAATCAGCATGGGCGGCACGCCAAACACCTGCGAAGCGGTAAGGCGGTGAATGTCATCGCCGTTGCGGAACGCTTCCACCAGCAGCGGATCTTCAGAGAAATGCGCCAGCAGCCGCAGCTCAATCTGAGAGTAATCAGCCGAAAGCAGCGAATATCCCGGTTCGGCAATGAATGCTGCGCGGATCTCGCGGCCCAGCTCCGTGCGGATAGGAATGTTTTGCAAATTTGGATTGGTCGAAGATAGCCGTCCCGTGGTGGTGCCGGTCTGGTTGAAACGTGGTATGTACGCGCCCGGTCTGCGGATCGATCAGCACCGGCAGCGCGTCAACGTATGTGCTCTTGAGCTTGGAGAGCTGGCGATAATCCAGCACCAGGCGCGGCACTTCATGCGTCTCTGAAAGCTCTTCCAGCACATCGACCGCGGTAGAAATTGTTTTGCCCTTGCCATATTTGATTGGCTTGGGCAGGTTGAGCTGATTGAAGAGCACGTCGCCGAGTTGTTTGGGCGAATTGATGTTGAACGTGACGCCGGCTTTCGCATGGATCTCACTCGCCTTGGAGGCACACTGCGTTTCCAGATCGACGGAAAGCGTGCCCAGCATCTGGCGATCGATCTTCACGCCCGCCTGCTCCATACGCACCAGCACCGGCGCCAGCGGCAGATCGATCTTTTCGTACAGCGGCATCTGCCCGGCCGACTTCAACTTCTTTACGCAGCACGGGAGCTATGCGTCCTGTGACATCCGCCGCTTCCGGCACAGCCAAAGAAAGCTTGAGGTTAAAGCTGCGCACGGCAATTTCCGCCAGCGCGTGGTTCGTGTACGTGGGGTTGATGATGTAGGAATACAGCATCGGCTCGTCGCGAACGCCGGCAAGCTCCACGCCATGCGCTTCCAGTTGGCGCAAGCGCGGATTTGTAATCGTGAACAGCTTTGGGAATTTTTGGATCGCTGAGCAGCTTCTTTAGCTCTGCAGAAATTTCGTCATCACCCAGGATCGCAGTAAACGCCTTGCCGGGCTCGGCGGAGAGCGCCAGCTTGAGCGGCGCGCGCGCATTGGCTTCCGGCGATGGCGGGCCGTCAAAAAGCAGGTTGCCGGATTTCTGATCGCCCTCTTCGGGCTCTTCTTCTTCGATCCTTGGCGCAGCGGTGAATTCAAAGGCAATCGCCAGCGGGCCTTTTGCTTTGACCAGAGCTTTCAGCTCTTTCAGCGATTTCAGTTCGCGATACTCGGTTTCGCGGACTTCCATTACCGGCACCAGCTCCTTGAGCAGCGTGGTGAATTCAAGCTCGCTGAAGAGCGAGCGGAGCGCGTCCATGTCCGGTTCGCCGGCAATCATCTTGTCGAGATCCAGAGCAATGTCCACATTCTGGTCAATGGTGACGAGCTGCTTACTCCACAGGATGGTGTCTTTATTATTCAGCAGCGATTCGCGATACGTCTTGCGCTCCACTTCTTCCGCGTGGTCCAGCGCGTTCTCCAGGCTGCCAAAGCGCTTAATGATCTCTACAGAACCTTTGTCGCCGATGCCCGGCGCGCCGGGAATGTTATCGATAGAGTCGCCGCGCAGGGCCATCACGTCAATCACCTGCTCCGGGCGGACGCCAAGAATTTCTTCCACTTTGTCTGAGTTGCAGATCAGGTTGTCTTTGGGCGGGTTCAGCACGCAGACTTTGTCATTCACCAGTTGCAGCATGTCCTTATCACTGGAGACCACAAAAACCTGATAGCCCTCGGCTGCGGCTTTTCGGCCAAGAGTGCCAATCACGTCGTCGGCCTCGAAGCCCTGCGACTCAAGGATGGGAATGCGATAGGCTTCCAGCGCGCGCCGTATGTAAGGCACCTGCTGTACCAGATCGTGCGGCATTTCTTTGCGCTGCGCCTTGTAACCCAGGTATTCCACATCCTTGAACGTCTGCGTCTTGATATCGAACTTGCGAACTGACGTGACGGCTTTGGCCTGCTCGTCGCGGAACGTAGGCCCGGCGACATCGAACACCGCAGCCAGATATTCCGGGTTGAAGTCCGCGCGCAGCTTGCGCAGCATGTTTACGAAAACGTATGTCGCCGCGGTGGGTATGCCCTTTTTGGTGGACATGGGCCGCTGCCGCGCCATGGCGTGATAAGCGCGAAAGATGAAGGACATCGAGTCCATGAGAAAGACACGGCCCTTCTGTGCGGCTTGGGGGTTAGTGGCCAATAGAAAATTCTATCCTAAACAGCGCGTCTGGGAAGTTTGTTAGAATCGCGTCCGTGGCCGCACTCAACCAGACTCTTATCCAGGATTTCACCCGCAATTACCAGAATTCAGCCGGGACAATCCATGGGCTGGTCGATCCGCTCTCAGACGAGCAGATCTGGACCAAGCCTTATCCTTATGGAAACAGCATAGGCAATCTTATTCTGCATCTGACCGGCAACCTCAATAATTACTTTGGCGCTGAGATGGGCGGTACCGGCTATGTGCGTAACCGTCCGCTGGAGTTTGCCGAGACATCGCGGATTCCGAAAAATGAACTGCTGAAACGTTTTGACGAGGCGATTGCCGTTGTGGCAGCGGTATTGCTGAAGCAGTCAGAAAGCGATTGGAGCGCCGCGTATTCAGCCAAGGGCATGGAAGAAATTGGCAATCGCTTCAGCGCTTTTCTTCATTGTGCGGCACATATTTACCATCACACCGGGCAGATCATCTATCTATGCAAGGAGCTGGAGCGGCAAAACCGCGCGTAGGTTGCGCGGCGAACAGCTCTCGATCTTGCTACAGCCAGCTCTGATTAAGATCCAGCTGCTCATTTACTGAATCGCAAAATCTCATCGGCGATCTTTACCGCTTCCACGGCTGCTTTCACGTCATGCACGCGCACCACGTGCGCGCCCTTCAGGACAGAAGCTGTAGCCGCGGCGAGCGAGCCGTTGAGGCGCTGATCGGGCGGCGCGTCTTTGCCATCAACTGCCAGCGTACGCCCGATGAAAGATTTTCTTGAGGTCCCCACCAGCAGCGGAAAGCCAAGGTCCTGCAATTGGTCCAGACCGGCCAGCAGCGGATAGTTCTGCTCGAACTTTTTGCCAAAGCCAATGCCGACATCGAGCATGATGTGGTCTTTAGCGATTCCGTGTGCCAGCGCGGCCTCGGCGTAGTCGCGCAAGTCATTTTTTACTTCCGCGACGATATCGGCTGAGGGCTCCAGGTTGCGCCACTCCTGCGGACGCCCGCGCGTATGCATAAGGATCACGCCACAATCCAATTCTTTTACCGTGGACGCCATCTGTTCATCCCAGCGCATGGCGCTCACGTCATTCACAGTTTCGCATCCGGCGTTTACGGCGGCGCGCGCGACTTCAGCCTTGTAGGTATCCACGGAAAGAACAGCGTCAGGCCGTTCGCGCAGCACGTCTTCAATCACGGGCAGAATGCGGCGCAGCTCTTCCGCTGCGGGAATACCGCTTTCCGCTACAGGCGTACCAGGCCGCGTGGATTCTCCGCCAATGTCCAGCAAATCAGCGCCATCGTCCAGCATTTTGAGCGCGTGGGCCACGGCGTGGTCGCGGGCCAGAAATCTTCCGCCGTCGGAAAATGAATCCGGCGTGACGTTCAGGATGCCCATCACCAGCGTGCGATCCCCAAGTTCCAGAGAGCGCGATGCGCAAGCGCCAAGTGTACAGCGGTCTCTGCATGGTTGCGATTGTAATTAAAAATCGCCGGAATCGCCGTGATCGCCGACATCGCGGGAATCGGGCGCAAAGCACTGAGCCTCAAAACCGAGGGCGCATTTGATCTCGTATAATCACTTGCACCTTGATGCCAAGTCGACCATTTCGCGCGTTTGTGCTCACTCTCATGCTGAGCCTTGCCGCGTTTCTTGAAACAGGCGCCGCCGGAGAAAAAAAGCCCGCGCCTAAAAAAGATTTAGGCAAAGATATTGCCGCCGTGCTCAGCCAGCCGCCACTCAGCCGGGCGCACTGGGGCGTGGATGTGGTCGATCTGGAAACGGGCAAGGCGCTCTATTCGCAAAATTCCGACCAACTTTTTCTTCCGGCTTCAAACGCCAAGCTTTTTACCACGGCTGCCGCGCTGGCCATCGCCGGGCCGAATTATCGCTTTCGCACCACTGTGGAGGCCGATGGAAAAATCGACGACAATGGACGGCTGCTGGGTGATCTGGTAATCGTCGGCCGGGGCGATCCCAACATTTCCGGACGTGTCCTGCCTTATGCGCTGAAAACGCAGCGCTTGCCTCCGCACACTCAGATCCTGGAAGAGATGGCGGACCAGGTAGCGCGCAATGGCCTGAAAATTGTGGATGGCGACCTGATTGGCGACGACACGTTTTACGCGTTTGAGCGATACGCCGAAGGCTGGGCGTGGGACGACCTGCAGTGGATCGATGGCGCTCCGGTTTCCGCGCTCACGTTCAATGACAACGTGGTGTTCGTCAACGTTCTGCCGGGCGAGCATCCGGGCGATAAAGCTGTAGTCACGGTTGAGCCGGAGACCAATTACTACGAGTTGGATAATCGCGTGGCGACTTCGTCCGCCGGAGTGACAAAGCGGGTCGGCATCCACCGCGATCCGGGATCGAAAACGATTGTGCTGTGGGGATCGCTTCCACTGGGCGATTCCGGCATGAAAGAGCCAATGTCGATTGAAGATCCGGCGGAATTTGTGGCGCAGTTGTTCCGCACACTGCTGGAGCGGCGCGGCATTACCATTCGAGGAAAGACGCGGGCACGACACGGAGAAGGCGAGCAGTTCTTTGACCAGCAAATTGCTCATCCAGCAACAGCGGTGGTTGCGCCACCAGTGATTACTCTTTCGACGCCTGCGGCCACGCAATCGCCACAGGAGCCGCCTGATTTGAATCAATCGTCATCCAACAAAATTCTGGCTGAGCATTTTTCCGGGCCGCTGCTGGATGACATCCGCGTGACCAACAAAGTGAGCGAGAACCTGCATGCCGAGCTTGCGCTTCGTCTGGCAGGCAAGCTGCGGGGAGATGGCGGATCGTTTGAAGGCGGCGTTGCCGCAGTGAAACAATTTCTGCTGCAGGCCGGACTTAAGGAAGATGAATTTACGTTTCTCGATGGCTCCGGTCTTTCGCGGCGCGATCTGGTCACACCCGCCGCGACGGTGCAGTTGCTGATCTATGCAGCGCGCCAGCCCTGGGGGCCGGCGTTTGAAGAATCACTGCCGGTGAGCGGCGTGGACGGATCATTGTCTGACCGATTTCAGAAAACGCCCGCTGTTGGTCTGATCCATGCCAAAACGGGATCGCTCAGCCATGTAAACGCTCTTTCCGGCTATGGGCAAACGCAGGCAGGTACACGCTTTGTATTTTCAATTTTCTGCAACAACCATAACCTGCCCGCGAGCAAAGTCCTGGCGGCGATGGATGCGGTGGTGAGAGTTGCTGGTGGAAACGGAGCACGCGAAGAAGTGAAACTGGCATACCTTGCGGCAGTGCTGGCAGTGTCATGCCTGGCGGCTGCCCAGACTAGTCCAACGCGAGGACGAGTCGTGTGGCAGGTAGAAACCGGCGGTTGAATATTCTCACAGCCCACGGTCAGTGGCAACCTTCTCTTCATTGGATCCTGTGCGGGCAAGTTTTATGCGCTGGACAAGAAAACAGGAAAAGAAGTGTGGTCGTACGATACACGGCTGGATGGAGGCCCACGCAGCTTCCATGGCGATCCTTTGCTCTACAAGGGAACACTTTTCATTTCCACTGACCGCGGCTGCGGGGCAGATGGTGGTTACGTTTACGCCTTTGAGCAACAAACCGGCAAGCTGCGCTGGAAACTGAAAGCCAACGGCCCTTCCACCAGCTTCGCCGAGATTGATGATTCAATCGTATTCGGAACGCGTAATGATGAATGGATTTCATTGCACATGAATTCCGGCAAGGTCAGGTGGACGTTCCGGGATGCTTCTCCTGATCCACTGTGCGAAATCCGCACGGCTCCGGTAAGCGACGGCGAACGCGTCTTTTTTGTGACGCACCAGGGCACAATATTCGCGCTCAATGCCGCAGGGCACAAAATCTGGTCGCAACGGCCATCCTCACCGGTCACGACAAGCCTTTTCATCTACAAAGACGTCCTTTATTTTGGCGTCAATGATGGGCACTTCTACGGGCTGAATCCTGCCGATGGCGGTCCGCTGAGCGGACTCCAGATGCCCGCCATTCCGCAAGGGCGCTTTGCCTGGAGCAGCAAAGGCGAAGTTGATACCGAGTATGTTTTTGCCAAGGAAAATAAAGAAGGCCACAATCAAGGCGTGCTCCTCGCATTTTCTGACGAGTTCGAAGACGTACTTTGGTCCCCTTCAGCCGATCGCGAATGGGCATCCGAACAGCCTCACGTATGGAAAGGCTGGGTGATTGCGGGAAACTGCAAGGGAGACGTGGTCGCCTACGGCGCCTCCGACGGGAAGCCGGCATGGTCGGACCACGTGAAGGGATGCATTCGAAGCTTTGGCCATGACGAATCGACGCTTTACATTGGAGTTCAAGAGGGAACTGTTTACGCATATCAGCCTCCCGGCGGCGATTGATCGCTGGTGCAGTACAGGGGCTATGGACGGTGGCAAGAAAAAAGATGTGCCGCCCCTACGGGGCTCACCTCAATAATCTTTCTCGCCTACTGCAACAACCACAACCTGCCCGCGAGCAAAGTGCTGGAGGCGATGGATGTCGTGGTGCGATTGCTGGTGGGCAAGCCGCCTAGCGACAAATAGCCTATTTCAAGCCGTCTTGGCAACGGCTACCGTGCAACTGGTTATGCGCTTGGCGTCGGCTGACAAGTCATGGAAAAGGCCCATCATTTCTTTTATAAATCTTCCTTCGGAATCCGTGAAGATCACAACCGATCCAACCACCAGACCACGGGTTTCCCCACCGGAAGTGTCAGAAGTGGAGGGTATGACGAAAACAACCTGCTTATCGTCGATGATGAAGAAGCTGAGCGAACCGAGAACACTGGCGGTTTGCCTGAGATAAACTTTGACGGGAGAGTTCTTGTTCAGTTCAAGAGCGGTTTGACAATGCTTGAAGGTCAATGAGTCCGTCTGGTCGGAGCCCAGTGCATTTTCGCGGACCGTCTCCACCTGGATAATTCGGTCATAGACAAAGACCTCCTCTTTCTCCGCCAAAACCTTGCTCCAGCGCGTCATAGTATTTCCTGCGCGCGTCAGTCACCTTGAGCGTGGGAGGACGAAACAGGCTCACAGCGTAAATACTGTCTTTGGCAGCGAGAAGGCATTCTGTAACCGCGGCATAGAGTTGCTCATCGCCTCCCGTGGCCTTTGTGGCGCGCACAATTTTGGCGCCTAGCTTTGAATCCAGCAGCGAGGTCTTGATTTCTTCGTACACGCCCACCTGAGAAGCAGCGGCCAGAACAACAAAGGCGATACCAAGCAGCGAGAGCACGCCCACCGTTACATGAATGAGACCGCCGAATATCTCACGGACAACTATGCTTGCCAGAAGGCCGGCACAGAATGTAACCGCCGTGGTAGGGGCCACACGTTTTAGAGCGCGGAAGATTTTGGTCATGAAATCACCTCCAGAGTCAGCATTTGCTCGAGATGTCAGCTAAATATCCGAAAATGCTTGAGGGGGTGAACACGTCGGCTGCTGCTAGCCGTGCGTGTTGGTTGGTCACCTATCATCGTGGACAAAGCAGAGGCCCGTCAATCACAAAAGCCCGTTTCTGGTGAAAAATCTTTTAAAATCGTCTGCCATGACATCCAAGGGGCCGCTTTCTGGTATCCGGGTCATTGATTTTGGCCGGTTCATTGCCGGCCCGTACTGCGCCATGCTGCTGGCGGACATGGGCGCGGACGTGATCCGCGTTGACCGTCGCCACGGCAGCGAGGACCGGTACATTGCGGCCATCACTGAAAGCGGCGAAGGCGGCGGATTCCTCTCGCTCAATCGCAACAAGCGCAACCTGACGCTGGATACGTCCAAGCCCGAGTCGGCGGAGATCATTCGCCGCCTGGTGAAAGGCGCAGACGTGGTGGTGGCGAACCTGCCCAACAACGTGCTGAAGAGCATGCGGCTGGATTACGATTCGCTGAAGGCGATCAAGCCGGACATTATTCTTGCCCGCATTTCAACTTTTGGTCCCGATGGGCCGTATGCCAATCGCGTTGGCTTTGACACGGTGGTGCAGGCCATGTCCGGGGCTATGAGCCTTACGGGATTTGCCGGCGACGCCGGTGCGCGACATTGTTCCTTTTGAAGATTACGGCACGGCGCTGCATACGGCTTTTGGCGTGATGGTGGCGCTTTATCATCGCGCACAAACCGGCGAAGGGCAGATCGTGGATGGGTCTTTGCTGGCCACGGGCATCACGTACGTACAGGGCTTGCTGGCGGAGCGGTCTGTGCTGGGCATTGAGCGGCGACAAATGGGCAATACAAGTTTTTATGCTGCTCCGTCCGACGCTTACCAGACCAAAGATGGCTGGATTGTGGTTTCAGCCGTGGGCAATGACATGTTTGCCCGCTGGGCCCGGCTGGTGGGACGCGAAGATTTCATCACCGATCCGCGCTTTGCCGGCGACCAGCTCCGCGCCGACAATCGCGAGGCGATCACCGAAGCGATGAATGCGTGGCTGGCGACACGAACGACGGAGCAGGCCATCGCCGAGTTGGAAAAAGCGCGTGTCCCTGCCGGGCCGGTACTGGACTTGCAGCAGGTGCTGGATGATCCGCAGGTGAAGGCGCGGGAGTTGCTGCGTTACGTCGATCATCCGGGCGCGGCAAAGCCGGTGCCGCTGGCGGATACGGCAGTGCGATTGTCGGCAACGCCAGGCGGCATTCGCACGCGAGCAGCGGCGCTGGGTGAGCATACGGATGAAGTGCTGCGGGAGATTGGGTACGACGATGCCGATATTGTCGACCTAAGGGACCGGAAAGTAGTTTGACAATCCTGCGACTAACCGATGAACAAGGTGACGGTACCGGTTTCTGAACAGGTACCCTGTGTCGAAGTATAGGTTCCGTTGAAGCTAGAGCCAAAAATTCCAGAATGCAAGATCGCCCTGCACGATTGTTTTTCCTGTGGTCCCAGGCTGAGCGTTATCGAAGATTAAGGTACTTCCAGTGCCAATGATGACAGATGCGGGGTCCACAGTAGCGCTGGAGAAACATGTTCCGCCTGTGATGGTGGCCGTGCCCGTAGCCGAGAAAAATCCGTTCGCGTCCGGCCCTGTTTCAGTCAGCGTCATATTAGTCACTTGGGAAACGACGCCTCCGCTGGAATTAAAATGTCCCAACCATGACCCGCCAATACCCACCGACTCGCCGACAACATTCCCCTGGTCGGACGCTGCACATCCTGGCGCCGAGCAAGCGAATAAGTACCGGAAATGATGCCAAGGTGACCGAACGGATGGATCGTGTTCAGCGATAAAGTTTGGCCGCCGGGCAATGAAAGCACAAGGTTGACGCTAAAGTTTCCCGTGTTGTCTATTCCGAGTGTGCCGCTGACAGGAATATCGGTATTAAAAGAAAAACAAGATAATCCGCTGGCGTGCATAACCCCAGAGAGATTGTTCCCCGACTGCAACAGGCTTCCCTGGAGAGTGAACTTTGTCCCGGGATTCACGGCTGAGGCCTCATCGATCTCATACAAACCGGATTCGAAAGTAATAGGCGTTGGCGTTGGTCCCGGCATCGCGCTGCTGCTGCCGCCGCATCCTGACAGAACGAGACAAAATATTGCCAACAAGAAAACTTGAACAGCGGCCACGTGGTTCATAGGAAAATAGTCCTTTCGGCCGGATTATGCGGAACATCTATTTTGGATTCTTAGCTCGACCTATGCTGGATTAGGATAATCCCAGGTTGACCCTGGCTTCAAGGAGGTTAAGCCGGAAGAATACCATCCCAATATCTATAGCCGAGGGCGGCTGCGCTCCACGATTCTCGTAGTGTGGAGAGTGTTATCGGACGCAAAAATAAAGTTGGGAAAAAACGTCCCCGAAAGTGGCAAATCACACACTAGTAAGTAGAGGGAGAATTTGGTTATTGGCTCTTGGTTATTGGCTTTTGGCCATTAGCTCTTGGCCTTTGAGTTTTAGCTTCCGTCAGTGGTGTCGCCCAAATAATGGTCAAACCCGCACTCTAGTGTGGTGTCTCAGAAATGGCTTTATAGTAGAAGGCTGAACTTAAGAAATCATGATGATGGATCGTGCTTAAAAGCAGGCGAGGTATTGTGAGAACTCCCTGATGCCGTATGGATAGAAGAAAAATCCTCGGGGTCCTTCGACTCCGCGCCCGTCAGCTTAAATCCGTTGAATATCTTGGAGGCGCTGCGCTCAGGATGACAGAGATAAACATTTTGCTTGAATATAAGTTCCTGTTGTTGAAGCTATTTCTGAGACACCACACTAGCGCTTCTCCCTGTTGAGTGCAGTACAGCGCAGAGTTCCGTTCTGGTTGGCGATATCGCCATTGCACTTGTTGGCATCGCGCAAGCTGAGGTGCTGCGCCAGTGGTCTTTGCCGTCATTGCAGGTGGCGGAAAGCATGGATCCTTGCAGCTGCACGTCTTTGCAGGTAGCGATGTACGAACCCGGCGGAAGCACGCCGCTGGATTCACAGTTCAGAATACCGTTGATATTGGCTACACCCTCAGCGCAGCGATTAGGCGTCCTTGAGCGAGGTCGGCAGCTCACGGCCATCCAGGCTCTTGCAGACTGCATGCAGAGTGGCGCCTTTCATCTGGATATTTCTACAGCTCTCTGTGTAAGACCCAGCAGGCTGTCCAGGCGCGGCAGACTGGCTTCCGCCAGCGCATTCCAGCTTGCCATCTTTATTGGCAATGTCTGAACAGCCTTCGTAATGCGAGAGCTTGGCGGAATGGGCCTTGCCTTTCGTATCCTGGCACTTGGCGTAAAGAGTACCTCTCTGTACCGAAATATCACTGCACGTCTGCTTATAGGAACCCTCTGGATTGGCTTCTTGCGCGGCGCTGACGCCGGCTGCGCAGCCCAGGAGAATGATCGTCGCCAAAAAACCAGCCAAAAAACCAAGAGTGCTGCTTGAACGCATGAGTTATCCCTTCAATTACTGCTGTTCTTTGCCCAGTATAGTGGAGGTTCCAAGGCGCCGCTGAGCGAATAATTTCGCCCACAGGACATGGACTTCTCGTTTATAAACAAGATTGGATGGGACGAACACAAGCGTGACAACTTCTACCAGGCCGGAAGGGCCCTCCGCTCCTGCGGCGCATCCCGGAGTGGGACGGCATGCCTTTCTGGTGGCGGCGGGAATCTTCCTGAGCCGCATCGCCGGGCTGGTGCGTGACCGCATCTTTGCCCATTATTTCGGCATCACTTACGTGGCGGACGCGTTCAAGGCAGCGCTGCGCATTCCCAACACGCTGCAAAATCTTTTTGGCGAAGGCGTGTTGTCAGCATCGTTTATTCCCGTCTATGCCAAGCTGCTGGCCCAGAAAAACCGCGAAGAAGCAGGCCGAGTGGCGGGCGCGGTGTTCTCTTTGCTGGCGCTCATCACGTCTATCCTAGTGCTGGTAGGTGTGCTGGCAACGCCTTACATCATTGATGTAATCGCCTTTGGGTTCAAGGGAGAAACACGCCGGTTGGCGATTCAACTCGTCAGAATTTTGTTCCCCGGCGTCGGGTTGCTGGTAATGTCCGCATGGTGCCTGGGGATACTGAACAGTCACGGCAAGTTTTTTCTCTCTTACGTTTCACCTGTGCTCTGGAACGCGGCGTTCATTGCGGCGATGCTCGCTTTTCGGGGCAGCGATATGTCGCACCTGGCGGTTTATACCGCCTGGGGATCAGTACTGGGAAGCGGCGCTGCAATTCCTGGTGCAGATTCCGATGGTGCTGCGGCTGGCTCCGGAATTGCGCATCTTCTTCCGATCGCTTACGGAAAATGTGCGCGTGGTGATCAGGAATTTTGTTCCTGTATTCTTCAGCCGAGGCGTGCTGCAATTGAGCGCCTACATTGACGGATTGCTGGCCAGCCTGCTGCCTGTGGGCGGCGTCTCTGCGCTGGCAAATGCCCAGGCGCTTTATACGCTGCCTGTGAGTTTGTTTGGCATGTCAATTTCGGCGGCTGAACTGCCGGCCATGTCAAGCACGCTGGGGACGGACGAGCAGGTAGCGACAACACTGCGGCAACGCATCGCTGCCAGCACCAAAAGAGTAGGCTTTTTTGTGGTGCCGTCAGCGGTAGGGTTCATTGCGCTGGGCGACGTGATTACGGCAACCATCTACCAGACAGGAAAGTTCTCTCATGCTGACGCGGTGAAGGTCTGGACGATTCTGGCGGGATCCGGCGTTGGCCTTGTGGCGTCGACGGTCGGCAGACTTTATTCATCTGCCTATTACGCGCTGCGCGATACGCGAACGCCTGTCCGCTTTGCCATTGTCCGCGTGATTCTAACGACGGTGCTGGGTTATTTCTGTTCGCGGCCACTGCCGCGACTGCTGGACGTAGATCCGTTCTGGGGCGCTGCGGGATTGACAGCTTCTGCAGGCTTTGCGGCGTGGGTGGAATTCACGCTGCTGCGTAGAGGCATGAACCTGAAGATCGGACGCAGCGAGTTCCCTGCTTCCTACTTTGCGCGGCTATGGATGTGCTGCGGTGATCGCTGCGGCGGTGGCGTGGGGAGTGAAGGTTGGCTTGCCTCCGCTAAAGCCGTGGATCTCCGGCTTGCTGATTCTTGTTCCTTACGGCGCTGCTTATCTGGGCTGCACCGCGCTGATGGGAATCGAACAGGCTGGCGGGTTGGTGAGAAGGGTACTGCGAAAGACTTAGCTGTTTCCGAAGTCCCGAGCGGAGCGAGGGATCACTATAGCGGCAGGACTCTGTCGGTCTAATGCAAGATAAAGTATTGATTGGCGGAAAGGTTTTGGACAAACCGAATCGATCGGCATCGCGAATCCTATGGATCTTCAATGCTGGTAGGGCTCCCTCGCGATGCTCGGGATTTTAGAGAAGATAGGGATCCCTCCCCTACGGCAAGCTCAGGGTCGGGATTTCAGAAAAAGCTTACTCAATCACCCGCATGTTTGCCCAGTCATACTGGAACTTGTGTCCGCAGTCCAGGCAGACGACATAGTGTTCGCC
The DNA here is from genome assembly GCA_963732195.1 of Terriglobia bacterium. Lineage (GTDB taxonomy): Bacteria > Acidobacteriota > Terriglobia > Terriglobales > Acidobacteriaceae > Angelobacter. The sequence goes on along the minus strand of CAVSYO010000028.1, from coordinate 92,656 downwards.
GGCGGGGGTGGGGACGTCCCAGTCTGAGTTGACGGCGCGGCGTTTGGGCGCCACAGCCGCGGCAAAGGGCTGGGAAATCTTTTTGTGCGAGCAGCGAATCGAGAGCAATTGGAGAATTTTATTGACCATGGACTTCTCTTTTACCGAACCCCATTCCCGAGTGCTTCCCGCAGGAAGCACCCGGAAGCGGGCAAATGGGACTGCCTTCCCAAAAAAATTATGCAGTGGCCGTTGTCATGCGCGGCGAATCAGTGATTGAAGTGGTTTCCTTCGCGGCGCCATTGATTTCCTTCGCGCCAGGCTTGCGGATGTCAATCGAGCCCTTGAACCATGCGCCGTCTTCGATCGAAATTCTTTGGCAAACCACGTCGCCACCAAGTGAACCCTCATTGCGAATATCGACCCGGTCGCTGGCTGTAACGTTGCCTTTTACCTTGCCCAGAACCACAACTTCCTTGGCATTGATGTTGGCCTGGACCTGGCCATTGCGGCCAACCGTTACGCGGTTGCCGGGCAGATTGACGGAGCCTTCTACGCGCCCGTCGATATAAAGCGATTCAGAGCCGGTCACTTCGCCCTTGATGACGAGTGATTTTCCAATGGTGGCTTGCTCCGTGTTGTTGAGAACGGCATTGCGAGGCGCGGCGACCGGCGTCGGCTCGCTAGGCTGAGTGGGGGTAGTGCTCATAACTGGTTTCTCCGGTTCCGCTGCTGATTTTTGGTTCGGATTCGTCGGCGTCGTGCTAGCAGGCTTCCACATTAGTTTCTACATCCTTTCGATTCTATGGTAATGCGCAGCCAGCTTCTCTTCGCCCGCTGCTATGAAATTCATATTGGCCGTTGGGGGACAACCAAGTAAGGCGACGGCACGTTAATAACCAAACTCCCCGGTTATTCCGCCAACTCCAGAATCTCTGGTTTGGCGATGCCTTCACGCAGTGCCTGAACCACATCCATCTCCCCTGGCACTGCTTGACTGGTGTAAATATTCCTCCGTTGTTGGCATTTCTTATATCGGGCAAGCCCCTTAGTTGGAAAATCCTTTTCGCGCTAGGATAGGGTTAAGAGGAATTCGGTGATTTCGTAACCTCTCAAGTATTCTTACCAGCCGACTCCTCGATTTGCGTTTACCAATTTACCATTAACCAAATTGGTAATGCCATGCTTTTAACCAATTCTTGCACTTAATCATTTGAATGCTGACCGAACAACAGATTCTCCATTACGTCTCTAAGCAGCCTAAGCACATGGCCGGCTTCAAACAGCTCATCCATGACATGGGCCTTAAGGGCAAGGACCGCCGCACCTTGCAACAGCTTCTGCGCGACATGACGCGGCGGCGCAAGCTCATCGCCATTGGCAAAGAGCGCTGGGGGCTGCCGACCTCCGCCAGCAACCAGGACCTGGTCGTGGGCAGGTTACGTATGCATCGCGACGGCTACGGCTTCGTCATCCCCGAACCCGGGTCGACTTCCGGCCCGCGCCCAGGGCAAGCTCCAGGGCGACATCTTTATTCCTCCGCCTGAAGTCGGCAACGCCATGCATGGTGACCAGGTTTTGGTTGAGATGGGTCGCCTGCGGCATGACGGCAAAGCTGAAGGCCGGATCGTCCGCGTAATGGAGCGCGAACAGGAAACCGTCGTCGGCATCTTCCACTATGGCAGCGGCCGTAACATCGTCACGCCCATCGACGAAAAACTGGCCATGGAAATCATCATCCCGCCTGGAATGGAGTACCCCAAAGCGGAAGATGAAGAAGGCCGTGCCCGGTCGACGAAGATCGGGACCGCGACCGTGTCGACGCGCCGGGTTTCACGATCAGCCCGATGCACCGCGCATCACGCACGATCACCTCGGCTGTGCAAAAAGCTCCCTCTCCCAAACATCCCGCCCGCCAGTCTCCACACCGTGTTCTCGGCGAAGAAGCCCAGCGCAAGAAAACCTGGGACGACCTGGAAAACGTCGTCGTCGAAGTCGAAATCATCCAATGGCCTTCCGCCACGCAGAGCCCCCGCGGACGCGTCACGGAAATCCTGGGCTATGAAGATGATTTCGGCGTCGATGTGGAAATGATCATCCGCAAGCACCACATCCCGCACGTCTTCCCCGCGGAGGTGCTGGAAGAAGCGCAGGAGATCGCAGCCGTCATTCCGCAAAAAGAGATTGCTGCGCGCCGCGACTTCCGCCATCTGCCCATCGTCACCATTGACGGCGAAACCGCCCGCGACTTTGACGATGCCGTGCTGGTCACGCGCCTCGATAACGGCAATTACGAGCTTCAGGTCCACATTGCTGACGTGGCCCAGTACGTGGACGATGGCTCAGCCATTGACGAAGAAGCGCGCAAGCGCGGCACCTCCGTTTATTTTCCTGACCGCGCCGTGCCCATGCTGCCGCTGGAACTTTCTACTGATATTTGCAGCCTGCGCCCTGAAGTCGAACGCCTGGTGCTGAGCTGCATCATGGAAATCGAGCCGAATGGTGAAATCGCATATTACGAGCTGGCGGAAGGCGTGATCCGCTCCGCCCAGCGCATGACCTATACCGACGTGAACGCCATCATTGAAGGCGACAACACCCTGCGCCGCAAATACGGCCCGCTGTCAGAAAACTTTGACCTCATGTACGAGCTGGCGCAGATCCTCAACCGCAAGCGCGTCAAGCGCGGCTCCATTGACTTCGACCTGCCCGAGCCGATCATTGAGTTTGACGAGCATGGCCTCATGAAGAGCGTTGCCGCTTCAGAGCGGAACTGGGCGCATCGCCTGATTGAAGAATTTATGTTGGCCGCCAATGAGACCGTGGCCTCGCACCTGGAGCAGCGCGGCGTGCCAAGCCTGTATCGCATCCATGAAAAGCCGGACGCCAAGCGCATTTATGACTTTGAGACCCTTGCCGCCAGCTTCGGCTATTCGCTGGGCGTAGGCGCGCTGCCCATCAAGCGCGTACAAACGCGCGGTGACAAGCGCCATTACCAGGATTCAGGCCGCCGTGCTCCCACTGTCGAACTGCCGGAAGAAGTCCACATAACGCCGCGGATGTACCAGAAGCTGGTGCAGAAGATCGCCGGCAAACCGGAAGAGCGCGTGCTTTCCTTCCTGATGCTGCGCTCGCTCAAGCAGGCGCGCTATTCTGAAGTCAATGACGGCCACTTCGCCCTGGCCGCGCCCGCTTACACGCACTTCACCTCCCCCATCCGCCGCTACCCTGATCTGATCATCCATCGCATCCTGAAATGGGTACTGCGCACGTACGATAAAGCGGGTGCCCCATCCTTTGCGACGGGGTCCCCGGAACGGGCCGGTTTTGCGCGTTCCGGGGCAGAGGAGCAAAGGGTGGGTAGAAGTCACTCACCCTCAGAAAGCGGTGTTCCACTCCGCTTCCGCGCCGAGCAGTCCCACGAAGCCCCTTCCCCATGGTCCAAGCGCGCAGAAAAAGGCTCGTCCGCCCGACGCCGACTCTCATCCACGCCTCTCGGCGGCCCCATCTCGGAGCCAGAACTGCATGAGATTGCTGAAAGCTCCAGCCAGTCTGAGCGCGCCGCCGCGGAAGCCGAGCGCGAACTGCTGGAATGGAAGAAGCTCAAGTTCATGGAGCAGCGCGTGGGTGAAGACTTTGACGGCCTGATCGTCAGCGTCACCAAGTTCGGCTTCTTCGTGGAGCTCACGGAGCTGTTCATTGAAGGCCTTGTGCCGCTCAACTCCCTGGCCGACGACAATTACTCGTACCACGAAAACACCCGCCAGATCATCGGCGCCCGATCAAAGAAGACCTACTCCATCGGCGACAAAGTTCGCGTGATCGTTGACCGCATTGACCACATGCAGCGTAAAGTCCAGTTCGCCGTGCTGGAAGACAAACCCAAACGGAGCGAAAAGCGCCACAAGAAGCGAGGATAGTGCGCCAGCCCGAGCCGCGCACTCTATCGAAAGAGAGGTTGTTCTTTCCAGCCAACTGCTTTTTTCTTTGTTCTCAATCAACCGTGCTTCCTATGCTTCTTCACCCGAATCCGTAAACGAGCGCGCGTTTTGACTAGTGCGCGTTGTTACGGGTCAGAACCCTGCGTTTTGTTCCCAAAATCGACTTCGTTTTATGCTGCTCTCAATTAGCCGCTTAGCGCTGTCACCGTCCGAGCACTATTTCGCGCGTATGTGGGCCATTACGGGGCGGAGCAGGCCTTCAAGCCTGCGCTACGTTGCGGAAAGCAAATCGCTTTAGCCGCTGAGGTCGGTTTCACGATCTATCCGCAACTCCGAAATTGCTTTGCGGTTTCCGAAACTTCATGGCTTCGTGGCTCACAGAGTGGTCGAAAGGTTCTTCGATGGCGTAATCCGCGACGCCATGGTTGAGCGGTTACGGACTACGTCGCCGGACGTTGCGACATCCGAAGAGCATTTTGTTCCAAGGAATCCACGACTGTCTTCTGCCTCGCAGAACCGAAAGCCTAAGATCGTTGAACTGGCTCATTGCCTCGATCCAGCCAGCCGACATCTCACATTCGAGTGATCGGCACCGCTAGAGATGCCCGCGCGAGTGATTCATTCACATGGCTACGGACAATCGCTGCTGTTACCAGTTTGTCGTCGACAAGTGTAGAGCCTGAGGGAGCCGATTGGTCCATAGGTGAATCTCCGCTCGATGCAGTCTCATTCCTCGCATTGCTATGTGCCGTCTCTTCCATTGCAGAAACTTCCCGTGATAGTGATTTCAAAATCAGGTCGAAGTTCCAGCTCATTCCGAATTCTAGGATGATCGAATGACCGCTGCCTCACCTGCTTCCGCAGCGGCCCGCGCGATAAGTATCGAATCCTGACTATTGCTCTCACATTTCCAATTGCTCGGCTCTAGTCGACCCAAAACCTATACAGGCAAAACATCGCCATTGCATGTGACGGAGCTGACTACCATAGCTCGCCAATTCAGCTTCGCATACGATGAGACTAAGGATCGAGAGCTCACGGCTTCAGGCTACTCGGCGACCTTCGTTTTGCCGGGAAGTTCGACGTATCGAATAACGCATCGTTGGTGTCAACAAGCAAATCACAGCATCGCGTGTTTAGGTTCTGTGCAACAACTTATAGCAGGGGCCTTTACCGGAAATTGCTCATCCAATCTCATACAACAAATCCTGTAGCCGAGAAAACTGCTCTATCTGATATGGCTAGCCATAGGCCTGACAAGTAGCTACACGATCATCTAAACCCCCAAGTACAAGTTTTGCTGTTCAGTACTATTTCCCACATCATCCCGCTTTACCTCAATCAAACGGCTCCGCCAATCTATACCGCACGCAATCAGCGCTAGTGGTCTGGAGGAGCACGTCATCATTCTTCTCCGTGCCTCCGTGTCTCCGTGGTAGGTTTTCTCACCCCAGCCTCTTCACCAATCCCTTCAACTCAATCACCGGCAGCGGACACTCCGGCCAATTGTGCGACCAGCACACAATGATGTCCGCTTTGCTCGCATCGTGAAAATGCTTCAGAAAATTCCGGCTCTCGTACTCAAATTCAATCCACACCCGCTGCCACCGCTCCAGGCCCACCTGCCGCAGCGCCTGGCAATCCGGAAACTCCGTCCGGATCAGCTCCACCACAAATCCCAGGTCTTTCGCCAGCAGCGCAAACAGAAACATCACGCCCTGTTCGTTCGTCGGCCCGCAGGACATGTGCATCGTTGTCAGCGGAGGCCCCAACACCGGACGGTCCGGCAGCTCATACGCACCCGTGGCCTTTAAATCCACCGGCCGTTCCAACATCCATGCAGACTCCGGTTCGCCCCGGTAATGCTCTCGAATGATGTTCATTACGTCCGCATACTCGACATCCAGTTTCTGCTGCCGCGCATATTCATGCATACCTCGCGGCATCTGCGCCCACCTCTTGAACCGCCCAGTGAGCGGACGCACGCTGTACTTGCTCTGGTGCTCGTATTCCGTCATCGTCGGGAGCTTCTTCATCTTGCGCACGATCAGCGCCCAGTCGCGGAACAGTTCGTCCATGGCGACTTCAAATCCCGCGCCCAGGCAATCCAGGCCGCTCTCCTGCAGCGCCAGCGTGTATGTCCCCAGATATTTTCGGATCGCTCCCATCTTGGCCGCGGGAAAATGATTGAGCAATTCCGCGTATTTGGGAGCGCGCCCTAAATTCTGCGCGCACTCCTTGATGGCTGCAATGATGTCTTCCTTCGTCGCTTTTGACATGTTTTTTCTCCAAATAAAAAAACCACCCTTCGGGTGGCTGTGGTGACTGTTGATTTTTGTTTCTTGATTCTTTTGGCTGCTAAACTTCCTGGCTCTTTTGACTCCTGTCTCTTTAGTACGCAGCGTCCGGCAGGCGCGAAAGACGCCTAGCTTCAGACCGTGCAGGTTCTGGGCACGCGATGTGATATGCGATCGTAAGTCCCGTGCGAAGCGACACGGGCTTTAGCCCCTGAACTTCAAAATGCCTCGTCATCCGCGCTGCGTCCGCATTCCATACAAGTGTCAGGGCACGAGTTCACTCGTGCCGTATACGGACTAAAAAGAAGAAAATTCCTTACGCCGTAGGCTCGGCGCAGCAGCGCAGCGAAGCGCCAACTATAAGCCTCGATTGTCATGCTTTGCCTCTCTTTGTCGCTCGCTCACTAACAGAGTCTCAGTTAAGTTACAGCACGTTCATTGGATGGAGGTTTGTTCATGCACTCTTCAGCTTCGCAAAAAGCTCTGTTTACACTTCTATTTCTTTTGCTCTCACTTCAATCTTTTGCCCAAACACAATCAGAAGACAAGAGTCCCGCCACCGTCCCCAACAAGCCCGACGCCAAGCCTGCCGCAAGACATTTCCAGATGGCCTGGCTTCCTCATGGCGTTTGAGGGCGGCAGTGGTCGATTTTCATCTTTCAATCCTGGCCCGACCGCATACGCCGGCGTCAAAATTGGTGGCGCTGGTGTCACCTTGGATCTCGGTTACGACCGCATCCCGGCGCACAATGGTTTCTCCACGGAAATATCAGGCCTGTTGCCCGTAATCAGGTTTCCACGGCCACAACGCAATGAAATGAAAAACTACCTGAGGATCTACGCTGAGCCCGGACTGGGCTATCGTGCCTTTGGAGGCGTAGGAACCTACGCCAGCGCCAAGGTAATGATGGTTCTATTTTCAGATCACAAACTGACTGCCTCTGGATCAAACTGGACACCCTTCATCGAAGTCCAGCGTCGCTTTGCACTGCAACCGGACCAGCACGGCGACTTTCGCATCATGCTTGGCATCATGTCAGCAATTTGCGAACACTGCGGGCTTGATTAGGCCGGCCAAATCCACTCTCTACTTACTAGTGTCAAAAAAACCACTTTCCGGGACACTTTTTTTCAATATTTATTTTTGCCGCCTCCCGTAACCGCTCCATCCCATTGCGGTCAAAGCGTTTCCAGGCCGCCTGCAGCGCCTTCCGCGACTCTTCATCCGTCTGCAGTCGCCAGCGCCTGTCTCCGGCCTCACCCCGGTAAGTCAATACCCCAGCACCCGCTTCTCCCATTTATCCAGGCCGGCCGCTGCTGCCCACTTGTTCCAGTCGGGCCTTACTGAAGGGCGTGCTTCCAGATCAAGGCCTTCAAAACTGTTATTCATTTCGCGGACTGTGGCTTTCCATTCCTCTGACGGCGGCGTCACAATCGTAAGTTCCCGTGGCATCCCTGAAGCCAGCCACTCCCGATAACTGTCATGTTCCGCAAGGGGATCGCTGGAATCCCGCTCTGCTCCCGCTCCTGCCCGCCATATCCCGTCGTCGCCTTTGGCCGCTTCGCGGGTTTCGTACTGGTGCCCAAGATATTCCAGCGTTTCCTCGCCAGATATTTTCTCCCCGTCACTCCCGCTGCTGCCGACCGGAACCAGATTGCCGCTTTCTTCCTTCACCAGCCCCATCTTCAACGCTTCTCGCTTTGCGACGGTCTTTATATAAGTCTTAGGATTCTTCGCTGTTCTCCATCTCCCCTGCTGGACGGCCTCGCGAAGGGCGAGAAAGTATTGCGGTCCCAGCCGCAGTTCCTGCATCATCCACACCCAGACTGCGCTCGATTGCTCCACGCTGACCTTAGCCGCAGTCTCCAGAACACCCAGCCATTCTGCCTTGGTTGAAGACGATCGACCCATGTTCCCTCACCTAAGAAGCAGGAAACATTCTATCGTTGTAGGGCGAACAAAAACAATCTATTTATTCATTTTTTATTCGCTATCAGGAACATGGGTTTCCCGGCAGTGGTTCAGTTTGCCCAAAATTACAGCTTCCATCTGTCATGGTGAGCGAAGGCCGAACGAGCCTGCCGGGAGCGGGAGAGCGAGGCCGAGTCGAACCATCCCCACAAAATCTCCTTTGCCATGCCGTGTCAGGGAGTTCTACCGAGACACCTATTTCGATTCCTGTAATATCGTTGCGAGCAAAACGCTCTTGTTACAATATCCTCATGCCTCGTATGGTCAAATGCGCAAAGCTTGGACGCGAACTCCCCGGCCTGGATGAACCCCCTTTCGATACCGAATTGGGGCAGAAGATCTATGAAAACGTGAGCGCCGAGGCCTGGAAGATGTGGGCCGAGCACTCCAAGATGCTGCTCAATGAATACCGCCTCCAGCCGTGGAAGCCTGAGGCGCAGCAATTCCTCGTCGAGCAGATGCAGCAATATTTCTTTGGCGCGGGAGCGCAGCTGCCCAAGGAATTCGTCCCGCCGCCCAAGTAGGCCAATCAAAACAATAGCGGTAGCGAATGGCCGCTTTTACTACCGATAATGTTGCGTTTGGCGTCTGCAATTCATTCAAGAAAATCGTTTGCCTGCGGGCTATATTTTTTTCGTATCAGGGTTGCACTTATACAGATAGCTGCCCCAATACGGGGTTGGATTGTTTACCAAACCGACCCCGTAACTTTTCTTTCAGCCTGTCGGGTTCTTTCGGGCCAGAGCGGGTTATTTGCCTCCGCGTCGATCCCTCGAAATTGTGCGGATAACCTGCCGCGTGCTCAGTCTTCTCTCAACCTCGATTTTTAAGCTGCCTCGGCCCGTTCATTTAGCTCGACCCTCCAGCTGGCGCGGACGTTCGTCTGCTCAATCGGCAAATGTTATAATCAAAGCGAACTTTCCGCTGTAATCACCCCTTTTTCTTGTGCAGCGGACTTCCTTTGTCGTCGGGACGTGGCTCAGCCTGGTAGAGCACTCGCTTGGGGTGCGAGGGGTCGGCAGTTCAAATCTGCCCGTCCCGACCATTCTCTTCATTACTTACAAATGTATGGTGTGCGATAAGGTCTTGCTGCCGACCGCGAGCACCCCAAAGTTATTGCGCGGAAGCGCAGCGGATGCGCACAAATAAAAGCCTTGCGAGGGGCGCGTCACGCAAGTGACGCCCTGCGGCAGTTCAAATCTGCCCGTCCCGACCATTCTCCTCTTATCCCTGAATAACCTATGTCCGGGGAATACTGTGTTTTCTGCCGACCGCGAGTACCCCAAGGCCCGATGCGCCGCAGCGTAGCGCAGGCGCACAAATAAAAGCCTTGCGAGGGGCGCGTCACGCAAGTGACGCCCTGCGGCAGTTCAAATCTGCTAAACCAGCGCAACAATGGCCAGCGGCGCTGCGGGAATTGACACATCTCCAAGGTGCGTTTGGCTTGTGGAAAAACGAGGGACGAAATGTAGCCACCTCGGGATGAAGTTTTTCATCTCAACCACAAATCGCACCAATCCCTTGGATTGGATGGCGGTAATCATCTGCAGAAACCCTCAACCGGCAAGAATGCAAATCTGCTCGAAGCTCAAAAGCAGACACAACTAAAATCAGCAGACAAAACTAAATCAAAAGGAGACGGACGAAATGGCGACTAAACCTACCCACGAACAGGCCCAACTCCACCTGCAAGTTTTTGAACAACGCCGCGAGCCGCGTTTGCGGCAGGCGCGCGACTGGTTCTTCCAGAACTACTTTGCCAACACCATGGAAGAGGCAATGAAGATCGGTCCGATGGGAACCGAAGAAGGAACGAATGTGATGATGGTTTTCGGGTACTGGGAGCAAACCTGCGCGTTGCTCAACTACGGCCTGCTGCACGAAGACCTTTTCTTTGAAACGACCGGAGAGTTCTTTGGAGTGTGGGAGCGCGTGAAATCCCATATCGAGCAAGGCCGCCAGATGTGGAACAGCAAGAGCTTCCTCAGTCATCTCGAGAAAGCGGCGCAGCGTTTCGAGGCGTGGAATGAGACGCGCAACCCAGGGAACATCGCGACTATGCGCAAGATGATGAGCGAGATGGAGAAACAACGTAAGGAGCAGGCGAAAGCTGCGTAAAAGCAACGACACGGGAATCCCACCCTTGACCTTAAGAAATGCGTGACGAGGGTGGGATCTTACATTCGTTGCCGCCTTATCAGAACCCGGAATGCAACAGAAAAGTTCTAAAATCGTCTGCTAGGGCCGACCAATTCAAATCAGTTAGGAAGTGGTAGAGGATATGGCAGATCAGGACAACCAAGCTGCTTTAAAGCAGCACTGGGCGGCGTCGGCCTCGGGAGACCTGGAGACCGAGCACAACATCTACGATGATAACGTCCTCTGTGAATATCCGCAGTCGGGTGAGAGGATACGTGGCCGCCGCAACTTGCAAGCCTTGCGCGGACACCATCCGGGAAAACCTTCCGGCTTCAACGTCCGGCGCATTGTGGGCTCCGGGAATCTCTGGGTGACGGAATACGTGATCATCTACGAGGGTAAGCCCTTCCAGACCGTCAGTATCATGGAGTTCAAGGACGGCAAGGTCGTCCACGAAACACAATACTTCGCCGAGCCGTTCGCGGCGCCGGCAGATCGACGACAATGGGTTGAACAGGTGGCTTGATGTGTTGCCGCAGTCCCTTCCGAAACTCGATGCTGTCTGAGTGGTCGGCAACTCGGAAGTTTAGCTGGATCTTCCTTGGCGTAACATCGCCATTACACTCATTACGGGGCAAATTGCGGGCGCAAATGCTGGATTTGAGGCGGTCTGTTGCAGAAAAGTTCGAAAATCGTCCGCCCGTCCCGACCATTCTTTATCCGGCGAAAACACAATCGATCAACTGGAATTTACTACGTGTCTTGAACTGCCGACCGTGAGCACCCCCAAGGCTATTGCGCAAAAGCTCTGCCGGTAAATTCGCCCACCCCGCCACGTTAGGGTATACTCCTTCCAATTCGTCAAGCCAAGTGATGCCAGATAACATTACAGAAAAAGTACTTGATTTGATCGCTGCCACCAAACGCATTCCCCGCGAGCAGGTGTCTGCCACCAGCACCTTTGAAGAACTGGGATTGGATTCCCTCGACGCAATCAATCTGGTATTTGAGGTCGAGAGTACGTTCAATATTTCCGTTCCAGATTCAGTTGCAAACTCCATGACCAGTGTTCCGCAGGTGGTGGAGGAACTAAGAAAGCTTCTAGCCACACCGCCAACCTCTCAGCAACTCCCGCCGGAGTAAGGAATGCCGCCGCAACGGGTTGCAATCACCGGTATGGGCATCATCAGCGCGCTGGGCAAAGACCTTGCCGGCAACTGGTCATCTCTCTCTCAGGGCAAAGCCGGAATTGCCCCGATCCGGCTGGTGGACGCTTCGCAATTGCGCTTTCAGAGCGGAGCAGAAGTGCGTGAGTATGATCCTGCGCAACACTTTCAGTCGAACCAGCTTGATTTTCTGGACCGTTTTGCTCAGTTCGCATTGATTGCGGCGCGCCAGGCGTTGGCTGATTCCGGTCTAAAGATTACGCCTGAACTTGCCGGGAAAATGGCAGTTGTAACCGGTTCTTGCGTAGGCGGCCAAACCAGCCAGGACGCCGGTTTTGTGAATCTCTACCAGAAAAACGCTCCCCGGGTCCACCCCTTGTTGATTCCCCGGACAATGGCGAATGCCGGAGCAAGCCATATCTCCATGGAGTTTGGGATTTACGGCCCGGTTTACACAATTTCCACTGCTTGTTCTTCCGCAAACCATGCAATCGGAAACGCCTTCTGGATGGTCCGTAACGGCCAGGTAGAAGCCGCGATTACAGGAGGCAGTGAGGCCCCTTTCAGCATGGGCCTTCTCAAGGCATGGGAAGCAATGAGAGTGGTATCGCCGGAAACCTGCCGGCCTTTCTCCAGGGACAGGAAAGGATTGATTCTGGGTGAAGGCGCCGGCATGCTGGTGCTGGAACCCATGGAAAAAGCCTTGGCGCGCGGCGCCAGGATCTATGGAGAGATTGTTGGGTTCGGCATGTCCTCGGACGCGGGACACATTACAGCGCCTACCTTGCGCGGACCAGCAGCGGCAATGAAAGCAGCTTTGCTTGACGCCGGGATTGCGCCGGAGCAGATCGGCTATATCAACGCTCACGGTACCGGCACTACCGCGAATGATCAAACTGAAACGCGTGCCATTCGTGAAGTCTTCAGCAAAAACGCCGAGCAGTTGGCGGTTAGCTCAACCAAGTCAATGCACGGGCACACGCTGGGAGCGGCGGGCGCACTGGAAGCCGTGGCTACCGTGATGGCGATGCGCGAAAAGATCATTCCGCCCACCGCAAATTTCACCACGCCAGATCCTGAATGCGATCTTGATATTGTTCCCAACCAGGCCCGGCCCGGCGAGATCGAGTACGCACTGTCTAATTCGTTCGCTTTTGGCGGCCTCAACGCAGTTCTGGCATTCAGAAGAGGGTAGGGAATTTTCGGCCTCGACCCATGACTGTTATGTTGGGACTCCTCCGACTTCGCTCAGGATTTCGGCAGCGGGCCCAGACGGCCGATCAACGCCTCGGTCACGCCGCCAATACGGCTACTCTCACTCACCGCTTCATTCCCCCGAGAATTGCCTTGCCGGGAAAGATTCCTTCCATCAATTTCCCTTTGTCCACCAGCACGACGCCGCCCACCAGCAGGTACTCAACACCAATGCTCGTTTCCATAGGATGTTGATACGTCGCGCGGTCGGTTACCGTCTGGGGATCGAAAATGACCACGTCGGCGTCCGCGCCTTCTTGCAGGCGTCCCTTGAGCCGGGCAGACGGAGTTGAGCGCTCAAGAACCTGGGCCGGCATGAGCGACATCTTTCTTATGGCGTCCATCAGCGTAAGCGTCCCCTGGCTTCGAACGTAACGCGCCAGAACCCGGCAGAACGTCCCTGCGTTTCGTGGATGGCCTTCCTCGCCGTCGCTGGCGACCATCACTAGTGAGTTGCGCAAAACGGGATCGACATTCTCCATCGAATTGCTGAACAGAATGACCCGTCGCGGGTCGCTGGAGTTGTGAAGTTCATCAAATCGCTCTTTGGTAAGGCGCTCTCCAGTCTCCGGCAGCATCAAATCGTGGTACGTTGCGCCGGATTTTTCCTGCCAGCCGGGATTGAACCGGGCAGAATTGATGTAGGTCATGGCTGCTTCATAAGGGTAAGCTTCAACGGTCACAGCCAGACCGCGCGCCCGCGCACCCGCGATGAGTGAAAGACAGTCAAGCGCCTGTGCGCCGCAACTGCTGTTGATATGGACAATGTGGAGAGCAGCGCCTGTCACTGCAGCCGCGCCAATGACTTCGCTGACAGACTCGATATTGGAGCCGGGCTCCAACCTGCCGTTGCTGCGGACATGGGTATAAACCGGCAGACTGCGCTCAGCCGCCAGGCGAAACATCTCAATCACTTCCCAGCGTGTGGCTCCGGGCGTGTATTGGATGCCCATGCCAACTCCCAAAGCACCGGCTTCCAGCTCATGCCGCAAGCGGGCCTTCATGGTTTCAATCTGCTCAGGGGTCGCCGGCTTATCAGTGGCGGCTCCGGATTTCGGCAGCAGACCGTCCGCTGGTATTGGCGTACCAAAAGCCAGTGAACGCGCGGCGACATGGCTTGCCGTGGTTCCATAGTTGATGAGGGAGTGCCCTTCCTTGGATTTCAGAAATGCCGTGACATCGGGCTTCCCGATTTCCATCTCAAGCGCGGTAGTTACGCCGTCCAGCGCCTTCAGCCGCTGGCTTTCCAGGTCCTGGTCGTGCTGATGCAGATCAATGAACCCTGGAGCAACGACCAGGCCTTTGGCCGAAATCACGCGCTTGCCTGCAAGCGTCTCAGCAGAGATTTTCTTGATCTTGCCCTCGTGATGCTGATGCCGACGTTGCGAACCGCATCAAGACCAGTTTCAGGATCGATTGCACGGCCGCCCTGGATCACCAGATCGTAGCTTTGAGACAACGCCAACAAGGGCGAAAGAACCACTGCCAAACACAGAACGAAACTCTTCATTCGTTGATCTCCCAGAGAGAATGTTCAGGGCCTGAATATTAGCACCGCAACTGGGCCGACAAGACAAGGCTGAGACGGATGGTCGGGAATGCGGAAGCTATACGCTAGTTAGGAAAATCGCCATTTCATCAAGTAACGTGTGCATCCGGGCCTTTAGTTGTATTCGGGACAACAAGAAAAGTTGAAAATCGTCCGCTAAAACCGACCAAACTTTCTAATTTCAGCTAATTCCTGCAACTACCGGTGAGGAATTGTGTCTACTGAGTTGACAAAGGTTCCCGAGTAGGGCGGCGGCGCTACAGGGCTAACATGATTTCCTTTCGTTCCATCGAGGTAAAATGCCGACGCACAAGACATGCCGCCTTTTGTTTCTTGTCCTCATCCTCTTCGTCACAACGGCAACCGTTCTCTCCGCTCCCGCCGCTGGAGCCTATCAGTCAGGGTCCATCGAATTTGAGCTTTATCCAGCCGATAGCAACATGGGGCACACCAACCTCATTTATGACGAAACTGCTAGCGCTCGCCCTGTCTTGATGAGACAGGGAACGCACGTTTTCCAGGTGTTGATCAACAAACGCACCGGCCGTGAGCTATTTCGCGTGGATGTTGGGACGACGCAAGGCACATACTGGGTTTATGGCCTCGTTCAGGAGGGCGATTTCAACGGGGACGGTGTTCCCGATTTCTCCTGGCATGGTGGAGATGATACGAGTGATAAGAACCTGGCAGTGCTTTCATCTCCAAACGGCTACAGAAAAGTGGATGTCGAGGCTACCCTGCTCGGCGAATGGAGACGTCGTTTCCCCACCGATCCACCCGCTGAAAGCCTCACAGATGATCCTGTCTTCTCTGACATGAAACTCGTGCGCAAATCCGGAAGACTCTCACTGCAAGGAGTGGTTCGTTACACCGATATCGCACGCAGCGACGGCATCAAGACCTATGAACACCTTTTGCGCGCAAAAGAACAAAAGTTCGTGTATGTGAAGTGAACCAGAAGGCGGCGTTCTGTTCGCAGGTTCGTGCGAAGGTTCGAAAATCGCCTGCCCGTCGCGACCCAAAACCAGCAATTGGCACTTAGCCATTTAGCACTTAGCTCTCTGGTTCGGAACCCTGCTCTATCCAAACCCCGTCCGAACTGCGTCGTGCGAAAATCGGCCATTTCAGTTTCGGCGATTTTGGCAATTCCGGCGATTTTGCAATCCTTTCCCTAATCTGCCCGTCCCGACCAATTCAAATCGCCCATGATTTTCAACACCCACGCCTGTTTTCGCCAATAACCCTGACTATAATCACGCCATGCAGGACAAGACGCCGAAGCATCGGATTCAGAAATTCCGCGAGGAGATTTCGGCGAAGCGGCGCGAACTGATGGTTCAGCTTGGCGAAGGTTTGCTTCAGTCGCGCGGGATTGTGCTTCCACCGACGAGCGTTGAACGCGAGCGCATCGCACAAATTGAGGCCTACAAGGACCTGATTCGCTCGAAGACTCGTGAGTTGGAGAATTGGAGGCAATGCGGCCATCGTGCCGCGAACTTGGGTATGACGAGACAGGCTCAATTCCGGCAGCAAATGATAATGGGAATGGAAGGCGAGCTACGTCGGTATCGGGAAGAGCTTCGGCGCTTGCAATCCACCCCCGGTTCATTCTAGGCGGGTTCGACCTAAGCTAACGACGAAATGTTGCAAAAATCATCGGTGGTGTAGTCAATTATTCTAGACTGATTTTCTGAGTTCACGTATGAGCTTCTTGGCCTCTTGCATCCTTTCCTTGTAGTACGTTGGGCGGATGAGACCTTCTCTGTCTGTCGCTCGCAGATGCTTCTTGATTTCTTCTTTTGACAAGAACAAGGCCAGTGCTTTGTATGTCTTAATTTCCTTCTCCAGGAACTGGACTGCGTGCCTCTTGGATTCATCCATCGCTTGCCTCCGACCTGAAATTCGAGCCAACTACATGATAGCTCCCGAATCGTCGGCAACTCGGAAGCTATTTCCGCAGGTCGCTTGACATGCGAGGGTCGGGAAAACCGCTCGTCATTGTTGGCGTAAAATCGTCATTGCACCAGGAATCAAATGGTCAACAGCGGCCTCTCTGCCCTTGGATTTGCACGAAAGTTCGAAAATCGTCTGCTAGGGCCGACCATTTATGTTCAATGAGATACAAACTTCAGCTCATCGACCTGTTGCCAGACACAAGCAGCGCTGTTAAGTTGCGTGCAACGGCTTCCCAGGCATAATCTCAAACCATTTAAGAAAGGAGAACAACAATGAAAATGAGAACCGCATGCAATCGCTCCCGCAAGGATGCCACGTGAATTAGACTTTCATACGGATAGGAGTTGACGAGTCATGGCACCTTCTGACATTCGGCAGTACGAAGCACGGGCGACCTCCACTGATACTTTTGGCCGCGTGTTGTGCAGCGCTCGAAATCACCACTTTGTGATTGACGGGCCAGAGCAGAACGGATGCCCCGGCGAGGAGGTCACTCCCGCTGAAATGTTCCTTGCTGCAGTCGCTTCCTGCGGAGTGGAACTGGTTCAGGTGCTGGCGAAATCAGCCGGGATTTCTCTTCAGAGAATTGACGTGACAATCCAGGGCTTGATGGATCGATCTAAGCCGGTGCGTTCCGACGTGACACTCTTCAACTCTGTGAGCCTCCGCTTCAGGATGAAAGGGGTCACTGACGGCGACGCAAAACAGCTCGTCGAGAAATTCAAGGGCAGGTGACCGCTCTACGGCACGGTCGCGGTCGCGACCCCAGACGTTCATGTGGAGTATATGCTCCAAGGTTGAAAGACCTCGGTTAGTCCCCGTCAGTGTTGTAGCTGTTCTCAATGATCCCCTTGTGAGTGTTAACGCCTGCTTGCAAACAATAATCTGGGTAATCCTCGACGGACTGCGATTATTATTCAAATGGAAACGAAGTCAAGGTGCCCTTTACCGATAGGCCGCTGGCTGCACCCGTTCAATTGCGCGCCGAGAATGAAATCAGGGTTGAAGTAAGCGGCGCTCCCGGTGCGCACATAGTTGAAGTAAGCGGCGCTCGGCGCTACCCGACTGTGTAAGGCTTGTTGCCATTGACGTCAGACTTCTCAAGCCTTTGATGCACTGTTTAAGTGCCCCGAATCAAATGTAGTTCCGGCGCTCCCGGTGCGCACATAAATGTCTGGATTGGCGTCCCGAAGCCAACGTGCCGGTTAAGGGCCGATAAATAAAAGTTCCCTTAGGCTATCACCCCCCGCGTTTTCCCTTGACATAAAAGGGCGAACAAATGGTAAAGTATCTTGTTCGGATTCGACTCGGAATCTTGCGTGTGACGAGGGGGTCGGAAACGAACCACAGCCCTCTGCCGATTCTTGGGTGGATTGGGTGACCTTGGGTGGAAATGGGTGAACATAGGGGGTAGGGGCAGGGGTGGCAGGCTGAAAGTACCGGCTGAGGTCGCAGATTTGCCATGGTCGCCAAAACTGAACCTCAAATCAGGCAATCCACAAACCCATACACCCTAAGACGTTACGCCTGTCCATCCGTCTAAATTGAATCGGCAGTCGCTCGGCCCCAATCCAAGTATCCGGTACTCTGAAGTCAGGTAACATAAAAAGAAAGATTGATGATGATAAAGAAGTTAGTCATAAAAACAGTCGCTGTGATCGCATTGTCATTCCTGGCTGTGGGTTGCGGCGACGGCGCCAAGGCCGGAACGCCGGCCGGGCCACAGGCCTTTCCGGTAAAAACGATGACGGCACACTCGGAAACCGTGCCGCTCTCTACCGATTACCTGGCCACGCTGCGGTCACGCAATGCCGCCACGCTTCAGCCGCTGGTGGAAGGCGATATCACCAAGATCTTTGTGAATTCCGGCCAGCGGGTTGAGGCAGGCGCGCCCATTCTTGAAATCGACCCGCGCAAGCAGGAAGCTACGGTCAATAATCAGGAAGCGGGGCTGAAATCCAAGCAGGCGGTGATGCAGCAGGCTGCCGTTGATCTTGACCGCAAGCGTAAGCTGTATGCCGCCGGGGTCACGGCCAAAGCAGACCTGGACCAGGCGCAAAACACCTATGACGCCGCCAAAGCCGACGCCGAAGCGTTGCAGGCGGGAATCCGCGAGCAGCAGGTACAGCTGCACTACTACACGGTGCGCGCTCCGGCCAGTGGCGTGATCGGCGATATCCCTGTCCATGTGGGCGACCACGTGACTAACCAGACCCTGCTAACCACTGTGGATAAAGGCGGCGCGCTGGAAGCCTACTTGAATGTTCCGGCGGAAAAATCCGCGGCGCTCAGAATGGGCATGCCGGTGGACCTGGTTGACGATCAAGGTAAGCCGCTCACACGCACCAAAATCACCTTTATCTCACCGCACGTTGACACCGATTCACAAACGCTGCTGGTGAAAACCCAGGTCCCCAACGCGGACATGAAATTTCGCAACGCGCAGCAGGTACACGCGCGCGTGGTGTGGTCTGAGCGCAAAGCTACGGTCATCCCGATTACGGCTGTCACGCGCCTCAGCGGAAAGCTGTTTGCCTTTGTGGCTGAAGGCAATGGACAGCAGGCCGTAGCGCGGCAGCGCGTGATCCAGGTGGGCGACCTGATCGGCAACGATTACGTGGTGCTCGACGGCATCAATGCGGGCGACAAAATCATTGTCACCAGCGTACAGATGCTGGCAGACGGCATGCCCGTAGTGCCGCAGTCTTAAAAACTGTCGCTTCGCTCCAAACCGCTGGAGCGTCTTCAGTCGACGAATCTGTTCTGCGCCCGAAACGAGCGGCTCGGCATGTGCTGGCCTCGCCGCTCACGCATGCTTAGAAATACCTGATCCGCATTTATCCGCGCAGATCCGCGGTAAAAAAGTAGGAATTATGGTCAATTTTTTCATTCGAAGGCCCGTATTTGCCACGGTATGCTCGCTGCTGATTGTGCTCGGCGGGGCCGTGTGTATTCCCACGCTGCCGATAGCGCAATATCCCAACCTTACTCCGCCCGCGGTGAGCGTGAGCGCCTTCTATACCGGCGCAAACTCTCAGGCCGTGGAAACCAGCGTGACCACGCTGCTGGAGCAGGCCATCAACGGCGCGGAAGGCATGCGCTATATGAGTTCCACCAGCGGCAATGATGGCACGGCTTCAATCAACGCAACTTTTGACCTTGACCGCAATCTTGACGTGGCCGCCGTGGACGTACAGAACCGCGCTTCCAGCGCGCTGGGCCGCCTGCCGATTGAAGTTCAGACGACCGGCGTCAGCATCACCAAAAATACCGGCTCATTTGTGGTGGCCTACGGCTTCTACGCCGATAACAAGGAATACGACAACCTTTTTATCAGCAACTACCTTGACCTCTATGTGCGCGACGCCATCAAGCGTGTGAAAGGCGTGGGCAACGTCATCATCTTTGGCGAGCGCAAATATTCCATGCGCTTATGGCTTGATCCGGTGCGGCTGGCGGCGCGCGGTCTTACCGCCTCAGACGTGACAGCGGCGCTACGGGAGCAGAACGTCCAGGTAGCTGCCGGACAAGTAGGAGAGCCGCCTGCGCCGGCAAACCAGTCTTACCAGATCAGCGTGCGCGCCGTGGGACGGCTGAGCGATCCTAAAGAGTTTGAGCATATTGTGGTCAAGCGCACCACCAATGGCTCGCTGATTGAACTGCGCGACGTGGGCCGCGCCGAGCTGGGCGCAGAAAGTTATGGCGGCCAGCTCCGTTATAACGGCGTGGATGCCATGGGCCTGGGCGTGATGCAGCTTTCCAATGCCAACGCCTTGCAGGTGCGCCGCGACGTGCAAACCGAGATCGAGCAGCTAGCCAAACGCTTTCCCAAGGGATTGAAATATCAAGTAGCGTTTGACACTACGCGCGCCGTGGGTGAGTCCATCCGCGAAGTGCTGAAGACGCTGGCGGAAGCTATTCTGATCGTAATTATCGTCATTTTCCTTTTCCTGCAGGGCTGGCGCAGCACCATTATTCCGGCCATCACGATTCCCGTTTCTCTGGTGGGAACGTTCATCTTTGCCAAGTTTTTTGGTTTTTCCATTAATACGCTTACGCTGTTCGGCATTACGCTGGCCACCGGCCTTGTGGTAGACGACGCCATTGTGGTCATTGAAAACGTTGAGCGCCATATAGAAGAAGGAGTGCGCGATCCGCGAGAAGCCACGCAAATCGGCATGCGCGAAGTCACAGGCGCGGTGGTAGCGACGTCGCTGGTATTGATCGCCGTGTTCGTTCCCGTGTCGTTATTTCCGGGCAGCACGGGCAGGCTCTACCAGCAGTTTGCGCTGACCATTGCGTTCTCCATTGCGATTTCAGCATTCAATGCGCTCACGCTTTCTCCGGCTCTGGCGGCTTTGCTGCTGCGTCCCCGTGAAGGCCGGCAAAACAGGTTTTTCTCCGGCATCAACTCGATTATCCGCAGCGGAACGTCACGGTACCAGTCAATCCTGCATCGGCTCACGAACTGGCGCGCCGTCGTGGTAGTGGTCTTCTTTCTCGGTCTGGCCGCCACGTATTTTGTGTACCAGAAGGTGCCCACCAGCTTTGTACCGCAGGAAGATCAGGGATACTTTTTTGTGATCGTGCAGGCGCCGCCCGGAGCGTCATTGCAATACACCACCAAAGTTATGGATCAGGCAGCTGCAATCGTGAGCTCGAACCACGATGTGGAAGGCGTCTTCTCCGTGCCCGGTTTCAGCTTTACCGGCAGCGCCGCCAACCAGGGAATTATTTTTGCCAGCCTCAAAGACATCAGCGAACGCAAAGGCAACGAGCACAGCGCGGAAGGAGTGCTCAACGCTATCCGCGGACAGTTGATGCCCATCAATGAAGCGATCGTCATCGCCTTTGATCCTCCGGCCATCCAGGGTCTGGGACAGTTCGGCGGGTTTGCATACGAGCTGCAGCAGACCGGCGGCGGCAGCCTGGACGATCTGGAGACCGTGGTACACCAGGTGATTGCCAAGGCAAATACGCGGCCGGAGCTGGCACATCCTTTATTCACCACCTTCACCGCGCGTGATCCTCAGTTTGTGGTGGAAATTGACCGCGAAAAAGCCAAGAGCCTGAATGTTCCGTTTTCGCAGATCACCTCCGCGCTGCAGATCTATATGGGATCGCAATACGTGAACGACTTTGATTTCAATAATCGTTCTTACCGCGTGATGGTGCAGGCTGATGAACAATATCGCTCACAGCCGCGCGACCTGCGCCAGTTCTATGTGCGGTCTGACGATAATCGCATGATCTCGCTGGACAACCTGGTCACGGTGAAAGAAGGAACCAACGCCAGCGTGATCAACCATTACAACCTGTTCCGCAGCGTTGAAATCGATGGCAGCGCCGCTCCCGGCTATAGCTCCGGCCAGGCCATTCAGGCCATGGAAGATATTTCAAAGGAAGTCCTGCATCAGGGCTACTCATTTGAGTGGACCGGAATTTCACTGGAAGAAATTCAGTCCGGCGCGCAGACCGTGATGCTGTTTGGCCTGGGCTTGCTGGTGGTTTACTTGACGCTCTCCGCGCAGTATGAAAGCTTTGTGCTGCCGTTCATTATTCTGCTGGCTGTTCCCATGGCGGTGCTGGGCGCGCTGCTGGCGCAGTCAATGCGCGGTCTGCAAAATGACGTTTACTGCCAGATCGGTCTTGTCATGCTGATAGGCCTGGCCAGCAAGAACGCCATTCTGATTGTGGAATTTGCCGAGCAGTTGCAGCATCGCGGCTTGAGCCTGGTGGATTCCGCCATTGAAGCTGCGCGGCTGCGGTTGCGGCCCATCCTGATGACCTCGATCGCTTTCATTCTGGGCGTGTTGCCACTGGTCTTTGCCAGCGGCGCGGGCGCGGCAGGCCGGCATTCCGTCGGGACCACGGTATTCGGAGGAATGATCATCTCCACGTTCCTCAATCTTTTCATTATCCCGGTGCTTTATATCCTGGTCCGCGGATTGCTTCCCGATGAAGCTCAAACCTGAACTGGTGGAAACGCAAGAGCTGGTGGAAAAGAGCGCATAACCTGATTCCCATGTAGCAGCGTTTTGCTGAACAGCTGTGCTCACCAAGCCTGATACTCTGAAGTCTAAGTGGAGACCACAGGAACTCTGCCAATGAAAACAGTCGCATTGCTGTTTCTGCTTGTCCTTTCATCAACCGCTACTCTTGCGGCCGCAAAACCGGAAAAGCAAACCATCACATCCCTGGGCGCGGAGCGCGTTTATTACACGTTTGTCCCGGAAAAACTCACCGCGCCAGCGCCACTGCTGTTGCTATTGCATGGCTCCGGTCGGGACGGAATGTCACAAATCGACGAATGGAAAGCGCTGGCGGAAAAGGAAGGCATCATTCTTATCGCGCCTGATTCGGCAAATTCGCGCGAATGGAGCATGAACACCGACGGTCCTGAGTTTTTGCACGACATAGTTGAGGCTGTTCGCGCAAAGCATTCCATTGATGGCGCCCGGCTCTACATTTTTGGCCATTCTGCAGGCGCGGTTTTTGCCCTGTACATGGGAGTGATGGAATCCCGCTACTTTGCTGCTGTTGGAGTCCACGCTGGCGCGATGGGAGAGGACTTCTACCCGTATCTCGATCTGGCGAAGCGTAAAATCCCAATCACAATCTGGGTCGGCACAGAAGATCCATACTTCAAGCTGCCGATGGTGAAGGCAACGCAAACGGAGCTGAATAAACACGGCTTTGACGCCAAGGTAGTTGAAATGAAAGGACACGACCACAACTATTACGCGGTATCAAAAGACCTGAATCCGAAGATATGGGATTTCTTGCGCAACAACAAGCTCGATGGAGAAGCGAGTTGGCAGGTTTATCAACGAAAATAAAAATCGTACTGCTGAAGTCTCTCACAAAAACAAGAGAGGCGCTTCAGGTACGCAGAGGAGTGGCCATCAAAGTCTGGACCTTGCGGGCAAGTTGCTTCAGGGAATACGGCTTCTGCAGCAAAAACATGCCCTCCCTGGAAATACCGCTTTGCAGCACAATGTCGTCGGTGTACCCGGAAACGTAGAGAAGCCTGGTGTTCGGCCTGACCTGCAGCAATTGGTTGGCAAATTCCCGTCCGCTCATCTTTGGCATCACCACATCGGTAATGACGAGATCAATCTGGTCTGCGGTAGCCAGTAAATCCAGCGCCTCCGGACCGCTGCTGGCGCAGGTAACCGAATAGCCCAGCGAACTCAGGAATTCGGCGCTCACGTTCCGCAGATCCAATTCGTCTTCCACTAACAGAATGCTGCCCTGTCCGCTTCGCATTTCCTCATGTTGGTCCTTGGCCGCGACTGCGGCGTCAGCGGGGGCGACGGGCAGCAAAATGTTGACCTGGGTGCCCCTTCGCGGACTGGATTCGATTGCGATTTCTCCATGGCATTGCTGAACGATGCCATACACAGTGGCAAGCCCCAGTCCGGTCCCGCGTCCGACTTCTTTTGTCGTGTAGAAGGGCTCGAAAGCATGCAAGCGTGTTTCTTCATCCATGCCGATGCCGGTATCGCGAATGTGCATGGCCACGTACTGGCCAATGGCGATGCTGCCGGAAGAAGTGAGTACGGGGCGCAGCACATCTTCTGTTGCGATGATTAGCTGGCCGCCCCCCGGCATGGCGTCGCGCGAGTTGATAACGACGTTGAAAATGATCTGCTCGAAATGCGTCTTGTCAATCACCACGGTTCCAGTGGCGCGCAGATTCACGATTAATTCGATGTCTTCGCCAATCAAGCGGGCAAGAATCGTGGTAAGTTCCTGAAGCGCCTCGCCGGTCTGCAGAGGCACGGGCCGCAGAATTTCCTTGCGGCTGAAGGTGAGCAATTGCCGCGTAAGATTGCCGGCGCGCTGCGTGGTGTCGATTATTTTGCCGCAATAGCGCAGAAGGCCGTCGGTTTGCTCCAGCTTGGATTCCAGCAGCTCTGCATAACCGCCGATAACTCCCAGCAGATTATTGAAATCATGTGCAATGCCGCCAGCCAACCGGCCCAGGGCCTCCATTTTTTGCGCCTGGAGAAACTTGGCCTCTAATTCGCGCTCTTCCGTGCGGTCAAGTTGCATGCCAAAGATGCATTCCTTGTCGCCAATACGTACCAGGGTGGCAAAATACAGCCCCACATGCTCAAAGCCGGTCGCGTCCTTGAATTTGACTTCCACATTTTGCAAAGAGCCTTCGGTCCTGAGTTTTCGGTAAAACTCATCCCGTTCCCCTTGAGACTTCCAGAATCCCAACTCAACGGCGGTTTTGCCAATCACCTTCTCCGCGGGCAGGGCCAGCATGCGCAAGAGGCTGTCATTCACGTTAATGAAGGTCCCGTCCAGGCTCAGGATTGCACAGCCTACAGGGCTCTCGCGAAAAATAGTGGCAAATCTCTCTTCCGATTGTCGCAGCGCAATTTCATTCTGCTTGCGTTCAGTAATGTCTATCGCTGTGCCCTCAATAAAGCTTTCGCCCTCATCATCCGTGACGATAGTGGCACGTTCCAGTACCCAGAAAACCGTTCCATCGTGCCGCCGCTGCGTACACTCATAATTCAGCACCTGGCCCTGCCGGCCCAGGTCATTCAGAAACTGTTCCCGCTCTCCCGCCTGGGAATAGAGGAACATCATAGGATGGTTAAGAGCTTCCTCTTTGGATTTGAAACCGTACATCCTGAGAAAGGCGCTGTTGCAATTCAGCAGCATGCCTTCCGGAGTGGAAACATAAACGGCGGCGAGGTTGTTTTCGAACAGTACCTGGTACTGGCGCGCCAACCTGGAAGCCATGTGAGCCTGATTTTCAAACAGGGTCAGGATCATTCCAAAAGCTACAAAAAGTTTGGGCAGGTTCCACACAGTGCTGGCGAGAGAAGGGCCCATGCCATACGCCTGCAATATTGTCGCCAAAGGGAAAACGCAACCCCATGCTATGAATGATGCGGACGTAAGAAGAATCCCTGGACTGTACCTGTTGAAGCGCCGAAAATACGCCAGCCCTGTTGCACAAAAGAAGCCGAAAAAATAGAACAAGAGTCCATGTCGGAACATTCCCTGAGAAGCCCGATGAATGGCCCATACTGCGTAAGGGAGCATCATGAACAACGAATAGAGATAAGGACTCTTCCACCCATAGAACTGTATGGCCTGAGCGACGCCATAAGTGGAACTGATAACCAACAGCGATATGTAGAACCAACCGGAGGGATACCGCATCTCCAGGCCGGTAAGGTAGAGGATTGCTGCCGCTGTGATAAAGAAGATAAATGTAAGGCGTCTTGAATGCCGGGAAAAAACTCCAGAAACAGAAAGCAGGAAGAATGTACCGGCAATGATCAGCGTGGCCCCCTTCAGCCACCATGTGAAACGAATCAGAGCGGGTGAAAAAACATCAAAAGCAGGCACAGCAAAATGGATCAGGACGGCGATCCAGCCCAGCATCCACAAGCGAATTGTCTTCTGCGGATCACGCGCATAAATCCATGCGAAGAGCGACACCAGAATGGCGCCCACGGCAAAGACGACGATTTCTTCAAGCCTCGGGGACATAAGGCTGTTTTTCCGCTTCCATTCCTGCCAGGGCGGGGCTCAGGAAGAACCAAGAGCATTCAGTCTGGCTAAGGCCGCAAGAGATGCGAAATGACCATTAGAAGGCTCTTGAAATAAGAGCACCAAGTTACCACTAATTGCCTGTGTAGATAATTCTTTATTTTGCAAAAAATTGAAACAGAGTAGCTGCTTACCGAATTGGTTTATTTTTTAAGGCATTCAGGAGTACGCTACCGCTTTTTATCGGGCTTTTCAGCAGGATTCTCATGAACTCGTTCGCGAAAGCTGCCACCCATGGTCTTGGCCAGAAAGATTGTGGAATCGCCGTATTTATCGCGCAGGCGATCAGAGGCGGACAAAGCGCGCGCCCATTTTTGCTTTTTGTCGCCTTCCAGCAAGTCCATCTGCTCCGGCAGGTCTTCAAAATTTGAGGCTTGAACCCCGAGCAGGCGCACCGCGCGTCCCCGCTCCCAGTTGGCATGGAAGAGCTTTTTGATGGCTGTGAAGACTTCTGTATCCATCTGCGTTGGGCTGTTCAACGAATGTGCGCGCGTGATGGTGGTGAAATCTGAATACCGCAGCTTGAGTTGCAGCGTGCGGGCAATAAAGTTTTGCTCGCGCAATCGGCGGCCCACCTTTTCAGACAAATGCGCCAGTGTGGGCTCAATCTTGCCGAGATCGGCGGTATCGCGGTCAAAGGTATGTTCATGGCTGATGGATTTTGCCTGCCACTCTTCGCCTACTTCACCTTCAAACCATGCGCCAGCATCTTCTCCGCGCGCTTTGCCGGCGAGCGTCGGCCCCCATTTGCCGAAATTATCTTCCAGCACCCGCTCTTCCACCTTCAGGAGATCGCCGATGTAAACAATGCCGATATCGTTCAACCGCGCTTTTGTTACCTTGCCGACTCCCGGAATTTTGCCGACATCCAGCGGCGCAAGAAAACTCTGCTCCTGTCCCGGCAGCACATACAGGACGCCATTGGGCTTGGCTTTGTCCGAACTGATCTTGGCCATCAGCCTGGAACTTCCAATCCCGATGGAACAGTTCAGCCCGGTGCGCTCTTTCATCTGCTGATGCAGCTTGTGCGCGGAGAGCAACGGCGGCCCATGCAGCCGCTCGGTGCCCGTCATGTCGAGATAAGCCTCGTCTATGGAAGCCATCTCAACAGCGGGAGAGAAGTCATGCAGCACTTCACGCGCCTTGCGTGAATATTCGCTGTAAAGCTCAGGATGGCCATCGACGAAGATGGCGTGCGGACACTGCTTCGCTGCCGTCCTTAGTGGCATGGCTGAATGCACGCCGAACTTGCGGGCTTCATAAGATGCAGCCGACACCACGCCCCGTTCATCCCGCTGCCCGCCAACCACCACAGCCTTGCCTTTCAGCGCAGGATTGAACAGCTCTTCCACGGAGACAAAGAATGCGTCCATATCCACGTGAAAGATGATCCGGGTCGCTGAATCTGCAGGTGTCACAATTTGAAGATACACCAGCAAGGGGTGGCTTTCGTTAAATTTTCACTCAGATCAGTAAGGCTACGATCCAGGAGAAGCTATTTTGCTGCCAGCAACATTCCCCCTATTCCCACAGCAACTACTCTGGTCCAGCAAACACATTATCGAAACTTTCACGTGGACCCACGCATCATATGTGGACGGTCATTGCTTTGGCCAAAAGTGCAATTTACGGGCCAAAGATTTAGGATGTCTGCCCTGCTGGTTTGAGTGACAGGATTCCCCCTATGGCTCACTTGAAGTCGGTCTTGACCTTCCCTCCCGCTTCGGCCGAAGAGCGCGCCTTGGCGTCGCTCGCCAGCCAGTATGTTGCGGTACGCCAGCAGACGGATGCGCTGACCGCGCCGCTGACTCCGGAAGATTTAATGGTGCAGTCCTGTCCGGAAGCGAGCCCGGCCAAGTGGCACCTGGCGCATACCAGTTGGTTCTTTGAGACGTTTATTCTTTCCAGCCATTTACCGGGATACCGGCCCTTCCATCCTCAATTTCGCGATCTCTTTAATTCTTATTACAACGCGGTAGGCCAGCAGCCTGAAAAAGCGTTGCGCAATACCTTTTCACGTCCCCCGCTGGATGAAATTCGCAAGTATCGCGCCCACGTGGATGAGCACATGCTCAAGTTGCTGCAATCCGGATCGGTCGCCGCGGAAGCGCAAAAACTTGTCACGCTGGGCCTGAACCATGAGCAACAGCACCAGGAACTGATCGTTACCGATATGAAGCATGGCTTCTGGAGCAATCCACTGCATCCGGCTTACCAGGCAGCGAGCGACGCTCCTTCCGCACAAGCAGCGCCGCAGCAGAAGCCGCAACTTTATCCTGAAGGCCTGTATGAAATCGGCGCGGATGGCGAGTCTTTTTATTTCGATAATGAAGGCTCGCGGCACAAAGTCTTTCTGCGTCCGTTTCGCTTTGCCATGCGCCTTGCGACCTGCGGTGAATATCTCTCTTTCATGGAAGACGCCGGTTATTCTCGGCCTGAGCTTTGGCTCTCTGACGGCTGGAAAGCCGTGCAGACGCATCGCTGGAAAGCGCCGCTCTACTGGGAGAAATCCGGTGGCCCGTGGATCCAATTCACCTGCTCCGGCATGCGCAATGTGGAAGAGGCGGAGCCGGTCTGCCACGTGAGCTATTACGAAGCCGATGCGTTTGCGCGCTGGGCCGGCGCGCGCCTGTCTACTGAGTTTGAGTGGGAAGTAGCTGCAAGCCGTGTCCCATCTGTCGAAGGCAATCTTTTGGAAAGCGGCAGGTTTCATCCCGCAGCCGCTCCAGCAGCGGTGGAGAGCGGCGTGCCGCTGCAGCTTTTCGGCGACGTGTGGGAGTGGACGGCAAGCTCCTATCTCGCCTATCCCGGCTATAAGCCCGCGGCCGGCGCGCTGGGTGAATACAACGGCAAGTTCATGAGCGGACAGATGGTCCTGCGTGGCGGATCGTGCGTCACGCCGCGCTCGCATATTCGCGCCACCTACCGCAATTTTTTTCCTCCGGAAACACGGTGGCAATTTTCCGGGATAAGGCTGGCTGATGATGGCGGTTAAAAGCCCGGCGGTACTGGCTAGTCCGATTGCGGAAGAAGTGTCGTGCGGTTTGAGCACACGCCCACGCCGGTTGCCGCCCAAGCTTTTTTACGATGCCGCGGGATCGCGCCTTTTTGAGCAGATCACTGAAACGACGGAGTACTACCCGACGCGCACGGAGCGCGCGCATCCTGAAGAAGTATTCCGGCGAGATCGTCCGCCAGGCCGGACCAAATCTAACGCTGGTAGAGTTGGGCGCGGGTAGCGCCAGCAAGACTCAGGTCCTGATTGAAGCCTTACTGCGGCGGCAACTGCGCGCGGATTTTTACCCCGTGGATGTTTCGTCCTCGGCGTTGCAAGGCGCTCTCAAGACATTGAACGGCCATTTTCCCCGGCTGCGCGTAAGCCCCATTGTTGCGGACTACACGCATCGCATCCCTGATTTGAGCGCGCTGCCCGGACGCAAGCTGGTACTCTTTATTGGCTCCACCATCGGGAATTTTGAGCCCGACGAAGCCATGGCATTCCTGAAGAACGTGCATCGTTCCCTTCAGCCCGGCGACGCGCTGCTGATCGGTTTTGATCTGATCAAGGACGCCGATGTTCTCCACGCAGCTTATAACGACGCGCAAGGCGTAACCGCCGACTTCAACAAGAACATGCTGGTACGGATCAATCGCGAACTGGGCGGCAGCTTTGACGTTGACTCTTTTGAGCACGTCGCGTTGTGGAACCTCCGCAGATCACGTATAGAGATGCATCTGGAAAGCATGTACGAACAAACGGTCTGGGTGCAGGACCTGGGCCGCGGCTTCCACTTTGAAAAAGGCGAACGCATTCATACTGAAAATAGTTACAAGTTCAATGCCGCGTCCATTGCGCGCCTGCTGCGACGCAGCGGCTTCAAACTGGAAACCCGCTGGACTGACTCGCAAGGCTGGTTCTGCGAAGCGCTGGCAAGGGTTTAAGTTCGCGCGTTCTCATTTGAATTTCCTTTACGCTATGATTCCGGCGCGTCAGGATCGTGAAAAAAGTCTTGCAACGATCCCTGCCTCTCCTGCACTACTCCGATAACAACTACTTACAGAGCTGCTGCGCTCGGCCGTCATGCCCAGGGAAAGCATCCCGGGGCTGAACTCTGCATATCCGCGCCAGTTCAGGCTCCCAAGGCCGAACCCCTAGGAAAGTCGCATCGTTCCGCATTCAGGGAACGATCATCAGGAGGCATCATGCAGCGTTTTTGGATTCGCGTTGGAGTCATGTTTTGTCTATTAGCCGGAGCTGCGTTCATGTTTTTGGCTGCCGGAAACAATTCCACCAGCAAGCAGGTACTGGCCGCACCACCCCATGTACCCCAGTCCAATTTGGTCCGGGGATATATTGCTGTGGCTGTTGGACGTTCAGGTCAGGCCGAAAGCTCCGGCATTTATTCACGGCAGTATCCAGGCAAGAACATTTACCTTCCGCGGGTAACCATTTATCTGAAGGACGCCCAGACCGGGAAGCCCAGTGAAGAGGCCCGCACAGATCTGAGCGGACGGTTCAGCGTGCGCGTTGACGGAGAATCACGATACCAGCTGTGCTGGAAGTCGGATGTTTATGGGGCTGATTGCCTGCAAGATATCATCTCAGCCGGCGCAGAACCTCTCTTCCTGGGCACTGTGTTGATCCGTGTACCCGCCAAAGAGGGATTCATTGCAAGCTTCGGCCAGGTGAGGTTTGCGGACAACTCGCCGGCGCGTACCCTGGAACCACTCTCCGACGTAAATGCCTTCGCCCTTGTGGCGGCGCATGACACATCCAAAAAACTCCTCGCGGAGATACCCGTAAATAATTTTGGCGACTATCTTCTTCCGTACCTGCCAGTGAAAGATCCGGTGTTCCTCAGCGCCCGGATTGAAAAGGTCCAGACAACTTTGACCGTACTTCCCCAGGCCTTTAAACAATCGACGCGGTTGATTCGATATCATCTGGTCATCAACAATCATCCGCCCCGGATGGATGCCATTGTTCCCGAGAACATTAGCGGAAAGCGCATGCAGATTGCGGCCCCGGGTGACACGGTGGTGTTGAAAGCAAACGCTCGCGACAGTGATGGTGACCCGGTCGAAATTCGGTGGTTTGAATATGCGGGCTCGGGAATGCTCTCCGCCAAGTCGGGTACACAGGTGAAATGGGTGTTGCCTGCAGCGCCGGGCCGATATTCGGTCCAGGCCGTGGCTTCCGATCACAAGGGCGGGTACGCCCGTTACACGGTACAACTTGCTGCCGGCGTGAAAGGCGTTACTTTTTCCGGCGTTGTCGCCGGGACTGACCAGAAACTGCTCGATGGCGCGCAAGTGGAGGTCAACACAAAAACCGTGAAAACCGACGCGCACGGCCGGTTTGCAATCTACGTTCCTGAAGCCGACAAGTACGTTTTCAATATTCGCAGGCCCGAATATGGCTTTTATTCCAAAATCTATGATCGCAGCGTAGCCGGAGGACGTTGGACGCTGGTTCGCGCCACGGTAGCTGCTTTTCCAGCCAACGCACCGATCCATTTTGTTAATAAGCGATCTGAGCTGGATTGTCCGGGCCCGGATTCAGCCCGTATTAATTGGAGTGAAGGCCCTGCTCTCCAACGTGTCTGGTACCAGGATGGCAAAGGCAACAACGTATCACCCAGTCAGCTGACCGGGCAGACTGGCAAGGCGCAACTGCAAGCGGTACGCAGCGAAGTCTCGCCCGCGATCCTCGCGCGACGTCCGGCATATTCTTTGCCGGTAATCCTCCCCTGGCAGCATAAACGCCGCGGCGGCTGCGGTCCCGGTATCAGCGTGAGCATACCGGCAAACTCGTTGCAACGGCCATCAGGAGCTGCGCCCACCGGCCAGGTTGAGGTGACGCTTTCAACAGTCGATCTTGATACTCCTGAGCAGATGCCCGGTGATGACGGAGTGAAACGCGCAGGCGGCATTGGCTGGATGCAGAGCTATGGCGCCGGTTCAGTGGGGCTGCGTGACACTGGGTCTGGTGATCCACTGGAACTTAAATCCGGCATGTTGGCCACGATCGTAATTCCTGTTGACGCCAGCCAACTCATGGCGGGGGGGCCGCTCAAGCCCACGGTTCCGCTGCTGTATTACGACGAAAAAAATGGCATCTGGCAGCAGCAGGGCGTCCTGACCCTGGATGCGACGAAGAAAAATTACGTAGCCAGCGTCAAGCATCTCTCTTCTTTGAACACAGATGTTTTGTACAACAATCCTTCGTGTGTTCGAGTCCAGAGCAGCCTTCCTACGCCCTTTGATATGGAAGTCATTATTCCTCTGGGTGGGGGCGCTGCGCCAAAGTTCAAGAAGATTACCATCACCGATGCTCCGCCTTATGTGATCTATCATTTACCCAACAACACCAACATCACCATCACCGCCATTGCTCCCGGCGTGGGCGCCACACCACCCAGATCGATTGGCATCTTCGTGGTCAACACCGGTCCGCCTCAGGCAGCAGGCTTCGGCGCGCCGCCTCCGGCTTCCGCATGCGCCACGGAGGTCACGCTGAGCAATGTAAACTTCCCACCCAATCAGGGCGAGTTCCTGCATGGGCTGTTCAGTTTTGCTGCCACCACCATCAACGAAGCCGACATTCCCACGCCCGGCACCGTTTCGCATGACCTGGATGTGGCCACGCAGAATTATTACGCACAGGTTGATCCTGTGGTGACCGGGCATCCAAACGGGCAGCGGCTAACCTTCACCGATTTCAGAACCAAGAATGGGTTTACCAGCCCGCCCGGTTTTCACTTATGCGCCGGGGTTCCGTGCGAAGATCCGGATGTGGAGATCAATACCGCGTACGCTAATTCCGGCGACCTGGGATTTGGCCGTGATATGCATTGCCGGCGTACCAATACGGCCTCCGGCTTTGACTACGCGTGCTACGTCACCAATTATGGGAACGTCGCATTGAACTCAGACGATCACGACGATGCTAATGACGCTTTTAACAATAACGCTCCATTTGCGACCGTGGCCATGGAATACTCGCGGCTCAATGATGACACCGATCTCGTTACTGACCGCCACGTGAAATTTTACGTATATAACGCGCTCGGTGCACGCGTGAACAACGCGGACCTGGATGGACACGGCCGCCGGCCAGTGCCGCAACTCTGCATGGTGTGTCATGGCGGCGCTTACCCTGGAGGCGGCAACACTGGGGTTCCGGGATTCACGACTCCAGACGAAGTCAAACTGGGATCACGCTTCATACCTTTCGATGTGCGCTTTCTGACTTTTCCCAGCGTGGCCGGCAGTCCTGACAAGACAGCTCAGCAATCGGCCATGAAGCACCTCAACCAGGATATCGTCGCCCACGTTCCTCCACTCACCGGTCCTGACCCGCTGGCTGACGTTATCAGCGCGATGTATCCGGGCGCACCCGTGACGCAGAACGAGGACTTTGTAGTGAACAACTGGAAGCAAACCACGCTTCCGAATACTGCGGCACAGGAGGCATTCTACAAACGCGTGGTCTCCAACACGTGCCGGACATGC
The DNA here is from genome assembly GCA_963732195.1 of Terriglobia bacterium. GTDB lineage: Bacteria > Acidobacteriota > Terriglobia > Terriglobales > Acidobacteriaceae > Angelobacter. Next base: position 59,306 of record CAVSYO010000028.1, on the reverse strand, counting down.
CACGTGCTGCAGCCGTTTGCCAACGTCAGCACGCAGCGCGCAGGCGTGAACCTGCAATTCAGCAGCGCCCACGATTTCCTGCGCAATCAGGGAATCACGGGCGGCGGATCTTTCACCGCTCTGGGTCAAGCCGAACAAAGGGTATGCTCAGACCACGTGATGCCGCACGCCCAGCGCACATTTGAAATCTTCTGGGGCCAGTACTGGGAAAATGACTTCGGATCGTTTACCCCGACCATCGCCGCGCAGTTCCAGGCTTTCGGAGATACCATGAGCACCCTTCCCCGCCCTGCCGGCTGGCCGGGTACGGAGGCATGGCCGCCCTCCTGGAACGGGCAGTTGTGCGGTCCATACACCGGAGCTGGCTCTACACCACCCAGCTTCTACTCCAATTTTGTGCAACCGCTCTGGAGCCGCAATTACGCTCTTTCCGGGCCAGCCATCTCATGCACAACATGCCACTCAGAACTCTCAGGCACGGCGGTGCAAACACAAGCAGCGTTGCTGAGCGCCTCTGGCTTGGCAGGACTTCCGGGGCCCGTGGTCATAACCAACGATGCAACCAACAGTCCGCTCATACTCAGGCTGCACGGAACCGGAGTCCAGCGTATGCCGCAAGGCTGTCCCTCCGGCACGCTCCGCTGCCTGAATGAATCGGGTGGTACTTACGATCCATTGACCGATCCCGATCCCAATAGCACGACCTCGGAGATCAATCGAGTGATCTATTGGATCAACCATGGGGCACTCCCATAGACGCTAACTCTGGGATTGGAGGCAGATGCCCCACGCGATCTGCCTCCATCTTCGTTCCTCTCAATCAAGCTGAGTGGATGCAGCTTTGTCACTTTACATTTCTTTACCGCACTCCGTCCCTACCATCTTGAGGGCTGTTCGTCTAACTGGTAAAGTAAGTATTCACTTACTTCATACATCTCTCTCATGCCTGTACGTCTTTCATCCCTCGACCGGCGACGCCAGATACTGCGCACTGCCTCCGGCATTTTTGCGCGCAGGGGTTATCGCGGCACCACTACGCGAGAAATCGCCGCGCGCGCCGGCATTAATGAAGCGCTGCTGTTTCGCCATTTTCCCAGCAAGGAAAAGCTTTACTGGACGCTGATTGAAGAGCTGTGCAGCGCCCGGGCCCGCCGCCACAACATCAGCAAGATTCTTGAAGCCGGCGGCACCGATCTGGAGATTTTTACCGCCATCGGGCGCGAAATGCTGGTGCGCAACGCCCGCGACAACGAATTGACGCGCCTGCTCTGGTTCACGGCGCTGGAAAGCCACACGCTTTCGCAACGGTTCTTCCGCACCTTTATCGCCGTCTATTACGAAGAGCTGGCGGCTTATATCCGGCGGCGCGTGCGCGAAGGCGCATTTCGCAATGTCGATCCCCTGCTCTCAGCCCGCGGGTTCCTGGGCATGGTGGTCTATCACTTTCTGGTGCAGGAACTTTTTGGGGCCAGGAAATTCCAGAAGTTTGATCCTGAGACAGTGGCGGCCACGATGGCGGGAATCTGGCTGAACGGAATGCAGGGCCCGCTAAAAATCACCTCGAACGGCCACAATGGAAATCATGCTCGCGCAGGAAAAAGATTCAACCATGAAAACTAGAATCTACACTTTTTACACATCATTGGCGGCGCTTCTGCTGCTGGCCGCAGGCTGCTCCAACAAGGACGCCGTTCAGGCAGCCAAGCCCGTGGCAGCAGGCGCGCCGGTCCGCATTGCCACGGTTGCATCGCGCACCATGCCGGTTGAGTTGCAGGCCATCGGCAACGTTGAGGCAATTTCCACGGTAACCATCAAGGCCCAGATCTCCGGGCAGTTGATGCGCGTGCATTTCAAGGAAGGCGACTTCGTCAAAAAAGGGCAGCTGCTCTTCACTATTGATCGAGCGCCGTTTGAAGCTGCGTTGCGTCAGGCCGAAGGTACGCTGGCCAAGGACGAAGCGCAGTCACTCAATTCCAAGCTTGACGCTGAGCGTTTCCAGGGTCTGGGCAAGGAGGGCGTGGTTTCAAAACAACAAGTGGACGCCGCCGGAGCTGCCGCCAACGCCATGGCTGCCACGGTCGCAGCAGACAAAGCCGCGGTGGAGACAGCAAAAATCAATCTGGAATATACGTCGATCTATTCGCCGATCAATGGCCGCACGGGAAGCGTTGGCGTGAAGGAAGGCAATCTGGTGAAAGCCAATGACGTGCCGATTCTGGTGACGATCAACCAGATTGAGCCGATCTACGTGAGCTTTTCCATTCCGGAACAACAGCTCGCCGAACTGAAACAGTATTCCAACACCAAGAGCCTGAAAGTGGACGCCGCGCCGCAAGGCAGCACGCAGCACTTCCAGGGCAGGCTCACTTTTATCGACAACTCAGTGGACCTCACCACTGGCACCATCAAGCTGAAAGCCACGTTTGATAATGCTGCGCACGCGCTCTGGCCAGGACAATTTGCCGACGTAAACATGACGCTGAAATCGCAGCCGAATGCCATTGTGGTTCCGACAGCCGCGCTGCAGACGAGCCAGAACGGCACATACGTTTATGTGGTCGAGCAAGACCTCACGGCCAAACAACAGCCGGTGAATGTGGGCTGGAATGTGGGCGAGGACACGGTAATAGCTTCCGGCCTGCAGCCCGGGCAGCGCGTTGTCACTGACGGCCAGTTGCGCCTAACGCCCGGCGCAAAAGTCGACATCAAGAGCGGATCGTAAATATGAACACACAGTTATTTATCCGGCGGCCCATTACCACTACGCTGATCATGGCGGCGATCCTGATTTTTGGCGTCTTTGCATATCGCCTGTTGCCGGTCAGCGATCTGCCGAACGTCGACTTTCCCACTATTCAGGTAAGCGCAACGCTGCCCGGCGCCAGTCCTGAAACCATGGCCGCTGCCGTGGCGCTGCCGCTGGAAAAACAATTCTCCACTATCGCCGGCCTTGATTCCATGACGTCATCAAGCGCGCTGGGCGGCACCAGCATCACGCTGCAATTCACGCTGGACCGCAACATTGATGCCGCCGCGCAAGACGTGCAGGCCATGATCGCCAAGACGGCTTCGCAGCTTCCGCCGGAACTGCCTTCGCCTCCGTCTTACCAGAAAGTAAATCCCGCCGACCAGCCGGTGCTGTACCTGGCGCTGGCCGCGCCCACCATGCGCCTTTCCGACGTTGACGAAGCTGCGCAGACCACCGTAGCGCAACGCCTTTCCATGGTGAGCGGCGTGGCGCAGGTACAGGTTTTTGGCACGCAGAAATATGCGGTGCGGGCACAGCTTGATCCGCGCGCGCTCGCCACTCGCCAGATCGGCATTGACGAAGTGGCCAACGCCATCACCAATGCCAACGTCAACTTGCCAACGGGAACGCTGTTTGGCCATTCCACTTCTTACACCGTGCAGGCCACGGGACAGCTGCTTGAGGCCAAGGCATACAAGCCGTTGATCGTCGCTTATCGCAACGGCTCGCCGGTTCGTCTGGATGAAGTCGGGCATGTTTTTGACAGCGTGGAAAACGACAAGACGGCAAGCTGGTTCAGCGGCGACCGCGCGATTGTGCTGGCCATCCAGCGGCAGCCCGGGACCAACACCGTTGAAGTGGTGGACAGCATCAAGCGATTGCTGCCGCAGATGCAGCAGCAGATGCCCGCAGGAATCAAGCTGAACATTTTGTATGACCGCTCGGTTTCCATTCGCAACTCAGTCAACGACGTAAAATTCACGCTTATGCTGACCATTGCGCTGGTGGTGATGGTGATTTTTCTTTTCCTGCGCAATATATCAGCGACGATCATTCCCAGCCTGGCGCTGCCTATGTCGATTGTGGGCACGTTCTCCGCGATGTATCTGCTCGGCTACAGCCTGGACAATCTCTCATTGATGGCGCTCACGTTGACCGTCGGATTTGTGGTGGACGACGCAATTGTGATGCTGGAAAACATTGTGCGTCACATGGAGATGGGCAAGCCGCCCTATCAAGCAGCCGTGGAAGGCGCGCGCGAAATCGGCTTCACCATTATCTCCATGACCATCTCGCTGGCCGCCGTATTTATTCCTGTGTTGTTCATGGGCGGAATCATCGGACGGCTGCTGCATGAGTTCGCGGTGACCATCGGCGTGGCGATTCTGGTTTCCGGCTTCGTTTCTCTAACGCTTACTCCCATGTTGTGCAGCCGTTTTCTGCGCAACACGCATCATGACGAGCACGGCTACCTCTATAAAAAGAGTGAAGCCGTTTTTGACGGCATGCTGCACGGTTACGAATGGAGCCTGAAAAAAGTGATGGCGCATCCGCGCGTCACCATGGCATTTTCACTGGTGATCCTGGTAGCGACGGCATTTTTGTACATGAGTATCCCCAAGGGCTTTCTGCCCAGCGAAGACCAGGGCCAGCTCTTTGCATTTACAGAAGGCATTCAGGGCATCTCGTTTGAAGACATGATGCGCCATCAGCAGGAAGCGGCAAAGATTGTCGGCGAGAGCCCCTATGTTGCGAATTACATGTCCACCGTGGGCGGAGGCGGCGTGAATGCCGCGCTCAACTCCGGACGCATCTTCGCCCGCCTCACGGACCGCAAAACACGACCGCACGTCGATAAGATCATTGAAGAGCTGCGGCCCAAGCTGGCACAGATTCCCGGGATCAACGTCTATCTGCAAAACCTGCCGCCGATCCGCATTGGCGGCGCGCTCACCAAGAGCCAATATCAGTTCACGCTGCAAAGCCCGGACACCAATGAGCTTTACCAATACGCGCCGCTGTTGGAACAAAAGTTGCGCGCCATTACTCAACTGCAGGACGTGACCAGCGATTTGCAGATCAAAAACCCGCAAGTTACGGTGAGCATCAACCGCGACAAAGCCGCTGCGCTCAACGTTGATCCGCGCACGCTGGAAGACGCACTTTACAGCGCCTACGGCGCGCGCCAGATCTCCACGATCTACGCGCCCAACAATCAATACAAAGTGATCATGGAGCTGGAGCCGCAATATGCGCTCGACCCATCTGCGCTCGGCATGCTTTATGTCCATTCCAAGAGCGGACAGCTTGTGCCCATGAGCGCGCTGGCCAGCTTCAAGAAAGAAGTTGGACCGCTCACCGTTAACCATCTTGGACAGCTTCCGGCTGTGACCGTGAGCTTTAATCTGAAGCCGGGAGTAGCGCTGGGCGACGCCATCACTGCCGTAAACAACGCAGCCGCGCAAATCCTGCCGCAGACCATCACCACCAGCCTGCAAGGCACGGCGCAGGCTTTTCAATCGTCATTCGCCGGACTGGGCGTGCTGCTGATGATGGCCATTCTGGTCATCTATATTGTGCTGGGAATTCTGTATGAAAGCTTTATCCATCCCATCACCATTCTTTCCGGCTTGCCTTCCGCCGGCGTGGGCGCGCTGCTCACGCTCAAACTCTTCCATACTGAGCTGAGCATTTACGCGTTTGTGGGCGTAATCATGCTAGTGGGCCTGGTAAAGAAAAACGCCATCATGATGATTGACTTCGCTCTCGACGCGCAGCGTGAAGAAGGCAAGAGCGCCATGGAAGCCATCTACCAGGGCGCGCTCGTGCGCTTCCGCCCCATCATGATGACCACGATGGCCGCATTGATGGGCACTTTGCCAATCGCGATGGGCTTTGGCGCCGGCGCAGAATCACGCCGCCCGCTGGGCCTGGCCGTAGTCGGCGGACTGATCTTCTCGCAGACGCTCACGCTCTACATCACGCCGATCTATTACGTCTATCTTGACAAGCTCGGTCCGGGCCTGAAGAAACTCTTCGGCGGAAAGAAGAAAACCGAGCGGGTTCCAGAGCGCGAAATGGAAGCCGTGGGCGGATAGTTTCCGAAGTCTCGAGCGAAGCGAGAGATCCCTATTGCTAGAAACTTCTCCGCAATCCATTTGCCCAGAAAACCATGGGGCCGGTCTGCGACGATCATGTAGCACAGCCGCCCTCGGCTGTGTTCCCGATTTCCCAACCACAATCAATCACCAGATGCGCACTCTATCCTGCGGCGCAAGATAGAGTTTCTGTCCGGGCTTTACTTTGAATGCGTCATACCACGCGTCAATGTTGCGCACGGTGGCTGATCGATATTGGCCAGGCGAATGGCTGTCTCCCATCACTTGCGCACGCAATGCGGCATCGCGCGTTTTGGAACCGTAATCCTGCGCAAACGCGATAAAGAATTGCTGATCGCTGGTGAACCCTTGCTGCTCCGGTCCGGGTTTTCCGCCGAGCGACGCGCGATAGCCGTCATAAGAAGCCGCGACACCGGCAACGTCAGCAATGTTTTCAGCCAGCGTTTGCTTGCCGTTGATGGAAAGATCCGGGAACGGCTTGTACGTATCGTACTGCGCAGCCAGCTTAGCCGTAGCGGCGTTGAAATGTTCCAAATCGGATTCCGTCCACCAGTTGCGCACGCGGCCCTTTGAGTCAAAGGCAGAACCTTCGCTATCAAAAGTGTGGCTGATTTCATGGCCAATCACCGTGCCAATGGCGCCATAGTTCACCGCGTCCGGCGCTTTGGGATCAAAAAATGGCGGTTGCAGAATGGCCGCCGGAAAGTTGAGTCCATTTTGCAGCGGCAGATTCACGGCATTGACCGTCTGCGGTGACATGGACCACTCTTTGCGGTCCACTTCCTTCCCCAGCCGCGCAACGTCGCGATGATATTCAAACAAGCTGCCGCGCCAGAGATTGCCAAACATGTCATCGGCCTTGACCTCATAGGCGGAGTAGTCATGCCAGTGCTCCGGATATCCAATGCCCACATAAAGAGTGTTGAGCTTTTCCAGGGCTTCAGCTTTGGTTGCAGGTGCCATCCACGGCAGCGCTTCAACCCGCTTGCGGAAAGCCGCAGTAATGTTGGCGACCATCTCTTGCGCCTTGGCCTTGGCTTCCGGCGGGAAGTAGCGCTCCGCATAAATTTTTCCCACGGCATCACCCAGCCAGCGGTCCACCACGCCCACACCGCGTTGCCAGCGCGGCCTCTGCTGCGGCGTGCCGAACAGAGTCTTGCCAAAAAACGCGAAGTCCTCATCGGCCAGCGCCTTGGGCAATACGCCGGCATAATCTTCTATCAGGTGATACGCCAGCCAGTCCTTCCACGTTTCCAGCGGAACGGAAGCCACCAAAGCCGACTCTCCCGTAAACGCCGTGGGCTGCCATACGGTGAACTCCGCTTGCTGGCTCAGTCCTGCTCCGCGGAAATACTCTGCCCACTCCAGTCCCGGCGCTTTGGCAGTAAAGTCTGCTTGCTTCCAGGTGTTGTTCGCTTTATGGATGTCGTCATTTTCGGCGAGCGTGGTGTGCTTTTCCGCAATGGCATGTTCCAGATCGAAGATTCGCTTGGCGCGTGCGTCTGTATCCGTAAAGCCGGTAAGCTTCAGCATGGCCGCGACGTGGGCCACATATTTTGTGCGGGCATCGCGCATGCTCGCCGCGTCAGAAAGGTAGTACTCGCGGTCCGGCAGCGCGATTCCGCCCTGAAGCAGATAAGCGGCATAGTGCTCTGAGTCATTGAATCCCGGCGCTACCCACAACCCAAACAGGTTCGACGTATGAAAGTTGGTGTTGTTCAGCGCGTCAACATCAGCGCGAAGAGTCTCTCCCAAGGCGTGCGCCAGCTCGTGCTTATCTTTGATGGCCGCAATCGCGTCCAGATGCGGCTTCAGCGGCGCCAGCCCTTTGGCTTCAATGCCTGCTTCATCCATGTACGCGTTGTAGAGATCGGCGATCTTGCGACTGTCCGAGCCTGCCGACGCTTTCGCCTTGGATGCCTCTTCAATGATCGCGGCCGTGCGCTTGTTCGTCAGGTCCGCCAGCGCAGAAAACACGCCCACACCGGAACGGTCCGGCGGGATCACAGTTTTCTTGATCCATGCGCCGTTAGCGTAATCGTAAAAATCATCGCCCGGCTGGACTGAGCGGTCCATGTTGGCCACAACAATGCCGTGGACTGCTTTTGCAGGAGCATCGGCGCTTGCAGGAGCATAGGCCCGCGCAAAAAGAACGCTCAGCGAGAGAACAACCAGCGCGCACACAGTGGCGCGCACAGAAGAGAAGTTTTGATGTCTGAATTTCATGGGATAAATAAGAGCTCCAAAGTATCTATTAATAGTATGACGGATGGCGAAAAAAGAGGGTAGCACAGCATCTCATCCTACCTTCCCTTCAACACCACAGACGCTTGCTCCAGCTTCTGTAACAACTCTCCTGCATAATCCGCGTCAATGCGGTCTTGCCACCAACGCCTGCGCCACGTCGCTGATGGCTCGCTGTACCGTCGCCAGGTCCACCAGCGGTGGCAGAGTATATTGCGCCCGCCGCCGCCGTTCGATGTCTGCCTGTCCCTGGTGCTTGTAGCAGACGTCTGCGTCTTTCATCGCCGGGGCTTTGCACTGCTGCCCATTCTTGCGGAACCTCTGGCACCGCCGATAATAGCCGTACCGGGCTTCAACAATTTGGCCCTGCAATACCTCGCTCCGATTACCACCACTAACATCTTCCATCGCCTATGCCTTTCAACTGACAGCTTACCGATCACCGGATCACCTGCCCCCTGCCCCCATCCGCCAACCAGGATTCCAAATCACTTGGCTCATGCCATCCCAGCGTTATCCCAGATGGGTTTCCGATCACCGGATCACCCGATCACGGCGATCACCCGATCTATGCCCCATTTCGTCAACTAGGATTCCAAAGGACTTATCCGAGCCATCCCAGAGCCTATCCCCTGCCCCACCCCGGTACCCTTAACTAGGATTCCAAAGCACTTAGCTCACTACATCCCAAGGTCATCCCATCGGCGATGCCACAGATGCGTCCGGCATCGGGTAGAGATCAGGTGATGATACTTCACTTTTTGTTTGCTGTCAAGGGAAAAGTGATGGTGCGCTTCATTTGGTTGAAGGGTTTGACGATACCCGTGTAGCACAGCCGCCCCCGGCTGTGGCTCTGGTGATCTCTTTGCCTTTCTCCGCGCCTCCGTGGTGAGATTTTGGGGTTGGGTTTTTCTGGCTGATCGCGCCGGTTTTGGCCGACCGCTGAGTGCTGAAGGCTGAGTGCGTTGTTCTGCGCCGCCTCTGCACTGAATAAAAGAAGACACCCGGGCGTTACACCCGGGTGTCGAGGTTTGGTTGCCTTTGGTGAAAGAGCGGCCATTCATGGCCACGTTAGGTCCATCAATCCCCCTTCCTCACGCCGTAGGCCAGCGCGCACCACCCGGTGCCTCACTCATCTCTCTTGCCCTGCGTATCTCACCATGGGTACCCCTCGATAAAACCGTAGGCGCTCTCAAGGAAAAACTGGGACGAATTCTTGACTTGCTGTCACTGAAATCTTATAGTTTAGTTGACCTCTTGAAAGCTGGCGCAAGTTGCCATGAATCCTCTAGAGCAAGTTCGGCTTTCTTCGTTGATGGAACGCAGTCACGGTCGCTCCGAAGTTACCCTTGCGTTAATCGATGGACCTGTAGTTCTGGATCATCCTCAGCTATCCAGCACGACCATCCATGAAATTAATGGGAAGCTAAAGGGAGCATGCTCTCGTACCAGCACGATTGCCTGCACACACGGAACCTTTGTGGCCGGCATACTCTCCGCAAGCCGAGGTTCTTTGGCTCCGGCCATTTGTCCTGGGTGCACTCTGCTGCTGCGCCCAATTTTTTCAGACGTGATGAACGGCAATGAAGACGCGCCCAGTGCCACGCCTGAAGAGCTCGCTCAGGCAATTATCGATAGTGTCGATGCAGGCGCACGCCTCATCAATCTTAGTTCGGCGCTCATTCGAGTTTCACCAAAGAGTGAAAGCAAACTCCAGGAGGCACTGAACTATGCCGCGCGTCGTGACGCTATTATCGTGGCAGCGGCGGGAAATCAGGGAATGGTTGGAAGTTCCACGATCACTCGCCACATGTCGGTGATTCCGGTAGTGGCCTGTGATACTCAAGGTAGGCCGCTTAGCGAAACTAACATAGGGGCCTCAATTGGCAGACGGGGTCTAAGTGCGCCGGGTCAGGATATTACCAGCCTGGGGACGAACGGTACTCCAAAAACCTTTGGTGGCACGAGCGCAGCGGCGCCCTTCGTAACAGGAGCACTTGCTTTGCTTTGGTCTGAGTTTCCGCATGCTCGTAGTACTGAATTGAAGCTGGCGATCGCGGGAGACCGTCGGCGCAACTCCCTGGTTCCACCTGTGCTGGATGCGTGGACGGCCTATCAAACCTTGGCTGCAACTTACAGGAGCATAGCGGGATGAAGAAACGGAGAGTTACAACCCAGCAAGAATCAAAGCCAGCAGGGCAACAGCCTCGTCGCGTTCGTCTTCCGGGCTTTCTGATCGGAGACGAGGTAGGCCTCGGCGATGCCGTCAAGCGAATCACTTACGCGCTGGGCATCAAAACTTGCGGTGGGTGTGAAAGACGCGCCCAAACGCTCAACCAGTGGATACGCTTTTCGCGGTAGCTGCTGCTCCAACCACGGCATTTCCAAAGCAGACGAATGTCGAAATGAGGTAAGACTCCATGCACCAACCACAAGCGCCAAATTCATTGACAACTGTACCAGCCAGCCACATTGATACTGCGGCCCCAGCGGAGCTCGCCCCGCGGTCGTCTACAAGCTCCCTCGCTCCCCAGGCTTGTCCTGCTTGCGGAGTGGCGTCGCCCAGTAACGGCGGAGCTGCTCCGAGCTACGTCTACGCCATTGGCAGGATCGAGCTGCGGTTTCCAAACCAGTCAGTGGAGAAGGAGTTTGCACAGGTGGTCGGCAGGGACAAGAGCTCGGGCTTGACGGATCGGCAGACAATGCATGCTGTGCTCTCTAAGCCGGAGAACCGCTACTTGATCCGGCAGCTATGCTGGGTGATGAGCATCGGAGGACTCGAAACCTATATTATGGTTCCACGGGATCCGGGTGATGCCAATCTGCTTGTGGAGGCCTTGCGCTCCCAACCAAGCCCAATGGATCTCGATTGCGTCATAGGTGTTCGGGGACCCATCGCGCCACCGGAATTATGCAATGGGCTGATGGTTCCCATCGTGATCTTCGATCAGATCTATTCGTTCGACCGGGACGCGTTGGTTAAGTCGATCCCTAAACCTGAGAAAACTTCTGCGAAGGATTTTGCGCCCGCGGCGGGCGAATTGTTCGACCGTATCATGCAGTTGACCGACAATGCTGGTGCCACGGACGAGTACCGCGCTTTGAATTACCTCGCTGTACGATACCATCGCATCTATGAGGTGGTTGCAGAAGCATTTGCGCGGAACGAATCTCTAACGGCCGTGGGCGTTCAACCCTCATCCCTGAGCGGCACACGGAAGCTTGTCGATGCTGTCTTCTCATTTACCAACCGAAATACTGATGTAGTGTCGAAATTCTCTGTACGTGTAGATGTAACCGAGGAGTTCCCGTTCTTGGTTACCAAACTCTCGCCTTACTATGATCGTTGAGCTGAACATGCAAAAAAAGGAGACTAAGCTCATTTTAGTCGACCTCAAAAACAAGAAGCGAGTGGAGATTGCAAATGAAAACTACTTTGCCTAGGTTTACCGCAGATGCTTCTCTTTACAACTGGAACGGTTACCGCCAAGTAGCCAGCACCGTCGGCGCTAGCCTGCGAGGCGGTTCGGTGCATCCGGCCCGTGCTACTGGCCCCTATGGGCCGTTCGGATTACCCGGGCAGGATTGTGGCGGGGCATGTTGGCATCTATGCATGCTTTCCGGTCGTGCTTCAATGTCGTGTATACAAAGTTGTCAGGGTAGCTGCTCTGAAGGGCCAGACTTAACATTGAGATGGTTCTGAGCCGAGCGAGATGGAGAGTGAACTATGAATATGCCGGGATTTGTTGCGCAGGCGTCTCTGCACCAGTCACGCCACCACTATGTCACAACGCGGAGCATTCCCACGACCAGATCGGTTACTCCCCAGCAACTGCCAGCGGGGGGTGCGGAATTGTCATTTTGCAGGCTTGCCTGCGCATATTGCCGTTACTATGGCCTTTATTGTTGGCCATGTTTTGTATGCGCTTGGTTCATTGAGCTTGGATGGCTAAGAGAAGCTTGAAAATCCTGCACGATGGCATGAACCGCGTTGCCATTTAATTCGTGAGTGGGAGGCAATGCCAGCGGTCGACACTCTGGTGATCCTCTCAAACGAAACTCGTAGGGTTCTTGTAGGGCAATATCTTGCCAAAATCCAAGACAAACTGCCCACGATCCTCCAATCATTTTTGATCTGAAGAACCTAGGTGTTCTCGCCTAATAGATGCCATAGGGTTCATTGGTTGCACCGAGGCAATCCTGCGCAACAATGCTCAAGGACCAATTCAACGGGCTCCAACTCCCATGTGTATCCACAGCGAGACAGTTCTGCTGTCCCGGATGGTATGGCCCTATGCTACCTCCACTGGTGCGGCTAGTGCACTTCCCACAGAATGGGGTAGTAATTGGAACCTGGAGTATAACGGAATCCACAGCCGCCTGCGGCAGTACAGCTCCCCCGGTGACGCGGCTCTCGTGGCGAATCAAAACGTGCGCAGTGAAACCAGGAATATTCATAAACTTACCTCAGTTTCTTAGTGTCATCCGGCGACAAGGGCCGGGACGGAGATTAAGATTCGGCGCTCCTGAAAGTTAACGGATAAGCGTGCTAAGGACATCGGCCCCTCTCTGGTCATCTAATCACATTCATCAAAGCAAGGGCGCCGAAACTAAACTGATGCAATCACTTCAAAATGATAGTTTTGTCTCAAAATTAAGTCAACAAAGAAGGCTGGGTTGCCCACCTCTCCTGAGCTCTTTCTATCCCCCGGAATGCTCGAGGGGTGGCCCTCGATAAAAGCGAAGATCGTCTCAAGCGAAAGCTCCCTCGCGATGCGTTTGCATTACTGCGTGTGCCACAGAAGTTTGGTCGACGAAGACAGTGGAGAGCACTTTTAACATGAATCCCCTTCAGTAGGAAGGGGCAGCTATTGCTGGCGCGCCTCATGCCGTAGAGTTTGCCCTGAACGACTCAGCGTCTGCGAAGGTCGAAACGGGCCGTCGCGCAGCGAAGCATCAAGCGCTGGCCGCTGATCCACAGCGAAACACACCGGATAAAGCGATAGATCCCCTCACCGCCGGGGCGGCGGTGCCACACGTGCCCTCGTCGCCGCCACCCTCCCAGAAACTGATATCCTTCCCCCGAGGACTCTAACGCCCATGCGCCGACTCCTGACATTTCTACTGGTATCAACTCATCATGGCTACTGCCCAGAAAACTCCTGCTCCTGCTTCCGCTGACACTTCATTTCCCAACGCCGATGAACTCAACCAGATGGCGGCGCGGTTTGCGCCGGTGAATCTGGAAGTCGATCTCTCAAGCCTCTCCGCGGGCGACAAGAAAGCGCTGGCCAAGCTGATTGAAGCCGGACGGATTGTGAACCACATCTTTATGCAGCAGTTCTGGAGCGGCGACCTGGCGCTTTACCAGAAGCTGCAACAGGACAAGACGCCGCTGGGCAAAGCGCGGCTGCATTATTTCTGGATCAACAAAGGCCCGTGGTCGGAAATTGACGAGCACAAGGCGTTCCTGCCCGGAGTGCCGGCGAAGAAGCCGGCGGGCGCGAACTTCTATCCGGAAGACATGACCAAGGAGGAATTTGAAGCCTGGGTGAAGACGCTCTATCCGGAATCGAAAGAGCAGGCGGAAGGGTTCTTTACGGTGATTCGTCGCGGGGCCGGCAAGAAACTGAAGATGGTCCCCTACAGCGAGGAATACAAATCTGATCTGGCCAAAGCGGCCGCGCTGCTGAAAGAGGCCGCGGCGCTCACGGACAACGCGTCGCTCAAGAAGTTTCTTACCACGCGCGCTGCGGCGTTCAGCACCAACAACTACTTTGAAAGCGACATGGCGTGGATGGACCTGGACGCGCCCGTGGACGTAACGATTGGCCCGTATGAGACGTACAACGACGAGCTGTTTGGCTACAAAGCCGCGTTTGAGGCCTACATCAACGTGCGCGACGACAAAGAGTCCGCGCGGCTGGCGTTCCTGGGCGAGCACCTGCAGGAGATCGAAAACAATCTGCCGGAAGACCCAAAGTATCGCGTGCCCAAGCTGGGAGCGGCGTCGCCCATCCGCGTGGTGAATGAAGTTTTTGCCGCCGGTGACGGCAACCATGGCGTGCAGACCGCGGCGTACAACCTGCCCAATGACGATAAAGTTGTCCAGCAGAAGGGCAGCAAGCGCGTGATGCTCAAGAACATTCAGGAGGCAAAATTCAAGTCCACGCTGGAGCCGATATCGAAAGTGGTGCTGCAACCGGCGGCGCAACAGGACCTGAGCTTTGAATTATTTTTCACCCACATCGTGGCGCACGAACTCACGCACGGTCTGGGCCCGCACCAGATCAAGGTGAACGGTCGCGACACGAACCCGCGCCTGGAGCTGAAAGAACTTTACAGCGCGGTTGAAGAAGCCAAGGCCGACGTGACCGGCCTCTTTGCGCTGCAATACCTGATGACGCAGGCCGATAAAGGCGCGGTGCAGGCCCCGCTTCCGCATGGGCCAGACGCGGAGCGCAAGCTCTATACCACGTATCTTGCGTCTTCATTCCGCACGCTGCGCTTTGGCCTGCAGGATTCGCACGCCAAAGGCATGGCCGTGCAGTTCAATTATTTTCTGGATAAAGGCGCGTTCGTCGCGAACTCTGACGGCACGTTCAGCGTTGACCTGAGCAAGATCAAAGACGCAGTCGCGGGGCTCGACCACGATCTGCTCACGCTGGAAGCCACCGGCGATTACAACGGCACAAAAAAGCTGATGAGCGAAATGATGGTGCTGCGTCCTGAAGTGCAGAAAGCGCTGGAAAGATTGAAGGGCGTTCCTACGGATATCGAGCCGATATTTGTGACGGCAGACAAGCTTGCAGGTGCGAGCCCATCCAAGTCCAAGCCGAAGAAAGCCAGGTAAGGATTGACCGATGTTTGATACGTCTGACGGGCTTTATGGAATAACTAAAGCGATCGTGGCAACAGTCTCAGAGTGGATCGTCACCCTGCGGGCGCGGCGCAGGATGAAGAAATCTCTGGGACGAAAGGCCACCGATCTGGAATTGGCGTCGCTCAAGACGTGGATGCGCGTGGAAGAAACAGAGCAGCGGGAAGAGGAGAGCAGGCCGATTCATCCCCGTTGATTCGCGAGGCGGGGTTTGAGCATCTGATAGATAGAGGTTGAAATGCACCCACTCGTCGCCAACACGGATGACCTGATTAGCTGTCCTGGATCGTGTGCTGGATAAAGGCATTGTGATGGAATCATGGGCGCGCCTCTCTTTGCAGGAATCCGGCTTGATTGCGGCCGATTCCAGAGTTCCGTCCGACTACAGAGATTTCCGTCGAGTCGTCAGCCGTGTACGTCGGCTACGGAACACGCGGCACGTGGCGGGAAGACCTGGAACTGGAAGATCTATTTCCCTTCTGGCGGCGCGAGCTCTGGAGCAAATAGCCCGCGCGCATGGCCCCGACTTTGTGAATACCGCACTGTTGACTTTTTAGTTATGTGGCGATATTCTGCGGTTACACGGGAAAGGAGGGCGATCCAAATATATGAAGAATTCTGATTGTAGTGGTATACGTGAGGTGGCTGAGGCTTAAGGCGTGAGTCTTTAAGTCCTGAGCGAAGTTGTGATTCGTATAAGGCCTCCGCGCCTTCAGCCAATCCCAACAGCTTACCGAGTAACCCCGCACCAATGTGCGGGGTTATTTGCTTTTACGGGGCAACCGGGGGAGGGGTGCCTCTTTTGCTGCGTAAAACTTTTTCAGGACTGTCCGGCAGACATGGCTTTGGCGCGCTTTTTCATCGCCACTGCGGGCTTTGGATCTGACTTGGTTTCCCTGAACAGGTCCCTGACGGCGAGTCCCAGCAGGAAGTAAACTTCGCGATCGGTAACGATCTCATAGAAGACCTTCATCGCACGCCAGATTCTCATTCCTGCCTCCAGTGGAGTGGCCGAGACTGGTCAGATGCAGAAGTTTTCACCCAGAGTTGCTGATTTTGCTGGAAATATGCACAAACTAGAGAGATTTTGGCGAACAAAGATCGTATAAGACCGATTTATTGGGCAGTTGCGCTTGCTCACGCCAGCTTATCCAGATGGCAATTGCCAACTGGAAAAACACCGCGCCAATGGTATCGATAAATACGTCGCGCAGGCTTGGGCCGCGTGAGGGCACAAACATCTGGTGAAATTCGTCGAGCCCGCCGGCGATCACGGCAACCAAAAGCCCTAGCAGGCTCCAGCGCAATGTCCATCGCGGACGCGCAGGAAATGTGGCACGCCAGGAAAAGAATGCCAGCGCCCCAAGGAATCCGTAGCTGCAGAAATGTGCTGACTTGCGGATCAAGAAATGGATTTCCTGGAACTGTTCGTCGAACCTTGTACCAAACAGCGCGTGCAAGATTTTCAACAGCACGCTGCCCGTATGCTCGGCAGAAAATGTGTCCGTGGAAAAAAGCGCAAGTACGCACAGCCAGATCAGCGTGGGGATCCACGCTCGCAGCTTGCGCGGAGAAGCAGTGGTTACAGGCTCATGAACGGCGCTGGTAATGACAATTTTCGTCCGCCTATTCCAGCCTGTAATTGGGAGCTTCACGCGTAATGATCACGTCATGCACGTGGCTCTCACGCAGTCCTGCGCCGCTGATGCGGATGAACCGCGCCTTCTGCTGCAACTCAGGAATGGACTTGGTGCCGCAATAGCCCATGCCGGAGCGCACGCCGCCCACGAGTTGATACACCATCTCCGCCAGCGTGCCGCGATAAGGCACGCGGCCTTCAATTCCTTCCGGCACCAGTTTGTCCACGCGATTGCTGCCGCGATTTTCATCGCGTATGCCCATGTTTTCCGTGGAAGCATCTTCAGCGCTCTGCGCGTAGCGTTCGCTTGAACCAGCAGCCATGGCGGAAAGCGAGCCCATGCCGCGGTACGACTTGAATGAACGTCCCTGATAGAGAATCGTTTCGCCCGGACTCTCTTCCGTTCCGGCAAACAGTGATCCGATCATCACCACGCTTGCGCCTGCGGCAATGGCTTTGCTGATGTCGCCGGAAAATTTGATGCCGCCATCGGCAATTACTGGAATCTGCGCGTCACGGCAGGCGCGCGCTGCTTCAGCAATCGCCGTGATCTGCGGAACGCCTGCGCCGGTAACAATGCGCGTGGTGCAGATTGATCCTGGCCCGATTCCAACTTTAATAGCGTCAGCACCGGCTTTCACCAGCGCACACGCGCCTTCATGCGTTCCCACGTTGCCGGCCAGCAAATCCACTTCAGGCAATTTCGCCTTAATCGTTTTCACGGCATCAATCACGCGGCTGGTGTGGCCGTGAGCAGCGTCAATCGCCAGCACGTCCACCTTGGCCTTGACCATTTCCTGCGCGCGTTCCAGATAGTCTCCAGTTGCGCCAATGGCCGCTCCCACGCGCAGCCTTCCATGCTGATCTTTGGCAGCGCCAGGATATTTCAATTTCTTCTGAATATCTTTTACCGTGATCAGGCCCTTCAGGTTGTACTTGTCGTCCACCACCAGCAGCTTTTCCACGCGATGCTCATGCAGAATCTTCTCCGCATCTTCCAGCGTAGTGCCCACCGGCACCGTGATCAGATTGTCCTTGGTCATGATTTTGCTGATCAGAATGTCCGTACGCGTTTCAAACCGAAGATCGCGATTGGTAAGAATGCCAACCAGCTTTTTGTTCTTGGTTACCGGCACTCCGGAAATCTTGTAGCGGCGCATCAACTCCAGCGCGTCGGCAATTTTGTGATCGGGAGAAAGCGTAATCGGGTCCATGATCATGCCGCTCTCAGACCGTTTTACCTTGTCCACCTCATCAGCCTGTTCTTCAATCGAGAGGTTTCGATGCACAATTCCTAGCCCGCCCGCCTGCGCAATGGCAATGGCCAGGCGAGATTCTGTCACTGTATCCATGGCGGCGCTGATAATCGGGATGTTGAGACGAATGTTCCGCGAAAGCTGCGTCTGAGTATTTACCTCAGCGGGCACAACGTCAGACAGCGCCGGTAAAAGCAACACGTCATCGAAGGTCAGGGCCTCTGGCACGGG
Source organism: Terriglobia bacterium (assembly GCA_963732195.1). Classification (GTDB taxonomy): domain Bacteria; phylum Acidobacteriota; class Terriglobia; order Terriglobales; family Acidobacteriaceae; genus Angelobacter. The sequence goes on along the minus strand of CAVSYO010000028.1, from coordinate 41,188 downwards.
AAAATGAATCATGTTTTTGTCTCGTTGGGGAGGGACTAAGAAACTATTGTAACTGGTTTTGCCGCATCCCGCAGGGTCCGCTGCCGGATTGGAATCCGTTTCAAACTAAACAAACGAAAGTAATATTGACCAAAAAGAGACCAGCCGCGATACTCGAAAGGTCATGGAACCAAAGCAAGTCACCTCATCTGCGCCGGCTGGCGCAGCTTCCGTTGCAACCGCCCCTGATAAGCGTCATGAAAAGCGGCTGCATCTTGCCGTGCCCGTAAAGGTTTTTCCTGACGTTGCCAGCATCGAATCGCAGAACTGCTGCACCTATGAAATTTCCACCACCGGAGCGCGCCTGGTAATGCCGCCCGGAATCAAGAGCGTGGGACAGACCATTTGGCTGCAGCGCCAGAACCGCCGCGCCCGCTATAAAGTCTGCATGGATCGGCAAGGAAGGCACTTCGCAGCAAGGCCAGGTCGGCGTTGAAACCCTGGAACCCGGCAACGTGATCTGGGAGCCGGAAATCAAAGCCCGCATTATGCGCTCTTAGTCCATTCCATTTCCGCTTCATATTCCTCGATTTCAGCGGTTTCGTTTACATCGTCACTTGGTCGATTCAACTTCTTCACCCTGTTGCGCTCGCTGCGTACCTTTTTCCGCGTACCTTTTTCGATGATCAGCTAAATATCTCACTGCGCCTAAGTAAACCGCCTTAGTGCATAGGATTAAGAAAGGCTCAACAATGGGCCATCCCCCAGAGTGTGACAGAATGGCCGAAAACTATCCTTATATAGTCCGCTGCAATGATTGTGATTTCGTTAGCCAGGTCTATCTGGAAGAACAACAGGCGATGAACGAGCGCGACTTCCACTCGTTTGAAAACCTGCACTCCGTTTCAATCTGGCGCTACGCCTGGGAGCAATGGACCATGGTGACGGAGTTGATGGGCGTAGAGCTTCATTAATTTCTGCTGCAAGTGATGAATTACTGCGAACTTCACATCTGTCAATCTCTCGAATTTATGCAGCGCCTAAGCTGCCGGCTTTTTGCTCCACTGCAAGGATGAGTCTACGCTCTGATCGTCCCGATTGACCTCTCCCTTCACCCGCACTAGAATTCCGCCATCCTGTAACTGGCCAGGTCATTCCACAAGGGTCGCTCATGACAAGCAAAAAACTCTCTTTCGTGTTGCTGTCTTTTCGTCTATCGCTGGCGGCTTTTGCCGTTGCGTTCAATCCGCTTTCTGCGGCCGTCGCGGAAAACCCGCACAACCCCGCTTCGGGCCTGCCTGCTCCACCCAAGACCGCCGTCCATGAAGTCCGGGAGATGCTCTATGGCACTGAAATTGTCGATCCCTATCGCTGGCTGGAAGACCAGAACAGCCCTGAGACGCGCGCCTGGATCGACGCCGAGAACGCCTATACGGACTCGCTCATCGGCAAGCTGCCCACCCGCGACACGCTGCGCCGCCAGGTAGGCGCCTTCATCAAGATTGAGACGATGAACTCCCCGATCGTTACCAATAACCGTTACTTCTTCACCCACCGCACCGCGGACCAGGACCAATCCTCGCTGTTCATGCGCCAGGGCCTTGCCGGCAAAGACGAGCTTCTGATCGATCCGCTGCCGCTCAGCCCCAATCACACCATCACAGTGGGCTTGAGCTCGATCACGCTCGACGGCAAATGGTTCGCCTACTTCCTGCGCCAGGGCGGCGCTGACGAGGTCACTCCCCGCCTCTATGACGTTGACGCGCGCAAGGATCTGCCGGACGTCTTTCCCAAGGCGCGCTACTCGGGTTTCTCTGTGCTCAATGACAAGAGCGGCGTCTACTACACGCGGCTTGTTGCCGAAGGCCCGCGCGTCTTCTATCACAAGCTCGGCACGGAGGTCTCTGCCGACGTCGAAATCTTTGGCAAGGGTTACGGCCCGGAAAAGATCATCAACAGCGGGCTCACGAACGATAATCATTACCTGCAGATCACCGTGTCGCACGGCTCAGCCGCCGACCACACGGAAATCTATGTGAAAGACCTGGTTCATGACGGGCCGGTGACCGCTGTGGTAAAGGATTTTCCCGCGGTCTTCCAGGGACAGATCGCCGGTGACCGCATGTACGTGCGCACCAACTGGAAAGCGCCCCGCTGGCGCATCCTGGAAGTCGACCTTAAGAATCCAGCGCAGTTGCAGGATAAAGACAAATGGCGCGAGGTGATTCCGCAGGGTGAAGGCGTGCTGGAAGGCTTCTCCCTGGTGGGCGGCAAGCTTGCGTTGCGCGTGGTTGAGAATGTGCTCCCACATCTGAAACTTTTTGAACCCAGCGGAAAGTTCGTGCGTGAAGTGCCCGCGCCCGCGCTGGGCACCATCTCCGGCCTCAGCGGCCGTTGGGACTCCAACGAGGCATTCTTCTCCTTTCACCTCATATCACATTCCCCAGAACATCTACCGTTATGACGTTGCCTCGGGCAAGCAGGACCTGTGGCATCAGTCCAGGATTCCCATGGAAAGCGCCCGTTATGAGGTCGAGCAGGTCTGGTACGCCTCCAAAGACGGGACAAAGATTCCCATGTTCCTGGCTCACGCTAAGGGAATCAAGCTCGATGGCTCTCATCCCGTCCTGCTCACCGGCTACGGCGGCTTCAACGTCAACCAGACGCCCAGTTTCAACGCCTTCAGCGCGGCCTGGCTGGAGAACGGAGGCGTCTATGCCGTGCCCAACCTGCGCGGCGGCGGCGAATTCGGCGAAGACTGGCACCATGCCGGCATGCTGGAGAAAAAACAGAACGTCTTTGACGATTTCATCGCCGCGGCCGAGTGGCTCATCAAAAACAAGTACACCACGCCCGAGCGGCTGGCGATTCGCGGCACCAGCAACGGCGGCCTGCTGGTCGGCGCCGCGCTCACGCAGCGCCCGGACCTCTTTGCCGCTGTCATCTGCGGTTATCCCCTGCTCGATATGGTCCGCTACCAGAACTTCCTTGTCGCCCGCTACTGGGTGCCCGAGTACGGCTCAGCGGAAGATCCCGCGCAGTTCAAATATATCTATGCCTACTCGCCTTACCATCACGTGAAACAAGGAACCAGATATCCTTCAGTTCTCTTCATCAGCGGCGACTCCGATACCCGCGTCGCTCCCCTGCACGCCCGCAAAATGACGGCGCGCCTGCAGGCCGTCACCGCCGGCTCCCCCGCCCCATCCTGCTGCACTATGAAACCACTGCCGGACACTCCGGCGGCACCCCGGCCGGCAAGCAGATTGAAAACACCGCCGACGAACTGGACTATCTCTTCTGGCAGCTCGGTATCGCCATTCCGGCGAAGGCCGAAGCCGAGCTAAGTACTGAGCGCCGCTCTGAGACGGCAAGCCATGGCATGCAGCGTCAAATCCGGTGGCTTTTGGCCCTACATGGTGTGCATGAGGCAAATAGAGCATGATCATGGAGCGCAGGCGCCCTCGCCTGCGCTCAGACCTGACAGCGGCTATTAAGATGATGCCTGCCTCTACGACACGCACGTAACCCCCAACACTCAGATTGCCGCGAGAATCGCTGCATGTTACTTTTAAAAGCTAACCTTATGCTCCGCTCTTATCAGGGAATCGCGCCGCGCATTCATGATTCGTGCTATATCGACGAATCCGCCCAGATCATTGGCGACGTGGAAATCGGCGAAAACTCCAGCGTCTGGATGAACGCCGTCATCCGCGGTGACGTCTTCGCCATCCGCATCGGCAAGAACTCCAACGTGCAGGATTGCAGCGTGCTCCACGGCATGCGCCACAAATACGGCGTCACCATGGGTGACTGGGTCACCGTGGGCCATTCGGTTACGCTGCACGGCTGCACCATTGGCGACCGCTGCCTCATCGGCATGGGCTGCGTGATTCTGAACAACGCCAAAATCGGCGAAGGCTGCATCATCGCCGCCGGGACCGTTATTCCGGAAGGCACGGTGATTGAGCCGTACTCGCTGTGGATGGGTGTTCCCGGCAAGTTCAAGAAGAAGATTGACGACGAAGAAACGCAGAAGACGATCATGATGTATGGCAAGAATTATTTCGATTACACGCAGATCTACCGAAAGGAATTTGGCTCAAAAAGGGATCAAAAATGAAAGTTAAAGTCGTGATACATAAGGCAGACGAAGGCGGGTTTTGGGCAGAAGTGCCTGCAATTCCGGGCTGTGCGACTCAGGCTGATACTTTTCCAGAGCTACTAGTGAACTTACGAGAAGCGATTCAAGGCTGTTTGTCTCTTATCTAAAACTATATTTGTGCAAAATCCTTTTGGCTAATTGCTAATTACTAATTGCTAATGGCTGGTTCCATCAAATCCGTGCGCGGCACCCGCGATCTTCTACCTCCTGAGACCGAAACGTGGAACTTCGTCGAGGCCACGGTGCGCGACGTCTTTCGCGTGTACAACTTTCAGGAAATCCGCACGCCCATTCTTGAAGACCTGCAACTCTTTCAGCGCTCCGTGGGTGAAGAGACTGACATTGTCTCCAAAGAAATGTTTGCCTGGGAAGACCGCGCTCGCGCCCAGAGCGAGAAAGGCCAGTGGCTTGCTCTGCGGCCGGAGAACACTGCCGGCGTTGTTCGCGCTTACATTGAACACAAACTGTGGGAGCGGCCGGGCCTGCAGCGTTTCTATTACATCGGCCCGCAATTTCGCCGTGAGCGTCCGCAGAAAGGGCGTTACCGCCAGTTCTACCAGATCGGCGCAGAAGTGATTGGGCCAAGCGCCGCCGGAAGCGAATCGCCCGCCGTCGATGCCGAACTGCTGGAAATGCTGGCCGCGTTGCTCGACCGCCTGGGCATTCAGGGCTGGAGCCTGAAGCTCAACTCCGTGGGCTGCGCCAATGATCGGCCAATTTATTTGCAGGCGTTGCGCGACGCGCTGAAAGACGTGGTGCACACCATGTGCGCGGACTGTCAGCGCCGCGCGGAGACGAATCCGCTGCGCGTGCTGGACTGCAAAGTGCCTGAAGACCAGCCGATCATTGAAAAGCTGCCGCGCATGGCCGACTACCTGGATGAAAGCTGCCGCGCTCACTTTGCCGAGGTGCAGAAACTTCTTACGGCAATGGAAGTTCCATTCACCATCGACCACCGGCTCGTCCGCGGTCTGGATTACTACACCCGCACGGCCTTTGAGTTCACGCACGGCGCGCTGGGAGCGCAGAATGCCATCCTCGGCGGCGGACGCTATGACGGACTTTCCGAATCGCTCGGCGGCCCGCCTGCGCCGGGCATCGGATTTGCCATTGGTGAAGATCGGCTGGTGATGACCTTGCAGGAATCTGCCGGCGTTACGGCGCAGCCCGCCGATGTTTACATTGCTCCACTCGGCGCAGGCATGAACGTGCACGCTGCAAAGCTGGCGCGCGATTTACGCCGCCAGGGCGTGGTCGTCATAGCGGGCGACGAAACCTTCAAGCTCAAAAAATCGCTTGAGACTGCCAGCAAACTCGGTGTCCGCTTCGCGCTGATCCTGGGTGAAAACGAGGTCAGCTTCAGGGCAGTACGCGTTGAAGAACCTGAGCACCGGCGAGCAGGCGGGCGTGAGTAAGTCGGAGATTGCGGGGATCGTGGCAGCCCGAAAGTAAGCTCTTATCTGAAATCCCGAAGCGTAGCGAGGGATCCCTATAGCCACGACTCCGCTTGCGGAGCACTTAATCAATTTGTCTTGTAACGGCAGAGATCTCTCGCTTCGCTCGAGATTTCAGACAAACTACTTCACTTCCAGCGCATCCCCTGTCTGATGTTCCGTAATCTGAAACTTCAGAAACTCATGAATCGGCCCATCACGGCCTTAGCGTTCGCTGAAGAAAAAATAGAGTAATAAACCTCTTATCCCGATCTGGCATTAAAAAAAGCTTATTCATAGCTATTTAACCGCAGAGAAAACATCCGCGTTCTATCATGCGCTAGTTCTCGCGCGTAAGTGCGAGAGCTTAAAAGCAAGGAGTTTGAAATATGAAAAGAACGTTTGTTGTGCTAGCTGTATGTCTTCTGGCCTGTTCTGGCTGGGTATCGCTTCACGCGCAAGACTTGCCTGCTGGGATTGTCAGGCTCAACTTTTATCACCACCATCACTGACGCCAATACCGGAGCATTTTCTTCTCGCTCATTGATTACTGTGCACGCTGACCATTCCTTCGCGGCCGTTGATTCCGGTCAGGGCGGCCCGGGCGTTAATTTCAGCAGCCAGCTTGGCGCGTGGAGAACCAGCCCGAACGCCGGCGTGATAGCCCGGACTTTTGATTTTTCCTTTCCCAACGCCGGCATCGCCCGCGTGGATTACAACTTCACCACCATTTCCGGAGTCAGGTGGTCGGGACCATTACAGTCACGGCCTTCCCCATCAATGCTGATCCTCACGGGCGGTGGCGGAACTGTGATAGGGAACTTTAACTTTACCGGGCAGCGCGTTACCGTGCCCTAAACCCCACTTGTTTAAAGCGAAGACCGCTTTACTGAAGCGGCCTTCGCTTGCTATGCTCACTAGGACTCAACCTTGTCTGATTTTCCTGACCTCGCTCCCGAAATCTTGTGTTCAATCCACCCAATCTGACCAATCATTTGATCGCTCCTTCAGTCTGAGAACTGAACATCGGATCGCCGCCACCGCCTCTGCGTTCGCGGATGAAATCGCCACGCGTCCGCCATTCTCCGTCGGCTCATATTTGTAGTGGATCTGGTCCTTCAGTTTCGTCATCGTCTCAACGCCTGGCGGAGTCTGGTCATGGACGAACATCGGAATATTGAACTCGCCGGACTTGAATGCCTGCGCAATGTGGCGCGAGGTGCATCTGGATTTCTTCTGTCTGCGATTTGTCGTCGGCTGACTTGGCGTCCCCTGAATTGGCCGCCGCCGTCTTTGCGCAACATTTGCGCAATGGTCAGCGTGGTCTTCTGCTGGTGCAAATGCCCATGTCCTGGTTACCGCATTCCATGCTCCGCGTTCTTCGATGGCTCCGGATGCGCGAATGGTCTGCTACGGGAAGCGGTGACTCCGTTGCGCTTGCCTCGCGCCGCATCGACGAACCACAAAGCACAGCGCAGACATATCGCTACACAATACTTGCGATAGGACTCTTTCAGTTTCGCGCTCGAAGCCATTCAGACATTTCGCAACTTCCGCTGCCGCGTCCGCAGTAGCGCCTCGGTTGCCTTGCCGATAGTCCATCTCCGAAATTCCGATCCACCCTTTATAATCAAAGTCTTAGCTACTGCTGATTCTGCAGGAAAGGTACTTCTTTGCCGCTTGATTTTTTAGGTGATCTTCGTCGCACGCACATGTGCGGAGAGCTGCGCCCGGAGCACACGGGAGCGCAGGTTGTTTTGCTGGGCTGGGTGAACCGCCGGCGCGATCTGGGCAACGTGATTTTTATTGACGTCCGCGACCGCAGCGGCATGACGCAGCTTGTCTTTGATAAAGGCGAGAACGCCGCCGTGCATGAGAAGGCCAGCGCGCTGCGCTCAGAGTATGTGATCGCTGCCATTGGCAAAGTTCGCCGGCGCGACGCTGACACCATCAACAAGAACATTGCCACCGGCGAAGTTGAAGTCACCGTGGACGAGCTCAAGCTGCTCAATGAGTCCAAGCTGCCGCCGTTCCTGCCCAGCGAGGCCGGGCCCATCAATGAAGAGGTGCGGCTCAAGTATCGCTACATCGACCTGCGGCGCGAGAACATGCAGGCCAATATCCAGCTGCGCCACAACGTGGCGCTGGCCATCCGCCAGGACCTGGCGGGCCGCGGCTTTCTGGAAATTGAAACGCCGTTCATGACGCGCAGCACGCCGGAAGGCGCGCGCGATTACCTGGTGCCGAGCCGCGTGCATCCCGGCGAGTTTTACGCGCTGCCGCAGTCGCCGCAGCTCTTCAAGCAGATCCTGATGATCTCCGGCTTCGACAAATATTTCCAGATCGTGCGCTGCTTCCGCGATGAAGACCTGCGCGCCGACCGCCAGCCGGAATTCACGCAGATCGACCTGGAGATGAGCTTCCCGCAGCCCGACCGCGTGTATGAAGTGGTGGAAAGCTTTTTGAAAGCGGCGTTCAAGGCCGCAGGAATTGCTCTGCCTACGCCGTTCGTGCGCATGAGTTATGACCAGGCCATCCGGCAATACGGGATTGACAAGCCTGACATGCGTCTGCCCGCGATGACTGATATCCGTCCGGCCTTCACCGATGAAGACCTGGCCGATCTCCGCATTGACGGCGGCTTGAACATGGTCGGCATCAGGATTCCCAACGTGGGCAAGATTTCTGATCGCGAGAAGAAAGAGCTGCGCGCTCTTTCTGAAGAGCTGGCCAGGCGAAACAAAGACTTCGTCGGCGTGCTGTATGACTTTGTGCAGATGGAAAAGAAGCGCCCGCAAGTCGCAGCAAAGATCCGCGAACTCTGCGGCGCCGGAGCCGACGATCTGGTTGTCCCGGTCGTGGGCATTGCCGCCGAAGGCAAGACGCGCTCTGCCGCCAACCAGAAAGCGCAATACACTTCCGGCGGCGAAGCTCGGCTGGAACTGGCGCGCAAGTATGCCGACAAGCACAAAGCCTTTGAGCGTACAGGCGACGTGGCGCGCGATTTCAAATTTCTCTGGGTCACTGACTTTCCCATGTTCGAGCATGACGACAAGGAAAATCGCTGGAACGCGGCGCACCATCCCTTTACGTCGCCGCATGAGCAGGACATGGACAAGCTGCAATCCGATCCCGGCTCAGTGCGCGCGCTGGCCTATGACGTGGTGCTGAACGGCACGGAGCTGGGCTCCGGGTCAATCCGTATTCATCGCCAGGACATTCAGAAGCAGATCTTTACCGCGCTGGGCATGACCGACGATGAAGCCCGCTCGCGCTTCGGCTTCTTCCTGGACGCGCTGGAATACGGCACGCCTCCGCACGGCGGAATCGCGCTTGGACTTGATCGCATTGTGATGATCCTGGCCGGCGAAGACAGCCTGCGCGAGGTGATTCCCTTCCCCAAGACGGCGAAGGCGATTGACATGATGGTAGATGCGCCCACTCCGGTGAACGAGACACAGTTGAGGGATTTGGGAATCAAGCTCAGAGGATAGAGGGCTTTACCACAGAGGACACAGAGGACCACAGAGAAGAGATCAAATGTTTTTCTTTTCTCTGTGTTCCTCTGTGCCCTCTGTGGTTCTGTTTTCCTAGGCCGCTCTTTGCTGCTTCTCCATATCTTTTCCAATCGTCCTTGATCCCGCCCACAACACACCGGCCAACAGCAGCAGACAAGCACCGGAATCAACAGCAATGCCTGTTGCAGGCCGATGGCCTTGAAGGGCTCGGTGATTTTATCCAGGCCGGCAAGTTGCGCTGCATGCAGGGCGAAGCGGTCGCTCATCTTTCCAATGATCAGGGTTCCCCACGATGCGCCACCCAGATACATCACCAGAAAATAGATGGACATGCTGGTGCCGCGCAGCGCCGGCGCAACGATATCCTGAATCGAGGCATAGACCAGGCCGTAATACATATTGAGCAGGCCGTAAGCGACAGTCAGCAAAGGCAGCGCCAGGGCAATGGATCCGGCCCCCTGATGAATACCAAAATAGGAAAGCGGCACAGCCAGCAGAGCGGCAATTGCGGCAATTTTCATGCGCCCGCTGCGATTGCGGTGAACAATGCGATCACCCCAGATTCCCGCGACTGAACCACCCAGGACCCCGCCAATCGCATACACAATTCCCGTCATCACTCCGGCGCGGGCCACGTTCATGTGGTGAATCCGGGCAAAGAATGCAGGGAAAAACAATCCGATTGAATACAGAATGAAATTTACCAGCGCACCGGAAAGCGTAATCCACCAGAATGTGGGAACTCGAAGCACTGCCCAGATGGAACCAGCATCGGCAGGCAGGAGCGTGTTTTTCAGCAGCTCCACGCGCCGGCTCACGCAGCATGAGTAACAACGGAACCAAAAGGAGCGCCGGAGCTGCAGCTACCACCATGGCGGCACGCCATCCGAATTTCAGCGCGATAGGCCCGGTAAAAAAGAAGCTAAGCGCGCCGCCAACCGGCACACCCAGCATGAACAGCGCCAGGGGCTTTGATCTGCGCTCTGCCGGAAAAAGATCGCCAATCCAGCTTGTGGCCGTGGGAGCGGCGGTAGCTTCACCGACGCCAACGCCCAGCCGCGAGATAAGAAGAAAAGAATAGCTATTAATCCAGCGCGCGCTGGCAGTGAATACGGTCCAAACAACAATTCCCGCGGCAAGAAGTTTTTTGCGACTGATTCGGTCCGCCAAAAGCCCCAGGGGCAATCCCACCAAGCCATACAAAATCAGAGATAAGGTATTGAGTAAACCAATCGCGGTATCGGTAAGATGAAACTCTTTGCGGACAGGCTCCACAATGGCGCCGGCAACCTGGCGATCATAAAAATTGAGGACGTTGATGGCCACCAGCACCGCCAGCGGCCACCATGTCGTCGATCTCTTTGACGCAACTGCCTGTCCGGCAGAGACTGCTGCCTGCTCTTTTGCGATCATCGGCGGCAATGGTATCAGATTGCACCGCGCCGATGATACGCACTCCAGTCTTATGTGACCCGGTCATGCATGGACTCAGTCACAAAAAAGGCAGGCATCGCCTCGATTGCCGATAGACTCAGCCTTCCGGCGCTTACTTTCGTGCAACGCTTCCTTTGAGTATCACCATGCTCGAAGGTGCGTCGGGCTTCATGCTGTCTTCGGCAGTAATGAGAACCTCAAAGTCCTTGTACGCGGTGGCTGCCTTCAGGCTGCCTTCCAGGTTTTCGTTCACCCTCAACGCTCCCAGCAACTCAGGATCCTTGCCCCGCGGCTGGACCCAGACCAGATAGGTCTGCTTGGCCGGCGTGAGCGATTGCGGCGTTGCCATGTGTTTTACCTGGATATCGACGCCGGTGTTGCCGTTGCGATCATTGTCCGTGGTGATTTTGCCTTCGGCGGCGGGAGCAACTCCGGTGTTAGTGAGCCGGTCTTCCCTGCCCCAGGCGGCGGTGGCCAGCAAAAAGCTGAACAGCAGAAACAGAGTGACAGTGCGTTGGCGCATAGGTCTTTCCCCCATTCGAAACAACTTAAGTGAGAGATAAGATGTGTGGCGGCGTTAACAATGTTGCAGCAAATGCAGAGCACGTTTGTTTTTGCGCGTGAGCGTTGCGGATGCGGAGCTGCCGGCCTGCTCTGGACTGAGCTGCTGCAGATTTGAGTGATGGGCCTTGAGCAGTAAGATGGACGGCGCCATCGCATTCACGACGGCCCAACATTGAGGGTAGCTCTACTGCTTGCGGGTGAGCTGGAACACGCCGTGATCGGCATCTTTGCCTTTTTGCGCGAAGAACCATTGCTCAGTGAAATGGTCTTTGTCCTGGATAGTCAAGACCAGCTTGCGCATGTGCCCGTCGTCAGGGCTGGCGATATTGGTACCATCCATAAAGTCGAACGTAAAAGTTTTGCCATCATCCGACACCTTGGCCGCCATGCGAGGCTGGTTCTGCGCCGCGCAATAATGCGTGAGCATCAGCCGGTTGTTGTCCACGTGATACATGGTGACCATGCTTTCTTCCTGCATGGATTCCATCAGCACGGAGCCGGCGGAAATAACTTTCCAGGTGATGGTCTGCTCCTTGCCGCTGGGATCTTTGGCTTCCCATTGACCTGCAAGCGCTTTCAGGTTTTCGAACGAGGTTTTGGCGTTGGGCGCGGACAGAACTGGAACAGAGATGGCGACGAACAGCGTTGCGACTGTGAATGCCTTGAGCTTCATAGAAATCCTCCTCGCGCTTTAGTGAACGCGTACGGTGTTGATCGGGACAGCTGCTTCCCTACCAGCTCTATTCACCGTTTCTCGGGGCTCCTTTAGGCCGACTAGAAACTTTCTCAGTCGCGCTGCTACCCAATGTCCTCGTTAAAATTCTCCAGGTACTCGCGCACTGCCACCATGAACTGGTCGGCATCCGCGCCATCGATAATGCGATGATCGTAGCCGACGGAGAGACGGATGATGTGCCGCACGGCAATCGAATCGTTGCCGTCTTCATCGGTCACCACCACCGGCTCCTTGAAGATGCCGCCCATTCCCAGGATTGCCACCTGCGGCTGCAGGATGATGGGCAGGCCGAACTGCGGGCCGTAAATTCCCGGATTAGTAATGGTGATGGTGCCGCTCTGCACGTCATCCGGCTTTAGTTTTTTGGTGCGCGCGCGTTCGCCCAGATCAACAATGGCGCGTTGCAATCCCACAAAGCTCAGGTTTTCTGCGCCCTTGACCACTGGAACGATCAGTCCCCACTCGAGAGCCACGGCAATGCCGATATTCACATTCTTGTGATACTGGATTCCATCGCCCACAACCGAAGAGTTCATGATCGGCTTCACGCGGATGCCATGCAGCAGCGCCTTGGCGATGAACGGCAGGTACGTTAACTTGACTCCGTTGCGAGCTTCCCAGGCCTTGCGATTCTTCTCACGGAACCTGGCAATGCGCGTCATATCCACCTTGAAAACCGAATGGACGTGGGCGCTGGTGCGCTTGGATTCCACCATTCGCTCGGCAATCTTCTTGCGCATCGGCGTCATGGGGACAACTTCGCCGGTCACAGTTTGAATTTGTGGTACGGGAACAGGCTGCGTCTGCGCTTGCTGCTGCGGCTGCTGTGCTTGCTGTTGCTGCGCCGGACGCGACTGCGGCGGAGCGCTCACCATCTGCGGTCTGCCTCCGCCCTGGCCATGCTGCTGGATAAAAGTTTGAATATCGCTCTTGCTGATTCTCCCGCCCAGCCCGGTGCCGGGAACCTGGTTCAGATCAACATTGTTCTCACGCGCCATGCGACGCACCAGCGGTGACGAACGCAGACGCTCGCCATCCTGCCCGCGATCACCTGCCGGGAAGCTGACAACCTGCTGCGGCTGCTGGGCCTGTTGCTGCGCGGGTTGCGACTGCGCAGCCTGCGGCTGCGCTGCCTGGGGCTGAGCTGCCTGGGGCTTTGCCGGAGCAGCTTGCGCCGGCGCGGCTTTTCCCTGCAACCCAGCTCCGCCAATCACGGCTACCACGCTGTTCACCTGTACCGTCGTGCCTTCCTTGACTTTGATTTCGCTCAACACACCGGCGGCAGGCGCGGGAATTTCCGCGTCCACTTTGTCAGTGGAAATTTCAAACAGCGGCTCATCGCGCTGGACTTTATCGCCAACTTTCTTCAGCCACTTTGTGATGGTCCCTTCAAAAATCGATTCGCCCATCTGCGGCATCACCACGTCAACACCTGCGCCGCCGTTGGAGCCGCTTGGGGCGGAGCTCTTTTCTTCCTGAACAGGCACTGATTTTTCCGTGGCGGGAGGCTGCTGGGCCGCGGGCGCGCCGTCGGCCTGGGGAGCTGCTTTGGTAGAAGATTGGGGTTGAGAAGACTGGGCTGGTTGTGGCGCTGACGCCGCAGCGGCGCTGCCTTCAGCGTCAATCACGCCCACCACGGTATTTACCTGCACCGTTGCGCCTTCCTTGACTTTGATCTCTTTCAGCACGCCGGCCGCGGGCGCGGGAATCTCCGCGTCAACTTTATCAGTGGAAATTTCAAACAGCGGCTCATCGCGCTGGACTTTGTCGCCCGGTTTCTTCAGCCACTTGGTAATCGTGCCTTCAAAGATCGATTCCCCCATCTGGGGCATTACCACATCAGTTGCCATGAGTTCCTTCCACAGGTGTGTTTCCGCTGGTTAGATCAACCTTTGATTATAAATCAGCGCTCGCCAGTTAGCATTTGGGACTCAGCTCTACCCCATTTCGATGATCGGCAAAAAACCTTGAAACACGGAGGAAAAGAGGAAGCGGAGAAATTTCGGATATACCAATCGCAAATTCCTCCGTTTCCTCTGCTCCCTCCGTCCATCCAGCTGCCCGAGTATCGAATCGCCCAAAGCGCAAGCACATCCCTGCTGCAGCGACTGCGTCCGATACGATCCACTGCCATCTTGTGTTTCAAAGGGTTCTGTCAGCTAAGATGTTGGGCTCACCGGCCCGTGAGCCAGTCATACTGCTCTTTGCTCAACGGCACGACGGAGAGGCGTCCCTGGCGGACCAGCGCCGAGCCCTCAAACAACTCGCTGGTTTTTATCTCTGCCAGAGTGACGGGATGCGAGATCAGCTTGCCGGCCTTGATTTTCACCTTGGGGACCTTGGGATCAGCCGCATCCACCGACTCAACTGTGGCTGTGCCGACTGCGCTTTTCTGGTCGCCGGTGTGATAGATCACCAGCTTGTCGCCTTTGCTCATGCCGCGCAGGTTCTTCACTGCCACAGGATTAGTGACGCCATCCCAGATGGTGGACTGCTCTTTTTGCAAGTCGGCAAAGCCGTAAACGGTGGGTTCGGTTTTTAGGAGATAGTACATAAGAAAGACATTATTTCACTCCGGAGACGGGAGATCGAAGAACTTTTTCCGGAATCCAGGTCATGGCAAGCAGCCAGGAGATTAGAGAGCGCTAACATTCCTGCGGCAATCCGAAATTCCGTCGCGTGAAAGGAGAAAGTACAGCATCCCCGTTCTTAGTAATTGACATCGCGAGTTTGCGTTTATAATCTCGCTCCAGCAAACCCAAAGGTGCTACTGGAGTGAAAACGCATTTCTATTTGGAATTGGTGCGTTCGAGGGGGCATGCATGATGAACATGAGCGTTGGCACTGAAGCCATCAATAATCTTGGCAAAGAGATAGTTGCTATCGGCGCGTTGGGCACGGCGGCCTTCGGCCTGGTGGATAGTTTCAAGGCGCTGCCGGGAGGCGGGATCTCCCGCAGCGGATTCAAATTCATACGCGCGGCCATCGTCCAGCTCACGCCTCTAGTCCCATCGCTGGAAAAGACCGAACTGAGCCGCGACTCCATTCTCTACGCTCTTTTATCGCAGTGGATCAACGGCGTAGATAAAGGCAACCAGATCAGCATCGCCAAATCGCTGATCAAGCTGCGGCTGACTCCAGACACTGCGCCGGATCTGGCAAGAATAATCGGCGTGGATTCTAAAACCCTCATCGACATAGCTACAAGCATCCAGGCCGGTAAGACGCTCACGCAAGAGCAAATTAGCGTTTATGGGCGGTTCGATCTGCTCCTGAGCACCATGCTGGATCAGGCGTATCAGCGCGCGGACCAGCGTTACCGGAATGCGGCCAGAACCGCAGCGATCCCGGTGGCGATTGTGCTCGCCGTGGTGGCTGCCTATTTTTTTGTGGGCCAGGCGAAGTTCAATGGGGAAGTTGCGTTCCTGGCGGTCCTGATGGGCCTGATTTCCACCCCGATCGCCCCGCTCGCGAAGGACATCGCTTCAGCCATCTCAACTGCGGCGCAAGCCTTTCAGTTCGGAAAGAAATAGTCCATGGCAAACTGGTTTCTAAGCACACGCGCCCAATCTTCCGGCGGACCTGTTGCTGCCGAGGTCAGGGTCATGGATTCAAACGGCGCGGCGTTCACTGGCGGCCTCCCGCCGCAGCTCCGGGAGGCGATTCACGGCCAGGATGTTTTCTTTGCCGTGCACGGCTTCAATGTGAACCAAAAGGACGGCCTTAAGCACCTGGGCTACTGGCTGGACAAACTGGACGTTGGAAACGCGGTGAAGATAGGGGTTCTCTGGCCCGGGGATTGCTTCATTCCTATCTTTGTAGACTACGTGGTGGAAGGTCATGAAGCCATTCGATCCGGCGATCTGCTCTCGGCTTTCCTGAACACCAACTTCACCGGCGCCATGAATTTGAGCTTTGCTTCACACTCGCTGGGAGCGCGTGTGGTCTTGCAGACGATCCGCGGCCTGAACCTGCACGTTCGTCGCGTCCTGCTGATGGCCGGCGCCATTGACGATAATTGCCTCACCAACGAATACGCGGACGCAGCCAAAAAGATTGACCAGATTTCCTTACTCACTTCAAAACGCGATTTCGTACTGGCGGCGGCCTTTCCGCTGGGGAACCCCCTTCAGGGCATCATTGATCGCGGCCATCCTTATTATCACGCTGCCCTGGGACGTGAAGGTCCCGCGCAGCTCGCACAACTCGCCCCTCGCCTGCTGTCCGGTTGGGAGATACCGGGAAAGCTCGACTATGGCCATCTGGATTACATACCGGGCGACGTAATTCAAGCCGTGTACCCGCAACCTTGCGAGATTCCTCCAGAGGCGCCGGATCCGCCCGCGCCTGTAGCAGGCATAAGGGTATGGAAACCGGCATTCTCCGCGGGCTTTGCTACCAATCGCTACAAATAGATTGGCATTGTCATCAGATCGAGCCGGAACAAAGATGTTCTGGAATTCGCCGACAGTAACTCGCCGACAGTAACAACATGAATATCAAAACGTCATGGGCCCTCTGCTGTATGTGCAGGGTCGCGATTTCAAATCAGAAACCGCTATAATCGCGGTCGCCATGCTACTTACCAAACGTTTCTCCCCGCTGCCCCTGCTTGTTGTCGCTCTTTGTGTTCTGGTTTGCAACTCTCCATTGCATGCCCAGACGAATGAGCCAAGCGTATCGCCGAAATATCCCAACTACCCGAGTGAGACACCGACAAAGCTTAAACCGTTTGAGTCAACATTTGATCATGAGCGGCGTGAGGTGATGATCCCGATGCGCGACGGCGTAAAGTTGCATACGGTGATTCTGGTGCCGCGCGTCGCCACTAAAGCGAAGCCTGCGCCGATCTTGCTGACGCGCACGCCTTACAGCGCGGATGAACTCACGACGCACGCCCACAGTTCCCATCTGGGGCCTGCGCTCTGGGGCTATGACAATGCAACTGAGGTGATCGTGGAAGGCGGGTACATTCGCGTGGTGCAGGATGTGCGCGGCAAGTATGGTTCAGAAGGCGACTATGTGATGAACCGTCCACTGCATGGGCCGCAGAACCCCACGCCGGTGGACCACGCGACCGACACATACGACACCATTGACTGGCTGGTGAAGAACGTGCCCGAATGCAATGGCAGGGTTGGCATTCTGGGAATTTCCTATGACGGTTTTTTACCGCTGATGGCGCTGGTGAATCCGCATCCGGCGCTCAAGGTTGCGGTGCCCATGAATCCCATGGTGGATGGCTGGCGCGGAGACGACTGGTTCCATAACGGCGCTTTTCGCCAGCAGAACATGCCATACATTTACGAACAGGTGGCCACGCGCAAGAACGATGCAAAATGGTGGAGCGACCATTTTGACGATTACGACTTATACATGCAGTCCGGATCGGCCGGAGAGTTGGGCAAGCTGCATGGCCTGGAGCAGATCGGTTTCTGGCGCAAGGTGCTTGAGCATCCCAGCTATGACGCATTCTGGAAAGACCAGGCCATGGACCAGATTCTGGCTGCGCAGCCCATCAAAATTCCCATCATGCTGGTGGACAGCCTCTGGGACCAGGAAGATATTTATGGCGCAATGGCCGTGTATAAAGCCCTGAAGCCGAAAGATAAAGACAACAAAGTTTTTCTTGTGATTGGGCCGTGGCACCATGGACAGGAAATCGGAGACGGCAGTACGCTGGGCGCCTTGAAATTTAACAGCGATACCGGGCTGTATTTTCGCCGGGAGATTCTGCGTCCGTTTCTGGACCATTATTTAAAGGGCGATGGCGGCGGCAAGCCTGATGTGCCGCCGGTATCGGCTTTTGAGACCGGGCACCAACACCTGGCGAAGCTGAATTCGTGGCCGTCGGGTTGCGACAGCGGATGCACGCTCAAAGCTACGCCACTCTATCTCAGCGCGGGGATGAAGGCGGGCTTCTCTGCTCCCAAGGCCGGCGACGCTGCTTATGAAGAATATGTTTCCGATCCGGCAAAGCCGGTGCCATTCCGCGCACGGCCCACGCGTCCGGTGGGTTATGACATTGAAAAAGGTTTGACGTGGCCATTGTGGCTCGTGGACGATCAGCGTGAAGCCTCTGGCCGCCCCGATGTGCTGGCGTTCACGTCAGACGTGCTCACCGCGCCGGTAAAAATCAGCGGACAGCCCGTGGCCAACCTTGTGGCTTCCACCAGCGGCACGGATTCTGACTGGGTGGTCAAGTTGATTGACGTTTATCCCGACGAAGTCGCCGGCCAGGAGCAGATGGGCGGCTATCAACTGGCAGTGTCGATGGATATTTTCCGCGGGCGCTATCGCGAAAGCCTGGAAACGCCCAAGGCGATCAAGGCGGATACGCCGCTGGTCTATCGCTTTGAACTGCCCACGGCGAACCACGTCTTTCTGCCCGGACACCGCATCATGGTGCAGGTGCAGTCAAGCTGGTTCCCGCTGTACGACCGCAATCCGCAGACCTTTGTGCAGAATATTTTTTGGGCCAAGCCGGGAGATTACAAGAAAGCGACGCAGCGGATCTATCATGCGCCGGGACAAGCGAGCTATGTGGAGTTGCCGGTGGTGAGCGGCAGTAGTTTTTTCTGAAATCTCGAGCGGAGCGAGAGATCGCTATAGCCACGCTTGATCTAAAGTCCAGTGTCAGTACTGCGACACGCGGGGCCTTACCTTATTTTTGCGAGTAGGGTTCCCTCGCTACGCTTCGGGATTTCAGAAAAAGCGCTTAGTACTTATGCAGCTTCCGCGCTTCGCGCACCACGTCTTCCACCTTCGGCAAAAAGAAATGCTCCAGTGGCGGCGAGAACGGCACCGGCGTATCTAACGCCGTGATGCGGACGATGGGGCCATCCAGATCGTCGAAAGCCTCTTCATTAATGATGGCCGCCAGTTCGCCGGCCAGGCCGCCGGTCTTAGTGTCTTCATGCAGAAGAATGACCTTGTTGGTCTTCTTCACCGTTTGCGTAATGGCTTCGCGATCAAGCGGGCAGAGCGTGCGCAGGTCAAGAATCTCAATCTTCGATTCCGTCTTTGGCCAGAATGTCGGCGGCTTCCTGCGCGGTGTGGACCATGGCAGCATAAGTAATGATGCTGAGATCGCGCCCTTCGCGATGCACACGCGCTTTGCCAATCGGTACCGTGTGGCCGTTATCAGGCACATCTTCTTTAATGCGGCGATAGAGAAATTTGTGTTCGAGGAAAAGAACAGGGTTGTTGTCGCGAATGGCTGACTTGATCAGTCCCTTGGCATCACTGGGCGTGGCCGGGGCCACCACTTTCATTCCCGGCGTGTGGACAAAATGCATCTCGGGATTCTGCGAGTGGAACGGACCGCCATGCACGCCGCCGCCACAGGGCCCGCGCAACACCAGCGGCGCGGGAGCGCCCCAGCGATAATGCGACTTGGCCACCATGTTTACAATCTGATTAAAAGCGCAGCCGATGAAGTCCATGAACTGAAACTCAGCCACGGGACGCATGCCGGTAAGCGCCGCGCCAAACGCCGCGCCCACAATGGCCGACTCGGCAATGGGCGTATCGATCACGCGCTGCGTGCCAAAGTGGTGGACAAAGCCGTCAGTCACTTTGAACGCGCCACCGTAAATGCCAATGTCTTCACCAATACAGAAGACGCTGGGATCGGACTCCATCTCTTCCCAGAGTCCCTGCCGGATTGCTTCGAGATAAGTTGCTTGGGGCATATAAAACCTATTTACCACTGATTTGCACTGATGACACTGATCAAAAACTTCTTACCGCGGATTTGCGCGTATCCGATAATTCACCGAACGGATGCGAAACGCTTCATTTCCGAAAGCTCCCAAGAGGACGTGAAGCAGATACTGCGAGAGAACCACTACTGCCATGCAGAAGCTCAGCGTTCCCTGAACATCTACTCAGTTCTTGAGACTTCCGAACTGCGATCATAAATTCTTAGTGGCTATCCGATGCAGATCTGCCATACGTCTTCGCTCATGCTGATTTGGCTAATTGCTAATTGCCAATTGCTAATTGCTACTTAAAATGTATCGCCGCCTCACTCTCCTTCAGCTTGCCCTCGCTGCGACGGGCTTTCTGCGGCATGCCGTATTTCGGTTTGATCTCATGGCAGCCGTTTTCGCAGAAGACGCCTTCAGCGGCAGTATGACCTTCCGGCATGGGAGAGTTTTCGGCAAATTCGCGCTCAGCATCGATTTCTTTCTCAATCGCGGCGATCATTTCTTTATCCTGCGCAGGCGTGAGCCATTTTTTCTCGATCAAATACTTCTGGAAACGGTCAATGCAGTCGCGCTTGCGCCAGAATTCATGCATCTCTTTGGGGACGTAAGCTGCGGCGTCGTGGATGGCGTGGCCCTTCATGCGCATCAGCTTGGCCTCGATCAGCGTCGGGCCTTCGCCGCGATGCGCGCGCTCAACAGCTTCATACGTTGCGTCATAGACCTGGCACGCGTCAGTGCCGTCAATGATTACGCCGGGCATGCCATAGCCGATGGCGCGGTTGGCCAGGTCTTTTACATTGACCTGATATTCCGTGGGCGTGGAGTAAGCCCAGAGATTGCTTTCAATAATCAGCACCAGACCGAGCTTGCGCACAGCGGCAAAGTTGATGCCTTCATAACTCACACCGGTGGATTGTCCGCCGTCGCCGATCCAGGTGAGGCAAGCCAGCTCTTTGCCTTGAAGACGCGCGCCCAGCGAGACGCCGGCCATCACCGGCAGCAGATCGCCCAGCATGGAAATGGGCGAGACCATGTGGCGCTTCTCGATATCGCCATAGTGCGAGGTGCCGTCTTTGCCCTTGGTCGGCGAGCCGGCCTTGGCCATGTATTGCATCATGATGTCACGCGAGTGAAAGCCGCGGACAAGCTGCGCGCCCTGGTTGCGGATCATCGGCGCAAACCAGTCGTCCGGGCCAAGCGCGTAAGCGGAGGCGCAGGAGCAGGCTTCCTGTCCCAGGCCAAAATAAACGCCGCCGACAACTTTGCTCTGCTTATAAAGATTTTCCAGCGCCACTTCCATGCGCCGGTTCATTACCATCCAGCGATACAGTTCCAGGTGCTGGTCTTTATTTAAGTATTTCGATTCGCGTATCGGCGGCACCGGCGTGTTGAGCTTGCCCTTGATCTCGTAATGGATCTCGGGACCATCAGAGACTTCGCGGACCTCAAATTCCGGCTGCTCCAGACGCCAATCTGGAATGCCGTATTGATTCACGCGGACGGCGGAGGCTTTGGCGGGCGATTTGCCATTCGATGGCCGGCCGTTGGAAGAGATCGCGGTCTTAGATGTTTTGGAATTATTCGCTGGTTTGGTTTTGGTAGCCATACGACGTTAATAGTTTAGCACTCAGCAATCAGCGGTCAGCACTCAGCCAGCCCATATTAAACCGCAAAGGACGCGAAGAACGCCAAGGAGAAGAGCTTTGGATTTTCCGCTCTTTTGCGGCCTTTGCGCCCGTCGCGGTAAAAAAGTTTTTTGGCTGAGTTGCCGGAGCGAACGCGCCTACGGCGCAGGGGCATGGAGTCAGGCGGCGGGCTTTTTTGCTGGCTTGCTCATACCACCATTTTTAGAAGCCATGCTGTTCTCAATGATCTTGTCCGCGTCTGCGGCGGCACCGGACTTGGAAGCTGCGCGCCGAGCCTCACACTCCTTGCGGATCCTCTCATAGCGCATTTCCAGCTCGTCCAACTCTTCATCTGAGAGTTTCTGGATATCAATAAGATCGTCGTTCGCGGGATGGTGCGAGCGGATGAGTTCGTCCAGCTTCAGGTGCAGAGCCTTGGCGTCACGATTCTGCGTGTTTTGAATCAAAAAGACGACAAGGAACGTGACGATTGTGGTGCCTGTATTAATGATGAGCTGCCATGTGTCAGAAAAATGGAAAAACGGCCCGCTTGCAGCCCAGATCACCAGAACAACCACGGCAAGCAGGAACATATAAGGATGCCCCACTATCTGCGCGGTTTCGCTGGCGAAGCGGCTGAACCAGAGGTTGATGCCGCCGGACTTGCGGACCTGCTCGTGGGCTTCAACATACGGCTTGCGATAATTGGCGGGCATGGCTGTAACTAGGATGAAACTTGCTGCCACGGACGTTGTGCAGTCAGGCGAGAAAGGTGTCTTTTTCGCCGCCAAGCTGGCGGATTTCTTTCGGGGCTCGCGCCGGCGTGTCCTGATTGGCCGGGGTTGTGTCGTAATCAGACATTACAGACGAAGAGAACAGCGCATCCAGAGACTCCAGCCAGAGTGTCTGCGCTTCAAACACGCGCCCGAAGTTGCGGGCCACCTGCTGGGCCATATCTTCGAGCGCGGGCACTTTACGATCGCGACTGATGGGGCTCTGCGCCATCTCCTGTTCCAGAGAGGTCACGGGTTTGTCCGAGATACCGCACGGCACGATCAGCTTGAAGTAGTCGAGATTGGTGTTCACGTTCAGAGCAAAACCGTGCGAGGTAACCGCGCGTGAGATATGCACGCCGATAGCAGCGATCTTTCCAGGAGGTTCATTCTGCGTCCACACGCCGGTCAGGCCGGGAATGCGCTCCGTGACGACGCCGAGATCACCGCAGGTGCGAATAAGAACTTCTTCCAGCTTGCGGACAAAATCCACCGCGCCAATGCGCGGGTCAAAAGCGCGCAGATCAAAAATGGGATAGCCAACGAGTTGGCCGGGGCCGTGAAAGGTTACGTCTCCGCCGCGATCAGTCTCATGCAGTTCAACGCCGTTGCTGGCCAGAAACTCGCGCGAGGCGACGATATTCTTCGAGCCGGCATTGCGCCCAAGCGTGATGACTGGCGGGTGTTCGAGCAGAAGCAGCGTGTGGCTGATGCGTCCTTCTTTGACCAGGCGGACAAGCGTCTGCTGCAACTCCAGCGCAATGGAGTAATCCACGCGACCGAGATACAGGACGTTGATGACGCGAAGATCCACAGATCAATTCTAGCAGTGAGCAATCAGTACTCAATCAGCCAGATCACTTCAGCGCAGCGGGACGCGAAGGATACAAAGGCAGGAAATGAATCTGGTTCCCAATTTTTTGCAATCTTTTGCCGTCCTTTGCGGTTAGATTCTTAGCTGAGCGCGGAGTGCCGAATGCTGACTTCTCTCTTACGCAATCCGCTCTTCGTCACCCATGTCGTCCATGTAGACCGCGGGGTCGCGCTCAAATTTCCGCAGGCAGTCAATGGAGCAGAAATAGAGAGTTTCCGCATGATAATCATGGCTGGCAGCGGCATCAGCAATGCTGATTTCCATTTTGCAGACTGGATCGATAGGCATGGCAGGGACCTCCCTCTCAATGGATTCCGGAAATGCGAAGAAGGATTGCTTGAAAAAATTCAGCAGCTAGCAATTAGCAGTTAGCTTTTTTCTGTAATCCCGAGCGCAGCGAGGGATCCCTACAATCTCCCAAGTGCAGAGTCATCGACGACCGGATGGAAGGATTGGCTCGCCCTGCTGCTCATAAATTGCGAAGGTGATAGGGTTCCCTCACCCGCGCTCCCAAATGTGGTCCAGCGTTGGCATCGTTCGCGCGGGTTCGGGATGGCAGAAAAGTCTTACGCGTTAATCGCCTTGCCTTCCACCGCGCTGAAGGCGTCCAGCATTCCTTCTGAAACCGTGGGATGCGCGTGGATGGTAAACATCATGTCTTCTACCGTGGCTTCCAGTTCCAGAGCGGTCACCGCTTCCGCCACCAGCTCAGTAGCCAGCGGGCCGATGATGTGTACGCCCAGAATCTCGCCGTATTTCGCGTCGGACACGACCTTGATGAAGCCCTCATGATTGTTGATGATGGTGGCTTTTGAGTTCGCCGTGAAGGGGAACTTGCCGATTTTCACCTGGTGTCCGGCTTCTTTGGCTTTGGCTTCCGTCAGGCCCACGCTGCCGATCTGCGGCTCGCAGTAGGTGCAGCCGGGAATGTGATTTTTGTTGACCGCCTTTGCGGGCTTGCCGGCAATGCGCGTTACAGCCACGATGCCGCACATGGCGCCCACGTGCGCAAGTTGCGGCATGCCGGCAACAATATCGCCAATGGCGTAAATGCCTTTTTCCCCGGTTTCCATCCATTCATTGGTGTGGACAAATCCGCGTTCCACTTTGATGCCGGGCGCCTTCTCCAGGCCAATGCCTTCAGTATTTGGTCCGCGGCCAACGGCAACCAGAACTTTTTCCGCCTCCAGCTTTTGCGTGGCTTCACCGTTCGGAGTGAAGCTTACAGAGACGCCATTCTTCGTCTTCTCAACTTTTTCAACTTTAGTGTTGACGAAGCAGTTGATGCCTTTCTTCTTGAACGACCGCAGCAATTCTTTGCTCACATCTTCATCTTCCACCGGCACCAATCGCGGCAGCATTTCAATGAGAGTGACTTCCGCGCCGAACGAACGATAGATGGACGCAAATTCCACACCGACAGCCCCGCAGCCAATAATGACCATCGACTTAGGAAGTGCCGGGAGGCTAAGCACTTCAATATTGGTAAGGATGCGATCGTCAGCTTTCAGGCCGGGCAGCATGCGCGCGAAAGAGCCGGTAGCCAGAATGATGTTTTTGGCCTGCACTTGACTCGCGCCCTGAGCGCCGTCAACCTGAACGGTATACACGCCGTTCTTAGCAGATCCGGTCAGGCGCGCGAAGCCGAGCACGCGGTCAACCTTATTCTTGCGTACAAGGAAATCGAGGCCCTTGGTGTGCTTGGTAACGATCTTGTTCTTGCGGTCCTGAATATTTTTCCAATTCAGCTTGCCAGCGCCCAGGCCGTCAATGCCATACTCTTCGGCAGCTTTCATGTGGTCATATACTTCAGCGTTGAACAAGAGAGCTTTGGTCGGGATGCAACCAACGTGGAGGCAGGTGCCACCGAGTTTGTCGTCCTTTTCGATCAGGCAGGTCTTCAGGCCAAGCTGGCCGGCGCGAAAGGCGGCTGAATAACCGCCCGGGCCTCCGCCGATAATGGCAACGTCATAAATAGTGTCTGGCAAAATTGCGCTCCCTCTGTATGGAAAAATGGTCAGCAGGCAAACATCTGATTGTAAGTCAGCAACCAGCAGTCAGCAATCAGCAGTCAGCCGACGGCCCCCTATAAAGCCGTTTCTTGGCATCCAGTTCTCTTCACATTAGATAGACCAAGAGCCCATTGGGATTCGCGCAGCAGTATAGTGTTCATGATGGAGCCGTCCAAGCTTAGATTCGAGCCGCTTACGCCTGAACGATGGTCCGATTTGGAAACGCTTTTTGGCGCCAAAGGAGCATGCGGCGGATGCTGGTGCATGACTTGGCGTTTGACGCGTTCAGAGTTCGCCAGGGGAAAAGGCGAGGGCAATAAAAGCGCCCTGCAAAAAGTTGTTGCCTCAGGTGAAGCTCCGGGCGTGCTGGCCTATGCCGGCGACGAACCAATTGGCTGGTGCGCCATTGCGCCGCGCGAAAGCTATCCTGGGCTGGCGCGTTCCCGCATTCTAAGCCCGGTTGATGAGCAGGCCGTCTGGTCAGTCTCATGTTTCTTTGTCGCCAAACCATTTCGCGGCCGGGGTATAACGGAGCAATTGCTTCGTTCCGCTGTGAAATACGCGAGAAGCCGCGGAGCCAGGATCGTAGAGGGGTATCCACAGGACCTGGGCAATGGCAAACTTCCCGCTCCTTTCGTCTGGACAGGTTTGCTGCCGTCGTTTACGAAGGCAGGCTTTAAGGAAGAGGCTAGGCGGTCACCAAAGCGACCAATCATGCGGATGTATTTGAAGTGAGCAATTGTGCAGGAGTGTGCTAGCCTTGGCTCGCTATGTCAAATGACTTGATCATTCCGGTTCCCCCGGCAAAACTGGCTCGCGCTGCGTGGGCCCGCGTGATCGGATTGCTACTGCTTGGGCTGCTGGCTGCGGCAGCGCTGGCCTTTTACGGCTATCAGTTGCATCGCCTGAACGGAGCGGTAAACAGCTACCAGCAAGCGGTCTTTCAGTACCAGATCAGGACGGAGGCGATCGACCGTCTGAGCGACATGGAAGCTGCTTTCAATCGCTACCTGCTCGACGGCAACTCTGCCAACACAGGACTGATTCAGGCCGATAAGCAAAGGATCGAGCAGCTGGCGCAGACAAATGCTGACGCGCAGGACGATAAGGTCATACAAAGTTTGGTGGCGACCGAACAGAAGTGGTATGGGCAGGCGGTGCAGCCGCTGATCGAAGAACGGCGCAAGCTGGCAGCGGGCCAGGGACTGCCGGAAGATTTTCTGGCGAAATATCGCGCTGCGCCGCAGGACTTGCAGATTATCAATTTTGAGATGACCGCGGAGAATGCATACCATCAGGCGCAGCAAAGCCTGCAAGAAGCGGAAGACCAATTGCGCTGGCGATGGATCGCGTTTCCCCTGGCGGCATTGCTCGCCGCAGGCGTGATCTGGCTAGCACTGGGCGCGATGAGAAACGTGAGACATCTTAAGTACGCGGCTGAGAACCCGGAAGAAGAGGAAGACGGACCGGAACAGGATCACAACATCGTTACTAAATAAGTTGGCGGCATAGGATTAGCCTTTGATCTGCGATCCTCTGCGCCAATCTGCGGCTAAGCTTAGCCCAGCATCCTTGCCGCGTCTTTCGCAAAATACGTAAGAATCAACTGCGCTCCGGCGCGTCGGATTGACGTAAGCGATTCCATGATCACGCGGTCGCGGTCCAGCCAGCCATTGCGGATGGCCGCTTGCAGCATGGAGTACTCGCCTGAGACTTGATAGGCCGCGATGGGGAGATCGAAGCGGCGGCGCGCTTCGCTGATGACATCGAGATACGGCATGGCAGGCTTGACCATAATCATGTCCGCGCCTTCTTTGATGTCGAGCGAGATTTCGCGCATGGCCTCGCGCAGATTCGCGCCATCCATCTGGTACGAGCGGCGATCGCCAAACTGCGGCGTGGAGTCGGCGGCTTCGCGGAATGGGCCGTAGAATCCTGAAGCAAATTTGGCCGCATAAGAAAGGATAGGCGTATTCAGGAAGCCGGCCGCGTCGAGTGCTTTGCGAATCGAAAAAACTCTCCCGTCCATCATGTCACTTGGCGCAATAATATCCATGCCTGCTTTGGCCTGTGAGACAGCGGTCTTGGCCAGGATTTCCAGCGTGGGGTCGTTCAAAATTTCGTATTCCACCTCAGCCGCAACTTGTGTGGCGACGGCGCTTCTTCCGCCATTGCCCCCGCTTCCCCGCTTCGCCGATGCCGCAGCATTTCCGCGCACCGCATTCTTCTTCTGCACAATCCCACAGTGCCCGTGTGACATGTATTCGCACAGGCAAACATCGCCGACTACCACCAGGTCACGCACTTCACGCTTGATGGCCCGGGTCGCCCGCTGCACAATGCCATCATCGGCCCACGCTCCGGTCGCGACTTCATCTTTCTTCTCCGGCAGGCCAAACAGAATGATTCCGCCCACGCCCAGTTGCTTCGCTTCCCGCGCCTCTTTCACCGCTTCGTCCACCGAGATATTGAACACACCAGGCATGGAGCTGATCTCTTTGCGCACGCCCTCGCCCGGACACACAAACAGCGGATAAATAAAATTGGTAGGCGTGAGACGAGTTTCGCGCACCAGCGACCTCAGTGAGTCGGTCTGGCGCATACGGCGCATGCGTGTGACAGGGAAGCTCATTTAGTCAGAGTTTATCAGTATTTCTGCGAGGTTGAAGCGGGTTTTTCCCCCACACCCCCTCTTTCGCGATACCACCTGGCTGATCCGCGGTGTCTAAGTGCATTGATGGCAAACCTACGAGCATTCAGGATTGGCTGGATTCAGGTTGCTTTTATCGGGCTCGCCCTGTTGGCAGGCAGCTATATATGGTTCTATTTCCACGGATGGCAAACCGTCAAGAACTTACCGCAAAAACCGGGGGATCCCTATCCACCAATTTGGGTCGATTACCATACTCCGATTGCTCAAAGGCTTGCCACCCTGTTCGGCCTGGCGCTCTTTCTTGGCGGCCTGATCTTCGGTCTCTCGCGGTCAGCTTACAGGCTCGTGCGTCGCCTCCTTTCTCCAGGCGCGCGTGTGCGCTAACATCATTACTGCATGGTTCCTTCGCCGCTCCAGCATTCTTCCGCCCGCGTCCTGGAATTCGATCACTTTCGTGACGTTCTGGGCGCATATGTCAGCTCGCCGCTGGGCAAGGCCAGGGTGTCCGCACTGGAGCCCTCGCTCGATCGCGCATGGATCAACCAGCAGCAGCAGCTGGCCGACGAATCTCGCCGCTTTTACTCCGCCGGCGGACGCTTCGACTTCACCGGCCTGTTCGATGCGCACAACCTTCTGGCCAAAGCGCGCATTCCCGGCGCGACGCTTGAGATCGAGCAGATTCGCGACCTCGTCCTGCTCGTCGACAAAGCTTCTGAGTGGCGCGAGATGGCGCTCCATCCGCCGGACGCCGTAAAGCCGCACTGGATCGGCATGCTCGCGCTCACCCAGCAGATTGCCGACTTCACTTTGCTGCTGCGCCACTTCCGCAACAAGATCCAGCCAGATGGCACGCTTGACGATCGCGCCTCCGCTGAGCTCACGCGCATACGTCGCGACGTGGAAAAACAAAAGCGCGCCATCCAGGAATCGCTGCGTGGCTATCTGCGGCGGCTGGCGGAAGGCGGCGCCGTGCAGGATGAACTCGTCACCATCCGCGGTGAGCGCTTTGTGATTCCCGTCAAGACTGAGCAGCGCAAGCGCGTCAATGGCGTGGTGCACGGCGCAAGCTCCAGCGGACAGACCATGTTCATTGAGCCGCTGGAAACCATTGAGCAGAATAATGACCTTGTCCGCCTGCTGGAAGAAGAGCAGGCTGAGGTCCGCCGCATCCTGCAGGAGATGACTGAGCGCCTGGGCGAGCACAGTGAAGCCATCGCCACCGCCACGGACGTGATGGCGGAAGTGGAGCTGCAGATCGGCAAGGCGCGTTTTGCCGTGGACTACGATTGCGTCCGCCCGGAGCTCACTGGTTCTGAACAACGAAGCTTTCACTGAGCTGCGCGCGGCGCGCCATCCGCTGCTGGAGCGCAACTTCAGGATGATTGCCGGGGTCCCCGCAAAGCCCGGTGTTGGATTTGTGGGGCGTAAGGTCGTTCCGCTCACGCTTGAGATGGATAGCGGCCATCGCCAGCTCATCATCAGCGGGCCCAACACGGGCGGCAAAACCGTGGGCCTGAAAACTCTTGGACTGCTGGCGCTCATGGCGCAGGCCGGCGTTCCCGTGCCTGCCACCACGGCGCGGCTGCCGGTGTTTGATTCCGTGCTGGCTGATATTGGCGACTACCAGTCGATTGAGCAAAATCTTTCCACTTTCTCCGCGCACGTTACCAACATTGATTTCATCTCGCGCACCGCCACCGCGCATTCGCTTGTCCTGCTGGACGAGCTCGGCTCGGCCACCGATCCTGAAGAAGGCGCGGCGCTGGCCGTGGCCATTGCAGACCATTTTCGCCGCAGCGGCGCGCTCAGCATTATTTCCACGCACCACACGTCGCTCAAGGTCTATGCCGCCAACACCGCGGGCGTGCTCAACGCCGCCGTGGGCTTCGACGAAAACACTCTTCAGCCGACATATGAACTGCGCGTCGGCGTGCCGGGAGCGTCAGCGGGCATCAACATTGCGCAGCGTCTGGGCCTCAATCGCCAAATCACCGACGCCGCGCGTGAACGCCTGACCACGCAAACGCAGGACGTGAGCAAGTTTCTCGACCGTCTGCACTCTGAGCTGCGCGACCTGGAACAAGACCGCGAGCGCGCGCAAAAGCGCGAACAGGACGCGGCCCGCGAACTGAAGCGCCTTGAAAATGAAGGCCAGCAGGAGCAGCGGCAGAAAGTCCGCGAATTTGAGCGCAAGATGGAATCGCTCATCAAGGACTTTGAGTACCAGGTGCGTGAGGCCATCAGCGCCGTGCAGGACCGCGCTGCCGCGCAAAAGCTTACCAAGCAGGCGGAACAGCGCATCGCCAAGCTGCGCCGGGAATTCAAAGAGCAGTTTGATGCAGGCGTGGTGGCGCACAAGACCGGCGCAGACCAGGGCGATCCGAATGCGCGCCCGCATGAGGTCAAACATATTTCTGAGGGAGATACGGTGAAGCTGAAGTCGCTCGGGCGCAATGCCCTGATCAAGCGCAAAGTTGACGATAACACCTTTGAAGTCGAGATCGGCAACATGAAGATGAAGATTCCCCGGCATGACGTTGCGGAAGTCTTTTCTCCCGGCGGAGCCGCAGCGCGAGGCGCGATAAATCCCGTGGCGGCAGCCCGCGCCAGAGGAATTTCCGTCACGCTCAAAGAAGATTCCAGCGCGCCCACTGAACTCAACGTGATCGGCCGCAACGTGGACGAGGCCACCAGCGCGGTGGAAAAGTTTATCGATCGCGCATTTCTCGCCGGGCTCACGCGTGTGCGGATCGTCCACGGCAGCGGCATGGGCATCCTCCGTAAGGCACTGCGCCAGTATCTGCAAAAACACCCGCACGTGGCCACCGTGGCTGAGCCGCAACAAAACGAAGGCGGCGCAGGCGCGACGGTCGTTGAACTCAGAGAATAAGTACTCGCTCATCTTTGCGTCCTTTGCGCCCTTTGCGGTTAAATCTCTTGGTTCTTCGATCTCGGCGATCACGTGCGATGTCGGCGATCACGGCGATTCCTGCAATCCCACTCTCACTCTCGCGATGTGGACTACAATTTAATCTTGCCTCCGAGTAAGACCTTTTGTTCACTCATCAACCCCTGAAAGGAGGGTTTTTATGCGCTGTTTGCTCAAGGTCTCCATTCCCGTTGAAACGGGTAACGCAACAATGGCTGACGGCACGATGCCCAAGACCATTGAATCAATCCTGAACGAAATAAAACCGGAAGCGGCATTTTTCGCCGAAGACAACGGCAAGAGAACCGGGTTCATTTTCCTGGACCTGAGAGATACCTCGCAGATTCCGGCCCTGGCTGAGCCCTGGTTCCTTGCTTTCAATGCGCACGTGGAATTTCATCCGGCCATGAACCTGGACGATTTAAAAAAAGCCACACCTGGGATCGAGAAAGCAGTCAAGAGATACTATTCGGCGCCACAGGTCAAGGCGGCATAAGCGACTCTGCAAGGAAGAAATGTCCCGCAAGCGGGGCATTTCTCTTTTAGGGCGCTGCTATTTTATTTGCCTCTAACCTCTGTGTTCCTTTGCGTCCCCTGCGGTGAAAGGTTTTGCTTTTCCCGATTCCGAACCGATTTCCACTCCTTTGCGTTCTTTGCGTCCTTTGCGGTAAAAGGCTCTGGCCTTTCCGATCACGGCGATCACGCGCGATTCTGGCGATCCCGGCGATCTCCCTCTGCGTCCTCTGCGGTGAAAGGTTTTGCTCTTCGATTTCCCGATCCCCCGATGTCCCGATCAACCGATGAAACACCTTCCTCAGCTCAATCACCTCCAGCGGACAATCCTTCCAATTATGCTTCCAGCACACAATCGCGTCGCAGCCGTCTATCCTGTGTCCGTGCCGCAGGAAATTCCGGCTCTCAAATTCAAACTCAAGTTTCATCCGCTGTAACTGTCCGCGTACCACCTCCCGCAGCGCCTCGCAGTCGGGGAACGCGCTCTGGAATCGCAGCACCTTAAACCCCAGTTGCCGCGCTACCAGGCCAAACGCAAACACCACGCCCATTTCGTTCAGCGGCTCGTGGACCATCTCCGGCAAATTCATCAGCGGGCCGTACAGCGGACGGTCCTGAAAGATGTCCTGTTTGCGCGTGCGCCCGTGTGAGGCGCGTACCTTTACCATGCTGCCCTTGACCTTGCTCGCCTGCGCGCCAATCATCCCCAGCACGTCTTTCCACTTGCCCTGGATCTTTTCCTTCCTGGCAAAACGTAGAAACGCATCCGGCACCTTGGTCCAGTTCCCGTAGCGGCTGTGGAACGGCATATCGCTGAAGCCGCCGCGGCTTTCGTACGCCTGTCTTCCAGAGCATCTCACCGGACCTGCGGTGCGACCACGCGTAACAGGATCACGATGACCAGGAAAGCAAGCAAAAGATGTGCGGCCGTCCGGATCCAATTTGTCATGATTAGAGTGCGCACTTTCTCCTCGTCGTAACCGGTAATGGCCATCTCACCTTGAATACGGCGTTGCCACACCAATGTCGATCCAAGTGCTATGAGGTTCAGCGCTAAACCCGCGGCTGCCTCGTATGGCCGCATGAAGTCCGGACGATAAACCATTAACGCCGCCGAGACTAACAGCAGTGACATGGCCGGTAAAATCGTTGGTATCGCGGCGGCTCGATTGTTTGCGCGCAAGTAGGCAGCGAAGCTTTCTTTGCCAACTGAAGGGTAGATTCCGTAATGCTGAAGCTGCAGCGTCGTCATGCAGCCGGCATTGTAAATGGCAAGAAATAGAAACATGACGTAGAGAGTCAAAGACGTCCTCCGCAAATCCGAACGATTTGCCGGATGTAATTACCGCGTTCCGCAGTATCAAGCACCATGCATGCCACATCCTCCCGGCTCATTGGCACTCCTGAAGTTTCAGTTTGCTCAGATTCGGCGTTCACTACGTATCGCCCGGTGAACGGGCCGTTTTTGAATCGCGCTGCCCTAAGCACCGTCCACTCAAGATCGCTCTCCGTGACCTGCTTTTCCATCGCCCGCTGATCCTGGACGTGGTGGCGGAGAAACGTGCGCCTTAAAAATCGGGGTATCCGCCCAATATTCGGATCCAGAAGCGATGAAGAAACGATCACAAGCCGGCGCACACCTGCGTAGCGCATAGCTTCGATAGTCGCACGCACGCTATCCGCCAGGACTGACGTCGCGCCCAGCCCGCGCGTGCCCAGCGCCGAAAGTACTATATCGTTACCGCCTAGCGCCGCCGCTAAATCATTCGCTCGCATTGGATTGCCAATGACGACGCGCAGCGACTTCGCCTTGCCGTTAAAGGCCGACCGCCCGAAAGCCGTGATTTCGTGCCCGCGCGCCAAACCCTGCGCGACCAGCGCCTTGCCAGTCCTTCCTGTCGCGCCCAGAACGAATAACCGCATAGACGCGAATTATACGCGGAGCATCGTCAGTATTCTTGATATCACCGTGCTTGGCCGCTGAACCTGTTCGTGATGCGAACAATCCCTGTTTTCACGAGACACGTATTAAGAACATGGGTATCGGGGCGGTCAGCATCCTTAATCACCTGCTTTCCAGTCGTGCCGTAACCCGCATAAAGAATCCTTCCTTGCGCCGCAAGCGCGCGCGCAGCAAAGCGGAGCGCCCTAAGGAATGCCTCACACCATCGGCGCTCCGCTCGCGATTGCTGGACTGTCAGCCCTTGCGCTGCTAGGAAGGTTGGCCGGGTATCTGGGGAAAGAGCGGGGTTGAGGGAGTTGGATTGATTTGTTTTTATCCCGAACGGTGCGAGGAACCCCTTGTAGTCACGAGACTTGCTGCTTCGATACCACCGGCCCTATGCGGCAAGCTTCTTGTGGTACATCCGCTCTCGGCTGTGCATCGATTCGGTCTCCGCTACCGCAAAGGTGAGATGACACACAGGCAAATCACTGAAGAAAGACGGTAAGCCCCAGCTGGGGCACAAGCTCATCCTGGAAAAATAGGATTTTCTTTGTTCTTGACCCACCGATCAAAGCAATCGTTGAATTGCGTTTCACCCACGGCATTCAATCCAAAAAAACGCGCGGCCGATTTCCTGAGTTCCATCAGAGCTTTGCGTGCCTGCAAGTTCGCCGATAACACTTCAAGAAACGCGCCCACGACGCTGCACCGCGTTTCCGGTAACAACGTTTCACGATATAGTTTCACAACAAAATCAACAAAAATACCAAGCAAGCCACGTATGTCCGCCTTGGGATCAGCGAATACTTTTATAACTTCCTTCAATGGCTGACGCCACTCTTTGCCATCCGAAAGTTCCACGGCTTTCAGAATTGTCGAACTATCGAACAGCGTAGAGACAAATCTCATTCCCACCAATTGCGCCGCAGCCTTGTCTTTCTCTTCAGCTGTAAGCAGGCCCACATCCGCTAAATCATTCACAATAAGCTGAGTCCACGCGCGGCGGACACCGTATTCCTTGGCTGCAATTTGCGCTTGGATTAAATCATCTGTCCACAATATGTAATCCGGGTTTGCTGACAGCACAACTGACTCTGCGCCATACTGCCCAAGAAGCTTCACCAAGATTTCCCGTTTTGCGGGATCGAGAGCCGCAAGCTCCAAAACCGGAACAATTTTGAAATTGCTCTTGATTTGCTGCAACAAAGCTTCGTTGTTTCTGCGTCGCTCTTGTTTCAGCTCGGAAGTCTCTTCATGAATCGAATGTGCACCGTCGCGATATTCGATGTACTTGCTCGGGCCGGATAGTACCCGTTCCACAAACATCTCTTGAAGCTCACGAAAGGTACCCTCGGTCATGACAAATCTGAAGCGTTTCGTCAATAGAATCTTTTCCAGATCAAGAAGCTGTAACGTTGCAATCGCTGTTAAATCCATGACGACGGCCTGTGCAGTCTGCAATGCAGACGTCGCCGTAACACGCTCATCGATGCTTCCGATGCAGCATTTCACGGCGTAACCGTCTTCGCGCGCAAGATCAATTAGACCGACAAATGCATTTTTTCCATGCTGGTCACCGTAGTAGTGAAGTGGCACCGATAACTCTTCATAGAGATCGCGTATCTTGGCTACTGCAGACGCTCGGCTTTTGACCGATTCCAAAATGACCTGTACGCCTTGCTTCATCTCTTCTTCACTCGTTCCCATTTGGAAAGATTCGACTGGACTTGATTTTCCAAAGCGAATCTGCATTTCTCCCATAGATTCTTGATAACGCCTTACATATTTGGAAACAATCTGCCTGATTATGCCTTGGCGTGTACTTAGCGACCCTTCTGCCAAGACAAATAAGTCGTTAACATGTTTGCCAAGTAGTTGAGTTGCGAGAGGTGAATGAATCGAAATCTCTTCGAAGTCCGCTACCGGGCTGGTGGTGTCTTCAAGCACAACCCATGTGAGAACTCCATTGGGCAATTCTTGGTAGCAAACAGCCGTTCCCGTAGCCACAATGTCAATATAGCTTGGAATATTGGGCACGGAATCGCCCGGAAGCATGCTCAGACCGAACGCTTGATGTGCGCTCATCTCTTGAAAATGAGTGCGTAAGAACCGGTAAGCATAATCAACTGCATCATCAGCATTCCCGCCAAACCGAATGACATGCACGGCAGCCATAGCGTACTCCGCTGGGAGCTCAGTTACATCGGGAAGATCATAGAGGTTGGAAGATACAATCTCAGGGCGACTATTTTGGATACCCAATACCGACAGCGAGAGCTTCGCAAGCTTGTGCTCTGGGTTTTCTCTAAGAAAATTCTGTAGCCGTTGAATTGCCTTTTCCAAGTGATACTTTTCCAGATACCTGACTTCAAAGCTGACAAGCCTCCAATCATTTGCTCCACGCTGGTGAAGCGTTTCGCAGGTGGCAATTACAATATCGTCTCGGTGCAGCCTCGCTGCGCAATCCAAAAGATGGCCCGCGTCAAAAGCAGGAAGATTTGCATTGAATAGCTCTTGAAAAATTGGTAGTGCATCTGCTGGGCGGCCGATAAGAGTAAAAAGAAAGGCGAGCGATTCTTTCGTTTCCGGAGATACAGTGGGCGCTAAGAGCTGTTGTGCAGCACCAGCATGGGTTTCTGCTTTCTGCGGAGCTCCTTGATAATGTGCCACAGTGCCGAATAGTGTCTCCACCATGCTCGGCTCAATGAAGGGTTTTATCCGTTCGAGATACGTGTACGCTGCACCCCAGTCTTTTTTCTTGATCAGGCTGTTTACCGCTTGTAGCGATGTCGCGGATCGGAGCGAAAAGGGTACTTGCTCTAAATCAATTCCGGTTAGAATCCTTACTGCAGCGTCAAGATCCTCCACTCTGCCTTTAGATAGAAGGGCACGCCCGTACATGAACGCGATGTCGGCACGCGCATTTGCCCTAAATGCCTTTTCGAGTGTCACAATGCCCTGATCCACTTTGTTTGAGGTGAATTGAACTTGGGATAGCGCCACTAGGGCATTTGCATTTTGTGGACTTATACGATATGCGGCGTCGGCATCCGCAGCCGCTCCGTCAATATCTTTCAGGAGCAGACGCACATCCACTCGTGCTATTAATGCGGCGGTTTGAGTATTATCATCTTTTTCCGCCTCGGCTAAGTTCAGGGCATTTGAGAACGCGTTTTTTGATTGTTCTAAAACTGAATCCTTCGAGACGACTGGCGACCGCCCCGCGTTTCCGGCAATGACCCGACCCAGACTTACATAACCAAGAACCAACTGGGGCTGTGACCATTGTGGCAAAACTCGAGCCGCGTTCTCGGCGCAGCTCGCGGCAGCGTCCAAGTTTCCCTCCGCTAACGCCCTGCGGGCTAACCCGAGACTTATCTCTCCATCGGTTCGGAGTATGGAAGATACTCCTTTCTAGATCCGCTAGTCTCATATCCATGGGGGCGCTAGCAATCCAATACGCAACTATTCTTGCCGATGCCGGATATTCCGAGCGCAGGTTCTTCGCTTTGCTATGAGCAGCGTCCGAGTCACCGATAATTAAATAGGCTAATACTTCATTGGTTCTCGCTTTCTCATCATCGGGTTGATGTGCGAGGGCTTCCAAGAAATGCCTTGATGCGGCTTCCGGCTGGCCGTTGCCAAGAGCGGACGCGCCAAGATTCGAAGCGATCCTGAATTTTTGGTAAGCTGTAAGCAAATTGCTCTTCGTTAAGAGAAGTCGATTAAGCAATAATGTTGCCAACTGGAACTCGCGCCCAGTAACCAAATCTCTTGCCTCGTTTATCTGTGCGTCGATTTCATTTCCTTCCACTTTTGAGGTTAACGACGCCACCCCACTGCTAATGGACGCTAAACCTGATTGGATCTTACCTGCCAACTGGGGCGTAATTTCGGCGTAATATCCTTCTTGCACTTCCGAGTAGCGTTGTAAAAGCTCAGAGATTTGTTCCCACGCGAGGAGTTCGACTTCAAATAAGCCTTTTTCTTTATGCGCACGGTTAATCTCTCTTACTTTCCGTTGCGCTTGGGCGGATACTTTAGCCGTAGTGAGAATCCCGTACTTCCCGAGGGGCGGCGTAAAGAGCTTGGCTTCAGCGACTTCGTCTTCAATCGCTCGAGGAGGGAGTGTTTTGTGAGGCTCTTTCAACTTGCATTGCGCCGCATAAAGCGGTTCCTGACCACTTAGATCTAGAATGTCTATCCCATATTGTCGCTCGCCGCGTTTCCCAAAAATCTCAAGGCTTGGACGCGACCAGTACCGCCGCAATAAGTCGCGACACATCTTTTCAAAGTCGTCGTCATTTGTCGGGATCGGGAAACGCTGTGGAATAGGGGACAAGGACTTTCTCCTAAGAAGGGATATTCGCTATCGTACGCCTTGTAGCATCAATCAGGCGCGATCACCCGACGATCTTGCTCAGCTCAATCACCTCTATCCACTCCGGGCACTCCGGCCAGTCAGGACAATTTGGTAATGGGTAATGGCAATTGGGTAAATAAAGAAAATGCTGCGTGCAATTCAGAGT
This sequence comes from Terriglobia bacterium, assembly GCA_963732195.1. GTDB lineage: Bacteria > Acidobacteriota > Terriglobia > Terriglobales > Acidobacteriaceae > Angelobacter. The sequence continues at coordinate 3,794 of CAVSYO010000028.1, read as the reverse complement.
CGCGCGCGACGCGCGACTCTTCCACAGCCTGGTGATCATTTTCCTCTTGACTTACAGGCGAACAAATGGTAGAGTTGGAGATTCGCTCCAGAGCGAAAAAGTGCAGTAGTGGACGCTCTTTGAAAACCTAGTAGTCAGCACTCAGCAATCGGGCATTCAGCCAAAGGAAGAGCTGCGACCCTCTGCCGACTGGGGTTTGGGATTGGGTCACCCAAGGGTCACCCTTGGGCCACGCAAGGGCCACCCAAGGGCCACCCAAGCGCCACGCAGGGGCCACCCAAGCGTCGAATTGAGAAAGTGCTTTGTTTGCAACAAGAGTTGGGAAAAGGCCGGGTGGGGGCGAAAAGAGATCGCCGTGATCGCGCGTAATCGCCGACATCGCACGTGATCGGGAAAAGCAAGAGCCTTAACCACAAGGTCGAAAAACCGATTTTCATCGCTTGCGCGGGCCGAAGGCCCTGGATGACAAAGGACACGAAGGACGCAAAGGTAGAACTTGAAACCCTACGCCAATCTCTACCCATCCACGCAAAAAACGCGCGTGGCCGGGGATCCGCTGGGATGGGGCGCGATAAGTACTTTGGAATCCTAGTTGACGGATGGGGGGAGGGGTATTCATTCCACGGCCTTTTGCAGCAAGTCCCAGGCTTCCTGCAGGTCTTTCCACTGGGTTTCCAGGTTTCCGATGGCCAGCCGCAGCGTCAGCTTGCCGTTCAGGACCGTGGTGGCCATAAACATCCTGCCTGAAGCGTTGACGCGTTCCATGATCGCGCGGTTCTCGTCGTCAGAACCTTTATAGCGAAAGCAGATGACTGACAGCGGGACCGGGGCCACCCGCTCAAACCTGGGATCGGCATCCACCAGCGCGGCAAAATCTTTTGCCCACTGGATATGCGACCGCAGGATTGTCTCAAAGCGTTCACGCCCGAAGTAGCGCATGACGAACCACAGCTTCAGGGCGCGGAAGCGATGGCCGAGCGGAATGCCGTAATCCATCAGGTTGTGCGCCCGGGGGTCGTCCCTGGTTTTGAGGTAGTCTGAGCTGAGAGAAAAGGCGCGGCGCAGGATGTCCGGACGGCGGGTGTAAAAGGCGCTTACGCCAATTGGCGTGAGCAGCCACTTGTGAGCATTCACCACCAGCGAATGGGCACTGCTCCACTCCATCCATAATATGCCTTTGTTCGGGCAGGATGGCGGCTGCTCCGGCATAAGCGCAATCCACGTGCAGCCACATGCCGTATTTTTCTGCGATGGCAGCAATGGGCGGCACAGGATCGATGCTGGTGGTGGAAGTTGTGCCCACTGTCGCAACCACGCAAAATGGCCGCTTGCCTGCGCGCTTGTCTTCTTCCACCATGCGCGCCAGAGCGTCCACGCGCATGCGGAATTCGGCGTCAGACGGGACCTTGCGCACGTTCTGCTGGCCAATGCCAACGGCAATAGCGCCTTTTTCGATGGAGGAATGCGACTGGTCAGAAGTGTAAAGCGTAAGATCATTGCTGCTTCCGGCCGACCGCGCTTCTGGGGCCACGAACTCCCGCGCGCAGACAATCGCGTGCATGCTGCTGGTGGAAGCCGTGTCATAAACGATGCCGAACCACTCGTCTGCCAGGCCCATCCATTGCCGCAGCCAGTCCAGCGCGCGCTGTTCCAGTTCTGCCATGGCCGGCGACGTCATCCAGTGCAGTCCGTTGGTGTTGAGCGCCGCGGCCAGCATCTCGCCGAGAATCGCCGGCGTGGAACCGGTGCAGGAAAAGTAGGCAAAGAAACGCGGATGGTTCCATTGCGTTACAGCCGGCATCACCAGCCGGTCAAAATCGCGCAAGATGGCATCAAACGGCTCGCCTTTTTCCGGCCCCGACTTCGGCAGCGCATCCAGCAGGTCGCCCGGTTTTGTCTGCGCCAGCACCGGCATGTCCGCAACGTTGCTCAGGTATTCGGCTATCCAATCCACGGTCTGATGGCCGGCACGGCGGAAGTCTTCCACATACGCCTGCCACTCGGCCTTCTGCTGGGCTGCTGCCGTATTTTCAGAATCAACGGTTTTGGAATCAGCGGTTTTGCTCATGCCATCTTTCGCGCCGCAAAAATCGGGGCATTAAATTATTAACTTTCTTGACAACACCTGAAAATCTAGACTACTATCCGCTCAGCATGCACGCCAGCCGATTTACTTTCGCGTTTACTTACCGCTACCACTTTACGGGTAGCGGCGACGCGGATCTGTGCTGACAATGCCATAAGAAGTTAGTCATCATAAATCACCGCAAGCCGCGATCCCTAAAGGGTCGCGGTTTTTGCTTTCAGGGGAGCTTTACCGGCGTGGATCAGAAAATTGACCACCAAACCGTTATCGGCGAAAAAACGCTCGACGACTGGCGCCGCCAGATTGACGCGCTCGATACCGAACTGCTTCGCCTGCTCAACCAGCGTGCCGCCATCGCATGTGAAATTGCTTCGATCAAGGTGGCCTCGGGGCTGCCGGCTTATGACGGCAATCGAGAGCGCCAGGTGCTTGCCCGCGTCGTTGAAAAGAACACTGGCCCGCTCGACCAGCAGAGCGTCACCGACATTTTCGCCGGCATCATCCGTGAGACACGCCGTTTGGGCACACAGCGGATGGAGGAGCAGAGCAAGCAAGAAGTGCGGGAATTGGAGCATCAGTGGTAGCGAATGTTTTTTCTGAAATCCCGAAGCGAAGCGAGGGATCCCTGCAATCTTTCAAACGCCGAGCGAGATCGGTAGCTAGGCTCAGTAAAGGAAGTTGTTCCAATAGGGTTCCCTCACCCGCGATTACGCAGATGTGGCGCAAGACATTGATGTCGGCGGGTTCGGGATTTCAGAAAAGGCATAGCTAATAAGGGAGTCATCCAAATGGTCATCAATATGGCGGCAGGTTCGTCGGAAGCAGAACTTCAACACGTTATTGAACGAGTAATCGAATGCGGTTTTCAGCCTCATGTCACGCGCGGGGCGGAGCGCGCCATCGTCGCGGCGGTCGGCTCCGGCGGCAACCGCATTGCTCTGGAAGCACTCAAGGCCGCGCCGGGCGTGGAAGACGTTGTGCCCATCGCGCACCCGTTCAAGCTGGTGAGCAAGCAAACCAAGAGCGGACGCACGCAGGTCGACATTGGCGGCGTCATCATCGGCGGTGAAGACGCGGTAGTGATTGCCGGGCCGTGCTCAGTGGAATCGCGCGAGCAGCTTTTTTCCACGGCGCGCGCCATTAAAGCCGCCGGTGCAACGCTGCTGCGCGGTGGAGCGTACAAGCCGCGCACCTCGCCGTATGATTTCCAGGGCCTGGGCATTGAAGCGCTGCGCTTGATGCGTGAAGTCCGTGAAGAAGTGGGCCTGCCCGTGGTCACCGAGGTGATGAGCACCAATGACATTCAGCTCATTTGTGACCATGCAGACATGCTTCAGGTTGGCGCGCGCAACATGCAGAATTACGATCTGCTGCGCCAGCTTGCCAAGGCCAAAAAGCCTATCCTGCTCAAGCGTGGTCCATCCGCCAGCGTAAAAGAGTGGCTGCTGGCCGCGGAATACCTGCTGGCCGGAGGCAATGCCAGTGTGGTGCTGTGCGAGCGGGGCATCAAGACTTTTGAAAGCGAGATGACGCGCAACACGCTCGATCTTGCCGCTGTGGCGCTGGTGCGCGAGTTATCTCATCTACCCGTGATTACCGATCCGTCGCACGGCACCGGCAAGCGCGAGCTGATTGCTCCTGCCAGCCGTGCTGCTTTGGCCATCGGCGCCGATGGATTGATCATTGAAGTGCATCCTTGCCCAGAACG
>CAVSYO010000027.1:0-24097 GCA_963732195.1 Terriglobia bacterium | reverse complement strand
GCCCAGCGCCTTATTAATGGAAAGCTCTGAAGCCTATAATCTGTTACTGGCGGCAAGACAGCGTTTTACACAGAAAGAGCTCGCACAGCAAGAACTTCTGTAGCCCCGAAAACTGTCGCGCGGTGGGAGCGGCGTGAAAACGCTTGTCCGGTTCTTTTAAGCTTGTCCCTTCGTGAGCTACTTCAGAAATATCAAGTTGATGCTCGTGCCGAGAATGATGCCAAGTTTACTTTTATCGATTTGTTTGCCGGCATCGGTGGGATCAGAAAAGGGTTTGAGTCATGGAACGGAAAATGCGTTTTTACCAGTGAGTGGAATCCCTGGGCAAAGCAAACTTATCTGGAAAATTATCCCGGAACGGAGACGTTCGTCGGCGACATTGTTCCTTATCCCGCAGAGGATATCCCCAAGCATGATGTGTTACTAGCAGGCTTTCCATGCCAGCCATTCTCTATTGCTGGTGTGAGCAAGAAAAATGCTCTTGGCCGCCCTCATGGCTTTGAATGCACCACGCAAGGGACACTCTTTTTTGATGTTGCTCGAATTATCGCGGCAACAAAGCCAAAGGCTTTTCTGCTGGAGAATGTCAAGAACCTGGTGAACCATAACGGAGGAAATACATTCAAGGTTATCCGTGAGGTTCTTCAGCATGAGCTCAAATATCACATTCACTGGAAAGTCATTGATGCACGTTCCTTTGTGCCGCAGCATCGTGAGCGGTTAATCATTGTTGGTTTTCAAGAACAGACAGATTTTACATTTGACAGTCTCCGCGTCCCTTCTACTGGACCTGTGCTCTCATCTATCCTGCATCCGGAAGATGGTTCAGAGCCTGCTGAAGATCCGGTCTGCAACGGGACCTGATGCTAGAGTGCATTCAAAATATGTTCTAACAAGGCAAGCTCTGGAATTACTTAAAGGCTTATGCGAAGAAACATAAAGAGGCAGGAAATGGTTTTGGATACGGAATCGTGGATAAAACCAAAGTAGCGCGGACGCTCTCTGCCAGGTATTACAAGGACGGTTCCGAGATTCTGGTTTCGCGCGGTGAGGGCAAGAATCCGAGAAGGCTGACGCCACGAGAGTGTGCGCGTTTGATGGGCTATCCAGACACTTTCCGAATCCCGGTTTCTGACACACAAGCGTATAAACAATTCGGCAACAGTGTTGCTGTGCCCGTAATTGCAGAAGTGGCAAGAATCATGATGCCGCATGTGCTAATGCTCAAGCAGCGTGAAGAAACAGGCGTTGGACAGGCTCCTCTGCTGGTTTAAAGAATGAAGCAAGGCTATCTCTCCGAATTTTTTACCGGTGTTGCAATCAAGACCCTAAGTGCGGTTGAGACAGACCCGGCCCGCAGCAATCAACACGAATTTAATGGCATTGCAGGATTGAAAAAACTTTTTGGGCGTGCTTCCGGCAAACATACATTCGAAGCTAAGTTCATTTATCTAAGCGATGGGGACGACGAGGCGGTCACAGATACCGGTTTTGTTACTTGGTATGATGCAAGGGAACAACGGCGGCCACGAACAGAACACCGTCTCTACTTTCCTGCAACTACAGTTTCGACCCTTGCTGATGAAGGCGACCTACTTGTTATTGCCCGAAGATCCGACGACACTGTTCTGGCCGTGATTGCCCAAGGTGGTTCTACAATCGCAAATCAGATTCAGTGGTTATTCGGCATACCCGAGACAAATAACTTAGGCTTTTCAATTCGAGAAGAACTCGAAACTGAGCAGGACCGGCTAAGATTTGCGTCCCGCATCATCCTTGAAGACTAGGAATTCTTGCGGAACCAACAGAGAAAAACCTCCTCGACAAAATGCTCGGACAATTCAGTGGCAAGTTCCCCGTTACCAAAGAGTTTTCGACGTTCGCCAGATCCGTGGTTGGCGAAATTGATGTCGAGCGTACTCCCGACGCGGCCCTGATAAGCTGGATGAAAAAGAAGAAATCCTGTTCCGCACGCTCGAAAAGCATCTAGTCGCGGAACGTCTATAAAAGGGGTTTGCAACGACGTCGACAGTTTCATGTCGTTTTCGCTCTCTGTCCAGAACGGCGTAAGAGTCGCGTCGGCTTTGCGCTGGAAAACCACATGGAAGAGTTGTTGCAGCGATTCAACCTACGTTATCAGCGATCTGCATTGACAGAGCGCAAATCGAGGCCAGATTTTCTCGTTTCCGGGCTCGAAAGAATATGCAACGCCGGCTTTCGATTCAGTGCTTCTGACCATGCTGGGAGTCAAGAGCACGTGCAAGGATCGCTGGAGACAAGTACTGGCCGAAGCCAGCCGCATCGCCAGCAAGCATTTGCTGACGCTTGAACCCGGCATCACTACGGACCAAACCGGTGAAATGGCGGCAAACAATCCTGCAGTTGGTTGTCCCTGCCCCACTGCATGAACCTATACGCTGAACAGCGCAAGTGGCTGTTTGCGATCAGCGATTTCGTCGACCTTGTCAAAGAAAAGCAAGCTAAAATTCAATGAAGTGGCCGACGTACACAATCGCGAACAGCGCAGCCGCAACATGGCGGCGATCAAGTGCAAAGACACCTCTCCTGAACTAATCGTTCGCTCTATCGTGCATCGCATGGGTTTCCGCTACAGCCTGCACAAAAAAGACCTTCCCGGAAAGCCCGATATCGTCTTGGTCAGCCGAAAGAAAATCATTCAAGTCCATGGATGTTTTTGGCATATGCATAACTGTCGTTATGGTCGAGTCGTTACAGCGACGAACGCTGAATTCTGGAGTACTAAGCGAACCTCGACTGCGATTCGAGACAAACGCACGCAACAGTTGCTGCGTCGAAGCGGTTGGGCTGTCATGACTGTCTGGGAGTGCTGGACGAAAGATCACGATAAGCTGACACAACGATTGACTCAATTCCTGAAGAACGTACCAGCTGGAAAAGCCCTTCGCACGTGGAAAATGCTACTTAGCACCCAGTTCCGGGGACAGATCATCCCGGGTAAAATGGCATCAGGTCAGCAGCTCTCCGAACAAAAAGATCCGAACTATTCTGGAAAGCGACCAGACACTCAGGCCCGCCGACCTCAAAGATCCAATCTAAACAGGCGCCGCACGGAGTAAACCTATCGCGTTCCGCCACAACGAGGATTGCAATGAGTTTTTGGTGGCCAGCAGAAATCATTGATCCAATTGCATTAACTTCCGCATGGAGATCGTGCGATCTGAAACGATGCTCTGCATTACAGCCCGCAAAAATCTCACCGCTTTCAGAAAGGGCGGCGGCTCCGACCGTGGTCGTCCCGTGCATATGAGCATTCTTTCGCGCTTCCCACGCATGGGAAGCTAAGCGTTCCCAATTTAAGTTCGTCATTTTTTCAATGCAATTATAGCCAGGACAACACCAAGCAATCCGATCAGCAGACCTACAATTGTGCTGCCATGTTTCCACATCCTTGCTGCGAGTTGGTCTTCCGTGACAAATGGAGAGTCCCTTGGTTGCCCGTAAAAGATCTGCGATAGATGTTGGTGTGATTTCACGGTCACGCTCCTCAAACTTTTCTCGTAATCCTTCCGGGTCTTCGGTCCGCCAGGATATGGCTTGTCCGTGTCACCGGCAAGCTCCATAAACAGAATTGTGAAGATCGGATCGTGAAATCTTAAGGTAATAGATGTTTTTCGGAGATTGAGGGCTTTAACACTTAACGGACCAGAAACCCGGGTCGATGTGACCAGGGTTCAGGACCAAGAGCCCTGCGATGACCACTTGTTCATGGCAAATGCAATCCCGGCAATTCTCAAAGAAGCGTGATCTCCTCCAGCGTAATTATGGTCACTATTTCCCCAGGAAGAACTTCGATGCTCCGGTCTATCTTGCCATCTGTATCTCTGATGACCTCGCCGGCCTTGATGATGGTTCCAACTCGAAGATCATAACTGCTCGCCTGAATATTTTGCTCGTCTCCAAAACTAATCAACCCCGATCCCTCTTTCATTGATTTTTGAATGTCCTGGTGACGCATTATTGGCATAAGCTGTTTATCCTTTCGGCTTATAGGCGGCTGGTCTCTCAAGGGGATGTGCGATGCGTAAATCGAGAACGGAGCCAGCAAGAGCATAGCGCGAGTTCGTGCCACCGCCAAGCGGTTTTCGCTGTGAAGGCCAGTCTCAATACGCGCGCTACGCGGGAACGAGCTCGGCGCATTTTCATTTTAGGCGCGTGTAACCTCCTTCCACCTCGCCACATGATTCATTGCGAATGCAAGGCCCGCAATTTTTCTGGAAAGTGTAACTTCCTCAAGCGTAATTATGGTCACTATTTCCCCGGGCAGAACCTCGACGCTCTGGTCTGTCGTGCTATCCGTGTCTCTGACGACCTTTCCGGATTTGATGATCGTTCCAACTCGAAGGTCAACGGCATGCTTGGATGCTTTTCTCGTCTCCAAACCTGATTAGTCCTGAGCCAGCTTTCATAGAACCCTGAATGTCTTGGTAACGCATGATGGGCATAAGATTTCTTGTCCTTTCCGCTTATGCGAAGGCTGGCCTCGCAAGGGGAGGTGCAGTGCTATGAATCGAGCGCGAAGCCAGTTAGAGCATATCGCGAGTTCATTCTGCCGCCAAGCGGTTCGTAGTATGAAGGTTGGTTTTTGCCAGTATGCGGGCCATGAAGGCCACGCCGTCGCATTTTCATTCTCGGCGCATGAAGGCTAATTTCGATCCACTGCCGCCCCTGTAACCTCCTTCCACCCCGCCACTCTATACCGCAAGAGAGGTGATAGAGCGATGCAGAACAGACTTCAAACAATACAGACGATTTCAAAGTATGCCCTGGGGCTGATGGCGTTTCTGGCCGGCCTGGACAAATTTCTTAACCTGCTCACGAACTGGGAGCAATACGTAAGCCCGCTGGCGCAGAGGATGCTGCCTTTAAGCCCGACGTCTCTCATGCACGTTGTGGGCGTGATTGAGATGGTTGTGGGCCTGATGATCCTGACCAAAGCGACGCGGCTGGGCGCTTATGTGGCGTCAGCATGGCTGGTGTGCATTGCGCTGGCGCTGGTGACCACGGGACACTTCTTTGATATCGCGGTGCGCGATCTGGAGTTGGCGGTGGCGGCGTTTGTCCTGGCCAAGCTGACCGAGATCCGCGAGAGCAGCGCGGTGGAATCGAGCAGCGGAGCGCGGGTGCTGCGGACGGAAGTGGCGTAAGTTTTTCACCGCAGAGGACGCAAAGGTCGCAAAGAACTCAGGAAAGGCAACCACGAAGGACACGAAGGATCACAGAGAAAGAGGCGCCGCTTGTCGGCAACGCTCTTTTGTGGGCTTCCTGGCCGGTGCCGGACGGCACGAGAATAGTTCATTCTGCCGGATGCGCTAAACTTACTTCGGCCCATGGATCCCTCACTGGAAACGCCTCCCGTTCCATCTCCCAGAAAGTTCGGTCGCGGCTGCCTGATGCTGTTCATTTTCGGCATTGTGGCCGCCGTGGTGTTCGGCTTTGGCATGACTGCCATCTTTTCCCCATGGGGCTTTTTCATGGGCGGACGGTTCCACCTCTATCCCCAGTGGCAGGGATGGGGACGCCTCCATTCCAGCACCGCCGGTGACTTCATCCTCTTAGTCCGCATTGTCCCGGGCGCGTCTGCGCGTCACGGCGGCCCGCAGGTCAAAGGCAGTGGCGTTCTTTGCACGCCCCGCGGCGAAAAATACAACCTGAACGTTAAAGGAGAATTCGAAAGACACTTCGGCCTCGATTTTCAAGGCAGGAGCGTGGCGCTTGGTATGAGCAGCAGTTCGTTTGTTGACCGGCAACTGGGCCACTATCTGGCTCCAAAGCTTCAGCTCTTTGGCAAATGGGATAACCCCAATCTCGTGATGGACGACCAGGGCTCGCTCTCGCACGCCTTTGAACCCGACGGCTCGCTCTATACCGGGAATTTCAAAAACCGTCCTAACAGCCGCGAAACCGTCCAGGTGACGCTGCGCGAAGGCGCCCGCTCAGACTTTGACGCGGCATGCACGGTGGCAAAGACGCGCTGACAACGGCTCTCGCCGCAGGTTTGCGCTGATGATCTGGGCTGATGATCTGGGCTGATAATCAAAGGTCGAGCAACCACAAAGGGCACGAAGGACCACAAAGAAAAAGGCGCCGCTTGTTGGCAGCGCCTTCAGAGTTTTCTGTCGCAGGCGAGGGTGGCCTGCGGTCCATAAATCTTTCAAATTACCCGATTACCAAATCGCTCAATCACCAATCCCGCTAAGCTTCCCGTATCCCATCCATGAACGCCTTCAGCTTGCGTGAGCGCGATGGATGCCGCAGCTTACGCAGCGCCTTGGCTTCAATCTGGCGGATGCGTTCGCGGGTGACCGCGAACGACTGGCCCACTTCTTCCAGAGTGTGCTCGGAGCCGTCTTCAAGGCCAAAGCGCATCTTGATGACTTTTTCTTCACGCGGAGTAAGCGTGCGCAGCACCTGCGCGGTCTGGTCCTTGAGGTTGACGTTGATCACGGCCTCAGCGGGCGAGACCATGGAGCGATCTTCAATGAAGTCGCCCAGGTGCGAATCTTCTTCTTCACCGATGGGCGTTTCCAGCGAGATGGGCTCCTGCGCGATCTTGAGGACCTTGCGCACCTTGGCCACAGGGATGTCCATGCGCTTGGCGATCTCTTCTGACGTTGGCTCGCGGCCGAGTTCCTGCACCAGCTGCCGCGACGTGCGGATCAGCTTGTTGATGGTCTCGATCATGTGCACCGGAATGCGGATGGTGCGGGCCTGGTCAGCGATGGCGCGCGTGATGGCCTGGCGGATCCACCACGTAGCGTACGTCGAGAATTTGTAGCCGCGGCGGTACTCGAATTTGTCCACGGCCTTCATCAGGCCGATGTTGCCTTCCTGAATCAGGTCAAGGAACTGCAGGCCGCGGTTGGTATATTTTTTGGCGATCGAAACCACAAGGCGCAGGTTGGCTTCAATCAGCTCGCGCTTCGCGGCTTCAGCGTCAACGTCGCCCTGAATGATTTCACGCTGCGTACGCCGCAGTTCCTGGTAGCTGACGCCGCAGTCGGCCTCGAGCTTTTCCAGGTCATTGCGGTGCTGGCGCTGGATGCGCCGGTACTCGCGCTTGGTCTCCTCAACCCGCGTTGCCTCAATTTTTTTTTCCAGATTGTTGATCTGGCGGTCGAGCGAGCGCATGGAGTCAACCGTTTTGTTCACGCGGTCAATCAGCCGCTTGCGCTCAGGGTTGGTGAACTTCAGCTTACGAATCCCGCCGGAAACTTGCACGTGGGCGCGTCCCAGGGCCCAGCGGACCTTGCGCGACTCTTTGGGTTTCTTCTTGGCCTTTACCGCTTCAGCTTTTTCTTCAAGCTGCTGGACTTTTTTGTAGCTCTTGCCAATGTCGTCAATCTGTCCGACAAAATCTTTCAGGCGCGCCTGGACAATTTCGTCGGTGATCTCTTCTTCGTCGAAGGCGACAAGTTCTTTGATGGAGCGCACGCCGCGCTTCAGGTCTTCACCCAGCGCAAGAATTTCCTTGATCACGATTGGCGAACGCGAAAGCGCCTTCAACACGCGCAGCTGCCCGCGCTCAATGCGCTTTGCGATTTCAACTTCGCCTTCGCGCGTGAGCAGCGGAACTGTGCCCATCTCGCGCAGGTACATGCGCACCGGGTCGTTGGTTTTTTCCAGCGCGCCCGGCGTCAGGTCAAGCTCAACGTCTTCGCCTTCTTCAATGTCTTCAAACTTCTGCTCAGAGGGCAATCCCTTGCCGCTTTCCAGAACGTCAATGCCCTGGGTGCCAATTGTGGTAAGCAAATCGTCGAGATCGTCCGGCGAATGAACGTCTCCAGGAATGAGGTCATTTACCTGGTCATAGGTCAGGTAGCCTTTTTCCTTGCCTGCATCAATCAACTTTTTTATATCGTCAAATTTGTCTTCTAGTGCCAAACCACCGACCTCATTTCATGGCAATACGGGGCTGTACGCTTGAGTCCACTGAAGCATATCGGCAGGCATTTTGGTTTGGAATGCGCGCACGTCCCGAGAGTACTAAGGTTAGCATAAACCCGGTCAATAAGAAAAGGGCCTTACCCTGCCACCCGCGCTAAAACAAAGAAGATACCGGAGCCGCTGCCCTGTGAATTGCCTTGAAGATTAGATGCCGCTCACGCTCTAAGGTTTCGCACCGTTTTCATCCGCCGATCGCCGATATTTTCGCTTAGCAAGTTAGGATTACGGGCCTTTGCATCCGAAGCAGCCAAAGAACTTACCCTCCCGACGCCAATTTCCTGTCCAACTCAAGCTTTTCCTGTTTCAGCCGCAGCAGCGCCGCGACGTCATTTTTGCGCTCCGCCTCCACAATCCCGCGCTTAATCTCGCCTTCACGCTGGCTCAATTGCCGATGGTGCCTCAACGCACTCAGCGCTCCCGCCAGGAGGTCTCCCGTAAGCGGTTCATCTTCTCGCATCACAATCTTCGCCAGCCTCTGCCGATTCGCATCGTTCAGCGGCAGCGCCATCACGTCGTCCACGCCTTCGCCGCGCTCCACCGCCAGCGCATTTTGCAGGATCGCCTCCAGCAATGTCTCTGTCGTCAGCCCCACATGCAGACGTTCTTCTGCCAGCGCGTCCAGCGCCATGTGCCGCAGCTCCGCTTCTTCTCCGACCACCGACGCCGCAGCCCGTACCAGCACTTTTTCCGCCGGCGTAACGTCTTCGTCCGGCTGATTTCTCAGACCACCGGCAGCACGGCTTACCGCCGCGGCTTTAAATTCCTGGCGCAGCACCGTGGTATCGATGTTCAGCTTCTGCGCAATGTCATTTGCCAGTTCATCGCGCACAATTCTGTTTGGCACCCGATGTATATGCGGCAGCAGAAAATTCACCGCATTCTTCTTTCCCTCAGGACTCCGCGTCGGAAACAGCTTCAGCGTGCGCTCTACCAGGTAATCAAAATATTTGGCCGATCCCTTCAGCGCCTTCGCATACGCCTCCGCGCCATTCTTCCGGATAAACAAATCAGGATCGAACCCTGCCTCCAGTCGCAGAACCCGGATATTGAATTCTTCTTCCAGCAGCATGCCCAGTGATTTGTCCGTGGCCGCCGCGCCTGCCGTGTCCGGATCAAAATTTACGACAATATCTTTGCTGAACCTCCCCAGCAGCCGCACTTGCGTCTCCGTAAACGCCGTGCCGGAGCTCGCTGCCACGTTGTGGAAGCCCGCGGAATACACGGCAATGCAATCCATCTGGCCTTCCACAATAATCACGTAGCCCAGCTTGCGGATCGCCTCTTTCGCGCGGTCCAGGTTGTACAGCACGCGGCTCTTGGAATAGATCGGCGTCTCCGGTGAATTCAAATACTTCGGCCCGGATTTCTCGTCCTTCGCCAGCGTTCGCCCCGTGAACGCAATGATCTTTCCGTTTTCATTGGCAATCGGGAACATGATCCGGTTGCGGAACTTCGAATACATCGCAGCGGTGGCAACTCCGCCCGAAGCGCTGTCGGCGCCTTCTTTCCATGAGAACAAGCCCGAAGCGCGCATCATCTCGTCGCTAAAGTCGGTTTTCAGCCGGTCTTTCAGCGTGAAGCCTGAGTCCGGCGCAAACCCGATTCTGAACGTCCGGAACGTCTCTTCCTTCAGTCCGCGTCCCGCCAGGTATTCCCGCGCCTGCGCTCCTTCCGGACGCCGCAGCTGGTCTTCAAAGAACTTGCAGGCACGCTCATGCATCTCGATCAGCTTGCCCCTGCGTCCTGCGTCTTCGGCTTCGCTCTCAGAGCTGTACTGCATCTTGGGCAGCGGGATGCCCATTTTTTCGGCGACTAATTTGATCGCTTCCGGAAAACTGATCTGCTCTCGCTCCTGTACAAACTTAAAAACGTCGCCAGACTTGCCGCAGCCAAAGCAATGGAAGAACTGTCGCTCTATGTTCACAGAGAATGAAGGCGACTTTTCACTATGAAACGGGCACAGCCCGTTAAAGTTCTTGGCGCCGGCTTTCTTGAGCGGAATATAGTCGCCAATCACGCGGACAATGTCCGCCTGCTGCCGCACCGTTTCCTTAAAGTCGCTAAGCGTGGTCATGAGTTGCTAGGTTCTATTGTGCTTGAGATCGCGTATGCCTGCTAGCTGTGCAAAACCGCGCCTTTCTGTTGAAAACTGCTTTCCACAAAATCAATCTACTGGTCATCAATAGCCCCGATTCGCCACCATCAACCCTTGAATGGGGATATCCGGGATGCACGCCGCGCGTGAGTCCCTAGTCGTCTGCGATCCCGCTGCAGAAATTGGTCGAACTGGCGACGGTGGGGATGTTCCGATCCTCTTGCGGCGTGAAGTAATGATTCAAACCAGATGGCCACAATCCTTTCTTTCCCCTTGACTGTCTAGGAAAGCCAATGTACTCTCCTAGTTGTTCTAGGAGACTGGCGGCAACCATGGGCAAACAGCTCGATCTTCTGCAAGGCACGCTGGACGTAATGATCCTGAAAGCTATCTCGCTGGGGCCATTGCACGGTTACGGCGTCCTGCTGCGCATTCAGCAGATCTCAGGCGATCAGCTGGAAATCCAGCAGGGCTCCCTTTACCCGGCTCTCTATCGGCTGGAGCATCAGGGCTTGATCGGCAGTGAGTGGGGCGAATCGGAGAACAACCGCAAAGCCAAGTTCTATAAGTTGACAGCAGCCGGTCGAAGAAAGTTGCAGACTGAAACCGACAACTGGAACCGCATGGCAGAGGTAATGGCCAGCATCCTGGGCCGCAAGCAGGAGGAAGTATGAGCGCCGTGGCAAGGCTGCGTACCTGGTGGAAGGCGCTGGCCCATCGCTCTACGCTTGAAAGCGAGATGGAAACCGAGCTGCGCTTTCACATTGAAAGTTACGCCGCAGATCTGGTGAGCAACGGTCTGAAGCCGGAAGAGGCCATGCGACGTGCGCGCCTGGAACTTGGCACGATTCCATCGCAACAAGAAGATTGCCGCAGTTCCCTTCGGCGTGCGGCCGTGGGATGATCTCCCTGGCCGACTTGCGCTATGCCTTCCGGCAACTGCGCCACACGCCTGCTTTTACAGTGACAGTGCTGGTGGTACTTGCGCTGGGAATCGGCGCCAACGCTGCCATGTTCTCGATTATTGACGCCACGCTGCTGCGCTGGTTGCCATACCATCGGCCTAAAGAATTGGTGAGCGTGACCCTGGTGAATGATCAAGGCGGCGCATCATGGGCTTATTACCAGGACCTGATCGCGTGGCAGAGCCAATCCCATACGCTTCAGTCAATGGCGTATTACGTTGACGTCGAGGGCTTTCTGGAAACAAAATCCGCGACAGGAGCCAGTTTCCGCCTACAGGGTGAGTGCGAATCTATTCAGCGTCCTTGGTGTTCAGCCCGCGCAAGGCCGTTCTTTTCTTTCCGACGAACAAACCCCCGGCAACGGCCGCGTCGTGGTACTTAGTAATGCCGTGTGGCGAAGCATGTTGCAGTCCGATCCCGGCGTCGTCGGCAAGCAGGTCACTCTCAATGACAAGCCTTACACCGTGGTGGGAATCATGCCGGCGCGCTTTGTTTTTCCCGCTAATGAAAACAAGCCGCAGATCTGGATCCCCGCTGAAATCACTCCGGCACATTTCAAAATGGGCTTTTCCGAGCCCAAATATCATGCCATTGCACGTATACAGAAAGGTTCCAGTCTCGCCGCCATTGGCACAGAGCTGAGCGGAATAGAAGGCCGGCAGGTTTTGCTCTATCCGCAGGAAATGCGTGAAGAACTTCCGCCTGCGCGCGTCGCCGCCACGCCTTATCGTGAGACGCTGGTCGCGCAATCGCGTCCGGCGCTGCTGGCGCTGGTTGCTGCAGTGGCCATTATGTGGCTGATCGCCTGCGCCAACGTGGCGAACCTGATGCTGGCGCGCAGCATGGCCCGCGAGCAAGAAATTGCCGTGCGCGGCGCGCTCGGCGCCGGCCAATGGCGCATTGTGCGGCAACTGTTTACTGAAAGCCTGGTCCTCAGCGCTGTGGGCTCCGCTGCCGGCCTGGGACTGGCGCAGCTTGTGCTCTGGATCTTTAACAAGACGCTCAGTCTGCGGTTGAATTTACTGGGCTATCTCGCGCCGAACCCCGCTGTACTGGCAGCGCTGCTGGTATTAAGCGTTTTGAGCGCAGTGCTCTTTGGTTTTCTGCCTGCGTGGCTAGCTTCAGGTACGCCGCTGGAGCACGCCCTGCGTCAGTCATCTTTGCAAGCGGGCGTAAGTCGCGGCCGCCATCGTTTGCAGCAAGCCATGGTTGTGGCGGAGATTGGTCTCTCGCTGGTCCTGCTCATCGCCTGCGGATTGCTGTTGCGTACGGTATTTGCTCTGCGCCAGGTTCCGCTGGGCTTCCGCACGGACCATGTTCTTATGGTGCAGCCAAATCTTCCGCGCTATAAGTATCGCGGGCTTGACACCAACCAGAGCGTCTATCAGCCATTGCTGCGCCGAATCCAGCAGATGCCCGGCGTACGCTCCGCCAGCATCACTACTCTTGTTCCTTTGCACAAAGGTTTCGCCGCAATTCTCAGCCTCTACATGGGGACAGACAAAGCGCCGAACGGCAAGGCCACGCAAATTGATGCCCAGCTTAAGGCCTCAGGCCCTGAACTGCAGGATGTTCTGGGTTTCCGCATGGCAAGAGGCCGCTATTTCAATCAGCAGGACACGCCCGACTCGCCGCCGGTTGCGGTTGTGAACAAGGCCTTTGCGCAGCTTTACCTGCCGTCGGGCGACGTGATGGAAAAATTCGGCATCAGTTCATCGGGCAATCGGCAGGCTAAAATTGTTGGCGTGGTCGATGATTTTCATCAGATGTCGATTGACCAGCCATCGTTTCCTGAAATCGACCTGTGCGCTACCCAGCTTCGCCCTACTGACGGCTTCTACCAGCCAACGCTGCTGGCCCACGTGGAAATCGCCGTCCGCACGCAAACCGATCCTGCACAATTGATCCCTGCCGTGCGCCGCGCCATGCTTGAAGTGAATCCTGACCTGCAGACCAGCTTGGTCCAAACTATGGACCAAATCGTGGAAGAATCCATGGGCAGCCAGACGTTCGCAGCGCACCTGCTGGAAGTTTTTGGCGCCACGGCGCTTCTCGTCGCACTGGCTGGACTCTACGGGCTGCTCGAGTTATCTGGTGGCCCAACGCAACCGTGAGCTCGGCGTCCGCATTGCTCTGGGCGCGCAACGCCGTGACATCATGGGGATCCTGTTGGGTCAGGCCGGACGAATGCTGCTTGCAGGCGCAGCCATCGGCATTGCGCTGGCATATTTTTTCGGACGTTTTCTGGCGGGCTTTCTGTTTGGAGTGCAGCCCCACGATCTCGGGACCATGCTTGCCGTAACGATCTTGCTGCTGGCCTGCGGACTTGCCGCAGCCTACCTGCCGGCCCGTACGGCGTCCCGCGTCGATCCCATGCAGGCGTTACGCGGAGAATAGAGGCCGTTTAAAAACATCTCGTTCCGTAGCTGCCCTGATACCTGCAAAGGCACGGGGCGAGGCACTTGTCGGGGCAGTCACTGCGCTTTATTCAAATTCTTCGACTCAGGAATCCGCCACTCGCTGCCAAACCCAAAAAAAACCTGCGATACCTTAAAATTCTGGTAACAAAACGGAAAGAAACCGGATATATTGGTTCGTGCTGGCGCACAACTCCGTCGACCGCGATTTAATGGCGCGCGACTCTATCGAGTTGACACAATACGATGATGTTGTCTCCAAGGGGCGCTCAAGCCGCTCCACCAACTCTGAGCTGAAGCTCGGAGCGCAATCCAATTCCCGTACTTCCACCGACAACGATTTAAGAAGTTCATCACGTACTCGTTCGTCTGCTGACAGACGCACAATCGCCACGGACGAGGATGATTCCGAGCTGCTGATCAATCGCGAAGATCTTGATCTGGATCTGGATGGCGAAGAGGCACAGTTTCTAAGAACAAACAGGCGCGTGCCGGTGCGGCGCAATGCGATTCCGAAAAAAGCAGCAGGCCAACTCAAAATTGCCGGCGTGATTGCCGCAGTGGTCGTCGGTTGCGGTGGGCTTTCTGCCTGGGCCTACAGCTATGGCATGACGTCATGGCGGTTCCGCATTCAATCCAGCGACGCGGTTGAGATTTCCGGGGTCAAGAATGCCTCGCGGGCGCATGTGATGGAAGTGGCCGGCGCGGATATTGGCCGCAACGTTTTCTTTGTCCCGTTGGAGGAGCGCAAGAAACAACTGGAACTGATTCCCTGGGTGCAAGAAGCGACAGTGATGCGTCTGCTGCCGAATCGAATCGCCGTGACTATCCACGAGCGGACGCCGGTAGCGTTTGCCCAGATTGGCTCACGCATCAGCCTGATTGACGCCAATGGCGTGGTGATGGGCCTGCCTGCCAATCGCCAGACTAAATTTTCCTTCCCTGTGATTCGCGGCATTACAGATACTGAACCGCTTTCGTCACGGGCGGCGGCCATGAAGATTTACAACCGGCTGGTGAGCGAGCTGAGCGCGGCCGATGGCGACGAGGCATCGAGCAAGAGCCCTAATTACGTCAAGCAGCTGAGCGAGGTTGATCTTTCCGATCCGGAGAACGTAAAGGTTACGGCAAATGATCCGGGCGGGACAATGGTCGTCCATCTGGGCGCGCAAGATTTTCTGCCCCGCTACAAGCTTTATGTGAGCCACATCGCGGAATGGCGGCAGCAGTTTCAGAACGTACAGTCAGTGGACTTGCGGTATGAGGGACAGGTGATTGTGAATCCGGACAAGACGGCGGAATCAAACCCACCACTGAGACACGGAGACACGGAGAAAACCGGGGCGAATGTGCCTGCGGTAAAGCCGGTGTTTAAACCGGTTAGTGCAAAAGCGGCCAAGCCTAAACCGGCGAAAGCGAAAAAGAGCTCACCGCAAAGGACGCAAAGAGCGCAAAGGTAAGAAATTTGGTAAATGCGTAATTTGGTAATTGGGTAAATGACAGGGCACCCGATTTTTGTGATTCGCGATTTGTGAGTTTCGCGAGCAAGTGAAGGGCTACAGCCAAAGGGCTTGCAGTCAAGAGACAAAGCTAAAGGCCAAAAGCTAATAGCTAAGAGCTGTTTTATAAGGACGCGAATTATGGGCAGTAACGGCAAACATCCTTCAAACATGATTACGGTGCTGGACGTGGGCAGCGCGAAGACAGTTGCGCTGATCTGCGAGGCCACGGACGCGGGACTCAAGTATCGCGGGCACGGCATGGCGGAGAGCCGAGGATCGCGCAAGGGCATCATCGTTGAGCTGGATAAAGCGGTGCAGAGTATCCATAAAGCGGTGGAAGAAGCGGAGAAGCTTGCCGGATGCCAGGTGGGGAACGCCGTGATTTCCGTTGCGGGCTCCCATATTAAAGGAGTGACGAGCCGCGGCGGCGTGACGCTGGGTTCGCGCCCAAGAGATGTGACGCGTGAAGATATTCGTACAGCGGTGGAGAAAGCGCGGTCAGTGACGCTGCCGGACGATCGCGAAGTGCTTCACCTGCTGCCGCAGGAATTCATTCTGGATGAACAGGCAGGCGTGCGTGATCCGGCGGGCATGATGGGCCGACGGCTGGAAGTGAATCTGCATATGGTGACTGCTTCCGCCAGCGCGACGCAAAACGTGGTGACGGCGGCGAACCGCGCGGGCCTGCACGTGGACAACATGGTGTATGAAGCGCTGATGTCTGCCGACAGTACTTTGCGCGCCGACGAGAAAGAGCTGGGCGTTTGCCTGGCCGATATCGGCGCGGGCTCGACGGACATGATTGTCTATTCCGATGGCATGGTGGCGCATACCGGCGTTGTGCCTGTGGGCGGCGACCACTTTACTAATGATGTGGCCGTGGGCCTGAGAACGCCGCTGGTTTCGGCGGAAAAGATTAAAAAGCAGTTTGGCCACACCATCAGCAACCAGGTGGCTGAGGGGAACGAGATTGAAGTGCCGGCCGTGGGAGACAGGCCGTCGCGATTGATGCCGCAGCGGTTTCTGGCGGAAATACTCGAACCGCGCGCGCTGGAACTGTGCGAACTGATGCGTGACCACCTGAAGCAGGCAGGCGTGATGGAACTTTGTCCGGCGGGAGTGGTGCTCACGGGGGGCGGATCGCGCATGACGGGGCTGGCAGAAGTCTGTCAGAAGACACTGGACCTGCCGATCCGGCTGGCTGTTCCGGAGCCTCCGATTGCGGATATGCCTGCGCCATTGAGCGAGCCGGAATTTGCTACGGTGGTCGGCTTAGCGATGTACGCGCATCGGACGACGATGGCGAAGATGAATCCGGAACAGGGATTTGGCCACAAGCTGCGCGCGCTGCTGGCAAAGCTGGGAGCGTAGGGGAAATTTTCTGAAATCCCGAGCGTAGCGAGGGAGCCCTATAGCTGCCACGGAACGTCGGGTGGTAAGCGATGGGTCGTGGATTGAGAGTGCTTGAAAGGGAATAGTGATCCCTCACCCGCAGAAAGCGCGGGTTCGGGATTACAGAAAAAAGTTTGGGTTGGACGGGGGAAGCAGGGCGCTTCAAGAAGCAGCGTGAGGCGCAAACTTTTAATGCAGAACAGTCGAGCGGGACCAAACGGATCAGGAGTGTGATGTATGAGCGATCAGCAAAAAAAAGCGGACGGAGAAGTAAGAATCCAATTCAATGAAGACCCGCGTACCAACGCGAAGATCAAGGTGATCGGCGTGGGTGGCGGAGGCGGCAACGCGGTGAACCGGATGATCTGCGCCGGAGTTGAGGGCGTGGAGTTCGTTGTAGCCAATACCGATTTGCAGGCGCTGCAAATGTCGCGCGCGCCGGTGAAGATCCAGTTGGGCACCAAGCTCACCAACGGCCTGGGCGCGGGCGCCAACCCTGAAATGGGACGTCGTGGCGCGCTGGAAGATGCCGACAAAATTATTGAAGCCCTGGAAGGCGCGGACATGGTTTTTGTCACGACCGGTCTGGGCGGTGGAACCGGCACAGGCGCTGCGCCGATCATTGCGTCGCTGGCCAGTGAGATGGGCGCGCTGACCGTGGCGGTGGTGACCAAGCCGTTTGCGTTTGAAGGCCGCCGCCGCATGGCGCAGGCGGAGCGCGGCTCTGGCCGAGCTGATTGACAGCATCGATACCACGATCGTGATTCCCGAACGAAAAGCTGCTGGCCGTGGCGCAAAACGCCGGCTTCTTTGAGTCGTTCCGCATCGCCGACGACATTCTTCGCCAGGCAGTGCAGGGAATTTCTGACATCATTACGATTCCCGGCATCATCAATCGCGACTTTGCCGACGTGAAAACCATTATGGCCGGCATGGGCTATGCCGTGATGGGGACTGCCATCGCCAAGGGCGAGCGTCGCGCAACCGATGCGGCGCAGGCGGCGATATCCTCTCCGCTGCTGGAAGCCGGCGCCATCGACGGAGCGCGGGGAATCCTGATCAACATTACTGGATCGTCGTCACTCAAGCTGGCGGAGGTCAATGAGGCTTCCACTATTATTCAGTCCGCAGCGCATGAAGACGCGAACATCATTTTTGGCGCGGTGCAAGACGAGAAAATGAAGGACGATCTAAAAATTACGGTGATTGCAACGGGGTTCAAAAATGACGTTCCGGCACGCAAAGACCGCACTGTGAACGCGGCGCAAGCGGCTATTTCCACGGCCCGCACTGCCTCCGCTTATCAGGTGCAGGCCGCAGCGGCGGTTCCGCGAGTGGTGAATGCCACCCATATACCCCATGTTCCTCATGGTTCCCAGGTCACGGCCCACGCGGCTACAGCCCACTCCGTTACGCCCACACGTGTGATGGCGCCGACGCGCGAAAGCCCAAATCTGGCCACCATGACCGAGTCCATCCGGACGGCTGTCGAACAGGATGATCTCGATGTGCCGGCGTTTATCCGCAAGCGCGGAGAGATCAACTAGCAGGTTTCGACCGGCAGAGCGTTAGTCTCCCAGCCGGTCGCAACTTCCTGCAAGTGCAACCGTTTACCGTTGACGCGAAACGCCAGCGTCCCGATCTTCCTAACCAGTCTGTGGCCGTCAGATTCTGGTGGCGACCGCAAAATTAGCAACATTAATGGGCCTTTAAGGCAGAACCAACAGCAGAATCTTAGGGTTAATACTGGCGAGGGACTTTTGTCCCTCCAGCGGTGTTTACTCAATTAAAAACAACAGGCAGCCAAACTGAAAGAGAGCAGCTGCATCTTTTTTAACTAAGAGAAAGGTACTTACTTCGGTACTAGGCGAATTTGCGGTTGCACGCGACGGAAAATTTCACTTACTATCGCGATAAGGGTTCTGATTTCCGCATTGGTCATTTTGGCTTGACCGTCAATGTTTCTGGCCGACGGTTCAACTGGCTGATCAGCGGAAAGCAGGCGGCGACAAAGAATTTTCCAGGGTATCCAGGTGGCAGTGATTCCAATGACATTTCGTCTTCGTCTCCTCGTCTTTTTCCTTTCCAGTCTCCTTCTTTCCAGCGCATCGTTCGCGCGCAGCTCAAGCACCAGCACCAAATCCAAGGTCAGTGGACAGGTAACTGAAAACGCTCGCGCGCAAAAGCGTATGGTGCGGCTCCGCCACAAGCGCGCCGCTAGAAGACATGTAGCCGCACGGTCCACTGCCGCTCGCTCCACCACCGCACGCGCCACTCGTGCAAAAGCATCCGCCAATGGCGCGACCCTAAAGACTGTCAGCCTCCACCGCCGCCGCCCTCGCCATCGCTGGGTTGAAACATTTACCGCCAACTCCTTTGCTGACGACATTACTGACGGCGACATCGTTGAAGGTGAAGATCCCGTCGTGCGCCAGGCCGCTATCGATGCGCTGGGTAACATGAATGGCACCGTCGTCGCCATTGATCCCACCAGCGGACGCATTCTTGCCATGGTCAACCAGAAGCTGGCGCTCAGTGAAGGCGCGCAGCCCTGCTCCACCATTAAGGTTGCCGTGGCGCTGGCTGGTCTAAGTGAAAAAGTTATTACCCGTGAAGAGGCCATCGCCCTCGGCGGACGCTCGCACATGAGCCTTACGCAAGCGCTGGCGCATTCCAACAACGCTTATTTTGAGGCCGTTGGACGCCGTCTCGGCTTCCCCAAGGTCAGCTTTTACGCGCACCAGTTCGGACTGGGCGAGCTTGCCGGTTACGGCATTGAAGGCGAGCACGCTGGAGTTTTCCCCACGCATGAACTCGACGCCAGTCTCGGCGGCGTCGGCAAGATGTGTTCTTTTGGTGAAAGCATTTCCATGACGCCGCTGCAGCTCGGCGCGCTGGTTTCCGCCGTCGCCAACGGAGGCACGCTCTATTACCTCCAGCATCCCACGTCGGTCGATCAGGTCATCGGCTTTGAGCCGCGCGTAAAGCGCCAGCTTGATATCGGCCCCCTTGTTCCGGAAATTGCTGCAGGCATGACCGGCGCCGTGCAGTATGGCACCGCCCGCAGCCTGCGCCTGAACTTTAGTGAAGAGCAGATCCTGGGCAAGACCGGCACCTGCTCCAAAGACGGCACGCGCTTTGGCTGGTTTGCTTCTTACGCTGACACGCAGTACGGACACATCGTCACCGTGGTCTTTCTACAGGGTGGCCGCCCGACTTACGGCCCCAAGGCCGCCGAAATCAGCGGCAAGTTCTACCGCGCGCTCTATGACCATAACTTCTTCGCGCAGCGCGCCACCACGGTTAGCAGCACACCGGCAGAAAAGACCGCAGTGGGAGTGCAGCAGTAACTTACTCTGGACCATAAAGCAGCGAGGCCGACTTGCGCGCCGAGCTGCTCGCTTCAGGAACAGAATGCGTTTTGGGCAACCCGAAGCTCGCGGGCGGTTTGGAGCGAAGCGATACAAGTACTAGAGACGTAGCATGCTTTCGTCTCGTTCCTAAAGGCTGAAGAAGACGTTCCGTTCGGAAGACGATCCATACGTAACGGGGCATGACTTCAACCATCTGCGGCCATCTGCGCTGATCTGCGGCAAAGGGCTTTGCTGTAAGGCGAATTTGAGGCGAACATGATCGGGCTTGATTCCTTTCAGAATAGCTCTATGATTGAGCAAGGACATCTTTTGAATTGATCTACGTTGTAGCGGCATCTAAGTAGCAGAAGGTTTTTGTATGGCGAAGATAGACTTAAACAGAGGGCTTGAGGTAAAGGAAATCGCTCCATCCAGCCCAACCGGCAAAATCGGCCAGGTTGTGCATGTCAATCCTAATGGAATTGCCTACATGAGAATTCCAAAGTCCGGCAATTCGCTGAAAGTCTGCTATCCAGGCAGCAATACCTTGCTGCGGAACATTGGCCCCTTCATGAATCGGTCCGCTTCGCCTGCTGCTCCCGGCTCAAACGATGAAATCGTAACCTTTACGTTCGATAAGATACAGGACTATGCTGGCCAAACCGCCGACCAGATAGGTTTAAAAGAAGGAGCTATCGTTGAGTTTGAAGCTCCTGAAGGCGTCGTACAGTCCTTAAAGTTGGCGCTGAATCGTATTTAAAGTCTGCTCGAACCTGTTGCTGTTTTCAAGTTAATGGCACAGTTACTGCTTGATCCTCAAAACCTCGTCGCAAAAAGCAGCTGGAAGCCTTCCGGTCCCATACCCGCGACGGTCCGCAAATTTGGGCATTTCCCCAACATTGACGATTGGCTGCCCGGCGACCTTCTTTTAATCAGCGCCACCAGGCCGCCCTGGATTTCCCGGCAAATTATTGCCGCCCAAACGCGCGGCGGATACTCCATGGACGATGCACGCTGGCATCACGCTGCCATGTACATTGGCGATGCGAATATCTGTGAAGCCACTGCGTCAGGGGTTAACCTGGTCCCGATATTTGATTATGTTGGCACACATCTGCTCAGGCTTCGCCGGGACCCAAATCTTACCGATAAAGAACGTTTCAGGGTGGCTGTAAAGGCGCTGGCGCGTTTGCGAAATTCTTATTCACAATGGAGTGTTGTTAAGCTTTACGCGCGGTCGTTCCCGGGATTCTGGCGCGATTCAGGAGACCCAGTTTCCTTTTTTGGGGCCAGTGCCGTTATTTGTTCCCAGCTTTATGCTGATGCCTATGCCATGGCGACCTCCAAACTCATCACGAGTGTTCCGTCCGTTCAGGTGACTCCGGCAGCATTGAGCGAAACCTCGCAGTTGACTGACGTAGGGCTGCATTGGAATTCAATCGGCTGAAAGCCATTGCAACAACGACTCGCTCTTCGGCCTGTCATCCCGACCGAAGCCACGCGACCGAATGGGGGCAAGGCTGAGTGGAAGGACCCCGAGAATTTGTCCGCTAACCATGCCGCGTTAGGGAGTTCTTCCCAGCCACTCGTGCCAACCCCAGTCCCCGCAGCGGGCGATTGGTAGTAGCCCGCCGTTTCAACGGCGGGGAACGGAAACGAAACGCCTTCTTCCTTGCGCCCCAGGCCAGCGCGCAGCGTGAGCGAAGCGCACTTAATCCTTACTTGAAGGGCAAAGCAGCCAAAGCGATAAGAGGAAAAGCCGTTGAATCGCGAAAATCGCCGTTCATTTGAGCCAATCTTCGACGCGTTTCGGAATCCAAGTACACGAAATGTTGGGGCCAGCTACAGATTCAATCCTTCGCGCAGCATCCTGATCCGGGTCGACGATTGTTACTTCAGCGGCTCCAGTGGCTGGGTATCGGCCCCCCTCTCTCTCAGTCTCCCATTCAATTGGTTATAAAAACCGCAACGGAAAATAAATTGGGCATGTAAGTCGGCGGCGGGAAGGAATAGCCCAGGAAAATCAATCGCTTTGGTGTGCTTAACATATCCGTGCAAGTCCTCCAGAGCTGTTGAAAAATGGTAGGCGTAAAGTCCTTTAAGTAGGTTGGAGGAATAATCAAAAAAGCATAACGCTTTCCCACCGTTGATTTTATCCCGCGCGGGCGCAGAAACGCATGAACGCATTTTGTCGCATCCGGCGAGTGAAAAATCTCGACGCGCTTGGCATCTTTAACGTATCCCAGTTGGGTACCCTCATACCAATTCAGCGAACCATGAGGTTTTAAGAGGAGTGGGCCTTCTCCAAGCTTACTGGAGAGTCCATAATTTGCTGAGTTAAGCGTGCCACCAAATAGCACATGATCTAGGATTAAGTCCCAGTTGAAAGATACGATTGCCGCATCTTCATGTCGCAGTCGCTCAATGATCTTAGGCAACCACTTAGTCTTGTTAGCTTTTTTATAAATCTCATGAAACCAGGTCGCGATTGCGAATAACAATATCTCATACGATTCCGCCAACTGCTTTTTTGTAAATCGGCCCTCTGCGGGCCGGCTCGCATTGGACATTTGGAGATTAACGACCATTTCCGTAAGAAGTTGTTCGATGTTAGGAAAACTTGTTGTCCGGGTCAATTTAAACGCAGGGTGATGAAATTTGATTATTTCCTCCAATTGACCCTTGGAGTCTGCGGGTAGCCAATCCCACGCATCGATTAATAAGCTTTTTGTCAGCGGATAGCCAAGGCCAAACGAAAATCCAGCACCGATTACATAAACAGTCTTTCTGATGCGAACTGTGCTTTTTGATTTCATGAAAGTCGTTCCACTGTGTTGGACAGCTCCGTCATTCAAATCATTAGCGCAATTATCGCCAGTTCGTCCACAACGACCTTATGCCGTCCAAAAACGCATCGCAATTAGTGCTCGGCCAGTTCACCGAGGAATTGCCTATCAGGTAGTACTCCTCATTTGCAGAGACCAATTTGCTGCGATCAGCTTCAATAATCCAATTGAAAGCATTCACGAATGTGTCCGAGTAACCGTTAACGAATAAGTGGTTGGGAACGTTGTACAAAATGCCCTCAATAAAATATGAGGGCGCAACGCTATCTCCAAGAAGGCCTTCATCAATAAGCCTGCTCCGTAGGTTCTTGAAAATCCTAACCATCGGCTTAAATCGATTCTGAGTGGCTTGATGTTTTGCCGTGCAATTCTTCGAGTGCTGGTGCGGATAGTTGGCGATGCGACCACCTGTCCCTGACTTGTCAAAAAAGCATAAGCCACTATCGATTCTTGGCAGGGCACCCGACATAAATGTCCTATACCTGCGAAAGTTTGCAGCGACCAACACGTCAGCATTCCTTCGTGACCCGCCGGCTTTTACTTTGATGGCCTTTGGACCCGGCTCAACTGCAGAGCCAAAACTCTGGGTTAGTGCATGTTTTACATCCCGGTAAAAGTCGTGCCAGCTGTAACTCGCGTCTCCAAGTCTATCTATCGAGGACTTGGCTAGCTCTTTCTCCGGGCTCGCAAGGAGGTCCAGATCATAGTAAAAAACCGACCGTAATTGGATAACAATGTCGACGTCACTCTCAGCGAAAATATTAGTGTCGTTGCCGTAGGATCCCTGCAAAAATATGTCGACTGATTGTGATCGATATCTTGCATCATCGGCCTCTAATGCATTTGTGATGATGGAATATGTGACCGCCGACTGAGTAATCGACCCTTGACCCGACCACGTATTGAGCTGCGATTCTGGAATAGCCAATGTCTATTTTCCTCCTGGTCTCAGGCATATGATGTGACACGCCCAAGAGGCTTTTAAGCTCGCTCTCGTGCTCGGCAAACGACTCGCGACCCCGTTGATAGAGCTGATCCAACTTGTCTTGATCATGCTCCATAAGGTCGGTAGCCATCTCGGGACTCGAGTAAGTCTGATTAATTCTGGCCGTTGGAACGTCGCTAAAAAGAATCTTCCTCAACTGCTCCATTGATTCGGTATTTACGTTGAGGGTCTTCTGAAGTAACCGCACACTAACAATTCGCTTCATCCAATCCCGTTTCCAACGTTTGGGTTCAGGATACACACCGACCCCGATGCTCACTACTCTGAGATCGGAACGTGATCTTTTGAGCGCAACCACTGCATCGGCAATTGCGTAAAGAGTGGGATTATTTGCGCAATAACCACCATCGATCAGCTCGACTTTTTCGCCGCTGCTTGTCGTGATGGTCGATTTGTCAAAAAATGGATATGCTGAACAAGAGGCGCGGACAGCTTCGGCAATGGTGCACCCCAAACCCGGGGACGAAGGTGTTATGACGTCCATGAGCTTGGGCTGCATCGCCTTTAAAAATCATTGGCTTTTCAAACATCCAAC
>CAVSYO010000026.1:0-87735 GCA_963732195.1 Terriglobia bacterium | reverse complement strand
AGAGCGTGAACAACAATGCGCGATCGAGTTGGAAGATATTTGGTTGCTGGAAAAAGATTTGCCTTATCGCATAGAAGTTCGCTGGTCTCAAAGCGAAGCCGGGCTCTGTGACGTGCTGTTCCGCAGATGTGACGATGGCAAGAATGGGAAGAAAGCCCTGAAGGTGAGGTTTCCTGGAGAGGCTGAGGTTTTCGGAGGGCTGCAAATCTACTCCAACGATCCTTTGAAGCCACGGCTGGCTGAAGGTCTGGTACGCGAACTTCGTCGCTGGCTTGAAGCAAAACTGCCGGAGTACATGGTGCCGGCGGTATATGTGCGAATGGATCAGTTGCCGCTGACAGTGAACGGAAAACTCGACCGCAAAGCATTGCCGGCCCCAGGAGCGGATGCGTATGCGGCGAAGGCGTACGAAGCTCCACAGGGGGAGATGGAGAGGATGCTGGCGGAGGTATGGGCTAAGTTGCTCCAGATCGAGCGAGTCGGGCGTGGCGATAATTTTTTTACCCTGGGCGGACACTCACTCCTGGCGGCGCGAGTGGTGACACGTATCCGGCAAGGGTTGGATGTGGCCATGACGGTGGGAGATTTGTTTGCGCAACCAGTGCTGGCGGATCTGGCCTGTAGTCTAAAAGGCGCAGCGCGAGCCAAGTTGCCGGCGATTGTGCGTGCGAAACGGGGGCAGAGGTTACCGTTGTCGTTTGCGCAGCAACGCTTATGGTTTTTGGCGCAGATAGAGGAGGCTGGCCAGGCATATCACGTACCGATGGGCCTGCATTTGAAGGGCGAGTTGGATGCTGGAGCGTTGCGGCGGTCGCTGGACCGGATCGTGGCGCGACATGAGGCGTTGCGCACTACTTTTGGATCTATCGAGGGAGAACCTGGGCAGCACATTGCCTCGGCTGCAGACAGCCGGTTTCATCTGGTGGAGCACGACCTGCGCCAGAATCAGGATGCGAAGGCGGGAGCTGAACCGTCTTCTGGCCGAAGAGGCTAACGCATCTTTCGATCTGCAAACGGGACCGTTGATTCGCGGGCGACTAATCCGCCAGTCGGAGGATGAACACACGTTGCTCATCACCATGCACCATATTGTCTCCGATGGGTGGTCCATGGGTGTTTTTCGTAATGAAGTGAGCAAATTGTACAGTGCCTTCCGCCGAGGCGAAGAAGATCCATTGCCGGAGTTAGCAGTCCAGTATGCGGACTATGCGATCTGGGAACGGCAGTGGCTGGAAGGAGACGTATTGGCGCAGCAGTGCGAGTACTGGAAAAGAGCCTTGCAGGATGCACCAGCGCTGCTTGAGTTGCCCACGGACCATGCGCGACCGGCTCAGCAGGACTATCGGGGAGGAATTGAGGAGCTGGTACTTGAGCAGGGATTGACGGCGGCATTAAAAGAACTGAGCCGGGGTGAGGGAACAACCTTATATATGACGCTGCTGGCGGGCTGGGCAGCGTTGCTGTCACGACTGTCGGGGCAGACAGAGGTCGTGATTGGCACGCCGGTGGCGAATCGGGAGCGAGCTGAGATTGAGGGACTGATTGGATTTTTTGTGAATACTCTGGCCCTACGCGTGGATGTAAGCGGCGCCGTAACAGTAAAAGAGTTACTCAAACGGGTGAAGGAAGTGGCATTGGGAGGGCAACAGAATCATAACCTGCCGTTTGAGCGAATAGTTGAGATTGTGAGACCGGAGCGCAGCCTGGCTCACCATCCCCTGTTTCAGGCGACCTTGGGCTGGCAGAATGCGCCCGAGGGAACGATGATGCTTCCTGGAGTGGAAGCGAAGCTGCTGGAGTCGCTTCCTTATCAGCCGGCAAAATTCGACGTGACACTCATTTTGCAGGAGGCAAATGGGACGATTGTCGGCGAGTTGGAATATGCCACCGCGCTGTTTGAGACCGGCACCATCAAACGTTACCTTGGATATTTCCACAGATTGCTGGAGGGAATGGTAGCGCAGGAATGGGAGATGGTGGATCGCCTGGACATGCTCAGTGAGAGGGAGCGAGAGCAAGTTCTATATCAGTGGAATGAGACTGGAGTTGAATATCCATCGAACAAGCGCGTTCACGAGCTATTTGCGGAGCAGGTGGAGAAGACGCCCGAAGCGGCAGCGGTTGAGTTTGAAGGCCGGCAGTTGACGTATGTCGAACTGAACCGGCAGGCGAATCGGCTAGCGCATTATCTTCAGATCCTGGGAGTGAAGCCGGAGACGCGGGTGGCCATCTGTGTGGAGCGCGGTCTGGAAATGATCGTGGGAATCCTGGCCATACTCAAGGCAGGGGGCGCATATGTGCCGCTGGACCCGACATACCCGCAGGAACGTTTGCAGTACATGCTGGAGGATAGCGAACCGGTTGCCCTGCTGACGCAATCTCACGTGAGGGAGCGGCTGGAGCCATTGCCTCCAGGCCTATCCACCTTGGATTTGACGGGTGCTGCTGCCTGGAGCAGCCGATCAGACGGCAACCCAGCAAACTTAGGACTCGTCCCCGAGCATTTGGCTTATGTTCTTTACACCTCTGGTTCCACCGGCAAGCCTAAAGGCGTAATGGTGAGTCACCAGAATCTTGTGAGCTCAACCTTCGCCAGAAAGGTGGCTTACGGTAAGTTTGGCCGTTTTTTTCTGCTTTCTTCCATCTCATTTGATAGTTCGGTGGCGGGTATCTTTGGAAGTCTTCTCTATGGGGGTACGTTAATCATCGCCCACGGCGATTTAGTTCACGACCCATTGCGTCTCAACCAGGAGGTTCAGCGTCTGCGAGTGGAAAGCCTGCTATGCGTTCCATCCTTATATAGGCACTTTCTGGAATATCCCGTTGGCTGCGAGCAGAAGAAACAGCTTTCCCGGGTCATCGTTGCGGGCGAGGCTTGTCCGCCGGACTTAGTGGCAAAATCAGCCCAGCAACAACCTCAAGTTGAGCTATTTAACGAGTATGGTCCTACCGAGGGTACGGTGTGGGTGAGCATGCACCGTTGTATCGAGCTATTGAACAGGCAATCAGTGCCGATCGGACGGCCGATTGCGAATACGCGGGTGTACATTCTGGATGCTCGAGGAGAACCAGTTCCGGTTGGAGTAGCAGGGGAGCTCTACATTGGAGGAGCGGGTGTAACCCGGGGATATTTGCATCGGCCGGAACTGACGGCGGAGCGATTCGTGCCCGATCCCTATATTGGACAAACGGGCGCGCGCATGTACAAAACAGGCGACGTAGGGAGATGGTTCACGGATGGGAACCTGGAATTTGTGGGGCGGAACGATGATCAGGTGAAGATTCGCGGATTCCGTATTGAGCTTGGGGAGATTACAGCGCAACTGCGTGAGCACCCCGCAATGGAGGAAGCGGTAGTAATAGCAAGGGAAGACGTACCTGGAGAGAAGCGTTTGGTGGCTTACTATTGCCCTTCAGCTCTGCATGCTTTCCCTGATCCTGAATCCCTGCTCTCCGATGTGCGCGCGTTCCTCGGCGAACGCTTGCCGGAGTACATGGTGCCGGCGGCGTATGTGCGCCTGGAGTCTTTTCCCTTGATGCCAAACGGCAAGCTGGATCGCAGAGCATTACCAGTGCCCCAGGGAGATGCGTATGCAGTGCGCAGGTATGTACCGCCGCTGGGAGATCTTGAGATCGCGCTGGCGGCCATTTGGGCGGAAATGCTCAAACTGGAACGGGTAGGCCGTCACGACGATTTTTTCGCGTTGGGTGGACAATCATTGCTTGCGCTCCGCGTACTGTTCCGCGTGAATGACTGTTTCCAAACTGAACTTTCTGTGTCGACCCTGCTCGAATACTCGGTGCTGATAGAGTTTGCTCAGAAGCTGCGTTCCATTTCCGGACGTTCCGTGGAGGAGCTGGAAAAAATAGCAAAGATTTGGCTTAGAGTACACAGGATGACTCCTGAAGAACTCAAAGCCGCTCTTGCCGTGCATTGAACGCGCGGTGCCGTGAACCGCCGTCGCTTTGGCGAAACCGGCTCTGAACGTTCTCTCTATACTGCTTGGTTTGAATTATTTTGAATTCGCGTGATCCAAAATCCGGAGGCTGGTGAATGTTTACTCTCGCACAGAATTTTCGATTTGCTCTCCGTAGATTAAGAAAGAACCCCGGATTTACCGTCGTAGCTGTGCTTACGCTGGCTTTGGGGATCGGGGCGAATAGTGCGATGTTCAGCATCGTGAACGCGGTGCTGCTTCGTCCTCTTCCTTATCGCGATCCGCAAAGACTGCTGTTGCTTGCTGAACATTGGCCGCAGTTCCCCAGATTATCTTTGTCCTATCTCAATTACAAGGATTGGCGCGACCAGAGCCACTCGTTTGAGGCGGTAGGAGCCGTACGGAACAACGTAATGACCATGACGGGGGGCGCCGAAGCCGAACGACTGCCCTCCCAAAACGTTACTGCCAATCTTTTTGACCTCTTAGGGACCAAACCGGAGTTGGGTCGCGCATTCTCTGACGCGGAAGATAAGCCGGGAGCGCCTCCGGTAGCGGTTATCAGCCATAGTCTCTGGGAACGGCGGTTTTCATCTTCTCCTGGTGTGCTCAGCCAGACCATCACCCTTGACAATCAAAATTATTCGATTATCGGTGTGATGCCGCCCCGGTTCGAGATCCTTCAACAGGCGGCAGATGTCATCCTGCCGTTCGAGCCATGGGCCAGAACACTGCCGGATGATCGCAGCTGGCATCCCGGAATTCTGCCCATAGCCCGACTGAAGCCCGGTGTTTCGCTCGAGCAGGCCCGCTCGGAGATAGCCGTGATTGCCAAACGGCTGGAGGAACAATATCCGCAAACGAACACCAATGTCTCATCGCTGGTTGATCCCATGCTGGAGCAGATTGTACAGAACGTTCACACAGCGCTTTGGGTCTTGATCGGTGCAGTGGGAGTTGTGCTTTTGATTGCCTGTGCCAATGTCGCCAATCTTCTGCTCGTCCGCGCTACCGGCCGGCGGCGCGAGATGGCAGTCTGTATCGCTCTGGGAGCTCGGCGCTTCGATATTATTCGTCAGCTGCTTGCGGAAAGCATCTTGGTAACCGTTGCCGGCGGCGCTTTAGGGCTCGCGCTGGCTTGGGCCGCGGTGCCTCTTTTAGTGCGCCTGGCGGGAAGCAGTCTTCCCCGCAGTAATAGCGTTTCTATTGATCTGTGGGTTATGGGCTTCACTGCCCTGATTGCATTCGTTGCCGGCATTCTGTTCGGCCTGGCTCCCGCGCGCCATACGTGGAGCATTGACTTGCGTGAAACGCTAAATGAGTCCAATCGCGGCGGGTCTGTGCGCGCCGTTTTGCGTACACGCGCGGCACTGGTTGTCTCTGAGATCGCCTTAGCCATGTTGCTGCTGGTTGGGGCCGGTCTTCTGTTCAAGAGCTTCGAGCGGCTGTCCCGGATTTCTCCGGGTTTCTCTACCGATCACATCTTAGTTGCGAATATCGTCCGTTCGCCCACCGCGTACAGTGATCGCAACGTACGTTTAGGCTTCTTTGACCGACTGTTCGAGCAGATTTCAGCCCTGCCGGGTGTGCGTTCGGTTGGCGCCGCATCCTTTCTGCCCGTAACCGGCGCCGGGCCAGCACTCCACTTTAATATTCAGGGTCGCCCTCCCCGCTCTCCCCAGGAATACACCATTGCCAGCTATCGTGCGGTTAGTGCAGGTTATTTGAAAACGCTGGGAGTGCCGCTCATCACCGGCCGATGGATCGAAGATCGCGACCGCGAAGGAGCTCCCGCAGTAGTGGTAGTCAATTCCAGCTTCGCGCACACATATTTCCCCAACCAGTCGCCGATCGGACAGCACATACAGGTTGGCGCTATGCCTAATCCCGATCCCAGGGTTCCCTGGATGGAGATTGTCGGGACCGTTGCTGATGTGAAGCAATCTCTGGCCAGTGAATCTTCTTCAGAAATGTACGTCCCTTATCGCCAGGCGGACCAGGTGCTTCCAGTCTTGACGATGTCCCTGGTTGTGCGCACTGCCGGGGACCCGCTGGCGCAAACCAACTCCATACGCTCAGTGGTGCAGAATATCGATCCTAATCAGCCGGTCACCGCAATCCGTAGCATGGAAGAGAATGTAGCGCAATCCGTCTCTGCGCCAAGATTTCGCACTGTTCTGTTATCTGTTTTTGCCGGCATCGCGCTGGTGCTTGCGGCAGTTGGCATTTTCGGCGTCATGGCATACTCGGTTGCCCAGCGCACTCGGGAACTCGGACTGCGGATAGCGTTGGGAGCGTCACGAGCCCGCGTCTTGCAATTGGTCCTGGCCCATGGTGTGCGGTTGACCTTGGTGGGTGTAACTATTGGACTTGTGGCCACGTTCCTACTAACTCGCTATGTGTCCAGCTTGCTATTCAATATTCCTCCCTACGATCCCATGACATTGGTGGGTGTGGTTGCGGCATTAGTTGTTATTTCGCTCTGCGCCTGTTACCTTCCCGCTCGACGCGCCACTTTGGTCAACCCGATTGTGGCCCTGAGAGAAGAATAAGAAGGTGAGGCGCAATAGACTTCGTGGATGCAACCATCTTGATCGTCGGCAGTGGGTCTTTGGCGCGGGCCATTTCTTATTCTTTGGCTCTATTGCTCTCTCGGCCTTATCGGGTGATTGTTTGCGCCCGATCTAGGGACCAATTGAATGAGATTGTGTATGTCTCACGCACAAAAGCCGCAAGCACACAATCGCCGGTCACTTTCGACTCAGTAGAATTTGAAGCCGAATCAGATGATGCCGCCGGGCTGCTTTCGACGATTCAGCCTGACGTGGTAGTTAACTGTGCTTCCTATTACTCTCCCTGGGAAGGTATTGACCAACCTTCAGCATGGACGCAGCTGCTCCGCAGCGCAGGATTTGGCTTCACATTGCCATTGCAGGCAGCTTTCGCAATCAAGTTTGCCAAAGCCGTGGCTGGACATTCACGGGCAGTGCTGATTATCAATGGCTGCTACCCTGACGCAGTCAATCCACTGTTGCGCGCCCTGGACCTTCCTGTCTTTTGCGGCATTGGCAATATTGCTCTTTTGGCGGCAACGTTGCGATCTTCGCTGCGTCTTATGCCCCAACAGCGCTTGCAGGTCATGGCTCATCACCTGCATTTATACACGCCAAAGCCCGGAGTGGATGAAGCGCAGGCTTGGATTGATGGAAAGCGTTGCGAGAACGTGAGCAGCTTGCTGATAAGCCAGCGGACAAGCGGTGGTTTGGAGGTCAATAAAGTGATTGGATGTACGGCCGCTGTATTGCTGCGCGACATTCTTGACGGACGAGATGTGGAAACCCACGTACCCGGCCCATTTGGGCTTCCCGGAGGATATCCGGTACGAGTAGCGGGCACCCGCATGGAGTTGAATTTGCCGGCCCATCTTTCAGAACAGAAGGCAATTGCATGGAATGAAAGCATCGCAATCGCCGACGGCGTGAAAATACTTCCCCGTGGATACGTGGAATTCGGCGAACCGACGAAGCATGCCTTCAAGCAATATCTGCCCCATATAGCCGAGGGGTTTCGCGCCAACGAGATAGATAAAATTAGCCGATCAATGCTGGAACTCCGGGCGAGGCTGACCAGGGAGAAGGTAGGGTTTGATAGTTGAATTTGATAGTTGAACAAGATAGCAAATAATCCATGGTTTGCCTACGCGAAGCCGCGTCCAACGGCGCAATTGCGTTTGTTTTGTTTACCATTTGCGGGTGGTAGCGCTGCCATTTTCCGCAATTGGGCAGATCTTTTGCCGGGTTTTGTGGAAGTATGCCCGATACAGTTCCCGGGGCGCCTCACGCGATTGCACGAACAACCCTTCACCTCGTTGGAGGCGCTTGTAGATGCTATCGAGTCGTCTATCTCTGCAAACCTGGATAAACCGTTTGCGTTTTTTGGGCACAGCATGGGCGCGACTATCAGCTTTGAGCTTATACATAAGCTACGCTCCGAATGGGCACTGGAGCCTGCTCACTTCTTCGTCTCCGGGCGACTAGCTCCGCAAATACCTGAGCCCGGCCCGATCACCTTCAATCTTCCAAGGCTTGAATTTATTCAGGAACTTCGCCGATTGGAAGGAACTCCGCGCGAGATACTGGACAACCAGGAATTGGTGGAGCTGCTTCTGCCCCTGCTGCGCGCTGATTTTGAGCTCATACAGACCTATGAATACGTTGCCAGACCTCGCTTGAAATGTCCGATAACAGCGCTGGGTGGGATTGCAGATAGGGATGTTAGTCACGAGCAGCTTGAGGCTTGGCGTGAACAGTCATCTGGACCATTTCGAATATGCCTGTTTTCCGGAAATCACGTCACCGCCCCATTCCTCCTATAGAGATGACACGGGAAGAATGGGAGAGCGGGGAGGAGATTTTATGCCACCGCCAGCAACCCAGCAAGGCTCCAAACATGATCCGTTAACCCCGCTTCCATCGCGGGAGTGACACGCAAAAACCTATGAAAACGGCAGAAATTGTAATACGCAAAATGCAGAGCAATAGCGGCTTTCAGATTGTCCAGCTTTTTCGAGAAAGCGTTGGTCACTCTGGTAAAGCGCCGCATCTGCATTCTCATGGTCAAATTCTGCCTTTCCACATAGCTTGTCGAGATGTGATCTGCATCGGGTTCTCCCTGCCGTACATTGGATATAACCTCCATGGATTGGGCTTGGGGAGTATTTGGCTTCGCTGTCGTGCTGGCCATAATCGCCATACAGTTTTACGAGCTGCGCAAAATCCACGTCCGCACCAAACGAGCGTTCCACGGCATTCACATAGAATCTTAATCCATCCGTCTTTCCATTTTGCTTTGCCAACCTCTTGTTCCTCCTGTTCATCCTAGACGCAAATACAAATATTTCGTGATTGTGCCACTTCGAATTCATTTGAAATTAGAGGTTCGCAATGAAAAGACAAGTTGGGATCAAGAAACAATTGCAAGATAAGGTCGCAATCGTAACCGGCGGCGGAACGGGAATCGGTGAGGCGATTTGCAGGAAGTTCGCTCATGAGGGTGCGCGGGTTGTCGTCAATGGTTTACCCGATGATCCAATTGACGACGTAGTAGCGGCGATTGTTGACGAAGGCGGTGAGGCAATTGCGTTTGCTGGCGACATCTCAGACGAGAGGAACGCCCAGCAGTGCGTTAATACCGCGATCACAAAGTTTGGCAGGCTCGATGTGTTGATTAACAACGCTGGCATCCTCGTCGTTGACGCCAAGACCGACGACACTCCTGTTGATAAATTCGATGAGCACGTCCGCTGCAATATTCGTTCTGCCTTTCTAATGACTAAGTACGCTCTGTCCCATCTCCGCAAGTCGAGAGGTAACATCATCAGTGCCGGGTCGGAAGCGGGAATCAACGGCGAACCTGGAGCCACTACATATGGAGGTACGAAGGGTTTTTTGCACGCTTTCATGTGCGGTGTCGCAGTCGAGCAAGCCCAATTTGGTGTGCGCGCTAATTGTGTATGCCCGGGCCCCATTGATACCGCCTGGACACACAAAGAAACTGGGGCGGTCGATGAAGAAATTGAAAAATCACTGATTGCCGCGACTCCCCTTGGCCGTCGCGGAACCCCCGAAGAAGTTGCGAACGTGTATGCGTTTTTGGCCTCCGATGCTGCAAGCTTCGTTACGGGCGCGCTTTGGCTCGTGGATGGGGGTATCACGCTTGGCAAGGGAGCAGTGGGTACGCTGGTCAAACCCGAACTTGCGAAGCCGCCTGAACCCACGATTGAGCTTCGTCACTCTCACGACGGCACGCGTAATAAGGAGATTGTTAAAATTGCGTAGATCGGCTTGGCTTCATGATTCCAGCATGGTTGTTATGTTCGTGCAGGGAAAGAAAGAACGCTGAGCCGAATTTTGAGAGGAAGCAATAACCGAGCCATCTCTTGGAATACAGCAACACCCTGTGCGGAATGGATCGCCGGGCTATACAAAAATGGTACTTTCGAACTGCCGGATCGATCGCACAACTCTAATCGATCGCCAACTCTAAGGGACGAGTCGAGCCAAGGCAGGCCTGCGCTTTCGGCTCGTCGGTGCAGGAGAGCCGAAATGAATACGAGACCGAGTCGCTATCGGAATGCGGTCGTTCCACATATCTACATCGATGATGCTTCGAGCGGAATCGACTTTTACAAAAAAGCATTCGGAGCGGTCGAGTTGTTTCGGATCGCTTATCCCAACGGGAAGATTCTTCATGCCGAAATCTCCATCGATGGCTCTGTGGTAATGATCGGTGATCCAGACGAGAAACTCTATGGCGAACCACGAAAACTTGGGCGCACGAGTACCAGCCTTCACATCTTTGTTGATGACAATGAGGCAGTGCTGCGAAGTGCGCTCAAGGCTGGCGCAGAACCAGTCCAGCCTCCCACAGAAATGTTTTACGGAGCCAACTCTGCGAGTCTGCGTGACCCTTTTGGACATGTCTGGGTTCTCCTCACATGGAAAGAGGACCTCGATCCAGCTGAAATGGAGCGGCGCGCTAATGCGCTCCTTCG
The DNA here is from genome assembly GCA_963732195.1 of Terriglobia bacterium. Classification (GTDB taxonomy): domain Bacteria; phylum Acidobacteriota; class Terriglobia; order Terriglobales; family Acidobacteriaceae; genus Angelobacter. The sequence goes on along the minus strand of CAVSYO010000026.1, from coordinate 77,244 downwards.
CCAGTAGGGATCGAGTTGCTCCCCTTTTGAACAAACAATTCCAGATGCCATAGGAAACAGGTCAGAGGCTGTGATGCAATAGGAGACTCAATACCGAACCGATTTGATCTCAAAGATATGGAGCCGCTGTGCAAAGAACGTGAACAGCAATTCACGTTTTTTGAGGTGACGATAGCAGGCAGCGGAAGATCCCCTCAACCAGAATCAACGCCTTTTCAAACGGCGGTTCGCAATTTACAGGACCGGTGTGATTCGCAGTGCGACCGATGACGGTTCCTGGTTTGTCTGGTACACATTCCGTCGGTCACACGATTTTGCCAACGTCAAAGAGGATCAACTTAATTTGGAGGAATTCATGGAACGAAGACAGCTTGGTCGGAATGGGCCCTCAGTATCAGCAATTGGATTCGGATGTATGAGCATCGGCATTGCGGATGTCTACACGAGCAGTGCTTCAAGATGAAAAGTCCGCAATTGCGTTGATTCACCGTGCGCTTGACCTGGATATCAACTTTCTTGATACCGCAAACATCTATGGAGATTCTGAAATAAAAGTTGGTAAGGCCCTCAGAGGAAGGCGACGTGACCAGGTCGTACTCGCAACGAAGTTCGGTATCGTGACGGATTCCCCCCGCGAAGCTCGGGGAGTGGATGGTACACCTGAGAATGTGCGCCGTTCCTGTGACCAGTCGCTGGAACGTCTGGGCGTAGAGCATATAGATATTTATTACCTCCACCGCGTTGATCCTGAAGTTCCCGTTGAAGAGACGGTGGGCGCAATGGCTGAATTGGTGCGTGCTGGCAAGGTACGCCATATTGGGCTTTCCGAAGCTGCTCCGCAAACTGTGCGGAGGGCGCATAAGGTTCATCCAGTTACGGCAGTGCAGACTGAGTACTCCCTATTCAGTCGCGAACCTGAAGACGGACTCTTGCAGGTTCTGCGCGAACTCGGAGCTGCATTGGTGGCTTACAGTCCGCTCGGCCGCGGATTTCTTGGCGGACGTTTTCGCAGTTTAGATGAGCTCGCCCCCGATGATTGGCGTCGCAGCAATCCTCGCTTCCAAGGTGAGCAATTTAAGATCAATGTTCTCCAAGCTCCTCAATCTCATTCGAAGCGCCTGCGGAGGATCGCCGAACGCCGTTGGCGTGAGCACAGCACCGCCCATTCTTTCTGCACCGCTGAGGTGAACTCACCACTGATGATATTTATGTTCTGCGCTCGTTCGCTCCAGGGCTGCGGAACTGTGCATCCGCGATGTGCAAGCTATGTTCTCACGCTGGCAGGCAAGTTTGGGAAAACACTTGGGCTAAGGCGCACAGTTGCTTCATTAGCCCGATTCCAATCGTCACGCGTGAACTGCGCCTCTCGCCGCCGAAACCGCCGGACAGTGCTGTTCAGAACACGTCAAGGTCATGTCCGGCAACGACTTTGCCTCTGTAGAGTTCGCGAATCTCCTTTAGTGCTTGCTCCTCGCCGCCGGCCTCCCGACATTCTTGAGTCCGGGCCTGATCACAACCGGGGTTGGCGCGGTGATATAGAACCAGCAGCTTGGGCTTGGCTTTGTTGGCAGTTCCTGCAAGCTGCCTAGTCGAGGTGTGAAATGCTTCACGATACTGCTTCCATTCAGGGGAGACCCTATCGAAGGAAGCCTGTGTGTAGACCTCGTGAATTAACACGTCGCATCCGCTGCAGTTCTGAAGCACTTCGCTTTTGGGCGTGGCGTCGCCCGAGATGACGATGACGCGACCAGGCGCTTCAAAGCGATAGCCGAACGTATTCTGCGGCGAGCCGTGATAAGCGTTGAAAGCTTTGACTGTGACGTTTGCGTCTTTATATACGACGCCGGGTGTGATCTCGTGCACATTCACCTTGTACCCTGTACGATTCGAGTGTTCCAGACCTTCGGTCCGCGTTTTGATGTCGGCATCGTAAGCTTCCAGGATGTGTCCTACCATGTCTCGCGTCCCCACTGGGCCATAGAGCTCCAGCGGCTCCTTTCTTCCCATGATCCAAGGCGTGAGAATCAGATCGGCAAGACCGAGTGTGTGATCGGCATGCAAGTGAGTGAGAAATGCGATTCTGAGGTTTGTCGGTTCTAAAGCTTTTATTCCTTTGTCGCGGGCCGCGGCCGCACGCCGTACGACACCGGCCCCGGCATCCACGATGTACGGCATGCCATTCACGACAATCGCGGTTGATGGCCCTGAACGCTGGGGATCGGGCAAAGGAGTCCCGGTCCCGAGCATGACGACTCGCGTTGCTATCATCGATGCAGATTGGCCCAAGGATGCAGAATGCCACGCGAAAACAAACAGCAGAGTCACTGCGAGTACTCGACGTTTGCAAGCATTACTCATGCGGAAAGTTCTCCTTCTCCGAGAATCTCCGGCATTGTACTTTGTTTCTCCTCCGCCGCTGAGCCGGAAATTATGCAACTCGGATAGGTCTTTTCGCGGAGACTGATCATTTCGTTAGATCACGGGCAATCCTTCAGTTTGAGCCGTCTCAGCCCCCGAATTCTCATTGTCGAGTTTCGAATGACTTATTGCCGCATCAGGTCTGCCAAAGAAGACCAGTTTTTATGTGGCGGTCGTAACTCGGAATGCCATTCAAAGAGACTGTCTATAGAGCATCACTGCTGATTCGTGCATTCCGCAAAAGCAACTCCACGTACCGGCAATAAACGGTCAGCTTCAATTGGTCTTTGCAAAGATCCTTGGGCAACGGCCCCGATAAAGCCCTAAGATTGGGGATTTTCGGGCTCTGTACCACTGTCTCCAACAGGCGGCCCCGTCCTGTTTACGCGATTTCATGCCGGATTTTCGCTTTGTTGAGAATTGGCCTTAGGAACTCTGGAATCATGGTCATGGCTTCCGCTTGCAAGAGGGTTAGGAAATTTTCGTCTGACAGCAGATTTCGGAATGTCACTTCAAAACTACGAAGGCACCGATTAACCACGGTCAGGGTAGGAGCCTCAACGAGTATTCAGCACAATGAGCAGCACAACCACCGGCAAACACCGGGGTACAATCCTGCATCTCTGAGTTATGTTCAAGGCTATTGTTGCCTTTGCGCTTGGGTTCATTCTGGTCATGAGCGCGTGCTCTCGCCACAAGACCCTGACGAAGGACGAGCTGCGCTCGGAATTAATTTCTGCAAAATCGCTGGCGGCGGAAACAGAGATGTTCCTCGATTACGTTCGCCAGAATCGTGCGACGAGAAATTACGCGCAAGGCCATATTGAATACCTCACGGAAGAGGTCGAGCAGTCCAGGAAAGAACTCCAGGAATCGTTGCCTGCGCAGGGCGAAGAGGATGCCCGGCAAAAATTAAGCGTGCAGTTCGATGCTTTAGAGGCAGAGTTACACACCATTCGCGGGAGACTGGATGACCAAGCCGCACTCGCGACTGCGAAGGAGCACGTTGCAAGAATCCGCCAGGCTCTTGATGAGGCGAACTCCTCTATATGAAAAAAATCCTGGGCATCACCCTTGGAATTATGACGGCGCTTGGAGGGTTCGTTGATCTAGGCCAGATTGTGTTCACTACACAGGCGGGCGCACTGTTCGGGTACCAGCTCATGTGGGCCATCGCATTAGGCACAGCAGCCATCATCATCTACATGGAAATGTGCGGAAGGGTTGCCGTCGTTGCCAAAGAGCCCGTGTTTGCCATTGTGCACACATCGTTAGGCAAAAAGCTTGGACTTGCCGCGTTAATTGCGTCCAATCTCCTGAACCTGATCACGTGCGCTGCGGAAATTGGAGGCATTGCCATTCTTCTTCATTTGCTGACTGGATGGCCGGAAAGGTTTCTGCTCGTCGCGACTACCCTGACTCTGGGCACGATGGTGCTTCTTTTCCGTTTTCAATGGATCGAGAGGACGCTTGGTTTGTCTGGCCTGATGATGATCGTCTTCGCCGTGTCCGCGGTGGCGCTTCATCCCGATTGGACTCAGCTGGCCCGTGGTCTTATCCCGAAGGTCTCACAGGCGGACACGAATCATACTCTTCTGTACTGGTATTTTGCGGTCGGAATCTTCAGCGCCATGCTGATGGCATACGAGGTCCACTTCTATTCTTCCGGCGCTATAGAAGAAGACTGGACACCCAAGGACCTGGGCGAGAACTTCATGGTGGCAGCGCTCGGCTCATTGCTTGGCTCGCTGCTTACCGTCGCACTGTTAGCTCTTGGTGCGATCCTTTTTCTGCCTCACGGTATTTTTCCTCAGATACTCAGCACCGCCGTTTTTTCGGGCGCATTTCCGTTTGCGCAAAAAGCCTTGATTGCAGCTGTTGCTGGCTGTCTGGCCTGCCTGGCGGGAGCGGCCGTCGAAACTGCTCTCTCCGGTGGGTACAACGTCTGCCAGTTCTTCAATCTCAAATGGGGAAAGAACTTGCCGGCCAAGTCTGTGCCCGTGTTCACGGGTACATGGGTTGCGATGTTCATCTTGGCGGTGGTGATTGCATTAACCGGAGTACGCCCATTGCAATTGGTGAATATATCCATTGTTTTTGGCATGGTGGTGATGCCATTCACCTATTACCCGATTCTGCGGACCGCATCCGACAGGAACGTCATGGGGAAGCACGTTAACAGCAAGTTTGACGATGTCATCGGCGGAATCGTGCTGGTTTTTGTAGTGATAGCCGCGCTCGCTGCCATCCCGTTGATGGTGCTTACTCACTCAGGAAAGCCATGAATAGCTTGCGAAGTGGTCGGGGTAGCTTCCTCTGCTGCCTCGTGTTCGCGCAGTCACGAATTTTGCGCTGAGCGGCGGCTACAACTCGCTAGTCGGGTAGCACTCAGCAATCGGTCTGGCATGTTCGTGCCCACAGGGAACCGAGGACATCGGGCTTCCATGTCGTATTCCGAAAAAGATGCCAATTCGTGAATGGTCGGCAATCCGGAGAGCGCCGGGCTAAACCGGCATGAAGGTGTGTCCAGCGGAAAGCTGGTGCATTCAGTGAGGATAATCTCTATGCGCCAATTCAAGCTTTTTTGATACTTTTCAAAAGTGCTTCCGTGCGGGCTTAGTTGTATGTGAGTTACTGATTTCTAAGGCCACCAACGTGGATTTCGTGATCTCCCGATTAGTGACTCTGGATTGGCGATGAGGCGATTGAGTGCAAAGCGGTAGTGAGGACTTCCGATCCGCTAGTCGACAATGAGATCGAGTTTCAAGGGCTGTCGCCCGCGTCTGAAGATATTCTCGCCTGGCATCTGGCTACTCTCGAATCCTCCGACGAAGAGACCACAAGCTAAGCGGCAGCCAATTGCAGAATCGATCCTTTATGCCGCTTCCTCCAACTTTCGGTAGAAGGTATAAAACTGAGAGTCGCGATTGTGCTTTAAAAGAAAGTTCAGCATTGATGACGAAACCGGCGGTTCCACAAAGAAGTCCCCATGATTAGCACGTAATGTCGCCCATGCTTCTGCGAGAACCCCTCTGCCCCTTTCAAAAGGGTGAATCCACACCCATCGCAAAGTCTCACCCTCGATCGAATGTGAATAGCTTTCAGGCCGGAAGCAGCAGGCTCCCACCCAAGCATACGCGCCCCCGTCGCCAGATTCTCTAAACAGGTACGCGGTATATTGCGTCTTCTCCCTGGCGTGGAACTCAGTGATGCCATAGCCAAATTCCCGCCTGAAGTAAACGGCAAATCGTTCCACCGCTTTTCTGAGTTTCAGGCTTGATTTCCGGGTCACCTTGAGAGGACTTGCTCCTCTATATTTGCGAGGGACTCTATTCGCCTCAATCCGATAAAAAGGATGTTTCGGTGCCATATCTAATTTCGATGCTTTGGCGTTCCAGCTTGGAAGAGGGTTGGGCCTCAAGCCCGAGGCGCTAAATTCCCGGCATTGAATTATTGGAGTTCTGTACTTGATAAGGCAGTAGTGCGCGAGCTAATGCGATGACTCAGGCAGCCCCGATGGCACGATCTAAACCGAATGGCGTAAGGAAATCGAAGCCGGAGCGCATCCCTCACCTTTACGAGGCAGGAGATCGCTAATACATTGGCTGGAGCTTGGGCCAACGTGAGTCATTGTTAAGCCATCTATATTGAGAGACGTTCAGCTTCGGGGTATTGCTTTTGAGGGACAAATGAAAATTGCAGGACATCCAGTACATCCCATGCTTATTGTGTTTCCGCTTGGGTTACTCGCGACAGCCGTCATCTTCGACATCATCACATTGAGTACGTCCGATGGAAAGTGGTCCGCGATGGCGTGGTACATGATTGCTGCCGGAATCATTGGCGGCCTTTTGGCGGCAGTATTCGGGCTGATTGATTGGTTAGGCATTCCAAGCAATACTCGCGCAAAGGCGGTCGGACTATGGCACGGAGGTTTGAATGTACTGGTGGTTCTCTTATTCGCAGTGAGCTGGCTGTTGAGGCGGCCTGAGCCAGCATCTCCGAGCAGCCTGGCACTGACGCTTTCATTTGCTGCGGTCGTAATTGCCGTGGTCGCCGGATGGTTCGGTGGGGAGCTTGTAGATCGGCTGGGAGTCGGCGTAGATCAAGGAGCCAATCTCAACGCTCCTAGCTCTCTTTCCGGCAGAAAGATAGAAGCGTCTGGTCGTGCGCCTGTGCGCCGGGCATCGTAGCGAGGTCGGTTCTGCATCACGAGCCAGCGTGGAAACTTCTTTTGAAGTGTGAAGACGAGTTGGCGTTCTTCCTCGTCAGCTTCTCACGCAACTTTCACCTGAGGATGGAAAGTCGCAGGAACGCGGATGTGAGAACCCTTGAATGCTGCGGCGGCATCCATTTCAAGCTCATGCGACCTACCCTCGCTGCTTTCCTGCGAAGGTGCGAGCGGGGGCCCATCGGATCTGGCGCACTGGTGGGGCCCGCTCGCCGTTTCAAAGGTTAGTTTTAGTTGGCCAGAACGTAACCGATCTGCAAGCACCGTTCGACTGTGATTTGCTCTACTTCCGGCGATCGAACGAGACTGGGTATGCGTCCGTGCGGGCTTTGATCATCGGGTCCGCCGCCTCAATGCCGGGAGGCAGAGCCCCCGGGAGAAAGAGCAACTGATGTTCAGCAGCGGCATTGTCGGCCACCGCTTTGGTAATCTCGATGGTTCCCAGCTCAAGCTTGGTACGCGTTGGCGGCCACGCAATCGACGGATCGTCGAGCTTGTCCCCCTTCTCAGCAATCTCAAGAACCAGTTTGAAGCGGACGGGACCTCGAGTCACCCGTCCTCTCATCTCTTTCGTAAGATAGTTTGGATCAGCTTTTGCAATCTCAGCTTTCGGCAAAGACTGGTCGCCCTCTAGGGGGCGAATCTGGTAGCGCCCAAACGTGACCGCCCCTTTGGCGTTCGTGAACTTAAACGCGTTCACGCCGAAGTACGACACGGTGCCATAGCTCAAGGGAGGCGGTATCTGGGACTCCAGAAAGGTTTTAGCAACCGGATGGCTGCCCAAGTAGACGTCGAGCGAGGTTGGCTTGGCCGCGCCAGGTCCGCTGGCCCCGAGCGCAATCAAAAACACCCGGAATTCATCAGCGGTCGGCGCGGGGAAGCCGTTGAAGGAGTGGGCGACGATGTCTGTATCGGAGCCGTCTGGAAGACGAAACTTGATCGACAAGCCACGCGGCGACGAAAGTCCGTCGGTGTCGGGAACCGTTGTCACGCCCGGAAAATTCGAGAATCGAACCGTGACCGGAACGATTGTCTTTTGGAGGTGCGGAGCCTTGCTCACCGACGAGGCTGAACCGCTGGGCCGAAATACTCCAGTGAGGTCCACACCCTTCGCGTGGACTGCGCGGACATCCGGTTTCTGCTTCCCGAAGACGCCATTCAGCGCATCCACGAGTTGTTCTGGCGTAGATTGCTGCTTGGAGCCCGCAGGTTGACTGGTGGAAGATGTTTGAGCATCCGCGAGAGGTGCGAAGAACAAGCCCACCGTCGCGAACGCCGATAGCCATTTGAGACTCGTGATTGGTTGCATCATGTTAATTCACTATCCGGCGTTGGCATAGATGATCTGAAGGATTTCCATCGACTCCTTGTCCTTCCAGTTACATTTCACTTTGACTTTCTGGCCCATCTTGCCCTTAACAATGTTCTGGTTGGTGATCTTGCTGACTTTGCCCTGCTGGTCGTCCACGAACACTGCATCTCCGCTCTTGTCTTTGCACGTGGCGTCGCAGGTAGATTTGCCGGCGCTTTGGGTGACGCAGGCGGAATTGCAGATCCAGCCCGTCATTTCCTCAACTTTGTTGTCCTGCGCGTAGAGCAAGATTAAGGAACTAAAAACAATCGTTAACAGCGCAACGTTTCGTTTCATCTGAGTACCTCCTTTGAGTGCCTCCGCAGGCACGCTCGTTAAGAACCTGCCTGCCACCTCAACCCGAGTGCATGCTCCTCTTCTTTCGCTTTTGCGTCCTAAGATGGCGTCGTGTACAGAACGAATCACTGTGAACGTACCGACCAGCAACTTCACAAATTCAGTGACTGAGTCAGGGACAAACCAAATTCGTAATCCTCGTCTGGGCGTCCCGACTCGTGTGTCGCTTGTCGGCCCTCATACAAGTTCTCGATAATCGATGGCGCATCGATTTCAAATACTTCGATTTCTGAAGGAAAGCATTCGTTGGTGATTTCCTTTGCCAATGCGGTGAATTCGTGTTGAGGTAATATGTCCGCCATTGTTGGCAATTCTTATGTTTGTGACATAAGCGTAGTGTTTCTCAGCGTGAGTGTTCGTCGAAACCAGCTCTGAGTCAAGAACAATAGCGCCTTAACACCATCCCTTTAGAATGCCAGGTTCGTTCTGCTCTGGCCTGGACGGAAATACATGGCCTGAGTCCGCGTTGTACCACGAGCGGAAGCGCTTGCGGTACAGTCGCATTGACGTTGGAAGGGTATAAGGTTTGTGAAGGATCTCCTGATGTGAGTTATCAGTCACAATCGCTTCGGCATCTTAATGGTATCCATCAGAAAACTGGGCTGAACCTGGGGCTCTAAATTTGACGGATACATACCTAGGGGAATTATGCGGCAACTTCTCGGCAGCACCGCCGTGGCACTCGAAGGCTGGCTGCACGGATTGTTGTCCGAACGACAGGGACTCTGAGCTACCTAATAGATCGAGGAGCGAGACAAACCGATCTTGCCGGTGGAATGGTACGCCAAGCTGCTGGCTGGCCTCGAAACCTCACGCGACCGCGCCATCTTTCTGATCGCTTCGTTCTGCGCCCTGCGCCCAAGCGAAGTCTTTGGCCTGACCTGGGGCTCCTACCAGGGCTTGATATTTAAGATCATGAACACGGCGTGGCGGGGCCAGTTTCAGGCGAAGAAGATCAAGCGTAAGAATCGCTTCGGCCGCAGCAACTATCGCTTGGTTGCTATTCCCGAAGCTGTCCAGCGGTCGGTTGAGGAGTGGCGCCGAGAATGCGCGAACACGGAGGAGAACACGCTCATGTTTCCCGCCATCGGGGCGCGCGGGCGCAAGCCGCTCGATAAACCCATGCACCCGGACAACTGGCTTCGACTCAGACTGTATCCTGTCGCTAAAGCATCGGGCCTGTCATTTCATCCCACCTTTCAGGTGTTGAGGCGCAGCTTTTCCACCCACGGCAAGCAGGAAGCACACCCGACCGAGATGCAGGCGCAACTCGGGCACAGCGATATCCGGACCACGCTCAAGATCTACACCCAAACTCTTGATGCTGAGGTCCTCCATATGGCGAATGAGGTGACCAATCGCTTGCTTCAACTCGGAAAGGAAGCTGAATCAGGCTCAATTCAGTGACATCCAGCCAGGGAAGGCAGTGAAAACGAGCTTCCTTGGTAAAATGAAGATGGAAATTCACGGCGCGGAGAGATGGCCGAGTGGCTGAAGGCGCGCGCCTCGAAAGCGTGTATACCTTAACGGGTATCGGGGGTTCGAATCCCTCTCTCTCCGCCAGGATTTCATGTGCCTCCCGTCTACCCTTCACGAGCTTTTCATGCCACATGCCGTTCGTACTCAGCAGCCCGGCTAAAGGCTCTGTTTTATCTAAAATTGCGGTCGCATAGAAATTGGTGCCGCTTTGACTTCCGGATCCGCAACTCCGGCCAGCTTCAATATCGCCCCAATGTGTGCTTGATACTGACTGCGCAACGCAGCCGTCCTGGGAGACGAGTCGAGGTAGTCGTCGCGGTCAGGCAGTCCCAGGCCGCCCTGCCACAGATGAGGAAGATTATGGTCGAAGTCCTCAAAGCCCTAGTTGATCCAAATCCCGAACACATGATCCGCATTGGCGGTGAGTCCACCGACCTCGGTGTTATGGTGAACGATACTCGAGTGCCGGCATTACTGCAGGCATCGACCTTATGCTGCACCTCGTTCATCAATCCACGGGGCAATCCTGCGCAGTCGCGGTCGCGCGCTATCTGGTCGTCTATTTGCGCCGTAGTGGTTCGGACCCACAGCTCTCCCCCTGGCTGGAAGGGCGCAATCACATTCATCCGGCCGTACACCGTGTGCAGGATGCCATCGCCGCAGACCTTACCAAGCCTTGGAGTCTGAGGGCGCTCGCGCGCATGGCGGGCGCCAGCGACCGCCATCTTTCGCGCCTCTTTCATGAACACGCCGGCATGAGCATTCCCGAATACAGCAACCGTTTACGAGTCGCCTACGCACAGCAATTACTTCGCGAAACTAGGTTCGACATGGAGCGCGTCGCCGAACAATCCGGATTCAGTTCGACGCGCCAACTTCGACGCGCATGGGAAAGAATCCACAAAACGCCGCCACGCGAAGCTCGTATTCACTGGCACGCCAAGGCGGTTTCGACTCGCAGAAATCATAAGCCTAGCGTCTAGATGCATGGCACGTTGGATGACAATGTTCCGCCTTACAACACCTTGCTCGTGGTCAATGAGCTGATCAAGGCAAACAAGGACTTTGACCTGCTGCTGTTGCCCAACCGGCGCCACCGTTATGCCGGTGATACCTACGTGATACGGCGGCGCTGGGATTATTTTGTGCGATGTCTGATGGGCGCAATGTAAGCGCCGTTATGAGCCGCTTAGTTCGATGACAAAGCAAGACATGGTGATTGTCAGGGCAGTTTCGGGATTCATTCCTGAAAAACTGATGTCGCTTTTTGTCCCATAAACGTCCGGCGCGTGCCTTTTACGAGTTCAAGACTCCTGAAACAATCACCGCAGCCACATTTGATTTGCAGCCGTTGTGCCATCTGGGGACCGTTTCGAAGCCATTATTGCAATCACGGCAATGGTGACAACACAACTGAAGAGCCGCATCAACTGCGAGAGAGACATGCAATGGAGTTTTTTCGGTACCGGATTGGGAGGGTAGAAGAGTGGCGACATCTGCATATTGCTTTACCAACCTGAAGCTCAGCATGGACGAAAAGCCAGAAGAGATCATCATTCGATGCAACGGAAGGATCACGGCCGACTCCGCGGATATGTTTCAACGTGAAGTGTGTGGCCGCTCCATTCCCGTGTCGCGCGGCAAAGGTATCCCGGTGATCAATCGCATCGTACTCGATCTATCGAACGTAACCCATATTGACGATGCCGGACTTGAAGCCCTGCTGGATATCTGGACAGCCGGCCAGAGAAAGGCTTGCAGCCTGGAGATCATCAATTTCGGCCCGCAAGCGTTCCGACCCGCCTTCCTCCGCAGACTCAGTCAGGCATTCAGAAAAATGCTGGCGTTGTTTGTCTGAAGTCTCCTTGCCGGAGAAGCGTGATCTCTGCCACCCGCAATACTGAAGCGGCGATCGCGAATCAGCTCGAGAGTTGTGCCAGAAAGCCTCCCAGCTTGGCCGTTGCCTTGAACTGCGGCACAGGATCAAGCTTCTTGAAGGCGCTGGTAAAGGCGTTCGACAAGCTCCACATAGTCCTGGCCTAGAACTCCGGATATTGCGGCTCGAAGTACATGCGATGAACTTCGGGCAGCAGGCTTCTTGGCGCATCGAGCTTGCCAGCCACAAACGCCGAGTAGAAGATCAGCTTCGCCGTGTCATCGGTGATCTGGGCCTGTCTCCAGGTCTCCACCTGGCGCTGCAGCGGTTCGAATTTCCCGCTGGATGCGATCGACTCCGACGGAGAGCGTATCGACTAGGTTGAAACTCTTGGTGTGTTTGGCCAGGACCGGAGTGAACGCGCTTGAGACAATGTAACAAAGGTCTGCCGGACGGATCCTTGTTCGGTTTGGCTCTTCCTGCGGTTTTGCGAAATGGGCATATTCTAGATTGACCGAGCAGAGGAATCTTTAAACATTGCCCGGAGGCTAGAGCGACTGGCTCGTCAAAGGCCAACCTGAGAACTTTCGAGACTCACTAGGCGGCAATTCCTGACTCCGACCCCAACTTGCCTATGGGACTCCAAGCTGCTACCGATGCAGTACAGGTGTAGTTTCCCGAGATAGCCTAAGTTGCGAATTTTGCTGCTTTTCATATTCCAGCAAAATTACCGAATAGGCTGACAACTTATCAGCGACAACGCCGCATTACGTCAATTCTGTCGCTATGGCAGACTCTCCGCTGCTGACTATCTCGGTTGGGGGACAGATGAAGCGCCTCGACTGTCTATGTCTGATATGTCAGGGTTGAAAAGCTGCAGGAAATTGCAACTGTTGGCGAACCCAAGGACCAAAAAATGAGTTTGCACATGCGGCATGAATTTTTCCTATTGACAATACATCGTAACTAGATAAAATTCCCGCCAATTTCCTTTAGCTTAGTCTCATAGGTTTACCAGTTAGAGATTGGAATAATTTTGGGTACCGAGTTGTGCTCTGGAGGGTATAGTGCGCTTACGCAGCTTGGTGAAGACGGCTGTGGTTACCATATTGTTCGCTGCAAGTCTTTTGGATGCGCAAACAACCCTGAGAAAGATTGGCGAGCTGAGATTGCCGGTGCAGAGCATTTCTGCCACGGTCCAGCCGGCCAATCCCACGATTCCTAAAAATACAGCTGCCGGTGTCCGGATCGTCGTAAGCACGGCCTCAGGCCCGCTCAATTCCACCGACGTTGCACAATTTCTGGGCGGAGCTTTTGAAGTTCATGGCGAGCTCTCCGGTCCTGGCCTGGTGGGCACGATTACTTTGCCTTTTGTCGACCCGAACGGCGGAGCCACGCCAATTGTCGATCCTCTGTTGTTGCCAATTCCTGCCCTGAGCGAGGCAGGCGACTATACCCTGAGCAATCTTCGCATTACGGTAAACGGCAGTCCGGCCATAGACGTCACGCCCTCCACGGTGCCGGTAAAGGTCATCGATCAGGTGCTGATCACCTCGGTCACCACGCGTCCGCTGACGCTGGATGAGATCAAGGCGGCGGGCATTGTTCTGGACGGCAGCGATTTCCTGGGGTTCCAGTTCACTATTGGGCTGGCCACGCAATCGAACGCCACCACGATTTCGTTCCCGGTTGTATTTGGCCCGAATGGAGTGCCGATCCCGCAGCCGATCCTTCCTCCGGGTCCGCCTGCGCGCGACAGCGTCCCCATTCCCACGATCGTGCCGGTGCTGCTGAGCCTCACCGACCTTCAGGGCAATGTGGTGTCGAGCAACGACATCAAGTTTCCCGGTGGGGGGAGCGGTCCTGTAAGGATTCCCAGCGTGCTGGTAATCCCGGGCGATGTGGGTTTCCTAAAGCAATTTTTCTCGGCCCAGCTTTATGTTTCGAACGGCGCTCCGGGCGGGTCCGGTCTTACCGTGCATGATCTCACCAGCACCATTAATCTGCCGCCGGGAGATGATGCAGTGGGCGGAACGGCCGACGATCCGCTGAGCTTGCCCAATACGAAAGACGGTCCTGAACCTCCCACCAAGAACGTTATGGGGGCCGGACCGGATGGCAAGTCTGGCACGGCAGACGACGTGAATAATCTGAATCCTGGAGACCAGGCGCAGGCGGAATTTATTATCCGCGGCGAAAAAGAGGGCTTTCACCAGATCAGCTTCGATATTCACGGCATTCTGGATGGACTGGCCACAGGGCCGGTCAAGATCACCGGCAATGCGCAGGGTGGAGTACTGGTCCGCAATCCCTTCTTCGACCTGACGTTTGCTGTCCCGGGCGTAGTGCGGTCAGGAGAGCAGTTCAAGGTCTACGTCACGGTCAAAAATATCAGCCAGTCGATCGCCAACTCCGTGCAGCTGACGCTGGATGCATCGCGCATGAGCGGGGCAACGCTGCTCAGCGACCAGACCCTGACAATCGACACGATCGCTGGCGGCGACGCCAAAACTTTAACCTATACCTTCAAGAGCCTGCGCACTGGGCAGGTAGTGGCCAGCTATCTGCATTTCGATACGACGGATGGTTCCACCGGCGAACTGAAGTTCACGCTGGGTGTGGGTGAGCGCGGCATTCCGCTCTCGCCGGACACGCTGGTGCTGCCGGCCTCGGTGGCCAATCTGCCGCAGTCGGTGGTGGATGCCGCCATGCTGGTGCTGGGCGAAGGCTGGAGCATCGCCAACGCGCCCGCTGGAGCGCTGCCGCCAAACGTGATCCGCACGAGCAAGTCTGTGGTAACGAAAAAAGCGTTGGCGCTGGCAGAAGCCGGACTGCGCGTGGGGCTTGGACAAAATGTTTCAGACGCGGTGCGCGACCTGCTCTCCGACTTCTATGGCGGCACTCCGATTGATCCGGGATTCGACCAACTCCTGAGGACGACGCAGGCGGGGCAGGATTTTGAGCGCGCGGTAGGAGCAGCGCTGGCACAGCCGGTATCGGACGCCGGAGGACCACTGAGTTACCAGACGCAGCTTTCCCAGGTCTATGCCTCCGGACCGAACTTCATCTCGTTTACGGTGGCCAGCGGAGGGGCCGCGCCGCCAGTGCAGTTTAAGCTAACGGACGCTTTCGGCAACATTGCCCGGACTTGGGTCCCAGGCAGCTTTAATGACACCATACCCGGTTTCGCGCAAGTGCCGCTCGGTCGAACGGACAACTCGCCGATTCTGGCGCTATGGAGTTCGCCCACCAGCTCTACCTACACGCTGCAATTGGCCGGTAGTGCCACCGGCACGGTCGACCTTGCCGTGACCATGCCGCACGGCGATGGATCGGTGATTCGCGGCGAGATTTCAGGAGCGCCAGTAGCGCCGGGCAGCCAGGCGCGCATCGTGCTCGATCAGACGCAGCCCGATCGCCTGGTCCTGGAGCAGGACACCAATCATGACGGCAGCTTCGCCACGCAGCAGCCGCTAACCACGACCATCATTGCTCCGCAGGGGCCGCAATTTATTTCCGCAGTGGTGATCGGTCCGGAAACGCTGCCGGGCGCCAGCCCCATGGGCCTGCAGATGGCCATGCTGTTTGACCGCATCGTGGATTCCGCCAGCGCCCAACGCATTTCGAATTACCAGGTTCCGCTGAACGCCGTACAGCAGGCCAAGGCGCAGCTTTCCGGTAGGATCGTGCTGGCAAACCTGCAAGCTCCCGAGGGTCCGTACGTACCGACCACGGTCAGCGTCAGCGGCGTCGCCGATCAGCGGGGAATCACCGGCCCGGCCAAGACCGTTTCACTCGACTCCAGGCTGCAGGACATCGGCGCGGTTGTCTCGGGCCGCGTCTTCAATGCCGATGGTACTCCGGTTGGGACTGCCGTCATCAACTATTCAGGCCTGCCGCCGGAGCCGAACAATGATTGCCAGGCGGCGCAGGAGCAAGGGCCGGTCGGCTTCGCCAATATCCCTGTAAATTCTGACGGACGTTACGAGATTCGCTACGTGTGGCAAAACCCATGCAGCGGGTTCACCGTGGCCACAAAGGACCCGAACACCGGGTCGCTACGCTCATTGACGAACTCAGTACACACGGCGGGCGAACGCTTGATCATGGACATCGCGCTGTTTGGGCGGGGATCGGTGGCGGGAACGGTGCGCGACCTGACCGGGGCCGTGGTTCCCGGCGCCACGGTCGTTGTCCTGAGCCAGACCGATTTGCAGATAGGAGCGCAGACCAAAACTGACGCCAACGGACAATACTCGGTTTCAGGAATCACCGTGGGTCCGGTCAGCGTGCAGGCGGGCAAAGGCATCAGCGTGGGACGCGCGGCGGGAGACGTTCCGCGCGCCGGCAACACCGCCGTCATCGATGTGACGCTCGATAGCGGCTCACTGAATATTTCCGGCATTTTGCAGAAGGTGGAAAAGGGCGTGACCGCGGTGGTCCCGAACTGGCCGGTCGTGTACAGCATCCTCGATCATCCCGCGCTGGGGCCGACCCCGGTCGCGGTGGTGAATACTGACGGCAACGGTAACTTCACATTCACTGGCGTGCCTGCCGGGAATTTCGTGATTTCAGCGCAGCTCACCGCCATCGACAGGGGCAGCATCTCCGGACTATCTACGGCGAACCAGAACCTGATCAATCAGAACCTGACCATTGCCATTACCGATCAGGCAGCGCTGGGCACGGCCAACGGCCAAGTGACTTTCCCGGACGGCTCGCCTGCGGGTGGAGTGGTGGTCTTCGTCGGTAATAGCGGCGTTCTCGCCAATGCGGACGGCACGTACTCTCTGCCGGGGCTGCCGGTGCAGCCGGGCTCGCAGACCGTCAATGCGGAGACGCGCGATGGACTCCGGTTCGGCCACGCCTCTGTACTGATTACGCAATCGGGGCAGGTCGTCAACAACATTAATATTGTCCTGTCAGGCCTGGGCACGGCCCAGTTTACGGTGCTCGATAGCAGCGGCAAGTTGGTTCAAAACCAGAACGTCGCGCTGCTGGGATGCAACTTTGCCTGCGGCTGCGATCCCAAGGCGACGGCGGCCGATGGATCGGTGAAGTTCACCAATTTGCCTATCGGGCAGGTAAGCGCCGTTGCCATCTCCAACTCCTTTGACGTCGCAACAGCGAATACTTCCATTACCAGCGACGGCACAATAGGCTTTGGCGTGCTGCGCTTTGCCGGCACAGGAACCGTCACCGGGAACGTGCTTGATGCAGGCGGCAAGCCCGCCTTCGGGGCCGACATTGTTCTGAGCTCCAACGTCTTTGATCAGGATAGCTGCTCGCTGGTGCAGGGAGTCTCGCAGCACGTGCTCACGGACCAGAGCGGCAACTTCAAGTTCACCAACGTGAAAGTTGGACGGGTCTCTGTCACCGCCTCGCAGGTGTTTTTCCCCACTCAGGTGGGAGCGCAGGGCGTGCTGGCGGGCGCGGGGCAGAACGTTAATTTCAATCTGAAGCTGGTGAATACCATTTCCGGCGTGTTCTCCGGCAACGTCCTCCTGCCGGAGGGCGTTACCCCCGCGGGAGCAGGAGTGGAGGTCACCGCCAACGGGCCGTTGCCCGACGTGACCGTCTCCACGGACGCAAATAGCCATTTCGCGTTCGCGAAGATCTTTCCGGAAGGAACTTATACGGTCACCGTGCGCGATCCGATCAGCGGCGGGGTTACGCAGGAGAAGATCTTCCTGCGCGCCGGGCAGGACATGGCGCATGATTTCCGTTTGAAAGGCCGCGGAACAGTTTCCGTGAAGGTGGTGGACGGCTCCAACCTGCCAGTGGACAGCGCCTATGTCCGCTTGACGGAGAACGACTTCCCCAACTCCGTGCAGGAAGACGCGGTACAGCCCGCCAACCAGGGGACGGTCACCTTCCAGCAGGTATTTGAAGGGCCGTTCTCTGTGGAAGTGTCTGACATCTTCGGCCGCGGCGGCCGCACTTCTTCCGTGCTTCCCGGCGACGGCTCCACGGTGACCGTGGTGGTGCAACTCACCAGCACCGGCACGGTGCAGGGGCATTTCCTGCAGCCGGACAAGACCACTCCTATTCCATTCAGCATCGTGCGGCTTTTCGCTAGCGAGCGGCTGGTGGGACAGATCACCACCGACGGCAGCACTGATCCGGGCAATTTCAACTTCTCCTTTGTTCCTGCCGGCCCGGTCCGTCTTGAGGCCCAGGACCCGGTCACGGCCCGCGTGGGCGTGGCCGCAGGGACCATCGACCACGATGGGGAGTTGCTGCAACTGGACGTGATTGCCGAAGGCCTGGGAACGGTGACTGGTCTTGTGACCAGCAATGGGTCGCCCGAGCCGGGCGCCACAGTGGACATCTTCTCCGGCAATTATCATGCGATCACTGTGGCCGATTCCACTGGCCACTACCTCATCTCTGGCGTGCCGGAAGGGCATATTGTTGCCAACGCCAGCCTGCAGAATGGTTTCCTCGCTGGAACAAATTCAGGCTCACTGGTGGGCGATGGCACGCAGTTGAATCTCGACGTGGCGCTGCGCGGTTCCGGCACCCTGACCGGGCAAGTCTTCCAAGCCGATGGAGCCACGCCGGCCCCGGCTTCACTGGTGACCGTGCAGGTAGGCGGTCCGGGCGGAGGAACGCTATCCGTTACCACCGATGCCGACGGTAATTTCAGCTTCCCGCTGGTGCCTGCCGGCACCGCCTCTGTGACGGTGACAGTGTTGGGAAGCATTGATCGTGCGCAGACTAGCGTTGAGGTACTCTCCGCCGACACGGTGGCGACGACCATTCGTTTGAACGGAATCGGCGAGATCAGCGGCCGCACCCTCGATTCCGCGGGCAATCCGGTGGCCGGGCATGTAAGCATCTCCGGCACGGGTGCTTTCCCTTACAACTTTGCCCTGGATACCAACAGCGACGGGTCATTCTTCCTGCCGCAAGTGCTGGCGGGGACTTTCACCGCCAACCTGAGAGTGCAGAACGGCACGATCACGCTGTTTGGTTCGACTTCGTCAAGCGTGGCACCGGGACAGACGGCAGACATCACCGTGCAGGTGCAGCCCAGCGGCTCGGTGGTTGGAACGGTCCTGCGCTCTGATGGCGTGACCCCCGCGGCGGGAGCGAATGTGGCGCTGGCGCTGGATCGCGGCGGCTCCGTGGTGGTGCAGGCCCAGACCGACGGCGCATTTACCGCGAATGGCTTGCCGCTGGGCGGATTCACCGCGCGCGTCAACGATCCGGTGACCACCGGGCAGGCGCTGCTGCAAGGCCAGAGCATCGCCTCGAATGGGCAGATCCTAGACCTCGGCAGCATCGTGTTAAATGACACGCCGATGGCGCTGGTCTCTATCGATCCGGCCGATGGCTCGACCGGAGTGCCTGTAACCCAGAACATCAAGATTGCCTTTACCGATCCGCTCCAGTCTCTCACCGGGATTTCATTTACCTCGAACGGCCATGGCATCGGCTTCGCGGGCACGCTCTCCACGGATGGCAAACTGGCCACCTTCACCGGGCCGTTGCCGGATTCGGCGCAGATCGTGGTTACGGTGAGCACCAGCGTTAGCGATATCTTCGGAAGGCATCCAACACAGCCGACCACGGCCACATTCCAGACGGTGGACCTCACGCCGCCTTCGGTAGCCTCCGTGCTTCCCGCGGGCGGAACGACTCAGGTGCCGGGGAACACAACGATCGCGGTGAACTTCTCCGAGGCGCTGTCGGCAAGCGCCAGCCTGACGAACGTGATTGCCGTGACTGGGCCGGGAGGAGATGTCGCGGGCAACGCCGTTCTGAATACTCCGACCCAGGTGGTCTTTACGCCGGCGGCGCCGTTGCCGGCGAACGGCAGCTTCAATGTGGTCGTCAACCATGCCACTGACTTGAGCGGCAACGTGCAGACCTCGGCTTACAACTTCACCTTCTTTACCGTGGATACCATCGCGCCGGTGGTGCAACTGCTGCAGCCTCCGAGTGGCGGCTTCACGACCTCCGCGCGTCCTTCCATTTCCTTCAGCGCCACCGATGCGCTCACCGGGGTGAATGTGTCCACGGCCGCCATCACGCTCGATGGCCAGCAGGTGGCCACGGGAACCCTGAGCTTCACGTCGGCAGCCAACCTCACGGACGGCCCGCACACGGTTTCGGCCACAGTGGCTGATCGCGCCGGAAACGTGGGCAGCGGGAGCGGAAGCTTCACCATCGATACCCAGCCGCCGTCGCCTGCCGCGATCTCCGGCATCAGCGAAGGCCAGGTCCTGAAAGGGACAGTGCAAGTCTCGCTTAGCGCAACCGATGCCACTTCCGGCGTCGCTACTATCGATCTGCTGGTGGATGGCAACGTCCTGGCGCATACCGTTCCGCCCTTCCAGTTCTCGCTGAATTCAGCGGCGATGGCAGATGGCAACCACACCTTGACTGCCCGGGCCACGGACGTGGCCGGGAACATCGGGGCGCAGGGAACCGCGGTTCATATGGTGATAGACAACGTGCCGCTCTCGGTTTCGTTTACATCGCCGGCGCAGGGTGCTCCATTCAACAACCAATTCACCACCGCTGCCACCACCAACAAGGCAACGCAGCGCGTCGACTTCACCTTTGCGGGACAGGTGATCAGCAGCACCAGTTCTCCCTTTACCGCGACCTTCAGCGTGGCCACAGTTCAGGAAGGTAGCCAGACGATTATGGCGCAGGCCTTTGACTTCGCCGGGAATTCAGCCACCGCCACGCGTGCGATCGTGGTGGATCGGACTCCTCCCGCAGCGCCGAACACGAGCCTGATCAATGCCGAGCCTCCGGTGGGAGGCTTCTCACAGGTGCATGGCCTGGTGGGATCGGTAGAGGCATTCGCCACGCTGCAGATCACCAATACGACGCATCCGGCCAGTGCAACGGCCACCGTGAACAATGATGGGACCTTCAGCACGAACATCGCGGGAAGCGTGGATGATACCTTGTCGCTGGTGGCCGTGGATGGCGCAGGAAATCGCAGCCCGGCAGTGCTGATTACGGTCCGCACGACGTCATCGTTGCCGCCTACAACCGGCAACACCGCGTTGACCTATGCAGGCGACCTCACGGACCGCGTTGGCACCGTTGCGGCATCGCTTACACCGGACGGAATCCTCGATGCCGTGTTCACGCTCTCGCTGAACGTTGGCAGTGGCGTCACGCGAACGCTCTCGCGCATCGATCTTTCCAACGGCTCCTCGACCCACAGCGCAGCAGCAGGTTCAGTGCCCATCGGGGTATCGAGCGATGCAGCCTCTCCATTCCTGAACCGCGCGGATGGGAGCATTTCCATCAACATCACTTCGGGCGCTACCCTGACGCTGATTACGCCGGACAACGGCTTCATGCAGCCAGGGCTGACCTATACCGTCACTGCTTCGTTTACTGACGGATCGAAGTTTGTGGGTACGTTCCTGTTTGTTGCCTTGGACGACCGCCAATTGGTAGCGCATTCGGCCACCATCACGGCCAATCCGCCCATGGTGACCTCTTCCAGCACGGCGCCGGGAACCAGCACCATCACCATTACAAACATTCGGGACATTAACGGCACGCTGGTTCCAGATGGAAACAACATTGCCTTGAGCGCCACGAATGGCGCTTCGCATAACGGATTTGGCGACGCGATTCCTTCGGCCGGCGGGACCATTCTGGATGGCGTCCCGGCAGCCAACAATGTGAACTTCAAGGTATTCACGATCTCAGGCGGGACCGTGACGGCCACATATTCCAGCCAGTCCATTAACCCTGCGACGATTACGGGCAGCATTGCGGTCATTCAGATGCAAGGCGCTGATTCAGCCGGCAATGTGCTGGGAACAGAAGTGATGGCCACGCAGGACATCAACGTGCGCGCCGTGACGGATCGTGTCATCAGCGGAGGCACACCGGGGTCAATCTACGCTGATACCGGCGACCACCGGAGTCATATGACTGCACAGGTGCGGGATGCTCAGGGAAATCCTGTTCCAGACGGAACGAAGATCGCGGTCAGCGCGGCCAATGGCGCATCCATCATCGGATGCTGCTTCGCTGGGACGATCGGCGGCACCGTCATCGGCGGAATTCCTTCACCCAGCGGAGCGCAATACCGGATCTTCACCACCACCGGTGGCTCGTTCCAGTTCGATTACAGTGACAGCGGACTCAGTGCCGGCGTCCACCAGACCCGCACGGCGATGATCGCTTTCATGAATGCGAATGCGGACAACACGGTGAATCTCACGGCCATCGGGACGGCAAATGTAACTCTGGTTGGGGCTGCCGCCTCGGAGATGAGCGCCTCAATGAATCCGGTTCAGTTAATCTCTCCTGGCGCTCCAGTCACGATTGATATCCACCACGTGCACGATGCTCGCGGGAATCTTGTCCCTGATGGAACAAACGTTCTGGTCACAGCCAACAATGGCGCAACTGTTGTGGGGTGTTGCTTCATTGGCTCGGCGGGCGGAAGTATTATCGACGGGCTGCAGTCGCCCAACGCCGGATTCCGCTACTACACTTTGCAATCGAGTAGCGCTGCGGCGACTTACACCGTGGATGGCGTGAACCTGCTCTCTCCCAATTCCACCACCATTTCCAATGTGCAGCTTGCGATGGGCAATCCCACCGGCGGATTGGTGGACAGTGTTGCGATCAAAATATTGTCGCTTACGCTGGTGCCGCCTTCGAATGCTATAGGAAGCGCCCAACCCGCTTCGGTTCTAGGGGATGGTTTCATCCATACGTCGATCGTCACCTTCAATACCATTCTTGATGCCTTCGGCAATCCAATTCCGGATGGGGTCAAAGTCGCTGTCACCGCGGTCAATGGCGGGACAGTTGTAGGCTGCTGCTTCATTGGCTCCGCCGGAGGCCAGATTCTGAGCGGGACGCCTTCTCCGAGCAATGCCAATTTCATGGTGCATACAATCACGAATGGCCAGGTCGTAGTGACGTATGCCGACCAGAATTTAACTGCAGGACCGGGACAGATTAATACGGCGCAAGTGCAAATGGTCGAGGCCGCGGCAAATGGAACCATTCCCAGTTCAGTCGCGCTCACCACGACTCCGATCAAGATCGCGGGCGTGACCTCTGCCACGGTTGTGGCTTCACCGAACTTCGTATTTGCCGATGGCGGAGACCATCAGACGACGGTGACGGTCACCAACATTCGCGATGCCCTGGGCAATCCTGTGCCTGACGGTACTTTGGTTGCCGCCACTGCCTTGAATAACGGCTCTGTCGTGGGGTGCTGCTTCGTCTCCTCTATCGGTGGCGCAATCATCGGCGGCACGCCTTCTTCCTTCAACTCCAATTTCCATACTTTCACTGTCACCAACGGACAGGTGGTCTTCCAATATTCATCGCAGGGCGTGATTGTTCCCAGCGGACAGCGGACGGCGAACGTCCAGATCGTTTCGCTCAACTCTTCCGGCGGCGAGATCAGCAGCGTTGCGATTGGAGTTGTCGCTATACAACTGCTCTCGCCCGCCAGCGCAACTGTGACTGTGAATCCGTCGGATATTTTCGCGGATGGTTTCGCGCATACATCGGCCATTACGGTTACCAATGTGAAAGCGTCGGATGGCGTTACGCTCGTGCCCGATGGAACCAAGCTGGGGCTTTCCGCCGTTAACAACGCTTCGGTATTCGGCTGCTGCTTTGTTGGCAGCGCCGGCGGCCAGATTCTCTCCGCCGGGGCCGTAGCCGGAGACAATACACCTGCTACCGGCAATGCTAATTTTGGCTTGTTCACCATCAGTGGTGGCCAGGCGCTGGCAAATTATTCGGATATTGGAGTGCTCGCCGGGATTGGACAGACGCTGACCGCCAACATCCAGGTTTTGCCCGCTGCAGTGAATGGCACGCTTCCCACCAACACCGACATCGCCATTGCACCGATTTCCCTGCACGGAATCAGCTCCGCCACCGGGAACGGCCCGGCTACGCTTTCCAAGACCGCTGGAACGGTTACTGTTACTTTCTCCGGAATCAAGGACAGCGCTGGCCACCTTGTGCCTGATGGGACTCTGGTGGCCGCGACTACTGTAAACAATGCTCTTGTTTCAGGGTGCTGCTTCGTTTCATCAACCGGTGGGACCATTGTGGACGGAAGCCCGTCGCCTTCCGGCGCTACCTGGCGTGTGTTCAGCGTGCAAGATGGCAGCATCACCATGACCTATTCGCCAAGCACGGCGAGCGTGGGAACCGCGCGAATCCAGATTACCGGCACTCGAACGGATGGAACGGTATTCAGCAGCAATACGCTCAATGGCGGCGTGTGGGCAATCAACATTACCAACTGATCGGCTGCCTGTGCGCGCTGACGGTTGAAACGGGAACTTTTCTGGGTACAACAGACGCGGGGTTCCGCGCTGAGAAGTGAAATACCTGAGCGATAGGGGCTGTGTCTCTCGGGTCAGGAGATGTGTCTTTAAATGTTCAGACCGGCAAAAACCCGCGTGGGGTCGCTCTTGAGGAAGACCCTGGCTTTCATTGTGGCGTATAGCTTCGTTGCTGCCTCCTCCTGGGGCGTGGCTCTGCCTTCTGATGGCCTACCTGGTTCACGCCTTGCGCCGGGCGCTCTCGTCCATTCCGCGGCCATAGCTTCCATCAACCGTTCCGCGCGCCATTCCGCGCTGCGTTCCCTGGCCGGCGCTGCTTCGGGCGCTCCCATGATGATTGCCCAGGCCGGAGGCGGGGCCACTACCACGATCGGTATCTTTGGGCCGCAACAATACGTGCGCACCACCGGCTCCACCAATGTCTACACCACGACGGTCCAGGTGCCGGCATGGGTAGGCAGTCCATTCACCTTGCATATCCAGAATGGCGAAGCCGACGGAACGCATCGGGTTTCTTCCGGCACTATCACCATCAATAACGTGCAGGCGGTGGCCGCACCCAGCGATTTCAACCAGAACGTTTTTACTCTCGACCGCAATGTGACGCTCACGGCGCAAACCACGATGGTGGTGAGCCTGGACAGCGTGCCGGGCTCCTATCTTCGAATCAACCTCTCGGGAACCAACCTGGACCGCACTGCGCCTGTAATCACTGTAGCGGCCCCAGGAGACAATTCCGCCATCAACACGCCGCAGGCGCACCTGAACATTCATTACCAGGACCTGGCTGGCGCCGGCGAGACCGCCGCGTCCGGAGTCAACATCACCAGCTTGAAGGTCCTGCTGGATGGTGTGGACCGCACCAGCCTTTTCTCCAAGCGGATAGATGAAGCCAGCGCGGACTTGCCGGCTTCGCTTGCCCTGGCCGAAGGGCCTCATACCATCGCGGCTTCCATCGAGGACAACGCGGGCAACACCGGACAAGCCACCGCGCAGTTCCAGGTGGACGTTACGCCACCGGGATTGCAGATCCTTCAGCCCGTTGCCGGCGTTTATCTACAGAGCGCCACCCCGCAAATTCAATTGCAATATAGCGACAATTTTGCCATCGATACGGCCACGCTCAAGGTCACGGTGAATGGGGTTGACCTGTCGTCTCTGTTTACCCGTACGGCGTCCGGGGCGACGGCGGTCCTGAGCGCCGGCAACGCGTTGCCGCAGGGAGCAAATGAAATCGTCGCCACCATCAACGATAAAGCGGGGAACCCCGCCTTTGCCTCGGTAACGTTTAACGTCGATACCACTGTGCCGGTCATCAGCATCGTGCATCCCGCGCCGTCCTCGCGGCACGGATCCTCTTCGGTTGAATTTTTGATTCAATACAGTGACGATCAGGCCATTGATCGGGCGTCCGTGCAGGTGTCGATCGACGGAACTCCTCAAGCTGTAACCCCGCAGGTGACATCGGATTCAGGTCTTACCACGCTGGCTGACGGCAGCCACACGCTGACAGCCACGGTGAAAGACAAAGCAGGAAATCAGGCCACCGCCAGCTCTACTTTTTCCGTGGACACCACCGCGCCCGACATTCATATCCTGCAGCCGCTTTCCGGAGCGGTCCTGAATACCGGGACATTTTCGATCCAGGCGCAATACAGCGACAGCGACGGTATTGATGCCTCGTCCTTCAAGGCCTTGATCGACTTCGCCGACATAACTTCTTCGTTCACGGTTTCCACCTCGGCCGCGTCGGCCACGCTGCAAACGCCGCTTGCCGACGGGACGCACACGGTGACGGCGCAGGTCGCCGACCTGACGGGTAATATCGGCCGCGCGACGAACTCGGTGGTGATCGATACGGTTAAGCCGCAACTTGCCATCGTTTCACCGGCTGGACCGATCAACGTCTCCACGCCCACGGCGCTGGCGCAATATTCCGACTCCGGCTCAGGGATCGACACCAATTCAGTCCACGTGTTCCTGGATGGCGCTGACGTGACCGGCAGTTTCAGCGTGGGCAATGGTTCCGCCACAGGCATCCTCGCCGCCGGGAGCGGCCTTGGCGAAGGAACACATTCCCTGCGGGTCACGGTGGCGGACAAGGCAGGCAACATAGCCGATGCCTCGTCCAACTTCTTCGTAGATCTGACTCCGCCTTTGCCCCGCTTCACCAGCCCGGCGAATAATTCCTTCATCAACAACACGCAGCCGCCGCTGACCCTGGAATATTCCGACGCAGGCTCGGGAATCCTGCCCGGATCGATTCACGTTTTTCTCCAGCAGGGAAGCGCACCGGAAAACGAGATTACGTCGTTGTTCGCCGTGGGAGATAACCAGGCCTCTGCCACTATTCCGGTATCCGCGCCGCTGGCGCCGGGAACATACCATCTTCGGGCGCAATTGCAGGATAAAGCCGGCAATATCGCCAACACCACCTCTGCTTTCGAGGTGGACACCACGCCGCCCACCTACCTTATTCAATCACCCGCGCAAAACAGCTTTTTGAATACCGCGAGCCCCTCGTTCGTGGTGACGTACCAGGATGATGCAAGCGGCGTGGACCCGGCAAAATTCGCGCTGCGGGTTGACGGCATCGATCACACCAGCGCCGTTACCGCGACCGAGACCGGAGCATCCGGGACGCTGGACGTTGCCTTGGCTGATGGCCCGCACCAGGTGGAAGTTACAGTCGTAGACCGCGCAGGGAACGTCGCGCCTGTGGTTGCGCAGTCGTTCCTTACTGACACGGTTGCGCCTTCCATCAGCATTACGGCGCCTGCCACTTCTTCTTTGACCAACAATAACCGGCCGGCGATTGCCGTCTCGTACGCTGATACCGGAAGCGGCATTGACGCAACCTCATTCACTCTTTCGATCGACGGCGTGGACCAGACCAGCGGATTCAGCGCACTGGCTACCGGCGCTACAGGCTCCCCTGTGACAACGCTCGTGGATGGGACGCATACCATCACCGCGGTGATTAAAGATGTAGCCGGAAATGCCGCAACGGCAACAGTGGTCTTTGTAGTGGACAGCACTCCGCCCCAGGTCACCATCACGCAGCCCGCGGATGGTCTGTTCACCAACGCTCTTTCGCTCGTGGTCACCGGTACCGTGGCGGACGCTTCGCCAGTGACCGTCACCATAGAAGGTCAAGTCGTTCCATTGCAGGGAAACAGCTTCACCTCAGCCGGAATTTCATTGGGGACGAGCGCCACGCAGACCATCCACATTGTTGCCACTGATGCCGCGGGCAACACCACCTCAGTGGCGCTGACGATCAACATCGACCGCGCGCCGCCCATTATCACGGCCGGCATTGCTCCGCCGCCCAACGCGGCCGGATGGAACAATACTCCGGTCACGGTCACGTTCACCTGTTCCGATACGGGCTCAGGAGTTGCGAGCTGTTCAGGGCCGATTCCGGTCAACACCGAGGGCGCAAACCAGGTTGTGACCGGCACGGCAACGGACCGCGCCGGCAACACCGCGCAGCTCCCCGTTACCGTGAAGATCGACCAAACGCCGCCGTTTATCAGCGCCAGCGCCGCGCCGCCCGCGAACGCGGCAGGCTGGAACAATACAGACGTCATGATCACGTATCTGTGCTCTGATGGCCTGTCCGGAATTGCTGTTTGCCCCTCGGCCACCGCAGTCTCCAGTGAAGGCGCAGCCGAGAGCTTCAGCGCGCAGGCCGTCGACCAGGCCGGCAACGTCTCCACGTTCAGCACCACGCTCAATATCGACAAAACGCCACCCATCGTCACGGCGGTGACTGCTCCTCCGGCCAATGGCGCGGGCTGGAATAACACTGACGTCACCGTGACGTATAGCTGCAGCGATGGCCTGTCCGGCGTTGCGAGTTGTCCTTCTACGGCGGTGATCAGCTCCGAAGGCCAGAACCAGAATGTTCCCGGCCAGGCCCGCGACATTGCCGGAAACGCCGGCACGGCGGCAGTGACTGTAAGCATCGACAAGACGGCACCGACGATCATTCAAATCACGGCTCCCGACCATATCTCGCGGCTGCATGGCGGGCAGGTGAGCGTGACCGTGAATGACAATTTCAGCGTGAGCCAGGTCGTCATCAGCGCGAATGACACTCCACTGGGAACGTTCAGCGCCGCTCCGTACCAGGTGGATCTGCAGGTGCCGTCCACGGCGAATCCCGGCGATACCGTTACCGTGACCGTTCAGGCCACCGATGCGGCGGGCAATACCCAGATTTCTTCTCGTGGCGTGCGCGTGGCTGCCGATGGCGTTGTGGTTGGCCAGGTGCTTTCCGACGTGACCAGCTTCCCCATTCCGGGAGCGGTGGTGCAGGCCATCACTAAAACCAGCTTGAGCGACCAGACCGACGACCGGGGCCGCTACTCCCTGCAGGTGAGCGATTCGCATCTGTTCGTGACGGCCATGAGCGCGGCTCCGGCCACAACCACAGTCGAGCGCGAAGTGTTCGTGCAGGAAGGCGTAGGAACAGTTCCGGTGGATGCGCGCCTGACTCCGCTGGCTTCTTCCGTCTCCATTGGGTCGGCGGGAGGTACGTTGGTTGCAGGAAACTTGAGCGTTGCTGTTCCGGCAGCCACCGTGGGGGACGGAACGAGCTTTCAATTAACGCCATTATCAGGACAGGGCCTGCCCGGACTCTTGCCGCTGGGATGGTCGCCCATGGCCGCTTTCGACCTGCGCGCCACATCGTCGGCGGCCAATCTGCCCGCCAGCTTCTCCAAGCTGCCCAACGTGGTCGGGAACCTGGTTCTCTACAATCCTGCGCTGCATGCCTGGACCATGGTTGCCTCCAATCTTCAGGTCATCAATGGCGGACTGACCGTGGTGCTCCCCGCACCGGCGTCGTATGCGCTGGTTGTGCCGGACCTGATGGATCCGCCCATTGTCATTCCTGCCCCCGGCGATCCTCTGACCGGAATTGACATGCAGCAGCTTTCACCGCAGGCATCCAGCAGCGGCGCTTTGAGTCCGGCGACCCTGCCGCCCAGCGGCGGAACCTCGACCGCGACCCTGGGTGTGCAGTCGGTTACTTATGTGCCCTCGGGCACGGTGATCCAGGCAAACGTCTCGGAAAGGTTTTCGTTGAAGTCCGGCAGCGCGGTCTCCGACGAAGTCCGCTCGGAGGACATCGTCCTGTACGGCGCGCTGGCGCCGGCGGACTCTACCCTCGGAGCGCAATTTCCCGTGGCGCCTTCGCACAAATTTGCCAACACGGAATTGCTGACTGGCGAAGTTCATCTTGACATCCTTGCCGGACGCGAAGGCGTGCGCGGCCAGCCCGGCGGCAGCGACCCCTTGACCCTGAGTGACGGTACCTCCACGCTGTTTGTGCCCGGCGGCGCGCTGAGCGAGGACACCGCGATTTCCATTCAGAGCATCGCGCTGGAAGACTTCATTCCAGTTTCCAGCACTCTGAACGCGCTGCAGGAAACGCTGGTCGATTTTTCCGGCGAGACCCTGAATACACCCGCGCAGCTTTCCATCCCAGCGATTGCTCTCGATCCCACGCACACCTTCCTGCTGGCCAAGGTGGAACGTCTCGATGGCGTGCCGCGCATGGTGGCCACCGCGCTCGCCCGGATCAACGGGGCCAACCTCACGACCGTCGCTTCCCCGGGACTGCCGGGCGTGGTCCAGGGCGGGGAATATGTGTTCTATGACATTACCGCTCCCGTGGGATTCGCGCAGGGCGTTGTTTCCACCAGCGCCGGGCCGGTGCAGGCTGTTATCCAGAGCGATTCTCTGGCTATCGCCGATATCACCGAGGCCGATGGCCGCTACATTGTTCCAGCGCTGGCCGGAACGGTGACTCTGAGCGCGACTGTGCCGCACACGAACCTTACCGGCTCCGTCTCTGCGCCGGTCGTGGCCGGGCAGACGGTTGTCGCAAATATTACGCTGGTGGGCACAGTGACCAATGCCGTGATTTCGCCTGCCGATGGCTCTCTTGGAGTGCCTGTAAGCACCGTGATTACCGTGACCACCACAGCGCCGCTGAACGCTCAATCCATCCAGCAGGCCAATCTTGTGCTGCTGAAGAGCGGCGCGCCTGTGGCGCTGCAATCGTTCGTCCTGTCCAACTCGGGCACGGTGCTCTCATTTGCGCCGCAGACGAACCTTGATCCTGCCACGCAATACACGATCCATGTTTCCGGCCTCGCGGACATTTTCGGCGGCGCGGTCATCGTCCCTTCATCAACGTTCACAACCAAGGCCGTCGCTCCAGCTAACTTTGATCCCAACGCCATTACTTTCAGCTTCCCGGACGCGAACGGCAACATTCACGTAAGCGCTCCGGCGGGTTCATTGCCACCGGGAACGCGAGTGATGATCGTGGACCAGACCAACGGCTTGGTGCTGTCACTCACGGCGTTGAATGATGGATCGATTTCCGGCGACTTCCTTGGCACGGTGAACGACCTTTTGCAAATCACGGTCACGGATCCCAACGGCGCAACCGCCAGCTTTACCCGCAGCCAGTTCGTAGCGCCGGATGGAACGGTCGCGGTTGGCCCCGGCGGCGGAACCATTACCGGCCCGGGCGGAGTTGAACTGCGCATTCCCGACGGAGCGCTGGACCAGGCAGCTACATTCAAGATCGAAGCCTTCGGGCCGGATCTGTTCCCGGAGCGTCCCGATATTCCGGGCGCAAATTTTGGTTCAGGACTGAAGATCACCTCGCCGGAAAAACCGATATTCAAGAAGGAAGTCAAGCTTGCCTTCCCGAAGCCGGCGGACGCCCCCGATGGAGCGTTTTACGAGGCATACCGCCGCATGCAAGGTCCGAATGGACAGTCTTTCTTTGAAAGCCTGGACCGCGCGGCCGTGGAAGGGCAGGGCGCCAACGCGCAGGTTGTCACGGCTTCATTCCCCTTTAGCGGGTACTCCACCAGCTATGACGCCTTTGTGCTGGGTGGCCAGTTTGGCGCGCCGGCGGTGCAGGCCGGTCTGGACAACTACGTTTTCCTGATGTGGATGTTTGACCAGCTGCGGCCCGGGGTCTCTCTGGGAGGAGCTGTGACCGGCCGCGTTCGCTATGCTGTGCCTCCGGGTGGAAGCTTGCCCGATGGAACGCTGAACAGGACCGGCGACACAGTGTTCGTCGGAGTTCCCGGCGTGGTTGTGGCCGTGGATGTGAACGATTCCACGCACGTCTTCGCCAACGGCGCTCCCACCGCCATCACCCAGCAGGACGGCACGTTCACCTTCGGCGATTCGCGGTACTTCGGCGGCACCGTGAAGGTGGTGGCCTATGCGCCCACCGGAATCGGCACGGCAACGGCGGTGGAGACGGTGGTGTTGACGGACAAGAGTATTGACGTTTTTGCCGGTCCGCTGCTTCCGTATTACCGGAACGTTGCGTTTGCGGACATCGTGGTGCCGGCTCCCGCGCCGCCGCCACCGGTTCCCAAAATTGCCATCAATTTGTACACGCTCGATCAAAATAATTTGCGCGTTCCCGCCAATGGGTTGATTACTGATGGAACGTCCCTGATCGTCGCCCTCAAGGTGGACAGCTCGATTTCGCAGCCCCCGAACATCACCATCAACGGGGCTCCGTACTCGACGCAACAGGACGTTCCGGACGCGGCCAACGATCCGCTCAAGCAGGATTTTGAACTGACCGACAAATTCGTTTCTTCAGGCCCCGGCATCTACAAGATTGTTGCCACCGGGCTTACCGCCTTCGCGCAGACGGTAACCTCCACCAGGAGTTTTATGGTGGTGGGAGCCGGCAGTGACAATAATGTGATCAAGGTTGGAACGGCCCCTGAAATCGTCAGCACAAATCCTGTTGGCGGCGCGCAGGGCGTTCCCGCAGACACATTCGTCCAGGTGCTATTCAGCGAACCCGTCACCAACATTCCGGGCAATATCAGCTTGGTGCCTGACGACGGGAGCACTTCGCCTGCGCTGCAACTGAGCGGCATCGATTACAGGAATGGCACGGTCATAAGTTCGCTTGGCTCCGCCGACGCGGTTTCGTCGTTGACCATCCGGCCTGCTTCCGGCCTGAAGTACGGTATGCATTACACCATCCGGGCGACCTCGGGCATCAAGGACCTCGACAATGTGGCCGACCCGACAAAACCCGCCCTCGGCCTGGTTCCTCCTGCCAGCCCGATCGGCTTTACCACTTTCGGACCGCAAGTGCTCGGCGGCACGGCGCCGTTCTCTTCCACGCGCGTTGTGGTCATGGGCGACCGCGCCTATGTGGCCAAGTATGAAAACGCGACCTTGTCATTCGTTCACGCCTATGACTTGAGCGATCCCGCGAATCCGGCCGAGATCAATATCGGTACGGCTGGCTTTGTAGGCCGGGCGCAGGACACGGCGGGTGAAGCAAACGCTCCAGTCATCGGCGGCGGTAACCTGCTTGCTGTAGGTGCGGGCGTGGGCGCGTTCGAGTTTGGATTGCCCTCCAATCTCTGGCTGTATAACGTGAGCGGCGACCAAATACAGCGCGTGGGAGCCGTGAGCGTGACCGGCAGCACCGTCAATGAAGGACAGTTGGTGCGCCTGACCCTGCATGGCAATTTCGCTTATTCAGGCACGTATCCCCTGGGCATCCAGGTGGTGGACCTGCAGCAGGCAATTTCCGAATACAATGACGTGTTTACCAATGATCCTGTGCAGTTCGGCCAGGCCATTACCACTGACGGCCAGGGCTTTGCCCGCGATGCCGTCATCAATACCATCCCGGTAAATGACTCGGCCGGCCGCCACTTCATGGTGTTTGGCATCCAGGCCGGAGAATTTGTCACGCCAGGCTCTGACCCGGCCAATCCGACCACGCAGACCTACGTTGTTTCCGCCGGAACCGTGCCCGGAGCGGTGCCCAACACCATCTCTTTCATGGTGGCCGATCCCACGAGCCCCGCGCCTCCGTCTTATGCCGACGTCCTGCGTTTTGGCGGCTCGTCGCTCGATTCCGGCAGAGCCGTGACCCTGGGGCAGCTTACCGATTCCATCCCGGATGCCGATGGCAACCCGGTGCAGAAGTCCGTCGCTGTGGTTGTTGGGGTCGGCGTCGCTTCCGATCCGGGTATTCCCGGTTCCACGGGACAGGGCGGAGTGCTTGCCGTGGTCGATATGAGCAACCCGCTCTCGCCCCAGGTCCTCAGTATGCTGAAGCTGGAAACCACGCCGACCGACGTCCTGCTGTACGGCGCCACCGCGCTGGTAGGGACAGGCGCAAACAAGGTGCTGCTGGTCAACCTGCAGGATCCCAGACATCCAGTCAATGCCGGATCGATTGCCGGCTCTGTTTTCGGGGACAGACTGGCCCTTACAAGCGATGGAATCCTTGTCGGCTCTTCGCTCGATGGAACCCGCGGAGGAATCCAGACCGCTTCACTTGGAATTGTTCCAAAAATCAGTGTGGATACCGGCGGGCTGGTGACCGATATGCATGCCAAATCCAGCGAAGATATCAAGATCGATTATCAGATTCTCGGAAATCGCAGCCTGGTGCAATCGGCGGTGATCACCGTAAAGGATGACACCGGTAAAGTAGTGTTCTCATCACCAGTGGAGGTCAAGCCGGCGGGAAGCGTGGTCTGGCCGGCAGGTCAGTTGCTGCATCCCACTCCAGACAATATCTTCTTTAAAGTAATAAACACCGATGGCAGCCCAAGCTCTGAAACCGAGGCGACAGCCGAGATGCAAAGCGGATCTGCGCCCACTCCGGTTATCAGCGGCATCACTCCCAGCCGCATCGAGACGGGCAGTTCATCACGCGACATCACGATTGTGGGCAGGAATTTCCTGGCAGGCACGCAGGTCGTCATGGTCAGCTCGGATGGTGAAACCACAAAGTTTCCCGCCAGCAAGTTCGTAAGCAAGTCCCAGATTACGATCAGCCTGACGGCGGATTATTTCAGCCAGATAACCGAATGGTCGCTCTCATTGGTCAATGGAACTGAGCAATCCACGGAAGTTCCGCTAAAGGTGATCCCGACTGGGCTGCCACCTACCCCCACGCTTGATTTCGTCGATCCGGCGCAACTGCCCTCGAGCAATGACGCGCAGGACACCTGGGTTACATTGCACGGAACAAACTTCACCAGCGGCCTGGTGGTGAAGACCACGCATAGTGACGAGCAACTCGATACCCAATTTGTTTCGGATACACAGTTCAAGGTGCTGGTCCCCGCGAGTTGGCAGGGCGGCCCCTTCCAGACCCAGGTGCATCTGGAATCTCCACAGGACCCGGATGTGCGGTCGGGCGATGTGGATTTTGAAATCCTCAACACGCTGAACTTTGCGCCTGACCCAATCCTTCCGGCTATTTCAAATATTAATGATGGATTTGTGCCTCTGGCCGATCCTGGGAGCACCCAGCCGCTTCACGTCACCCTGGCCGGCTCGGATTTTGGTCCGGGCGCTACCGCCATGGCGATCGTCGATGGCCAGGAAACAGCTCTGACCGTCGAATCGACTTCAGATACGAACATGGTGGTTCAGGTTCCGCCGTCGGTTTTCTCGGCAAAACCTTATACTTTCCAGCTTACGCTAACCCAAAGTGGCGCCAGCACTACGCTACAGGCCACGCAACAGGCAAATGCTCACAAGGTGAAATTTGGCAAGTTTCATAAGAGGAAAATCCTGTTCTTCACTACCACCGTCGACGAGAACTGTGCCGGTTTCCACCGCAGGCACATTGGATCACAGCCCGAAGACTATTTCCTCATGGTTCCCCATACGCCCGACCAAAATTCAGCGATAGCCGTTATCGACAAGAATGAATTGAAACCGCTTGGAACCCAGATAACTTTCGATCTGGACGATCCAAATGCGGCCAGCAGAACTCCCGCTTTCACGACCAACCCCGAGGAGACGATCACGCTTTCGGGCCTGACGAACACGGACCGTGACGTGATCACGAACCTTAAGGCGCAAAAAACTGCAGCGGTCAATGGCAGTCAGACACAGAACCTGCTGGGAGTGCTTGGGCTGTACGAATTGACGCTCAGAGATATCGATGTGAATCTGACGTTTGTGAAAAGCTCAAACAGCGATAATGTGATCACCCTACCCAGCGCAAACAAGATGGCAGACTTCGTCCAACGCCTGGAGACGGCGCTCAATGATATCTGGGAACCTCAAACAAGAGTCCACTTCAGAGTTCACACCCCTCCGCAAACAACCGCGGAAGTGATACCTTACGATCTGCATAACACCGGGGGCCTGGTAGGCCTGGACGTCGTCGCAGGAAATCCAGCGCCGGGGATGGAAACTTATGAGATCACTCATAACAGTCTCCTGGGTGTTCCCCCACAGAACTCGATTAATATCTATTTTGTTTCTCATTTTGATCTAAACCACGAGAATAGTCAGACTGGAAAGGTTCTGGGCTTTGCTGTGGATATCCCTTCACAGTACTTGTTTGTAAGCGATGGTTCTTCAGGGAATACGCAGTACCATGTCATCGCCCATGAGATTGGCCATGCACTGGGCTTGCATCACAATAGTGAAATCAGAGGACCTGCTGCGGGAACTTCACTCATTCCTTGCCTTCAGTCTAATGACAGCGATTTTTCGGATTCTTCTGCTTTGATGTGGCTGGAAACTATACATGAATAGTAATCAATGCCGTATAGGAGTGCGGCATTGGAACGAATTGAAAGGAGCAAATCCAAGGACCAAGCCGTAGGAAGCAAATGTCAAGACGTCTGATGCTGTGCTCTGTGTTGGCCCTGGGTTGGACCGCCTCTTTCGCGCAAACCTGCGCGAATCAATGGAGCGTACCTGCCCTTGCGGAGCTGATGAAGCGGATCTGCCGATCCGGAGGTAATTTATCGTGCGTGCGCCATTCAAGGCCGGGAACTGCTGCCGGTACTGCACGAGATTGCAAAACCGGGGGCCTACAGACTCACGGCCGCGGGCGCAACCCAGGTATGTCTGGCACGATTGGGAGACAGTGTTGCACTGGAACAATTGAAGAACGAGCTCAACGGGCAGAAATCCAATGAAAATGCGATCTACAAGCTGGCGCGCGTCCGGACCCATGCATCGGTCGGTATATTGATGGATTACTTCATCCGTCATGAACACGACAGCTCAAGAATTCTGGATATGGGAGATGTCGGATATGATCCGCTAAATCTGATTGTCATCCAAATGAAGCAGATCGTGCCGAAGGGGCCGGACTACAATGCGGCGACGACTTACCCGATGCAACTCCAAAAATGGCGGGAATGGTGGGAACAAAGGGGAAACACGGAATTATTCCCGTCTGTTGAAAAACGCTTTTCCGGCGACAGATACAGGCAATGTCTTGCCCGCAAAGTTGGCTGGGGCTTTGCCGACGCATTGCTTGATCTGGATAACAGCGACAAGGAAGGAGCCCTGACAGGTTTTTTCAGGGATTTAGCGGGTCCCGAATCAGCCGAAACACCCGCCTTCCACACAGTCCGTGGGAATGTTCAAACCATTCTGGCCAAACGCGGCGATAAACAGGAGTTTGAAAAAATCATCGCGGAATTAAATACAACGCAATACGTGGACGCGATCCCGAAATTACTATACATCGGAAACTTAAAGAGCGTGGGTGCGCTGATTGAATCAATGGATCTTGTCAATTTTCTTGCCGCAGGCAGGAAGACCTTGACAAAGCAAACCTATGACGCTGAAGCAAATCGGTATCTAAAATTTGTGTTTGCCGCTTTGGGAGCGATGGTCAAAACCCCGCCGGTCATGGCCCAGTCGCCGCCGACAAAGGAAAGCATCGAGCGCTGGAAGCAATGGTGGAAAAAGAGCCCAACCGCCGAAAGCCTTTCTCCTCCACCGCACAGTGCCTATGAGTGACGATGCGGTGCTCTCAATTGCTTGGATCGGGCATTGCTGACAGTTGGGCTCGCCTCGTTATTCGCGAACAGGCAAATCTGACGAATGCCTTTCCTATCATGTACGGCGTTATCCGATTACTCATTGACGTGGCAGCGCTGATCATTGCAAAAATCACCGGCGAACACCCGGAATCGGCGGTTCGAATTTCTGTAATGACCATTGTTGGTCAGGCGCTCGTCTTTCGGACACATCGTGCGACAGCGTAAGGTGTTGATTTTCGTTAGCGTTGGAGTTTTCCACCCGCTGTCGAGGCGGATCGTTTCAACCACTCACGCACCTCTCCGCGCCGTGAAAATTCGTGCTCTCTCTGATCATTTTATCAGGAGCGATCAGGAGCGGCGAGTGCGCGCGGTTTGGTCTTACCCAGGCTGCGCCGCTCGGGGCGCGGCTACTGATGCCGCAGGGCCTCCATCGGGTCAACTTTCATGGCGCGGCGCGCTGGAACGTAGCAGGCCAGCATGGCGATGCCGCCGAGCAAGGCGGCAACCGAGACAAAGGTGAGCGGATCAGTGGGGCGAACTCCGTACAACATAGTTCCCATCAGGCGTGTGAGCGCCAAAGCACCGATCACGCCAAGAACGATTCCTGTCAGCGTCATCCGTGCGCCATCTTTTAATACCATGCGCAACACATCAAACTTCTGGGCTCCAAGGGCCATGCGCACGCCGATCTCTTTAGATCGCTGCCCCACCATATAAGAAAGGACGCCATAAATGCCGATGCTGGCCAGCAAAAGAGCCAAGAGCGCAAAGACGCCAAGCAGCGTCATGGTAAAGCGTTTGTTGGAGATGGAGTCGGCGACAGTTTTTTCCATGTCTTCTGGATTGTGGACGACCAGCGCAGAATTGAATTCAAGCATGCGGCTGCGCAGAGCCGCCAGACTCGGCGATCCTGCCGCTTGGCGGCGCAGGAAAATGTCAGTCCCCAATCCGCCTCGTTTAAGTTGTTTATCTGGAATTTGCGCCATCGGCAGATAGATCTGTGCGTGTAGCGCACCAGGTCCATCATTATCGAGCCCCCACTGATTCACGTGGCCGACTATGCCTATGATCTGGGGATTTGGCAGTTTATCCACTTCGGATGGGTTCGTATTGAAATCAAGGTACTGGCCGATAGGATCTTGATCAGGAAAATATTTTTCTGCCATGCTCTCATCGATCACGACGACCGGAGCAGTGTGCTCATTGTCCGCGGCGGTGAAAAAGCGGCCGCGCTTTACCGGGATTTGCATGACTTTCAAATAGTCCGGCTCCACGTCATATTCAATCGTCATGGGGAAATCGCCCGGCTGTGAAGGTTTGGGCCTGCCGACAAACCAGAAGAAATCTTCGTTATCGCTGCCCATTGGATGCGCGCCCCAACTGAAGGAGACAGCTTCAACCCCCGGAATTGACGCCAGTTTGTCATGAATCTGGCGGTAGGCCGACCTTATTGAATCAGCGGAGCCGGCTTTGTAAGAAGCAGGGCCAGACAGCTCCAGAGTCAATATGTTCTTCGGATTGAAACCAGGATCGGATCCCCACAAGCGAACCAGCGTGCGGATCATTAGACCTGCACCGATCAGGAGCACCAAAGCCATTGCCATTTCGCCAATGACGAACACGCTTTGAGCGCTGCCACGGGCGCCCGCTAAGGCTCGTCCGCTTTCAATCAGTTGCCTGCTCACGCTGCCCTGCGATGCCTTCCATGCCGGCATTAGTCCGAAGATGATGCCTGCGAGGATCGACAGAGCAAGCGTAAACAACAAAACGCGCGGATCGAGGCCAATATCTTCAGAGCGCGGCAGTCCACGTGGCACGGCGGCCAGAGCTGCCGTGGTTCCAAATTTCGCTACCAGCAAGCCAAGTGCGCCGCCGATCAGGGACAACAGCAGGCTTTCAGTCAAAAGCTGCCGGATCACTCTGTTCTGTCCTGCGCCCAATGCGATGCGGATGGCAAACTCATTCTGCCGCATCGTGGATCGCGCCAGTAAAAGGTTAGCGACATTCACGCAGGAAATCAGGAGGACGAATACGACAGCACCCAACAGGATAAAAAGGATCGGGCCCATATCGCCGATCATTTCGTCTTTCAAAGAAAGGACATTGGCTTTCTTCCCGGAATTGGCATCCGGATAGGCTGCAGTGAGGTCCTTTGAGACCCGGTCCATGTCCTCCCGGGCTTGCTGAAGTGTCACACCCGGTTTGAGTCTGCCAATGGCGTCAAGGCCCCAGCCAGCCGCGCGCTCACCGTAGAATTTGGGCTCGTTGTATTCCCCTACGGGAACGTAAACGTCGTTCAGTGGTCCACCACGCT
Source organism: Terriglobia bacterium (assembly GCA_963732195.1). Taxonomy (GTDB): domain Bacteria; phylum Acidobacteriota; class Terriglobia; order Terriglobales; family Acidobacteriaceae; genus Angelobacter. The sequence goes on along the minus strand of CAVSYO010000026.1, from coordinate 38,062 downwards.
GAAAGTTCTGTATGCGCAGATGAAAGCTGGAAGGGATGACACCGATGATGGTTCGCCCTACATCATCCAGGACCATTCGCTGTCCGATGATGTCTTTGCGCGAGCCAAATTTACGCTTCCAGAGTCCTTCTGTAATCATGACTGTCGGGTTCGCACCAAGACGATCTTCGTCCTGACTGAACGTGCGGCCCATCAGCGTGTTGACTCCAAGAATTTCAAAAAAGCCGGCGGAGATCATTTCGCCGTGCAGCCGTTCGGGCTCGCCGATGCCGGATAGATTGAATCCGCTTGAGCGATACGCTGCCATGGCCGCAAACGTCGTGTTCATACGCCGCCAGTCAGTAAAGTTCGGATAAGAGATGGATCCGTTCTTGAAATTGGGGATCTCCTGAAACATCGATACGAGCTGATCGGGATCATGGAAGGGAAGAGGATTGAGCAGCACCCCGTTCACCACGGAGAAGATTGCCGTGTTCGCTCCAATGCCAAGCGCAAGCGTGAGGATTGCGATCAGGGAAAATCCTGGCGATTTGGCCAGAACGCGAGCTCCATAACGCAGGTCTTGAGGCAGAGACGTAAGTAGATTGGCGGACATGAGATTTTTGACTGCCTGCGACGTTCCCGGTTAGCAGGATGTCTGTTGTCTTTTTTGACGAAAAAACTTCTGCAGGACCTCTGAACATTTGCCGGCCAGCACGCCTGCGGTAACTTCCATGCGATGGTTCAGGCTGGGGTGGTTAATGACCTGCACCGTTGAGCCTGCAGCTCCGGCTTTTGGATCACTGGCGCCATAGACCAGCCGGGCAATGCGCGCATGAATCAATGCTCCGGCACACATGGAGCAGGGCTCAATGGTGGCGACCATTGTGCAGCCAATCAGGCGATGGTTGCCCAGTCGTGCGGCTGCCTGGCGCAGGGCAACTATCTCAGCATGCGCCGTAGGATCGTTATCCAGCAGATTGCGATTATGGCCCTGGCCGATAATTTCGCCATCCTTGATGACTAAAGCGCCAACAGGCACTTCTCCGGCTGCGGCGGCAAGGTGGGCCTGCTCCAGCGCCAGCTCCATCCACGCGGCATCTATTCCGGGTTGCATCTCTGCTGCATTTCTCTGTGTGTCTGCCATAAACGATTGCCGCAGGTTATATCAAAAAATTTAGCACGAGCAGCAGCTCTGCTTATGTTTTATTTCTCAGTCAACCCGAGAGAGTTTACTAGTCTCTAACCCATGTATCGGCGTCCTTACCTCAGTGGACGTTGGCGGGAAAAAACTCGCATCAAGCCCAGACGGGCGCAGATAACGAAGGAGCAACGACATGAACAAGAAATTTATTTTGGCGCTGATGCTGACCACAGGGATGGCGTTTGCGCAGACAGGCAGCTCTGGCTCAACACCTGACCAGTCAAGCCAGCAGCCCTCAAGCCAGCAGCCCTCGACAACCAGTCCATCCACTTCGCCTTCAACTCCATCAACTCCATCAACGACTGGTCAGACGCCTTCAACGGCCACCAGCACGAGCGATCAATCCAATTCTATGCGGGGCTGCCTGAAACAGTCCGGTGGAAACTGGGTTCTTGCAGCTGACAACGGCCAGAGCGTGAATCTACAGGGAGACAGCTCCATCCTGAAGCCACATGATGGACACCAGGTCCAGGTTCAGGGAACGCGTTCCAGCGATGGCTCATTGCAGGTCAGCTCAGTCAATATGATTTCTGACTCCTGCACTAATAATCAGGCTGCCAGCGGCGCCGGCGCGGCCGCGGGTACCTCCGCCGCCGATCAATCGGCATCAAGCGCAGCAGCTCCTGCTTCAAGCGCGTCAACCGCTTCGGCTCCGGCATCAGCCAGTGACCAGAGCGCGGCTTCTTCTTCAACTTCGGCCAGCAATTCCACGCCGGCACCAGCAGGCAGCGCTCAGGCTCCGACCACGGACACCAGCAGCGCTAACGCGCCTGCAGCAACCACCAACACAACTCAGGCTCCCGCACAGGGTGAGAGCGCCAGCGCTCCGGTAAATCCACCGGCGCAGGGCACCAGCTCGACTGACCAGAACGCGGCTGCTTCCAGCACCGCCGCTCCCAGCACTTCAACTTCCAGCACCAGCGCCACTGACCAGAGCGCTGCTTCCAGCACCACCGCTGCTCAAAATCCTCCGGCCAGCAGCACCACCGGAAATGACCAGAATGCAGCTCCTGCCAGCAGTGCCGCTGCCGCTGACCAGAGTGCTACTTCTACTGACAAGAATGCCACCGCAGCCGATCAGGCTCCGGCGGCTGACCAGAAAGCAGATGCAGGCCAGAAACTGCCGCAGACCGCTTCTCCGCTGCCGTTACTCGGCTTGCTGGGATTCGGTTCTTTGGCTGCCGGCTTCATTAGCCGCAAAAAGAAATAACCAACGCTCATCTACTTAACCGGCTGCCCGTATGCAATGCATGCGGGCAGTTTTGTTTTTAAAAACTAACAGCACGCAAATTTTGTGAAAAACCACAGTTTTGTGAAAAGCGGCAGGCGGAGCTAGGATTTATCTCGGCCAGATAAATTGGCACTGGGGTGTTTTATGGCGAATGCAATTGACAGCATTAAGTTTGATATTTGCTGCGCGGCTCGGGCGCTGTATCGCGCCGGCCTGAGCGCGGGAATCGCTGGGCATCTGAGCGTGGCCATCGGCGAAAACAAGATGCTGATGAACCGGTTCGGGCCTTCTTTCGGCACGCTTCGTCCGGCGGACATATGCACGTTCGACTTCAGTGGAAAAGTCCTGGAGCATGATCTTTCCGTCGATCCCTACGTGAATGACACCATCGCGCTGCATGCAGTGATTCATCGTTTGAATCCGCACATTGCGGCCCTGGCCCACACTCATCCTCCGGCTACTGTAAGTTGGGGAACGTTCCGCAAGATCCCCGAAATTTACGACCAGGAAAGCTGCATTATTGCCGGCGACGTTGGGATTGTGGAAGAAGACTACACCGGCACTGCAGCGAGCGAGGACCGTGTGCGTCCATTTGCCGAGGCTGTTGCAAAATATCCGGCGGTGATCCTGCCGAACCATGGCGCAATTACTTCCGGGCCGAACATTCAGGTGGCGCTCACGCGCATGCTGCTGCTTGAAGGCATGTGCGCCCGGAATATTTCCGTGGCGATGGCTGCGCAGGCAACTGGCCTGAAACCCATACCGATCAAGATGGAACATGCGCTGACCGCCAAAAAAGAAATTGCGGCTATGCCGGCAATTCCGGCAGTGTGGAAAGACACGCTGGAACGGCTGCAGAAGAGCGATCCGGAGCTGTTTGAATTCAGGCCGAGAACCGCGGCTGCGGCGGACTGAAGGAAGATCGGGTGATCTGGTGATCGGCCGCGGATTCGGAAAAGCAGTGACTAAGCGCGGATCAAGAACGTTTTGCCTGAGATGCGCAGGCGAGGGCGACTGCGCTCCACGTCCCTTGAAATGCAGCGAATTACCTTTTCGCTGGTTGTTGCTGCGTCATGCAGTGAATCGCGCCCAGGCCCCAGATGAAATCTCCGCAATGGATGCCGACAATCTCGCGATCGGGAAACAGGTCAGCAAGAATGTTCAATGCATGGCGATCGTTGGGATCGTTGAAGGTCGGCACCAGCACCAGGCCATTGGCGATATAAAAATTGGCATAGCTGGCGGGCAGGCGCTGTCCGCGGAAGACCACGGGGCGGGGAAGCGGCAGTTCGACGATCTGGAGCTTGCGTCCCTGAAGGTCCGTGGCCGAGCGCAAGCGGCGCAGATTTTCTTGTAGCGGCTCGTAGTTGGCGTCATTCTGGTTAGGCTCAACTGCGGTCAGCACTGTATCGGCAGCGACGAAGCGTGAGATGTCATCGACGTGACCGTGCGTGTCGTCGCCCTTGATGCCGCATCCCAGCCAGATTACTTTTTCTACTCCCAGATAGTCAGCGAAGGCTTGCTCCAGATCGCGCTGTGAGAGTCCTGGATTACGCTGTTGCACTTTACTGAGCAGGCACTCTTCGGTGGTCAGCATTAGCCCCTGACCGTTCACGTCAATGCTGCCGCCTTCCAGGACCACGTGGTGCGGCTTGCCATTGCGCTCGATCAGCGGGCGTAAATTGCTGGCAGCTTGAGTTTTTTCCCGATACGCTCGGGAAGCTGATTGTCATGCTTCCAATCGGGATACTTGGCCCAGGCGTTGAAGCGCCAGTTGGTGAGAGCGACGTCCTGCTGGTTCTGGACAAAGATTGGGCCGGAGTCGCGTGTCCAGATGCGATTGGTGGGCCAGATGTGAAACTTCACGCGCCTGATATCGACATGGCTGCGTTTTAGGACCTCTCGAGCTGTCTGTTTTTCACGTGCGGAAGCCACAATCAGATTTACGTCTTCATGCCGCGCAAGGTGACGGATGATATCGGCAAAGACCCACGGAATGGCGTCAAATTTTCCCGGCCAGTCTGACCGGTTGTGAGGCCAGGCTAGCCACGTGGCTTGGTGTGGCTCCCACTCGGCAGGCATGCGGTAGCCGAGAGAACGGGGAGTGGGCTGCACTTGCCTTACTCTTGAGGACTTCAATTCCATCTATCCCTGTCATGTTGAGCGAGCGCGAGTGTTAGCGAGCGCGAGTCGAAACATCCCGAGGATGTATCGATAGCAAATGCCGCAAAAGGGAATTCTCTAGAGAACGCCTTGCAGCTGTTTCTTAGATTGAAATATCTCCGGGATCCTTCGACTCCGCGCCCGTCAGAATCGTGCGAACAGATTGTCGACGCGCTCCGCTCAGGAAGACAGGTCTGAGACAAGAGATTTGTCGCAATCTTTCTAGTTAGGATAAGCATTTCTAGGATCATCTCAGGTCGTCAAGTTAATCCAAAAACCTATGCGTGATACCGCTATAACTATCAATGCGGCGGTCGCGGAGGAAAGGCCAATTCCGGCGGATATCTTCAAGATGTTTCAGATCGCATTGGCCGATCAGGATTTCTTCCTTGTCGTGCGAAGCTTCCACTATCATCCGTCCAAAGGGATCGCAAAGAAAAGATCCGCCCCAAAATTCCAGGCCTTTGCCTTGCGCGCGATTGCCGCGTATGTCACCAAACTCGTGTCCCACGCGATTGACCACGCCGACAAAAACGCCGTTGGCGATAGCATGCGCGCGCTGGATGGTACGCCATGCATCATGCTGCACCGCGCCAAACTCAGCTTTTTCGTCGGGGTGCCAGCCGATCGCCGTGGGATAAAAGAGAATATTAGCTCCCTGCAAAGCGGTAAGGCGCGCGCCTTCGGGATACCACTGGTCCCAGCAGACGAGCGCTCCCATGCGACCATACTCGGTGTCGAAGGCTTTAAAGCCGAGATCGCCCGGAGTGAAGTAAAACTTTTCGTAGTAAAGCGGATCGTCCGGAATGTGCATTTTGCGATAAAGGCCTTTGGTGCTGCCGTCGGCGTCAAGAATGACCGCAGTATTGTGATAAAGGCCACGCGCGCGGCGCTCAAAGACGGAAACCACGACGGTAGTTTTGGTCTCGCGGGCGACAGCCGAGAGCGCTTCCGTCGTTGGTCCGGGAATAGGCTCAGCCAGGTCGAAAAGCAGCGGCATCTTCACGCTGGCAGAAATACTGCGTGCGAAAAAGTTCCGGCAGGCAGACCATCTGCGCGCCTTGCTTGGCCGCAGAGCGAACTTTCTCCACGGCCCGGCGAACGTTGTCATCGGGGTCGGCAGAGCAATGCATCTGAATCAGGCCGACAGTGAAAGAGTCTGGAGAAATTGCCATAATTGCCAAAATTGCCAAAATCGCCGAAATTGAAACCCGTGAGTTCCCACACGATTTTCAATTGTCAATTTTGGCAGTCTTGGCAATATTGGCAATTGCAATCCCTATAAAGAATATCAAACGTATCGGTTTGACTCCGTCGCCCGCACCGTTTACTTTTCTAAGTTTGGCCGATCACACGAATTCCCAGAGGTGAAGCATTGAGTAAGAAGCAAGAAGGCACAGGTATTGACCGCAAGCTGCATGATCCGGTGCAGGACAAGCTCTCCCCGGTTTTTCCGCTAGACCTTTCCAAGGCCAAAACTATCAGCGATCTGGTCCGCGGCATGGCGGATACCGCGTTTACCGGCCGCCAGCTTGGGGAAGCCGTGGACGTGCTGGAAGCCATGGCGCGCGATAAAGACTGCTTTGTAGTAATGACGCTGGCCGGAGCCATGACCGTGGCCAAGCAGGGATTGATCGTCTGCGACTTGATCGATAAAGGTCTGGTGAATGCCGTTGTTTCCACGGGCGCGCTGATGGCGCACGGTCTGGTAGAAGCTACGGGCTGCAAACATTATCGCTATGACCCGAAGATGAACGACGTTGAGCTATACGAAGCGGGCTACAACCGCGTCTATGACACGCTGGAGCCCGAGCAGAACCTGGACCATGTTGAGCTGGTGATGGAAGAAGTGCTGGGCAAGTGGGACCCGCAGCAGATCATGTGTTCCTGGAAGCTGAATCGCGCAATAGGCGACCACCTGAAGCACCACGCCAAAGGGCGGGGAATTTTGAAATCGGCGTATGAGAAGAATGTACCGGTCTTTGTCCCGGCGTTCACCGATTCAGAAATGGGGCTGGATGTGGCGCTGAATAATCGCATGCGCGCCCGAGAAGGCAAGCCGCAGTTGCGTTACGATCCGTTTCTTGACCTGAATTATTTTGCGGAAACGCTGTTGCAGCAGAAGAAGCTAGGCATCCTGACCATTGGCGGCGGCGTGCCGCGAAACTGGGCGCAGCAGTTTGGGCCTTATTGCGAACTGCGCGTGCGTCGCGCGGGAGAAGATGTCCCGCTCAAGCGTTATCACTATGGCGTGCGCATCTGTCCGGAGCCGGTGTATTGGGGCGGGCTTTCAGGATCGCCTTATTCCGAGGCAATTTCATGGGGCAAGTTTGTGCCACCGGATGAAGGCGGACGCTTTGGCGAAGTGTTCCTCGACGCCACGGTCGGCCTGCCGATCATGTGCGCGGCGGTGTTTGAGCGGCTGGGGAAGACGTATAAGAAGGCGAGCTTCAAAGCCGGGAAGAGCTGATTGTCTCTGAAATCCCGAAGCGCAGCGAGGGACCCCTATCGTCATCAAATCTTAAAGGCTATTCCAGCTATAGGGATCTCTCGCTTCGCTCGAGACTGCGGAAAAAGAGCTTACTCGAAGATCAAAATCGCTGAGGCAATCACCGTGGTCCAGAGGCCGCGCTTGTCGCCCACGCCGCTCTGGGTGATATTGGTGGTGCGGACGATCTTGTTTGAGATCCGGTAAATCTCTTTTTTCTCGTCCCAGGAAGTATCAGGGTTGAAGTCCACGTTGAGAGTGGTGGCGAGCATTTCTGCGGCCAGTTCTTCAGCGTATTCTCCGGCCACGTCATCAGCTTCGCCGAAAGAATGGTGCTCGCTCAGGTAGCCGTACGTGCTGCGGTCGGCGGGCATGGCCAGGCCAATGCTGGCGGCGGTGAGACGGTGCGGCTCCCGGGTGGAGTTCTCCGCGACCACGGCAAAAGTGACTTCGCCGGGATGCAGATACTTCACGCCTTCCTTGCGCGAGATCAGCTTGCAGTGAGGGGGGAAAATGGAGGAAACCCGGACCAGATTCTGTGCCGCGATTCCCGCATCCCTGAGCGCCAACTCAAAAGATGTGAGTCTTTCTTTGTGCTTGCCCACTCCGTTGGTCAGGAAGATGCGCTTCGGCACCATGTTTAGACCCAATTTGCTTGCCTCCAAAAAGCTGGTTTTTTCGTGAATAAAAAAAATAACACACGCAGAGAGTTGAGCGCATGAAATTTACGGAAAACTTTAATGTTCAAGAACGCGAGAAGGCGCAGGAGGCAGCAGCTTTTCTCAAGTGCACCGAAAATGGTGCAATTACGAAGCGGTTGAAAATTGGGCGGCAATCTCCTAGCGGACCGTTTGTGCGGCAGTTGCAGTCAAAGGAGCATGTTTGATCTTGACAGCGATTTCCATGAAGGCCAGCGCTGCGCGGCTCAAAGCCTTGTCTTTGCGAAAGACCAGGGCTAAATCGCGGCGGAGAGAAGCGTCGGCCATGGGGATTGCCGCCAATACACCTGCTTTTACGTCTTCCATGACGTTGGAGCGGGCGATGAAGCCGACGCCCACGTTGGCGGCCACAAAGCGTTTGAGCAGCTCGCTGGAATCAAGCTCCATGGCGATCCTGGGCTTGAGTCGCCGCTCTTCAAAAAGATTTCCTATCGAGTCACGCGTGCGGCCAAGCTTGGGAAGCAGCAGCGGGAAAGGGACCACGTCAGCAATGCTGGCCTGCGACATGAGGCTGAGCGGGTGGCCGGGCGGCGCGATGATGACCAGCTCGTCGCGATGAATATTCACTACGGTGAGACGCCTGTCATCCACCGGAGCGGAGACCACCCCAAAATCCACGAAATTCTCAATGATCGATTCAAGAATTTTGGCGCGTTCCAGCCGGCTGATCTGGACGCCAACATTGGGATAGAGTTTTTTAAATTCGGCAAAAACCTCCGGCAGGATGTGGAGACAGGTGCCTTCATTGGCGCCGACGACGATTTCTCCTCGCGGGACGCGTTCCATTTCCGCTACGGTGGTCAGCATGGTTTTGCGGGCGTCCAGGGTGTGCTCCGCGTATTGCTGGAACAGCTTGCCCGCGCCGGTGAGCGCCACCTTGCCGCCGCTGCGGTCAAACAGACGAGCGCCAATCTCTTCTTCCAGCGCGCGGATCTGCGATGAAATAGCCGGCTGCGTGCGAAATCGCTTCTCCGCCGCGCGGGAAAAACTGGTGTAGCGCGCGACCTCAAGGAACGTTTCCAGTTGGTCGAAGTCCATGTGGTATCTGATTCGTGGCTCAGAACGGTATAACATGAAATCCGCTGTGGAAAAGCAGGTAAAGATTCCTTAGCGTGAGGCCGCGATCTGCCATGAAAGCTGTGATTGCCGAACAATACGGTGGCATTGAGGTACTGGAGCTCACCCATGACTTGCCCATCCCACGCGTGGGGCCGAACGGCGTTCTGGTAGAAGTGCATGCTGCAAGTGTGAATCCGGTGGATTGGAAGCTGAGGGAGGGCCTGCTGCATGCCGTGATGCCGGTGGTGTTTCCCGTGATCTGGGGTTGCGACTTTTCCGGCGTGGTGACTGAGGTCGGGCCTTCAGTGACCCTCTTCAAGCCCGGCGACGAGGTCTACGGGATGAAAGATGGCTATGTCGCCAAGACATATCGAGGCACGTACGCGGAATATGTTGTTGTTCCGGAAAAATCGCTTGCGGCAAAACCAAAAAATCTGAGCCATGAAGAAGCGGCGGCCGTGCCTTTGACCGCGTTGACGGCATGGCAGGCCATGGTGAATCAGGGGCGGCTCAAGCCGGGGCAGCGGGTGCTGATTCATGCCGGCGCCGGCGGCGTGGGAGTGATGGCGATCCAGATTGCGAAGGCCTTTGGCGCTTACGTTGCCGCCACGGCCAGCACGCGCAATCAGGATTTATTGCGCGAGCTGGGCGCCGATCTGGTAATTGATTACACGCGCGAGAAGATTGGCAAAGTGCGTCCGAAGTTTGATCTGGTGCTGGATGGCGTGGGTGAGAGTGTGTGGGCAGAATCATTTCGAGCGCTCAAGATAGGCGGTCGATTAATTACTCTCACACCGCCCATTCCAGAACAGGCAACCGGCAAGCTCAGGTTTTTTGCGACGGCGATTCGGGGGATGGTGTTCGGCGTTGTGCGCGGATTGGTGGGCGGCAAACGATTGTCGATGACGCGCGTTAAGCCACGCGGCGGCGAACTTGAGAAGGTCAGCGCTCTAATCGAGGCGGGGAAGATTCGTCCGGTGGTAGAGAAAGTATTTGCTCTGGAGCAGATCGCAGAAGCCCATCGGCTGAGCCAAGCGGGGCACGTGCGAGGGAAGATGGTAATCAGGATTCGTGAAGAGTAAAAGGAACGTCGGATCACGACCTATGTGCGTTGTTTAGCCCGCGCGACTAGTGTGTAAAAGTTTGCATATCTCGCTACAAATCAATATTTTTCGATGTGATGAGTTCGGACGCGCACGCACCGATGAAGGATTACGCATCGTGTGTAACCCCGGTAATTTCCTCACTGTCTCATGAATTCCTTACGCGATTGTGAGTTGCTGAATTCCAGCATCAACAAACCATCCTGTTTAAATTCTTCGTTGCACTTTAATTCCTGTTTTGGAAACAAATCTGCACTGATGCCCGACACAACAAATAAAGTCAAAAACGATTGTCCGCACCTGCAACGCGCGTAAACAACCATTTCCCCGGTTGTTATCTTTCGTTCTTGAAAAAAGCAAAAAAATGTGAGGTTGAATTGAAAAAAGCTTTGACGCTCTTCTTGTGGAGCTGCCTGTTCATGGGAGTTCCACTTGCGCGAGCCGCGCAGCCGACTGCCATTTTTACCGATCTCCAGAGCGGTCCTAACGTGGGAGGCCGGAACAATCAAGGCGCAATCGTTACGATTTACGGTTTCGGCTTCGGCGCAACGAGGGGAAGCTCCACGCTGACGATCGGCGGAGCGCAACCGGCGGCATATCTCCTGTGGTCTGACAACAAAATCAGCTTCCAGCTCGGCAACGCCGCCATCACAGGAAATATTGTGGTGAACGTAGCGGGTGTTGGAGCGAGCAATGGCATGCCATTCACGGTGCGTTCAGGAAGGATTTTCGTTGTCGCACCGGGTGGGTCGGATGCAAATGCCGGCAGCTTTACTGCTCCGTGGGCGACGGTGCGGCATGCCAAAAACTCCGCCGCAGCCGGTGACACCATCTACCTGATGAACGGAGTGAATGAAACAGGGCTGGATGGCTCCGGAGCAACGCTGGCGATTGCGAAGAGTGGATCTTCCGGCCTGCCGATCGCGATGATTGCCTACCCGGGCGCAAGCGCCACGATTGGGTCGGCTACGGGCCAACAATATGGCATTCGTACTACCGGTACCTCAAGCTACTGGGTCCTGGCGGGAATCAACCTGCGCGGGGCTTTCAGTGCGCTCACCGTTGCGAATTCTTCCGTCTGGCGAGTGATCGGGAATGATATCTCATGCCCGAACGGATCGGGAACGGGCGCATGCGTGGCATTTTCCGGCGGCCAGAATCTTTCTTTTTACCGCAACCGCATTCACGACAACGGTTCCACTACCAGCACCAACATCAAGCTGTATCAGGCAGTACAGTTTGATAGCGGCGCCAACGGAATTGATTTCGGTTGGAATGAGATTGCCAACACGCGGTCCTGCCGCGCGCTGCAGTTCTATTCTGATACCACTCCGCTCTTTAACCTGACAGTCCGGAACAATTCGATCCACGATTCGCGTTGCGACGGCATCAACTTTGCGACGATTGACCCGGCGCAAGGTGCGGTGAAGGCTTACAACAACGTGATCTATCGCGCAGGTACGGGGCCGGCTCCTGGCGGCGTTGAGGCGAATTATGCCTGCATCAATGTGGGTGGAAGCGGTTCAGCGGCCGTACAACTTACCGGCAATACTCTTTATGATTGCGGACGCCGCGCCAATGCCGATTCAGGAGCAGTTTCCTCTTCTGTGGCGGTGAGCCTTACGGACAACATTGTGGATGCGATAGCCGGGGAGTCTTACACGGCGCCAAACTCTTCGCTGGCACATTTCTCGGGAAAAAACAATTTGTTCTTTGGCGATGGAGCAAAGCCATCGTTTTCAACGGCCAGCCTGAATGCAGATCCGAAGTTCGTTGACCCGGCCAACAACAACTTCCAGTTGCAGCAAGGCAGCCCGGCGGTGGATGCGGGGGCCAACGACGGAATTTCGCGTGACATCATGCAGACGCCGCGACCGCAGGGTGCTGCTTACGATATTGGCGCATATGAGCTGAGTGCTGGTGGAACAACGCCGCCTCCGCCAACGCAGGGCACGTTGAGCGTGAGCCCGCAGTCGGTCGCGTTTGGCAATGTGCTAATCGGGACAAGCGCGAAGCAAACTGTAACGCTAAGCAATAACGCAAGCACGTCCATTACGGTAAGCAATATTGGAATTGCCGGGACCGGCTTCAGCCAGAGCAGTCCACGCTGCCTTTGACTCTTGGCTGCAGGGCAGAGCAGCAGCATTACCGTGACGTTCGCTCCGCAAAACTCCGGCAGGTGTTTCCGGTGTGCTGCAGATCAGCAGCAACGCCTCCAACTCCTTCGGTAAGTGTCGCGCTTTCCGGAACTGGATCGACGGTGCAGCACTCTGTGGACGTGAACTGGGGAGCAAGCACATCCACGGTTGCCGGATACAACGTCTATCGCGGCACAGTGAGCGGCGGACCGTATTCCAAAATCAATTCGACGCTCATCACTGGACTGACCTACACCGACAACACTGTGAGCTCAGGAGCCACTTATTACTACGTGGTCACGGCTGTCACAGCCGATGGAACAGAAAGCTCGTTCTCCAGCCAGGTGCAGGCAGTTATACCCACTCCGTAAGCCGGACGGCAATGTATGCGGAAAATATTTTTAGGCAGGAAGGATCTAATGAAGACCAAGTTCATCAAGGTTTTGAGTACGGCAATCGTAATGCTGGTGGTGTGTTCTAGCGCAATGTTGGCCCAGAGTTCAACGCCGCGGCTTTTTTATTCCGATCTGGAAAGCGGGCCGAACACTGGAGGCCAGAACAATAATGGCGCATTCGTCACGCTCTGGGGAAAGGGATTTGGCTCAACTCAGGGGACTTCATCGGTGACGGTGGGCGGCGGTTCTGTAGCCGCTTATCAGCTGTGGTCTGACAACAAAATCATCATGCAACTGGGAGCCGGGGCCGTGACCGGGAACATTGCAGTGAAAGTGGGTTCCACGGCCAGCAACGGAGTTCCATTCACGGTGCGCGCCGGCAAAATTTACTTTGTTTCCACCAGCGGCAATGACGCGAATGCGGGGACGTTTGCCGCGCCGTGGCGGACTATCCCAAAAGCGAAGAACGCGATTGCCGCCGGCGACATTGCTTATATCGAGAACGGTGTGACGCAGACCACGGAAGAAAACTTTACCGCCTATCTCAGCATGGACAACAACGGAGCGAGCAATTCCGGCACTGCGGCGGCGCCCAAAGCGCTGATCGCTTATCCCAACGCTAGCGTTACGGTGGGCCAGGCGGGAGGCCTGCACTATGGCATCCGCACGCCAAACATCGGCGTGAACATAGATTACTGGGTGATTTCACAACTGCATATCATCGCCGGAACGCAGGCCATGGATATTGGGGGCGTGGGCTGGAAAATCGTTGGAAATGAAATGCAGTGTCCTAACGCGGACGACCAGGTGGGCTGCTTTGAGATGAGCGAAGGCAACCAGGTGAAGTTCTGGGGCAATGAAGTCCATAACGCCGGCATCAATCCCACTTCGTCGAAGTACTACCACGCCGTTTATTTCAGCACGGATTCCAATCATATTGACGTGGGCTGGAACCATATTCACGACAATTACACCTGCCGCGCATTGCAGTTCCATTCTTCACCGCTGTGCAGTCCGTCCTGCGGAACCGGAGACACAACGGGCTTCGATCAATACGACCTGCATGTGCACGACAATTTGATTCACGGCGATAATTGCAACGGCATAAACTTTGCCACGGTCGATCCCTCTAAAGGCACGGTTGAGGCCTATAACAATGTGATCTTTCACGTTGGACTGATCGATCCGCTGCAACTGGGCGCGAGCTTTTCCTGCATCTACGTGGCCGGCATCACGAATAACGGCACAGCGGGAACAGGGACGGTGCAGGTGTTTAACAACACGCTATCCGATTGCGCCGCGAACAACTCTTCCAACGCCAGCGGTTCGAGAGGAGCGTTTGGCGTGGGCGGAGGGCCGTCAACGCTCTTGATGAATCTGCGCAACAATGTTGTGCAACAGAATCCGGGCGAGATTTATATTGACGGGAGCCTGGGCCAGATCAAGGGTGACCACAACCTGTGGTTCGGGGTAGGCAATGGCCCTGCGCAGACGACGAACAACCTGAACGTGGACCCGCAGTTTGTGAACCGCAGCGGCGGCGATCTGCATTTGAACAGCACGAGTCCAGCGAAAGATGCCGGGCTTACCGTGGCGCCGGCCAACTCGTTTGTTCCTAATTCGGGCCAAGTGCGCGATAAGGATGGAATACCGCGTCCGCAAGGAACGGCGTTTGATCTAGGCGCTTACGAACTGCTGGTTGGCGGCACGACACCGACACTGCCGAATGCGCCAAGCAGCGTGAGCGTGGTAGTGCACTAGGTATTATCGATCAACAAACAAAATGGCCTGCCTCGAACGGCGGGCCATTTTTGCCTGGGAGTGGAAAAGCTAAGTGGAGTTACCAAGCCTCACAAAATTTGAATCCGTGTGCTGCGCCATTTACTCTGCGATAGATCATTTCCGCTTCCCGGAAGGACGCTTGATGAGAATTCGTAGCCTGATGGCCATGCTGGTTTTGCTTGGCGCTACTGTTGCTGCACAAAAAACCACTCCCAGCCCAACGCCTCCATTGCTCAAGCCGGATGAGCGGCTGAAAGTTGATGTGCTGCTGATTGTGGCGCATCCCGATGACGAAACCGGCGTGGTCCCTTATCTGGTACAGCTCATAGACCAGAAAAAACATGTGGCCGTGGTCTACACAACGCATGGCGAAGCCGGGCACAACAACATGGGGCCGGAACGGGCGCAGTCACTGGGTGCCGTGCGTGAGATGGAGCTGCGGCATGCGCTGGAGAGCGTGGGCATCAACAATGTCTGGTTTCTGAGTGGGCGTGATACTCCCACCCAGAATGTCTTGGAGTCGCTGGCGAACTGGCGTCAGGGCCAAGTAGAAGAAGAACTGGTCAGGATGGTGCGCCTGACGCGTCCTGAGGTGATCGTCACATGGATGCCGGGATTCTTCGTCGGTGAAAACCATGGCGACCACCAGGCGGCGGGCGTGCTGGCGACTGAGGCGTTTGATAGCGCAGGCGATCCTTCCGTCTTTCCGGCGCAACTGGCAGGGCCGGTAAAAGTGAATGAAACGCTGCTGGACGGTCTTGCAGCCGTGGCAAACGAAGAAGCTTTACTACTTTCCTGACTCGGCGGATGACATTTTCAAGGGCACGGGCCCAACGTACCAGACCAATGGCATGTCTAAGGCGCTGAAGATTCCTTACTGGCGCGCGGGCTTTGAAACTTTTAAATATCACTTGACGCAGTATCGCAACTTTATTGAAGGGCTGAAAAGGATGGACGAGAAGCAGGTGGCGGAGCAGGAGAAGAACTGGGGCGGCGAAGGAAGTTTTGTTTTTGGCAAGTCGCTGGCGCCGGGCAGCGTGACAGGAGAGGTGTTTGAAGGAATCACGCCGGGACGGATCGCATTTGTTCCGCCGGCAAGAGAAGCCTATGCGCAGCCCGCGGCTCTTTCTGTCGAGCTGGGCGGGCCATGGGGATTCTATGAAAAGTTTCGTCAGGCGCACGGCGTAACAAAATTACCGAAGGCCAAAGAACCGGAGATCGCAATTAAGCGCGGAGCAACTCTGCTGCTGCCGCTGGAGTTGCACAATCATACCGATGTGGCAAAGAACGTCAGCATCGCGGTGAAGATGCCCGATGGTTGGACGACGCAGAGCGGCGTGGGAAGCCTTTCTCTTGATCCGCAAAGCGATTACTACTGGCAAGTGCTGGTGGATGCGCCGAAAGCAGAGACGAAAGAGCGCCAGGAAATTGAGTGTACTGCAAGCGCCGACGGGAAAACGCTGGCGACGATAAAAATATCAGTGCAGTTGAGGAATGGCGGGCTGCCGCAGAATTGAGCGACTTCATAAGTGGTAATCCTCTACTCTAGCGTCAATTACAATATCGCGTCCGAAAAAGAAAGGAGATCGCGATGCGTGCCGTACTGTGCAAAGAATGGGGTGGACCTGAAAAACTTTTGGTGGAAGATGTTCCTTCGCCGGCCATCAAAGAAGGCGCAGTGCGGATCGCGGTTCGCGCCGCGGGCATCAACTTCGCCGACCTGCTGCTGATCTCCGGGCAGTACCAGGAGAAGCCTGCGTTTCCATTCACGCCGGGCATGGAATGTTCCGGCACGGTCACGGAAGTTGGTGCAGGCGTGACCAGCGTTGCGGCTGGCGATCGGGTAATGGCTCTGACCGGCACAGGAGCGTACGCCGAAGAGGTGGTGATCGACGCCAACCGCGTTTACAAAATTCCCGACTCCATGGACTTCATCTCCGCCGCGGGTTTTCCGGTAACGTATGGCACGTCGCACGGAGCGTTTGACTGGCGCGCACACTTGCAGTCCGGCGAATGGCTGCTGGTCTTTGGCGCAGCGGGAGGCGTGGGGCTTACGGCCGTCGAGATTGGCAAAGCCATGGGCGCGCACGTGATTGCGTGCGCCAATGGCCCGGAGAAACTGGCGATCGCCAAAGAGCATGGCGCGGACCATCTGATTGACTACTCGCGCGAAGACATTCGTGAGCGCGTGAAGGCAATCACCGGCGGCCACAATGCCGATGTGATCTATGATCCCGTGGGCGGCGATGCTTTTGACGCTGGCCTGCGCTGCATCGCTTGGGGCGGTCGCTTCATTATTATTGGCTTCGCCTCCGGACGCATTCCTCAAGCCCCAGCCAATATCCTGCTGGTGAAGAACATTGACGTGATCGGCTTTTATTGGGGCTCTTACCAGGCGCGCAAGCCCCAGTTGCTGCGCGAGTCGTATGCAAAACTGCTGCGCTGGTTTGAAGAAGGCAAACTCAAGCCACATGTTTCGCAACACTTTGATCTCAAAGATGTGGCGCTGGCGATGGAGTTGCTGCGGCAAAGGAAATCGACGGGCAAAGTGGTATTGACGACGGGAAGAACTTAACCACAAAGGACACCCGTTCGACTCCCCTGCGGGTCGCTCAGGGCAGGCTGGGGACACGCAAAGGGGAGCGAGATTTCCGAGTCGCACGATGCCACAGCCCGAGGGCGAAATTCTTGAGCTTAGGGCGTGAGCCTTGACTAAGCCCATCAGTGCAAGCGTTTTTATCAAGAAATTCATTAACCCGCTCTTTCCTGCGCAGCCGTTCTTATATGCTCCGGACGAAATCCAACGCCCACCACGCGCGCGGGAAAGCGGCGCAGGTAAGGAAATCTGCGGAACAATTTCAAAAACCATGGAAGCGATAACGGCTTCGTCGCGCCCAGGACGCGCCTGATCACGTTGTTCTGCACTACCAGTTGCATGCGCTGCGTTGCCCGTGTGGGAAATGTTCGGCGGCGCTGGACGGCCTCAAGATCATCGACGGAAGGCGTCCCTTGCCGCAGTTTGCTGCTTAAAATGTTGGCGGCAGCCACGGCATCTTGAATCGCCAGGTTGATTCCTACGCCTCCAATCGGCGACATGGCGTGCGCCGCATCGCCAATGCACAACAATCCCGGACGGTACCAGCGCGCCAGCCGGTCCACTCTTACCGTGAGCAGGCTTACATCTTTCCAGTCGCGCAATTCCTCCACGCGGTCGCCCAGAAACGGGGAAAGAGCGGCAACTTCTTCTCGGAACGTCGCCAGCCCTTTGCTCTTGATCTCTTCACCGCGGCCTTTGGGAATCACGTAAGCGCACTGCCAGTAATCTTCACGATCAAGCATCACAAATATCTTGCCGGGTTCCACGTGGCCAAAAGTCTGGGCAGGGTCGGTGGGGCGATGGCTCAAGCGCATCCAGAAGACATCCATGGGCGCGCCCAGATCCATGACCTGCAATTTGGCCCGTTCACGCACCACGGAATGGCGGCCGTCCGCGCCGACTGTAAGGTCCGCGCGTATCTCAATCACGCCTGAAGGCGTCTTCGCCACCACGCCCGCGACTGCGCCATTCTCTTCTACTAGATCAACCACCTCAGCCTGCATCATGAGGCGGAAGCTGGGATAGCGCTGCGCGTGTTCGACAATGAAGTTCAGAAAGTCCCACTGCGGCATGAGCGCCAGGAACTTGCAATGTGTTGGCAGGTGACGGAAATCGGCAATGGTCACCATCTCTTTGCCGACTTGTCCCGCAAGCTCAAGTATTTCCTGATGAGGGCGCTTCAGGAAATCTTCCAGAATCGCCAGCTCATACATGAGTTCAAGCGTGGAAGGATGAATGGTGTCGCCGCGGAAATCACGCAGAAAGTCCGCATGCTTTTCCAGCACACATACATCCACGCCCGCCCTGGCCAGAAGAAATCCCAGCATCATGCCGGCAGGTCCTCCTCCGGCAATGCAGCATCGAGTGTGGATGGCTTCACTCATTCAATCGTTCGCGTTGTTCAGCGGTGAGCTTCCCGATCACCCGATCTTGCACCCTACCCACTCCCCCCATACCTCAATTAGGATTCTAAAGGGCTTACAGCATTCAATCCCAGCATGATCCCCATGTGGTGGCACCCCTGCGGTGGACTTCTTCCGATCACCAGGTCATCCGTGTCTCCGTGCCTCGGTGGTAGGTTCTTGCCTTTCCGATCACCCGATGTCGGCGCTCCGTGCGATCACGGCGATTTTTACACCCCCACCCCGCCATTTTTTCAACTCTTGTTGCAAACAAAACCACTTGTTCCATTCGACGCTTGGGTGGCCCCTGCGCCACGCTTGGGTCACCCTAGGGCCACCCAAGGGTCACCCAATCCCAACCCCAATCGGCAGAGGGTCGCAACTTCCAGCGTTCCTGCCTCAATTGCCGTAGGGTTCGTCGTGGCGAAGTCGCGCTTTCGGGTTGTTTTAGCCAACTACTAAGAGCCAACTACCAGAACCTCTCTTACGCTGCTTCTTTTTCAAAGACCGCCCTCAAGGACACACTTCCACCCAGAGATCAATGACTAACTTTACCATTTGTTCGCCTATTTGTCAAGCAAAAAATCAAGTCAGAAGTATTCTCCACAAAGTGAAATTGCCCGATCAAAACCTCGTGGAGCAAGCCGTTCCTGCCCGCGGGTGGATCAAATCGAGCCCGTCCTTGCGCCGCAGAGTCCGGCCTGAGCGACTGGGCGACGCGAAGCGGTCGCGCAGGATGAGAGAGGTGAGAAATTCCCGTCCCCTTCGATCTGCCATCCCGAACGCGTACGTGAGGGAACGGCTCTGCCGCCGCGTCGCGTAGCCGCGAGGACGCGTTTTCGGGGTCCTTTAAAGCTTGAAAGATTTGCGCCATGTCTGGACAGATTGAGCACGATGCCCACGCCGTCTTTCTGCTGCATCGCCCAGCGGCGTCCGACCAGGCGGGCGCGCACAGCGGCGACACCAAAAGCTACTTCACCAGCGAGGATAAAATCATCATCGCCAAGTAGTGCTCAGGCCCGGCAGCGACATGTATAACGGTGCGCTTTGACGGGCCGAAGGGGAGGTGGGAGGAAAGGCGGAGCCTTTTAAAAAGTTATTTACATAAAGGATGCATGTATCTTATGCTTGCTCACGTGAAAGCTACGGAAGTATTCACGCCCGGAACTCTGCCGAAGTACACCTATTATGAACGCCCGGAACTGAATCTAAAGACACAGTTACTCGATGCAGTCGATACACCCGGCATGATCGCCGCTGTCTCTGGCCCCTCAAAATCTGGCAAGACCGTTTTATGCGAGAGTGTAGTCGGGATCAAATCCCTGCTGTTGGTCACGGGCGGAGGCATCGAATCCGAGGCTGATTTTTGGCACCGGATAAGAGCGCGATCGAGTGTACCCGTTTCTTCATCCACCCAGTCCGGAACTAGCAAGTCACGCGAAGTCGGCGCAAATGCAAAAGCTGGCCTCGGTTTTCTCTTTAAGGGAGAGGCAGGGCTCGACGGCAAGATCGGCCGCGGCGAGCAGGAACAGTCCACGCTTGAGTTTGAGGGAGTAAGCGGAGTTGAACTCTTGGAACTCGTACGCTCTGCCAAGAAAACTTTAGTCGTTGATGATTTTCATTATATCGACCGCGATGTTCAGGTCAGCCTGGTGGAACAGTTCAAGGAGGCCGCCAGAGCCGGTTGCACAATAGTTGTGGTATCAGTCCCACATCGCGCTGATGATGCCATCAGAGCGAACCCGGATTTGCGTGGGAGACTGCGTCTGATTGATGTCAAATATTGGACGGATGCTGAGCTGTTACATATCCCAAGACTTGGGTTCTCAACACTAAATGTTCAGCCTGACTCCGCTATTGTGACGCGGTTTGCATCCGAGAGTCTATCTTCGCCCCAACTCATGCAAAGTCTCTGTTTGGAGCTTTGCAGATCAGAACAGATTCATGAACAGCAGGCAACACCGCGGCCGATTCCCTTTGAAGAAGCGAAGGTCAAAAAGATCTTGCAAACTATTGCCACTACATCTAGTGCGCAAACACCTCTGGATATCCTCGTGAAGGGCCCACGTGTACGCGGTACAGAAAGAAATACCTATGAACTACTGGACGGCAATAGAGGCGATGTCTACGCCGTTGTCTTGCGGGCGATAGCCAGTGGAGAACCGACACTGAGTATGTCATACAATCAGATTCGGGAAAGGGTAGGTCGGGTAACGAAGGGTGAGCCGCCCTCTGGTAGTAGCATCGTGAGCACTTTGACCCAAATGGATGAGGCATCGGGCAAAATGAAACAAGGGGATCGAGTTCTTGATTGGGATTCTGAGAAAGAAACTCTCAACTTTCCTGATCCTTACTTTCTATATTACCTTCGGTGGCGTGCGTAATCAAAACATCAATGTAGCTACGTGCGTTCCCGTGCCGCAGCCCTGAGCTGCTTTTCAGCAGTTCGATAGATAGTCACCTTCTCTCCCTGCACTTCGTCCAGGACCATTCGGGCCAGTTGAACCGAGTCGGCGATCGTGGCCGAGACTTTGGGGATCGGCTTGATGGGCTCACCGCGCAGGCGGATCACCGCAATGATCGACGCCGCAATGACCAGGATACCGTTTTCGCGCGCCTTCTCCATCGCAAAGAGCTTAGGAGAATGCCGAACGAAAGCAAAATCCACATTCGGTGGCGGTCTGTGCCGCACAGATACGTCGATAGCTAGGCAAGGGCCATCCATAAGGGCGGCCCTTGAACTTGCAGGCTTATTGCAACTCTATTGGGCCGTGAACGTGACGCGGTCCACATCCGTGGCCGTCCGCGTTGTTCCCGGAACAATTCCGGTGACGCTGGTGATCAATATATTCTTCCCGGCTATAAGAGGCGAGGTGCCGAGATTGAAAATTGCCGTCATTTGCTGGGAGTTGGGTCCTGGCGCGAAGAGCGATGTCACGTCAGTTCCATTGAGCGTGGCGGAGAAGGTTGACGCATCAACGGTCTCGCCGTCAATCCCGAACTGGATGACAACTCCTACTGGAGCGGTTCTAACGTCACCGCTGGCAAGATTCAGGAACACAAGAAAGCCGTCAACGGCGGGCCGGCGTCCTCCGAAGAAAACTGCTGAAGTATTCACAGGAAGAGGACCCACGGTGCCGCCGCTGAAACTGTCAGCGGTTAGAGGCGGGACCTCCTGGCCTTCCTGCGGAAGATCACCGGTGTCTACCGCCACCTGGGTAAGCAGTGTATCGCCTTGGGCAAAGAAGGTTGCATTGCCCGGCGGATCCGGACTGACCAGTTGAAATCCCGAAAGGACGGCGCCGGGCGCAATCACAAACGGGCTGGGCGGGATGTTGCCGGTATCAACAAAATCCGGCGGCAGCGTGCCAACATCGGTGGCTGCCCAACTCAGGAGTGGCTCATCATCATGGATCGCGGAACTCCAGCCGTTCGGTGACGATGAACTGGTCACGGTTCCGTTCAACTGGAGTGCGAACAACCATGCGGCCTGTTGACTGGTGCTGGCATTGTTCAGCGTGTACGTATATGTGTATAGGCCAGAAGCGGAGTCAAAGGTTACATTTGTGGATACTGCAACCGATAGTTGATTGGCAGGTGTGGGTGGAACTAGTACTTGCGCCCTCCCCATGGGAGCCAGAACAAGCCCGAGAATTGCAACTGGAAACAACAGGATCTTGCTTGTCATACGGATCATACTTCTATCTCCTACGGATTCTTGTTATTGGCGCAAATGCCAGTGGTCGCCTTCAACGATGATGACTGTTATTCCGGAAGCCAGGATGATCTGGCGTGCCCGCCGTCTTTGGGCTACTGGAGGGAAGCGTAAATCAGCGTCATTGCCAAGACGGTGCGAAGCGTGCGGCTTGGACCATGCTCCGCTAATATCGAATATCCCGCCTGTCACCAGGCTCATATCGTTATACGCGAGAGGATTATTGGGAAACACGGCAACATAAGCATTGGCAAGGCTCACAAGAGTGGCATTCATTGTGGCCGTGCCGTAATGATTGTCGCCGTGGTTCGCCGTTGCGCCGATCAGAGAATAGTTGGCTCCTGCTCCCAGTGAGACAAGGCCATCGATCTGCACTCCAATGGTAAAGGTGCTGGGAACAAGCGCGTTGCCATTCGGGTCTGTGCCGGATAGGGTGACGTCAATGATGCCCGACGGTTCCGGTGACGTGTAGGTTGTAGGGAGTCCGCTGGTTCCAGTGCTGCCGGATGACGGCTGAAACTGGCCCTTGGGCCGGGAGGAACTATCGTGGTCGTGTCCGCCTGAGAATGCTTCCGGCTTATGTGTAATGGTTACGTTGCAATTGTTAATGATCGCTCCCGTGAACAGATCGATGCAGAAGATTGTCAGCGGCAGAGTCTGCACGCCGCCGCCCAACGTGCTCGATGTGATACTCGGACGCATGGTGAAATCCGTTGTGCTTTGGGATTGAAGCGGCGCCTGGTTTGAGGGGTTCGTCAGTGTGACACTGAGACCCAAACTCGTTTGCGCCATGGCAGGTGCAATGAACGTGATTACGGTGAATACGGCGCCAATGATGAGTGCCGGCAAAGTGGATCTTCGAAAAGACATAGAGAGCCCTCTTTCTTACTTTTTTGGTTGAATGGCCAGACGACCGGCCAGTGTGGAATCGCTGCTCCTGAGTTCTCTGGTTGAACTCAGATGAGGCTAAAACTGATGAGCCGGATCAGCGTTGTCGTACGTCGTTCCGGAAGGAATTACTCGGTCTGCAAAACTCTTATCCATTTGCCACGCGATCGATACCAGACAACAGACGCTTTTTCTATGAACACATCCTGAATGCCGGTATGGTTCCCGCGCGGGAAGTGTTGGTGGACCACTTTTACCGGCGCAACCGCGAGTAATCGCGAATATCCGATTTTTTGTGGGCCGGCTACTACCTGGAGATATTGCGAATCTGGCTCTTCCGCGAGCGAATCCACCTGGCTTGAATGTCCTCCACGAAACACCAGGATTGCGGACCGCTTTTCATGCGAACAGAGAACTGCCCAATCGTTTTGGCCGGCAGACGTGAATGCACCGGTGATGACATTCTTTTTCTGCCCGCCGGCGTTGTAAGGTTGCGGAATCGTGCAGCCCCGCTGTTCAAGTGCCGTGCGCAGTTCCGCTGGAATGTCTGAAAAGGCGCTCGGCTGAAGACGCACGATCGCCTCGTCGGCGCGGCGCCAATCATCACGCGTGGTCTGTACACCGGCGCCCAACCATGCTGTCAGGCACAGAGCAAGTAAGAGAACGGAATTCACGCTCGATACCCCATTTAAGCCGAGGAATCATGAACTGAGCTGACTCGAGTGTGACCTTGCAGACGCCTGCAGGCCCACTCCCAAACCAGCGTTCTTATTTGGATATGCGAAGTGATTGAACCTCTTTATATAGGTGGTTCGCAATGTATTTCTGCAAAATTCTCGAGAACCATTTCCCATTTCGGGAATAGGACGGGCACCCACAGCCATCACCTTCCAGCCGTCCCGCTCAAGCGGGACTGTTTCCGCCGGGCCGCCGAATCCTTTTGCGCTTTTGCGAAAAGTAAATGAGAGACTCACGTGCGCGTGCCATGATGACAAGTGTCAGGGCACGACTTGAGCGTTCATCCCGAAGCGAGCGGAGCGAGCGATGGGCTGCGAAGTCGTGCCGAAAAGCAGCCCTCGAAATTAGTTCCTCGCTGCCGCAGGCCGGAGCGGAGCCGAAGGCGCAGCGACTTAAGAAGAAGACCCTCCGGCATGTTTTAATACTCCTTCATGAAATTCTCGCTCTCCCTCGCGCTGTTGCTCGTGCTGCCGCTTTCTCTCCCCGCCCAATCGATTCCCCCTCGCATCTTCTTCTCCGATCTTGAAAGCGGCCCCAACATCGGCGGACAGAAGAATCACGGCGTCTGGGTTACGATCTGGGGCAAGGGCTTTGGCGCGGAGCGCGGCGCTTCAACAGTAACAATCGGCGGCGGAGCGGCGGCGGAGTATCCGATATGGACGGACACGAAGATCACATTCCAACTGGGACCTGCGGCGAAGACGGGCGACATTGTGGTGAGTGTTCGAGAGAAGGCGGCGAGAGCGGCGAGCAACGCCGGGTCGACTGGCGTTCCCGAAACGGCCGCTCCACGCAGTGGCAGCAACGGCCTGCCCTTCACTGTTCGTCCGGGAAAGATTTATTTTGTCGCCGTGAACGGCAGTGATTACCGCAACGGAAGCTTTGTGTCGCCGTGGAAGACGATTGTCCATGCCAAGGACCGGATGTCCGCCGGCGACGTGACATATATAAGAGACGGCGTGGCGCAGACCACGGAAGATAGTTACACCGCCTACCTGAGCATGGACCGCAACGGCGGCAGCAATTCCGGCAAAGCGGGCGCGCCCAAGGCGCTGGTGGCGTATCCGGGGGCGCGGGTCACGATTGGCAAGGCGCACGGCCTGGACTATGGCATTCGCACGCCGAACATTGCCGCGCGTGAAGACTGGTGGGTGATTTCGCAGCTGCATATCATCGGCGGCAAGCAGGC
The DNA here is from genome assembly GCA_963732195.1 of Terriglobia bacterium. Classification (GTDB taxonomy): domain Bacteria; phylum Acidobacteriota; class Terriglobia; order Terriglobales; family Acidobacteriaceae; genus Angelobacter. The sequence continues at coordinate 13,272 of CAVSYO010000026.1, read as the reverse complement.
GATTGATATGGGCGGCACAGGATGGAAGATTGTTGGCAATGACATTGAATGTCCTGGTGGCGATGGCCAGGTGGGCTGCGTGGAAACGAGCCAGGCCAGCGGCATAAAGTTTTATGGCAATGAAGTGCACAATGCCGGCGCGGGGCCGGTGGCGCAAAAGTTTTATCACGCGGTTTATTTCAGCACGGACTCCAACCACATTGACGTTGGCTGGAACCATATTCATGACAATTTCACGTGCCGCGCCGTGCAGTTCCATTCGTCGCCGACTGTGCCGGCCAGACTGTGGCGCACGCGACCAGACGGGCCATGACCAGTTTGATCTCCATGTCCATGACAATCTGATTCATGGCGATAGCTGCAACGGAATAAACTTTGCCACCGTGGATCCCAGCAAAGGCCCGGTGGAAGCCTATAACAATGTGATCTACCACGTTGGCGTCGCCGATCCGAAAGATGGCGGCGGCGCGTTTTCCTGCATCTATGTTGCGGGGACCACGAACACTGGCCCCGCCGGCAGGGGCACGGTGGAAGTTTTCAACAATACTTTGTATGACTGCGCTGCCAATCGGTCGCGGAACTCTGACGGATCGCGCGGTGCGTTCAGTGTTGGCGGTGGCGCGGGATTGACGATGCGTCTGCGCAACAACATTGTTTATCAGCTGCCCGGTGAAGTTTACGTTGATGGCAGCAAAGCGCAGATTACCGGCGAGAAGAACTTATGGTTCGGAGCAGGGAATGGGCCGGGGCAGACGCAGGGGAATGTTAACGGCGATCCGCAGTTCGTCGATCTGGGAAAATTTGATTTCCATCTGCGCAGCACCAGCCCGGCGCGCGATGCTGGCGCAACCGTGCTGCCGAATAATCCATTTGTTGTGAGCAAGGGCCGCGCGACCGATAGTGTCCGCGCGACAGATAAAGATGGAGTGACGCGTCCGCAGGGAAAAGCATTTGACCTGGGCGCGTATGAAACGCCAAGGTGAAGATTGATTTTGGTCGGCGCTATTCTGTAGCGTTGCCGGCGGCCAGGCGAAGCAGTCCACGAAACTTTTCTGTCTGCTCCTGGTCTTCTTTGGTTTCCTGTGCGAATTCAATTCCGTAGTTGTAGCCGCGGCGATGGCGCACTAAACCTCGCGCGCGAACGGGACCAGCTGGCAAACGGAGGCGTAAATTCAATCAGGACCTCGTCGCCGGTCTTGAGTTCCATGCCGGCAAACACCAGGACGCCTCCTTCACTCATGTCGTTTCCACGGCCCGCCATTATTTTTGTCGTGCCGTCATGGGTATGAATGAGCCGAATCGGAAGGTTGAGCCGGTACCGCTGCCAGCGCCTGAAAACCGCTCTTTCTGGAGAAGCCTTGCCACCCGGGACCGAACGTAAGCGTGCCTGCGTTGCCATACACGGATAATATCCGTAGAAAATCCAGAGTAGAAGGTTACCGAGGTATCAAGCGTAACCATTATTTCCACAAGAAATACGGGGTTACACCTTAGTCGCCGAATCACGCATGTCCGGCCCGGTTTTGCCTCATGCCACCGGCCATTTGCTCATTCCAGCAAAAAAGGCTGGCCCAATCAAGGCCAGCCATCGAAAGAGAGGAAGCTACAGGGGCCCAAAACTTTTAGCAGCGCACGATCTTAGCGCTCTGAATGCCTTTGGTCGCGTTGCGCGTATCCACCACCAGGTTCGACTCAGCCACAATCTCCGCGTAATTGTAAGAAGAATGGTCCGTCACGATCACCACGCAATCGTACTGGCCAAGATTTTCCAGCGGCGTGTTTTTCATTTCCAGATTGTATTTGCGGCCGCGTCCCACGTACTCAAAGAACGGATCGTTATAGCTGACCTTTGCGCCTTCTTTCTGCAGCAGCTCAATAATGGTCAGCGCCGGTGACTCGCGCAGATCGTCAATGTCTTTTTTATAAGCCACGCCCAGTATCAGGACGTTGGCGCCATTCAAGCTCTTGCGCTGTTTGTTCAGCGCTGCCGCCGTCGAGGCGACGCACGTGATACGGCATGCCCAGGTTGATCTCTCCGGCCAGCTCAATGAACCGCGTATGGAAGTCATACTCTTTGGCTTTCCATGAGAGATAAAAAGGATCAATCGGAATGCAGTGTCCGCCCAGGCCTGGCCCCGGATAAAACGCCTGGAAGCCAAACGGCTTGGTCGAAGCTGCCGCAATTACTTCCCAAATGTCGATGCCCATGCGCAAGCTGAGCAGCTTAAGTTCATTCACCAGCGCAATGTTCACGCACCGATAGATATTTTCCAGCAGCTTGGTCATCTCCGCCGCAGCTGGCGTAGAAACCGGAACAGTCTTGTTGAAGATGGTGCCATACATCTGGCGGCCAAATTCTGTTGCCGCTTTGTTCAGTCCGCCCACGACCTTCGGTATATCGCAACGTGCCACCGTGTCATTGCCCGGATCTTCGCGCTCGGGGGAAAACGCCACATAAAAAGTGTTGGCCGCTGCTTCATCGCCTCGCGCGGCCTTCAGCCCCAGCGGATTCTTTTCCAATATCGGTATCAGCAACTCTTCCGTTGTGCCCGGATACGTCGTGCTTTCCAGTACTACCAGTTGCCCGGCGCGCAGGTAGCGGAACAATCGCTTCGGCCGTCGCCTGAATAAAGCTTAGGTCAGGCTCATGATGGTCAGTCAACGGCGTCGGCACGCAGATGATGATGGCGTCCATGGTGGCAATCTGGGAATAATCAGCAGTCGCCGTGAAGCCTTTGCTTTTGGCCGCCTGAATTTCGGTCTCCGGGATGCGCACAATGTACGATCCGCCGCGCTTGATGATGTCAACTTTCTTTGCGTCAACGTCAAAGCCGGTAACGCGGAAATCTTGTTCGCTGAAAAGCAGTACCAGCGGAAGGCCAACGTAGCCCAGGCCTATCACGCCAATCTTTGCCGTGCGGTTTTCCAGCTTGGTGGTCAGAGAATCAGAGGGTGCGGCTATATATTCCAAAGTGCTCATAATGGCCTTGATAAGGGCATTTCGGCTGCCAAATTTTCGTCAAGCCTCATGCCGCTTTCCAGTCCTCACGCCCTTTAATTTCTTACCGATAGATGAACTTCAACACTGGCCTCGCATGCTCATCCCATCCCGCAACGCAAAACTTTGCATAGTTTTTGCCGAAAATCATTGCATTCTGGCTTATCGCCCTTTGGCTGTGCGGGGCGCTCGGCATCCGCGTTAGTTTGTGCTGGACTGCACTTCCTTATTAATCTGTTGGCAGCCGATGGCTTTGCACAAAAAAGTAAATCTCACCACGGATGAACACGATGACACGGATTTACAAACTTAAAAATGGTCCTAATTGAACTTTTTTGATCCGTGTAAATCAGTGGTATCAGTGTTATCCGTGGTAAGGTTTGGGTTTTTGTGCAAAGCTGCAGCCAATCATGAGTTCAGTCCCCAGCCAATCCGCCCAGCCGCGCCGCCGAACCCGATTTCCCGGATCCATCGTCGGGCCGGCAAACGCAATATTTTTTTGCTTCTGCTCCTGGCCTTCTTGCTGTTTGCCCGATTCGCCGGCAGCATGCTGGTGCGTGACCATCCGGAAAAGTCTGACGTAATCGTGGTCCTGGCGGGTGACAGCCAGGACGAGCGTTACCGTCGTGGCATGGAACTTTTGCGCGCCGGCTACGCCCGCCATCTGCTGCTTGACGCCTCTTCTGATTCCCGCTATTTCGGCCACACGCCCGCTGAATATGCTGAAGCCTTTCTCCGCCAGGACGCCCACGACGATGTCCTCGCAGGTAAGCGTCTGCGCCTTTGAACTGGATTCCACCCTCACTGAGACCGGCTACGTGGGCAAATGCCTTGAGCCTTTCCATCCCACTAATGTTTTGCTCGTCACCAGTGACTGGCATACCATGCGCGCGCGGTCAATTTTTATGCACCATCTGCCGCAATATCATTGGTCCGTGGCCGCCGCCAAAGATCCTCGACTCTTTGGCACCCGCTGGTGGCGTCGCCGTGAATGGGCCAAGATCACATTCAATGAATGGCTGAAAGTTATTTGGTGGAATTGCATCGATCGCTGGCGGTGAGCCGGTGAAAGGTAGGCTCCCGCGAGTCCTAGTCATCCTAGTTGTTATAGATAAAATAGATTAGGTCTGGTTGGCAGATGATAGGGGATTATTATCGCAACAAGGGCGTTTCTCGTTACAAGACACTCTTTCTTAAAATAAGATTTTTCTTGAAATAAGTGCAAAGATTCCTCTCCCTGATTACGAGCCGTGCGTGAGATGATACCGTCTATTTATTCTCGAAGGAGTCGCTGTGATACCCGAGGGGGAGATTCGGCGCTATAACCCGCTTGAACCTGGGTTGGGTATCACTCCGAGGGGCAAGGTGTTGCCTTATGAGAAGCTTGGTGGCCACGGGTTTGAGCGTCTCTGTTTTGAAATCCTGGTGGCCGAGGGGAAGAGCGCTCAGCTCTTTGGCAAAGCGGGCCAGCCCGATTTCGGTGCTGACATCATAGTTGAGTGCGAACAGGAACTGGCCGTTTATCAATGCAAAAATTACGCGTCAGAACCTTCCTGGATCAAGATTCGAGACGAGTTACTGCAATTTGAGACAAAGTGGCTTGGCAATCCTGAGCTGCCAAAACCGATTCGTTACATATTCATGTGCTCTCAGGCTCTGGACCACGTTGAGACGCAACAAGAGTGGCTCAGGTTTAAGCCAGAATTTGAGCAGAGAACCGGCGTCAACATAGATATGCAAGGACAGGATTCTTTGAACGCACGATTGCGGTCGAAGCCGGATATTGTTGCTGGCATTTTTTCCGGCGCCTGGGCTGAAGTTTTCTGCGGTGCCACCGGGTGGCAAACCGACCCATGGCTGCGCATCTGCCGCGGCCAGGCGCGCCATCCGTCAGTAAAACGTTTTTTGCAACGCCATGACAACGGTTTGATCTGCGTAGCAGAAGAACGGGGACGAGACTTTCGCTCTGCTATATCAAATTCGAATGTGGTTCTCGTTCGCGGCCTGTCGGGCACGGGAAAGACCCTGACAACCCTTGAGCTGCTGACTCGGCTGTCGGTAATGCCAAGGCCGATGTACTATGCCACTCTCCTTGACCAAGTTGATGTTGTACGACTTTGGCAGTCGGCGGTTCGGCGGAGCAGCGTGCCAAGCATCTTCGTGCTTGACGACTGTCACCTGAACTTTGCCTGTGCCGAAGCTTTCGTTGAAAGGCTGCAGCCTGAGCTCGGGCATTCTAGTAACAGAATCACGGTTGTATTGCTGGCTCGCTCACCTGCCCTGGAAACTGCGGAAGCGGACATGGATTCCGAACTCATCACCAAACTGAAGGTTGACGAGGCACTAGTTAAGCTCACGACTACCGAATTCCACTTCCGCCACGTTCTTGAATTCCTGCGGCCTAATTTCATCGGTTTAAGCGAAGAGCGGTTTAGTCAGCTTTTCCATGCGACTGCGGGAGATCTTGCATTGCTTGATCAGGCGCTGGATGACTTGAAGACACCCTCAGACCTCGATACATTCGACCATTCAGCTATGGCTAGCGCAATCTACCGCCGCTACTTTCGTGGACGGCGAGTGCTCCCAACTTTGAGGGAAGTTTCTGCACTGGCGCAGTTCGACCTGACGCCATCAATCATGCACTTTGAAGGAAGGTGGGCGGAGGGTGAAAAGGATATCTCCAGCTCGCTACTTACCGAATTGTTTAGTCCGCCACGTTATCGCTTCGCCCACTCCTCCTTGGCGGAGCTCGTTTTCCATTCGCTCGTGAGGCTAGAGGCAACGGCAGGACAGGAACATCAGGAATTACTCCGACATACGTGGGATGCCCTGAGGCGGTATTTCCTTGACGTGCTGCGCGACGGGTCGAGCAATTCCCAGTCTGACACGGCTGCAATTGCGGCATCGCTCCATCAAGTATTGCGAACACAGCTCAAGCTGCTTGATTCCGGACTCCAGGCAAGTCTCAAGCTACATCTCTTGGCAGAGGAGCGTATCCACCTTTTTGTGGCCGCCCACGCAAACGACAGTTTTTTAGTCCCATTCTTTGCTGCCGCTATCAGGATGCTTAATAAGGCAAATATGCTCGAGCTGCTGGCGAGTTATCTTTCCTTGCTGCAACAAAAGCTGCATTCGATCATTGCGAATAACAGCCTCAAGCATCTAAGCCATGGGCTATACACATTGAGGATGAACGCTCCCGAAGCGCTTGAAGCCTTGCAGCAGAAGGTTGGGCCTGAGCGCTTTCTCAATCTGATTAAGGCCAAAGGCACAGTCTTTGAGCTTTTTAGAATCCTGCAATCTGCCACCCCTGAATTTGCTGGTCAATTGCTCGACTATTTGGATGAGAACAGTATCCAAAGGCTTGTTCGACAAGACCATCGCTTCGAGCAGATCAGTCGGGACCTTGCACTTGACGATGCGGGAACTGCGGGATAATGGCGAAAATTCGCTGGTTCGTCTGGAGAGATGCATTGGGCCTGAGCGCTTTCTCGACCTGGTTAAGGCCAATGGCACAGTCTTTGAGCTGTTCATGATCCTGCAGTATGCCACCCCTGAATTTGCTGGTCAATTGCTCGACCGTTTGGATGAGAACAGTATCCAGATGCTTATCGACAAGACCATCGCCTCGGGCCGCTCAATTGGCACGCTAAGCTTGGCGATGCGCGGACTGAAGCTTACTAACGAGAATCTGCTGGTTTGCCTGGAAAGATGCATTGGGCCTGAGCGTTTTCTCAACCTGGTTAAGGCCAATGGCACAGCCTTTGAGCTGTTCATGATCCTGCAGCATGCCACCGCTGAGTTCGCTGGCGAATTGCTCGACCGTTTGGATGAGAACACAATCCAAGCGCTTATCGATAAGACCATTGCCTCGAGCCGCTCAATTGGAACGCTGAGCTTGGCGATGCGCCGACTGCAGATTACTGGCGAAAACTTACTGATTCGCCTGGAAAAGTGCATCGGTGCTCAACGGTTTTTCAACCTGATCAAAGCGAATGGCACAATCTTTGAGCTATTCAAGATCCTGGAGCGGGCCACCCCTGAATTTGCTGGTCAATTGCTCGACCGTTTGGATGAGAACAGTATCCAGATGCTTATCGACAAGACCATAGCCTCGAGCCGCTCAATTGGAACGCTGAGCTTGGCGATGCGCGGACTGCAGGATGCTGGCGAAAACCTGCTGGTTCGCCTGGAAAGGTGCATCGGTGCTGAGCGCTTTCTCAACCTGATTAAAGCGAATGGCACAGTCTTTGAGCTATTCAAGGTCCTGGAGCGGGCCACCCCTGAATTTGCTGCTCAATTGCTCGATTGTTTGGATGAGAACAGCGTCCAGACGCTTATCGACAAGGCCATTGCTGTAAACCGGTCACTCGGCACCCTTCACTTGGCTATACGCGAACTACGGGATGCTGACGAAAATCTACTGGCTCGCCTGGAAAGATGCATCGGTGCTGAGCGCTTTCTCAACCTGCTTAAGACCAATGGCACAGTCATTGAGCTCTTCAGAATCCTGCAATATGTTACCCCTGAGTTTGCCGGTCAATTGCTCGATTGTTTGGATGAGAGCAGCGTCCAAGCACTTATCGAGAAAACGGTTGCTTTGGAACAACGCTCGATGGAATCTACCCACTTCCTTTTAAGAAGCTTGGCAAGGACCTCAAATTTACGGGAACGCCTTCAGTCGAAGATGGGCGTAACTGGCTGGTGGAGTCTTTTGATTAAGAACGGCACGCTCAATAGTCTCAGCGGGTTGTGCAAAGATTTTAGTACCAATTTCAGAACTGCTTTCACAAAGGCTGCGGCAGACCTCACTGTGGCTGATTGGACACAAATCTTGTCTGCTGGGCACTTCCGTAATCTCTGCATGTTCATCTCAAGCGAGTTATCAGAATATTCAATCGAAGCCAGGAAACGCTTCCACCAGGCTGTTAGCGACACTGCTCACGGATTGGCACAGCAGAGCAAATGGTTTGACCTCCAAACAAGCTGTCAACCGGATATCCTGCTTGGACCGGAAGCAGTTATTGTGAACCATGCTTTTCGCCAGCGTGTCAATTCAGCAACCATACAAGCGCTTGACGACCTTGATTTTTCGGAGGCGGTGAACGCCGTTGCCCTCATATGGCGGGAACGCCCGGATCTACAGGAGCAATTGGCAACGGGCCTCTGGAATATACTCGGAAATCCTGCGGACTGGCCAGTCAGGAAAGGAACTTGGACAGCCATAAGACTTATTTTGCGTATAGCAGCCCGGTCTCCATTGATTAGTGACGATTCTGCCCAGCAATTGTTTGGAGCAAGCTGCGCGATCCTGAATAAACCGAAAGTCTTAGACGAAATCGACCCGCTGCCGTTATTTCTGCTGCTTTGGAACCTTGCTGCTCTTTCGTATGAGCGCGGTCTTAAAAGAAACATGTCACACGTTTTCACGTTCGGGAGGACCGAAAGATGTATACGACTAATTGCCGAGCGAGCAGGGATGAAGAGCGACAACGCGGAAAAAAATTCGCTTTTCGCTCTCGCAGGGCTTCTACACTTCTTTCAGAAGGAGCTTTACGAAAGACTGCATGCCGCATTGCTGCCTCTAGATCCCGCGATCCGTTGGCTTGTCGAAGACATGTCTGAATTCACGTTTATACCAGAGTTCTTTGCGCGCAGAGGCATCGCTTTACTATATCCTTCATCGGATGTCTTTTCCCGCGAGACTTGCATATCGCTGCTGAACAAAGTTGACAGCTATGCCGACAAAGGTGCTTCGATTGAGGCCCTGCGCCAGCATGTCGAACGCTATCTCAAAAATCTACCAACCACCTAAGGTGCGAACTGCAGCGGCATAGCTTTGTCAACCGGGGGAAATCGCGATCACTTCCGTTTAGTCGTCGCTCAATTGAGCTTGGAGTATTCCGTCTTCGCTTGGTTGAGGACCGGGGTGTCGGGCTCAGCATCCTTCTGGTTGGACGGCGAGCCGGGAACCACTACATTAGTTGACGAAAGCGTGTTTCTCGTCTAAGCCAATCTTATCTTCCATCCCGCCCTGGGCTGTGGGAAACCCATGTTCCCTGTGTGAAAACATTTTCCACTTTTCCTGATTTCCACCTCCTCCGCGCTAACCTCAGCCGCTAGGAACTGCCCGTCCAATCACAACGATAATTCAAATATTTTCAGTAAGATAGACGGAAAATGCCTTCTCCTGGCCGTAGTCCCTCGGCCCATGCCCATCCGGCAGCTTTGGCTCTGAACATGCACATATTGAAGCAAATTCACCAAGCTGCAGCTCGCTTGTTGGCAGGACGGAGCACGAATGAAACACACGGTAGAGCACAATTTTGACGTCCCACCCCAGTCCGTTATTTTCGGCACGTCGGACGCTATGAAAAAGGTCCAACGCGATCTTGCCATGATCGCGTCGGCGGATGTGCCTGTGCTTATTGAAGGGCCGAGTGGCAGCGGCAAAGAGATCATTGCCAAACTAATTCACCAGGGCTCACCCGTGGCCAAAGGGCCATACGTAAAGGTGAACTGCCCGGCTATTCCGGACGCGTTGCTGGAAAGCGAACTTTTTGGCTATGAAAAAGGCGCATTTACTGGAGCAGTCGCCGCCAAGCGCGGCTTAATCGAACTGGCCGATGGCGGCACGCTCTTTCTCGATGAAATCGGAGAACTCAGCCTGGGACTTCAATCCAAGCTCTTGCAGGTATTGCAGGACGGGAAATTCAGCCGCATCGGCGCGGAAGGAGATACGCGGTCTGAAGCGCGGGTAATCTGCGCCACCAATCGTGACCTGAAACGGGAAATTGCCGCCGGCACTTTCCGTGAAGATCTTTTTTACCGCGTCAATGTGGTGAATATCACGCTGCCTTCGTTACGTGAGCGCAGCGCAGACATTCCTGAGCTGGTCGACTATTTCCTCGCTCATTTCAACATGCTGTATAACCGCCGCGCTGTTCCGCTGTCGGCCTCGCTCATGCGTCTGTTGCAGGCGTATCACTGGCCGGGAAACATCCGCCAACTGGAAAACCTGATCAAGCGCTATGTGATTCTGGGGACTGAAGCCTGCATCAGTACTGATCTGGCTGAGCCCGCTCCCAACAACTTCGATTTTGAAATTCCCATGGAAGGCCCGGTCCCTCTCAAAAAGATCACCAGCCAGGCCGTGCACCGTCTTGAAAAGGAAATCATTCTCAAGGTCCTGCAGGCACACCACTGGAATCGCCGCCGCGCCGCTGAATCGCTCAAGATCAGCTACCGCGCGCTGCTTTACAAGATTCGCGACGCCGGTCTGTCGCCCAATCGCACTGCCAACGTAAAAAGCATGCCCGCGGAAAGCAGTGCTCCCGTTTCGCATAGCGACCTGGAGCCTGAAGCTGCCGCGCAAAACATGGAGAACGTGCTGCCGATTGCCAAGGTGAGCAATGCTTAAAATCGGCGGACAAAGAGTTCCCACCAAGACGCTGGTGCTGCTGACGAGTGAAAGCCTGCTGATCGTCTTAGGCCTTGCCCTCGCCACAGCCATGCGTTTTGCCTCGTCTCGATGGGAATACGCCGGCGGCAATCCTGTTGTTCGTTTCCTTATCGTCGTCCTGATGTGCGAGTTTGCCCTGTATTACAACGATCTTTATGACGTTGAAGTCATGAAGTCGCGCGCCCGTTTGTTGATCGGCCTTTTGCAGGCCCTTGGCGTAACGTGCATCGGTCTGGCAATGGTTTATTACATCGCTCCCGGCGTTAGCCTGGGCCGGGGCATCGCGGCATTCGCTATTCCCACAATCATGACGTTGATCTTTGGATGGCGCGTGCTGCTTGATTCCAAGGGCTTCTTCTTTCTCCGCAGTCCGGAGCGCGTACTGATTGTTGGCACTGGTTCAACCGGAATTGCTCTCACGAGAGAAATATGTTCGCGTCCTGATCTCAACCTCAAGGTCCTCGGCTTTCTGGATGAAAAGGGAGAAAACATCGGCATGTCGCTGGTCAATCCCGGGATCATCGGCGGCCTGAGCGAATTGGAAACCATGGTGCGCGAAAAAAATATCGATCGCGTGGTGCTTTCGCTCAAAGAACAGCGCGGGCGTATGCCGTATCGGGAACTGCTGCGGCTCAAGTTTGCCGGCGTCACTGTTGAAGACGCGCACACTGTTTTTGAAAATATCAGTGGCCGCATCGCCCTGGAAAAACTTTCTCCCAGCTGGCTCATCTTCAATGACGGCTTTCGCAAGAGCAGGTTTTTGCGGGCTGCCAAACGCGCCATGGATATCGCCGCCGCGCTGGTTGCTATCACACTCACTCTGCCCATCATGGCGCTGGTCGCCTTTGCAATTCTCATTGAAAGCGGCTCTCCCGTGCTGTTCCGGCAAAAACGCGTGGGTCTGAACGGCGAGCAGTTTGAAATCTTCAAGTTTCGCTCCATGCGGCAGGACGCTGAAAAAGGCGGTCCCAGTTGGGCTGCCGATGGCGACAATCGCATCACTCGCGTCGGCGCTTTCATTCGCAAGTATCGCCTCGATGAGCTGCCGCAATTCTTCAATATTCTGAATGGCACCATGAGTTTGGTGGGGCCGCGCCCTGAGCAGCCGTACTTCTGCGAAATGCTGGAGAGCAACCTGGATTTCTTTTCCCAGCGGCATACCGTCCGCCCGGGACTTACCGGTTGGGCCCAGATCAAGTACCAGTACGGTTCCACCGTGGAAGACGCCAAGAGAAAGCTGGAACTCGACCTCTTTTATATCAAGCACCTTTCCATCTCCCTGGACATGGTCATCGTTTTTGAGACCGTCAAGGTGATTTTTCTGGGCAAAGGTGCCAAGTAGTGAACTGCAATTTTCCCCCGTCGGCTGCGCAAGCGGACTGTGACGGAAGAGTCGGAGCGCAATATGTTTTCGTTTAAGAAACAAATCGTTCTTACCGTAGTGATTTGCTGGATTGCCTGCGCCGCCAGCCTGATGGCGCAGACGCAAGCTGCTAATCTTAAATCCCCTGATCCGGCGGCTTCGGACACTGCCAAGCCCGCCGACATTTCCAAGCCTGCGGACACGGCCAAGCCCGCTGAAGTGGTTCCTTCCGGGTATATCGTCGGCGACTCCGATGTTATTCGCGTTAATGTCTGGAAAGAGCCGGAAGTTTCCCAAACCGTTGTTGTCCGGACTGACGGAAACATTTCACTGCCGTTGATTAATGAAGTGAAGGTGAGCGGCATGACCCCGCTCCAGATTCAGGATCTGGTCGGCGAAAAACTGAAAGGTTTCCTCAATAATCCGCAAGTCACAGTCACGGTGATTGAGATTCGCAGCAAGCGCGCCTTTATTACCGGCGAGGTGTCTCGGCCGGGCACCTATTCACTCAACGCGCAAACCACTGTCCTGCAACTGATTGCCCAGGCCGGCGGCTTCACGCCCTTTGCCAAAACGGACAGCATAGTGGTTCTGCGAACTGAAGATGGCCGCCAGTCGCGCCTCAAGTTTAAGTACAAGGAAGTTATCCAGGGAAAAAAGACGGAGCAGAACATTGCTCTTCATCCAGGAGATACGGTGGTGGTCCCATGAAAACACAAAACATTTCAAAACTAATTTTGCTTGCTCTCTGTGCGGCCCTCTTACTGGCAGCACCGTGTGCATTCGCACAAAGCGCGGCAGCAGATCAGAAAGACGTTTCTGCATCTGATCCGGTGTCTGACCAGCCCTGGTACGCCAACAGCGATGGCGCGTACAGCGTCTCTCTCGGCACGGGGCAGTTGATCAGCCTGTATCCGCCGGCGCGCAATGACCAGACGATTCCCAACGGCGAATACGTTGAGGGCCAGCAGTCTGTCTCATTGAAGAGCAAAGATTACAAGTATCAGATGTTCTACGGAGTTTCTGCGTCCAGCGTTTACACCAACAGCATTGGTGGCGTTGGAACCGGTTCGGACCTCGTGTCGACGTCCTTCAATCCGTATCTCGCGCTTTTTATCCCGACACCCACAGGCCGCTACCTGCTGCAGTACTCCACGGTGGTCAACCCCAATGACACTCAGAGCGGTGGCCCGCAGGCTTATCACACCGTTACGTTGAGCGCGATGGGCTCTATTAGCCCACGCTTGTATTGGACAGCCTCCGCCAGCGGCAGCTACGGATCAGAATCGGCGCGTTTGCAGGGCCCGTTGAGCTTTATGATAGTGCAGAGCACGCCCATCGCTGATACCACATCCACGGCGGTATTGCTGCAAGCCGCGAACGTTGCCTTTACTGAAAGCACTTTCGGCCTGGGCTGGCTGAAAAGCCGTCGTGACAAGATCAGCTTCA
>CAVSYO010000025.1:0-37939 GCA_963732195.1 Terriglobia bacterium | reverse complement strand
CATGGCCATCCGGCAGCTTTGGCTCTGAACATGCACATATTGAAGCAAATTCACCAAGCTGCAGCTCGCTTGTTGGCAGGACGGAGCAAGAATGAAACACACGGTAGAGCACAATTTTGACGTCCCACCCCAGTCCGTTATTTTTGGCACATCGGACGCTATGAAAAAGGTCCAACGCGATCTTGCCATGATCGCGTCGGCGGATGTGCCTGTGCTTATTGAAGGGCCGAGTGGCACCGGCAAAGAGATCATTGCCAAACTAATTCACCAGGGCTCACCCGTGGCCAAAGGGCCATATGTAAAGGTGAACTGCCCGGCCATTCCGGACGCGCTGCTGGAAAGCGAACTTTTTGGCTATGAAAAAGGCGCATTTACCGGAGCAGTTGCCTCCAAGCGCGGCTTAATCGAGCTGGCCGATGGCGGCACGCTCTTTCTCGATGAAATCGGAGAACTCAGCCTGGGACTTCAATCCAAGCTCTTGCAGGTATTGCAGGACGGGAAATTCAGCCGCATCGGCGCGGAAGAAGATACGCGGTCTGAAGCGCGGGTAATCTGCGCCACCAATCGTGATCTGAAACGGGAAATTGCCGCCGGCACTTTCCGTGAAGATCTTTTTTACCGCGTCAATGTGGTGAATATCACGCTGCCTTCGTTGCGTGAGCGCAGCGCAGACATTCCTGAGCTGGTCGACTATTTCCTCGCTCATTTCAACATGATGTATAACCGCCGCGCTGTTCCGCTGTCGGCTTCGCTCATGCGTCTGTTGCAGGCCTATCACTGGCCGGGAAACATCCGCCAACTGGAAAACCTGATCAAGCGCTATGTGATTCTGGGGACTGAAGCCTGCATCAGTACTGATCTGGCTGAGCCCGCTCCCAACAACTTCGACTTTGAAATTCCCATGGAAGGCCCGGTGCCTCTCAAAAAGATCACCAGCCAGGCCGTGCACCGTCTTGAAAAGGAAATCATTCTCAAGGTCCTGCAGGCACACCACTGGAATCGCCGCCGCGCCGCTGAATCGCTCAAGATCAGCTACCGCGCGCTGCTTTACAAGATTCGCGACGCCGGTCTGTCGCCCAATCGCACTGCCAACGTAAAAAGCATGCCCGCGGAAAGCAGTGCTCCCGTTTCGCATAGCGACCTGGAGCCTGAAGCTGCCGCGCAAAACATGGAGAACGTGCTGCCGATTGCCAAGGTGAGCAATGCTTAAAATCGGCGGACAAAGAGTTCCCACCAAGACGCTGGTGCTGCTGACGAGTGAAAGCCTGCTGATCGTCTTAGGCCTTGCCCTCGCCACAGCCATGCGTTTTGCCTCGTCTCGATGGGAATACGCCGGCGGCAATCCAGTTGTTCGTTTCCTTATCGTCGTCCTGATGTGCGAGTTTGCCCTGTATTACAACGATCTTTATGACGTTGAAGTCATGAAGTCGCGCGCCCGTTTGTTGATCGGCCTTTTGCAGGCCCTTGGCGTAACGTGCATCGGTCTGGCAATGGTTTATTACATCGCTCCCGGCGTTAGCCTGGGCCGGGGCATCGCGGCATTCGCTATTCCCACAATCATGACGTTGATCTTTGGATGGCGCGTGCTGCTTGATTCCAAGGGCTTCTTCTTTCTCCGCAGTCCGGAGCGCGTACTGATTGTTGGCACTGGTTCAACCGGAATTGCTCTCACGAGAGAAATATGTTCGCGTCCTGATCTCAACCTCAAGGTCCTCGGCTTTCTGGATGAAAAGGGAGAAAACATCGGCATGTCGCTGGTCAATCCCGGGATCATCGGCGGCCTGAGCGAATTGGAAACCATGGTGCGCGAAAAAAATATCGATCGCGTGGTGCTTTCGCTCAAAGAACAGCGCGGGCGTATGCCGTATCGGGAACTGCTGCGGCTCAAGTTTGCCGGCGTCACGGTTGAAGACGCGCACACCGTTTTTGAAAACATCAGTGGCCGCATCGCCCTGGAAAAGCTTTCTCCCAGCTGGCTCATCTTCAATGACGGCTTTCGCAAGAGCAGATTTTTGCGGGCTGCCAAGCGCAGCATGGATATCGCCGCCGCGCTGGTTGCCATCACACTCACTCTGCCCATCATGGCGCTGGTCGCCATCGCAATTCTCATTGAAAGCGGCGCTCCCGTGCTGTTCCGGCAAAAGCGCGTGGGTCTGAACGGCGAGCAGTTTGAAATCTTTAAGTTTCGCTCCATGCGGCAGGACGCTGAAAAAGGCGGTCCCAGTTGGGCTGCCGACGGCGACAATCGCATCACTCGCGTCGGCGCTTTCATTCGCAAGTATCGCCTCGATGAGCTGCCGCAATTCTTCAATATTCTGCATGGCACCATGAGCCTGGTGGGGCCGCGCCCTGAGCAACCGTACTTCTGCGAAATGCTGGAGAGCAACCTGGATTTCTTTTCCCAGCGGCATACCGTCCGCCCGGGAATTACCGGTTGGGCCCAGATCAAGTACCAGTACGGTTCCACCGTGGAAGACGCCAAGAGAAAGCTGGAACTCGACCTCTTTTATATCAAGCACCTTTCCATCTCCCTGGACATGGTCATCGTTTTTGAGACCGTCAAGGTGATTTTTCTGGGCAAAGGTGCCAAGTAGTGAACTGCAATTTTCCCCCGTCGGCTGCGCAAGCGGACTGTGACGGAAGAGTCGGAGCGCAATATGTTTTCGTTTAAGAAACAAATCGTTCTTACCGTAGTGATTTGCTGGATTGCCTGCGCCGCCAGCCTGATGGCGCAGACGCAAGCTGCTAATCTTAAATCCCCTGATCCGGCGGCTTCAGACACTGCCAAGCCCGCCGATATTTCCAAGCCTGCGGACACGGCCAAGCCCGCTGAAGTGGTTCCTTCCGGGTATATCGTCGGCGACTCCGATGTTATTCGCGTTAATGTCTGGAAAGAGCCGGAAGTTTCCCAAACCGTTGTTGTCCGGACTGACGGAAACATTTCACTGCCGTTGATTAACGAAGTGAAAGTGAGCGGCATGACCCCGCTCCAGATTCAGGATCTGGTCGGCGAAAAACTGAAAGGTTTTCTCAATAATCCGCAAGTCACAGTCACGGTGATTGAGATTCGCAGCAAGCGCGCCTTCATTACCGGCGAGGTGTCTCGGCCCGGCACCTATTCACTCAACGCGCAAACCACTGTCCTGCAACTGATTGCTCAGGCCGGCGGCTTCACGCCCTTTGCCAAAACGGACAGCATAGTGGTTCTGCGCACTGAAGATGGCCGCCAGTCGCGCCTCAAGTTTAAGTACAAGGAAGTTATCCAGGGGAAAAAGACGGAGCAAAACATTGCTCTTCATCCAGGAGATACGGTGGTGGTCCCATGAAAACACAAAACATTTCAAAACTAATTTTGCTTGCTCTCTGTGCGGCCCTGTTACTGGCAGTACCGTGTGCATTCGCACAAAGCGCGGCAGCAGATCAGAAAGACGTTTCTGCATCTGATCCGGTGTCTGACCAGCCCTGGTACGCCAACAGCGATGGCGCGTACAGCGTCTCTCTCGGCACGGGGCAGTTGATCAGCCTGTATCCGCCTGCGCGCAATGATCAGACGATTCCCAACGGCGAATACGTTGAGGGCCAGCAGTCTGTCTCGCTGAAGAGCAAAGATTACAAGTATCAGATGTTCTACGGAGTTTCTGCGTCCAGCGTTTACACCAACAGCATTGGTGGCGTTGGAACCGGTTCGGACCTCGTGTCGACGTCGATCAATCCGTATCTCGCGCTTTTTGTCCCGACACCCGACTGGCCGCTTCCTGCTGCAGTACTCCACGGTGGTCAATCCCAATGACACTCAGAGCGGCGGCCCGCAGGCTTATCACACCGTTACGTTGAGCGCGATGGGCTCTATTAGCCCACGCTTGTATTGGACAGCTTCCGCCAGCGGCAGCTACGGATCAGAATCCGCGCGTTTGCAGGGCCCGTTGAGCTTTCTGGTAGTGCAGAGCACGCCCATCGCTGATACCACGTCCACGGCGGTATTGCTGCAAGCCGCGAACGTTGCCTTTACTGAAAGCACTTTCGGCCTGGGCTGGCTGAAAAGCCGTCGTGACAAGATCAGCTTCAGCGTCTCCCATGTCTATACCGGCATTGAAGGTGATCCCAATACCCCTCAGTCCGTCGGTTCTCACGCCAATTCCATCGGAGAAAAGCTTGAATACGTCCGCACTCTTACTCCTCGGATTGACCTCCGCAGCTACGGGGAGACAGACTCAGTATTGAATGGTCCCACCTGCAACACTTTCGGTGGCGGACTTGGGATCGCCGTACGCATGACCCATTCGGTTTCATTTGACGTTCAGGGCGGCCCGCAATGGTCCACCGCTAATTGCGGCTCTCCGCGAGTCAGCCAACTTCAGCGCCAGCATAGTCAAGAATTTTGGCAATCGGGACAGGATCTATGCCAGCGTAAACCGCCAGTTCACTACCATCGCCGGTCTGGATAGCCGCTGGGAAGATGACGCTACCGTGGGCTTTGCCAAGGGTCTCCGCCGTTTCACCCTCACCACGGACGCCGGCTACCTTCGCGGTGATTCCATCACCACAGTGGTGCCTGCTTACCACGGATACTTTGTTGCACCCCGCGTTCGTTACAAGATCACGAACACCATGGGCTTGAGCGCGGGTTATCGTTCATTCCACGGCGCCGGCGGAAACCTGGTGAGTGGAAATCTGAGCTATGCGGTGGTCGGCGTTGAGTGGTATCCCGCTCCACTGCATTTCCGGTAAGGCCATTAGTCAGGGATGAATGAGTCGGGGAGGAACAATGAATCAGGCAACCAATAACGAGAACACAAACCAACTGAGGGCCTTTTGGCATACCGTTCGGCACTATCGCGGATGGATTTTTCTCGGCACCGTAATACTTTCGCTTGTGGGATTTGCGATTGTGCTTCTCATGCCGGATCGCTATAAGGCCACCACCACGATTCTTGTCGATCCTCAGAAAGTGTCGGAGAAATACGTGAGTCCCACCGTGAATTCCGATCCCGGCCAGCGCCTGACGACCATCACGCAGCAGGTCCTCAGTACCACGCGCCTGCAGCAGATTATCGATGACATGCACCTCTATCCTGAGCTGCGGGGAAAAATCTCGCGCGAAGAACTCATCGATCTGATGCGCAAGGACATCACCATCACCGTGAAGCAGGGCTCCTCTTCTGGATTAAGCGCTTTCACTATTGAATATGAGGGCCGTCAGCGCCAGCAGGTGGCGCAGGTAGCCAATCAGCTTGCCGCCAGCTTTATTGAATGGAACGTCAAGAGCCGTGAACAGCAGTCGCAGGACACCACAGAATTTCTTGATGCTCAGCTCAAAGAAGCGAAACAAAACCTTGAACAGCAGGAAGCCCGCTTGAGCGCTTTCAAGATGCGTCACCTGGGTGAAATGCCGGAACAGCAGTCGGCAAATATGCAGGCGCTCACGCAACTGCAGACGCAATTCCAGGCCAACGCTGACGCTCTCAATCGCCTTGAAGTGGAGCGCACGCTGCTCTCACGCGGCCTGGAGAGTCCGAATACCGGCGAAGCTAAGACTGCTCCCGTTCTCACTGAGCGTGCCAAGCTTGAAGGCGAGCGGCGCCGGCTTCGCACTCTGCTTCAAGACCTGCAAAATCGTTACACCAGCGCCCACCCTGAAGTCGTGGACACGGCTTCACAGTTGCAGCGCGTGGAAGACAGATTAAAAGCTCTCCCGCCAGATCCGCCTGTAGTGGCTGAAGTACACGACAACACGGCCGTCACCGTACGGCTGCAGCTTCTCGATCGCGAATCAAAACGCCTCACGCAGGAACAGGAGCGCCTTACCGGCCAGATGGCCTCCTATCGCTCCAAGGTAGATGCGGTTCCGGTTCGCGAGCAGGAAATGGCTGAACTGAATCGCAATTACAGCGTCTCTAAAGACCACTACCAGTCGCTGCTCGATAAGACTTTTTCCGCCGGCATGGCTGCTGATCTGGAAAAGAAGCAGCAAGCTGAGCACTTCACCATTCTCGATCTGGCGCAGGTGCCGGAAAAGCCGTTCAAACCCAAGCGCGGTCTCATGTTTATGGGAGCATTCCTCGGTGCTCTCGCAATGTCACTGGGCCTGGCGTATCTCGCAGACATGATGAATAGCACGCTCAAGATTGAGCGCGAACTCAAAGCAATGCTGCCCGCCAACGTCGCGCTTCTGGCGGTTGTGCCTCAACTCCAATCTGCGGCTGACCGGCGCAGTTCGATCCGGTTTGCCGTCATCGCCGTGGTGATTTCGCTGATCGGTTGCGCGCTTGAAGCAGGATTGTTTCTGAAGCTACATTCGATTTTGTAAATAGACCCGACGTTAGACAGAACGATAATGTGGCAATCATATGGCACGAGAAAACGATTCGCCCGGAACGGCAGGGAAACTTCGTGGCTGGAACTTCCATGAGCTCACTCAAGACACTCTATCGCCACTCGTCCCACTACCTCGGTGGGCGATTGGTTGTCATGCTCCTGGGATTCATTTCCTTCCCGGTCTTCACGCGCGTCTTTTCCGTTGCTGAATATGGCGTAATCAACCTGATTACAAACACCGTTCTGCTTTTGACGGTGCTATCTAAATTCGGTTTTCAGCACTCCGTTCAGCGTTATTACCCTGAAGGCGAGTCGGCCAGCAGTTCCGATAGCCTGCGTCGCTATTACTCCACGCTTGTTTTACAGCACGGCCCTTCTGGCCCTGGTCTTGACCCTCTTATTTGTCGCCGCACTGCTCCTTGGCGCGGGACGCTTCCTGGGAATCACGGCCGGCAGCACACTTTTGCTGGCGTGCAGCCTGGTAATGATCCGCTCGCTCCGTTCCATGCAGATGAACCTGATGCAGATGGAGAGCAAGACCCGGCTCTTCAATGGCATGGACATCCTGCAAAAAGCGCTGACCATCGGCGTGATCTGCGCATTATTGTTTTTCTGGCAGAAAACCATCTTCGCTTTTTTTCTTGGACTGGTGATCGTTGAGGGAATCATCCTTCTGCAATATGTGCCTGTTCTAAGCCGCCGGCAGTTGCTTTCTCCCAGCATGTTCGACGTAGGTTTCCTCCGCACCGCCGCTGCCTTCTCCCTGCCATTGATGGCTGCGGAAATCTCATGGTTCGTCCTCGACTCCGGCGACCGCTTCTTTATCCAGCATTATCTTGGCGCGCAGGCGCTCGGCTTTTACGCCGCCGCCTACGGCATCGCCATCTATCTTCAGGACGTGATGATGGCCCCGCTGCAAATGGCGCTTTTTCCCATCTGCATGCGCGTCTGGAATACTGAAGGCAAGAAAGCCCTGCAGGATTTTCTCTCTCGCAGTCTGGATCAATTCATTTTCGTCGCCGTTGCAGTTGTGTGCGTGGCTATCGTAACTTCGCGCGACGTCATCGTCCTGCTTGCGTCCCGCAAATTTCAGCAAGCGCACACGCTGTTGCCGTATTTGGTGATAGGGCTGGTTCTCTCCGCTGTGACCATTTACTTCCGCCCCGGTCTCATGATTCACAAGCGCGCCGCCAAGATCGCTGCCGCCACTTTTTATGCCGGCTTTCTCAACGTGGCGCTGAACGTAATTCTGCTTCCGCGGATTGGCCTGGTCGGCGCGGCGATTGCTACCACCGTAAGCTATGCCGGTATCGTTGTGTTTCTTGCTTACCAATCATTGCGCGTGTTGCCGTACAAGCTTGAGCTCATTTCCTTTGCTCGATACGCCACAACCGGCGCTGCCGTTGCATGGCTGGTGACTCAGTTGCCTGTGGAAACACCTTTGCTCAGCGCGGTAGTGAAGGGAAGCCTCATCCTGGTGCTGTACGCCGCAATCCTTTTTGCCATCGATCTGCGCGTGCGCGAACTGCTCACCAGCATTTGGACCGCACTCACTGGCTGGCTGCATTCTTCCAGCGAACCGGCCCTTAAACCGATTCCCGCCATGACGGAGAGGACCTAAGCCATGCATTTTGGACTGGAACAATACGTCCCTCTGGCCCTCTACATTGGCGCGGTCGCGGCCTTTTTGCTATCGCTTTTCTGGAAGCCGCAGGCGGGCCTGTATTTTCTAATCCCACTGTTGCCTCTGCAGACCATTCGCTATCGCATCCTCGATTTTCCTCTCGGCAACAAGCTTATCGATATGCTGCTGCTTGCTGTTGTCCTGGGCGCGGTCTTCAAAGGCGGCTTCCGCTTCGCCAAAACGCCGATGAACAAATTCCTCATCATTTTCGGCGTCTTCTGCTACGTCCAGCTTTGGCGTGGCGCATTCTTCCTGAATACAGAAATGCCGCTTTCCATCAGCGATCCGCGTTTCTCCAACTGGAAGAATTACATGGTCATGTTCATCATCTTTGCCGTCACCGTGAGCGTGATCAAGGATGTAAAGCAGATCAAAATTATCGTCGTGCTCATGTGCCTTTCCGTACTGGCCGTGAACAAAGGCTATTACGGTACCATGAGCGACCGCGACACGTCCCACTTCTCGTATGACGTGCGTGATGGCGGCGCTCTGGGCTATGCCGGCGTGAATGGCGTGGCCACATTTGAAGCCGAGTTCATGTTATTTGTGCTGGGGCTGAGTGCCTTGCAGAAGCGTAAATCCATCAAGTTTGCTCTCTGGGGATCTGTTCGCCTTCAGCGCCTATTGCCTGCTGTTTTCTTACTCGCGTGAAGCCTATGCAGGAATTCTCGTCGGTTTGTTCTTTCTCGGACTGGTCAGGCAGCGCTGGGTGCTCGTCGCGCTTGCTGTTTTCCTGTTCAGCTGGCAAAGCTTTGTGCCGACCTCTGTGCAGGAACGCGTGCTCATGACTTATGACAAGAATGAGCAACAGCTTGATACCTCGGCGCAGGACCGCGTCGTCCTGTGGGATGACGCGATGAACCTGTTTCACCAGAATCCCGCGCTTGGCGCCGGCTTTGATACCTATGAATGGCAGCATCGAGTCGGTATTTATACAGACACGCATAACTATTTCCTGAAAGTTCTGGTTGAAACCGGCGTCCTGGGGTTGATGCTCTTCCTCTTTCTTCTGGCCAAAATGACGCGCCTGGGAGTGAAGCTGTACAGGACCGCTCAGGACCCATTTCTTCAGTCCGTCGGTTTGGGCTTTTCTCTTTTGATGGCCTGTGTCTTCGTCGTGAATTTCTTTGGCGATCGCTGGCTGTATGTGGAAGTAAATGGTTTTCTCTGGGTCATGCTGGCATGTGTTGTGCGCGGGCAGATGATCGAAAGCGAGCGCAGGGAAGAGCCTTCGGCGGTCGCCGAGGAAGCACCGCCGGAGCCGTTGCCCTGGGAGCGTGAAGAAGAGCCTGCGTTGGTGTAAGGAAAAATACTATGTGTGGAATCTTTGGACAAATCGGCAATTCACCGGCAGACGAAAAATGCGGGCTGGAACTCCATCATCGCGGCCCTGACGACGCCGGGCTTAAATACTTCACGTTGTCCAACGGCTCCGTCTGGGTAAGCTTGCAGCACCGCAGACTGTCGATCATCGACCTTTCATCCGCCGGGCATCAGCCCATGTGCAATGAAGATGAGTCCATCTGGATCACCTTCAACGGCGAAATCTATAACTTCCAGGAATTGCGCACGCAGTTGATTGCCGCCGGCCACACTTTCCGTTCCCACACCGACACTGAAGTCATCATCCACGGTTATGAGGAGTGGGGCGCTGAAGTGGTGAAGAAGCTGCGCGGCATGTTTGCCTTCGCCATCTGGGACAATCGCCATCGCCGCATGCTGCTGGCCACCGACCATCTGGGCAAGAAGCCGCTCTTCTATTCGCATGACGGTCCGCAAATTCGTTTTTGCCTCAGAGATCAAAGCCATTCTTCAGGCCGGCGTGCCTGCGGAACTCGACCCCGTGGCCATGCACGACTACCTCACCTATTTGTATTTCCCTTATCCGTCAACCGCGTTCAAGCACGTGCGCAAGATGCCGCCCGGTTCGGTCATGGAAATCGTGGTTGACTCTGATGGTGACGTGCACAGGCGTGAATGGAAATATTGGGACGCCGCCGAAACCGCTGCCACACCGTTGCACATGTCTGAAGCCGAGATGATTGATCGCGCGCGCGAATTGATGGAAGAATCCGTGAAGCTGCGCATGATCAGTGACGTGCCGCTGGGACTGTTCCTGAGCGGCGGGCTTGATTCCAGTGCGATTACTGCCTTTGCCGCCAAGAACAGCCCGGAACAGGTCAAGACTTTCACCATCGGATTCCAGAACAGCAAGTTTTATGACGAGCAGCCCGTAGCTAAACTCGTCGCTGAAAGATTCAACACTGAGCACCACATTCTGCAGGCAGACGAGGCCTGTGCGGCCTACATGACTGACGTGGTGCGTCACTTTGATGAGCCGTTCGGCAATCCCACGGCAATTCTTGAGTACATCATCACCAAACAGATGCGGAAGCACGTCACCGTAGCCATCTCTGGTGATGGTGGCGACGAACTTTTTGGTGGCTATGTGCGCTATGCCGGCGCTGCCCTGGCCCGGCGCTATCGCCAGCTGCCACAGTTCGTCACCAAAGGTCTGGTCTCGCGCTTGTCCGGATTCATGAGTGACGCGACCGACGGACGCCACGGCTTCCGCCGCGTGCGTGAATTTGCGCAATCGGCCTGGCAGGCTGAAGAAGATATGTATATCGACTGGGTTGGCTATTTCTCTGAGAGTGAGAAGCAGGAACTGTACACGCCTGACTTCTCCGCGTCCGTCGGCGGCCGCAACTCAGGAGATTTTCTGCGCCAGTTCTTCCGCCGCGGAGCCAAGCTGGATCCCATGAGCCGTCTGGGCTACGTCGATTCTGCGTCGTTCCTCTGCTGCAATTGCCTGGAATATGCCGATCGCATGTCCATGGCCAACTCACTTGAGGTGCGGGCGCCGTTTACTGACTATCGGCTTCTGGAGTTTGCCATGCAGGTGCCGCAGCGCCTGAAAGTTCGTAACATGACCACCAAGTGGATCACCCGGCAGGCCATGCGTGACATCCTGCCCCGCGAAGTGCTCACCAAGAAAAAGATGGGATTCAATCCGCCGTTGCCGCAGTGGATCAATGGCGAACTCAAGCCCGTGATCAAAGAATTTCTTTCGCCCGCCACGATCGAGAAGCGAGGGCTGTTCCGTCCTGACGCGGTGCAGAAGCTCCTGCGCGATCATGCAGAAAATCGCCGGGACAATGCCTTGAAAATCTGGGCGCTTCTGATGATCGAAGTCTGGCAGCGCATGTACTTCGATAAGCAGTCGGCTGAATCCGTCCTCGAATCGGCCATGGGCGAGACCACGCGCAAGTCAATGGCTCAAGTCGGGCATAGAGAGAAGACGAAAGCTGACGTCGTCTGCATTCGGTAGGACTTCATTTGCAGGAAAACATGGCAGCGATTGTGATAGGCCAATTCGGAGCGGGTGTGGTGAGCGGAGCCAGAATAGCGTTCTGGCTGGCCGCCGTTTTGTTGTTTTATGTCTATGCCGGATATCCGTTGCTTCTGGCCTTAATTGGTCTGTTCGTGCGTCGGCCTCGCTCCGATGCTGGTTATACTCCGCGAATTTCTGTCCTGATTGCCGCTTATAACGAGGAAGAAGCCATCGAGCGCAAGATCCGGCAGACTCTGGCGCTGGAATACCCTCATGAAAAACTTGAAGTATTGGTTCTGTCGGATTGCTCCACGGACCGCACTGACGAGATTGTTAAAGCGTTTCCTGATAGTCGTGTTCGCCTGGTAAGAATGCCTGAGCGTCGCGGGAAAACTTTCGCGCAAAACGTCGGCGTGAAGGAAGCCACAGGCGAAGTCATTATTTTTTCTGACGCCACTGCAATCTATCACCCTAAAGCTTTACTTTACCTTGCATGCAATTATCAGGATGCCTCGGTCGGGGCAGTCAGCGGGCGCTATCAATATTTTGATCCGGGCGAGCAATCTCCCACCGGTCTGGGCAGCGTGGCTTTCTGGAACTATGAAAACCTGATCAAGAAAATGCAATCGAGCATTCGCACGATTACCGGCTGCTGCGGCTGCATCTATTCCGTCCGTAAAGAGGCGTACACGGAGTTGCCGGCCGATATCATTAGCGATCTGGTCCAGCCCTTGCAGGCCATTCGGAAGGGTTATCGGGTCGTGTTTGAAGATCGTGCGCTGGCCTATGAAGAAACAACGCAATCGACGAGCGAAGAGTTTTCCATGCGCGTCCGCGTCGTCACCAGGGCCATGCGCGGCCTGCTGAGCGTCTCTGACCTGCTCAAGCCATGGAAGTTTGCCTGGCCGGCGTTCCAGCTCTGGTCACACAAGATCATGCGCTGGATGGTGCCGCTGTTTCTGATCGCCTTGCTCATGGCGAATAGCTTGCTGCTCGACTCTTCGTTGTATCGATTCACGCTGGCTGTGCAATTGTTCTTTTATGCTGCCGCGTTGCTGAACATGCTTCTGCCGCTGCACCGCCAATGGAAGCCCCTGGGCATTCCGCTTTTTTTCTGCACACTCAACGCAGCGGCTCTGGTGAGCATGTTGGAAATCTGTCGCGGACGCAAATATGTGACCTGGCAAACTGTGAGGGCCCGTAGATGAAAATTGAATTTCTAACCCAGGAAGATTCGCTGTACGTGCTGCCGTTCTTTGAGGAATTTCTGCGGCACTATGCGGGCGAGTTTGAGATCACGCGGATCTCCTGCTGCCGGGCCATGGGCAAGCGCTCCAGGGTTCAACTCTTACAGGAACTCAAGTGGCTTTACGGGGTCACAGGATTGGGTAAACTCCTGCTGCAAGCCGCGAAGGCCAAAGTATTTTCTTTGTTGCCGCGAAGCCGGTCGTCGCAACGCTTTTATTCCATCGCCCAGCTTGCTCATGCCTATGGCATTCCTTATGAGCATGTCGATAATCCGAATAAGCCGGAATTTACTGATGCGTTACAGCAGCGGTCGACCGATCTCCTGATCTCCGTTGCCTGCCCTTACATCTTGAAAGAAAAACTACTGGGAATTCCGCCGCGCGGCTGCATCAACATTCATCATGCCCCTTTACCCCGATATAAGGGTATGATGCCTACGTTTTGGCAGCTTTATCATGGCGAGCAGGAGTTGGGCGTGACAATTCACTACATGGCCGCGAAGGTTGATGAAGGCGATGCGCTCTTGCAGGAGTCTTTGCCCGTGACTCCCGGCGAGTCGCTGCACACGCTTATCCGTCGCAGCAAGCGCCATGGCGCGCACTGCATGGCCAAGGTTGTACGCAGTCTGCGGACGAATTCAGCAGTGGCAACACAGATGGACCATGCGCAGGGTAGCTACTTTACTTTCCCGCGTCGTGAAGAGGCGCGCGAATTCCGGCGGCGGGGGTTGCGCGCTATTTAGACGCAAGGACGACACATGCCAAGCCCATTTCGTAGATCGACGTTAAGGGCCCGCGGAAAAATATTCTGGGCAGGCTTGCTGCGCGTATCGGGCATGTTGGCGCTGGCCCGGAAATGGATTCAGCGACATGGCGCAATCGTTCTCACGTTCCATCGCGTTTTGACCGATTCTGAATTGCAACAGACCGCTTCGCTGGGCGGAATGATTGTTCGCCAGCGAACCTTTGCTGACTTCTTGAAATACGCATCGCAGCACTGCGAATTTGCCAACCTGCAGCATGAGCCGGAGTGGAAGTCCGAAGGCAAGCTCAAGCTGGCTGTCACCTTTGACGACGGATGGTCTGACAACGCAGAGTCGGCTTACCCAATTGCCTCTCAGTATCATGTCCCTTTGGTCATTTTCATTGTGCCGGAAAAAACTGGTACCGCGCTTCCATTCTGGCCGGAGCGAACCGCGGCCGCGCTTGATCGCGTCCCTGGAGCTAATCCTGCTCGACGCGCCGCTTCCATTCAAAGATCCATTGAAGAGCTGAAAGCCCTGCCGGTAACGGAACGCGAAAGCCGAATCAGCCAGATGAGCGGCTCTGGCGGCGATCTTGAGTCTTACGCCGCGGTGGACAAAACGATGACCTGGGAGCAGATTGCGGAACTTCACGTCGGCGGCGTGACGTTTGGCTCACACACCAGCACGCATGAGATTCTTACTACGGTCCCCGCAGCCCAGGCAGAGCAGGAGATCGTCTCCTCTCGCGAAGCCATTCAACAAAAGCTTGGCGGTTCCTGCCATCTATTTTCGTATCCCAATGGGGACTACTCGGAACAAGTTCGCGAGTTAGTGGCGCAAGCGGGATACAAGTTTGCTTTCTTGAATCAGGAACCTGGCGTCTGGACGCGTGACTGCGATCCTTTTCTTATTCCCCGGGTCAACGTGTGTGAATACCATTTGGTCGATTCAAAAGGCAATTTTTCTCCGCTGATCTTCCACTATGCCGTGGTCTGGAGTGCAGCTAAAGGTTTGCTGTCACAGATGCTGTCAAACCGTTTGAACAAATTTCAAAGAGGCGGTCAGGTTTCCAGTAACGCT
This sequence comes from Terriglobia bacterium, assembly GCA_963732195.1. Classification (GTDB taxonomy): domain Bacteria; phylum Acidobacteriota; class Terriglobia; order Terriglobales; family Acidobacteriaceae; genus Angelobacter. The sequence goes on along the minus strand of CAVSYO010000025.1, from coordinate 23,533 downwards.
TGAAAGCCGATCGAGAAGGCTAGAAGAATCGTCCTGAGCAATGCGTCTCGCAGAAAAGAAGTAAAGCTGCTTCTAGCGCTTCTTATCTCTCTCCGCCAGCAGATCGCGATAAACACCTATCAGTCTCTGGATCATCACATCCGCGCTGAATCGCGTTTGCGCGGAGTTGCGTCCGTTCTCTCCTATATTGGCGGCCCGCTCAGGGTCGCGCAGCAGCGTCAGCAGCTTTTCTGCCGCGGCGGCATCGTCGCCAACCGGCACCAGAAAACCATTTTCGCCGTCGGAGATGGCTTCTGGATTGCCGCCCACACGCGTTACTACGGAAGGAACGCCGCATGCCATCGCTTCCAGCAGCGCATTAGAGAAACCTTCACTACGGGAGAGTAGGCAGAATGCGTCACTCATCTTGAGCAGCGGAACAGGATCTCCTACAAAGCCCAGCAGCTTGACGTTTTTTCCCAGGTTCAGTGAGCGGATCATTCCCTGGATTTCTTCCGAGTAGTCGCGCTCATAAAGGCTGCCGGCAATCACAAAGACCGCATTGGGCAGCTCTCGGCAGACACGTTGTGCCGTTTTTATTAATACGTCTATGCCTTTCACCCACCGGATGTTGGCCACGCATGCGATGATGTGCGAGGCGCCCGCCAACTCGGCATCTGCAAAGGGGTTGCCGTATGAGTTTTTAGCGGCAATGTGCTTAAGATCAACTCCGTTATAGACAACCGAAACTTTATTCGGATTTATCCGGTCAGCGTCTACACAAAATCTCTTCACTTCTTCTGATACGGCAAGCACGCGGTCAGAGAGCCGGTTTACCACGCGATAAGCCAGCGCATGCTTGTTCTTCCGCAGTATGCCCATGTCGCGGCGGGAAGACAGCAGCAACGCACCGCTCAGCTTGGCCACAACGCCGCCCCATAAATTCGAAGTTTCAAAATACGTTTGAACGATATCTACTTTTTCCGTCCTGATAAGTTTTCGCAAGGCAAAGGCTGCTTTCCAGGCGTCCAGATGAAAAAAGCGCTTCCAGGGAAAAACGTAAACGGGAACCGAGATGCTCTGGCGAATTTCCGGTTTGATACGAAAGGTGGCAATCGAGCAGCGAACCAGTTCAGGCGGCATCAACTGGACCACTTTCAGCAGGTTGGTTTCTCCGCCGCCTAAGCGCCATTAAATGATCGATCAGGAATAGTACGTGCGGCGGCCGTGCCTTGGCATCACCAATGGCAAGCTCGTGAGACGAGGATTCGGAGCCCGGTGAAGTTGGGGATTGTGGTGGATCAAGGGCCCGAGTTGAAAATTGTTCCATACCTTCCATACGAAACCCAACAGACGAATACCGCGAGGCACAAGGCTTAAGACCTAAAGAGTGCAATTTATCAGCCACCAAGCCCTAACGGACTGCAAACTCTACCCTTGTCCCAAGATTAGGATTTTCTTGCTTTTCAGTGACATAAGCGCTGAACCGGCTCTCTTTGGGCCGCTTCTTCCGGTTCAGCTATACCATCAATTGTGACACTCTGTTGCAAGCTTTTGCACATTAACCCAAACTTTGCCCCATATGTCCTTGATTTTATGTGAACTCCTTTGGCACTGTCCGTGCATATATCCAGTTACCCACGAAAGCCAACAGTGCGCGATGATGTTGCCCTTCCGGGGCGCGCACTGATTTGCGAATTACTTGGAAACGGACTGGACGGACGAACCATGGTGAAAAAGTTTACCTACTCTGTTATCGGAATCTTATTGTTCTTACTCTCAGGAAGTTTGCTTTCCGGGGCCTTGCAATTCCACAATGTAATCTCTGAACAGATGCAGCGTTTTGACTCATTTCCCGAGTCTGGATGGCTGATCGTCCTGGGATCACTTCTGATTTCCGGAGCAACCGTCCTGCGTCGCCGGCGTGCTGCCGCTCGAACTCGCTAGACCTTTTACGGAACAGCAATTGGTTCCCTCTGAGAAACGAAGCCCTCCGCTAGGGAGGGCTTTTGGTTTTCAATGGCTTTTTATTCTATAGCTAAGCGCCGGCTTTTGCTGTGTACCGGTAATATCCATTCTCCGGCGTTTCTTCGGCAGCATTGAAAACCACTCCTGTAATTTTTCGCGGGTCCACCTGGGCCAGCACTTTCGCCAATGACTCACGAGGTGTCTTGCGGGCACGCGCTATTACCATCACGCTCTCACAAGATGCGGCGATCAATTCAAAGTCGGCAAGGTTCAACGCCGGAGGCGAATCAACCAGGACCAGCCGGAAGGATTCTGACGCCCAGCCCATGAACTCTTTCCAGCGCTGGCTGGAAAACAGTTCGGAAGGCGAAGCAGTGGTCTCGCCCGCCGGCAAAATGTGGAGTCCGGGAATGTCAGTACGGAGTACTGCGGACTGATAAGAACAATCTTTTTCCAGGATCTCAGCCAGCCCCGGTGATTCAGGATCGCCTGCCAGGACCGAGAGTCCGCGCGTACGCAGGTCAGCATCTACCACCAGCACAGGCCAGTTTTCGATCTTGGCATAACAGATGGCCAGATTGAAGGTCGTCAGCGTCTTGCCTTCGCCCTGGGCTGAACTGGTCACCACAAGCGACCGTGCGCCGGTCCGGGTCTGCTGTTTCACCAGGCGGGTACGCAGCGTGCGATAAGCTTCCACCGCTGCCTGCATCGCTGGATTGTACTGCGACACCAGAAAGGATCTCTCTTCCGTGCGCGGCAGCTTTATGCTGCGGCAATTTTCCAGCCGGACTGCTGCAACCTGGGAAGCAACTTCATTCGACTCCTGCAGCGGTTGCAGCAGATGCTGGAGATCAATTTCGCCGGAATGCGAGGCTGCGGCTACGTTGCTTTCCATGTGCTCCTTCAGCGAACTGACAAGGTCCTGAATGTTGACATTGGCCGTCGCTGGAGGAGAATCGATTTTCCGTACGGTGCGAGTTTCATTAAAAAATTTGCTCATGCCGTCTTTGGTCCTGTCTGAACTGTTTTCAACTTCTGTTGTTCTTTTAAAATTAAGAAGCCGTCTGGGCTAAACCCTGGTTTGCGTTTCTTTCCGGCGCTACAGGCGCTGGCTGCTCCCATCCCATTTCCTCGGCCGCTTCAAGCGCTGCGTCACCGCCAATTTTTTTAAGCTGACGTCGAAAACCAATGCCGAGAATATGGTCGCAAATCGAGTTGATCAGGCGCGGAACGCCGTTCGTAAGGCGGAAAATTTCTTCCAGCGCCGCTGTGCTAAAAGGATTCTCTCCGCGCAATCCGGCAACATACAACCGTTCTGCAATGTATGCCCTGCTTTCAGCCAAAGTCAGCGCGCGAAGCTTGGTGACTACCGAAATCCGCTGCTTCAACGCCGCTAATTCAGGTTTCGCCAACAGCGGAAGAAGCTCCGGCTGGCCGCAAAGAATGATCTGCAGTACATTCACCGGATAATTATCCAGGTTCATCAGCAGACGCACTTCCTCAATAAGTCCCGGCGGCATCAGGTGCGCTTCATCGATGATGACTACGACGGCTGTATTGTTCTTATGCGAGGCCAGCAGCAGCTCATGCAATGCCCGCAGGCGGGCTGGTTTTGTCGGAGCCTGCGCGTGAATCTCCAGCTCATCGAACAATGCCTCAAACAGTTCGTCTGCGGTCAACGTTGGATTCACCACAAAGGCTGAGCGCAGCGGCCGTTCGCGCGTTGCTTCATGGGAAAGAATGTGCTGTAGGCAGTAAAGCAGCGTGGTCTTGCCCGTGCCGATTGGCCCAATAGCGATCTGCAAGCCCTTGCGGCCCACCACTCCTTCCACCATGGCACGGAGCGTATTGCGGTGCGGCTCCGCAAGATGAAGGAATCGGGGATCCGGCGTGAGACGGAATGGAGCTTGTGTTAAGCCGTAAAAGTCTGAATACATTGCCTTCCCTAATGCGGACTTCCGCCATCATCAGCTTGGCAGGCCACTGCATACCTTATCGGCAAGTCTGCTGCCAAAGCATCTCAAACAACAGTGTTTGTTTTCAGTGATTTAGGGATAACCCGCCCATTTTTTACGAAGATCCTTTCATCCTTATATGCAAGATATTTCACATTTTGCAGTGGAATTTCCTTCTGGCAGCAAAAGGCACTCCTATCGACCGCCGGCAGCAGTTGAGGGAATGGCAGGGGTGCAGGCAGCGGGCTTCGCTTTCGCCAACCAGGATGCCAGACCGTCAACGCCCACGCGAACCTGCTCGCAAATCCTGTTCGTAGCACCTTCATCGGCAAGATAAGGATCGGCAATAGCAAGTGTTTCTGGCGTCCCAAACAGCCCGAGCAAGGTTGTGCGATCCGCCATTTCCGGAAATTCTTGTCGCACGCGATTGAGGTTTTCCATATCCATGGCAATCACCAGGTCAGCGTTGGCCAGTTGGTCACGCGTGACGCGGGCAGAACGATGGCTGGAGAGATCGATTCCGTATGACGTTACGATTCGCAGAATCTTTTGCGGGCAGCTTCGACCCGTCTGGTCATGGAATCCAGCCGAATCAATCGGGACGCCGCTCAGTCGTTGTTCTGCGAGCGCGGCTGCCAACGGACTGCGGCAGATGTTGCCGTAACACAGAAAAACAATCTTGTCTTGGTCCCCCAGCGGCGTTCAGACGGTGCAATAACCTCCGTGACGTTGCAACAAGCGGCGCTTGATTTGCCAGTCTTTGAGCTTGCGGTATACCGGACGCACCTGGTCGGTCACAGCAAGAGCCAGCGCTCGACGTGTGATCGCCAGATCACGCCAATCAAAGTGGTCCCAGCTTTCACGTCCGCTCAAGGGGCGTAGAAGCTCCAGAAAAGAGAAAACGCGGAACCGCGTATGCAGCAACGGATCTTGCCGGTCTGCCCTGAGATTGCATTTAAGCCAGTCGACGTCCGTGCGCAGGTCACGTGTGTAGTAAGGGACTCTGTACTTTGGTTGCAGAGCCGGTTCATCGCCTCGCGCGATTTGCAGCAAACCCAGCGGAAAATCCACGCCGGAATCAATGGAAAGCGCCAGTGATCCCCACAGGCGCGGATTGATCTCCATGAGCCAATATTGGCCGTTGGCGTTCATCTTGAATTCAACCATGGCCACGCCGTGCCAGTTGAGGGCGGTCAAAAGTTTCTCGGCGTCATGCAGCATCGCCTGTGGTGGATTAATGGAACGGCGGTACGAGCTAGCTCCGCCGGTAAGCGGATACTCATGCACCCGTTCATGCGCGAAGTGCCAGATTTTCTTGCCGCGGTTGAAAAGAAATTCCACGCCAACACCGCTGCCAGAAATATATTCCTGCTCCTGGACCGCGTAACTGGAAGCCACCGCCGCAACTGCTCCTGCCGTTCTGATTCGTTTTTTACTACCGCCACGGCAAGCGTTCGCAATACGCCATCAACCATCACTTTGCTGTGCGTAGGCTTTAGTACAAAGGGGAAGTGTTGTGCCCGACCAATTTCCGACATGAGTTGAAACTAAAATTCCGGCAGGCGTCGGCACACCTAGTTGATGCGCCAATCGCCATGTCTTTTCTTTATTCAGCGCTGCATCGAGCGCTTCATCGCCAGGAATGACGGCCTTGCGGCGAAGAGGATCGTTTTCATCCAACTGGCGCAGCCCCAGAAGCGATGCTTCAGTAGCCGGCACAATCAATGTGTAATTGCGAAGCTTATCCTGCTCCCGCAGCCATGCCTCGAAATCTGCCGCTCGCTCCTGCGAAGGCTGCTGCAATTTGCGCGAAGCGTAGCGTGAATGCATTGCCAGGCAGTCCTGGGCTTCCGCCGCAAGGTCAACCTGCACCCCGGCCCGACCCAGACTTTGCAGGGTTTCGAGCGCCGCGCGGCTATGTCCGTCAAGAACCAGTACCGTCATTTCACTCATGCTTCTGGCCTGTGCAGCCGCCAGGCTGTCAACGCCGCACTTTCAGCGCTGGGAATGCGGGGCAATCGGTGAAGGTCAAGCTCCTGGCTGCCATCTATGACACCGCTTTCGGTGGTTACTGCCGCGCGATACGTTTTCTGGACCAGCTTGATACGCTCGTTTATCATAAGCGCCGTTGGGATAGCAGAAGAAATCTACCTTCCGCTGCAGCCGCTGTTCCAGGCATCGGCGGCTTTCCAAAATTTCCGATTCGATTTCATCGGAGCTCAGCGTAGTCAAGATGGGATGGCTCAGCGTATGCGATCCCACCGTGATGAGATTGCGATCCAGGGAACGCAACTCATCCCAATCCATTATGTCGAAAGCTTCGCGCTGAGCGTCAGTCGGCTGGAAGCCCGCCGTGGCTTGCCGGATGGTTGCTTGGGCCATGCGGCGTTGTTGCAGCCGCAGGGTTTTCATCCACTCGATGATTGCGTCAACAGACGTCCCGGGCGCCAGAAGCTTCATGCGGAGCTCAGCTAAGTCGGTGGCCGCCAGTGTCTGCAAACGGCACCGCATTTCGTGGTTCCAAAGCCACTCGCCGGATTCCACCAACCCCGGACAGACAAACATCGTCGCCGGCACTTGCAGTTCGCGCAAGATGGGATAGACCACGGTTAAGTTGTTACGTAAGCCATCATCGAAGGTCAAAACGATTTCATGCGCCAGCGGCAAAGAGCCATTCGTTATCCGGTCCAACATTGTTTCCAATGACACGATCTTGAAGTGGCGGACCAGATAACGCAGTTGCTCCACCAGCGCTTGCGCGCCTTGCGACGCAATGCCGTGGTACATCAGGATTCGTCCGCAACCCTGGTTCCGCGCGATGACCGACGAGAGTCCGCTGCGGAACGAAATGGCATGCCCAAAAGATTTCAATTCGGTGGTAAGAGACAAAACATTAGCTCCATTCGCGGCCTGAACCCAGGCACACGAGTGCCGAGATTAACCAGAGGTGAGAGCAGTTCGCTTGCCGTTTGGTCTGGTTCAAGCGGGATCAAACAGTCAAGAGATCAGGCATCGTTGTGTGCGTGTTTCCACCAAGTTAGCCGCGATTTGCGATTTTTCCAGGCGGGAAGGCTTCAGGGAAAATGACAATCAGATTGCTCATCGTATGCAATGTTTTTCACATCTGCTGAATTAGTTCTGCAAAACCCACCGTAACCTGTTGCTTTCACAGAGGCTTCGATAAGACTTCAACGGCATCCGCGTTGCACTATTTAGCGCGGAGAGCAGCAAATCGCGCCTGCAAAAAGCACCGATGAATGAGGATTTGTTGAAGAAGCAGGATCATAAGCCGAAAGAAATGACCCATGTTCTCAGCGTGGACGTGGAGGACTATTTCCAAGTAGAAGCCTTTGCAGGTTCGGTGCATCGTGAAAGCTGGGATAGATGGCCTTCTCGCGTTGTAGCCAACACGCAGCGGGTGTTGGATCTTTTTGCCCGATACAACGCTAAGGCGACGTTTTTCTTTGTCGGGTGGGTGGCCGCCAGATTTCCGCACTTGGTGCGCGAAGTACAATCACACGGACACGAGCTAGCCTGCCACAGTTACTGGCATCGGACGGTATACAGCCTTACGCCGGATGAGTTCCGTAAGGACACCCGGCAAGCCAAACACGTGATTGAAGACGCGACCGGGACGCCAATCGCCGGTTATCGGGCGCCGAGCTGGTCTATTACTAAATCCTGCCTCTGGGCGCTCGACATTCTGGCCGAGGAGGGATTTACATACGATTCCAGCATCTATCCCATTCGTCATGATCTTTATGGAGTGCCCGGGGCACAAAGGTTTCCGTACACGCATGATTGCGCTAACGGACTAAAGCTTCGGGAATTTCCTCCTGCAACGCTCCGCTTTCTTGGCGACAAATTTTCCTGCCGCCGGCGGAGGATATCTGCGGATTTTCCCCTCGGCTTTTACAGAACTTGCGTTTCGTACATTTGAGAAAAAATACGGCGAGCGCGTCGTCGTCTATCTGCATCCGTGGGAACTCGATCCGGAACAGCCGCGCATCAATGGCCCAGCTGAAGTCGCGCGTGCGTCATTACACCAACCTCAAGCACATGCATGCCAAGCTGAACACTGTCTTGAGCCGGCACAAATTTCAGCCCTTCAAAGACGTGATGGCAGAGGAAGCGCCAGGAATAACGAAAGTTCAGCAGCATTCGTCATTCGTCCAGCATGGCGATTCGATAAACACGCAAATGAACCGATTCACGCGGTGGCGCAAATCGCGAAAGGCAGAAGATGACGCGGCGTTCCGCCAATACCATGGTCCTTGCCTACCACGAGGTAATGCCTGAATCGAATTACGCTTATTGCGTGACGTCTGAAGCATTTGCTGAACAACTGCGCTTGCTCGAATCACTCAAGAAGAACAAGTCACTCGATGCCCAAGATTACTTTCGATGATGGCGAACAATCGCAATTTCACAACGCGCTGCCATTACTGGCTCAACACGGATTCAAGGCCACATACTTTGTCACGCCGGGACTGATTGGCACAGCGGCAAAATTTCTCGGCTGGGATGACTTGAAGGCGCTTCAGGCGGCGGGGCATTCCATTCAGTCGCATGGCTGGTCGCACAAGTTTCTTACCTTTTGTTCTGAAGCGGAACTTACCCACGAGCTGCGCGCCTCAAAGCAATCCCTGGAAGATAATCTCGGCAGCGCCGTTGAAGAAATATCGGTTCCAGGCGGACGATGGGACCGGCGAGTGCTTCAAGCCTGCGCCGCTGCCGGATACCGGCGCGTTTACGTTTCCGATCCATGGGTCGAAACAGAAATCAGCGGCATGAAGATAATTGGCCGATTCATGGTGCGTCGAACCACGACGATCGCTGAGCTGGAAAAGATTGTGGCCAAAGATCCGGGGACACTGCGCAAATTGCGCCTGCGCTCCCAGCTGAGAGAAGGCGTGGTGAGTATGCTGGGCGATAGCTTGTACCACCGGCTCTGGTGCCGATTGACTGGATACAACGATTTTGAAGCGGCCCGGCAACAGGATATGCATTCCTGAGAGAAAGAGAAATGAACGGCGTGAAGGTATTACAACTCATCAGCAGCGGCGGTTATTACGGCGCGGAAAACATGCTGCTGAACCTCTGCGCCAGCCAGCAGAAGGCCGGCTGCCAGAACAGCCTGATGATTTTTTACAACGTGCATGCGCCCAACGTTGAATTCTATGAACGCGCGCGGCGACGCGGCCTGAGCGTGCGCATGGTGCATTGCCAGGGCCGTGCAGACTGGCGTGCGGTCCGCCAGATTGAAGAGTGCATTCAGGATGATGGCATTCAATTGCTCCACACGCATGGGTACAAAGCCGATCTTTATGGTTACGTTGCTGCACGCCGCTCCGGCAAACCGATTGTCGCAACCTGCCACAACTGGGTTGGAGGCACCGCTGCTCTGGGAATCTACAATCACCTTGATCGCATGGCGCTCAAGAGATTTCACGGACTGGCGGCCGTTTCTGATTCAGTGGCGCAGCGCCTGCTTGCTTCCGGCGTATCCGCTAAAAAAATCAGGACGATTGCAAACGGCATTGATGTACAAACATTCGAGCGTGCACGTCCTTCGCCTGCGCTCAACTTTGATGGAAGCAAAGTAGTTGGACATGGTAGCCCGGCTTGATCTTCAAAAAGGCTTTGAATACCTGCTGCGGGCTGCCCGTGAGCTTCGCGCCACTTTCCCGGGGTTGAAATTTGTCATTGTAGGTGAAGGACCTGACCGCAACGAGATCGAAGACATGATCCAGCGACTCGGATTGCAATCTACAGTGGTTCTTGCAGGGCAGCATTCGGATATGCCGGGCGTTTATGCCGCCATGGATGTTTTTGTTCTGCCGTCGCTCAATGAAGGATTGCCCATGACAATCCTTGAAGCCATGGCCGCTTCCAGGCCAGTGATCGCAAGCAGAGTTGGCGCGATCCCCAAGGTGATTAAAGATGGAGAAACAGGCTTGCTCGTGGATCCCGGCGACACTGATGGATTGCGCAATGCACTTGCGCGCCTGCTCACCGATTCTGATCTCTGCCAGCCGTATCGGCGCTGCCGGACACGATTGGGTGAGCCGTAATTACACTTCTGAAGCTATGGCGCTGAAATATCGCCAGATGTACGACGATGTCCTGGGTACTCAGGCGATTGCTACGGTTCCTGCACCAGCGCTGGATAAGAGGAACGTTGATGCGAGGCGTGCGTGAGTCCGCTCGAACAGGCGGTGCCGTCGACGAGTATCATGCAAAGTGTGCCGACCCCTGTTGTAAGCGTTTCGATCATAATTCCAGCGCTGAATGAAGAAAAGATGATTGGCCGTTGCCTGGAGTCGCTGACACGGCTGACCTTCGCGCGTAATCGATTTGAAGTCCTGGTGGTGGACAACGGATCGCGGGACAGAACCCTCGCCATCGCAGATTCCTTCAAAGATCGCCTCAATTTGAAGGTCCTGCAGCAGGCAGGTGTTCGCATTTCTGCGCTGCGTAATCTGGGAGCCCGTGCCGCTGCGGGCGATATCGTGGCGTTTCTGGATGCAGATTGCCTCGCGCCCGCGGACTGGCTTGATCGTATTTTTACATTGGCGCCTGCCGATGGCGCAGGCATTCTGGGTGCGCACTATTTGCTTCCGGAAGATTCATCGTGGGTGGGAAGAACGTGGCATCGCTATCAGGAGGCCCCCAAGTCAGGCGAAGTATCACACGTTCCTGCCGGGGACTTGATTATGCGCCGTGAAGACTTCCTAAAACTAGGCGGCTTTGACGAGACGATTCAGACCAATGAAGACTACGAGCTTTGTGAGCGTGCCAGAAAAGCCGGCATGCACGTTCGCGCTTTTCCTCAGATCGGTGTCGTTCATCTGGGCACGGCACAGAGCTTGCGTGTGTTTTTTCGCAAGCAGGCGTGGCATGGGATGCACGTAATCAAGGTCTTTCTGCGTGATCCGCTGAAGTCGCATAATCGCAAGGCTGTGTTCTTTTGCGGCGTACACGCTTCTTTGTCTGGCCGCGGTATTGGCTGGGATCGCGTGGGCGTTTGGTTCAGACGGCCCCTGGTTGTTTTCAGCCGTTGCTTTAGCAGCGTTATGTTTGCCGCCGGCAGTGCTCTCTGCCAAACAGGTTCTTGCCAGCCGGAAATACTCTGATTTCTTTCCTCTGTTCGCTCTTTACCTGACGTACGGCATTGCGCGCGCCAAAGCGCTGCTAAGCGTTCGCAACTTTATATAGCTCCCATCCGATTTAGTGGACTGCGGCCCGGACGTTCGTGGGTGGATTCGGTCTGGTTGCCGTGCCGGAGAAAAATTCGTAAGCGCCCAGATCGTATCCTGCTCCCTGCGCGCGCAGCACCCCGTCTTTATCTGTATCAATGGTTGGTCCAGGATTCGGTTCAAAAGGATTATTGGGCACAACTGTCAGTCCTGTGTTGATGGCCGGGCTGCCAGAGATGATGTGATAATCGCCAATGGTGCGATTAGCCAACAAAGGATCCGCGTTGAAGTTGTTTGTGGTTTGCGCCGGCCCTGAACCAACACCGAACCAGAGATTTTTATCTCCCGTGATCTGGGCCGTGCTGCCGTCAATATAAATTTCGCCCGCCAGTTGGTAAGCGATGTTGTTGCGCAAGTGCATGATCAGTGTTGCCGGGCCGCCGCCCACGCCAAACGCTCCCCGTGAGCCGCTGGCATTGGCTGAGTTGTTGGCAGCGCAATCCGAAAGAGTGTTGTTAAACACCTCCACGGAGCCGGTTCCGGCCACTCCGTTGTTGGTGATGCCGGCAACGTAGATGCAGGAAAATGCCGCGCCCAGTTGCAGGGGATCCATGCGGCCAACGTTGTAGATTACGTTGTTATAAGCCTCCACCGGGCCTTTCGAAGGATCAACAGTCGCGAAGTTGATGCCGTTGCAGTTGTCGCCGTGGATCAGGTTGTCATGCACGTGGAGATCGAATTGATCAAAGCCGGTAGTGTCTGCTGCGCCGCAGCTCGGAGTGCAAAGCGGAGACGAATGGAATTGCAGCGCACGGCAGGTGAAATTATCGTGGATATGGTTCCAGCCGACATCCACATGGTTGGAATCAGTGCTGAAATAGACCGCGTGATAAAACTTTGAGGAAGTCGGATTGATTCCGGCATTATGTACTTCATTGCCGTAAAACTTTGCCTGGTTGCCTTCACTCATTTCAAAGCAGCCCACCTGGTCGTCAGCGCCGGGGCACTGCATTTCATTGCCGATGATCCGCCAGCCCGTGCCGCCGATATCCATTGCCTGTGTTCCGCCAATAATGTGCAGCTGCGAGATGACCCAGTAATCTTCATCGGCGCCGATGTTCGGTGTGCGAATTCCGTAATGCAGACCACCTGCCACGCCTACCGTTACAGTCGCATTAGGATAGGCGATCAATGCTTTCGGAGCTGCGGCGGTGCCGGAGTTGCTCGCGCCGTTGTTATCCATGCTCAGGTAAGCCGTGAAGTTGTCCTCCGATGTTTGCGAAACTCCGTCTTCAATATAGGCCGTATCGCCCGCGGCAATAGCGTTCTTGGCCTTTGGAATGGTCTTCCAGGGTGACGCAAAGCTGCCTGTGTTAGCGTCATTGCCCGTGGTGGCGACGAAAAATATGTTTCCTGGCCGTACCGTGAACGGCAATCCGTTGCTGGCTCCGACTGCAGGTACATTCACGGCAATGCTTCCCGTCTTTGCAGCGGCTCCCAGCTGAAAAATAATCTTGCCGTCAGACCAGAGAGGATAGCTGGCAGCTGCGCCTCCGCCGACCGTGACTGTCGCAGTTCCTTGTGTGGCCCCAAACCCCTTGCCCCAGATCGTGACCCATGCGCCATTGTTGTTCTGGCCGCCAGTGTTCGGGCCGCTCTCCAGGTCGGAGAAAAAGATGCGCGGCGGCGCAATTTGCGCGGACATGCATGCGGCAGACAATAGCAAGGACAAGGCCGAAACGATTTTTAGAAATCTAAGCATTGCAACTCCAACTTCATATCTTGTTGACGCGCGAAAATGGCTGCGCCCCGTTTAGGGCACTGGAATGGTCACGGCGACCTGTGTGGAAGCCGCACTCTCCGTACCGCTGGTACCCATAGCGGTAACCACGTAAAAATACTGCTTGCCGGAAACGGGGGTGGTATCGGTAAAAAGCAGTATCGACGTTGCGAGCACCGGAGAAATCTTGGTATAAGGGCCTCCGCTCACCGTGCTGCGATAGACGTTGTACCCTTGCAGCGCGGCGGAGCTGCTTGCATCCCACGCGATATCTACGGAATGAGCAAGCGGCGCCAGCCCCGTACCCACAAGAGGAACGGAGAGAACGGTTGCCCCATTGCTCATCAAAACCAGGCTGCCATTCACCGTTCCTGCCGCTGCCGGATTGAACACAACCGGAACATTCACGCTTTGCGCCGGATTCAGGTTGATCGGAGTGGTGATACCAACGGAGAATCCAGAGCCGGCGATGGTGTCCTGCGTGATTGCGACAGCAACGCTTCCTGTATTGGTAATTTTTGTGGTCTGCGTTGTCGGCGTGTTCAGCACTTGAGAGCCGAATCCAAGGCTGCTGGGGGTTGCAGAAAGACTGGCCGAAGAAGGTACCGGCGTGGGAGTCGGTGAAGGCGCGGGAGTCGGTGAAGGCGAAGACGAACTACCGGCGGACTGTGCGCCGCCGCCTCCTCCACAACCGATCGCGCTCACCACACAGGCGAGTAACACAAGAAAAAGACCAACATGAACCAGCTGATTTGTTTTGTTGCGCACAGTAACTCCTAAATTCGAAGAAGAATTCCAGGCGCTCTATCGGCGCTGCTCAAACTCTTACATCACTTCATCACTTCAATGTTTGCGTCTCAAGGGATAAGTGTCTTCGGGCGAATCGTTCGACCATGCACTACGCTGTGTGCAGTCCACTGCCTTCCAGTGACAGCACGACGCGCAGACTGTTCTTATCTCTCAATGAATGCTTGTCTGAAAAAACCAAAGCTCCCGGAAGGAAAACTAACGAGGGTATTGCTCAGTTGTTCCAAACGATGTGCAAGAATGTGGCCACAGATCCTGAAGCTCACAAATGCTGGAATTTAGCGGGTATTTAAAGACACGCTGGGAGAGCGGAGAAATCAAAGGTGTAAATTATTTCCGGTAGGGACCAGAGAAGATGTAATTTCGAGATCGGTAGTTTAGCCGATGCAAGTAGTTGCGCAGTGTGCAACGAATTGCATACTAGGATAAAGCTACGCGACGCGAGTCATCTCAAGACGAAATACGCTTTGACCGAAATAAGAGAGAATTTTGGGAATCGAAGTGATTCTGGCGTACCTGAGCAGCTTGCCGCTGGCCCATGTGATATTGGGATTACCAAACCCGCAACTGCTCAGCAGCGTGGCCCAGAACTCAGGCTGTTGATGCTTGAACCACTCGATATTGGGCGTTAATGGGCTGCGCATCCCCAGGTCACCGAAAACATTGTGTCGCGCGGCATCCATAATAATGAGTTTGCCTCCCGGTCTCATCATGGCAGCAATGTTGCGGAAGATGTTCTGGTATTCGCGGACTGCTGCAGGCGAATCGAGCAGGGCAACACAGCTCTTTTCATCCAGATGGTTAATAGAGGCCACCGATAGCACAACGTCAAAGTAGTTCTGGGGACCAGTAAAACCTTGAACGGTGTGCGGAAGAATTGTTGCTTGCGGCAAATCAAGTTTCTCTGCCATCAGCTTAAAGGCCTTGTGGCATTCGCTGGAGTCGTAACAGCCTTCAGCCATCGGTTCCAGGCCCACAGTTTCAGCGCCATGAAGCGCTGCCCACAGGCACAGCATTCCCTTGCCGCAGCCGATCTCAAGCATTGTCTTGTCGCGGAAATCTATGTCACGAAAGAGTTGCCTTGCAAAACGCGCGAAATCAAAGCCGTGATTCCATAGGCCCATTTCTTGGCCAAGCTTTCTGAGACGCTCGGCAGGAGAAATGGTAGTTGGTTCGGTTGGAACGCTTTGATAAATGGTTGACATTCGAGTTTTACTCCGATTGAACGTTTTGTTGCACCGATTCAGTTGCCCGAGATTTTGCATGACCCCGCAATGCACCCACCAGGGCTGCAGGGAAGCTTGCGTTTCAACCATGCTTTGATCCCACGTTTTTTCCTTTGTACTTGAAGATAAAAATGGCCAAGCTTTGAAGGCCCGGCAATGAATACGTTGAGATAATTTTCCTGGTGGGCTCCGAACTTTGATTTATAGGGATCCGCGCCTCCAAGAAAGTCATAGCGCCTGGCGCCGGTGCGAATCATCTCTTCCAGCAGATGTGCTTTCAATGCGTATCCGATCTTTTCTGCCGCGTACCTGGGATGAAAGCCCTCCTGGAGAAGGGAAACCGTGTCGTTATAGCGAAAGCAAAATTGGGCTCCAACTGTTTCGCCATTCAACTCCAGTTGCCAGAATTCAAGCCAGCCGCGCTGCAGGAATGCCGCTGCCATTCGATAGTAAAAATCGCGCCGCTCATTGCCGACGAACGCTCCGGTCTCGCCGCAGCCGGTCCACCGCATCTGATGCAGGTCAAACAGCGTTTGCAACTGGGCTTTGAGGTCGTCGCTTTCTTCGCAGCGCGAGAATTTAACTGTAAAGCGGGATTGCAGGCGCCTGGGATAACGCGTGAGCAATGGCCGAAATGATGAGTTCAGAGAACTCACGTACTGCGCCCACGTCGGCGGCAAATCAATAATGAAGTTTGGTGTGAGCGTGGAATCAATGCTCATGCCTGATTCTTGAATTCCATGGAAAATGCAGTCCGCTACCCGCGAATTCTGCGGCAGGGTCTCCAGAGCGCAAATCTGCCATTCTTTCTGCCCGGAAAGCCACGCGATAAATGCCTGTGCGCATTCACTTGCATATCCGGGTGCGGTGATGAAGTCCAGGCCGTCTGAGTCTCCCGATCCCGCACCCACCATTCGCAGGGTCGTTAAGGACAAGCCGAGAAAACGCGTCTTGTCGGCATACAAGGGAAGGATTCCGACGATGGCGCCAGTTGAGTCCGCAAACACCAGTGCAAAAAGGTCCCTGTTCCGGCCATAAGCCTGCCACCATGCGGCCAGCCATTCTGGCGTTTGAAAGATTGAAGACGCGGGATTTGCTCGCAGCAAGCTGTTCCAACGTTCACGAAATTGCTCCAACTCACCCCACGTGGAGCATGTATGCACGGACAAAGCAGTTCTTACCGCTGCAGCAACTGTCGGAATGAGTTCGGTTTGAATGGCAGACATAGCTCGTGAGAGCTTTAAATGTGCAACTCAACGGCCACCTTGGGAGAGAGCGTAGGTGCGTAAATTACTCTAATTAAGCGACTTCCTGAAAAAATCACTATACCAAAGAGGCGGTCCCGCCAAAGAATATGAAATGATTTTCACATTTGTGATAAAGAAGCACAGTCTCTATGTAAATCTTTTCTAATCGGGCTACTTTCCTCTTGCAAATGATTTGCATAATCCCTATAGTACATTGTACTCAGGTACAGTAAGTATATTGGCCAAGTGGACGATTGCCAATAGTTTTCAGCAAGCCCCCTAGGGAGCCCGCTTTTCTTGCAATTCGTGAAAAGTCCCCTTCGCGCTGAAGATCGATGGCATTTCGACGGAACCGGACACCTGGAAGGGGTTAGAAAATATTGATCGACTCATCTCCATTAGCCGCCGCGCATTGATTCTGTGCAGTGTTGGTGAAAGAGATCTTCCAGTCGGGCATTCTTGAACTGCACGGCATGTCCTGCCGCCGTGGTTCTTATAACTGCCCTTGCTTCCACCCCACTTCAAAAGGTTTCCTTGTGCATTGGGTGCGCTTCTAGCCTTGTTCTGAAACGCCGAGTAAAGGCACAAGCGCATAAATTGGTTGCAAGGTCACTGTAAAAAGTGACAGGTGTCACAGGCAAATCGAGAGCCGGATACTAATGGTCATTTTGGCGTTTAGGCAAAGGACCATGGGCCGTTTGGCCGCAACACAGTATGGCCAGCGGATATGAGGAGCGATGGAAAAAGAGCAGGTTAATATCAACACCGAATGTCCGGCATGTCACAGCCTGATTGGCTCCCCATTGCATTCATCTCATTGCTCTGGCAATGAAATATTGGAAGTAATTCCTCCTGAGCGGCGCAAACGGCAGCTACGGTGCGGACATGAAGAGGTTGATCCATCTGCATTTCCCCTGGTGTCCGCGGCCCACGAATTTAAGACTCCGCTGGTGGTCATGCTTGGGTATACAGACCTTTTGCTGAACGGCCATCTGGGCGCTGTCAACCAGAGGCAGAAGCAAGTGCTGGGAGAAATGCAGGAAGGCGCACAGCGCCTGCAAAAACTGATTCAGGACCTTTTATTGCTTCAGGAACTCAAAGCTGGCCGGGGAGTTGCCCAGAACCAGGAATCCACAAGCGTGGATGAAAGTGTCAGCGAGATTTTTAATTACTGGTCTTCCACGGCCACGCAAAAACGCGTCAGGTACCAATTCAATCCGTCAGAAGGCAATGAGCGGGTGCGTATCGAGCCGCTCAAGCTGCAGCATGTTGTTTCCAGTCTGATTGAAAATGCCCTGAAGCATACGCCCGCGCAGGGGCTGGTGACGGTAAGCGTGACACCCTGTTTCTGGGAGAGGCGGAAGGCCCAAAGCGAATTTTTGTTCAACATGGAACGGAAAGAGACTCACAAGGTAGAAAACGCTGTTCGCATAGACGTTAGTGATACCGGACGCGGCATCGCACCCGAGCATCACGACGAAATTTTTGGAGACTTCGTACAGTTGCCGGGCGGATCCGCTCGCGGCACCGGGTTAGGACTGGCCATAGCCCGGCGTCTGGTGGAAGCGCACGGTGGGGTCATCTGGGTTGAAAGCGAAGTCGGCAGAGGAAGCAAGTTTTCATTGTTGTTGTCCCAGGCCAAATAGGAGATTCAGTGACTAGCGCGCCAAACATACTACTCGTCGATGATGAGCCGAGTGTTCTTCGTTATACCAAGACTCTGCTCGAAATTGAGAACTATCATGTGGAGACTGCAGCAAGTGGTGAAGAAGCACTGCAGCGCATGAACCGCGGGCCTGCTCCCAATTTGATCGTCCTTGACATGGTGATGCCGGGAATGGACGGCCTGCAAACGCTGGAGAACTTCAAGAAACTTCATCCTGAGCAAAAAGTTGTGATGATCTCCTGCGTGAATGACACCAACCGCGTAGTACAGGCGATCAAGCTGGGAGCGTCCGACTACGTGACGAAACCATTCTTATCGCAGCAGTTCCAGGGCGCAGTTCGCAAGGCCCTGAATCCGGCTGTTTTGAATGCACTGAAGCCAGCTGATGTTCCAGCTAAAGGCTCAGAACTGGTTGACGAGCTGGAAGATGATTTCTTCTTTCTGGCCGCAAGCCCTGCAATGAAACAGATTCGCGCGCAAGCTGCGCTGATAGCCAAAGTGAACGTGCCCGTCCTTCTTTTGGGTGAAAGCGGCGTGGGCAAAGAAATTCTGGCGCGCCTGATCCATAAAATGTCGATCCGCGCCCACCGCCCAATGGCAAAAGTGAACTGCGCGGCTCTGCCGGCGGACCTGCTGGAAAGCGAGCTATTCGGTTATGAGGCAGGAGCTTTTACCGGCGCGAACAAATCCAAGCCGGGCAAGTTTGAGATGGCCCACAAGGGAACCATTCTCCTGGACGAAATCGGAGAAATGAGCGCTCCGTTGCAAGCTAAGCTGCTGCATGTTCTTCAGGACGGCACATTCTCACGCTTGGGTGGCCGCGCCAATGTTACAGTCGATGCGCGCGTTTTGGCGGCTACCAATATCGACGTGAAGAAAGCCATTGCAGAGCGTAGGCTCCGCGAAGATCTTTACTATCGGCTGAACGCTTTTACCGTTACGGTGCCGCCGTTGCGTGAGCGGCGCGAAGAAATTCCGATTCTACTGCGCTATTACATGAACAATCTTGCCCGGCAGTTCGGAAAGAATGCGCTGCCCATTTCTGACAGGCTGCTGCAGGAATGCATGCGCTACGCATGGCCCGGTAATTTACGCGAGTTAGGGAACCTGGTGAAGCGTTACTTGGTGCTGGAAGACGAAAACCAGGTGTTGGATGAGTTGCAGATGAAAGGCAAGGACGGAAGCGTTGAAGAGGGCGCTTCATCATCCGGGCATGGCGGACTGAAAGCCCTGGTACGCAGCTTAAAAGATGATGCGGAAGCCAGGGAAATTCAGCGCGCATTGGACGATTCAAATTGGAACAGAAAAGTGGCCGCGATGGATCTGAACATCAGCTACAAGGCGTTATTGTATAAGATTAAGCAGCATGGCTTATCGCCGGCAGGGAGCCGCGAGTTCGGCCTGCGCGCAAGAGCCAATTAAGAACAAATTCCTGGTCAATACAGCGAACTGCTGCGGCTGAGTTGAGGTCCATTCATCAATGGCGAAGTATCTTGTTACGGGCATTGCGGGGTTTATTGGCTCTTCGATCGGGCATGAGTTGGTCCGCCGTGGAGAAACGGTTCGAGGCCTGGATGATTTTTCGACGGGCAAGTGGGAGAACATCGCCGACATCGAAAATGACATCGATTTCCGCCAAATCAGCCTGTTGGACAAAGCCCGCTTAGCTTCAGCATGTGACGGAATTGACTATGTGATTCACCAGGCAGCTCTGCCTTCCGTTCCCAAATCGGTGGTTGAGCCTGAGTTAACACACGCTGTAAACGTAAATGGCACACTAAATCTTCTGCTTGCCGCGCGTGACGCTGGTGTAAAGCGCGTGGTGTATGCCGCTTCTTCTTCAGCATACGGCGAAAGCGAGGTCTTGCCCAAAAGGGAAGACATGGTTCCAAAGCCTATCTCGCCTTATGCGGTGCAGAAACTTACCGGCGAATATTATCTGCAGACGTTCTCAAAAGTTTACGGGCTTGAGACCGTGAGCCTGCGCTACTTCAATATCTTTGGTCCGCGCCAGGACGCGAACTCCCAATATTCCGGTGTGCTGGCCAAATTCATTACGCAGATGCAACTCGGAGAGTCGCCAACAATCTTTGGCGATGGCGAGCAGAGCCGCGATTTCACTTTTGTCGCCAACGCCGTGCAGGCCAATCTGAAGGCTTGCGTGGTCGCGGCGAATGAGGTGTCAGGTCGCGTTTTCAACATCGCCACCGGCGCCAGATTTTCACTGAACCAAATCTTTGAAATGCTGGGCAGGATTATCGGCTTTGATGGACCGGCCAAATATGCGGAGCCACGCACGGGCGACGTGAGACATTCATTAGCCGACATCTCACTCGCGCAAAAACATCTGGGCTATTCCGCAGACATAGGTTTTGAAGAAGGACTCAGACGCACGGTTGAGTGGTACGAGCAACAACGCGCCTCAGCGGCAAACCAGCGTGTCCTTACCGAACAGCGCTAGCTACTCCACAAGTTTTCTCAAAATTGATTATTCGCCAGTGGAGCCACTGCGCGATGCGAGCGCTCTCCGTGTCGCCCATTCCGGCGTATCGCCGTCATCTGTTCCAACGTAACGCAGGAAGCGTGGCTTGCCGCGTCTTTGCCAATAATGTGACTGGTAAGAGGACACTTTCACTCCGGAGTGCAGGGCGCTCAGAAAAGTTGTTTCATCCGGATCTACAACAACCCCCACATGACCACGCCACACGATCAGGTCACCCGGTTGTGGATGTGCCACGCGCTTGAACCCCTCCATTCCTTCGTACAGAATCTTGGACGGCGCATATCCGTAATACAGGCCGGCTTGCTCATAGAGGTACTGCACAAAGTGCGAGCAATCCAATTCGGTTTCATGTATCTGCTGTCCGATAAGTAAAAGAAGACTCTTTGCGTCAGGCCGGTCCTGGGGAAGATCGGGGCCGTCCATGCTCGCGGAAAATTTGGTGAAAGAGGGCCTGATTTCGTCTTGTGCCATTGCCAGTTTGGCCGTCCCGCACAAAATGAACGAGACAAACAGAATTAGGGCCGCTGGTGTGGGCGATCGACGCATAGGCGTACCGGTTTAGCGGTACTTACATTTCGATGCGAGCTTTGTGCAATCCAGAGCTGGATTTCTTGCGACAGTTGATTTTTTGAGCGGATGCAGAGAGCCGCGTTGAGGATGGCTACGGTTCGTTGAGTTTGGAGATCAGGCGATAAGTTTTATCAAATTCTGATTTCAAAAATTCATTCGGAGAGGCAATGCCGGAAACCACCTGTCTCGCCCACTCAAAGTACTGCTGCTTTCTTTCCCGGCTCCAGCCCACGGGCGGGCTTGAGATGATGGCACGGAGATTTGAAATCTTATCGGCCAGCTTGAGCGTTTGCGCGCGCGAGGATTTCTCGGGCGTGTGGTCTATTTGTAACTGCTTCCTGGTCTCTTTCGGCAGCGATTTATCGTCCGTAACCTCGGCCACCAGATCGGCAACGTCTTTTCCAAACCGCTGCTCCAGTTCATGCCGTGTGACGCCGGTATCCTCCACAATGTCATGCAAAAAAGCCGCTATTACCAACTCGACATCAAGGTGAGGACTGCTGAGGGCAATTAGTTCAGCGACTTCCAGCAGATGATTGAAGTAGGGCTCCCCATTCTCGCCTTTGCGTCTTTGCTGGGCATGCTTTTCCGCGGCGAATTGAGCGGCAGCTAAGATGCGCCGAACAGAGTCGCCACACTCGTGACTTTCCTTACCTGCTACCATGATGGTCCTGATTCATTGCACTCTTTTTGTTTTCATCTATGTGCGACAACAATCTTTGCCGTAGTGATCGCCTGGCCTACGTGCCTCTGTGTGTGGTCCGCCACGTGGACCAGTAATCCTCCTACCGAGGCAGGCAGCTGCTTTTTACCGACGTGGCGTTCTTCCTGCATCTGTTGCTCTGAGAAGGCGCGGATACGTTTACCGCTTTTCGCGATGGCCACCATCAATTCTGCCATTAATTCATTTCTGCTGCCTCGTGGCTCCATCTCGGCCTTCATTGCGGAAATCTGCTCCGCAGAAAGCTGGTTGCCTTCCGCATAGGTGAGCAATCTATCAATGCTGCGCGCTATATGGCGCAGGTGAAATGCCACCGGCGCAATTCCGCCCGGACGAGCGTGCAACTCTTCGTCGCTTAGCCCATCGCACCAGCGTTCCAGGTCCTCACGCGCCAGTTCCAGCGCATGCAGCACGGCCCTTTGCACGGCCGGCACATCATTCAGAGTGCCGCGCAGCCAGGGCTCAGGTAAATCGCTCTTTTGCATCCAGTCAGTTCTCCCGTCAATTAATACGGTACAACAAAGTGGAGCGGGATAGCGGATTTGATGGTGAAATTGACTTCAATGGAGTTCGGTCGCTAGGCTTTGCCTTGATCTGAAATAGAGACGATCTGAAATAGAGATGATCTGAAATAGAGATGAGCGTGCAGGAAGGACAATCCGGAGTAGCTGCTGTGGTGCTTGCTGCAGGAATGTCGCGGCGCATGGGAACGGCCAAGCAGTTGCTGCGCATTGACGACGAGACAATTCTGGAACGAACGCTGAGGAATGTGCGTGCCTCCAATGTGAGCGAAATTATTCTAGTGCTTGGCCACGCAGCCGATGACGTGCAGAAGACGATTGCAACGCAGGGTTTGAAGGTTGTGATCAATCCGGATTATCAGCAAGGCATGGGCACGTCATTGCGGCGCGGACTTGGTGCTGTAAGCGTAGCTGCAACCGCAGCGCTGATCGTGCTAGCGGACCAGCCCTGGATCAGTTCGGAAACGTTCAATCGTTTGATCGAGGGCCATCAAGAGCATAAGCCGCAGATCATTATTCCTATGTATAAGGGTTTTCGCGGCAATCCGGTGCTGCTGGATCGATCTGTCTTTGCCGAAGTGCAAGCGCTGAATGGCGATGTGGGCTGCCGGGGAATTTTTGGCGACCACACGGAAGACATCCTCAAATTGCCGGTCGATGATCCGGGAATTCTGCTTGATATCGATAGCCGCGATGATTTGGAAAGGCTGAACGCTGCTGGACAGCCCAAGAAAGCCCGTATCGAGGCGTTGGAAAGCAGGGAAGGCCTTGTTCCAGGGCTTCCGGAGTTGGTGCTGGTCGGACGCGACGCAGTCGTACAGGCGCTAGCCAGGTTTGGACGAGTCTTGAATTTTATTGTCACGATCGTTGATCCATTCTTGAGACTCGCTGAACTGCCGGAGGCTGACCGCATACTGCACGCGCTGGATTTTTCATTGTTGCCTTCAGCCAGTGAACGCTATTGTGTGGTCGCCAGCCGGGGACAGTTTGATGAAGAAGCCGTGCAGCAAGCAGTGCTCGCCGACTTTTCTTATATAGCGCTGGTGGCCAATAAGAGGCGGGCCCAGGAAGTGATTCGAAGCCTTAGCGCGCAATCGGTGCCGGCAGAAAAGCTCGCCGCCGTGCGTGCTCCGGCCGGCCTTGAGATTGGGGCTGACAGTCCGGAAGAGATTGCGTTGAGCATCATGGCGGAAATTGTTGCGGTACGCCGCCGACAGGAGAAAACGTAAGGATGAAAGATTGCCGGTAGGAAACGTCGGTTAAGAAACTTGCACTCGTGCAACGATATCTATTCAGCTTTGCCGACATCGCATTGACGAATAACCTTATCGGCGATCGTGGATTTCTCAGTCGTCACGCCGGTGGTAGGGGCAACTTTTGCTTTTAGCGCC
>CAVSYO010000024.1:0-11683 GCA_963732195.1 Terriglobia bacterium | reverse complement strand
CGGTGCTAAGCCAGACTGTGTGTCATATCGAACATAGTGAGGGTGCGTCCCTTCCCCTCGAAAAGCGTGATTATCGTGAATTACGAGCGTGCAGGCGCAGCCCCAACCGGAAGTCCATAAGCTTGAAGCGCATTGGAAGAGCAAGGCAGACTCCGTATAATGAAGCCAGACACATACAAAGCTTTGGTTGCGCAATATGGGAAACCTGACTAAACCGCCGGCGAATATTCTCGAACTGCCCCTAGCAGAACGCGCTGAAATGGCCCTCAAAGCGGCTGTTGAGAAGGTAGTCGAATCGCATGTGCGAGACGGGCGTCCGCTCTATATCTGGCGCGATGGTAAGGTGATTGAGGTGTCGGCGCAGGAGTTGCGGGACACGCCTGTCAAGCCGCAGTGATTTCCTGCCAAATCAAAATTTATGGCCATACTTCCACGCCGCCAGCCCTTTATTCTGTTCCGGCGCATTATGCAGATAGGGCGGAGTTTGGTCAGCGGGAGTGTCCACAGAGTAGCCGATGGCACGATCCCGGCGGCATTCAAGGTGACGGAAAGCACAGTCACCTCGAAAGGCGTCATTATCTCGATTGAGGAAATTTACGAATGTGCGTATGCGCCAATTATCGTGTATTCGTAGGCAGTAGCGAACAACCGCGAAGCGTCGAAGGTTCGCGTCAACAGATTCGCACTTGGCTGTTTGGCAAGCCAGCCCTCGAAGACTTTCATAAATTGAGGATGCGCGTCCGTTAACAGGTACGCACCCCAGCTCATGTAGTTTCTGTAAAATGTTGGCGTGTCCCCGAAATCCCAAGGCCGACTGAAGGCTACGCAGAAACCTCTAAATTCTTCCTTGAAACGCGTCAGCACCTTTTTCCAAATAACTTCGCTATCATAAACCGGAAATAACTCTGCGTTGTAGAAGTGCAGCATTTTTGAAACCGCCATCGTGGGCCAGTCTGCGACCGGTTTAAGACTTCTCATTAGCTCGAGGGCGGGCAAAATACTCGATTGGCAGCTGCCGCTGCGGAAGTTCAGCAAGTCTACCGGGCCACCCCAGGAAAAGTCTGCGAGTCCAGCTTTGAGGTTCTGAAATGTCTGTTCGGCAGTCCAAAGGGGCCCGGCCGCATTGCGGCCGATGCCCCAGCCGCCTGCACGAGCAGGACGCACAAGTTGATCATAAATCGGACGAAACTGGCTTATCGCAGCGTCTGTCGATAGCCTCGCATCAAACGCCCGGCGGGACATGTCGTAAAGGTCCAATCTATCTCCCACACTCCAGTCCTTCGCGCCCAGTAAATTCCGGCACGCCTCCAACGCTCGCTCCTGTGCTTCCCCGCTCTGAAAATAGCTTCGGACAGTTTGCGACATTGCAGGATTTAATCACAAAAAGGAAAAGGCCGTCGAGATCTCTCTCAACAAGGAAACCGGGGACAGACGGAATGTTTTCCCAATTTTTCGACGAATGGAAATTAGTGAACGTCCCGTCTGTCCCCAGTTTTTCATGTCCCCAGTTTTTCAAGTCATGTCGGCGGGAGCCGGTAAAGTATAGAGTCGCTTTGCTTCGCTGCGCGACGACCTGCGGCGCAAGGAAGGAAACTTTTCTGAATTGGTACGGCCCGGCACGCACTTTATTCTCGCCAAAGCTAGGCTTACAAGCGAAAATGAGATGGTGCAACATAGTTCCAGCCGCATTACCAGCAGGGATGGCGTGAACACGGCGCGGCTGTTTTTCGAGCACCATGCTTGCAGGTTTCAGGAGATCGACCAGCAACAGGATGTCGGCAAGGACGTGTACGTTGACCTCGCGGACAAGACCGGGATCACGCCACTTTGCGTTGCGCTCCAGATAAAGTCCGGCGTCTCGTACCGCACGGGCAAGGGCGACTATGTGGTCCCAGTAGAGCACCATGCGGACCTCTGGCGACGGTCCACGGTCCCGGTCTTCGGCATTGTGTATGACCCTGATGATTCGCAGCTCCGCTGGGTGGATCTGACCGGCTACCTCCGGGCGCACCCTGACCAAGAGGGCGGGAATGTCCCCGTGTCAGGCCGCCAGACGCTCGACGAACTGACGTTGCGCGGAGCGTTCGCCAATGCCGTGCGGGCGTATGGTGCACGCGGTACGACCGATCTCGTGCTGAACCTCCTGTCACCCGATCCCTTTCAGACGGGCGCAATGTACGATGCGTGGGCGCTCAGCCGCTCGGACGCCAAGTACCTCTTGCTCCTGCGACGATTCCTTATGGACCTGCACCCTGAGGCAACACGGCGGTCCATCTGGCTCTTATCTCACGTTGGCTCGCACCCCAATATCTTCTTTACCAAGGACACCTGGATCAAGCCGGAAGCGGAAGGACTGCTCCTCCCCTCGTTCCGCTGGTCGCCGGAAGAGCTCGCGCACATGCTCCGGGCCGTCGATCACTCAGACTACGGACAGGGCACGCTCGGAGAATGCCTCGACGTGCTGCTCTACGAAGACCCGAACATCGTCCGGAAACTGCAACTTGCAATCACGCTGCTCCTCAAGGATCCAGATCATACGCAGGCAGTGAGAGCAGCGACGCTCGCGCTCACCCACTCGAAGCATCAAAGGAAAGAGCTTGCGCTTCTGATGAGCGACTTTCCGGCGCTGATGGAACACGAATGGTTCCAAGAGATCGCAGTAGCCCTCGAAGAATCCTCGGAACGCTTCGCCCTCTATTGAAAACGGTCAGGCGGGTGGCCCACGCTTTCCGGCGTTTTTCTGTCCTTCAGAATAATCTCGGGTGCTCCCTCCTTTGGGACTGAATCTCGCGCCCCTGTTGCGCGAGATTGGTTTAGGCCCAAAGGGTGGGATATAAAATCAGCCTGTGCCTAAAGGACTCATCCGCATTTACGGGCAGGGCGACTGGCATTTCATTACTTGTTCCTGTTACCAAAGGCTGCCGTTTCTAGGATCAGCCAGGCACCGCGATGTGTTCTTGAGTCCTTGAGCAAACTGGGGCTGTGCCGCACCTACGGCGCTCTGTTTCTTTCCAATCCTTTCCCAGCGCTTGCCCCTTCAGCGCGCGCGAGCGCGCCTCGGGCCGCGCTGGGCTAACCTGTCGTCGCGCCTCCGGCGCTGAAGTAACGCGATTCACATATTTTCGTTTTCCGCGAAGAAGCGTTGCGGCGCTGGTGGTCTTATGTTGGCTCACGCGGCAGGACAACGGAGTCGATCCCTCACATTCTCCGGCTCACCAAGGCTCGCCGTTCGAAGTTCGGGATGGCATGTCGAGAAGGGTGAGAGGCTGGCGGGAGGCAAAAACTTTAACCACAAGGTCGAAAAACCCGATTTTCATGCGCTTGCGCGGGCCGAAGGCCCTGGAGGACAAAGGACACGAAGGAAAGCGGCAGATGCGAACGTAAAAATCGGCAGCTTTGCAGCAGAAAACGCTTGCTTTCGATCGTTTATTCGTGCTATAAAGTAAGCTGCTGGAGCGACCGAATGATCGACCTGTGAGCCCTCCAGAGCCGGCCAAACGGCAAGCCTACATCGGCCGGCGACACCCGTCGCCGCTTTATCTACTGCGACGGGATTTCACCTAATTTTGCGAGCCATTTGCGAGGGCAAAGCCATGCAGGGCAAAAAGTCCTCATTTCAAAAGAACAGGTCCTCAGCACTCTTCAGCGGCTGGCCACTGACCTGGGGCGGGCGCCCACACGGGAAGAGCTGGAGCAGATGAGCGGGATTTCTCCGGCGGTGGTGAGGAAACATTTTACGAGGCATCGGTCGGCAGTGAGAGCGGCGGGGCTGGAGCCGGCGCCGACCGGGCCGGGACGGGTGATCCAAAATGAAGACCTGCTGGAGGACTGGGGCCGGGTGACGCGTGAGCTGAAACGGATGCCTACGCGGCCTGAGTACGCAGAGCGCAGGCAAGTATTCATACCGGTGCGTGATTGACCGGTTCCAGCGCTGGAGGCTGACGTCGACGGCCTTTATTGACGCAGAAGCAAAGGGCGCGCTGCGCGGCGAATGGAAAGACGTGGTGGAGACGATAAGAAGCACGCCCGAGCCGCGACAGGTACGGCAGGCGCGGTGGGCGAGAAAGTTTATGGCAGCGGTGCGAAGAGGCGGGCGAGCACCGACTTTGCAGACGGAGCCGGAAGCTTGAAGCCGAGGCTGCCGGCTCCACTGGCGGAAATGAAGTGCGTAACGGCGACGATGCTGGCGATGCTGGTGGCCAGCACGGTGCTGGGAGGCGGATTTTTAAGAAGGGTGCTGCCGGACCGTCCGCTGCTGGGAGAGCCGATGCATACAGCCGGGCTGACTCACGAGCCAGTGAACGAGATGGGCGTGAGCATGCTGTTTGCGATGATGGCGCGAGACCTGGGATTCATTCTTGAAGCAATACAACCGGGATTTCCGGATTGCCGGGCAAAGATGGAAGTGTTGCCAGGACGATGGCAGGACGTGAGGATTGAATTTGAGAATGATAGCCGGTCATTCGCGGAGCATGGGCATGATCCGAAAGGATGCGACATGATTGTGTGCTGGCGCCACAATTGGAAAGCATGTCCGAAAGAAATTATGGTGCTGGAACTGAGGAAAGCAATCCGCATTCAACAAACCTTTAACCACAAGGTCGAAAAACCCGATTTTCATGCGCTTGCGCGGGCCGAAGGCCCTGGATGACAAAGGACACGAAGGAACACGAAGGTAGATCGGGTGAAAGGCAACAGCTTACCGCGGATTTACGCGGATGATCGCGGATCAGGAAATCGGGAAAAACTATTTCACCGCAAAGGACGCAAAGGGCGCTAAGGAACAAAACTTTTAACCACAAAGGAATAAAGAATCGCCATGATCGCCGGGATCGGGTGATCGCGCGTGATCGTGAAAGGCAACAGCTTACCGCGGATTTACGCGGATGACACGGATCAAAGGACTGGGTTGGGTTGAGCGCCTTAAATGGCGGTCGAACGTTATAGTTGGAAATCGGACCAAGAAGGAGGAGAAGGCACGAAGGGAGAGAAATATGCCATCCGAACCGCTTGTCGGCTCAAAGAAAAAACCCCTCCTGCCACGTGGGCAAGAGGGGTGCGTTTGGTTAGAGAAAGTTACAGAATCTTGTTACTGTTGCGGCGGCTTCTGTGCAGGCGGCTGATCAGTGGTGCTGGGCTGAGTAGCAGGCTGCGTTGCCGGAGCGGATTGCGGAGCCGGAGTGGCGGTAACGCCGCTGCCGGTCGTCGGGGCAGAGCTGTTGCTGGCGTTCAGGTCAGCCAGACCGTTCTTCAACAGGCTGATCTCAACTTTGCCACCCTTCTGGCGATGAATCTTGCCGTCTTCCGCCTGGATAGGAGCGTTGCCCATGCCAACCGTGTAGATGCGATAAACCGGAATCTCATGGTTCAGAACCAGGTAACGGACGACCATCTGCGCCATTTCACGCGAGTTCTCAATGGCCGTGGTGCCGCTGCCGGGCGAGAAGCCCTGCACTTCAACAATGTAGCCCTTCTGGTTCTTCAGCGAGGTAGCCATCTGGTCGAGCGCGTCTTTCGCGTTCTTGCTCAGGGCGCTCTGTCCGGCGCGGAAGCGAATTTCAGCCTGCGTAATGGGCTGGTACTGGTCGATCTTGCTGACCGTATCTTCCACGGTGGCAATGCGCGTGTGCGCCTGCTGCGCCGTCTGCTGGGCCTGGTTGGCGCGATTGCCCGCGTCCAGCGCGTGCGTATCGGCTTCATTGGCCTTGCTCATGGCGTTGCGGATACCTTCGGTCGCGCGAGCGTCCACGTCAGCGATCATCTTGGCGTTCTTCGCGGTGAGTTCATCGAGCTCATTGACGCGGCCGCGAACGGGATCCAGCTGCCGGTTGACATATTTCTTGCGGGCAAAGGGATTCAAATGTCCCCAGAAGCCCTCTTTGCGCGTGTAGGTCAACGGATCTTTGCCGGTCGCGGTTTGATCGTTGCTCTGGGCCTGGGTCTGCTGCGCCTGCGGTTGATCTGATGTGGTCTGTTGATTCTGCTGTGCAACCGCTGGTACTGCCATGGCGGCGACAAGCGATAACGACAATAGATACTTTTTCATTGGGGTAAAATCCTCCGAACCGGGGTCGTTCGAGCATCGGGGCCAACGCTTTGTGACAGGGTTTGCCAGCTCACCCCCGATTGCGCATAACGTCACGCTTTTGACTATTGCATTGCAGTTGCCAAACTCCACATTCCAAAGCCTGCAATCCGGCCCTTTATTTTCAATATCTTACGGCGTACACCTTAGCCTTGGCTAGTACCCGCCTAAGGCCGACTGCGTAAATATTGCCCTGCCGTACACGGCCAAACTGCATGGTGAGAAAAGCTGCCCGTGTGCTTGCGGCCGGTTGCCGCAAAAGTCAGGTTACAATGGCAGCCTCTCTTTTAGTTCATCTATAAGGATTATCCTCCATGGCCGAATTTTGTACCAACTGCGGCGCACCACTTTCCGGCCTGTTCTGCGCACGCTGCGGCAATCGCGCTCAATCAGCAAGTGCGCCAGTTCAGCCGACTCCTTCGACACCGCAGCCTGTCGCGGCTTCGCAACCGGTGGCGAACCCAGGCGTTACGCAACAAAATCAGGTGCAGCAGATCCCGGCGCAGCAAGCGCCACAAGCCGCGCACCAATCAGCCCAGCCTACAGCCTGCAGCCACAGGCTGCCCGCCGCCAAAATCTTCCGGCGGCGGCAAAGCGCTGCTGATCGTCGGCGGAATTGTTCTGGTGCTGGTTCTCGGAGCATTTGGTGCGGTGCTCTATGGCGTCCATTGGGTCAAAGGCAAAGTATCTTCTATTACTGGCGGATCATTTGGCTCTGAGGTCTCGCAGGGCAACATGTGCCGGCTGCTTTCTACCGCGGAACTGCAACAGATGATCGGCGTAACGGTGGAGCGCAGCGCGGAAGTGCATGGACAACGGCGATCCCGGCTGCGCCTATTACACTAACCCGGCGGCGTTCGCTGAACTGCAAAAGATCGCCATTGCCCAGGCGAAGCGAGATTCCGAAAAAGCTTCCCAGTATCCCGACGTCAAGAATTCAAAGAGTGACAATCCTCTTGAGCTGCTGAAGCACACCAAGGAAATGGAAGGCATTGTAAAAGGCTTTGGCCTGAGCGCGCCCGATCCCAGCGGCAGAGTTTTCTCTTTCAGCGTGAACCGCAACTTTGGCAGCGGTAATTGGATGCCGCTGCGAACCACGCTCTCCGTTGTTCCCGGTTTCGATGATGTCAATGGCGTGGGCGACCATGCCATGATCGGATCTTTTGGCCACGCTTTCTATGTGCTGAAAGGCGACAGCGTTTTCAAACTGGACACCATGTATTTGCCGGAAGCGCGCATGCGCGGAACGGAGATCGCGAACAAGATCGATTTCACATTTGTGAGCGATGGTCCTTCGCCGCAAAAGCGGCGAAGGATGGGGCAAAAAGTTGTGCCGCCACTATGTCAGGGATTGTGCGGCTGGCTGCGGATGAGCGGCCATCGCTTGATGCGACGCAAGTTGCCGCTCTTCCAGTCAGAGTATTCGGGTTCAATCGTGAAGTTGGGCTCAATGACGAAGTGCATAACAGTTTTATCCTGAAAGCAAACGTCAATGGAGTGGTACTCTCCGGCGGTAAAGAATTCAATATAGTCCAGCGGTTTGCCCTTGGCTTCTTCAAAGCGGTGGAAGTGGCGCCCGTGATAGCGGCGGATGGTGGTCTTACCGCGCCGGGTGACAATAGGTTTAGGTAAAGAAGGAAGTCGTCGTCGTGGTTTGCTGTTTTTGCGCGCGGGTTGCGTGCGGTGGGAAGAGCGTTTACTTTGAATGGCAGCCATTGTCGCCTCTTGCTTAGGTGATTTTGGTCAGGGCTGCGTTCGGTGTTGTAGCACCGGCGCGGCCCGTTAAGACATATAGCGAAACGGTTGAAGCAAAACAAGAGGGCTTTATTCGTTTTTTGAAGGTCGAGATAAGACAAACGACCAAACAAAATTAAGCGGTCGTTTTGCGGGCTGGTCAATTTAGCAGGTTCACGTCTCCCGCCGTCAGATGGACGTGCAGCCTGTACTTGCCCGGGCCTTGCCATTTGAATGACCGGAACAACCCTCCCGTGGCGGCTTTAAACGCGGGGGCATGTAAATCGCCGGCAGTCACAGAGGCGTCCACATCACCCCAATCGCTGGAGCTGCCCACGGAGATATTCAAATCGCCGGCATTGGCTTCAATATCCTTGTCGCCTTTAATTCCTGTAACGCTCATATCGCCCGCGGTGAGCCGGATGCGCAGATCCGTCAGCGCCGGCACCTCAATGGTGGCGTGAAAATTATTGTGCGGCGTGTTCTCCACGCGCACGTCGGCTGAGTTCCCATTCGTCGTCAGCTTCACTCGCGCGCCGCTTGCCTCATTCCAGCGCACGTGGAGACGATTGTCAGAGCTCGCACGAATCTTGTAATCGCCCGATTCCAGCGTCATGGTGACTCTGCCGCCGGAAACAAAATCTTTCTCCGCCGGACTGCCTAAACTCTGCGCGACCAAACTCATTGACATCATGGACAGCGTAGACAGAAAGATAGCCGCCGCAATCGCTTTTTTCATCATAACTGCATCCTCCTGTACAGACCTCAACCTGTCTGGTGATACGCAGTGGCAGAGCGTTCGGTTCCAGCGATTTTGCGTTGTAGCGCAGGATGAAGGCATGCGGCGAACTCGGCTGCAAAATGGTCGTGCACTACCAGCGCCGGCGCCCCCAGCGATGCTCCACAACGTGTTTCGCTTAGAAAAAGGCGGAGGCCTAAGCCTCCGCCTTGGTGGTAAGTCAGACTATCTCACTCCGAACATCGCTACATACGGTGAAGTACCGGCAGGATCATTGGAAGTGCGGAAATTCAGCCGCCACGTCCCGCCGCCCAGCGGTTTTGTGCTGAGGTTAAAGATGTATCCGGGGAGAGTGGGATCGTAACGGAAGTTGTCATCCGGATTGGCATTCCCGGAATCTTCTACTACGCCGGCTCCGCCGCTCACCAGCGCCACAGTCGTTGCCGTGACCGTAATCGCTGAACTGGAGAGATTATGTCCGGCGGCGTCGCAGAGCTGCAGCTTGATGGGAATCGTTGCATTGTGTTGGACGGCTTTCGTCTGGTCATACAAGTAGCAAATACCATACTGAACAACCAGGTTGAGAACGCCAGTGTTGTTGACCGAATTAAAGTTTCCGTCGCCGGAGTACGTGGCGGTAACGCTGTAGCTGCCTACACCGATCGTGCCCGGCGCAAAGCTGGTGGAGAATGCTCCGCCCGCCCCAATCCCCGCTGCCTGGCTAATGCCATTCACGGTTATGGTGACAGTACCGGTGGGGACAAGCAGGTTCAGCTTGACCGATCCGCTGATGCCCGTCGGGTTTCCAATCGTCACTGGAGCCAGCGCATCAAGGTTCAGCACCGGTGTTGCCTTGCTGATGCTGTAGGTCCTGGAGTCCGAACTTCCTGTGTGATCGAGATCGCCGGCAAATGTGTAACTGGCGATGCAGCCCGAATCAGCCACGATGATCGGCGCATGACCGCAGCTGTACGTGGGAGACGGGGTAAGGCTGAGCCCGCCCGCGCCCGTCACGGCTACAGTTGCCGGGTGAGCGTTGCCATCGTAGGTAAAGCTGAAGATGCCCGAAACCGTGGTGACGCTCGGCGCCTGGTTGATAAGGAGAGACCCGCTACCGCTGGCATTGTTGTAATTGTTGTCAGCGCTGGTAAACGTGACCGCGACCGCATACGTTGCCGCATGGATTGGCAGAGTGGCTGATCCGTTGTAAGTCACCACTGTGCTGCCGCTCACTGCCGCGCCTCCAACTCCGGTAACGGTGATGGTGGCTGCGTGTGAGTTGCCGTCAAAGACAAATGGCCCGCCGTTTACTGCTACCAGTGGCGTCGCTTTGCTGATGGTATAGGTCTTGGAATCGGAACTGGGGTTGTGATTATCGTCGCCGGCGAAGTTGTAACTGGCCGTGCAGCCGGAATCAGCTACGTTGATGGGCGCATGGCCGCAACTGTACACAGGAGCAGGAGTCAGACTGAGTCCGCCTGCTCCGGTGACTGAAACCGTTGCCGGATGCGGGTTGCCGTCGAAGGTGAACGTAAACACGCCGGAGACTACGGTCATGCTGTCAGCCTTGTTGATCAGGATCGATCCGCTGCCGCTGGCGTTGTTGTAATTGTTGTCCGAGCTGGTGAAGTTCACCGCTACCGCATAGTTTCCGGCGCTGGTTGGGACAGTAGCTAATCCGTTATAAGTCACGGCTGAGCTGCCGCTCACCGTTACTCCGCCCACTCCAGTGACTGTGATGGTGGCTGCGTGCGAGTTGCCGTCAAACGTGAATGGTCCGCCGCTCACAGTCACCAGTGGCGTCGCTTTGCTGATGGTGTAGGTCTTTGAGTCAGAGCTGGGATTGTGATTATCGTCTCCGGCGAAGCTGTAGCTGGCCGTGCAGCCGGAATCAGCTACGTTGATGGGCGCATGGCCGCAGCTATATACGGGATCAGGCGTGAGGCTCAGCCCGCCTGCGCCCGTCACTGCGACGGTCGCCGGATGGGCAGTCGCGTCATAGGTGAATGTCACGCCGCCGGCACCGAGACGACCGTCGTGCTGTTTGCTTTGTTGATCAGAATCGAGCCGCTGCCGGTTGCGTTGTTGTAGTTCCCGTCCGCGCTGGTGAAGCTGACCGAGACGGCGTACGTCCCTGCATTCATCGGAGCAGTCGCCACTCCGTTGTAAGTCACAGCTGAGCTTCCGCTCACAGTTACTCCGCCAACTCCAGTCACCGTGATGGTCGCTGCGTGCGAGTTGCCGTCAAACGTGAATGGCCCGCCGCTCACTGCTCACCAGTGGCGTGGCTTTGCTGATGGTGTAGGTCTTCGAGTCAGAGCTGGGATTGTGATTGTCGTCGCCGGCGAAGCTGTAACTGGCCGTGCAGCCGGAATCAGCTACGTTGATTGGCGCATGGCCGCAGCTGTACACGGGATCAGGCGTGAGGCTCAGACCTCCCGCGCCCGTCACTGCAACGGTCGCCGGATGGGCAGTCGCGTCATACGTGAATGTCACGCCGCCAGGCACCGAGACGACCGTCGTGCTGCTTGCTTTGTTGATCAGAATCGAGCCGCTGCCGCTAGCGTTGTTGTAGTTCCCGTCCGCGCTGGTGAAGCTAACCGAGACGGCGTACGTTCCAGCGTTGGTCGGAACGGTCGCTATTCCGTTGTACGTCACGACGGAGCTTCCGCTGACACTCACACCGCCAACCCCAGTAACGGTGATCGTCGCTGCGTGCGGGCTGCCGTCAAAAGTAAACGGCCCGCCACTGACGCTTACCGTCGGCGCGGCCTTGTTGATTGTGTAGGTCTTCGAATCCGAGCTGGGATTATGGTTCGCATCGCCGGCAAAGCTGTAACTCGCCGTGCAGCCGGAATCGGCTACGTTGATCGGCGCATGCCCGCAGCTATAAACCGGATCAGGCGTGAGGCTCAGACCTCCCGCGCCCGTCACTGCAACGGTCGCCGGATGGGCGGTCGCGTCATACGTGAAAGTTAGGCCACCCGCCACCGACACCACGGTTGTGCTGTTTGCTTTATTAATGATCAATGTCCCGCTGCCCGTCGCGTTGGCATAGTTCGGGTCTGAACTTGTGAAGCTTATGGACACCGCATATGTTCCAGCATTCGTCGGAACGGTCGCTA
>CAVSYO010000023.1:0-12757 GCA_963732195.1 Terriglobia bacterium | reverse complement strand
GGGTGGTTCCAAAGTCCCGAAGCGGAGCGAGGGATCCCTACTCCAACCAGAAAGCATTTCGGAAACGGTGTGGGCTTTGAGATTACCCGGCCACGGGATCACCGACCATATGGGTATCCGCTCCCCTCCCAATATACCCCAAACCTAATCCCAGATTGGCTTGATGTCAGAGGTCCCACACTCCCACCCAAAATGAACCAGAGTGACCGCACATGTCCGCTTGTTATAAGTTAGCGAATAATAAGAGAAAAACAGTAGAGACAGTCAACAGAAATAAAAATCGAGGCGGATGGCCAGGATTCTTCCGCTCACACTTGGCCAAACCAGATTTCGAATTTTAATATGTGTATTTGTCTGGCATCGGTTCTTTTCCTAAAACACAACGAAACCCGATTGAATCTTCCCCTTGTACCAAGGTAAGCGTCGATGGGTAAAACTTAGGTTCCAAGAGCTCTCTTGTGTGAAGTACTGGAGTGTCGAATGAGCACCCGACGAGTGCAAATTCAGGCGGCCTAGGCCTATTTGATCCTAGTCGTATTGTCCATTCCCAGACATTACCGAAAAGGTCCGAAATTCTTGCGTGATTAGGAAATGCAGCGACAGGAGTAGCATGTCCAATGTTGGCCTCGCGATAATTCAATTTCGCTTCGTCGCCAGAACCAAGGCCATATGTTCCCCAAGGGAGGTCCGGCCGTCTTATGCTTCCCACTACTGCACGCCATTCTGGAATGAATGGCAGCCGTACAATAAGACCATCCGTCCTCTTCGAAGTTTGCCACCTACAAAATGCAATTGCCTCACCGATTCCGACATTGACCATAGGGCGATTGAGATACCTGCGTTGGTGCCTAACTCGCTCCAAAAGGGAATCTCGCCGCTGAACAACACGTTCTGGAAGACCCTTCCAAAAGTCTGGTTTTTGCCAATCCTGAGAATTTACAAATTGCCGAAATTCCTGCACAGTAACCGGAGTCCAAGAAAGCAATACGTGCTGCCACTTCTTGCTAGCATGTCTGGTTTTACGAACCTCAAAATCAACCCAGCGGTCCGATAGGTGTCTCGGATCACCCACGGATGGCTCCAGTCTACCAAGGGCGTCTAAAAACATAAGACGATCACTTAATTTCCATTTCATTCCAAATCTCTCGTATGTGATAGCCATATGATTCGCAAGCTGTAAAACGTCGACATGTGGGAACAAATCACGATTTTCGATAATTGCAGAGGCATATAGTCCCAATAAACGGCCACGAGCAGAAGCATGTCTGTCAGCTAGATCCTTAACAGCTTTTCCAAAATGCTCTGCTCTCTTGATCGTGCCTAAAGCACGTGGCAAGAGTCGAACAACATCCTCCCAGAATGGATCTAAAAACTTGCCATCCTCCCATAGCCAATGTGCTTTGTCGGGTGCTGTCGTATCCTCCTGAGCAATGCGCATAGCTGCAAGATATTCTCTAAACACACGATGCCAAAATCTAACCTGTTCTTCTCCAGTATCGCTACGTTGAAATCGCAAAATACCAGTATGATCAGCAACCCAATAAATATACCGCTCTGCTCTTTGAGCGCGGAATTGCTCATTTTCGGGAACGAGTTGCTGCGCCAGATCCGCGGCTTTTGAGGTGGGCCAACTCTGCGCCGCTTCGCGCTGCATTTCAAACGCAATCATTTGTAACAGTTCTTTCTTTTGGGAGTCCTCGAGCTTCCAGCCATTGCGCATATCTTCTGACCGTCGGGACTTACAAAGATCATCAACAAGTAACTCGCATAGTCGCCCTCTATCATCAGGTAGCCGACGGTATTGTTCATAAACCATGCAGATTGCCGTAAGCATGAGAGGGTTTTCAGTGAGTCCAGGCTCCTCAGTTGCGCCAGCCAATACCGGATCAAGGCCTGAAATCGCATTGATTATTTCATTTTTATAATCGTCGCCTTGTTGGTGGTGCTGGGCCCAGTTCGAACACAATTGATGGGCCTGTTTAGGAGTCAAAGGCGCTACTTCCAAAGTTTCGAATTCGGGATGAAATGTTAGTGTTCCTGTATACCGCGCAGATCTCGTCGTTAATATCAATTTCGTTTTGTGGAGTCTTTTCGAGACCCCTTTTAACAAATCTAATACTCGATTCCTGGTTGTAGCATCCGGAATCTCATCAATGGCATCAATCATAACTATATAGCGTCCACTATCCAGGCCGGCCATAACAAGACTAGAGGAAGGCCGAGACGAACCCGACCCCAACTCATCCTGTAAACTCTCGATTAGAGCCTGTATCGCATCAAGCTCTCTTGCAGCGATACGAGTAGCCTCAATTACAATTGGGATAGGGAGTTGCCCCGCCCCTCTGAGTTCCTCCAAATACAGCTCTGGCTCAAAATTCACCGGACTACCTAACCAACTATGAGCCAAAGAGGCTGCCACACGAGTCAGAAAAACCGTCTTTCCAGCACCTGGGGCTCCTACAAGCGCTAAGTGAGGCAATTCCGAAACGCTGAGCCAACGCGATAATGGGATCCGCATATCATACGATCTATTTGCTCCCTCCCAAAAGTCGCTTGTTCTTGGTAATCGTAAGTCATCCTCGTGCTTATCTTCCTCAGAATCATTCAATGTACGGTCGGTTATATTCCGACCGTGTGTACCGTCTTGATCCATATCCGTCAGTCTTTCTGGGCGTCCGTGATGTCCTCGTCCCCATCCTCTGATCAATCCGTCTACACTTATGTAAAGACTAGGCTCATATAACTCGTGCGCACTAGTCACATCGAGCAAATGGGGAACACTTCTCGCTGTTTTGCCGAAAGACCAGGTTGGCAAGCGGAATTCTAAATAATGCTGCTCCCAGGAATACAAGCCGAATTGTTGACCTTTTTGCTGAGACCGGACAAAACTACTGATGGCGTCCTTCACTTGCCTGGGAAGATCCTGTTTTTCGTCGAAGACATGAGCATTCACGAGTTCTTTTCTGAATTTTATTATCTGTTCCATTGCTTGGCTTTCCACTTGCAGAGGTGGCCATGGCGATATTTCATTGATAATGAACACAAGCTTTTTATCATCCGGGACGAGGTGCCAACAATCAGTTGTGCGACCGTTATTCCATTGCCATGCCTGAATCAATACGACCAAGTCGTACGCACTTGTATCCGATACATACGGGGCTTCATGAACAGTAACTCCAAGAGCAGTTCCAATGTGTGTCGCGATAGATTTCCGCGCATCGGCAAGATCGGAATTAGTCGCGAGCAGAAGAACCTTGATGACTGAACGTGCTTGAGATCGAGAGTCATTTCGTGAAATAGTTGACCGCTCTTCGGGAGTTCCTTCATCCTCTTTCAATGTAAATGAGGGGTCCTTCGAGAGATACCAATGCCCATATTGGTGCTGCTCTGCTCGGCGTGGCCATAACCGTATTGAATATGATTCGCCGTCACTCGAGATATGACCAGCAGAATATCCATGGCGTCGAGAGTATCGCTGTTCTCTACCAAAATACTCTAGTCCAAATAACGAACAGCCTTGCCAAAGCCGTGTGGGCTCCGCTCCAGCAACACTAATCGTAATTGCACGTGGTTCATGAAGATGCCCGCATAAATGAGCAATAAAGCGTCCCGGAACTGCGATGTCGCTGCGGAAAAGATCTCGTGATTGCTTATCTAGCCAAGGCTCAGGATGGTGGGTTAGGAGAAAACAGCACTGATGTGAGTTTAGCCAGTCGACATAGTAGTCCCCACAAGTGGCACTCAGCTGAGTTGGATCAAGTGCGAGTTTGCCAACAAAATCATTGCCATTTAGCTGAAGGAATGTTGTATTTAGTCCGATCACGCCAATACGCATACCATCTAATTCAATAGTGCTTGAAAAATCCCCCGGAAGAATGCCGTGTTTAATACGTGGTCTTGGAAATGGATGCCTATTCCACCATTCACGATATTGAGAGAAACAATTGTCTATCAACACGCGAAGAGATGATTTGGAATCGTTCCAAAATCTCTTGCGCTCTCTACTGTTATTGAACCACTGTTTTAGCGGCTTCAATGATCGTAGCGGCGGACGGATCAAATCATGATTGCCAGGAACAGCAAAGAAAAGAGCGTCTGATGATCCAAGTATTTTCAATCGCTCATATACACGTGAGATACGCTCATTGAATTGTATGAATTCATCCGGGTTGCCCATCTGCACCAGATCACCGGTAAAGAAAATTGCGTTCCACGGACCACACCGGTCATGAGTTCTGCTGAGGTCTTCTAGAAACGCATGTTCCAATGTTGGCCAAAGGCAATTCTGCTGCCCGACATGTATATCAGTGAGGTGCAACCATCCAAATTCCATGATTCCAAAAAGCCTCCGAACCAAGTCTCCACAATATATACCTGTCGCGTGGCATGTAGTTTATGGGAGAAATATAGCCAATCGCTTTTGTTCCCGTTTGTACGCTACGGAAATGTCAGGAAGGCTCTTTTTCGAGCACCTGATGAACCCAGGTGCTCGACCGACGATTCGAGTGGATTCTACATCTGCAGCGAAACGGCCAACATGCTGCTTCGTTGCATCTCTGATTCGGCCTCAACGCATATGCTTTGCTCGCTCGTGTCAGGCTTCCATTTATCTAGGCCATGTCCTTATTCGTAATTGATTCGTGCGAAGAAAAGCTCTATACTCCAACAGCGCCTCAGGGTGTGAGCAGT
Source organism: Terriglobia bacterium (assembly GCA_963732195.1). Taxonomy (GTDB): domain Bacteria; phylum Acidobacteriota; class Terriglobia; order Terriglobales; family Acidobacteriaceae; genus Angelobacter. The sequence goes on along the minus strand of CAVSYO010000023.1, from coordinate 8,068 downwards.
AATCGATCATTGAAAACAAGCAGCTAGCAATTAGCAAATGGCAATTAGCGAAACAGACCCAAGCCTTGGGTCGTGTTGGGTCACTTTGGGTCGAATTGGGTCGACATAGGGGGTAGGGGCAGGGGTGGTCGGCTGAAGGTACAGGCAGAGGGCTGGAACAGATCATTCGGCTCCCGGCTAACACCGCTCGCTCACGATGACAGATTGGGGCGCGGCGATTTTGCGCCGCAGCGGCTTCCCACACTGAACCCTACGCCAATTGAGGTCTAATCGCTCAAGTGCACGTCAATCTGGGATGGCACTGGGATGTGATCAGCTAAGTGCTTTGGAATCCTAGTTGGCGGATAGGGGGGAGGGTACCCCTACTTCGGTTCCAGCCTCAGCTCATGCATCTTGCTCGCCTGCACGCCCGCATCCGTAAATGCCAGCGGGAAAGTTTTGTTGTTATACCAGGCGTCCCAGTGGTCCATGTAATGCGGGCTGAAGGGCTGGCCGGATTCGCCCAGCACGATGTTGAAAGTGGAAGCATCAAGGTTGGAGAAATCCACGGTCATACGCTCGGACGGGCCAAAGCCTCGGCCAACCTGCTTGACGGTATAGCCGCCGCCGGATTGAGGCTTGGTGCCTGGCCCGGCAACGTTCATGTGTCCATGCAAAATGGGAAGTCCGTTGAATATCGGATGGCTGATCGATACGGGATAAAATTCGCCATACGTCCATGTCTTCAAGTCGGCGGGAGCGTCTTTTAGCGCTTTCTCCACGGCGGCGGTCAGAAAGTCATTAAAGTTGTCATAGCCCGGAGGCAGCCATCGCGCCGGTTGGTTGGCAAGGATGTTTTCCAGCGCCACGGCGGCTTCTGACCATTCGTAATTATCGGCATCATTGCCAAGTTTGGGGTCGAGCAGCATTTCCCACAGATAACGGCGTGTGCGGACTTCAATGGTCGGCGCGACGGAGTCGGCCAGCATGCGTCCGTCCCAGCCGCGCATGATGTCTGCGGCGCTGCGCGTGCGGTCTGTGGCTTTGGCGCTGTGATCGATTGCGTACACCATCTTGTCGGCAAAGAAGCGGTCGTATTCAGAGGTAATGTCAGTCTGCAGGGCCAGCATGTCTGCCGGAGAAAACTTTTTGTCCGTCTTCAGCAGTTTGTAGATGCGTTCAGTGCGATACGGCGGGAACCACTGCGTGGCCAATTGATACGGATATCCCGCCGGGGTGATCTTGGAGTTAGCAGTAGCGATTATTCCTGACGGCGGATTGTAGAGGCTGGGCAGCTTGTCAAAAGGCAGATAGCCGATCCAGTCATGCTTGCCGTCTGCGCCGTTCACCGGCACAGTGCCGTCGCCGGAACCGGGCCCCCCGGCGAGCGCCGCTTTTGCGCTTGCTGGGGTGGAGGAGGCGCGGATAGGCACAAAGCCCATGGGCTGGTAGCCAATGTTGCCGTCAACATCGGCATAGACAACATTTTGCGAGGGCGTGGCAAAAGCGGAAAGCGCTTTGCGGAACTCGTCCCAGTTCTGCGCGGAGTCAAGATCAAACAGCGGCACGCTGATGGCATGCGGATCATAGACCAGCCAGCCCAGCGCGATCTGCCGCGTTTCTCCGTGCAGCAGCGGCGTGATGATTGGCCCGTGCCGCGTGACGGTCACATCAAACGCCACGTCTGGCTTGCCCTTCACATGAATCACCTGATGATCGATCTCAGGTTTCTGCCAGCCGGTAGGCGTCTGGTATTCACCGGCGGTGTTGAAGTTTTCAATGAACAGGTCCTGCACGTCAGGATTGAGGTTGGTAAACCCCCAGGCGATGCGCTGGTTGTGTCCCACGCTGATGAAAGGAAGGCCGGGCAGGGAAAAGCCTTCAATGTTGAAATCGCCGGAGTGGAGCTGCACTTCATACCACACGCCGGGGACTCGGTGCGGCAAGTGCATATCGTTGGAGAGCAGCGGCTTGCCGGAAACCGTGTGCGCGCCGGAGATGACCCAGTTATTCGATCCGGGCAAGCAGGCTTCGCAGGAGTCGTCATCGATCTGCGGCAGAGATCGCGGGCCAGCAAAGCGGGGTGAGGATTGGCTTGTTTTTTTAGCGGGTGCAGTTGCAGGTGCGTTTTTAGTTGGAGCGTTTGTATCGCTGCTGGTTCCCGCTTCACTCGCCGGCGGATGGTCGCGCCATGAATCCGGCGGATACAAATCGGCCATCAGCTCCGGAGAAAGTTTTGCGCCAATTTTTTCCCGCCAGTATTCAGTTTCATACTGCGGGTTGAGCAACTGGCTCATGCCGATTCCGACGAGAAGACAGTCCGTCGCGGTCCAGGGCCGGGGTTTGTAGCCGAGAAGGGTGAACTCCATTGGGAGCTTTTTACTGTGTTCGTCGATAAAAGTGTTTACGCCTTTGGCGTACGCCTCAAAAAATGCGCGATCACGCGCGGGAAGCTGCTGGGTCACGCGCTCAGCGATCACGCGCAGCCGCATAATGCGCTGCTGCTTGTCATAATCCACCCAGGTCTGGCGCGGACGCACAGCGGCAGTTGCGCGAGAAACCGGTTGCGGCGGCGCGCTGGACGCGGGAAAAATCTCCGCCATCTCACCGCCCACAGCGCGACGCGTGAGGTCCATCTGCCACAAGCGGTCTTGCGCCGTCACATAGCCCTGGGCGAAGAACAGGTCTTCAAGCTTTGTTGCCGTGATGTGCGGTACGCCGTGCATGTCTCGGACGACCGAGACCGGAGCCTGCAAGCCGGCCACGATGATTGTGCCATCGAGTTGCGGCAGGGCAGAGCGCGCACCGTTATAAAACCAGAGGAACGCCAGAGTCCCGGCAATGAGAACCAGTAACAGAACCCCTAGAATGATCTTGAAGGCGACGCCGAAAAAGCCTTTACGCGCGGCAGGAGCAGCAACAGTTGTAGCCATGGGCCACGATTTTACGGGAATGGGGCAGTTTTAGAAACTGCCCCATTCCCAGTATCAGCGTCTAGCGATTCGCTTGCGAATCGCGGGCCTTTAGGCAGACGTTCATCGCGCTAGCGATGAATCCGCGCACCAATGTCACGGGTTGTTTGAGCCGGCGTATAATGAAAATGAAATTCATTTTCATTTGGCAGTGAGGGGCCTGTTTAAACATGCTGCAAACACGGATTGACGATCATGCGCCGCCTTCGCGCGAATCCATGCGCGAGGCCCAGGAGATCTTTTACAAGCACTTGAAGCGCGTCGGGCTGAAGCACACAGACCAGCGCGACACCATCCTGCGTACTTTTCTTGAAACGCGCGATCATCTCTCCACTGACGAGCTTTTCCGCCTTGTTCGCAAGAAAGACGCCAAGGTCGGCTTCACCACGGTTTACCGTACGCTCAAGCTGCTGGCGGAATGCGGCCTGGCCAGCGCTGTCCCGTTCCCTGACGGCATGGCGCGTTATGAACATCAGTTCAACCGCCGCAACCACCATCACATGGTCTGCACGGAGTGCGACGCTTCAGTCGAGTTTTTCTCGCCGGAGGTAAACAAGCTGGAAGAAGAGATTGGCCGCAAATACCATTTTGACGCCACGCGCCACAACTTCCAGATTTACGGCGTGTGCGAAGATTGCCGCAAGAAAAGCCGCAAAGCAATCTAGTTCTTTTGTTCTTAAAAGCAAGACCCAAATCTTTGAAACACAGAGGTACCGGAGGAACGCCATGTTAAACAAATTCTGAATCCAGTGGTTTCTCACGTTTCAAGAACTTTCTTTCCGTCTCTCCGTTTCCTCCTTTCCTCCGTGTTTCAAAGGTGTTTCTGATGATACCGGTACAATGTTTTCGTGCTCTCTGTTCGCCAATATCAACCTCAAGATTTCCCGCGTCTGCTTGAGATTGACCAGGCATGCTTTGTTGAAGGCATTGCTTATTCGAAAGAAGAGATGCGTTACTTTGTCGGCATGCCCACGGCCATCTCCTTTGTGGGTTTGCAGGATGAAGAGATCATTGGCTTTGTGATTGCAGACCGTTTTCGTCCGCGGCGCGCTTCGCGCTCCGTGGGAAAGATCATCACCATTGACGTGGTTCCGCAGGCGCAGCACAGCGGCTTAGGCACTTTGCTGATGTCGTCGGCTGAGGCTGAACTAAAGCGTGCGGGCTGCGACTATGTATCTTTGGAAGTTGCCGTCGATAATAAGCCGGCGCTTGAGTTCTACAAGAAACATGGATACTCCGTTTTGAAAGTCCTCCCACGCTATTATCTGGATTCCATTGATGGACTCCTGATGGGGAAAAGGCTGTGAATTCCTCGTGTTCGCTCAGAATGGCTGTGTAAAAAACAGTTCATCCCCCTCGACATGCTATCCCGAATCCCGACGGCGAGCCTTGGTGAGCCGAGCGGTGAGGGAACGGCCCCGTTGCCGTGTCGCGGTAGCCCTGAAGATCAGCGGAGCAGATTCCTCGCTTCGCCGCCACCTGTTCAAAAATCAAGCGCGACATGGCTCGCTCGGAACAGCATGTCGTGGTGCTGATGCATCATCGCGGCAAAACGCAGGCCCCGTGCGAACGCCTTTCTGCGGCGTGGTAGCATAAACATTTTCGGGATCCTTCGACTCGCCGCCATCGTCGCTCGGTCTCGCTCAAGGACGGCAACCCCCAAGAGTGGCTATTCGATTGCCAAAAAACAGGACCACGCAACGGTCAGCAAGCGCACCTCTCAGAATGGCCATTGATAGTGGCGGCACATTCACCGATTGTGTCTGGCTGCAGGATTCCACACTGCAAATCCTGAAAGTATTTTCCACGCCCACCGATCCGTCGAAGTCGATCGCCGATGCCGTCAGCAGAATCGCCGATGGCTCTCAGGATATCGTTGTGCTTCACGGAACAACGGTTGGTACCAATACGCTTCTCCAGCGCAAAGGCGCGAGGGTGGCTTTTGTCACGACCAAAGGATTTGAAGACTCGATCGAGATTGGCCGCCAGCAACGTCCCAAACTTTACGATTTCTTCTTTGAGAAGGATCCTGCTCTTTCTCCACCTGAGCTGCGCTTCGGCGTGGACGAACGCACGTCAGCCGAAGGCACCGTGCTGCGCGCGCCTACCGCTGCATCATTAAAGAGTGTTGTACAGCAGATTGCGGCGCAACATCCGCAGGCCATAGCACTTTCTTTGTTGTTCTCTTTTGCCAATCCGGAGAACGAAAAAGCGGTGGCCGCCGCGCTGGCCGCGCTCAATCTACCGCTTTCTATTTCCCACCAGATCCTGCCGGAGTTCCGCGAGTATGAACGCGCCAGCACTGTGCTGGTCAACGCATATCTGCAGCCGGTAATGCAGAGTTATCTTGAGAACCTGCGGGATCGACTCTCTCTGGGGAATCCCACCCTTTCCACGCCTCAGCAAGCCAACATCGGGCTTGCTGGGGGCCCCGCAAAAGCGCGAAAGGATGGGGCACCCGCGCGCATCTTCGTGATGCAATCCAGCGGCGGCATCACTACGCTGGCCACAGCAGCAGAGCAGCCTGTACGCACGGTGCTTTCAGGGCCGGCCGGCGGTATTGTGGGCGCAGCCGCAGTCGCGCAGTCGCAGCGGATTTGACCGCATTATTACCTTTGATATGGGCGGCACCTCGTCCGATGTCGCGTTGATTGATGGACACCCCACAACAACCAATGAAGCCGATGTGGCCGGACTTCCAGTGCGCGTGCCGGTGCTTGATATTCACACCGTGGGCGCGGGCGGCGGATCGCTCGCGCGCTTTGACGCGGGTGGCGCTTTGCGTGTGGGACCGGAATCCGCCGGGGCTGATCCAGGGCCAATCTGCTATGGAAAAGGCGAGCGCCCCACAGTGACTGACGCTAACCTTCTTCTGGGCCGCCTACCCGCAGATCAGTTCCTTGGCGGCGACTTTCAACTCGATCTGCCACGAACACAAAAGATTGTTGCTCACTGGCTCAAGAAAAATGGCAGCAGTCTGTCTCCGGAAGAGTTTGCCGCCGGCGTTGTACGCGTAGTGAATGCCAACATGGAAAAAGCGATCCGCGTGGTCTCGATTGAGCGCGGGCATGATCCGCGACAGTTTTCGCTGGTCGCGTTTGGCGGCGCAGGCGCGATGCATGCCTGCGAGCTGGCCCATGCTTTGCGGATTCCGCGCGTGATCGTCCCTGCCTATCCTGGCGCGCTCTCAGCGCTTGGCATTCTCATCAGTGACGTGGTGAAAGACCATTCCCGGACTATTTTGCTGAGAGTTGCTGAGGGTGCAGCTTTCTCCGCCAAGCTCGACCCCGTCTTTGCCGAACTCAAGCGCAACATCGCGGCGGAGCTAAAGAAAGAGGATTGGCAGGGAAGATCACTCTTTGAGCCGAGCTGCGACATTCGCTATCGCGGCCAGGGATACGAACTGAACCTGCCTTACAGCGCTGACGTGCTCAAGCGGTTTCATGCCGAGCACAAGCGTCGCTATGGTTACAGCAGTCCGGAGCGCGATGTGGAGATTGTGACCGTGCGGATGCGCGGGCGCGTGGCGTCGCCGGAAAAACTCTCACGGCTGAAGATAAAGGAAGAACAGGGCAGGCTCAAATCTTCCAGTCAGATGGTCCATTTTGCCGGAAGACGATACAAGACCCAGATAGTCCCAAGGTCCTCAATAAATCAAGGTAGGCGTTATCGCGGGCCGGCGATCATCACAGAGTACAGCGCAACCACCGTGGTTCCACCCGGACTGCGTTATCAAAAAGATCGGGCAGGGAACCTGTTGATTGAAATGTAACGGCGTTTAGCGTCCGCGCGAGGATTTTCTGGCGGCGCGTGTGGTGTGGGTTGGAGTCTGCCGCATAGGCGTGCCTGGCTTCTGCTTGGGATTACTTTGTTCCGAGGCCTTTTTGGCCCACATCTTTTCCAACTCGCGCATGTTTTTGGTTTTCATGCACATAAGAATGCCACAACACGGCCTGTAAAGGCGAGTCACTTTGCTGGTGCCGCTTGCTTTGTATAAAAAAGAAAATCTCACCACGGATGGGAACACGGATGACACGGATTTACAAATTTAAAAATGGGTCCTAATTGAACTCTTTTGATCCGTGTAAATCAGTGTTATCAGTGTGATCTGTGGTGAGGTTTGGGGTTTTTGTGCAAAGGCTATGCCGCGCTAACAGCGGGATGGGGTATCGCGCAGCAAAAAGCGCCCCGTATCGGGACGCCTCTTGCTAATAAGTGGAAGTGGAATTACGCAACGTCCTTATCGCGCTCGAGCCGGCGTTCTTCTTCGTTCTCGATCTTGGTTTCTTTCAGCTTGTCGGCGGCGTCACGCACGGCGTCTTTCGTTTTGCCAACGGCGTTGCGGGCCTTGCCTTCGGCCTGTTTTGCCAAGCCCTCGGCCTGAGCTTTCTCATTGCCTGTCCACTCGCCAACTTGGCGCTCAACGCGTCCAGCAGCGTCTTCCGCTTTTCCTTTAATGCGTTCCTTGTCCATAAATCAAATCCTCCTTCTGGTGTGGTTGTTCCTGCTCATTGATGTCCCACGGAGAGACAAGGCAAACGTCCGCCGCCAATCCGTAGGTGCAATGAGTCCGAGATTGGCTCGGGTTCAAGTGCCTGCGGATTGCCTGAACGGCCCTCGAGACCGCGGCGCGTCTACCAGTGATCAATTGGAATAGCAGCACAATCACAGCCAACACCAGCAATCTGTGGATCAATCCCCCCCATGGTGTAGCTACTGACCACTCCCAACAGGCAGAGAACAAGCAAAATCACGAATCGAGTCCAAAGCATGTCACCCTCACGAATACATTTCTCGTCAGTAATCTTTTCATAAACTTCTGACCATCTCGTCAATAGCTTTGAGCCAACAGGGCTAAGGCGGTTGCTAAAAATCGAGAGTTGCTGAGGCATCGCTCGCTAAGTGCTTGTGCCGCTGAATGTAAAGGTTACTGATTTCCAAAGCAGTCTTTCTTGCAGAGCTTCTGCTTTTGCTCTGATAAGGTCTCGACTGAAGAGGTTATCGCTGTTTGAGGTGTTTGAGGTCGCACACGGATCGATCTCAGGGGCGGAACCGTTCGTAATGCCGCAGCTTTCATTGTCGCTGGCAGCCGCGCGTCGAAAGCTATATTGTTATTC
>CAVSYO010000022.1:0-133187 GCA_963732195.1 Terriglobia bacterium | reverse complement strand
CCGGCCGCGATCAATGGCGTGGTCACTCTGCCGGCGGTTGTATCGTTCATCTGCAGTGACGCTCTTTCCGGCACCGCCAGTTGCCCGGCATCGATCAATGTAGCCACAACCGGAGCAAACCAGAATTTCAGCGGCACAGCGACTGACAAGGCTGGCAACTCTTCTTCCACGAGTGTTACGTTCAGCGTGCAGCAGGCATCACTTTCCGTGAGCGCCAGCGCAACGCCAGCGCCCAATGCTGCGGGATGGAACAACTCAGATGTGACAGTGTCCTTCGCCTGTGCCGGCGGTGTACCTCCTCTGCAATGTCCCGCCTCACAGACAGTGTCCCTGGAAGGCGCAAATCAGGCGATCAGCGGAACGGTTACGGACGCCGCGGCCCAAACGGCGAGCACCAGCATTTCCATCAGTCTGGACAAAACGCCACCGCAAGTTAGCGCAACGGTTTCACCGGCGCCGGACGCCAACGGAATTGTCAGAGCGATTTCTGCAAATGTGACTTTTACGTGTAGTGACAGTTTGTCAGGAGCAGCCATTTGTCCGTCGCCGGTTACGGTAACGACTGCTGGCCTGCAAACGATCAATGGCAATGCCACAGATGTGGCTGGGAACACAGGAACGACGAGTATCCAATTCAATCTGCAGCCGTTCCCGCCACTGCAAGTTGTTGCGTCAGTTGCGCCCGCACCGAATGCGGCAGGCTGGAACAATACTCCTGTCACGGTGAGTTTTGTTTGTACGGGCGGTGCACCACCAGTCTCTTGCCCTGGTCCGCAAACTGTCAGCGTTGACGGCGCAAACCAGATAATCACCGGCACGGCAACAGATGCAGTTGGAAGTTCGGTGAGCGCCAGTGCGACCATTAACCTCGATCAAGCGCCTCCGCTGGTGAGCATCACCTCACCAACAGACGCAACGGTTACTCAGTCGGCAAATGTGCTGGTGACAGGTTCTTCAAGCGATGCGCTCTCGGGACTGGCCAGTGTGACATGCAATAGCACACCGGCCACGATTTCCGGCGGAACATTCAACTGTTCGGTACAGATCACGCAAGGTTCTATTGCTATTGCGGTCCAGGCTACCGACGTCGCCGGAAATAGCTCCACATCCACGGTCAATGTGATCCTGCAGGGACCCAAACTCGCAATCACTACTCCTGCGCCGCTGGCGTTGTTTGCCGCAAGCGGAATTACGGTTACAGGAACAGTCGATGATCCCAACGCGGTTGTAACCGTAAACGGCGTTTCCGCCTCCGGCAGCGGTGGAGCATTTACTGCCAGCGGAGTTGTGCTGCGTGAAGGCACCAACTCTATTACGGCTACGGGAACTAACGCCGGTGGAGCTGCGAGCACCGCAAGCGTAAATGTAATTCTCGATACCACTCCGCCAACGGTCAGCATTGATTCACCCAGCGATGGTGCTGTTCTAACTACGCCACAAATCTACGTCACCGGGCTGGTGAATGACGTAGTTTCAGGAACAGTCAATGCTGGACAGGTGCAGGTAACGATTAACGGCGTGCAGGCAAGCGTCGGCAACCGCAGCTTCATGGCGGAAGATGTGTTGCTGGTCCCGGGCAAGAACGTGATCACCGCAGTCGCCACGGATCGCGCGGGTAACGTCAACCAGAGCCAGATCACTGTGACCCTGCAGGACGTGGGAACGCAGCAACGGCTATTGTCAGTTTCCGGCAATGCCCAGAGCGGTCCGGTGGGATCCACGCTGCCACAGCCTCTGGTCATTCAGGCAATTAATTCTCTGGGACAGGCCATGACGAATGTTCCGGTCACATTCACTGTGGCCAAGAGCGACGGCCTGCTCACTGCCTTCCCGCAACAGGGGCGGCAGATCACCCTCCAAACGGACGGCAACGGACAAGCAAGCGTCAGCATGCAGCTTGGCTCGCGTGTCGGCAACGGGAACAATCAGGTATTGGTGAGTTCTCCGGGCTTCATCGGCGAAGTCATGTTCTGCCAGAGTTCGACGATTGGCACGGCTTCACAGATTCATGTGGTCTCGGGTGAGTCGCAAACGGGCGCTCCGGGTCAGCCATTGCCTGAGCCGCTGGTCGCCATCGTGCTTGATGCCGGTGGGAATCCGGTTGCCGGCGTACCGGTTACTTTCAAGGTTGAACAAGGCGGCGGTTCGCTGGAGAACAGTGTTTCCGCCACCAAAGTCACGGATGACGATGGTCGCGTTGCTGTGGTGCTTTCACTGGCGCAGGAAGAAGGCATCAACAACAACGTGGTGTCGGCATCCTTTGTTGGATTAACCGATACTCCCGCGGTTTTCATCGCTTCAGGCACAACGCCCAAGAATCCTGCAAATACGGCGGTCAGCGGAATTGTTCTTGATAACGCGAACCAGCCGATTCCGAATGCGACCGCTAGCATTAAGGGAACCAATCTATCGGCTCTGACCGATGCCAATGGAAAGTTTTCTATTCCTGCGGCCCCGGTCGGCGCACTCGTGTTGTTCATTGACGGTTCAACCAGCACACGGCCAGAGACATTCCCGTTCCTTGAGTTCTCCATGGTCACTGTCTCAGGCCAGGATAATCATCTAAACGGACCGATTTTCCTTCCACCGCTCGACATGGACAATTCCCAGATCGTAGGCGGTGATGAAGATGTTGTTCTCACGCTCAAAGGCAATCCCGGTGTGGCTTATACAGTGTTCGCGCATTCTGCGACGTTCCCGGATGGCTCCACCACCGGCAGGCTGACCTTGTCCGCCGTGCATGCAGACAAAGTTCCGATGGCGCTACCGAACGGGACAACTCCAGCCATTGTTGGAACGCTGCAGCCGGCGCGCGTCAAGTTCAATCCGCCGATCCGCATTCAAGTACCAAATACCAGCGGGCTCCTTCCCGGTCAGGTCGCGGAGGTATTCTCGTTTGACCATGATCTTGAACAATTCGTTTCCGGAGGAACAGCGCGTGTAAGTGAAGACGGCTCGGTAATCGTTTCCGATAAAGGCTTTGGCTTGCGTGTTTCAGGGTGGCATGCGGTTCCGCCGCCCCCGCCGCCTCCGCGCTGCGTCGATGGTTGCAAGAGTGACGAGTGCATGAGCCGGACATGCGTGAATGGGAGTTGCCAGGAAACACCCATCAATGAAGGCCAGGCTTGCGGAGACAAGCAGTGCAGCACATCGGTTTGCAAGAGCGGATCTTGCGTGCAAGACAAGTCCAGCATTCTGCCGAATAACATCGACTGCAATGACGGCAAGGCATGCACCGACCATGATCAGTGCAATCTGACGGGGCAGTGCGTGGGCGAGAAGATTCCCGACAATACTCCGGTTGAAACCTCGTTGTCCGAGGAGTTCAACACCAAGAACGGCTTTGAAGGAATCGGAGACCTGTTGCGGCTCATTTTTGGCGACGGCGCTCCTGATGCCAAGCTGGCCTTCGCTATCAAGGAAAAGAAGACCGGGCAGTGCTGCGAGAAGGAATCGACCGAAGGCAATCCCAAGTTTGAAGACAAAGTGGAGGACTCGATTTCCGGGACTCTCGGCACAGACTTTGAAGACATCCCGATTTCTCCGTTCCCTGAAATTTCTGGAGTCATTTCGAAGATCGAGAAAGCAATCCACGTCAAGATTGGCCTCTTTGGGTCGGTAAACATTGAAGGCACCCTCACTGGTCAGGAGACTAGTAAGAAATGCGACAACTCGGTGGAAGGCGAGGTCAGCGGCAGTCTTGCCCTGAAGCTGGGAATCAAGGCAGAGGTCACGTTGCCCGGTGACCTTCTTTCGGCCTCAATCAAAGGCGAGGGCGGAGCTTCGATAAAGCTCGGCGGGAACTCGAGCGAGATCGGTACCAAGATCTTTTTCCAGGGCGGTTCGGACCCCTTGACCGTGGGCTATGAATTCACCGCGTTAGATGGGCTCCTCCACTTCGGACAGAACTTTGAGGTGCTTCCAGAAGTCCAATTCCAGGTGTTTTGCATCCTGCATCCCGCGAATACTCCGTGGTCAAACCTAACTTCGTGCCCGTCGGGCGGTGAATAAGGAGCAGATGAGAATGGTCCCCAAGTCCGTATGTGCTTTTGGAATGCTGATCTTATCCGTGCTGGGCCTTGCCCAGTCGCCATATAAGACCAGCTCTCCGGAAAAGCAAAAGGTGGTGGAAGAGCTTGTTTATTACTACGAGGTGAGCTCTTACACGCCGCCTGTTGCAGTGGACGTGACTAAAACGGCCAACCCCAGCGCTCCTGAAGGTGCCGCGATGCAATTGCTTGAGGCCATGCACTCCCTGGATTTTGATCGCTGGTTTCGCCTGTGGACCCCGGAATCGCAGCAGATCATGAAAAGCCAATACCAGAAGAACGGGACAAGTCCCGATGTTTTCAAGAACGGCTGGAGCAAGGCTTTTAGCGGTCGCACGGTTACGCTCACGAAAAAAATTGAAAGCGGCCCTTACGTAATTGTGGTTGCAACACTCTCGCCGACGAGCGGTGCGGCTAGCGCAACACCGGCACAGCCGATTGAGATGCAATTTGTTTTTAAGCAGGTCAACGGGGCATGGATGGCCACTCAGGAGTTGGCCGCCGACCCGGTGCTGAACAGTTGGAAGGAACCAAATTCGGTTACAAGACGGGTTGTCAGGTCGAAATAGGATAACGAGCTTAAATTATGCGACGACTGGTTCGTAACTATTGCAAATTTGCTTTGGCGCTTGTGGTATCAGCGGCATTTGCCGGAACAACCCTAGGCCAGGATGCTCCGGTGCTTGATGAGCACTGCACGGCGACGATCCAGAACCGCGCGATCCAATTAAGCCATAACGGCAGTTTTGCCGTGCCTAACGTCCCTGCCGATCAGACCAAAGCGCGCGTGCGGATTGTTTGCCAGAACCCAGACGGCACCGTGACGCGATACCAGTCGAATTACATCACGCTCGATCCCAGCCAGCCGCTGCGGGTCGGGCAATTGACAGCTACTACTCTCGATGCCACTCCGGTTACTTTGCAACTGACGCCTGCGTCGGGATCACCTACTCTGCCTACCGTGGGCTCCACGGTGCAGATGATAGTATTTGCCTCCTTGTCAGATGGCGGTACCGCCGAAGTTGGCCCGGCAGTGAATGGCACGGTCTATCGCAGCTCCAGCCCAACCGTAGCTTCGGTTTCCGCGGATGGTCTGGTCACTGCGCTCTCGCGCGGAACCACGATTATCACTGCGCAGAATGAAGGTGCAACGGCAACCCTGCAGATCAGCGTAAATCCAAGCGACAGTACTTTAGGCGATGGCATTCCCGATTCCTGGAAAATAGCGCACGGTTTTGATCCGAATGATTCCAGCGTCGCCAGCGCGGACACAGATAATGACGGCCTGACCAACCTGCAAGAATTTCAGCTGGGCACGGATCCTAGAAATCCCGATACAGATGGTGACGGCGTTTTAGATGGCGCGGAAGTGCAACGTGGTACCAATCCGTTGAGCGCGGACACGGACGGCGATGGATTAACAGACGCAGACGAGATCCGTCTGGGCACCGATCCGTTAAATCCAGATACCGATGGTGATGGTATCCCCGATGGAATAGAAGTGAAGCTCGGGCTGAATCCTTTAGTTGCAGATCCCACCAACACCGTGCAGGGACACGTGGTAGACCAGGGCGGAAACCCTGTCGCCGGTGCAAACGTTGTACTGTTCCGGTTCTTCATCGCGACTACTGATGCAGCCGGCTTTTTCTCCATGACCAAAGTGCCGGCGGATCTCGGCTCGCTTACTGCGGTGGCTCGCACAACGCGCAACAATCAAATTCTTGAAGGTTCATCGGCTCCTAAGTCTCCAGGCGTGGCCAATGCCACTGTTGATTTGGGTACGATCCAAATTGTTGTGAATACCGGCGTGATTGCCGGAAACGTAACCAGCCAGACCGGGAAGCCAGTGGTGGGAGCGCAGGTAACTTTAACCTCCGGAGCTGATGTACGCACGGCCGATGCCGATGCCACCGGTTTCTACCAAATCAACGGAGTTGCTCCCGGCGCCTTTACCATTGTTGCGGTCGATCTCACTGGAGGATTGCGCACCAGGTTCAATGGCAACCTGCCTCCCAATCAATCGGCTAACGTGAACCTGACGCTGACTCCATCGGGCACGATTCGTGGAACAGCTTTCGGGCGTAACGGAACAACACCGGTAGGCAGCGGCATTAACGTTTCTCTGTTTGGGCCAACATCACTTACCACCACTACCGATAAGCAAGGCCAGTTCCTTTTTGACTTTGTTCCCCTCGGTAGCTTTACGATTGAAACAAGTGACAGCAGTGGCAACCGCGGACGCACCACAGGATTGCTGTCGACCACGAGCCAGGTAGTGGTTTCAAATGTCAGCTTTCTGGGTAAAGGAACTATTTCAGGAGCGGTTGTTGATGGCTCGGGTATTTCGGTACCCAATGCATCGGTAACTCTGAACAGCGGCAGCACCTTCGGCGGAACGAAAACTGCGGCCACAGATGGCGCTGGCCACTATTCATTCACTAATATTTTTGTTGGCCCATTCACCGTGAATGCAAGTTCCGCGATCAGCCGGCTGGGCGGGCATGCCTCTGGCACCCTGGCAGGCGATGGTCAAACGGCTACGGCCAATATCACCCTGCAGGCTACGGGCAGCATTACCGGGACTGTTTTCCATTTTGGCGGCGTCACTCCAGCAAGCGGTACCGTGATAACGCTGTCGGATGGACACAGCGCAACCTCTGATTCTCAGGGTCACTATCGGCTCGATCTGGTTCCGGTCGGCAGCTACACCGTTGATGTTACCGATCCAGCCACGGGAGACCGGGGACGCGCAAGCGCCACCATTTCCAGTCAGGATCAGATCGTCCCAACAAATGTAACTTTAATCGGCGTTGGAAAAGTAGTAATCACCGTGAAAGACGGTGGACTCAACCTGGTTTCCGGCGCTCAGGTCCAACTCAATAGCCAAACCATTTTTGGTGGCCACCAGAACGGATCAACACAGGCGGACGGCACTCTGACTTTTGCCAATGTTCTGGCGGGGAATTTCTCAGTAACCGCGGTCAATCCGCAAACCAATCTCACCGGCTCCGCAAGCGGGAATGTAGCCGTTGGTTCAACTACCAACACCACAGTGCAGTTGCAGTCCTCAGGCGTTGTTCAGGGAACTGTTTTTGCTTCAAACGGCACAACAACCATTCCGAATATTTCCGTACAGCTAGTTGGACCGGTAACGCGGCAAATATCCACCAACGGTCTTGGTGGCTTCAAGTTTGATATTGTTCCATCCGGTTCTTATCAATTACGCGCCATCGACAGTTCAGGAAACATCCGGGCGTCCGTAGCCGTTTCGATTTCTACCCAGGACCAGGTAGTTACCCAGAATCTTGTGCTCAGCGGCGTTGGCACACTAACTGGAACAGTGCTGAATCCTGATTCCACACCTGCTGTGTCAACGGGAATTACCCTGGCGATTCAAGGTCAGTCGCGTAATTTCAGTGCCCTTACAGATGTAAACGGCGTCTATCGCTTCGCTCAGGTGCCTCTTGGCAGCTTTACTGTCAACGCTCGGCGGCAATCAGGATCACAAGTTCTGCTGGGCCAAAACCAAGGGGTGCTGGCTACTGATGGCGGTACGGTGACGGCAAACATTCAGCTGCTGGCCAATGTCATTCAGCTGCCGTCAACTTTGTTTGACGCCAATAATTTCAACTTCGACCTCACCCAAAGCGGCGCTATTGCCGGCGGCAAGAGCCAGATCTACGGCGGCGACTTTGCCTCTCATCAGGGTGGTTTCCTGTTAGACCTGATCTCGGGCGGCTCCGTCAGCAGCTTTACGGGGCAAGGCGCTACGCAGGGCCTTGCGTCAACAGAATTGAGCGGTCGGCAGATTGCCATCACGCAGCAGGGACTCGCAGGACTGGACGTTACTCGCAAAGTGTATGTCCCGCAGGACGGTTACTTCGCACGCTACATGGAAGTGCTGAAGAACTCCGGTGGATCTCCAGTTACTGTGGATGTACGGCTAACCAGCAACTTCCGGTTTATCAGCAAAGTACAGAATGGATTTACATTCAACCGCGAACCCCGCATCATTGCCACTTCCAGCGGCGATACGGTTCTAGCTGTCTCCGATCCCACGGCGCGCGATCACTGGGTGGCAGTGGATGATGATGAAGATGGAGATCCGTTTACTTCATCGACGAACCTGCCGGCCTCGGCCCACGTTTTTGATGGGCCAAATGCGCCGCTTGTGGTTTCGGATGCTCAGTACAACATCGATTTCAACAATAACTTTGGCCAACTCGCAGAGACCTGGAGGAGCGTAACGGTTCCGCCGGGCGGCGAAATCGTCTTCATGCATTTCGCGTCGCAGCAGACCAGCCGGACTGCGGCATTGGCTTCAGCACAGCGGCTCGATCAACTGCCGCCGGAAGCATTGGCCGGCCTCTCGCCCGCGGAACTGGCAGCGATTCAGAATTTTGTGGTGCCTGCCGGTGGCGTGAGCACGCTTACGCCCCTGCCTTCGATTGCGGGCGCGATCACTGGCCAGGTATTGGCGGACGACAACGTCACATTCATCCCTGGAGCCAGCATACAGTTCCAAAGCAATAACGTTTTCTATGGAAGAACTTACTTCGCCAGCTCGGATGGCAACGGCAATTTCGGATTCACTTCCAGCCTGAGCACAACGGGCAGCACCGTGGCGATTCCGGTGGATGCATTCACTCTGCTTGCCACCGATCGGCAGACCGGTTTGGTCTCGCCTACAACATTGGGTAGCTTCCCGGATGGGTTAATCACAGCTATCCAGAATGTGGTGTTCTCCAACAGCGGACTCGTCACCGGAACCGTCAGGCGAGACAACGGCGACGTGGTCAGCTTTGGCAATGTCAGGATCTCCGGCAACGCTCTTCCACAGGCCGCTACGGCCAGTATCGCCACTGACGGAACGTATAGCTTTGCTGGCGTACCGCCAGGAAATTACACGCTTCTGGCTACGCTGCCGAATTCTGAAGGCACCGCTCTTACTGCCACTGCCACTGCTCAGGTAGTTCAGGACCAGACCAGCAACGTCGACATCACGTTTGCTCCCACTGGCGGCGTCACGGGCGTCGTTCGACGCACCTCAGGCGAAGTTGTGGTTAATCTGTCGGTACAGCTGCACGGACAGAATCCTGACGGAACAGATCTCTCCCGCCAGGTGCGAACCGATACCGCAGGGACCTACACGTTCCAGGATGTTCCAGTGGTGAGCGTCACCATTGAAACCGTGGATTCAGCAACCAATACCGCAGCCAGCGCCAAAGTAAATATTGCTGCGAATGTGATTGCCAGCCAGGACCTCACGCTTGTCGCGGGTGGCACTGTAACCGGATTGATTACGAATCAAAGCAATCAGCCGATTCCGGCTGCGCTGGTCACGGTCATTGGGAATAATGGTACGTTCAACACGACCGCTGGTCCTGACGGACGTTACTTCATTGACCACGTAGCGCCCGGCACGGTGAACGTGCAAGTGCGTGATCCGAATACGGGATTTGCCGGCCGGTCATCAGGCAGCATTAATTTTGCCGGCCAGATTCTTACGCTCAATATCCAACTGGTTCCTTTCGGTACGGTTAATGGGACCGTGTTCCGCTTTGACGGCGCCACTCCCGTCCCAGGCGCCCAGGTCTCGCTCTTTGGCGCCAGCAATGGCACCACTACTACTGATGCTCTAGGCCACTATCAGTTTGATTTTGTTCCCCTCGGCAGTTTCACAGTGGACGTGACTGATCCAGTGACCGGTGATCGTGGGCGCACAAACAACCAAGTGAGTGCGAATGGCGAAGTGAGGACGGTGAACGTGGTTCTGAACGGCGTAGGCAGTCTCAGAGTCACGGTAAAAGACGCAGCGGGCAACCTCATTACCAATGCGCAAATTACCATCTTCGAACAGAATCAGTTTGGCACAGTGCTTCAGGGGAATACTCAATCGGATGGCACGTTCACATTCCCCAACGTGCTTGCGGGTCCGTATTTTGTAACGGCAACTGATCCGGTCACACAGTTGAGCGGATCTCTTACCAGTGCCATTACCGCCGGAGTGGCCAATACAGCGACCGTACAGCTTCAACCTGCCGGCTCGGTGCTGGGCAGAGTGTTAAACACAGATGGCGTTACGCCGCTTGCTAATGTTTCAGTGCAGATTTTTGGGCCGGTCTTCCGGCAGGTGAACACTGCCAGCGACGGCAGCTTCCGCTTTGACGCCCTGCCACTTGGTACATACACATTGCAGTCCTTTGACGGATCAGGCCGCCTGCGCGCCCGCAATACCGGCATCAGCCTGGCAAGCAACGGTGACGTGATCACCACTAATCTTGTGTTCGTAGGTCTGGGAACAGTGCAGGGAACTGTCCGCAATCCCAACGGCACTCTTGCGAATGGCGTCAACATCACATTGCAAAGCGCAAACGCGCAGGTTGGCGGTTTCTTCTCAGCAACATCCAACGCCTCTGGCGCATACACCATTAATAGCGTGCCTACCGGCTCGTTTACGGTGACTGCCAGTGTTCCTGCGCAGCAGTTGGTGGCAGAAGCTTCAGGGCAGATTGCCAGCGACGGGGCTGTGGCTACCGTCGACATCCAGCTTCTCAACAATGCTATCAACCTGCCGACGAACCTTTGGGATGCGAGCGACTTCTTCTTTAATCTCCAGAGTGATGGCTCGATTCTGGATGGCACAAACTCGGTTTATGGCGGCGATTTTGGTTCGAACCGCGGTGGCTTCCATCTTGATGTGATAACGGCAGGAACCCCGAATCCATTTACTGGCACCGGCTTTGCCACCACCGAACAGAACGGACGCGAAATCGTGATCCGCCAGAGCGGTCTTGCCGGTCTGAACGTGACGCGCAAGGTCTTTTTGCCGCAAGACGGATATTTCGCACGCTACCTTGAGATTCTCACCAACCCCAGCACTAGCCCGGTGACGGTTGATCTCCGTGTAACTTCCAACGTGCGTCCGTTTAACGGAACGCCAGTGATCCAGGCCAGCTCCTCTGGAGACAAGATTCTTGATGTATCGGATCCGATTAACGCAGACCGCTGGGTGGTGATTGGCGATGTGGTCGATGGTGATCCGTTCCTGAATTGCTGCTTCATACCAGCGCTTGCATTCACATTTGACGGAGTTGGGGCAGCAGATCATGCCGCTTCGGCCACTTATCTTTCGAACCCGAACTTCAGTCCGGGACAGCTGGCCATTACGTGGAGCAATGTTACGATTCCGGCAGGCGGCACGGTAGCCTACATGCACTTTGGCGCGCAACAGGTGAGTCGGGCCTCTGCCGCCGCATCTGCTGATCGACTGAATCAATTGCCGCCAGAGGCCCTGGCAGGCCTGAGTCCGGATGAAATCACTGAAATCCGGAACTTTGCAATACCCACCAGCGGAGTAAGTGCATTGGCTCCTTTGCCGGCCTTGAACGGCACCATCACCGGAAGAGTTTTAGCGGGTGACGGAGTCACAATCGTGCCGAACGCCACGGTGCGTTTCCACAGCAATAACCTCTTCTACGCACGTACGCTGCAGGTTACAAGCGCGGCAGACGGCACATACAATGTCGCGTCCACGTTCAACAACTCCGGCAACAGCCTTGCCGTGCCAATAGATGCCTTTAGCGTACAAGCGTTCCATCCATTTACGGGAATCGCTTCGCCGATCGCTACGGGTGCGTTTGCTGCCGGCCAGAGCAGCGCCGCTCAGGATGTGATCTTTACAAATACCGGCGTCGTCCAGGGATTTGTACGCCGTCACACCGGCGTTGCAGTGAACAATGGCTCGGTGGAACTGTTTGGTAATTCCTTTAACTTCACTAACATCAACCCAGATGGTTCTTATGTGTTAACTGGCGTTCCACCGGGCGTCTTCAGCCTCCAGGCGGAAACCTCCGTTCCTCAGGGTGGCACAGATCTCTTTGGCCGCAATGTCGTTGCAGTGGTTGCCGGCCAGGTCAGCAACGCCAATGTGTCAATCCAGCCCACAGGAACGGTGACTGGCACGATACTTACGGCGAGCGGAGTTCCGGTGGCTAATGTTGCCGTGAGCCTGCAGGGATCCACAGCGTTTGGCTTCTTTGAACGCGATCTACGCACTGATGCCAACGGGCATTTCACGTTCTTCGATATTCCCACAGGCTTGTTTACGTTGAAGGCTTTTGAGCCGAATACCGGCGCTCCAACTTCCATCGTGCTCTCAGTGGTGCAGGACCAGACCACTACCCAGAACCTCTCGCTGATTGGGCTTGGCACGGTGCAGGTACAGGTGAACTTTGCCAGCGGGACCGCGGCTGCCAACAGCCAGGTTGACATCCTCGAACCTTCAAGAGGGTTCTTCATCTTTAGCGGTTTCACTGATGCCAGCGGCAGAATGACTATCACCAACGTTCCGGTAGGCACGTTTACGGTTCGCGGACATCATCCAAGCAATAGCGGTATCTTCACCGATGTAAACGGCGCCGTCCCCAGTGACGGACAGGTCGTTCCAATCACCGTGATACTGCCTGGCACAGGTGTGGTTACCGGTCGGGTGACCTTTGTGAATGGAACCGCCGCTGCGAACGCCCAGGTACAGATATTTGGCGACAATGTGCCGTTCGCATCTGCAGTAACTGATTCCAATGGTCTCTATACGATCACGCAGGTTGTGGCGGGCCGGCTGTTCACACTGCGGGCCTTTGATCCACGCGGCTTTGCCGGTTTCCGTACTCTGAATAACAATGTTGTTCCTGCTGATGGAGCGACATTGACGGTCAATGCCGTGATACCGGCGCAGGCAACCGTGCATGTGATCGCGCAGCAGGCGGGGAATGTGCCGCTCGCAAATGCCCAGATCGATATTATGTTTGCCCAGGACGGATTCTTCCGCTTTGGCGGCACTACTGATGTCAACGGCGTCCTGAACATTCCACACGTGCCTGAAGGCAGCTTCACGGTTGAGGCCTTCGCACCAAACACCTTCCAGTTTGCTGGAAGCGCAGTTGGTGTCGTTACGCCCGCCGATGATGGGGGCTCGGTCAATATCACCATCAATGCTCCGTCCAGGGGGAATGTCAGCGGTCAGGTCTTTGCTTCAGATGGCCAGACCCTGGTGCAAACCACAGTTCAGGTCTTCGATGCGGCCACCGGCAATTTCCTGGGTTCAACATTCAGCTTTGGCGGATCGTATTTCATTTCCAACATAACCAGCGGCGGCGCTGGCTTCCGCGTTCGTGCATTCGCGCCTTCCAACTCCGGCGTGTTTGGCGAGAATACGGGAGTGTTTACTACCTTCGGACAAACGGTCACGGTCAACGTCACCATTCCAATCGGCGTGGTGAAAGGTACAGCCTCGTACACTGACGGCACAGGCGTACCGTTCCCGCAAGTTTTCGTGACGCAAACGGATGCTAACGGCAATGTGTTTTCATTCTTTGCCAACAGCAACGGGGCAGACGGCAGCTATTCCGTTGCTGGCCCATTCGTCGGAAACTTTACTCTTACGGTGCAAGACTCCAATTCGGGCCTGACGCAGGTTACCAGCGGCGGGGTGTCAGACATCAACGTTCCTGTGATAGTGAATGTCACGATGCCGCCATCTGGAACAGTCAAGGGCGTGGTTTACGACTCCACCGGCAATCCATCGCCCTTTGCTGATATAGGTATGGCGAATGCCGGCATGCGTCGCGATGCATTCACGCGAGCTGACTCAGAAGGCAACTATGTGTTCACCCATGCGCCGGTGGGCCGGTTCACGCTGCAGGCGGTTGACGACAACTTCGAACTCTTCACTACCCTCAGAGGCAGCCTGCTTTCGGATGGCGATACCGTTGTTCTGAACCCGATATTGCCTGCCTTTGGCAGCGTTAGCGGCACCGTCTTCAATACTGACGGCGTTACTCCGGTGGCCAATGCTCCAGTGAATATCGAAAGCCTGGATAGCACTGGACCGGAGGGCTTCTCTTATAACTTTGTCTTCACCGATGCGAATGGCAACTATTCACTCGGTGGAATCTCGGTGGGCAATGTGCACATTACCACCGCTGATCCGGTCACTCAGACTACCAGCGGCTTCGCTGCCGGACAGGTGACGGCTGGACAGAACACCACTATTAACGTGGTGCTCGGCCAGGGCTTTGACTTCTTCGATACCAGGCTGTTCAACTTCAATCTCGATGGAACAAACGGGTATCGTTATGACATCGAGTGTGACGGAGAAATCAGTTCTGGCGGTCGCATCGATGGCAGTCTCAGTCGCGGCTACTCGGGCGCTGAAAACCTTGAGTTTAGTGGCTCCAACTTCAATGAATTCTTCCCCTGCCTTGCCGGAGCACAGACCGCACAAGGTGGGCGCGAGATAGACTTTGGGCCGGCAGGCGTTAGCGGCGTTACGGTTACGCGCAAGGTGTACTCGCCCGCAAGCGGCGGATTCACCCGCTATCTGGAAGTTCTCAACAACACCACGCAACAGCCTGTGCCAATTACGCCGCTGGTCCAGAGCTTCCTCAACTCTCGGGAAGCATCACGATCCAGGTGGCTCCCGGAGATACCGGCAATACCTATGCGGTAACGGGTACTGGTTTCTGCTGCACGCCATTGCTGGGTGCTGTCTTTGCCGGACCGAATGCCGCTGTTCCCGCCGGCGATCTGTTGTTCCCCAACGATACAAGGTCCGTTTCTTACGACTGGAACATGACCATACCTCCGGGCGGATCGGCAATCGTGATGCACTTTGATATGCAGCGAGATCCGAACGACCTGCCGGGCGTCCAGGCACAGGCCCAGGCCCTTGTAAATCAGACTGATCCGGATGAGTTCACCGGCATGACGGACGACGAGAAAGCCCAAGTAGTGAACTTCAATCTCGTCAATCAGGCGATCCTGCCTGGGACGGCCGTAGTCAGCGTCACTGCCTTGCAGCGCGATGGCTTCACGCCGCTTTCAGGCGCGGAGATTGTGCTCAAGT
This sequence comes from Terriglobia bacterium, assembly GCA_963732195.1. Lineage (GTDB taxonomy): Bacteria > Acidobacteriota > Terriglobia > Terriglobales > Acidobacteriaceae > Angelobacter. The sequence continues at coordinate 118,232 of CAVSYO010000022.1, read as the reverse complement.
CGGGAACCACTCAGCGAATTGCTGGAATCACTGATAGTTCCGGTACGCTCTCAATTCCCAATGTTCCAACAGGTAACTTCACCGTAACCGCTTACCAGAACGGCTTTGTCGGCGAAGCAAGCGGTAGTAGTGCAGTCGAGTGATGTTGGCTCAACCGTCTTCATCACCATCAACGCAGGTATTACCGGCACGATCCAGGGTCACGTTGCGGCTGCGGATGGCTTGACCCCGGTCGTCGCGACAGATGTTGAAGTACTCGATGTTGCCACCGGCATTCAACTCGCGCTTGGCGGCACAGATGCCAATGGCTTCTACAAGTTCAATGGCGTCAGCGCCGGACCTCAGGGCTTTAAGGTACGAGCGACTTCCATTCTCAACCCGCTGGTATTTGCGGAGAAGACTGGAACCTTCGTATCCAATGGCGACGTTATAACCATTGATCTCAATCTGCCTCTGTCTGTAGTGAGAGGTACGGTTAGCTATTCTGACGGCACGGTTGTCCCGTTCCCGACAGTTGTTATTTCGCAAACGGATTCGTTTGGAAATTTGACGACCTTCCTGCCGCCTACGGACGCGAATGGAGCTTTCGCACTTGTGGGTCTGCCTGTGGGCACGTTTACGCTCTTTGCCCAGGACACAAATTCGGGCATTTTCTCCACCTCTACCTTGACGCTGACGGACGTTACGCAGCCTCAAGTGCTGAATGTGGTGCTCCTCAGCGGCGTAGTAACAGGCATAGTGCGAGACAGCAACGGCAATCCGGTACCGTTTGCCGAGGTAGCGATCGCTACTACGGGTACTGGCTTCAGTGTATTTACCAACACAGATAGTCTGGGCGTATACCGAATCTCCCGTGTCCCGCTTGGGCCGTTTACGGTGCAGGCGTTCCTGAACTTCAATCAAACATTTGCCAACGGGGATGGCGCTCTGTTAACGGATGGGCAGGTCGCCACCGTTGACATCAATATGCCGGCTACGGGGACTGTTTTCGGGGTGGTTTTTGGCGCCGATGGCATAACGCCGGCCGTGAATCCTTTTGTCTCCGTTGTCAGCATTGATAGCTTTGGACCAGCAGGGAACTTCAATGGTCAGACTACAGCCGATGCTTTGGGCAACTACCAGATCAATGGCGTGCAGGTGGGAGCCCTGCAGGTTGGAGCTTCTGATCAGTCCGGAACCTCCGCCGGGACCGCTACCGGTGTGTTGACAACCAGTGCGCCCCTGAATCTGAACATTACCCTTGGAAATGCCATCAGCTTCCAGCGCTTTGGCCTGGTCGATCTCGACGGTGCAGACAATTTCCGCTACGACGTATCGTGCGACGGTGAATTGAACGACGGAGGCACCGTTAACCGGCAATTCAATGATGCTTATGACGGCATGTATCAGTCCAGTTTGAGCGGCCCTGATTTTGTGCGCCAGTTCCCATGCCTCAACGCCGCAACATTTGAGGCTGCCGGACGCCAGGTTGTTCTTGGCCCGGTGCTCATTCACAATCTTCAGGTCTCACGCAAAATCTTTTCACCCACTGCCGGAGGATTTGCGCGCTATCTCGAAGAGATCCAGAATCCCGGCACGATGCCGGTGGTTGTGTCCGTGACCATCAGCGGAAACCTGGGTTCAGACAACAGCACCAGGATCGTACTATCGCCGGCGCAAACTAACTTTACGTATGCGGTCACCGATCAAAATGGAATTTGCTGCGATCCGTTGCTCGCCCACGTATTCGCTGGTGCAACTTCAACGCTTGTACCCACAGTGCAATTCGTTCAGACCAACGACGAGCCCTTTTACCGTTGGGACAACGTTTCCATTCCGGCGGGCCAAACTGCAATTCTGATGCACTTCGCCGTGCAGCGCCCGCCCAGTGATCTTACAGGCACAAAAGCTCAAGCCGCGAGCCTCGTTGATCTGACCGATCCAAATGCCCTTAGCGGCATGTCGGCGGCAGAAAAAGCGGCCGTGGCAAACTTTGTAATTCCATAAGGGGAAGATGTATGCGGATTCAAAAGAACTTCGTACGTGCGATTGCGATAAGTCTGGGAATGATTTTTCTCTTGTCGATCATGGCGGCAGCCGTGGAGCCCGTCCCTCTGCCGGATATCCAACTGACCGCGGCAGACGGCAGCACAGTGAAAAGCAACGCGCTGCCTTCGCAGGGCAACTGGTTCATCATTTATATTCAGCCGCGCAATCAGTTCAGTGACAACTTGTTGCGTCTGCTGAAAGAAAGACCAGTATCCCACTCTGGCCTCGCACGCCGTGATCATTGTTGGCGGCAGCACTGACGATCTAAAGACAGCGCAATCGCGTTTTCCAGATCTCGCATCGGCCACTTGGTATGCCGATCCCAACAAGAGCGCTTTCGGTTTAATGAAGCTGACCGGAGCGCCCATGATCCTCGGCATCAAGCAGCGGACAATTACCTGGAGCCTCAGCGGAGTGCTGTCGGACGTGAACGTCGCCAAGTCGATCCTGAACACCTGGCTTGAGGGATAAATTCGGCTTTTGCGATTGCTAAAGACAACTGTTATGAAGTTTTCTGGTCGTATCTTCCATATAGCCTGCTCTTATATAGCCTGCTGTGCTGTCGGCTTATTGGCTCTTAATGCCCGTAGCGCGGATTTGGGCGCTAAGCCGCGCCCTAAGGAATCCGTGCGTGGGTACCTCGTAGATACCGTTTGTGTGAAAGAAGAAGCAGCTCAGCTGGCCGATTTAGGAATCAAACATACAAGAAAATGTCTGCAAATGCCCGCTTGCCGGGAAAGTGGGTACGCGTTGCTTTTGCCTTCCCGTAATCATAATAATGATGTTCTGCGCTTCGATAAGCGCGGCAACCAGCTTGCTGCAAGGCTCGTGAATGGACGTCATGCGGAAGGCGGTTGGTTGCTGCAGGTAACCGGAAATCGCAATGGCGAGGAGTTTGCTGTTGCTACCCTGGAAATCGTCTCAAAGTCGCAAGTTAAACCAAGAAAGCAATAATCGCCGCGAAGGCCTATCCGTGCTCACCATCGGGGCCTCAGTCGTCGGTCATCACGATGACGGCTGCGCCATCAATTGAGTCATTCTTTACGGCAGCCAGAGCGTCATTGACTTGATCGAGAGAGAACACCGTGATCCTGGGGCGCAGATTGATCTCGCCTGCAATTTGCAGAAAGTCGCGGGCATCTGAACGCGTCATGTTGGTCGACGCTCCGGATTTGCCGCTCACCCCACAAGAGGCGGTCGTAGTCAAACTCAGGAATGCGGTCCAGGTGGATTGCATTGACGGCAACCACGCCGCCCTTGCGCAGGCTGGCCAGAGCGGCTACAACCACGTCACCGCTGGGCGCGAACGTGACAGCGCGATCAAGCTTCACGGGCGGTTTTTCGGTTTCACTGCCCACCCACGTTGCGCCGAGCGAGGCGGCCAATTGGCGATGAGAAGCCCCTCGCGTGGAGACGTACACTTCACAGTTCCAGGCTCGCAGCACCGCTATGGCAAGATGCGCCGAGGCGCCAAATCCGAATAATCCTACGCGTTCCCCATGTTTTACTTCGGCTACGCGAAGGCTGCGAAACCCGATAATGCCGGCGCACAACAGGGGAGCTGCCTGCAGATCGTCAAGCTGGTTCTCCAGCGGAAACGTAAAATCCGCGCGTGCAATTGCATATTCGGCGTAACCGCCATTCAGGCTATAGCCGGTAAAGATAGGAGCATCGCAAAGGTTTTCCATCTCCATGCTGGCAATACCAGCAGCTTCCATCCACGCCGCCGATCCACGAGACGCCAACGCGAGCGCCTGCTGCAAGATCGGTCGTACCCGGATCCGCAATTTCTCCAACGATCTGGTGTCCCGGAATGATTTCATTGCAACGTGGCGGCAGGTCGCCCTCAACAATGTGTAAGTCCGTTCGACAAACACCACAGGCGCGCACGCGAAGGAGAACATGGCCGGGCTTAAGTTGCGGTTTTGGTACCTCGCGGATTTCCAGCGGGCGTTTTGAAATATGATTCGGCGAAGTCAGAACAGCGGCTTTCATCTGGATGGCTCTCGTCAACTTGCGAGGGCTGCCTCTCTCCAAAGATTAGCAGGGAAGACCTTGATGGGTCATCGCTGTACATGCCGCCTGGCGCAGGCTAACCTTTTACCAACGACGAGCGGACCAGCCCACAACCTGGCGGATAATGTTGGATTCACATTTGCAAAAGGCTGAGAAGCGGCCCAAATGCCCTAAGCCAATTCTTATTTTTAGGTTCGGAAGAAACATTTAGAAGAAACATATTGATCTTAAGTTGTGAGATCAGTCAGTTGTTGCTATCCGAATTTTCGAAAGTACGAAAAGAAAAGCCTTCACGCTATGTATTTATTATTGCCGATTATCGTAATGGATTCCGGCTGAGAGCTTTTGCTGGTGCAGAAGACCTTGACGCTTTACAAAAGCAAAGCTTCGCATTTGAACCGAGAACAATTACCTATGCTCTGGGACAAAAAGCAGAGTTGAATCAGAGGTTGAATCTGTTGAAAAGCGAGGATTTTGATCCGCGTGCACTGTTGGATCGGGTACACGGCGACCTTAACCTGCTCCGAGAGTTGGTAGATTTGTTTGCCGCGGAAGTTCCAGGAACGCTGGCTAGAATTGAGAAGGCAATCCAGCAGGGTTCGGCGCCGAACTGGAAAAAGCCAGCCACAAAATTAAAGGATCGATGCTTCAGTTTTCCGCACACGCCGCTGCGCAATATAGCGTTCAATTAGAAGAAAGCGGGCAGATCGGCTCCATGGATGGAACTGAGGATGTTACTGGAAAAGCTCACGCAAGAGATTGATGTGTTGTATCAGACATTGCGTGCTATGTTGCAGAACCGGGTGAGCCGTTAACGTAGGCCCCCGGCTCGGCGGATGAAGATTGAAGAGGCGGATGTAACAAATGTCAACGCTGGTAATGGATTCTCGACAGACGGAACTCCTCAGAGTGCTGCTGGTCGAGGACAATGCAGTGGATGCAAAGTTCATCACGGGATTGCTCGCGTTTGCCCGCTGCCACGCTGCAATGCAGACATGTTACCCGCCTGGTCGAAGCTCTGCGGCACCTTGAAAGGAACGTCCTGACGTAATTCTGCTTGACCTCAATCTTGAAGATAGCGCTGGCTATGAGACTTTTTATCGCATCCAGACAAGCGGCCTTCCGCGCAGCCATTTTGGTCTTAAGCGGTTCAGATGATGAGGACCTGGCCATTAAGACGGTGCGCGAGGGCGCGCAGGACTATCTGGTAAAAGGCACGTTTGACGGGCGGATACTCCTGCGCTCCATTCGCTATGCCATCGAACGCAAACGTTCTGAAGAAGCATTGCGGCAGAGCGAAGCCACCGTCCGCGCCATCTTTGAGAATTCCGTGGAAGGCATCGTCATTTTTGCCGATGACGGCATCTGCCTGGAGGCGAACGCCGCTGCGGGAGCCCTGATAAATCTTTCCCGCAACGAACTGATTGGTTGCCGTCTGTGCGACTTCTGCGAAAAGGGGTTTGAGCGCGTGTGGGCGGAGCTAAGGGCGTCCGCAAGCGGTCGCGGGCAGTTCTGGGCGCACCTGAAGGATGGGTCGCGAAGGTTGGTGGATTATTGCTTTACCGCGAATATTCTTCCCGGCCAGCATCTAGCCATGCTACGTGACATCACCGAACAGCAGGACATGGAAGAACAATTGCGAGATTCACAGAAAATGGAAGCCGTAGGCCGTCTGGCGGGTGGTGTGGCGCACGATTTCAACAATATCCTTGGCATTATCAGCGGTCATGCTGAACTCCTTGAATCAAGCGCGACCAGCCAGGCAGAGCGCGGTCGCGCAGAAAAGATTATCTCCGCAACCGAAAAAGCGGCGTCCCTCACGCGGCAACTGCTTGCCTTTGGCCGTAAGCAGGTTATGACACTTAAGTTGCTGGATCTGGCGACTGTGCTTGAGGGGATCAGCAGCATGGTGGACTGCTTGATGGGTGCGGAAGTACAAATCAGCATTCAAGCCACAAAGAATATTGGCTTGGTGCGGGCCGATCAAAGCCAGATGGAACAAGTCATCATGAACCTGACGGCCAATGCCCGCGAAGCCATGCCCGAGGGTGGAACCCTTACGATTTCTATTGATCGGTATCTGAGTTCTGATCAGCCCGAGTTGCCGCCGGGTGAATATGTACGTTTATCCATCAGTGATACTGGCGCCGGTATAAGCCAGGAAGTTCAGTCGCGGATCTTCGAGCCATTCTTTACCACCAAAAAGACCGGATCCGGATTAGGACTCTCCACGGTCTATGGGATCGTGAAGCAAAGCGGCGGCTACATTACCGTACAGTCAGAGGCGCAGCGCGGTTCAACTTTCAGCGTTTACTTGCCGGTGATCAGTGGCAGCCATTTAAATCCTGCTCCGTCGGAGTCGCGGAAACGGTCGCACGTACCGGGACATGAAACCATTCTATTGGTCGACAATGAAGAAGATCTGCGCAATGCTTCATGCGAGTATCTGGAGAGTTGTGGTTACCGGGTTCTCACCGCCGGAGACGGAAAAGAGGCGATTGAGATTTGTAACCGCCACGCCGGTCCTATCTCATTGCTGATCTCTGATATCGTGATGCCCAAGTTGAGCGGTCGTGGGCTGGTGGACCATGTGCGCAAGACGCGTCCGGGTACAAACGTGCTGATAATTTCCGGTTATGGTGCCGATGCGGTATGGCGGCACGGTATCGCTTTAGACCCTTCCTGCTTCTTGCAGAAGCCATTTACTTTCCAAAGTTTAAGCGCACAAATTCGAGCAATACTTGATAAAGAAATCTGACTCTCTGGTCCGGCTCCCGAGCGGCACCCTTCTCGTGATACATTCAAACCTTCCCTATGAAAGAACGCGCAACTCCGCGTTGGCTTGATGTTCTTTGGCTTATCTTTCTTGGCGGCCTTGCGCTCATACCGCCGGTTGCCGAATTACATAAGCAGCTCATTTTGCTGATCATCGGGATTTTCCAATTGCTGGAGACCCAGTTCGTACGGCTGGCGGGAAAGCCCGGTCCGGCGATGACCGTGCTCGTCAAGATAGTTCTTGCCACTGTTCTCATTAACCACACAGGTGATCCGGCGGCCATCAACAGCGGGTATTACCCCATCTATTATCTGCCGGTAATGACAGCGGCCATGTATTTTGGGCCAGTCGGGACTCTGCTGTGGACACTGGCTGCTTCATTAGCGTATAGCTCATATCTTTATCAGGCGAACCTGCACTTCACCATTACAGCCAGCAGCATGTCTGAACTGCTGATGCGCGTCCTGTTCTTCTTTCTTGTAGCAATGACCGTAAATCGCTTCGTAATGCAGTATCGGGTGCAGGTGCGGCAGGTATCAGGTTCTTTCCGAAACACTTACTGAGGCGAATCGCAACCTGAAACTCGCGCAGGATGAGGCGCGCAGGGCGGAAAGGCTCGCGGCGCTTGGCCAGCTTTCGGCCGGCCTGGCCCATGAAATACGCAACCCGTTGGGCGTGATCAAGGGTTCGGCGGAAATACTTACTCAAAAGCTGGATAACACAAACCCGCTCGCGCAAGAACTCGCTGGATATATTTACACTGAAGTCAATCGTGTGAGCGCCCTGGTAAGTCGATTTCTTGATTTTGCCCGGCCATCTCAACTTGATCTGGGGACTCATGACTTGGCCACCGTTGTGGACCGATGTTTGAAGACGGTTTCTGAACATGGGGCATGTAAAAAGGTGAGCATAAAACGTGACTTTGCTCCCGGCTTGCCGCAGGTGATGCTCGACCACGATTTATGCGACCAGGTCTTTGCCAACCTTTTCATGAACGCCTGCGAAGCCATGGGTGAAGATGGCGGAGAGTTGCGCGTCAGGCTTCGGGCGTCCGACGAAAAAGCAGAAGCGCGAGGCGTTGTGGTGGAAATTGAGGATAGCGGTCCAGGGGTCCCGGCGGATATGAAGGAGCAGATATTCAATCCCTTTGTAACGACAAAGAAATCCGGAGTTGGGCTGGGACTGGCGATCGTTTCCAAAATTGTTGACGCACACGGAGGGTCTCTCAAGCTTGTGAGTGAACCCGGCCATGGGGCTTGCTTTCGAGTTGAGTTTCCTGCGGTGGCTGTCGGGCAAGACCAGTCCGGAATTAAAGCAAACTGACCTATGGCGAATATTCTTATTGTTGAAGATGAGCCGCGTATGCGGCGGCTACTTGAGATCAGCCTGAGTGAGGACGGCCACAGTATTCATACTGCTGGCGATGCCGAAAGCGGATTGCTGCATCTACGGAAGGCCTCTGCGGACCTTGTAGTGACCGACCTGAAGCTTCCCGGCATGAACGGTCTTGAATTTTTGCAGGAAGGGAAGCGCCTGAATCCCGCACTGCCATTCATCGTGATGACAGCATACGGAAGCGTTGAAACCGCCGTGGACGCAATGAAAGCCGGAGCCAGCGATTATGTGCTCAAACCTTTCACCATGGCCGAGATGAGGCTGGTCATCAACAAGGAGCTGGATGTCCAGCAGGTGCGCGATGAAAACGTGCGCCTGAAAGAAGCGTTGGGCAAGCGCTACCATTTCCAGAATATTGTTGGACGCGGCAAGAAGATGCAGGAAGTGCTGGCGTTGGTGGAGCGCGTGGCGCCAACAAACTCCACGGTGCTCATTGGCGGTGAAAGCGGCGTAGGCAAAGACCTGATCGCACGGGCCATTCACCAGAATTCGAGGCGTGCCGCTGGCCCGTTCATTAAGATCAATAGCACGGCCATCCCAGACACGCTTTTTGAAAGTGAGCTCTTTGGCTTTGAGCGTGGGGCCTTTACCGGCGCGCTGGCCAGCAAACCGGGCAAGTTTGAACTGGCTGATAAAGGAACACTTTTTCTCGATGAAATCGGGGACGTGCCAGCGGCCATTCAGGTGAAGCTGCTCCGCGTCTTACAGGAACGCGAGTTTGAGCGCCTGGGCGGAACCAAAACCCTGAAAGTGGACATACGCATGATCGCCGCAACAAATCGCGATCTGCGCGCTGCGCTGGAGGAAGGCACATTTCGCGAAGATCTTTATTACCGGCTGAATGTTGTGCCAATCGATATTCCGCCTCTACGGGAACACAAGGAAGATATTCCAGATCTGGTGAATCATTTTCTTGTGCGATTTGCCGCTGACAACGAAAAGGAAATCGAAGGCATTACGCCCAGCGCACTCGACGCGCTGATGGAATACCACTGGCCGGGCAACATCCGCCAGCTTGAAAATAGCGTGGAGCGCGCGGTGGCGTTGTCGTCTGGCCGGATGATCGATGAGAAAGACATCCACCTCGATACAAGACAGAGCAAATCTGGGGCTGCGGCGTCCTCCGCCAATCAATTTCTTCCTGAAGGCATGACTCTGGAGCAGTGGGAAGACAATATGATCCGCGAAGCCCTGCGACGCGCCAATGGCAACAAGAGCCAGGCCGCGCGACTGCTGGGACTCTCACGGAATGCACTGCGTTACAGGCTCGGAAAATTAGGGGTTGCCGACGAAGGAGAATAGAGGGGAAGTAGTTAAAGTAGGAATTCGGGCCGAAAAAACTAAGCCATCCGCTTCCAGCGAGTCGCGGATGGCTATTTTATGAAGCAGTTTATTTTTGTCCAAAGAGGCTGACTTCCGGACGTGCGGAAAGCGGATGCGCTTTGCCGTACCACAGTTCCAGGCTCTGCACGATGCCGTGATCAGCAGACAGAGAAAAATTCCGGTGATCCTGAGTGTCAGGTTTGCTTTATCGCTCAGCTTAACTTTTGCAGCGACCATCGCTGCCAGACAGCCAAAGGCGATTCCGTCCATGCAGGAAAGATAACCATAGTCGGCCCAAAGTTCGTTTTGTGTGTGTACCCGCACGAATGGGCCGATCACTACAAAGGCGACCAGCACGCTAATAAGCAGTGCCTGCTTTCGCAACAGCGTACAGAGTAGCGGAAAAACGATGTAAAAGACCTCTTCCACTGAAAGAGACCAGAGCACATCCCATGAGGCAGGCAGGTATCCGGTCCTGGCCTCAAGCCAGTTCACATGAAAGGTGAGTGCCGCAATCGAAGCACGCAGGAGCGAGGTATGCTGCGTGTTGACGACAAAACGTGGAACTCCCATGCGATCCAGAAAAACCAGTACCAGCAGCAGTCCTGCCAGGCAGGGCATAATGCGGGCAAAACGCATCTGGTAAAACTGGCGGACATTAAGCTGGCTGAGCCTTCCCCAGCGCTTTAATGACCATGAAGTGATCAGGAAGCCGGAGATTACAAAGAACATGCGAACGCCGTAATATCCATTCCAGAACAGCGCACGGTTGGCCGCCGGGCCAAGTAGCTGGCCCAGGCTGCTGTCACGGAAGTGGATTCTTAAATTGATGTGGTGCAGCACCACGGCAACAATGCAGAGCCCTCTCAGCAGATCAATGCCCGGTACCCGGTATTTGTTTGGTTGCCCAGCAACCGCCGTCAGCGACATTGGATCTCCCTCAGAATCTTCAACATGCATGGTAAACCAGCGTCTCGGCTGGATTAATTTCTGGCTTATGTTCGATATGCGGACAACACCTTGCTAGTCAACGGATCATCAGACTATAAGGACCGGTTTAGCGTATCAGCCTTGGTCTTGTTTTATGAGGAGGAGATTTTGCGGAATCAGTGGATTGTGCTGTCAGGACTGCGCAACCTCAGAATCGCATCAAAGGATGGCGGTCCTTGCAACGAATATCGGATTCAGGACCATGCTGTCGAATTTAGGGCTGTCGACTCACGAGGAAAGCCCTATTCCCATCTTTCGAAATGGCGCGTTCTGGACGGAGAAGAGATCAAGCTTCATTTTGCTTTGCAAACACCAGTGGCAGACTGGCTGGATAAGAACCTTTACTCTTCTGCTTCCGCGTAAAAGCGACTTTGACGCGTTGGAATTTGCCGGTGTGTGTTTTTCACGGGGCGGATTTATCTGATTGACGCGCGCTGCGGCGCGGCGGACTGTTGATCGTAAAGCCGATCCAGAGTTTTTACGACAATTCGAGTATTGCTGCTGTTGGGAGCGCGCTGAAGAAAGAGTGCTGCCTGACGCTCAAATATCTCCAACGCCTGCTCCTCCACGAGGTACGTACGTTCTCGTGGGTCTGAAATCACCCAGACGCCGTCACTCCGCCGAGAAATTGTGAGCTCGCGTTCCACTGTTCTTGCCGGCAAGATGCGTCCATCTTCCTGACACATCGTTTCGCTAAGCTGAAGAGTTACCGATCCATTCTCATGCTTGATTTTTATTCTTTTAACTTCTAGCCGGCTAAAAATAGAAAATGGACGTGCGACATCCAGAGTCTCACCGCCGATCAATTGAGTGGCACGAGTTCTACTGCTTTCCAGGATTGCCGCCGCAATCTGGCGTCTGCTGGGCATTTGGCGTTGGATGATAGTTGCGACGATTGAACCTGAATCATGACCGCTTTCATCCTTGCTCCGGGTATCCTGTGGCGACGATTCACCGCTCTCTGGTTGCGATCTGTCGGCGTCACTCTCGGCAATCTCCTGAGTAGCGGAGGAGGGAAGTTGATCACGGGGCGGAATGCGCGAACTACTCCGGGCTTCCATTTGCGGGCGACTGTCATCACCCATGATCGCCGCCAGCAAATTCATGTCAGCTTCAGGACCAATGCGATAGCGGTAAAAACGCGGTCGGCCGCGACGAGCCCAATGCGGAGCCGTCCATGATTCAGTGAGGATTCCCGACCGTACAGAACTGAGGAATGTCTTTTCTTCCGGTGAAAGCACAATGCCGACATGGCCCAGCCAAACTACAAGGTCTCCAGGCTGGGGTGTTTTTACTCGCTGAAAATCACTTATGCCGCGATACAAGACGCGTGAGTCCTCGATATGGATAAATCAGTCCGGCGCGCGCATAGAGCAGATGCACCAGGTGAGAGCAATCTGGTTTGGGGTGAATTCGCTTTTCCGCTTGCAACGCAAATGCGGCCACGGCTTCACCCTGTTCAGGTGATACCAACACCGTATTGCCGGAATCGTCTTCGGCTTTGGCCCTTGGGCCGTCGAATGAGGTCAAAAGACACAAAAACAGCAAAGCGAATTTGAGCGCGGATCGCATCAGATCAAATGATTATGGCCAGGTTCATTGTCTGATGCTTTGATGCGTTTCAGCGTTGGTTTCTGGCGAGCCAGTAACTCATTGGTACATGGACGCCTGTTACTGGTTGGCGCTTAACTATTTACTGTCCCCAGTAATATTCCTCTCTGGCATGGACCACCAGGTCCTTCTGTTTTGTTTTAACGCTGATCTTATGAAAGCCTTCGCCCGGATTGGTCCTGTCCGGCGTGTATCCCAGACTGTACTGGTTGCGAAGGTCCTCTTCAATCTGGGCATAAATCTTCTCGACTGTCTGCTTGCCGGAAACCTCAAACAGCCGTCCGCCGGTTTCGCGCGACATCTGTTCCAGTATCTTCTTTCCATCCACGCGCGGCTCCTGCGGATATCGGCTGCGCCCGCCACCCGGACCGCCGTGATGGCCGCCCATACCTATTCCTCCAAAACCGCCGCCGAAGGAACGATCTTCGTCATCCTTAAACAGGATCGAGTAAATGATTGTGTCTGCGCGTTGCGCGGTTTCAATCGCGGTGCGCAATGTCTCTTTGCTGCCGCGATCATCTCCATCAGAAAGAACAATCAATGCCTTTCGTCCGGTCTGCTTTTTCATCAGCTCGTCCGATGCCAGATAGACTGAGTCATACAGTAATGTTCCGCCGCCGCGGCTGCTGCCATCGTGATGGCCGCCATGGCGGCCCGGATAGCCGCCTTGTCCCTGTGAATTGCCTCCGCTGGTTTGCGTAAACTGCGGCGCCTGCAAGCTATCGAGAGCAGTGCGCAGTTTCTCTCGCGAAGAGGTCAAATCCTGGTCTAGTTCTACTTCATGATCAAAGTGGATAAGGAATGCCTTGTCTTTGTCTGGCCGCAGCATCTGATCGATAAAGCTGGAACTCGCGGTGCGCTCCTGCCTCAATACACGCCGCTGGCTCATGCTGGTATCGACCAGCAAACCCAGCGTCAGAGGCAGACTGCTCTCCTGGGAGAAATAATGCAGCGTTTGCGGGCGACCGTCTTCTTCCAGTACGAAATCGTCCTTCGTCAAATTGTTGACGATCTTTCCGTGCTTATCACGAACCGTGGCGGGCACGTTTACCACCTTCACGCGGACCGTCACGTCTGCTTTTTCCTGGCCGCGCATCCGCGCCCCAGCCAGCAATAAGCAGAGAATCGCGATGGCCAGCGAGATTCGCATTACGTTTTGATTCAATTTGTTGCTTTGCAAATGTGCTTCCTCCATGAAACGCCGGCGTGGTCAAGCCACTCTCGGCGGATGTGAAAGGAAATCAGAGATTCATCGCGCTATCCTTGGCATCTATATTCGTGAGTTGATCTCTGGTGTGTGATGCTGATTTTGCGCCCTGCAGCAAAAAGTGCGGTAAAGAGCTTGTAATGTATCGGTAAATTACATGCAGAAACGCCTCGGCGGCGGTCCGCAATTTCTGAACTGCATGGATCACCGAGCTGAATTTTACATGCAAAGAACGGTTGACAATCGCCCTACATCTCATAGCTTAAGCTCTTAAGAACTTAATTGTATGACTAGCCGTAAGAATCCGGCGCCACCGACCCGAGCGGAACTTCGTATCCTGAACGCATTATGGGAGTTAAAGGCGGGCACGATTGACTAAATCATTCATCACCCCAGTTTTTCTTCCACACCTAATTACAAAACCACGCAGACTATCCTTCGCATCATGGAAGAAAAGGGGCTGGCGCGCCCAAACGACTGACGGTCGCGTGTTTGTGTTTGAGCCGGCCGTCTCGCGCGAGTGGGTGGAAAAAATGTGCGCGCGAACCATCTTGGAGCAGAATTTCGGCGGCTCTTCAGCAAAGCTGCTGGTCAATCTCCTGGAATCAGGCCCCGTGGCGGACCAGGAGCTTGAAGAATTAGAAGCCCTGATTCGCAATTACCGCATCCAAAAAGGAGAGCTTCAGCACTGAATTTGACTTGGCTTGTTTACGTCAAGGGCTTTCAACATGAGCGCAGAGGTCTGCCTACATTTCGCCGCTACCTGCCTGAGTTACTTCCTGAAAGTTACTGCAGCATGTCTGTCGTGAAAATGTGGTTTTTTCGGCGAAGCATCAGGGTCCGTTGATGCGATCACTGTTGAAGGGATGGCCTTGGCTTTCCGGCAAGCGTTGGCTTTGGCTCCTGCGCTGGCGGCTGGCGATCTTTCAGGTATGCCACGGGTCACAGCAAGATCAATAGTCTGCCTGAATTCTGGCGGCTGCTATGAGCATAGAGACTGTGAAGATCGCGCAGCATACAATTGTTTTGTAACACTGAGGACGTCGAATGGCTTTAACTGTTCGTGCTTTTCGCCACATTATTGCTTTATTCGTTTTGGCTTTGATGACTGCGGTTGGCGTCGCGCAGGCACAGCAAAAGACTTTTGCGCTCGATCCAGCACAGACCAAGGTCAACTTCACAGTTGATTCCACGCTGCATACTGTCCATGGCGACTTTCGCCTGAAGCGCGGCAGCATTCAGTTTGACAATTCCACGGGAGCCGCGGCGGGCGAACTTGTTGTGGATTCCGCCAGCGGCGAGAGCGGAAGTGACGGCCGTGACAAGAAAATGCACAAAGACATTCTGGAGAGTCCAAAATACTCTGACATCGTCTTCACGCCGCAGCATCTGAAGGGCACAGTTGCAACTGAGGGTAAATCGAGTGTCGAAGTAGAAGGTATTCTGACGATGCATGGCAAATCAAAACCGTTGACCATGCCACTTGAGGTCGAATTGCAAAATGGAACTGGCTCAGCCGATGGCACCTTCAGCGTAAAGTATCAGGAATGGGGCATGAAGAATCCCAGTACATTCGTTCTTCGAGTAAATGACACAGTGCACATTCATGTGCACGCGATGGGCAAGATCACCACGGGCGCGGTTAATTAAACTGAACCTGCTGCCTGTCGTTAGGGATTGGAAAAAGGCGGGCTAAGCATTACCGTGCTACCACTTCACAATCGCCGCAAACGACTTTGGATCCAGGCTCGCCCCTCCGACCAGCGCGCCATCGATTTCCGGCTGTGACATCAATGCCGTTGCGTTATCCGGCTTGACGCTGCCTCCATACAAAATCCTCATCTTTGCCGCCACGTCGTCGCCAAAAGCTTCGGCAGCCTGGGCCCGGATCACTCGATGAGCTTCTGCTGCCACTTCCGGCGTTGCCGTTTTGCCCGTCCCAATGGCCCACACGGGTTCATAAGCCACGATAATAGGATGAGCGCCGCCGGCAGATATCTCGCGGAAAGCGATGCTGCACTGCCGTCGCAAAATATCCTCGGTCACTCCGGCTTCGCGTTCCTGCAAAACTTCACCCACGCACACGATCGGCTTCAATCCCACCACCAGAGCGGCCCGCAGCTTGCGGTTCACCGTGTCATCGGTCTCGCCAAAGTATTGTCGGCGCTCAGAATGGCCGATGATCACATGCGAACAGCCCACGGCGTGCAGCATCTGGGCGGAA
Source organism: Terriglobia bacterium (assembly GCA_963732195.1). Classification (GTDB taxonomy): domain Bacteria; phylum Acidobacteriota; class Terriglobia; order Terriglobales; family Acidobacteriaceae; genus Angelobacter. Next base: position 102,662 of record CAVSYO010000022.1, on the reverse strand, counting down.
ACGGCTCCGGTGTACGCGCCTTCACTCTCCCAGAACATGTCCTGGCCGCCGAGGCCGATCTTGCTGCCGCGCAACGCCCATCCCACCTGGGGAATTAGCACAAACGGCGGGCAGAGAACAATCTCGTCACGGGTATGGTCCGCCACCAGCGGCAGCAAACGCAGACACAAATGCCTGCGCCTGCTCCGGAGTTTTGTACATCTTCCAGTTGGCAGCGATCAGCTTTTTTCTCATGCTTCAGCCTTGATCTTGTAGTGGGGAAAGTCGCGGCTCAGCTCTTCTGCCGCTGCGGCGTAAGCCTTGTACGTGCTCTCGTCAAACAACACAAATCGGACTAACCTCACGGACCTTGGTTCGTGGAGCAAATCGGCAATCGTCCGCAGCGCTATTTGCGCGGCTGGTCGCACGGGATAGCCAAACGCTCCCGTAGAAATGGAAGGGAAGCTCACGCTGGCGCAGACTTTGAGATTAGCTTGCTCCATTGAGTTGCAGTAACAGCTTTCCAGGATCTGCGGCTCGTTGACCTTGCCGCCCTGCCAGACGGGGCCTACGGTGTGAATCACATAACGTGCTTTCAGCTGGGCGCCGGAGGTAGTTACAGCTTGTCCTGGTGGCAGAGGACCGCGCTGTTCACGAATTTTTTTACATTCAGCCAATAAGGCTGGTCCGGCAGCTCTGTGAATCGCGCCGTCCACGCCACCGCCGCCCAGAAGCCCAGAGTTGGCAGCGTTCACGATAGCATCGGTGGTCTCATCGGTGATGTCGCCCATGGCCAATTCAAGAGTGGCTTTGGATCCAATTCGATATCGCACGCTGTGCGCCATTTTATTTGTTGGTGAGCGCTTCCACGCCCGGAAGCTTCTTGCCTTCCAGAAATTCCAGAGAAGCTCCGCCGCCTGTTGAGATGTGTGTGATCTTGTCCGCCAATCCAGACTGATGGACCGCGGCAACAGAATCGCCTCCGCCGACGATGGATGTTGCGCCGCGATTCCCGGCAACCGCTTCAGCAATCTTCATGGTGCCACGGGCGAACGGAGCGACTTCAAAAACTCCCATTGGGCCGTTCCAGACAATTGTTTTGGCGCCGGCAATCTCTTTACTGAATGCGGCTATTGTTTCGGGGCCAATATCCAGCCCCATCTGATCGGCTGCAATACCTTCTTCGGTCTTAACCGTTTGAGTTTTCGCGGAAGCGTCAATCTTTTCCGCCACCACATTGTCCAACGGCAGAAGCAGACGGACGTTCTTGTTTTTTGCGTCCTGCAAAAGCGACTTGGCCAGCTCGATCTTGTCTTCCTCCACCAGGGACTTGCCCACCTGCTTGCCCTCTGCTTTCAGAAACGTATAGGCCATTGCGCCGCCGATCAGTAGAGCGTCAACCTTGGTGAGCAGGTTGCGGATCACGTCAATCTTGTCTGAAACCTTGGCTCCGCCGATGATGGCCACAAATGGCTTCTCCGGATGCGTGGTGGCCTTGCCCAGGTATTCCAGTTCTTTCTGCATCAGCAGGCCGGCCGCCGATTTGTCCACGAATTTTGTAATACCTACGGTTGAGGCATGTGCGCGATGCGCCGCGCCAAACGCGTCATTTACGTAAACATCGGCAAGCGCTGCCAGCTTGCGCGAAAAGGCCTCATCATTGGCCTCTTCTTCGGCGTGAAAGCGCAGGTTTTCCAGAAGCAGCGTCTGGCCTTTTTCCAGCTTGTGCGCCATTTCCTCGGCTGCCAGGCCAATACAATCCGGAGCAAAACCAACGTTGCAGCTGCGGCCCAACTCTTCGTCCAGCAGCATGCGCAAGCGCTCCGCCACCGGTTTCAAACTCATCTTGGCGTTGAATTTTCCCTTGGGACGCCCCAGATGCGATGCCAATATCAGTCTTGCTCCTTTGCGCAGCGCATACTCGATTGTCGGCAGCGTCTCGCGTATCCGCGTATCGTCGGAAACGCGGCCATCTTCCGTAAGTGGCACATTGAAATCCACGCGCATGAAAACGCGATGGCCTTCAAGTTTCAGGTCCTGGATGGAAAGTTTGGCCATGTTCTTTTCCGTTGCTACTGCCATTACAGCCCCTTTTTTGCCATGAAGTGGACCAGATCACGGACGCGGCAGGAATAACCCCACTCATTGTCATACCAGGCGATCACCTTCACGCAGTTGCCGGCGACCACGCGCGTAAGCGGAGCGTCCACGATGGAAGAGCGCTCGTCGCCGCGATAGTCGACCGAGACAAGCTCAGCGGTTTCATAGCCCAGGATGCCTTTCATCGGGCCATTGGCAGCGGCTTGTAGCGCTTTGTTCACCTCTTCCACGCTGGTGCTCTTCTCCACAAATACCACCAGATCCACAACGGATACATTCGGCGTGGGCACGCGCATGGCAAAGCCATCCAGCTTGCCCTTGAGGTCAGGGATCACCAGATTGAGCGCCTTTGCCGCTCCGGTAGACGTGGGAATCATGGAAAGTGCAGCAGCGCGGGCGCGGCGCAGGTCTTTGTGCGGAAAATCGAGAATGACCTGATCGTTGGTATAGGAATGGATCGTGGTCATTGTCCCGCTCTGGATCTTAAAGCTGTCATGCAGAACCTTGGCCACTGGCGCCAGGCAGTTTGTGGTGCAGGAGGCATTCGACACAATATTGTGCCTGGCAGGATCGTACTTGTTTTCATTCACGCCTAGAACAATGGTGATGTCTTCATTCTTGGCCGGCGCGGAGATAATCACCTTTTTCACTGGACCGCGCAGATGCTTTTTTGCCTGCTCAGCCTCGGTAAATTTACCGGTCGACTCAATGACTACCTGAGCGCCCACGGATTCCCAGTTGATGGCTGCAGGGTCCTTCTCTGAAAATACCTTGATCGCCTTGCCAGCCACGTTAATGGAATCGCCCGAAGCCTTGATGTCTTGCTTAAGATTGCCGAGAATCGAATCGTACTTGAGGAGATGCGCCAGCGTTGCCGGGCTGGTGAGATCATTGACTGCCACAAATTCCAGATTTGAGTCTTCAAGAGCCGTGCGCAACACATTGCGACCGATGCGGCCAAAGCCATTAATACCAACTTTAATTGCCATTAAATTTGAATCTCCTTCAAGAAACCTGATGACCTAGCATCCGTTGGATGCAGAATCGCGACAGTGGGGTTCCGATACGCAGTTGAAACTAATCAGGTTAGCAGAGACAGTTGGACCGGCGCAATGCACCCTTCCTTGGTGCCTGACGCCGCGAACGGCAAGAATCTAAAACGATAAAGCCGCGGATCGTAAATCCCGCGGCTTTGTTACGTAGATATATCTTGGGGTGGTTTCAAAACAACAATTTGCTGTGCGGTCACACGTATCTCTTCATCCATTCCTGCAGCCATTTGTAGTCTTGGCCGCTCGTGGAACGTTCGCAGTTTGTCGCCTGGGCTGCTCGCTTTCCCAAACGTTCAGTAACCCTCAAAGGCAAGCACGCGGGTCCGGGGCCGTGGGCTTTGCATTCTATCGGTACTGGCTGGAGCTAATGAAACATCACTGCGTGTACTTAAAATCGAAGCTCGTGCGCCACTCAATTTTCTGGCCCGTGATCGCTATCTCTCTTTACTGCTTTTGCATATTGTCCGGTTGCTAAATCGTAGGTGGCCTGATGTTGATTCTTGCTTTTCAAACCCTACTGGGGAGCCCATTGCGAAGCTCTTCTTTGGATATCTTCAGAACAGGGCTGGGGCAGGAACATTCAAGCCGTCAAGTCCGATTCATAAAGCCAGCGCCAAAGCGTCTGCGCACCTAGTCTAATTGCGAAACCTACCCTTGCCACCTGCAGGGACTTTTGTCTGCCAGGAGTAATCTGAATGACTTGGTTCGGTTGCGGGCCGCAATTATACCAAGCAACATTCGTGGTGCAATAGGAGAATTGCTGCAAAAGCCGGCGGCATTAACTTCTTTGGTTCGCCGTCGATGATCAGGAATAACTTCATTAACTCAATACCGCTCAGAAAATAGGATCAAAATGCATTGAGCGGTTCGATGCGGAGCGGCAGATTCAGGTTTTCACGCATTTGGCCGCTGAAAAAGTTCTTTGCTTGCAACTTCTTAGGTGCTTGTGTTACACACAGAAGCATGCGCAACTGGATGCGCGAGCGCATGAAGCGCCGTAAAAAAAAGCCGGAAAATGAAACGGAAGCCACTGGCAAAGTCGGCCAGCAGAAGCCTTTGGTCGATGAAGCACATCCTCAGCCTCTGATGCCAGCCTATGACGACGTTGAACCAGAGACTCCCCTCACTCCCGAGGTAGCGCAGGAAGTACCGGTAGCCAATGAGCCCCGCATGGAAACCGAGGTGCAACCGGAATCACCTTCCATGCCGCCCCCCGGTGTCCCGGAACATCGTCCAGCACAGCAGACGGGAAAGGCTGCAGGCCGTCCGCCTAAAGGTGTGGTTGTGCTGGCGATAGGTTTGCCGGGATCGGGCAAGACGACCTGGTTTAAGCGCCGCGGCGTAACCCCGCTTTCCAGCGATATGCTGCGCTCAATTCTTTTTGACGACATCACTGAGCAGCGCTATCAAGGCCTTGTCTTCTCCACGCTTCGATCCTTGCTCCGTGCCCGACTGATCGCCCGCATGCCATGGAATTACGTTGATGCCAGCAATCTGGCGCCGCATGAACGCCGCCAATGGATCAAGATGGCTAAAGGCTTTGGTTATGAGGTACATGCCGTCTTTTTCGATGTTCCACTTGAAGTTTGTCTGGAGCGAAACCGCAAGCGTGAGCGCCAGGTAAAAGAGGACGTGATCCAGCGGATGGCGGCCAAACTCAAGGCGCCGGGATTTGAAGAAGGTTTCGGGAAAATTACGGTTGTCCGAGTAAAACGTTCAGGCGAGCAGACTTAAGAGATCGCTCAGGAACACCTTTTGCAGGTCATTTCTGATTAGCCTCGGGCGAAGTGTACCAAAGCAAAGATTCCGAACCATAGAAACGCCAGGTAATGCCAATACCAACCTGTAACTTCCACGGCGATTCTCTGAGATTCAAATTTCACGGCCAAGAGGCGCCCAGCCACGGCATATATCAGGGCGATCATCCTCCCAACCAAGTGAACAGCATGTGTGCCGGTAAGAATATAAAACAGCGATCGACTTGGATTAGAAGCTAGAAAAGCTCCTTGCGCACGAAGGATGTTCCACACCAGGGCCTGTCCTGCAAGAAAGCAAAAACCCAGGCAAACCGTGATGCCAAGCCAGGGCAGGTCCCGCTTGGAGCGTGGAGGAACAATCCCCATTGCAGTGAACTCTTCTTTTTTCGCCATCGAGCGGCGCGCCAGCTCCAGCGTCAAGCTGCTGAGCAGCAAGATCAAGGAATTGATCCATAACTGCAGGTAGGGCAGGGTGAGGGGGATCCAATCCCTCACCCAGCGATGCGCGTCTTCATCAAAGCGGCCTTTGCCCATGCGAAACACATAGATCATGGTTAGCACTACAAAGATTGCTGTCACGGAGATGATGCACAGCGACATGGCGATACGATAGCGACGCATGCGCTGTTCGCGCGACCGAAAATCGCCTGAATTGCCGTGATCGCCATCATCGCCACCGCCGAAGCCGCGGCGATGCGGAATTTTGCCCGGCCCTCCACCGCCCAGCCTCGGCTTGCGTTCGACTTCTACTCGATCGCTGATGATCGGCATAACACTACTATTGAGATGGCATCGCCGCCAGTCTAGCTGGCTGGAGCGTCTTGCACGATGAAATCTTTTTCCGCTCCGGAAATATTGTATTCATACGGCCCATGATTTACCTGAAGCCGCCGATCGCCAAATCCTTCTGGTGGCGCCGGAGAGTTCAACGTCCACTCCAATGTGCTGCATTCCCAGGGATTTGCCTCTGCCGCCGTCCCTTTCAACATGCTCCAGAACAAATTCACCAGAAAGATGGCTTGTCCCGCAAGCGTAACGATGGCAGCCACCGTGATGAATTTTTGCAAAGGCTCCATGGCCGCTACATATTGTACGCCGCTCAGTTCGGAATAGCGCCTCGGATGTCCTGCTATTCCCAGCAAATGCATTGGCATGAATGTGGCATATGCCCCTAGCAGAGTGATCCAGAAATGCAGCCGGCCTAAGGTTTCATTCATCATCCGGCCAAACATTTTGGGAAACCAGAAGTATGTGGCGGAAAAGATGGCAAAGACCCCCGCCATCGCCATAATCAGGTGAAAATGCGCGACCACAAAATATGTGTCGTGCAGATAAGTATCAAGCGCCGGCTGGGCCAGGATCGGGCCGGTGAGCCCACCAGTGATGAAGAGTGATACGAAGCCGGCGGAAAACAGCAGCGGCGTGGCGTAGCGAATTTTTCCGCGATAGAGCGTCGCCACCCAGTTAAAAGTCTTGATAGCGGAAGGAACGGCAATAGCGGTCGTGAGTGTGGAGAACGCAAACCCGGCATATGGGTTCATGCCGCTGACGAACATGTGGTGTCCCCAGACCATAAAGCCTAAAGCGCCGATCGCCAGCGTGGCGCCAACCATGGCTTTATAGCCAAAGACCGGCTTGCGCGCGAAGACTGAGAGCAGGTGCGAGGTCACACCCATCGCCGGCAAGTATGGCGATATAAACCTCGGGGTGCCCGAAAAACCAGAAAAGGTGTTGCCACATCAGCGGCGATCCGCCGGAATGATCGATTACCTTGCCGCTGACTAAGCAATCCACCGGGAAGGAAGAAGCTTGTTCCTGCATGGCGATCAAGCATCAGCAGGACCACCGCAGCCAGCAGGATGCCAAACGCAAGAAGGATCAGGAGCGACGTGACAAACCACGCCAGCAAGTCAGCGGCATGCGCAGCCAAGTCATCCCAGGAGCACGGTGATAAGTCGTGGTGGCCACAAAGCCGACGGCGCTCATCAGCGATGACAAACAAAATAGGCCGATGCTTACCAGCCACAGATCGGTACCCAACCCTTGCCCGGGCCCAGCCGAAGCAAGAGCGCTCAATGGTGGATACTGCGTCCATCCCGCGCCGGACGCGCCGCCCGGAACGAAGAAAGCCGCCATCAAGACGAAAAACGAAACCAATGCCGTCCAGAAGCCTGCAGCGGTGAGCCGCGGAAACGCCATGTTCGATGCGCCCAGTTGGAGCGGCAGAAAGAACGTGCCGAAGCCGGCTTGCGGCACGGTGGATAGCACAAAGAAAACCATCAATGTGCCGTGCATGGTCAGTTGCGCCAGATAATTCTCCGGCTTGATCTCACCCAGGAAGGGAAGTGTCGCTTTGGGCCAGACCAGATGGATACGCATCAACAGGGAAAGCCATGCGCCCACGAGCACGGCAGCCAATGAGAGAAAAAAATATCCACGGCCGATGACTTTATGGTCGGTGCTGAAGAAGTAGCGGTTTTTCTGAAATCCCGAGCGGAGCGAGGGATCCCTATTCTCACCAGAAGTCATAAGGAATATTGTTTTCTCATTATCACTAGCTATGATCGCGCCGAATCAGACTTTACGACCCAGAACCAATTTAAACCGATAGGGTTCCCTCGCTCCGCTCGGGATTTCAGAAAAGCGATCTCAATGCGCTCTCAGCCACTTCTCAAATTCCTCTTCGCTCAACACCCGCACCATGGCCCGCATGCGGTAGTGACCCATGCCGCACAGTTCTGCGCAGGCAATCTCATAGCTTCCTATCGTTGTAGGAGTGAAATGTGAATGGATTTCCATTCCTGGAACGGTGTCCTGCTTAAAACGCATTGCTGGAATAAAAAGACTGTGGATCACGTCCTGGGCCCGCAAATGCAGGTGTACGGTGCGGCCTACAGGAACAACCATGGATGTTGCGAGAATGTCGTCGCGTCCGGCGGGATCGCTGGGATCAATGCCCAGCGGATTGCCTTCATCCGGCTTCGCAAACTTCTGTGCGTCCGTTCGACCAAAAACTCCGTCAGCTCCGGGATAGCGGAAATACCATTGGAACTGCGCGCCCGTGACCTCAACTTCAATCTCACCAGCCTGCTTCTCCGCGGGCATCATGCTTGACCACAAGCGCTCGCCGGAAACATTGAACCAGAAAAAGATGATCGTAACTGCAAGGGTCCAGGTAACTTCCAGCCGCCAGCTTCCCTGGGAAACATTGCCATCGGCATGCGGCTTTTTTGAGAGGACAAAGATTAGAACAAGGTGGCCGACAATAAACAGTGCCCCAAATACCCAGAAGGCAATCCTGAATTGATGATCAATAGAGCCGGAGCTTACTGACGCGCCTGCGGGGAACCAATATGGATGCGCCAGGAAAAGATAGGCGCAGCCAACCACGACGAGTAGCAGCGCGAGCCGGAGCGCTCTAGACATTATTTCCGCCGATGGCCATTCTTTACCATCTTGACGAACTCCTGGTGGACGCGTGTATCTTCTGACAATTCGGGATGAAAGGTGGCGGCCATGATCTTGCCCTGGCGCACCAGTACAGGATCGCCACCTGCCATGGCCAAAACTTCAACGGCTTTTCCTGTGCCGACGATCTTAGGCGCGCGGATGAATACCATCTCCAGTGGCTTCTGCCCCAGTTTGGTCTGCGCTTCGCGGATCGAACTGTCGATCTGGCGGCCGTAGGCGTTGCGACGGATACGTATATCCATTGCGTCCAGAGATTGCTGCGGAGGATTCTCGACATGTTTAGCCAGCAGGATGGCGCCGGCGCATGTCCCGAACGTAGGTTTGGTAGAGACGAAGTCGCGCAGCTTTTTCAGAAATCCGCGCTCGGCCAGAAAGTTCAGAAATGTGCTGGATTCTCCGCCGGGAATCACGATGCCATCAATGGCATCAAGCTGCTCGGGCTTGCGCACCAGCGTGACCTCAGCGCCCAATTGCTCCAGCCGAGCCTTGTGCGCTTCGTAGTCGCCTTGAATGGCCAGCACGCCGATTTTCATGTTTTTTCTTTGTCCCGAGCGAAGCGAGGGAACCCTGCGATCTTGATCGCTCTTTAAGGAAAGATATGTCGCAACGCCGATTGGTGCAAATATTTTGCGAGTAAATTGTCGTGCTGATAGGGATCCCTCCCCTCGCTCGGGATTGCAGAAAAAGCTACCAGCCTCTTGTCTGCAACAAGTCACCTTCAGCCATCGCCGCAACGGCCAGTCCCTTCATGGCTCCCACCAGGTCTTCACTGACTTCAAGTAATACTTTAGGATCGTCAAAATGGGTGCAGGCTCGGACGATAGCTTTGGCGCGCTTCTCAGCTTCTTTTGGCTCGCAGAAATTGAGGCCATCTGCCATGAAGATTCCCGAGCCAACGAACACAGCTTCAGCTCCGAGTTGGCGAACCAATGCCGCATCGGCAGGCGTGGCAATTCCGCCAGCGGAGAAGTTTGGCACCGGCAGCTTGCCGGTCTTGGCCACGAGTCGAACCAGCTCAACCGGGGCCTGCAAATCTTTGGCCTGGGCATAAAGCTCTTCTTCAGATAGAGCCTTTAACGTCTTCATTTCACGGACGATTTGCCGCATGTGCTTTACGGCATGGACCACGTCGCCCGTTCCGGCCTCGCCCTTGGTGCGGATCATGGCAGCGCCTTCAGCAATGCGCCGCAGGGCTTCACCCAGATTGCGTGCGCCGCAGACAAAAGGAGTCTGGAAAGCGTGCTTGTCGACGTGGTGGGCTTCGTCAGCCGGGGTCAGGACTTCGGATTCGTCGATGTAATCTACGCCCAGCGCCTGAAGAATCTGCGCTTCAGCAAAGTGGCCGATGCGGCATTTCGCCATTACTGGTATGGAGACTGTTTCCATGATCTCGCGAATCTTTTTGGGCGATGCCATGCGCGCCACGCCGCCCTGGGCGCGAATCTGTGCCGGCACGCGCTCCAGCGCCATCACTGCCGCAGCTCCGGCTTTTTCGGCGATCTCCGCCTGGCGAGCGTCGGTCACATCCATGATCACGCCACCCTTGAGCATCTCCGCCAGACCGGTCTTCAGCCGAAGTCCAGCATTGCCGTTCAGCACCGTTCCGCCACCATTGTGGCGTGGCGCTCACGCTGTGGCCGTTGGAAACGGATTTGTGGACCTTTGCCGACATAGCTTCTTTCTTTCCCCGTGATCTAGACATTGCGAACTCCTGCGCCGTGTCACGCTGGGTGTCACGGCGAAACTTGTAGGGCTGAATAATCTATTTTACTAGGTTGGTAGGATTTGTGCTGCAATCAGGCTTTTGTTTCGCCAGCCGCGCTGATGCCTGCTGGAAGTCCATGCCGGGCAAACATCTTCTCCGGATCGATGGCAATAAACGTCCCGGTGCTGCGGGCCAGAACTTCGCCTTTGGCATTTCTGATTTCTGCCATATTGATGTGGCGACGTCCGTCCACGCTTTGCTCTGAGCTGGTGACGGTAAGCGGCTGGCCCAGTGGAACCGGCCTGAGATATTTGATTTCCATGGATCCGGTAAGCGCCAGCACATTGCGAAACTTATTTACCTTGCCCATGGCTTCGTCAAGGATAGTAGCGATAATGCCGCCATGCGCGTAACCTGGAGGCCCGGTATATTTGCGCGAAAGCTTGAAATGGCAAATTGCCTGGCGGGACTCTTCGTCCAGTGAGAACTTCAAGCGCATTCCCTGCGGATTATCATGTCCGCAGCCAAAGCAATGATTCTTGCGAGGCTTGGGTTTGCCGTGGACTGCGTGGCCGTGGGAGATTTTGCGTTTTGCCATTTGCGTGAAGCAACGATTTTAGCATTCGTGAGCGCAATGAGAACCTTTGAAACGCAGAGGAACGGAGGAAACGGAGTATTTGAAGATCTTGTCTTATTGGAGTTCCTTTGCCCCCTGTTTACTTTCTCCGTTTGAAGTTTTCGTTGAGGCTGCAAGGCTATGTCAAGGGCTGAATGCTGATCTACTGACTGCTGATTACTATTTCCGCGCCACCAATTCCGCCACACCTTTTTGGTGAATGGTTTCGTGATAATGCAGCACGCGCAGCGATGAGAACGCGCGCAGCAGCTCATTTGGCTCCAAGCAGAAACATGGGATGGCTGGGACCACCTGTAAAGTGCTTCTGTTCGGTCGTGTAGGTCTTGTAAATCAGGATCCCGCCGGGTTTGAGCGCCGGTATCAAAGCAGGGAAGAGTTCGCGCTGGAGAAAGAAGAAAACGATAACCAGATCGTATTGCTCTCGGCCGAGATCCTGCATGACGTTCAGATCGCGGACTTCAGAAGAAATCGAACCCGCCGTCCCTGTGCGCTTCGCATTCTCCGCTGCCTGTTTGATGCCGACTTCGGAAATATCCAGCAGCTTCACCCGCCAGCCTTGCTGGGCCAGCCAAATGGCATGACGTCCAACGCCGCCAGCGACATCCAACGCAATTCCTGGAGGTCGGCTGGCAAGAAACTCGTCGTAAGCGCTCACAAGAAAAGGATCAGGCTCAAGTGAACCATGGGAGCGCTCACTATACTTCTTGTCCCACAAAGTTTTCTCGTCCATTCCCATATTGGCATCAAGAATAACCGCAAACGCCGCTATTTTGCTGCGTTATACTGGAACCGTGAGCACAGAGCAGAAAAAAACGTTTTACCTTGAGACCTTTGGCTGCCAGATGAATGTGCATGACTCTGAGAAAGTCATTGGCACGCTGGTGCATCAGGGTTATCGACAGGTCCAGACCGTGGAAGAAGCTCACTTGGTCCTTTACAACACCTGCTCCATTCGCGACAAAGCCGAACAGAAGGTCTTTCATCGGCTGAACGACTACAAGAAGCTGCAGGCGCAAGGCAAGAAATTTGGCGTGCTGGGCTGTGTGGCGCAGCAGGAAGGTGAAAAGATTTTCGAGAAAGCGCCATACGTCTCGCTTGTAGCTGGCTCGGCTTCTTATCGCAACCTGCCCGCGATGCTGGTGCAGATTGAGGCAGGGAACAATCGTGTAACAGGACTGGACGATCGCCAGACCGACCTGACTTTTGAAACCGACTTCACCGCCCGGACCAATCCGCACCGCGGCTACATCACCATCATTGAGGGCTGTGACAAGTTCTGCGCTTACTGCGTGGTGCCCTATACGCGCGGCAAGGAGCGCAGCCGCACTTCAGATTCCGTGATGGCTGAAGCGCGGCAGATGGCTGATCTCGGTTATACCGATATTCAACTGCTCGGCCAGAACGTAAACGCTTATGCCGATCCGCTGGGTAAGAAAACTTTCGCCGAATTGCTGTATTCCATCGGCGAAATTTCCGGCGTGCGCCGCGTGCGCTTTACCACGTCTCACCCACGGCACTTCAGCAAGGATATTGTGGATGCCATTGTGGCTTCGCCGCGCCTGTGTGACCACATCCATTTGCCGGTACAGAGCGGGTCTTCGCGCGTGTTGAAGGCAATGAACCGCGAGTACACCCGCGAGATGTATCTGGAAAAAATCTCATGGATGAAAGCTGCCAAACGTCCGCTTTCGATCACTACAGACGTGATTGCCGGGTTCCCGAATGAGACATCAGCCGAATTTGAGGAGACCATCACCTTGCTGCATGAATGCCAGTTTGATGTCGTTTTCACTTTCAAGTATTCGCCTCGTCCCAATACCCCGGCGCTGGCAATGATTGACAGCATTAGCGACGCCGAGAAGTCCAAGCGCCTGCAGATTCTGCAGGAACGCCAGCGGGAGATTCAGAGAGATCAATTACGAGAAGCGGGTAGGCCAAACATTTGAAGTAATGGTTGAAGGCAAGAATGAGGCCCGGGGGCAGATGATTGGGCGTACGTCGCAAAATATTACCTTGAACTTTACTGCTTCGGAAGAAGCCGTGCCAGCCGTGGGCAGTTATGTTAACGTGGTCGTTACCAGGAGTTTTCCCAACAGTTTGTTGGGCGTGATGATGTAACAAAGCAGGGCGGGCCGCAGGAGAAATGCGATGGAAGTGGAAATGAAAATTCGCGGGTTGATGATGGATCCTGTGACCAACATGCCCATCGTCGTACTGAAAGACATTGGCAGCGATACGGTCCTGCCTATCTGGGTCGGCGTTTATGAGGCCAATGCCATTGCTCTGGAGATCGAAAAAGTAACCACGCCGCGCCCGATGACGCATGACCTGATCAAAAATCTGCTGATCGGCCTGGATACACACGTTCACAAAATCGTGGTGAATGAGCTGCGCGACGACACGTTTTTTGCGGTAATTTGGATGGAACGGGAGGGAAGAGTCATCAGCATCGATTCCCGCCCCTCAGACGCGCTGGCGCTGGCTTTGCGCCTGGATTGCCCGATCTACGTGGAAGATGAAGTCCTCAAGACCTCAAAGGTGGCCAGCACTACTGCCGACCGCATTTCTTCTGACGATCTGCGGAAATGGCTGGAAGGCCTGAATGACGAGGATCTGGGCCGCTACAAGATGTAGGCATTTAGATCTCAGCGGTTAGCCAAATTGATTTACCGCAAAGGACGCGAAGATCGCAAAGCCAAAAGAAAATTCCTCAATTTTAATCCTTGGCGTCCGTTTCGGTGAGATTCTTATCTGAGTGCTGACGGCTGAATATTGAAATGCTTCCTGAGGAACAACTCCAACGCCTCTATCTCGCCGGCTTTGACCTGCAAACCTTTGAGCGATTTCCCAAAGCCGTGGGTGTCTTACGCGATGGCTGTCTAGCATTTCTGGTCCCCGGGCCCGACGGTTTACAGATTCTGGGCAATGTCGGCTGGCGTATGGGCGAAAGCCTTGGACCGCTGGTGGAGCGGGAAGGCCGCAAGGTCTTTGTTCATAAACAAGAAACTTTAGAAGCTACGCCGGAGCGGATTGCTACTTTGGAGCAGTTTCGATCAGATTTGAAGTCAATCCTACGGGGCGAAGGGCCAGTTCAGCAGCAATAAAGAGTCCCGAGGGACGCAAACAATGCGCCATTCGCTTTACTTTACATAATATCTGTTATCAGACATTGCTGATAAGTCGAATAAACTGCAGTGTTGAACATTATTCGTACCGCAACGCTACCATGGGATCTACCCGTGATGCCCTTCTGGCTGGAATGTAGCCAGCAATCATCGTCACAAGCAAAGTTGCCGCCACGGACAAGCCAATGCTCCACGGATCGTGAGGCGTAAGCCCGAACAGCCGGGTCTTGAGTAAGCCGCTGGCGAACCATGCCGCCGGCACTCCCACGGCGATTCCAGCCAGCACGATTGCGGCTGTCTCGCGCAGGACCATGCCCAGGATTGCGCCGCGTTCGGCGCCCAAGGCCATTCGTATTCCGATCTCATTTGTTTTCCTTGCCACGGCATAAGCCATGGTTCCGTAAAGTCCCACGCACGCCAGAAGCAGCGCCAGAAAGCCGAAGGCCGAACTGAGCGCGGCGAAAGTCCGTTCCAGGAAACAGAACTTGCGAAATCACCTGAGTCTCTGTCCTTACTTCCACCATGGGAACGTTTTTGTCCAAGCGTGGTCAGCTTCGCGACGGATGTCCGCCAGCAGTGAGGGCTGCCCGGCCGCTGCGCTTTTTACGGAAAAGGTCATGAAAGGCCAGGAGAATGCCTCGTGCGGCTTCCACCTATTGGCGGCAAATATCTGCGTGTGTGGAAAATAAACCGTCGGCGGCACATCTTCCCGAATCCGAGCGTACTTCACGTCGCTTGCCACGCCGACAATTTGAAATCGCGCGCGACGGCTTCTTTCCAGCTGAAAACAATCTCGTGGCCCAGTGGATTGTCGCCGTGCATGTATTTGTCCACGAATTTCTGATTGACTACTACCGCAGCGAGCGGCGCGCTATGTGTATCCTGCTCGCCCAATGCGCGGCCCAAGGCGAATAGGAATGGCCAGCGTTTGCAAAATAATCCGGACCGACAATATGGCGGTAAAAATCGGCGCCTCTACCATTTTCGGCGTAACCAGGAATTTCTGCAGATGTAGCTGCTTGTGCCTGCGCCAATGGCATTGCGATCAGAAAATGTAACTGCCTGCCACTCCGGGAATTCGCTGAATTCGACGCTGCAGTTCCAGATAATAACTCGTCAAGCTGCATGCTCTTGTACCCGTTCAGGCCCGGACGCACGCTAAACAGCAAAATATTCTGACGATTAAAGCCCAGGTCAACAGTTTCCAGGCGTATTCAACGTCCGCAGCAGCAGCCCTGCGCTCACCAGCAGGAGCAGACAAAGTGCCACCTGGCCGCTAACCAGGATTTTGCCGGCTGGTGAATCTTCCCGCCGGATGATCCTGGATGATGGCTGCTTCAACGACGTGAGCAAATCCGTGCGAGTGGCGCGCAAGGCGGGTGCCAGGCCAAACAATATTCCGCTTACGATACACACAACGGCAGTGAAGACCAGCACTCGAATATCCAGGTGCAATTCCAGATTGATCCGTGCTCGGCCACCGGAAAGCAGAGCCAGCAATACCCTGCCGGCCCATTTGGCGATGATACAGACCGAGAAGCCCGCCGCAACATGCCAGCAAGACGCTTTCCGTGAGCAACTGGCGGACAAGCCGCGCACGCCGCGCACCCAGGCTCAAGCGCACGGCGATTTCCCGTTGTCGCGCGCTGGCGCGGGTCAGCAGCAAGCGCGGCCACGTTGCCGCAGGCAATCAGCAGGACTGCGCCTACCATCATCATCAACAAGCAAGAGCGAACTGGAAAATTGGCGTCGCAAGCCGTCTAAGCCCTGATTGACCGGCTTGATCCGCAGTACGGTCGGCTTGATTGACGTCCGGCAACTGGGAACTATGGCATTCAATCCCTGGTCAAACATCACCTTCAATTCAGCCTCGGCTTGCGTGTGCGGTAACCCCTGGTTTGAGGCGTCCGACCACTCCAGCCCACCAGACTTTTGGATCTTTCAGGTAGGTCAGTCCGCTGTCAGTGACCATCCTGGCGCGCCTGTTCAGCAGAATACATCGCCAGCGGAACGTACAACCCCGGTGCGCTGCCAGGCTCCAGCCCAAAGAACTCCGGCGGCGCGACGCCGAGAATGGTGACCGGCAAGGCCGTTCACGACGATCTTTTTACCCACCACGTCCGGGCTCGCTCCCAGCCGTCCCCGCCAGAACGAATAGGAAACAACGGCCGTCGCCGGCGCGGATTCCTGGTCGTCTTCCGGTAAGATGGTTCGCCCGACTAGAATTGTTTGTACTTCCAAGCCCCTCAAAGTAATTTCCGGAGACGCCTTGAATCACGGCGGTTTCCGCTCGACCGTCAATTCCAACATTCACGGCAGTCACTGTTGGCCGCAAACGCAAACGTGCTGGAGAAAACGTGGTTCTCATTTTTGAATTGCTGGTATTGCGCATAGGCAAATGAGTAGCTGGTAATTCCCTCTGCGTCATTGCCAAAACCGCTGCCTTCCAGATCGCTCCACGATATTTTTGCGGACACTTGGGCTTGCATGCCATTCCAGCATGACGAGTTGCTGGGGCTCTTCGACCGGCAGCATGCGCAACATCACCGCGTCAATGGCGCTGAAGATGGCTGTATTGGCGCCAATGCCCAGCGCCAGTGAAATGACAACGACAGCGGCGAATCCCGGAGCGCGGCGAAGCATGCGAAAGGCATACCGTAGGTCCTGCAGAAAAGTTTGAACAAAGTGCAAGCCGCGTGCTTCGCGATATGCTTCCGCGGTCTGGGTAATGCCACCAAAATGCACACGGGCCGCGCGGCGCGCTTCATCCTCCGGCATTCCCTTGCGACGATTTTCTTCCACCAGCATTTCCAGGTGGGCTTGCAGCTCCTCGTTCAGATCCTCGTCCTGCCGTTGGCTGGCGAAGAGACCCTTCAATCGCGAGATCAAGACACGCATTGTGCTCACGGGACGCTCCAGGCAGCCATTGTTCACTTCGGCTGCTTCCTGTTGTTATTCAACACAAGAATAGACCTCATCTCCTTTTGAATGTCAACAGGAGAGTGTAGATAAATTTACCGATGGTCGCCTCGTGAAGTCCTGAGCCGCAAAGCGCTCCTTTAACCTTGAAGTACTACTTTAGGCTGGAACAACGTCCCTGCCACCCGGCGCGCAATAGCCAGCAGTTCCCTTTGTCCAGCAAAAACCCGGACAATGGATGATTTGCTGAATTCCGGCAGGTTGACTGCGCCGCCGTGTCGAATTCTGGCGGCACTTTCAGGTGACGCAACCACTGCGGGAAATTCCGGCAGCACCAGCCTGGGATGGAGAAAAAGCTCGTCGAGTGTGTTGGTCGCCTGCGCCTGCTCCAGTTGTTCCAGACTGTGCGCTTCGTCAATCGTGAATTCACGTACCGCCGTACGTTTGAGTACGGCCAGATGTCCACCCGGCCCCAGCTTTTTTCCCAGATCGTGTGCCAGGGAACGCAAGTACGTTCCCGAACTGACCCAGGCGCGGAAGCAAGCGGACTCGCCATCGCAATCATAGAACTCCAGCTCTTTGATTTCGACCTGCTTGGGCTTTAGTTCTACTGGCTGTCCCTTGCGCGCCAGGCGATGCGCGGGAATGCCGGCAATCTTTTTGGCGGAAAAAGGCGGAGGATATTGAGAAATCTCGCCCAGAAACTCCGCGCCAGCTTCTTGCACTTGCTGCAATGTGAAGTTCGGCTGATTGCTTCGGGCCGGCAGGTTGACCTTCCGCGTCGTAAGTATCCGTAGCCCAGCCAAAGCGAATTGTGCCTTCATAGCGCTTGTCAGCTTCGTTATAGAACTGCGCCAGACGGGTAAAACGGCCGAGAACGAGCGGCAGCACGCCAGTCGCCATCGGGTCGAGCGTGCCAAGATGACCCACAGATCTCTCTCCAACAATCCGGCGCACGCGGGCCACCACGTCATGCGAGGTCATTCCGGCCGGTTTGTCGACGATCAATACTGCGTCCACTTGAGTAACTCCGTTGAATCAAGCATCATACTGAAGAAGCTGCCACCTCATGTTCCCCATCCGAGACGATGCTCCCCGATCAACAACACCGTTCATTAATTACTTCCTTATCCTACTCAACATTGGGATTTTTCTTTTTGAATTGTCACTGCAGGTTTCCGGAGGACCTCGCGCCAGGGCTGAGTTCGAAATGCAGTTCGCGTTTGTTCCTGAACATCTCGCCGCATGGATGAAAGGCTACCTGCCAGCTTCCGTCGCCTTTGTCCCCTTTCTGAGCTCAATGTTTCTGCATGCTTCCCTGCCTCATGTGCTGCTGAATATGTGGGGACTGGCGATTTTTGGAGACAATGTTGAAGACCGGCTCGGCCATTTTCGTTATCTTGTCTTCTACCTTCTCTGTGGTCTGGGAGCCGGTCTCACGCATCTGATTTTCAATTTCAATTCTTCCGTACCGACAGTTGGCGCCAGCGGCGCAATTGCCGGAGTTATGGGAGCCTACCTGGTCCTTTATCCTCGGGCCCGAGTGCTCACGTGGTGGGGCTTTTTTGTTTTCTGGCTGCCTGCATGGCTTGTGCTGGGATACTGGCTCATCATCAACCTTTTGAGTGGGGCTGCCTCTGTGTTGGCGGAACCCAAAGGACCTGTGGGCGGCGTCGCCTTTTGGGCCCACGTCGGCGGGTTTGTGACTGGAGCATTGCTTATTCAACTCATGCCCACGCGGAAAAACGTTTACGCCTTTGAAGATTACTGATCTATCAGGATGAAGGCTTGGCTATCGCTTCTAGAGCACACCCGCCGTAGGGCCCGATGCGAATCTCTTCAATCGCAGTATTTGCCGGAGCTGAAACGGCATGCAATACCGCTTGGGCAACCGTTTCCGCTGAGATCATCTTTTCTTTTGGTGCGTCCGGCCAGAACTGACTCCATATTTCAGTGTCCGTCGCTCCTGGCAGCAGAGCAAGTACGCGGATGCCGCGCTTGCGCAGGTCTTCACGGAGCGCGTGGGTGAATCCTAAAGCGCCGAACTTCGAAGCATTGTAAGCGGACATGCCGGCAAATGGCTGCAATGCTGCGACAGAAAGATTGTTCACAATCGTCCCACCCGCTTGCATCAGCGGCAGCGCGGCGCGTGTAACCAGAAACGTTCCAGTCAGGTTGGTATCGATTACTTCTTTCCAGGTTTCGATCGGCAGCTGATCGACCGGCGCAAGGGAATGAGCTACTCCCGCATTGTTGATAAGCACATCGATAACTGAATGCTGCTTCCCGATTTCGCGGAAAAGTTTCTTCACTGACGCGGGATCTCGGACGTCACAGGTAATTCCGGTAACCAGGTTCTTGTCCGCCGAGATTAATGCGGCCGCTTTCTGAAGACGCTTCCCATCACGGCCAGTGATGACAACTGAATAGCCGTTCGCCGCGAAGGTTCGGGCCAGCGCCAAACCAATGCCGCTGCCGCCGCCGGTGATGACCGCGACTTTGTTTTGTCCCGCCGATTGATCCGGCATCAGAACGAATTTCCATTCTTGCCGTTACGAATCAGCGAAAGAAACTCTTCGCGTGTCTTGTCTGAGCTGCGGAAGCTGCCCAGCATGTGCGAGGTCACAGCCGAAGAATGCTGCTTTTCCACGCCGCGCATCATCACGCACAGGTGGCGCGCTTCAATCACCACGCCGACGCCCTGAGGATTAATCGCATTCTGGATAGTCTCAGCAATTTGCACAGTCAGACGCTCCTGCACTTGCAGGCGGCGGGCAAAGATATCAACAAGCCGGGGAATTTTGCTCAATCCCAGGACTTTGCCATTCGGGATATAGGCGACGTGGACCTTGCCAAAAAAGGGCAGCAGGTGGTGCTCGCACAGGCTGAACATCTCGATGTCTTTCACGATGACCATTTCGTCGTAAGGCACGTCAAACAGCGCACCCTGCAGGACTTTGTCGGCGTCCTGCTGATAGCCCTTGGTCAGATACTCCAGTGATTTCTGCATGCGCTCCGGCGTGCGGAGAAGGCCGTCCCGGTTCGGGTCTTCGCCCAGCCGCACCAGAAGTTCACGCAACAACTCCTGCGTGCTGGCCTCCGACACCGGCGAGATTTCATCAATTTTCTTCACAACTGCTCCTGATTTCACCGCAATCTTCTAGAAGCGGATTTCCCTGCCCCCGGCATATTCAAAGGAGTTGAGCATAGTTTCTTCAATCCGCACCTTGTCAACTTGCGCGTGATGAAAATCTCTTTCCAGAATGTCAAACACTTCAACGCACAGGTTTTCGGTGGTCGGCACGGTTTCCTGAAATTCCGGCAACGTATTGAGGTTCTGGTGGCCAAAACGTTCCAGGATTTTTTCATGCACAAACGAGTCGAGATCCACCAGATTGCAAATCATGCCCGTTCTGGGATCGACCCGGCCTGCAACCGTGACTTCCACCGAATAATTATGCCCGTGGCCGTGCGGATTATTGCACTTGCCATAGACGGCTTGGTTTTCCGCGGCAGACATTTCGTCGCAATGCAACCGATGCGACGCCGAGAACAGGTACCGCCTGGTCAGGTACGCTTTCATGCTTCTCCGTAAAAATCCACAAACAGGTCGGGTGTCTCATAAACGCGGACGCGATGCAATTCGGCCAGATTCAGCTTGGGCTGCAAGCCGTCGCCAGATGCTGATCGCCAGATTCTCGGTCGTGGGGATCTGGTCTTTGAAACTCCGCAACTTCTTTGTTCAGGAAGCGATGGTCCATCGCGTCGATCACCTCGCGATTCATGATTTCCTTTAACTCTTTCAGGTCGACCACAAATCCTGAACGCTGATCTATATTTCCCTTTACCGTAACTTCCAGGGTGTAGTTGTGCCCGTGGCCATGCGGATTATTGCACTTGCCAAAAATGCGCTGGTTTTCTTCCGGGGTAAATTCCGGATTGTGGTAATAATGCGAGGCTGAAAACTCTGCTTTTCTTGTCAGATAAACCATCAGAATCAGATCGTTAGCTCAGATCGTCCTTTCGAATAGATGAATCATCTGCTGCTTTGGGTGCGGATTGGCGGTATGTCCGCCCTTTCCATGTTAACTCGCCACGCCTATTGAAATGGAGGTGTGAACGCAACAAAAGTGACACATAAATCGGTAACCCTATGAAAGCCATGAGATTAGCTTTCCAGGGGAAATGCGCTTGCCGAATCCGGAAAAAGAAAATGAGATAGAAAAGCGCCATGATCGCAAAAAGCACGGTCGCGCTTTCAAAGTGGTTTTGAGCCGTCATGATCAACCCAATTCCGAGCAGAAGCGCAATCGCAATGAACTCAAGCGCACGTCTGGCTGCCAGCAGCACCGGTCGGCGAAAAAGTATGGCCAGCCCCTTCGACCAGCCTTCCCACATGGCGCTAAAGGTGCGATACATTCTGGTGCGCACCAAGCCACCACCATAGCGAAACCATATTCTATGACCTGATACTTTAAAAAGTTTTGCTAACTCAACGTCTTCAAGGATATTGAGCGGCAGTACGCCGTGTCCTCCTAGATCTTCATATACATCACGCCGGACGAGAATGTACTGCCCATTGGCGGCCACAGTGGGGTCGGCGGGATCATTGATTCTTTCCGATGAATAGGTCCTGCACAAGATCGGCAAAAACCAGCGGCATCACCGCCAGTTCCCACCAAGTGGCGGTTTCCTGCTCCGGCGAGTATGAAAGCAAGTCGACTTTGCGGCTCTTCAGCTTCGCGCACAGATGCCGCCAGCGATCCGGGATAATGAAAGGTATCGGCGTCAGTGAACAGCAGCCACTCGGCTGTGCTGCCTGTAGCGCCGGTGACAAGCGCGTTAACCTTACCCGTCATCCCGGGCCTAAGTTCGCCCGCGCTCAGCACCCGCACCCCAGCGAAGGATTCCGCGATGGCTCGGGTGCGGTCGGTCGATCCGTCGTCTACTACAGTGATTTGAAAGGAAATATCCTTCTGGGCCACAAGCGACTGGAGGCATCGGCCAAGGCAGTCCTCTTCATTCCGGGCTGGAATGATCACATCGACCGTTACTTCCGCGTGGCCTATCTGCATGCGAATCGGGTTATTATAAGGGGGTGAAATCCCTTCGAATCGTAATTCCGGTCTTTCTGGCGGCGGTTTTGGCAGGCTGCGTGGGCTGCAATGATCAGCCCAGGCTGCGCCTGATCGGCTCACAAGCCCCGGATTTCACCGTGCAGGATTCAGAACGGACGGTGGCTCTACATGACTATCGTGGCAAGATCGTCATTTTGAATCTCTGGGCTACCTGGTGCCCGCCTTGCATCGAGGAAATTCCCGACCTGGAGCTCCTGCAAAAACGCATGGGAGACAAGGTAACCATTGTAGCCGTTAGTTATGACGACACGGACAACGCCTATAAGCAGTTTGTACGTGACCACAAACTGGGTTTTCTCACCGTTCATGATCGCGAGCGCAAACTTAAAGACCTCTACCGAGCCGACAGGACCGCCAGAGACGTACGTGATTGACCGCTCCGGGAAAATATTGCGCAAGTTCATTGGCCCGCAGCAATGGGCTGGCCCGGAAATTGTGGATTACCTGCAGAAGTTGTAGTTTCTGAAATCCCGAATCCCGCGCAGCGGGTGAGGGATGGCTATTCCCCCGAAATCATTTCAAGGCTTCATCACAATTCTTTCACCGTTGTTGGAATCTTATTGATCACAGGGATCTCTCGCTACGCTTCGAGATTTCAGAAAAACCGTGCTCATAATCTAGACAATTATTGCCCGGCAGTAGTCTTCGGTTTGGCGGCAAAAAACTCTTCTTCACCTTGGCCACAATCACATAATTGGGATCGACCATTTCATTCAGGTGAATCTCGCCAACTTTCGATAGCAGCTCGTAGGCGTCCATTTCTGACAGACCATAGTCGGTATGAATCCAGCCGACCAACTCAGTAAACGCGATGCGCAGAGCATCGTCCAGCGGCCGATAGGCGCCGACGGTCATGATGTAGTCATCATTCTCAAAGCGCGGCCAGTTGATCTTCTGGCCTTTGATCACACGTACCTGCACGCGTCCGCGCAACGGGACCTCAAGCGCGGTGCCGGCGATTTCGCCATCGCCCATGGCCGCGTGGCCGTCGCCCAGGAAGAGCATGGCGCCGGGAACATTCACCGGAAAATAAACCGTGTTGCCGACGCTGGCTTCCGGTGAATCCATGTTGCCGCCGAAAGCCTCCGGCACCACTGAAGTGCGGGCCTCGCCGCCGGCAGGAGCGACGCCAATGCAGCCAAAGAACGGATGCAGCGGAAACTTCACGGAAAACTTGGAATCAAGCGCCTGAAAGGTAGCGGTGTTCGTGGCGTGGTCAATAGGATAGAACCAGATCTTCTCTTTGATCGGCTCGTTGAGCATGGGCGTGTAGTTGGTGGAGTTGATTGCGCCAAAGCCCGGGGCCAGCGCGCCGATGCCCTGATTGCTGTCGACCTTGATTTCAAGAAACTTGACGGCCAGCGTGTCACCGGGCTCAGCGCCATCGATGAAAAACGGTCCGGTCAGAGGATTGTCGCCAGGAGCCATGCTGAGCGTGTCGCCCGGTTTCTTGATGGCGTTGCCGAAGCAATCCACGGTATTTGTTTCCAGAATATTGCCGGACTTCAGATGTGCGACCGGACTGTATGACGCAGCGTAGGTATATTTGAGCTCGCTCGTTTTCAGTTCGTAGCGAACAACTTTGCCCTCTTCAGAGTTTTGCGCGAAAGCGGCAGCGGACAGAAAAAGCAGAGCCAGAACACTTTTCATCAGCGGGATCCTCGCGCTGGATTATAGAACAGGTGAACCTAAAGTTTGGCGCGTCGCAGCCGCAGTGCATTAGCGATCACCGAGACAGAACTGAAGCTCATGGCGGCCGCCGCAAAGGCCGGTTGCAACAGCAATCCTGTGAAGGGATACAGCACGCCTGCGGCGATCGGCACGCCGAGCAGGTTATAGATGAACGCAAAGAAGAGATTCTGGCGAATATTACTCATGGTGGCGCGGCTCAGATTTCGCGCGCGCATCAGCGCACTGAGGTCGCCTTTGATCAAGGTGATGTCGCCGCTCTCCATGGCCACGTCCGTGCCTGTTCCCATCGCGATGCCCACATTAGCCTGGGCGAGCGCTGGTGCATCATTCACGCCGTCACCGGCCATGGCAACGATGCGGCCTTCGGATTGGAGTTTTTTGACGATTGCCAATTTCTGCTCCGGCAAGACCTCAGCTTCGAATTCGGTGATGCCCAATTGTTTGGCGATAGATTCAGCAGTGGCGCGATTGTCACCGGTAAGCATGACCAGGCGAAGGCCGCTACGCTTTAGCGCTGTCACGGCTTCGCGGGCGGAAGGCTTGATGGGATCGGCAACAGCGATCACGCCGGCCGCTTTGCCGTCAATTACGGCCAATACCACGGTTTGTCCTTGTTTTCTAAGCGTCTCAGCTTGCAACGATATGGGAGCTGTATCGAATCCCATGCCCGCGAGGAAACCAGGTGTTCCTACGGCAATCTTCCGGCCCAGAACTTCTCCCGCGACCCCCTGGCCGGTAAAAGACTGGAAATTGGCAGCCTGTGGAAGCTTCAATTTGCGTTGTTCTGCTTCTCTCACGATGGCAGCGGCTACGGGATGCTCGCTCAATTTCTCGACTGCTGCGGTCAGTAGCAGAAGATCGACTTGCGTGATGCCACCGGTGGAAAGAATAGACATCATCCGCGGCTTCCCTTCTGTCAGGGTGCCGGTTTTATCGAGCACCAGCGTATCAACCTTCTCCATGAGTTCCAGTGCTTCGGCGTTTCTGACCAGCACGCCGGCATGCGCTCCGCGTCCAGTGCCGACCATCACCGCCATGGGAGTGGCCAAGCCTAAAGCGCACGGGCACGCGATGATGAGCACTGCCACGGCGTTAACCAGAGCGTAAGCAAAGCGCGGCTCAGGCCCCCAGATGGCCCAGCTGATAAACGTAAAAACCGCCACCAGTACGACTGCCGGCACAAAGTAGCCGGAAACTTTGTCAGCCAGGGATTGAATGGGAGCGCGGCTGCGCTGGGCTTCAGCCACCATGCGCACGATCTGCGCCAGTAACGTTTCTGAGCCCAGCTTTTCGGCGCGCATGATGAAGGAACCGGTTTGATTCACCGTGCCGCCTACGACCTTTACGCCCGGAATTTTCTCCACCGGCATGGATTCGCCGGTAATCATCGATTCATCAACTGACGCTGTTTCCCTCTTCCACAGTGCCATCCACCGGAATACGGTCGCCCGGGCGGACGCGTAACCTGTCGCCGCGCTGGACATGGTCGAGAGGAATTTCTTCATCTGATCCATCCGGACGCAAGCGACGAGCAGTCTTAGGATTCAGGTCGAGCAGAGCTTTGATGGCTGAACTTGTCTGCCGGCGCGCGCGCAGTTCCAGTACCTGGCCCAGCAAAACGAGGGTTACGATTATGGCTGCCGATTCAAAATAAACTTCCGGCCTGCCGCCATGGCCAAGAAAAGATGCAGGAAAAATGCCAGGCGCAAGCGTTGCAATCACGCTGAAGAGATACGCTGTTCCGGTTCCCATGGCGATCAGCGTGAACATATTCAGGTGGCGGTTGACCAGCGATGCCCATCCGCGCTGGAAGAACGGCCAGCCTCCCCAGAGCACTACAGGCGTGGCGAGCAAAAGTTGTAGCCACTCCATCCAGCCAGCAGGCAGGTTGTGGAGGGGGCTGCCGGCCGCCATGCCGCCCATGGAAATTGCAAGCAAAGGAATGCTAAGCACAACGCCAACCCATAACCGACGCTGCATGCTGCGCAATTCAGAATCGTCTTCTTCGTGGATACCGGCGGCCACGCGCGGTTCAAGGGCCATTCCGCAGATCGGGCAATTGCCCGGGCCGTTGCGCACTATTTCCGGATGCATGGGGCAGGTGTATTCCACAGTTTCCGGTTCCAGCGCCATGCCGCACTTGGGGCATGCTCCGGGCTTGCTCTCGCGGACTTCCGGGTCCATGGGGCAAACGTAGGTTACAGTTCCCTTCCCGGTTTGTTGCTGCGGCGCAGTTTGTATGATGGGTTTCTGTGGTGCGATGCCGCCGATTTGCACCATCTGGCTATTTGGGAGTTCGGCTGTCGCTGTCTTTGGCGCCAGATATTTTTCAGGACCGGCATTGAAGCGCTTCACGCATCCCGGGCTACAGAAATAGTAGGTCCGCCCTTTATATTCGGACGATCCTGCAGCCGTGGCGGGATCAACGTCCATGTTGCAGACAGGATCTTTCACGAGCGGCCTTGTCGCCTTTTCCGAGGTTGTCTCTTCTGGATTCATGTCTCTGGAGTTCCTTAGCGGGCGTGCCGATAAAAAAGTTCTGTCAGTTCGTTATACGTACGCTGCGCCTGTTTGTCGTCGCCGGAGCGCAAGGCCTCAGTGGCGCAGTGCTGCAAGTGGTCCTTCATCAGGATTCGCTCCACCGCACGCAGCGATTCGTGAATGGCAGACATTTGCACCAGCACATCCGGGCAGTAGCGATCTTCTTCCACCATCTTCTGAACGCCGCGAACCTGGCCTTCAACTCGGCGGAGCCGCAACAACAAATCCTCGCGAGCGCCGTCTTCACGCGGCACGGCGCGGTGCGATGTTTTATGGGAATGGGCAGTCTTCTTTGTCATAACCGACGGCTCGCGGTCCTCTCTAAATCAAGTCTATACCCCTAGGGGGTATATGAGCAAACCGAGACATCACGACTCAGCTATATTGGAAGGTCAACAAAAATACCATCGGGAGAGATTGATGACCCTGCTTGACGTAGTTTTTAAATATGGCACACCGCCCGGGGAGAAAGAAATGGGCGCGCTCAACAATGCCTGGGAAGTCTACGGCGTGCGCAAGATCAAGTTTGACGAGAAGGAACACACCATCCGCGTGGAATATGACGCTTCACGGTTAAACGATGGCGAGATAGCCGGAATCTTGCGGCGGGCGGGGATCGATCTCAGAGAAAAAGTGCAGCTGGTGTAAAAACGGGGGACTTGAGAGATTCCGTTCACCCCAGGGAGCGTGAAAAGCAGATTCCTTGGCTCAGGATTTCGCCTTGCGGGCTCAGCCTGCGCCTCGCTCACGCCTGCAAGTCGGCTCAAAACAAGATCCTTCGACTCCCCTTCGGCAGGCCTCAGGGTCGCTCAGGATTTCGTGTGCGGACTCCCGCTCGCAGTGCCGGTCAAAGCAAGATTCCTTCGACTCCCGTTCGGCAAGCTTCAGGGTCGCTCAGGATTTCGCCTGCGGACTCCCGCTTCGGCTTCGCCTCGCTCACGTCCGCATAACGGCTCAAAATGCAACGAGGCACTTTCGAGGGATCTCTGGCCGTTAGATCCATTCGAAAGCGCCCCGATGCGCGCCACTTCGTCTGGCATGGGTTATTGCATCCTCTGTGCCATTTGATTTCGATTGGAAATAAAGGATTTAGCAGAGCTGCTGAGTGGAAAAGCGGGTAGTAATTCCCTGCCCCTGAAAAAATTGCTCGGTGGATTTTTCTGAAGGCCAGTTTTCCCTCCAATTATTACTTAGCTGCAATGCTTAGTGGGCTTTATTCTAGGAACCGCGATCAGCCATTACCAAAAAAGAAGCTGCAAATCATGCCCCCGGCAGGAAATCGCCGTCCTGCGCCAGAGGCCATCAACTAACTGCAAGAAAGAGAAGGAGTTTCCCGAATGTCGCACTTCGATCCTAGAATTATCAACGCAAATCCTAAGTCAATTTCCGGCGCTTCCATATTGGTTGGAGTGGGATTTGTGTTCATCCTCATCCTTTTGTGGGCGTCCGTAGCGTATGTCCCGCCGGGGAACGTGGGAGTGTTGGTCTATTTTGGACGGGTTACGGGTGAAACGCTGCCGGCTGGGACCCATTTTGTTTCTCCATTCAAGATCAATCACGTTTTTTCCGTACGCACGCAGGCGCAGGACGAGCACACCTCCACGCCGTCCATGGAAGGCCTGAACCTGGAGATTGATACGTCTCTTATTTATCACCTTGACCAGAGCCATGCCGCAGACGTGTACAGCAAACTAGGGCCGGATTACGCGCACACCATCATTGATCCCAGCCTGCGTTCCATTATTCGCGACACCACTGCCGGCCATTCCGCCAACACCCTGTATTCAAGCTCTCGCAAAGAAGTGGAAGACGAGATCAAGAACAGGACTTGAAGGCCACGCTGGAGCCTCGGGGAATCGTAGTTGAGAGCATCCTGCTGCGCGACATTCAGCTTCCGCACACGCTCAGGGCGTCGATTGAAACCAAGCAGCAGGCAGAACAGGAATCTTTGGCCATGAATTTCCGGCTGCAAAAAGAACGCCAGGAAGCGGACCGCAAGACGGATTGAAGCTCAGGGCATTCACGACTTCCAGCAGATTGTGGCCCAGGGCATTAGCGCGCAGCTGCTGCAATGGAAAGGCATTGAAGCTACAGAAACGCTGGCGAAAAGCCCCAACGCCAAGATCATTGTGATTGGCAATCCCAAGAATGGTTTGCCGTTAATCATGGGTCAGGAGTAGTCCAGCTGCCGGGACAAAGCTCCGGATTGCCGGAACAATTACTTCAACGCAAACAAGGCGTTCACATGCGCGTTGATGGTGACAGTCTGCGGAGTGAAGTCAGCCATTGGCGGCGGCGTGGCCGCAGGTGCGGCTGAGCGCGCCATGCCGGACTGCGCGAATACCATGGGCACGATGTTCGGCTGGGTCACGTCTATCGAGGCATAGAGAAGATCGCCGAGCGTGCGTCCACCGGCGGTAGCTACGGCTGCAGCCTGATTTTTTGCTTTTTTCAGCGCATCTTCTGAAGCTTTGGCTTTGGCCTGCTCAATATCTTCCAGCGTGTAATTTACTGACTGGTTCTGTGTATCCTCAATGTCCGCCAGTTGCTCGGTGATAATGCCGATCTTCTTAAAGTCACGAAGCTTGAGCGTGACATCAGAGGTAACGCGATAACCGATGACTTTGTGTTTGGGATTCTTCCAGTCGTACATCGGCTGCATTTGATAGGTCCCGAACTGTGCGGTTTTCAGGTCAATGCCATTGCTGGTCAAGACCTGGCGCACGTGATCCACGGCCAAAGCAGCACGATCATAAGCCGCGCGAGATGTGTCCTGTTGCGAAGCAATATCCATGCGGATGACGGCGGTGTCAGGAGCTGCTTCAAACTTGCCATCGGCGCCAGCGTAAATGGTGTTGATCTGGATTGCGGCGGGCGTTGTAGAAACCTGCGCAGACGCGATACCAGCCAACGCAAGTATGATCAGTGAAGCTGCAAATTTCATTGGAATATGTCTCCGCAAAATACTAACACCCAGTTCGGCCAAAGTTGCTGACCCATCGGGCATAGGGTCGCCTATTGACGTACTCATGATGTGAATTTAGGCTTAGCGTGCAGCATTCATGCGGAGGAAAGAACTTATGCGTAGAAGAACCGCTGTCCAGATGTTGGGAACGCTAGCGCTGCTGGGGCCAACGGCCGGAACCAGTCTGCTGGCGCAAGGCGACAAGAAAGAAGAAAAAAAAGAAGCGCCACCGGCGCCCGCATTGAAAGTTGGAGACATGGCTCCTGACTTTACTTTGCCCGACCAGACCTACAAGAACAAGGTCTCACTCCATGACTTTAAGGGAAAGAAAAACGTTGCACTGGCGTTTTATATTTTTGCCTTTACCGGTGGTTGAACCAAGCAGATGCAGAACTTCCAGGCGAACCTGCAAAAACTGGAAGCTGCAGACACCCAGGTGCTGGGTGTTAGCATGGACAGCCCCTTCAGCAATGCCGCATGGGCGGAAAAAATCAATGTCAGTTTCCCGCTGCTAAGCGATTGGGGAGGCGACGTTACCCGCAAATACGGTTTGTACGATGAGAAGCGCAAAATCGGCCGCCGCGTTAACTTCCTGATCGATAAAGAAGGAAAGATTGCCGAAATGCAGGTGGATAACGAGGCAGTTGATCCAGCCGCTATTGTCACTTCCTGCGAACGCCGGAAACTCAAAAGCTAGATGCCCGTAACGGTTCAGACAGAAGCCCGCCAGGGAGTTTCATCCCGGCGGGCCCTTTTTTTGCTTTCTCTGGCCCAGCTATTGGCCATGTCATTGTGGTTTACCGGAACCGCCGTAATTCCGCAGATCACAACGCTGTGGCATTCAGGGCTGGCGCTAGGATCATGGCTTACGATCGCGGTGCAGATTGGATTCTCCGTCGGCGCCATCACGTTTGCGCTTTTCAATATTCCCGACGTTTTCAGTCCGATTAAAGTTCTGGTTGTTTCCGCCATTGCGGCTGCGGCTGCCAATGCCGCATTTGCATTTCTTGCTGCCCAGCCGATGCCGGCCATTCTGCTGCGCGGTGCAACCGGTTTCTTTCTTGCCGGCGTTTATCCCGTGGGCATGAAGATTATTGCTGGCTGGTTTCAGCGCGGACGCGGATTCGCGCTTGGAATCATGATCGGGGCGCTTACGGTTGGATCGGCTGTACCGCATGCGGTAAACGCTCTTGGCCGGGTGCCATGGCAAGGAGTAATTCTTCTTGGCAGCGCGCAGGCATTGCTGGGTGCTCTGATTGTTGCCGTGGCAGTTCGCCAGGGACCTTTTGCCATGCCACAATCGCGCTTTGATCCTGCGCAGATTCTTGAGATCGTCCGCAATCGACCGCTGCGTCTGGCCAATCTCGGCTATCTGGGACACATGTGGGAGCTTTATTCCATGTGGGGATGGATCGCCGTCATCTTCTCCGTATCTGCAGGATGGTCGCGCTCAATGTTTGAAACCATGGCGGCGTTGGCAATCGCCATTGGCGCTGTGGGCTGCATTTGGGCTGGCGCAGCCAGCGATCGGCTGCAAGACCAGGCAGCTTCCGTTCGAGTGGCACAGCGAGCGCGCGTGACTATCATAGCCATGGCGATCAGCTCTGCCTGTTGCGTTCTGGCCGCGCTGGTTCTTCACCGTCCCATGATTCTCATTCCGCTTTCGCTGATCTGGGGAATTGCCGTAATTGCCGATTCAGCCCAGTTCTCCACCATCATCAGCGAAGTCTCTGACAAAAATTACGTTGGCACGGCGCTAACCTGCCAAGTGGCGTTAGGGTTTCTGCTGACCGCCTTCGTTATCCGATTGATGGCAGCCATTGCGGCCCGTTACGGATGGAATTGGGCCCTGGCGAGTATGGCGCTGGGACCATTGCTCGGAATCTGGGCTATGAAAGGACTTATTCCCCGCGCACAGAAGACGACGGCCTGACCTTGCGGACTGATTTTACGCTTTAACGTTTTTCCCAAAAAAACTCCGAATTTGGCTGTTCTCAGAGTTACAATCCCGCTGCAAGTTTCCTCTCAGGAGACGGTCCATCATGCGCAGAGTGCTCTT
Source organism: Terriglobia bacterium (assembly GCA_963732195.1). Classification (GTDB taxonomy): domain Bacteria; phylum Acidobacteriota; class Terriglobia; order Terriglobales; family Acidobacteriaceae; genus Angelobacter. The sequence goes on along the minus strand of CAVSYO010000022.1, from coordinate 71,522 downwards.
TCTGGCTTTCGCATCATCGCTCGCCGTAAGTGCGTTTTGTTTTGCCCAAACAGGCTCCATGGCGGATCTCCGCGCGGATGAGCAGAGGCTGCATCGGCAAGAACTCCAACTGGACCAGGACCGCGACCGTTTGGCATTGGATCGCCGCAACCATGCATCGCGTGTACAGATTCGGCTTGATCAGATGCAGATCAAACGCGATCGACTGGAAATCAAGCAATTGAAATCTGATATCAGAAGAGACAGGCGGGCCAGAAGCAGATATCGCTCGACCTTTTAAGCGCAGCGCTGTGCTGCTATCTACCATGATCACAAGATAAGTAGTGGTACAGTTTGGGTTTTTTGTGAAAGCAAACACAAGGTCCCTCCGACCTACTCGCGCGCTGATGACAGCGCGCGCTCGCTTTACGGCCGTCGGGATGACGAACGATTTATGAAGAGGGGGTTCAAACTGTACCACTACCCACAAGGTCGGCGAGCCACACCCCCTGGCATCGCGTGATATTCTTTCCCGTTCATTTGCATTCCCCACTACACAAAAAAAACGGAGCATTGCCACGCTTATGAAACAACTGATTCTTCTTTCTCTCGCGCTTCAGTTCGCAATGCTGGCTTCCGCGGCAATGGCACAGGAGCCCAAGGTGACGCCCGTTCCTCCAACTCCCCAGGCGCCGACCGCTGGTGAATCAAGAGTAGTGACGGAGCCTCCGCATGAGCTCACCGTGGCAGATTTGCACGCATTCCTCGATGGATTTGTTCCCATGCAGCTTGAGCGTGAGGACATTGCTGGAGCAGTGGTGCTGGTAGTGAAGGATGGAGCAATCCTGTTCGCCAAGGGTTACGGCTATAGCGATGTTGAAAAGAAAAGCCCCGTTACGGTGGACGCGACATTGTTCCGTCCGGGATCGATTTCCAAGCTGTTTACCTGGACCGCCGTTATGCAACTGGTGGAACAAGGCAAGCTCGACCTGGACCGCGACGTCAATGAGTATCTGGATTTCAAGATTCCGGCGAAATTCGGCAAGCCAATCACGCTGCGCAACATCATGACGCACACGCCGGGCTTCGAAGAGCAGATCAAAGACCTGATTACTGAAGATGCCGCTCCTACCGCCACTTTGAGGCAGCATCTGATAAACCATATTCCGGAACGCATCTTCCCGCCCGGGACCACGCCTGCATATTCCAACTATGGAGCCTCACTCGCCGGTTATATAGTGGAGCGCGTTTCTGGACGTCCGTTCAACGATTATGTGGCAGAAAATATTTTCAAACCGCTGGGAATGTCTCATTCCACGTTTGCGCAGCCACTGCCGGCCGAATTAAAGCCGCTGATGTCCAACGGCTACAGGCTGGGCTCGGGAAAATCAAAGCCGTTTGAAATCATTGAAGAGGCTCCGGCCGGAGCGCTGGCAGCCACAGCAGCCGATATCTCACGTTTCATGATCGCGCATCTTCAGAACGGCAAATTTCAGAACGCGCAGATCTTACGACCAGAGACAGCTGCCGTGATGCACTCACGCCAGTTCGGACTTAGCCCGGCGCTCAACGGCATGTGCCTTGGCTTCTATGAGGAGTCTCGCAACGGAAAACGCATCATTGGCCACGGCGGCGATACCGTTTACTTCCATAGCGACCTGCATCTGATGCTGGAAAACGGTATCGGCTTTTTTGTTTCTTATAACAGTGCCGGCAAAGGCGAGATTAGCCCAAGGAGCGCGTTGTGGTATCACTTTCTTGATCGATACTTCCCTTATACGCCGCCCAAGATTGAGAAATTGGCCAGCGCTGATGCGGACGCGAAAACCGTTGCCGGCAGATATCTCACTACGCGTCGATCTGAAAGCACCTTTCTGAAAGTTGGGGCGGTACAAGAGAACGTTACGGTGACGCCGGACGAAAATGGAACCATCAAAGCGGAGCCATTCAAGGACTTCAATGGGCAGATCAAGAAATGGCAGGAGATTGCGCCGCTGGTTTACCGCTCTGTGAATGGCCAGGATCTGCTTGCGTTTGTGCGTGATGACCACGGGAACATGGTTTTGGCGCCTAACTTTCCTGCTGCCGCTGAACAACGCGTATCCTTGGTGCAGAGCGCTGACTTCAATCAGGCATTCATGGTAGGCGTTCTAATTATTCTGGGATTAACGCTGGTGTGCTGGCCAATCGCTGCCATGATCCGCGGACATTATCATCAGCGGCTTGATCTGGACCAAACCTACTTGCGCCTGCGTCCATGGGTGCGCGTGGTCTGCGCGGTGGACATCGCGTTTCTGCTGATTTTTCTAACGGTGCTTACAAGCGGTGGAATCAGCGCGCTAAGTTCCAAAACCGATGTCAAATTTCATGCCATACAATGTCTCGGCGTACTGGGAGCGCTGGGAACCATTGTTGTATTGCTGGCGTCTCTTCGCTCGTGGAGAGATCCACATGCATGGTTCTGGGGTAAAGTCTGGAACCTTCTACTTCTGCTGGCTTGCCTTGGCTTTGTGTGGTTCTCTTACCATTGGAATCTGCTGAACTTCAACTTGAATTACTGACGTTCGGACGTGTTCCAAGGCATAGATTTGAGCACTGCTATCGGCGGCGCTCGGCTATGTTACATTTCGAACCTCCATTGGCCGCTGTGGTTAAACTTTTTGCACCGCCTGGACGAGATTTGTCAGCGACGCCTTGGCGTCTCCGTAAAGCATGCCGGTTACGGGCTTGAAGAACAATGGATTCTCCAGACCGGAAAACCCTTTGCCTTTGCCGCGTTTCAAGACCACCACCGATTTTGCCTTATCGACTTCAATGATGGGCATTCCAGCGATTAAGCTCTTGGGATTGTCGCGCGCGTCCGGGTTTACAACGTCATTTGCACCGATGACCATTGCCACGTCGGTCGACTGCATTTCTGGATTGATCTGCTCCATCTCGTAAAGCGACGAGTACGGCACATTGGCTTCCGCTAGAAGCACGTTCATGTGTCCCGGCATGCGTCCTGCCACGGGATGGATAGCGTACTTCACGGAGATACCGCGCTCTTCCAGGATATTGCCCAGCTCGCGACAGGCGTGCTGCGCCTGTGCAGTGGCCATGCCATATCCCGGCACAAAGACAACCTGGTTGGCATAAGCGAGCTGGACGGCCACGTCATCAAGCCCGACTTCGCGCATCGATCCAGTGACTGCGGTTTCCTGCGTGACCGCAGCGCCAAAGCCGCCAAACAGTACATTGGTGATGGAACGGTTCATGGCTCGGCACATCAAAATGGAAAGGATGAAACCGGAGAAGCCATCGAGCGTGCCGGCGATAATGAGCACATTATTGCCCAGCACAAAGCCGGTTGCCGCCGACGACAGCCCGGCGTACGAGTTTAGAAGCGACATCACCACGGGCATATCGGCAGCGCCGATGGGAATGACCAGCATGACGCCAAAAACAAAAGCGCACCCTACCATGATGTAGAAGAACATGGCGCCCGCGGGATTCACAATCCACGTGATAAAGGAGCCGATCATCACGATAAAGAGCGCAAGATTAAAAATCTGCTGGCCTTTGAACTGGATGGGAGTGCCGCGCATCAATTCCTGGAGCTTGGCTGCCGCGATGAGTGAACCGGTCACGGTAAGCGAACCGAGCATGACTTCCAGCCCCAGAGCGCCGATTTTTACGCCGCCAAGTTTATTGCCGTGAATCACGTATTCCGCGATTCCGACCATCGAAGCGGCCAGCGCCCCGAACGCGTGCGAGAGTGCAGTCCGTTGCGGCATGGCTGTCATCGGCACCATGGCCATGGGAATGCCAATGCTCGAGCCCAGGATCAGGCCAATGGCGATATACAGATAGTTATGAATATCAGGATGGAAAAGCGTGCCTATGACAGCGGCAGCCATTCCGGCCGCAGCCATAATCATGCCGCGGCGCGCCGTATCAGGATGGCTCAGTCCCTTCAAGCCAAGAACGAAGAGGCAGGAAGCGATAAGGTATGTGGCTTCGAGGAAGTACTGAGCGTGGCTCACTTTTTCTCCTCCGGCTTTTCCGTCTTGGGCGCTTCTTTCTTGCGGAACATCTTGAGCATGCGGTCGGTGATGAGAAACCCGCCGGTCACGTTGATCATGGCTGAGGTCACCGCGGCGCAACCCAGTATCGAGGCCAGCATCTGGTGTTCGTCATAGTGCGATCCGGCAATCACAAGCGAACCGATCAGCGAGATGCCGGAAATCGCATTGGTGGCCGACATGAGCGGCGTGTGCAACAGCGGAGGCACTCGTGAAATCACCTGATAGCCGAGAAAAGCAGCCAGGGCGAAGACATAAAGAGAAGCGATCAGCACCGCCGGGTTGAAAGACAGTTCCTTGGTGCCTTCCATCATCGCCAGCGCGACGATGAATCCTACAGGATGAAACAATAAGTGCTCCATTCAGGTCTCCTTGTTTGCACTATCAATGGTGTTGCGCGATTAATGTTGCGCTATGCTACCGCGTGTCCCAGGGCCGCAGCCACTTTTGGATGGACGCTGCCGCCCTCATAAGCGACGCAAGCTGGTTTCAAAATATCGTCATTCATATCGATCTTCAGAGTGCCCTTGTCATTGATCAGGGCGATAAAAGTCGTCAGGTTGCGCGAGTAGAGCTGGCTGGCATGGCCTGGAACGGTGGCGGGCAAATTCAGCGGGCCAAGAATCGTTACGCCGTTGTGGTCCACATCTTCACCGGGCTTGGTGTAAGCAACGTTGCCGCCGGTGGAAGCCGCAAGATCCACGATCACTGCTCCCGGCCGCATGTTGTTGACCGCGTCTTCGGTCAGCATGAGCGGAGCTTTGCGTCCGGGCACCTGCGCCGTGGTGATGATCACATCGGAAATCGCTGCATGTTTGGCCACCATGTCGCGGCCGCGCTGCAGCGCTTCAGGAGAAAGTTCCTTGGCGTATCCGCCGGCGTCCTGCGTTTCAATTCCGCCCAGGTCGACTTCAAGAAACTTTGCGCCCAGGGATTTCACGTCCTGGCCAGCCGCGGCGCGCACATCATAAGCTTCCACTACAGCGCCAAGCCGTCGCGCAGTGGCAATGGCTTGCAGTCCGGCAACGCCCGCGCCCAGCACAAGCACCTTTGCCGGAGGTACGGTCCCGGCGGCCGTCATGAGCATCGGGAACATACGTGGCAGGCGCGCAGCGGCGATCAGCACGGCTTTATAGCCCGCAACGGTGGCCATGGAAGAGAGTGCGTCCATGGATTGAGCGCGCGTGGAGCGCGGAACCAGCTCCATAGCGAATGCTGTGAGTTTGCGGGCGATGATTGGTTCCAGCGCAGCGGGCTCGTCCAGCGGCTTGAGAAAGCCAATAACAACAGCGCCCTGCTTCAGCTCGGCAAAATCATTAGGCTCAGGCCGATTCACGCAAGCCACAATGTCAGCTTCCGGCAGCAGATCTGCGCGGGACATCAAGCTGGCGCCGGCTGTCTGGTAGTCCGCGTCTGGAAATCCGGCGCGAACGCCCGCGCCAGTTTCAACGCCAATCTCCGCGCCCGCAGCCACCAGCTTTTTCACCGACTCAGGCGTCAACGCCACCCGGGCTTCACCCTGCTGCTGCTCCCGTGGGACCGCAATTCTCATATGTCCGTTTCCTCTCTCCCGTAAAACCCTCGGTATGGTACACCCTCTGTTGCTGCCACAACATTATTCATAACAACGCACATTGGCGAAAGTGCACTTTAACGGGAGGAAGCAATGCCGGACTGTGATGAGGATCACAGGGGGCTTCGACGGGAGCGTTTCTGTCATGTGAAAAGTGAAGCATGATCGTTCATGGAACACCGGCAGCAATAACGCAGAAGACTGCACCTGAGAGTGCCATCATCTCGAACCGTTCCAGAGTGGCCGCATGTTTTAAAATCACATAGGCAAAAAGAGCACCATTGATAGAGTTCGCAACGCGGGCAAGGGAGCAATATTTGACTGCCCGCGAAAGCCGGAGTCGGATCTGGAACCGTGGATGAATTATCCCCTGATCATCCAAGCCGCGAGACCTATAAGCGATGCGAGGCAGCAGCACACATTAACTCACTTTCCGCCACAGTATCAAGATTGTTTAGCTCGCGCTGGTCTTTCACAAACGCAAGACTCGTTACCACGAGAAACGCAACGTTAAACAGCAGTGCCGACAACTGCTCAAAGTGAGCCGATATTTGGAACGGTCGCCCGAGCAAAAGCTGTAGCAAGGGCCGACCCCGATCTAAATCAATAATTAAATAAAATAAGACACCGCCAATCCAGGCCAGGCCGGTCTGAATAGCCGCTCTTCTTTCCCAAACTCGAAAGCGCAATCCCAATTTATTCCCGGCGAACCGGCGTCTCAATTGATCGTTCTTGATCACTACTAAGATTCCATATAGACCTAAGATTAGATATCTAAACGAGATCAACTCATTGAAAAGGAGTAATACGGGAAGCGCCGCTGTGACCGCCATTCCCAATACGGAGTAAAGTGCTGCGCCCGGTGGCTCGCCAACGGCCTCAATAACTTTTTTGTAGAAATTAAAGGTGCCACAGAGCATGACAAGAAGACCAAAGAGGAGTGGAATATCAGTCAATTTTGGACTGATCGGAAGGCCAGCTTGTATGATTTGACGTCGGAGTATACAGCCGACAAAGCTCAGCAGAATGATGCCGATACCAAAAGTAAATAGATATCGATTGCATAAGTCCATTGCAGTCGTTCGGTCTAATTTAGGGGCTGCAGGCCAAGAAGCCTCACGTTTAATAGCCTGTAACTTTACTTTTTTGAGCATATTTCTGGATGTCACGGAAATAGGTTGACATGTGACAAACATGAAAGTATGCTAAGCACATGTCAAAGATGATTCAACTTCGTAACGTGCCTGATGCTTTGCATCGCACCCTGAAGGCGCGCGCGGCCATGGCCGGCATGTCGCTGTCGGATTATTTGTTGGCTGAGATTAGAGAAATCGCGGAGCGGCCAACCCTGGCGGAGTTACGGGAGCGTTTACATCAACGCAAGCCGATTGCGGCGCCGCTGGATACTGCGCGCCTAGTGAGAGAAGAGCGTGAGGCTCGCATGATTGTTCTGGATGCGTCGGCCACAGTAGACTGGCTTCTTCAGACGTCTGCAGGGCAACACATCGAAGCATCGGATCTATTCTGCCAGGGAATCCCTGCATGCTCCGCACCTCTTGGATCTAGTCCCGTCCTGCGGCGCCTGGTGCGGGAAGGGGGTTCCGGAGTCGCGCCGACGAGGCCGTGCGGACTTATTGGATCTGAGGCTTATACGGTATCCCCATTTGACGCTGTTGCCGGGTTTGGCAACTCCGCCACAATTTTTCTGCCTATGACGCGGCCTACGTTGGACTTGCCGAAAAGCTCGGTGTTCCATTGATTACACGTGACCGACGGCTCGCCGCTGCTCCCGCCAGCGGTGATCATTGAGTTGTTCTAACAGAAATTGCAAGCACCACTACCCGCTGTTAGCGGTTCTTGAAAACTTCATCCGAATCCCACCAGAACTGCCTGGCGCTATGTGAATGGCCATAATTCAGCATTTGACTTTCGCCATGTTATCGCCTACCCTATCTGGGTGACTGGCGCCAACGGAGCACCGGGCAAGATCATTTACCTGGGCGCCTGCCTGATTGCAGCCGTGCGACTCGCCCGTGAAGAGAACTGGGACAACTCACCCCGCGTGGTCAGCAGAATTTCAGATGCCATCGGCTTGGCGAAGCGGATCTATGACCGGATGAAAAACGAGTATCCGGCGTTGCGTTGAAATGCAGGGATGCGCATCAGCTAGACATCTGATCGGACTGGTAGGAGATGAGTCAGCGCTAGGCCTGGACCAAATCGAATGTTTAATGTTAAGAAAAAGCCGAAAATCACTTCACTCCAATTTGAGCTGGAGGTTAAGAAGTACTTGGAGTCCACCTCCGGTAAACTCAAGGATTTTCAAACAGTACACCGGGAGTCCATGGACGGCCAGGATGGTACTTATGAGATCGACATAACGGCCAGGTTTAGAATTTTTGGAGCGGACTTTCTCGTTCTTGTGGAATGCAAGAACCACAAGAACCATATTAAGCGTGAGCACGTACAAATGCTGCACGCCAAACAGGTGTCGCTTAGCGCCCAAAAAGCAATGCTGTTTGCCACAACTCCGTTTCAGGACGGCGCGGTGGAGTATGCGAACCATCATGGCATTGCTTTGGTCCAGCTTGCGTCCGGCGAAACTTTGTATTTTACAAAAAGTGGGAATCGTACTCCCCTGCCTGATTCCCCGCCCTCTTACGTTGGCTGGCTCATTGCCCAACACGACGGGGCAACTGACGGCGTGAGTTATAGCCTCGTAGATACGCGACATCCTGATGCCCTGAACAAGTTCCTCTTTGAGTCCTCGGCAAGCTAAACCATTTTCTTCTTCCTGTATCTGCGCAATGGGACGGAGCAGGCCTGCCTTCCAGCTTGCAGTGCGAATTCCGTGAATCGACACGAATCAAAACTTAAAATCTGATTCGCGTGTTTCGCGTTAATTCGCGGCTAATTTTCCTTTCTGCGCTTCATCTGGATAATCTGCGGCGTCTGGCTCGCGGGGCAACCCGCTTAACCTAATCATCCTTCACAACCTGATAGGGGGATAAAAGGTGCTCCGGGATCTGCTTTCGCGCTGGCCAGTCGTCAAACAAATTAAGACAGGCGGAGACGGAACAGGCGTGGAAGCCATGTCTGAGCAAACGCGCAGCTCTGTCTCCGCGGATTGCATGGCGCTGAGGTGGCGCGTTCTGTCTGTCCTTATTGCGGGGTCGGCTGCGGTCAGTTGGTTTATCACAAAAATAATAAGTTGGTTTCGATTGAAGGCGATCCTGAGTCGCCGATCTCACGGGGGCGGCTCTGCCCCAAAGGAGCAGACAGTTACGAGCTGCTCACACATCCAAACCGCGAGTTGAAGGTGAAGTACCGGAGACCATTCAGTAAAAAATGGGAAAGCCTGGACCTTGAAACAGCCATGGATATGATCGCGGATCGAGTGTGGGATGCGCGCGAACGGTCGTTTGTAGAGAAGCAGGATGGCCAAACTCTGATGCAGACGAAGGCGATTGCCCATTTGGGCGGCGCAACGCTGGATAATGAAGAAAATTACCTGATCAAGAAATTGTTTACCGGCGGTCTGGGCATGGTTTGCATCAGCAACCAGGCCCGAATATGACACAGCTCCACGGTGCCCGGTCTGGGCACGTCCTACGGTCGAGGCGGAGCAACTACAGCGCAGCAGGACCTGCAATATTCTGACGCCATCCTGATCATGGGATCGTCGATGGCGGAGAACCACCCAGTGGGCTTCCAGTGGGTGATGGAAGCGCGCGAGAGGGGCGCAAAGGTTATCCATGTCGATCCGCGCTACAGCCGGACATCGGCGATGGCAGATTATTGGCTGCCTTTGCGGCCTGGGTCGGATATTATTTTTCTCGGCGCGTTGATCAGCTATGTCCTCGACACATGAAAAGTATTTCCGTGAATACGTAGTCCATTACACGAACGCTTCAACACTGTTGCGCGAGGACTTTCGCGATACGGAAGATCTGGGCGGAATCTTTTCCGGTTGGAATCAGGAAGAGAAGCAATATGATCCCACGACGTGGCTCTATGAAGGATCGCCGCGAAAGGATTCAGGCGGAGCCTTTGCCGGACACTCAAAGCATGGCGGTGGGCATGGCAAAGATCGCGGTGGCGAAGCGGGGGATTTGGGCGAGCATAAGAACGATCCCAGTCTGGAAAATCCGCGCTGCGTTTTTCAGGTCCTGAAAAAGCACTTTGCGCGCTATACCCCGGAGCTGGTTGAGTCCTCATGTGGGATCCCCAAAGAGAAGTTTCTGGAAGTAGCGGAAGCCTACACATCCGCTTCAGGTCCTGAGAAAACTGGAGCGATTTGTTACGCCGTGGGCTGGACGCAACATTCGAAAGGTCCGCAGATTATCCGCGCCGCTGCAATCCTGCAGCTGCTGCTTGGCAATACCGGCCGTCCCGGAGGCGGAGTAATGGCCCTGCGCGGCCACGCTACCATTCAGGGATCCACCGACGTTCCCACTCTTTATGACATTCTGCCCGGATATCTGCCCATGCCTTTCTTCGAGGACGATTCCCAGGATTTGAAAACTTATCTAAAAAAGCACACCTCGGAGGCAGGCTGGTGGAACAACTTTGATAAGTATGCCGTGAGCCTGCTTAAAGCCTGGTACGGAGATGCCGCAAATGCCGGGAACGAATTTGGCTTCCACTTTCTGCCGCGCGTTACCGGCGACCATTCCGAATACGGTTATTGGCTTGATATGGCCGATGGCAAACTGGAAGGTCTCTTTGTGATGGGACAAAATCCGGCTGTTGGCTCGGCGAATGGAAGATTGGAACGCAAGGCGCTGGCCAATCTTAAGTGGCTTGTGGTGCGTGACTTTGTGGAGACTGAGACAGCCGCATTCTGGAAGGATTCACCTGAAGTCGAGCGAGGCGAACTCATTCCGGAGAAGATTCCTACTGAAATCTTTTTTCTTCCCGGCGCTGGTCACGCGGAAAAAGCTGGATCGTTCACCAATACGCAACGGCTGATACAGTTCCATGAAAAAGCGGTCGATCCGCCGGAAGACTGCCGCAGCGAAACATGGTTCATGTATCACCTGGGAAAAAGATTGAAAGCCAGGGCCGCCAAAGAGCAGACCTCGCGCAACGCCGCTTTGAACGCTCTAGCCTGGCAGTACACAACTGAAGGCAAGCATGACGAACCAAAAGTCGAAGAGATCGTCGGCGAAATCAACGGCTATACGGTTAGTAATCGAAAGTTGGTGTCAGGCTATAAAGAGCTAAAAGGTGATGGTTCCACGGCGTGCGGCTGCTGGATTTATTCAGGCGTGATGCCCACTCCAATAGAAAACAAGGCGCGCAAGCGTGAGCCCAAGGGTCGCTATGGGCACGGATGGGGCTATGCCTGGCCGAGCGATCGACGAATTTTGTACAACCGCGCTTCGGCGCGACCGGACGGTAAGCCGTGGAGCGAGCGCAAAGCGCTGGTCTGGTGGGACGCCGAGCAAAAAAAGTGGACCGGCCACGATCAGCCGGACTTTACGGAAGATAAGGCGCCGGATTATCGCCCAGCGAAGGGCGCCAAGGGTGACGATGCAATTGCGGGCGACAAGCCTTTCATCATGCATCCGGATGGCGTGGGATGGATTTGGGTTTCCAGCGGATTGAAAGATGGTCCCCTCCCAACGCACTATGAGCCTCTGGAAAGTGTGGTCGCGAACCCGCTTTATCCGGACAATTGCACGAATCCGGCGGCGGACAAGAAAGAACGGCCCGACAATGCATATGCCTTCCCTTCCGGCGATGAGCGCTTCCCTTACCTGCTGAGCACCTATCGATTGACCGAGCACCACACGGGCGGAGGCATGAGCCGCTATCTTCCCCACTTGGCGGAACTGCAGCCGGAATTATTTGCAGAGATTTCTCCAGAGCTGGCGGAAGAGATCGGGGTGCAGAGCGGCGGGTTTCTCACTATCAGCACCATGCGCGGGATAGTGGAAGCCCGCGCGCTGGTCACGGAGCGAAACCAGCCGCTGGTAATCGATGGGAAGATTAGGCACACGATTTGCCTGCCTTATCAATTTGGCTACAAGGGCCTGGTCACAGGCGACGTGCCAAACGATCTTCTTGCAATTTCCGAGGAGCCAAACGTGCGCATCATGGAGACCAAGGCCCTGGTATGCAATGCGCACCCCGGGCGCGTACCAAGAAACAAAGAAGCGTTCAAAATCTGGAAACAAGACCTGCGGAGGCCGGCATGAGCACAACTGCTTTTTTGACTGATTCCACGCTGTGCATCGGCTGCAAGGCCTGCGAGGTGGCGTGCAAAGAATGGAACCAGCTGGGAGAAGATGGCTTCGAGTGGAGCGGAAATTCTTATGACAACACCATGGCCGTCGGCCATTCAACGTGGCGACATGTGAAATTTGTGGAAAATTCGCCGGAGATCGGGCGCGGTGGTAATTCCGCAGATCAGTTGCCGGCGTGGGGCTTCTCTTCTGACGTCTGCAAGCATTGCGAAGTGGCCGGCTGCCTGGAGGCGTGCCCCACCGGCGCGATTGTGCGCATGGAGTTTGGCGCAGTTTACATCCAGCCGGATATCTGCAACGGCTGTTCCTATTGTGTCGTGAGTTGTCCCTTTGGCGTAGTGGAAAAAAATGAAGCCGATGGCCGGGCATTCAAGTGCACCTTTTGCTCTGACCGGCAGCGCGCAGGATTGCAGCCCGCCTGCGCTAAGGCATGTCCAACGGAATCCATCAAGTTTGGGCATCTCGAAGATTTGCGACGCGAGGCCGATGAGCGACTGAAAGTGCTGGAATCGCGCGGTGTAACAGATGCAGTAATCTACGATCCAACAGAAACCAGTGTTCAAGGAATACATTCACTATTTTTGCTGCGTGGCGATCCGCGTACCTACAACCTGCCGCCAAATCCTCAGGTTCCGACAACATATTTGAAAAAAGGATGGCAGTCTGCCGCAATGGCCGCTGGGGCCCTGCTGGGTGCGACACTCCTGGCCTTCCTGGGAGGCAAGCGATGAGCCGAGTTCCCTTGCCCGAACTACCGGGACGTGTACCGGACTCACAAAGCGAAAGCCGGTTGACCGCCATCCGTCGTGAAGCGGCGCAGGCCGGCGTGGTTTCCGGAAAAGGAGTGTCGCCGCAAGGAGCTCCATTCCCCCAGGCGTCACCGCAGAGCGGCTACTACGGAGTGCCGCTGCTCAAAGAACCGCAGTGGAAGCCGGAGGTACCAATCTATTTCTTTGTGGGCGGCGCAGCCGGAGCTTCTGCCGTGATCGCGAATATGGCGAACTGGATGGGCGACGATCGTGAGCTGGTGCGCAGTGCGCGCTGGATTGCCGCAGGCGGTGGCGCACTGTCATCAGCGTTGTTGATCAAAGATCTGGGCATGCCGTCACGGTTCCTGAACATGCTACGGGTATTTAAGCCGCAGAGCCCCATGAGCATGGGCGCGTGGACGCTCTCTGCTTTTTCCAGCTTCGCGGCGGCGGCGGCATTTGCGAACATGATGCGGGAAACGCTTGCTCCTTCCATTGCCATCCGCCTGATCGAAAATGCGGCCGGAGCTCTTGCCGCAGCGGCTGGGCTAGTAATGTCAAGCTACACGGGAGTGTTGATTGGAGCGACAGTCATTCCGGTCTGGAATGAAAATGTCGGCACTCTGCCACAGCATTTTGCGGCTTCAGGACTCAATTCCGCGGTTTCACTCCTGGAACTACTGGGACATGATGATAGCCGCGCCTTGAATCTGCTGGGAATTTCTGCATCAAGTTATGAAGTAGCCGAAGGACTGCTGCTGGAAAGCAAACGTAATCGCATCAATGAACCTCTGCATAAAGGCTGGAGCGGCGCGATGGTGCGAGCGGGAGGTGTACTGTCCGGACCAGTGCCGCTGGCATTGCGTCTTGCTTATGCAGTGAGCGGCAATAAAAAGCTCCGTCGCGCCGCTGCATGGTCTAGCATTGCGGGGTCCTTGCTAACACGCTTCGGATGGGTGCAGGCGGGACGAGCGTCCGCACGAGACCACCGCATTCCTCTGGAACTGCCGGAAAGCACGTCTGAAGTAAGTAAAGACCAGCCATCAGATCGCCTCGCGGAAACCGGCTTAGGGATTCGAAATTGAATCAGATGATACTGAAAAGACAGATCGGTGTTGGTTTTGGCTATGGCCGAGGACTTCCAGGAATGCAGGTATGGTTGAGATACTGCTCGGCGTCCTGGCACAGCATCTGGCACTTATGGCAGCGAATTGGGCCCTTGACAACAACTTTGGGTCGCGCAGCCGGAGGAGTGTTCACATTGGGTGGTGTCATCCTTTACAGGCTACGCGCTCTAAAGCCGTGCTGCAACACGAATCGACATGGCCGCGATATTTAAAGAGTTTTTTCGAGAGGGGCAAGACACACACTGCGCGTGACTTGAGGTCGTCGTCATAATTCCTTAGGTTTCATGTCGACCGGATGGTATACTAAAACTTCCCGTTAAGTGATTCACCAACGGTTAGCGAGCCGGTCCAGCCTTCAAGCGACAACCCACCTCACAAATACCAGTCAATCTTCTTCAGCAGGAATATCAAAAAACAAAGGAACAACTACAAATGGAACAAGGAATTGTGAAGTGGTTTAACGACGCAAAAGGATTTGGATTTATTACCCGGAACAGCGGCGATGGAGACGTGTTTGTGCACTTCTCCGCGATCCAGTCCAGCGGTTTTCGCAGCTTGCCGGAAGGCCAGGCCGTGGAATTCAGCGTCACCAAAGGCCCCAAGGGCCTGCAGGCCGAGAACGTAAAAGTTCTGTAAGAACCCCCAATCACTGCCCGGATGCTTTCAAGCTCCGGGCAGTTCTGCGTTTGGGCGAATCGATTCCCTCAGTGCCAATGTTTGCTGCGGTTGCAAGGTCTCACTTGGTCTCGCTTGTGGAGCGAAATCATTTGCTTTAACAGCTGCCGGGGACTAGTCTTGAGACAAGGTAGTCGCTCTCTGCGTCGCATCTCTGGATTTATCATTCCACTCTCGCGATGGCACTCTGCACAACTGAAATTCACGCGGATTTGTTCATCGACTTGACCGCCGCTTGAGTCGTTTTGTTTTTCCACGGAAATGGGCGGGGCATTAGTCTCGACCACAAATTAGGAAGGTTGTTTTGTATGGACCCCAGTACAGTTTGTCTCAGCGTGTTCGTTGCCCTGATTTCAACGGTGGCAATGTTTCGCATCTACAAAATGAATTCGTTCAGGGTAAAGCTGGCAAGCTACAGATCACAAACAATGTGTCCGGCGTGCCACGCCATTACGGCCCGGGCAGAGGCCAATTGCCTGCGCTGCGGAAAGCCGCTGCGCGCCGTATGAACCAGGGTGGAGCACTTCCCTGCTTAGCCTCCACGCCATGCGCCGGTCTGCCATGCGCGTAAGTGCCAAAAGCTTTTCGTTATCCACTGGCGTGCTGATGCTGCTGGGCGGCGCCGCGTGGCTATGTGCCCGGGCCATCCCGAAATGCACCCACGGGGAGAAGAGTTATTCTTTCCCAATCACCAGGGACGGCAAGACGACCCGGACCTGTTACAAGTGCGGCCACAGCCGTGAATACGATATGACGACAATGCGCTTTTTGACCGGACACTTCGTCAGTTCACCAGATAAATGACTGTACAGAATCGAACACTCTTTCATTCCTGAGAGGAAGTATGCTCTGCCCATGTCCCCGATCCAATTCATGCATTTCGTCATCGCCGCGAATAAAGCGCTCATTGAATCTCAGTGTGTGAGCTGTGGTTCGTGGGTTGCCGCTGGTCCGGACGAGAACAGGCTGGCCATCGCTGAATTGGCTCACCACTGTCCTGCGTACTGAATGTTTTCACTATGTGGTTGCCTCTGATAACTGAGAGTGCGGACGGCAGAGAGTGAAGAACCCGTTTAAAAAAATTTGAAGGAGAATAAATTATGAGCACCACGCCAGTAGTTAATTCAGAACCAAGTGCCGTGCCTGAGATCAAGGCAAAGGCTGAGAAAAAATCTGCCTCGCCGCAACGCGACGAACAAATATGCGGAAGCCCGGCTGGCCAAAAAGAAACAGAGGCGCAAAGCGCACCGCCTCACGATCAAAAGGTCGAATACAAACGGGTAAATTGTTTTGGTGTTGGGGAACTCGAACCCCCACGAGCCGTTTTAAGCCCTTCCGCCATCGATTACGCCGACTCTCCGTCCCTAACGACTCATTAACGAACGCGTACATGTCAACGTAGAGACGCAGCATTGCTGCGTCTCAAAACTCGTCACATCGACGCTCAATGGGCATACCAACGCAACGTCGCAGGCGCAAAAACAGTGGCAGATCAGTCTGTAATCGCTGGGGTCAAAGAAGAAACAGGGGAAGTCCGGCACTTGGCGACACACTAAGTCAAGAAGAATATTTGATAGATCAAGGCCTTCACATCGTCTAGAGCGTAGCGACAATATAAAATGAATATTCCCAGGCCGGGATGGCGGAACTGGCAGACGCAGCGGACTTAAAATCCGCAGGGCTTAAACGGCTCGTGGGGGTTCGAGTCCCCCTCTCGGCACCAGTTCCCTTACCTTGTCGCCTCGGCAAGCCTCGGCTGTGACGATTCGGGAGAGCAGTCTTCCTGCCGTTAGAGGAAGTCGCGGACGGCAGATCGTCTTGTCTTGGTGGGAATGCGGACGACAGGTCGTACTCCATTGGATAATGGGCGTTCCTTCGAATCGCTACCCATTCAATCCTTTACAATCGACAGGCGCCAGAAGATACAGATTTTGTGCAACCAGCGGAGCCGGCGTGAGTCCAATGAGTCTATGCAGATGGTGGAGATCCCAAACGTGGAAACCGAGTGTCTGCCGTTTTCAAGTATTCCCCACACTACCCGGCTGTTTGAAGATTATCTCTATCATTTTGACCGCGTAAAGCGGTTTTATGCCCGCCCGCCCCTGAACCAGGATTGGTGGGCTGAAGAAGCCAGAAACATTCAATATCCAGCGGAGCGCCGGCAGGCTGTGGCTGCGATCCTGGAGCGGCAGAACCGGGAGTTCGGCGCTGGAGAAAAAACTCTGGCAAACATCGAACGGCTGCGGCAGGGCGCTGCGGCGGTGGTAACGGGGCAGCAGGTTGGCCTGTTTGGCGGGCCGACGTTTTGCATCCTGAAAGCGCTGACAGCTGTCCTGATGGCGGAAAAGGCTGGCGCCGTGCCAATGTTCTGGCTGGCGACAGAGGACCATGACCTGGAAGAGATCGATACGGTAAACCTAGCGGCCGGCGATCATCTGCAAAAGTTCACCGTGAATGTGCCGCACCGCGAAGGCGCACCGGTCGGAACAATTGCATTTACGGATGAGATCACGGCTGCGGTGGCACAGATAGAAGCGCTGTTTGGAAAATCAGAAATCAGCGAACTGCTGGCGGCGAGCTATCGCAAGGGCGAAACGTTTGGGACGGCTTTTGCCAAGCTTTACGCCAAAGTATTTTCTGAGATGGGTGTGGTCTTTTTAGACCCACTCGATAAAGAGCTGCACCACATTGCGCAGCCGGTGTTTCGCGCGGCGCTGGAAAAATCCGACGAACTCAACCAGGCGCTGGTAACGCGAAACCATGAACTGGAAGCGGCTGGATACCATGCGCAAGTGAAAGTGACCCCATCACACACGCTGTGTTTTTATTTTGAAGACGGAGCCAGAACGCCGGTGCGCCATCAGGAGGGAGAGTTCTTTATTGGCGAGCGCAAGCTGACTGCAGCGCAGTTGTTGCATGAAGCGGAGCGATGTCCGGAAAAGTTCAGCGCAAACGTGCTTTTGCGGCCGCTAATGCAGGATTATTTGTTGCCGACCTTGTGTTATATCGGCGGACCGGCTGAGATCGCGTATTTTGCACAGATTGAAGTTGTGTACCGCAAGCTGGCAGGCAGAGTTACTCCGATTGTGCCACGCATTTTTGCCACACTCATTGAACCCCGTATCGCAAAGCTGATGGATCGTTACCAGCTACCCCTTACCGACTTTTTTAATACAACGGAAAAGACGCGCGAACTGGTAGCGAGCCGCGCATTGCCGGATAGCATTCTCAAGAGTTTTGATCTTGCCGCTGAGCATGTGGATAAGGCACTCGCGCTGATTCAGGGTCCTTTGGAGAAGCTGGACAAAACGCTGGTTGATGCCGCGGACAATGCGGGATCGAAAATCCGGTACCAGCTGCAAGGCATTCGCGACAAAGCCGCGCGTGCCGAGGCGCGAAAGAACACAGAAGTCCTCCGCCATGCCGATGAGCTGATCACCGCGCTTTATCCGAACAAAGAATTACAGGAACGTGAGATTGGTGCGGCGTATTTTTTACTGAAGTACGGAAAGAGTATTTTGGACCAAATCAAGGCTGCAGTCCGAACCGGATGTGGAGAGCATCAGGTGATCAGGATACAAGCGGGGTAAGAACTTTTTGCCGCAGATTTGCGCATATAAGCGCCGACCAGGATGCATCGCAAGAAGCCTTCAACGCAGTTCTCTTCATTTCCACATATCTCTCTTCTAAACCGTCCAATATCAGGCCATCCTTGGCGTCCATTGAGACCTCTGGGACCTTTTATCCCCCCAACGCCTGTCATGTGACTTTGATCACGGCACCAAGCCCGCCGCCTGCGTCCAATAGAAGAGGAGGTTTCTTATGACCTCATGCAGCACGGAAATTGCGATTTCAAATGTGTTGCTTGCCACCGACTTTTCTGTGGAATCGGCCCAGGCAGTGGATTACGCAAGGCAATTTTGCAGCCAGCAGAACGCGAAGCTCTTCGTCGTTCATGTGATGGACGTATTCCCGTATGCACTGAGCGCTGATCGTGCCGCCAGGACTAGACTCGTGGAAATCCGCGAAAAGGCGCAGATGAAAGAGTTTGTGCGCGCCAATGATCTCGAACAAACCAAAATCGACTCCCACCTGATCGAAGGAGAGACCTTAGCAGCCCTGGAAAAGTTCATTCGAGAACATGAGATTGACCTCATCGTTCTGGGAAGCCGGGGCGACGCCGGGATCAACCGCATCTTTGAAGGCTCAATGGCGGAAGAACTTTTTCGCACAGCGCTATGTCCGGTGATGGTTGCGGGCCCAAAAGCGAAGCTTCATTCCAATACGGCGATGTTCAGCCGGTTGCTGTTTGCCACGGACCTGAGTCGGTTCTCCAGGGCTGCCCTTCCCTATGTTGAATGCCTGCTAAAGCAAAACCCTACCGCCAAGAGCCCAACCGAGGCGCGCAAATGACGGAGAGAAGCAACTCCGCGACTCTATTGCTTGTCGGCGTTACGGCGGTGGCGCTTTATTTGTGCTATCTGTTGATACAACCATACGCGACGCCGATCCTTTTTGCTTCCGTCATTGCGATTATCTTTTACCCTTTGCATAGGCGCACGCAGCAGATGGTTCGCGGCCGCAATCTGAGTGCTGGAATCAGTACCGCTGCAACACTCATTCTTACAGTTGTTCCCTTAACCTTCCTGCTGGTGGCAATCAGCCATGAGTTGTCAGACCTTTATCAATCTCTCGTGACCAAAAGCGCCGATTCAGGCGGTGTCCTTGCCTATTTGCTCCATGGTGCGGAGAAGATTGTCAGTTGGGCTTCACGCCGTCTGGGAGTGCCTTCAGTTGACCTGCACGACATTCTGGCGCGGAGACTGGAGAACGCCAGTGCACAGATTGTGGGGCTGGGAGCCAGTCTGGTGACCAATGCATTTTCATTCGTCGCCAAGTTAGTAATTGCGCTGGTCATCCTTTTTTTCTTGTATCGCGACGGAGAGAAGAGCGTGGCCGCGATCCTGGCGGCCCTGCCGTTGCCCGAAGATCGAATGTCCGAATTGCGCACGCGCGTCACCTCCACCGTAGTGGCGAACTTTTATGGTGGCGTTGCCGTGGGGGCGCTTCAGGGAACGCTCACCGGCCTGACTTTCTGGGCACTCGGCATAGATTCTCCTGTGCTTTGGGGAGTGGTCACCGGATTTTTGTCCCTTGTTCCATTCGTCGGATCCGGCCTGGTCTGGGGTCCCGCCGCTATTGTGTTGGCATTAACGGGTCACATGGGAAGGGCCGCGATTCTGGTCGGCGTGGGCATAGGTGTAATAGGCACGGTCGATAACATCGTGCGTCCTCTAATTATTCACCGGAGCGTCCGCTTGCATACGGTGTTTGTTCTGTTTGCGCTTTTGGGCGGCGTGCAGCTATTTGGATTCTTAGGCCTGTTTGTTGGCCCGGTGATCCTCTCGGTTACGGCAGCGTTGGTAACGATGCTGCACGAAGATATGGTCGGCAAGAAGCAGGCGGAAGCTGTCACGGAATCCCCAGCGCTTCCGACGAAGAAGCAATCGGCGGAAGGGTGATTGGATCGAACTCTATCGGGGGACTTTATACCTTCCGCCGCCTTGTGCGTAGTTTTCCGTGGGTATGTGTCGAACCGAGATAGCGTGCGCGAGAGTTGCACGAATAACAGCGCCGCGCTTCGTTTCGTTCGCCCCAGGGTGATCATCGCACGTCACGCGAAAGCAGCGCGTGAGACTCCGCGATAGTCTTAGCCGCAGCCAACTGCTATCCTTTGCTTTCCTTTGGACGTAAGCAAGCGCTTTTATGCATTCGGAACAAAGAATCGAATGGCCCAGAAGGTGAGTGCGGCGACTACGGCCGCCGCGGGAATGGTGAGCACCCAGGCCCAGACGATGCGTTTGGCAACACCCCAGCGCACAGCGGAGAGGCGCGAAGTGGATCCCACACCAACGATCGCGCCGGTAATGGTGTGTGTGGTACTAACGGGAATGCCGTGATAGGCCAGCACGAAAAGCGTGACGGCGCCCGCGCCTTCAGCGCAGAATCCGCCGACAGGACGAAGCTTGGTTATTTTTGATCCCATGGTATGGACGATGCGCCATCCTCCCATGTATGTTCCCAACGCGATAGCCGCGTTGGCGCCAAGAATGATGTACCACTTGTAATCTCCCCATCCGGAGGAGAATTGTGCGGGTGTGAGATAGCCGCCGGCGAGCAGAGCCCCTGCGATGATGCCCATGGTCTTTTGCGCATCGTTACCGCCATGGCCCAAGCTGTAAGCAGCGGCAGAGAGAAGCTGCAATTTTCTAAAAAGCTTGTCAACGGTTCGGGGTGCGGCGCTTTTGAAGATCCAGGAAACGGCAACCATGAGTCCAAGACCCAGGATGAGACCGATCAGCGGAGCCAAGACGATGAAGATTAAGGTTGACATCCACTTTTCGCCCAAGCCGGGAATGGTGCCGATGATTGGCCAGTGCAGTTTTGGCTCCCGCACCAGAACATTCCATCCCGCGCGGGCGATGGCGGCGCCCGCTAGACCGCCGATCAGCGCATGTGAAGACGACGTCGGAAGGCCCCACCACCACGTGAGAAGGTCCCAGATGATGGCCCCGACAAGAGCAGAGAGAATTACATATTGCGTGGCCTGGCGCGGATCGACGAGACCGCCGGCAATGGTCTTGGCGACGGCCGTCCCAAAGACAAACGCGGCAACGAAATTGAAGAATGCTGCCCAGATGACCGCGAGCCGAGGAGAGAGCACGCGCGTGGAAACGACGGTGGCGATGCTATTGGCGGCGTCATGGAAGCCGTTAATGAAGTCGAAGGAAAGAGCGATCAGAATGGTGACTGCAACCAACAATCCGCTCAGGTGCACTTAGCTCGCCTCTTTTCTTTTATGTCGCTTCGCTCCAACCCGCTTTGCCAGTCTTCTCAAGGTATCCATCTTTTAGCCTTGATGCGAGCGGCTCGGCGCGTGGTCGGCCTCGCTGCGGGCTTGTTCTTTATGTCGCTTCGCTCCAACCCGCTTTGCCAGTCTTCTCAAGCTACCCATCTTTTAGCCTTGATGCGAGTGGCTCGGCGCGTGGTCGGCCTCGCTAGTGTCTTGCTGGGAAGCAAACGCTCTATCCCTTATGCGCCCTTGAGAACCACGCCTTCCAGAACGTTGGCTGCATCTTCAGCCTTGTCCGTGGCGGTCTCAAGGACTTCATAGAGTTCTTTGAGCTTGATCAGGGAAATAGGATCTTTTTCTTTTTCGAACAGCACTGCAATAGCCGCGCGGGCCACACTATCAGCCTCATTTTCCAGCCTGTTAATTTCAACGCAGTTTTCCAGCACGTTGTCATGCTTTTTGCCCAGGCGCGCCAGTGCGTCAGTGAGTTGGTCGGACTGCTTGACGACGATTCCGGCCAGCAGTGACGCGGCCGGAGGAGCGCTGGTGATCTTATACATGATCAGCCGAACACCGGCGGCATAGATGAAATCCAGAACGTCGTCAAGCGAGGAGGCCAGGCGATAAATGTCTTCGCGATCAAAAGGCGTGATGAAAGTCTGATTGAGCTTGGTGAGAATATTGTGGGTCATGTCGTCGCCGCGGTGCTCAATGTCTTTGAGCTGCTGCACGCGGGCGTCAACATCCCTGAAATCTTCCAGCGTCTGTTTTAGCAGACGGGCGCCATCGCCCAGGTTGCTGGCCATTTCAGCGAACATATCGAAGAACTTTGTGTCTCTAGGGACGAGGCGGACCATGTAAGCGGGAGTTCTCCTGGGGCATTGTTAAGGGAATGTTAAAGTCAACCGAGAAATATCGCATGGTGCCGGTAATCAGGTCAAACTTCCTGTCTGCTGTATAACTGCCCGCGCCTGCTGGAACAGTCGGCGCAACGCACGTACCAGGTAACGAATAGCCAGAATTGCCAGCACTAGGCAGATGGCTACGACGATGCCGGCCATGATCGGATGCCGGGTGGCAAACCATGTAAGAGAAATGGCTGCAACGTCTTCCGCAAAACTCAAAGCAATATTGGAGAAAGGCTCAGGAGAGGGAGTCACGGCTGTGCGCACGGCGATCTTGCTTCCGTGCGCAGCCAGTGCAATGGCGCCACCTAATGAAGCGACTGCCATTTGCAGTGCGGGAGAAAGATGTTGAGCAGCGCCATAAGACAGCAGCATGGCGACTGGCACCTTCACAAAAGTGTTCAGGGCATTCCAGATGAGATCGAAGACAGGGATCTTATCGGCAAAAAACTCGAGTCCGAAAAGCACGGCACAGACAATGATCACTGGCCATGATCCGAGCATGTGCAGCGCGGATGGCAATTGAAAGGCGTGAACGTGAGAAAGCAGGCCCAAAGTAGCAATCGTTGCATAAACGTTCAAGCCTGCGGCGAAACTGGCGGCAATTGCTACCGCCAAAACCTCGTTGCTGGTGAAGGAAAGCATTTCTTAACCACGACCAAAAAGAAAAGGCTGCCGAAGCAGCCTATTCTTGTAAATTATTGATACTAAACAGCTTACAACGTACTCTCAATTTCAAAACCCCAGGCTTCCAGTAAAGGTTCTGGTATGTACTTGCTGTTTTTATTTCTACGCGCCCACTCGCGGAGACGTGTAGAACGGATGTATTGATCAGGTGTCAACTTGAATTCCTTGACTGCCTGCTCAAAAGACGTGACAACGGGGATGACTGGCCCGATGGGCTCAGGCTTGCCCCAGTTAGGATTACCGCGTCGCCTTGCCATAGTAGGTTTCGCCCTGCCTTTAAATAGAAGAGTGCTTACACTTTATGAACTAACACTTTGGATTCCCAGAAGCTGCCTTTGGTTTCAATACTTAATGGAAAAACAGGTTTGGATCGAACCACCCCAGAGCCCAAAGCTCGTTGCAAAACCAACAATTATAAGCGGCTTTTCTCCGATTTGCAATAGATTTCTTGTCGCCTATCCGCTTTTTCTTCGTCTTTTTTCCTCATTTTTCACGCACCGATCCGGTTCTATTCACGCAACTAGTTCGCCTGCGGGGTTTTGCCACATACGCTCCGTCTGCTGCTTGCAATCCAGCTCTGTTTATTCCCCTGATCATCCTCCTCCCGCCCCTGAGTGAGCTTTCTTGTATGATGGTGTGCCGTGAGTTAACCCTAACTCTCACAGGAGGCAAGAATGAAGTTCGTCTGGCGCGTGTTGTTGCGACAGTAATTCTGGGGTCCCTTTTTCTAACGCAGGCTTTTGCGGAAGATTCTGCCAACTCTTCCAGTTCGACCACCACCGACCCCGTCGCCCCAAACGCTACTGGCAGCTCCACCGCTTATCTGGCGCCATTCATCCCAATGCAAACCGACGCAGCGTCAGCCAAAACCAAAACTAAAACGGACAGCAACGGCGATACATATCCCGCGGTTGATCTCTTTGCCGGCTATTCCTACATCCGCTTCAGGACCGACGCCGGTACAAAAGAGGGTTTCAACTTGCATGGATTTACAGGCGCTCTGGCCGGCAACGTGAATCGCTGGTTCAGTCTGGTGGGTGATTTTGGCGTTTATCGCATCAAGGACCTGCCGCCTTCAGTCACCGGCAGCGCATATACATTTCTCTTCGGACCGCAATTTTCTCGCCGTGGCGAGCGTTGGACACCCTTCGTACACGCGCTTTTCGGCGCAGCCCGCTTGGCAGATATACAGGCTTCCACCATTCCCACCGGCTCGGCTTTCTTCAATCGATCATTTTCCCAGAATTCATTTGCCACGGCCCTGGGCGGCGGGCTTGACGCAAATATCAATAAGCATGTCGGCATCCGCATTTTTCAAATCGAGTATTTGCTGACTAAGTTCACTGACGGTGGAGACAATAAACAGGACAATCTCCGCGCCTCTGCTGGACTGGTGCTGCATTTCGGCGGCAATCCTCCTCCGCCTCCGCCCAACCATCCGCCCACAGTCACTCTTAGCGCTAACCCGACCAAGGTTTTTGCCGGCTCAACTGACACTGTTGCTCTGAATGCTCAGGCTGCTGATCCTGACAACGACACGCTGATTTACAAGTACACAGCGACCGGCGGGACTGTTGAAGGCACTGGCGCTGAAGCTCGTTGGAATCCCACTGGCGTTCAGCCGGGCAAGCAAACGATCACTGTCGCGGTTGACGATGGCAAAGGCGGAACGGCTACTTCCTCCACGGATGTAACAGTCGAAGAGAAGCCCAATACTCCGCCTACGATTTCCTGCGCCGCGAATCCTGCCACCATCACCGCAGGCCAGCGCGCTACCATCACTGCAAACGCCAGCGACGCGGACAATGATAAGCTGACGTATAGCTACAAAGCCAGCGGCGGCAACGTATCCGGCACCGGCGCTACAGCTCAATTCGATTCCACCGGGCTTGCTCCTGGCAATTACACCATCACTTGCCACGTGAGTGACGGCCGCGGCGGTGAGACTGATGCCATCGCACAAGTCACCGTCCAGCCGGCAATTGAGCAGAAGCAACTCGAACAGCGTCTCTCGCTGCACAGCATTTACTTCCCCACCGCTCAACCCACTGAGAATAGCCCGATCACCAGCGGACTGCTGGCCAGCCAGAAGACGACCTTGCTGTCTCTCGCAGGCGACTTCAAGAAGTATCTGGCATTCAAGCCGGACGCTCACTTGATCCTGCAAGGCCATGCCGATCCGCGCGGCGGTCCGGAATACAACAAGAAACTTTCTGAACGTCGAGTAGAACGCACCAAGGCTTATCTTGTGGCTAACGGTGTTTCTGCCGACGCCATTGAAACTCAGGGTCTGGGCATCGAAGAGCCCATGACCACGGATCAGGTCAAGCAGGCCATTGACCAGGACCAGAACATCACTGCGGCGCAAAAAGCGCAGCTCAGTCGCAACGCCAGAGTGCTGGCTCTTGCCCAGAACCGCCGCGTTGACGTCACTCTTAGCACCACCGGACAGACGTCAGTGCGCCAATTCCCGTTCAATGCAGAGGACGCTCTCAACCTGATTAACCCGCGCGGCGCACCCGGAACCAAGAAAGCCCCGGCCAAGGCGGCGCCAAAAACAGGAGCCCCAAAAACCGGCACAGCCAAAAAGAAAGGCGCAGCCAAGAAGCAGTAAGCAACACCGGGAAAGAAACACAACCGTAGAGACGTAGCATGCTACGTCTCTTCTCAGAAACCAAGCGGCAGGCCGAAAAGCCTGCCGCTTTTATTGCTTAATATGTTTGTTTGCGACTGAACGGCTCCGGCCTTCTTAGTCGCGCGACAAACTCCGGTACTGAAACACCAGCACAGCCAGAAGAAACCAGACAAGGGCATAGTCCAGTCCGTAAGCCAGTGCGGTAAGGTGGTTGGTCCATGGATAGGGTTTCAAGGACGCTCGTGTGATGCTGAGGAAACGCTCTTCTGAAAGCAAGGCAGTTAAAGGAAGTGCCAGATGCACCGGCATGCGAATCCAATTCGGCATGGAGGAGTGCGTAGATCCAAAAACCTGTACCAGTGTGGCCAGAACCGCGACAATGCCGACGACGAAAACAGAGTGCAACAAAGTAACCAGAAACATTGCGATCGCTGCCCAGATCGCATAGCGCACCATGGGATACACCAGCAGCATCCACACTGGGGTATGGAAGCTCTGGCCGCCTAACCACGCCAGAAAAAACGTGACGCCCAGCATGAAAGCCACATAAACCGCCATGAGCATGAGCACGCCCAGATATTTGCCTGCCATGAATTCCCAGCGGTGCAGTGGCCGCGCCATCACGGCAAGCACAGTCCCCGATTTCATTTCGCCGGCCACGGAATCGGCTGCCGCCCACGCAGCCAACAGGCTCCCAAAGCCGCTTACCATTGAGATAACGGTCGCCACCGTATTCAAAATTACCCCTTGCATCTGCTGGGCGTTGGAAGCACTGGTCATCGACTTGTAATACAGCAGGGGGGACGTCATGAGCGCCACAATACAAATGAACAGGCTGCAGAACAGGAGGATGACTTTGTTGCGCAGAAAGCTGCCAAAAGTGTTGAGCGCTATAGTGCGGATCTTCACTCGGCTCCTCCCACAACCTTAAGAAACATCTCTTCGAGCGAACTCTTCATGGGCGTAAGGCTGATCACGTCGCAGCCGCGGGCCCATAGCATCTCCGCCATCGCACGCTTCTGCGGGGCATCCGTCGCAATCCGCACTCGGTTTGCCTCGCGTTCCACTGTGGCGCCGCCTTCTCTTACGGCTTGTTCCACGTCTTCCGGCAACTGATCAACAATGATTTCCACGCGGTTGCCTCCCGCTAGCATCTCCCGCAGCGCTCCGGCCTGAACCAGTCGCCCCCGGTCAATGATGATCACGCGATCGCAAATCTGTTCCACTTCCGAGAGGATATGGGAACTCAGAAAAACGGTTTTGCCTTCGGCCTTAAGGGCCAGGATCAGGTCGCGTACTTCTTTCCGTCCAGCCGGATCCAGGCCGGACGTGGGTTCGTCGAGGACCAGCAGTTCCGGATTGCCTAGAAGGGCTTGGGCAATTCCTAAACGCTGCACCATTCCGCGCGAGTATTTTCCGATCTTCAGGGCCTTGTAACTATCCAGCTTGACTTTTGCCAGCAGTTCGGCAATCAGCGCGTCCGGGTCTGCTGTCTGGCGGCCACTCAGACGAAGATGGAATCGCATCAGCTTCTCGGCGCTGAGATAGCGATAGAAGGCGAAATTTTCCGGCAGAAAGCCGATGCGTTCCTTGGCCCGTACATCACCCGGCCGGTAACCAAAAACGCGGGTACGCCCGTGATCAGCATAGATGAATCCCATCAGGATACTCATGCTGGTTGTCTTGCCCGCGCCGTTTGGACCAAGAAAGGCGCAAACTTCCCCCGGAGCCACTTCAAATGACACGTTCGCAAGGGCGGGTACGCGGGCCCCGGCAAAACGCCGCTGATAGACCTTGGTCACATCGGTGAATTCAATGGCTGGCGTCGCCATCAGAGGCTCCTTCCGCCGGTTTTTTTGATTTGATTCCTAGCTCGCGGGCCAGCTGATATTCCATTGCCAAGTCGAAGCCCTGGTGCCCGTAAATAATTTTTCCAGTCTTATCGATCACGAAGAGTGTGGGAATGCCTTCTACCTCGTAAGCTCTTCGCTACTCGCTGTCTGGGGTCCAAAAGGACAGGAAAGTTCAGCTTTTGCGCTGCGGCGAAATCTGCAGCATCCTTGGTGTCTTCGTCAATGCTGATTGCCAGGATTTCGAAGTCGCTGGAAGGGTTATGGTTGGTCTTGTAGAACTTTATCAGGTTCGGCATCTCCAGCTTGCACGGCCCGCACCAGCTCGCCCAGAAGCTTACTACCACATTCTTCTGCCCACGGAAGTCGGCCAGCGATACGGTTTGGCCGTCTAAAGTGGATGCCGAGAAGTCTGGCGCCGGCTTGTCAATCAACGCCGGTTCCTCACTTTCCCGTATCAATCTTGTTTCGAGCACGCTGGCGCGCCAGATAAGCAGGATGGTAAAGGCAGCAAGAAAACCAATCGCCAGAATGGCTTTCATCGACAGCGCTCGCCTTCCCGGCGCATGGGTATCGTTAAGGGTGATAGTGTCCATTACTTTCCATATCTTGTCGGCTGCAATCCTGTCTGCCCTTAACGGAACTACCGGAAAGTCTTGCGGGTTTCAATGGGCAGACCATTCTATATCAGCCTCGCAACCAGGGATGTTGAGAAAGGTGGCCGCGCCTTCCTATGGCGAGTACTCATGAAGAGAACCAGGAAATGTCGCTTTTACACCATGGGCCGCTCGTTCCGATCAGGCTTCTTCTGTTCCACCTCGCCGAGGGAAGTAACGAGCACAAGTCGAAGAGCGAGATCGTCTGCCTGCGTAACGGCGGAACTCCGTGCCTCCGCGTCTCCTTGGTAGGTTTTTCATTTCAATAGCTTCCGCACTTCCCGGCTCAACTCCACCACTTCAATCCATTCCGGACACTCCGGCCAGTTATGCACCCAGCAGATAAGCATGTCGCACTCATTCGGATCGTGCTTATGGATCAGAAAATTACGGCTTTCCTGCTCAAACTCTCGCGTTGAGCCTCTGCCATCGTCCGCCTTCCACCTCGCGCATGACTTCGCAATCGGGAAATTCCGGCTGCAATCTCGTCACCACCAGTCCCAAATGGCCGGACATCATCCCAAAAAGATAGATCACGCCCATCTCGTTCGTCGGCGCGTGCACCAGCCCCAGCGGCGTCAGCGGCGCTCCATACAGCGGACGCTCCTTTTTGCATCTCGTGATCGCCGTACTCGAACTCTTGTCCGCGCACCGTTTTCTATCCTCGTGCGCCTCCAGCATCTTGAGTACATCTTCCCATTCGCTTTCGAGTCCCTTTTCCCTTGCAAATTGCAACAACCCGCGCGGGACCTCCGTCCATCCCCCGAACCGCGTCAGTAGGGGCCCTACGCTGTAGCGGCTTTCCCTGCTGTATTCCACAAGCCCCGGCAACTTCCCCACTCGCCGCGCCACCCCGGCCCAATCCTGGAACAGCGTATCCAGGTCTAGCTTGTAACCCTGGCCATGCGGATCAAAGCCGGCTTCGCGTAGCGCATCCGCGTATCGGCCAAAGAACCGCCGGATCGTGCGCAGGGTGATCCGGCGCATCTCTTTCAACTCCGGCACCGTTGGAACGCGGCCCAATTCGTCCGCGCAGTTTCGAATCGCTGCAATGATCTCCTCTTTCGTCACATTACCCTCCAAATAAAAAAGCCACCCGTTTTTGGGTGGCTGGATTTTGAAAAACTTGTGAATTCAAAAACTTGTTAACGAAACTTGTTAACGGAAATGAATGTCCCTAAAGATCTACGAAAGTTGTGGACCGCAGGCGCCCTCGCCTGCGCATCTCGACATTTATCTTTGGCTCGATACCACTTGATTCTGCAAATTTCATCGCCTCAACAACCTGCCATCCCGAATCCCCGCTGGCCGAGGCTAGCTGAGGCTCGGGGTGAGGGATCGACCCCCGTTGGAGCATCGCGTGAGCCAAGGTAGTGCAAATGTGGCGGTCTATCCCAGAGATGTCTTAATGCTATGTGTCATGAAAAACCATCCATGGACACGGATGACATAAATTTACAAATTCAAAATGGTCCTATTTGAACCCTTTTTGATCCGCGTAAATCAGGTTATCAGCGTCATCAGCGGTGAGGTTTGAAATTTTGTGAAGCAAGGAAGCTAAATCACAAGGCCAATTGCTAGTTGCCAATTGCCAGATGCTCCCTCGCACACACTGCGGCCACCTACTAAAGGATTCTTTTCCAATACGCGCAGCCTTACGGCCTCGCATTTTTGGATCCCTTCAGGGCCGCGGCATCTGGGAGCGACACAAAGGCCCACAGAACCACAGAGTTGCAGGCCTTTTCGGGTAAACCCGGATTGCCAATTTGGCAACGTCCCGCCGGCGCCGCTCCCTGCAGAACTGCCCTCACTATAAGCGAACACGGAGCGAATTGCAACAAAAATCTTTCGCCTCGTGAGCATATTTTCCAGTTCCCATTTCCGGACAATGCCATTTTCCCCTGCCGGAATGAAAACTTTTGCACTAAATTGCAAACCGATGAAACGTTTCGCCACCCAACTGCACTATGCGGATAGGGAACCAAAGAAGCCCATAGAGTCTCCTGCCGAGCAATTCGCTAGCCTCTGTGATCTTCTGTTTTTCTTTCCTTGGTGGAGTCTTCGCGGCTTGCACGCTGGTCGCGAAGACTTTTTTATGTCGACATCGCCAGTGGCTCAGCCACACCACTGAGAACTTCTTTCACATCCACTTCTTCCGTCAGCGTGCCAAACGCATGTCCATGCTGCCCTGCCAGCCGCGAAGCGATAAACGCCTCCGCCATCGCCGGAGAGCTGTAACGCACCATCAGAGAAGCCTGAAGCGCCAGCGCCAGTTTTTCTGTCAGGTCTCTCGCTGCATATTTGTCGTGGGTAGCCGTGGTCAATCGATTGCCAATGCTTTCCACATATGCATCCAGGCGCTCGTCCGCGCCCGCGGTCGATTGCAACTCAGCCAGCAGCGCTTCCACTGTTGCAGGCTCTTTAGTCAGCGCGCGAAGCACGTCCAGGCACATCACGTTGCCGGAGCCTTCCCAGATGGAATAAAGCGGCGCTTCCCGATAAAGCCGCGGCATGATCGACTCTTCCACATAACCGTTTCCGCCCAGGCATTCCAGCGCTTCTCCCACATGCATCGGCGACCGCTTGCACAGCCAGTACTTGGCGATGGCGGTTGCAATGCGGCAGAAGGCGCGTTCACGCTCATCAGATTCCCGGTGGTCAAATGCGTGGGCCAGTCGGACCATGAGCAACGTTGCAGCTTCAGACTCAATCGCCAGATCAGCCAGCACATTACGCATCAGCGGTTGATCGATGAGCAGCTTCCCAAAAGCTTCCCGATGCAGCGCATGATGCACCGCCTGCGCCAGCGCCTGCCGCATCAACCCCGCACCGGCGATTGCGCAATCCAGGCGCGTGTGGTTTACCATCTCAATAATCGTTTGCACGCCTCTTCCCTCTTCACCCACCACGTGGGCCCAGGCCTGCGCAAACTCAACTTCGCTGGACGCGTTCGAGCGGTTCCCCATCTTGTCTTTCAACCTCTGGATGTGGAAGGCGTTGCGCTTGCCGTCGGGCGTCCAGCGCGGAAGCAAAAAGCAGCTAAGACCTTGTGGCGCCTGCGCCAGGATAAGAAACGCGTCGCACATAGGCGCGGAACAAAACCATTTATGTCCCGTGATCAGGTACTCGCGTGAGCTTCCAATCCGCTCAGCCCGCGTTGTGTTGGCCCTTACGTCGGAGCCGCCTTGCTTCTCTGTCATGCCCATGCCCAGCAGCACGCCGGATTTCTCCTGCGCCGGCGCAAAACGGGGATCATAAGTGGAGGAGAGGATGCGCGGCTCCCATTCGGCGGCCAACTCCGGCTCCGCCCGCAAAGCCGCAACCGCTGAGAACGTCATCGATATCGGGCAAGTATGCCCAGCTTCATTCTGCGAAGTCAGCATCATCAACGCGGCACGCGCAACGTGCGCGCCGGGTCGTCCAGTTACAGCGCCAGAAGTTCTGTCCGATTCCCACGGCAGGCAGTGCAGCCGGTTCGCCACTGAGGTCCGCATCAGGTTGTGCCATGAGGGATGAAACACCACTTCGTCGCGGCGATTGCCAAAGCGATCATGCGTGTGCAGCACTGGTTTGTTCTCATTGGCCTCAAAGCCCCAGCGCTGCGCCTCTTCCGCCCCGAGTAGCCGCCCAAGCTCGATAATCTGTTCGAGCGCCCAGCCTGCACCTTCGCGCTCCACGGCCAGCGCCAGTGTGCGATCGCTCAGGAACAGGTTGTAACCGGCAAGAGGCGGAACTTGATTTGGCGCCGGTTGATCGCTGATGACGTCTGCGGGTTCAGACGATGGTGCGCTCGGCTGCGGACTGATCTGCCTGGAGGAGGCCGTCATAATGTTCTCATTATGAACCAGAGTCGGCGCAGCGGACGAATTTCATTTTGTGGCTTTCCTGACTACAGGACTACTTACGCGAAAAGGCCCTGCGCTCTGCATCCAGAAACACAGGGTCTTCCGCTTCGATCTAGACTAAGCTGCTCTTTCTGCTTCCACGTTGATGTTTTGCGCAAGCTGGCTCAGTTTCTCGTCGGTTGCCTTTTCCTCGTCCAGGGTCATCTGCAGCAGGCTGGCAAAGTTGGATTGGCCCAGCTGTTCGGCATATGTCCTTACGCAGCCGTAACCCGCAATTTCATAATGCTCAACATGCTGCGCGGCGCTGATGAGCCCGACATCCATCACTTCGGGCCTGGCGTCTTCTTCCATCAATTCTTTGCCATCGGCAATCACGCCTTCCATGCCCTTGCACTTCTTTCCCCGTGGGCTTTCATCCAGTTCCTTGAAGATCTTCTCCAGTCGCTCAACATGTCCCTGGGTCTCTTTCAGATGTTGCTCAAAGCCGTTCTTCAGTTCTTTGGAGCTTGCCTTCTTGATCATCCTGGGCAAAGCTTTCAGGATTTGGTTTTCTGCAGAATAAAGGTCTTTCAATTCCTCAATAAACAGGTCTTTTAAGGATTCCATTTCCATATGCGTTTTCTCCCCTTTTTTGGTTTTGATATAAAGATGCTGTGTAGGCTGGGGCGCCAGATTTCGCACAACGAATCATCAAACTCGATACCTCGCGAGAGGTCTGATATCACCATCCCCGTTCCCCGGGGGTGATGGTGATTCCCAGACTCTGGCGTCGCTCATCGCCCGAAATACGTGCCTGCTAGGCAGGTTTCTTTTCACGATCCTGCGAATCGCGTTGGCCTTGCTGGCCCTGTAGAACGTTCCCTTGACCCGGACGATTGATGTCCTGCGAGCCCTGTGATGGCTTCCTTTCCGTCTCCTGATCACGATTCGGTCGGCCAGATTGCTGGTCCATCTTGTTTCTTTCTTCCATAGTTGCTCCTTCGATTGGACGTAAGTGGTGCTTAAAAGATTGGATGGAAGAACTCGCCCGCATTCTGTCTGGAAATAAGAAGCAGCTCTCGAATTCGAGAGCTGTGGAAGTTTGTACGCTCAATTCGCGCCTTTCAGCATGGTTGGAGTTGCTGAAAATCTTAGTGCTGCGTTGACTGTGGCTTGTTTCCGGCAGACAAAATCTCGTATGCCTCAACCCGTGTTTTCACGACATAAAAATTAGGTCGAGATGTTTGGGCAAGTTCCTTGAACTTGGCCCCCAGCCGGAACATGACGGCGGCCGGCGCAACCACAATATGGATTGCTGAGCTGCTGAACAGGCTGGGGTTTGCCGCCAGCGCACCAATAGCGTTTTCTGTGATGGCCGGATCGGTCACGTCGCTGAAGTCTACAATGTCGGCGAACTGGGGGTTGAAGTCCGGGTCGGAAGCAATGCGTTTGCGATGTCCGAGTAATTCAGCGTCAGTAATCTTGCCGTAAAACGCAGAATGCACAACTCTGCGGTGCGGATCAATCTTGAGAACGACTGGCATAGGCGGCTGGTCTATGAATAATAGCTGCTATCTATAATGCCATAATATCGCAGGTCGTACGGCGCGAAGACGATCATCAGAGTTGCAGCAGCCTCTTGGCGTTGCCGCCGAAGATCTTCTGGCGGTCTTCTTCTGAGATGCGCATGGCTTGCAGGCTTTCCAGCATCTTGGGAATGCTGCCGATCTGGTGCGGATAGTCGCTGCCTGCCAGAATTTGGCTGGCTCCGGCAAAGCCCACGGCCAGCTCCAGGGCATGAGGATCGAAGTTTACTGTGTCGAAATAAAACTTTTTGAGATAGGAACTCGGAGCGCGTGATATGTTCTTTCGGCAGTCGGCAAACGCTTCATAGCCGCGATCAAGCCTCTCTGCCAGATATGGAATCGCGCCGCCCAGGTGTCCCAGCACCCATTTGATATTTGGAAAACGTTCAGCCACTCCGCTGAAAACCAGGCTGGCCGCAGCAAGAGTTGTATCCATGAGAAAGCCGACCAGCGGCATGAGCCAGTAGTCAAGCATGGCTTCTACGCCCACCGGATTGGTGGGATGAATATGAACAATGGCGCCGAGTTCGTTCGCGGCTTCCCAAAGCGGCCAGAAACTTCGATCACTAAGCGCGACTCCGTTGATGTTGCTGAAAACCATCACACCGCGAAACTTAAGCTGCTCCATAGCGCGGCGCAGTTCAATAACTGACGCCGCTGGATCACAAAGCGGCAAAGTAGCCAAAGAAACGAACAGTCCACGTTTGTCGGCAACGATGCGGGCGAAAGCGTCATTCACAAGTCGAGCAAGCCGGAGGGCTGCCGTCCCGCCTTCTATGTGCGTGCCGGGTGTGGTGAGAGTGATGACCTGAGTATCAACGCCCGACTCTTTAAGAACCTGCTCGCGATATTCGATGTCGCGATGGCCGGGTACGGCGACGTTGTAATCGCCCGGGTAATGCAGGCAGGGATTTCCGGCCGAATCACGCGTAATGCGGACCGCGCTCGGTCCTTGTTCAATGGCTTTGATGTATTCGGGTGGATAGAAATGATTATGAAAGTCGATCGTTGGCATCCGTACCTGGTCCTCTAACCGCGGTCTCTGTTCTGTTATGCTGGACCCAGAAAAAATATACTGGAAGCCCCAGAAGAAGCAAGCCGAGACCAATAAAGCTATCGCGTGGCGCTGCCCAGATCTGGTTCACGGCAATGGCAGCCGACGTAAGAAAAGAAACGGCCGGCACGAGTGGAAAGGCAAAAGCAAGAAATTTTGGGGCGTAGTCGCCGCGACGGTACAGCAGGAAAACACCGGCAGCCAATAGCGCAAAGAACAGCCACTCGGTATAAATCACTCGACTAAAAAGAGCCCGATAAGAATTTGTGGTTGCCAGGATGCACGCCCACACGGCCTGAGCAGCGATCGCTAAATAAGGTGTCTGGCGTTTGGGATGGAGCGCTCCCATCCACCGGAAAACGAGGCCATCTTGCGCCATTGCGTAATACACCCGAGGACCGGCCAGCGCAATCCCATTCAATGAACCAAGCGCCGAAACGATAATTACCATCGTGATTGCCTTTCCGCCCGCCGGCCCCAGAACGCGCTCCATTACTTCAGAGGCAACGTGAGTGGAAGTAGCTACCGAGCTAAGCGGCATTACGTAAAGATACGCAGCGTTTAAAAGCGTGTAGCAGGCCGTCACAATAAACACGCCCAGGACCAGTGCGCGCGGAATTGTGCGCTCCGGGTTTCGTGTCTCTCCGGCAGAGTATGAAACCATATGCCAGCCGCCGAACGCGAAGAGTCCTGCAGCTACGGCCAGGCCGAAAGAAGCGATGTGGATCGGCTGGTCCAGCAGATGCACTCACGCCATGGTGCGCCGCTGTCCCTAGCGTGAAAATCACGCCGCATAGCAGCGCGATCGCGCAGACCTTTGCCGCGGTAAGCGTTACTTGCACGGCGCTGCCCGGCTTCACTCCCAGATATTGGATAAAAGAAACAAAGAGAATTGCCGCCATGGCCAGCAGACGAACGCCAGTGTCACCGAGACCAAAGAAATATCCCGCGTAGCGCGCCAGCACCACCGCAATGGCCGCCAGTATCCCCGCGTGCATTACAAAAAACATCGTCCAACCCCAGAGGAAGCCCAGGGCGGGAGAATAAATTTGTTTCAAAAATACATATATGCCGCCTGTGTCTGGAAAAAGACGCGATAGCTCCGCGCACACCAGCGCCGCGCACAGCGTGAGCACGCCAGAAACCAGCCAGGCCAGAATTACACCGCTTCGGTTCGGCACCAGCCGCGTTACCTCTGAAGGCTGTACAAAAATCGACGCGCCCACAATGATTCCCACCACCATTGAGGTGGCGGCAGTAAGCCCCATGGAACGTCTTAGTTCAGTGGACATGAGCGTGAAGGCCGCGTGATTCTACCACGCTGCACTTCAGGTTGCCGCTGTCGCGCGCAATGCATATGTCCGCAAGCGCGCGCATCATTCCCCGAGTGACAAACGTGCCGTGGAGCTGCTGTCGCCAAGTAACGTAATCAGGATGGTCAACAGCCGATGCCGAGCACGCTTTCTTCCGGCGTATTCAGGTCTTGATTTCGTGAAAGCTCCAGCATTCATGCGGGTAAAGCACATCAGAAGTCTGCTTGCTTGAAAAACGTTGCGATTAGAAAACTCGCCTGATCTCCCCGCACATTACCTGCTCCCACAAGTGCTGCGACCAAAAGTTACCTTCCTCTCCAACTCTTTTGCGCCCACGATGGCTTTCTCACGGCTTCCCTCGGGCCGACTTGCAGGTTCCAAGGAAGACGAATGGTTCGTTCGGCAAAAGCTTTCGCGATCATTCTGCTGGTCTCATGCTGCGCCGCATCAGCGCGCGCCTTCCATAATCCCGATTCGGACGCCAATACGCATCTTCGCGTCCGCACGATTGCAGGTTACTTAATGGTGGTCAGCGTCTCCGTCAATGATCGCGGCCCATTTGATTTTCTGATTGATACCGGCACCAACACCACATTGATTGATCCGCAACTCGCCACTGAACTCGGCTTGCAGCCAAAGGACAGGCTCAAGCTGGCCAGTCTCGCCAGCGCCACAGATGTGCCTCGCTATTATTTTCAGACGTTCCGGGTAGGGCCTGCTTCCGTTTCAAACCAGGAAGCGTTAGCTGTACCGCTCCCGCAACTCACTGCTTTGGACCGCAAGATTCGCGGCGTGCTGGGCATGAATTTTCTGCTGCAGTTCTCTTTCCGTCTCGACTATGAGCATCGCACCCTGGAACTCTATCCTCTGCCCGAATCCGCAAAGGTGCCGGCGGGATTGCGTGTTCCGGTGGAGATCAACGAGTCCAGAATGCTCATCAAAGTTATGTCTGAAGCTTCTCCCAGCGGGAGCTGGAAGCTCGCGCTCGACTCCGGCATCGCGCAGTTTCTGGTTTTTCAGGACCGGATCACTGCACCTTCAGAACGCTCATGCGGAAAAGTCAGTTGCTTGATGCAGGTTGCCACCAATCTTGCCGACCACAGGGCTTCCACTATTCTCCTGCATGACGTATCACTTGCCGGCGTCCAGCTGCCGGAAATTCCGGTCGTGGTCCTGCGCAACGATCTGCAAAAACCGTCTGACCTGCAGGATGGATTGCTTCCCGCGGCTCCGTTCAGGTCTGTATTCTTCGATCGCACAAATGCCACCGTCATCTTCAGCCCGGTACCCGGCCCGTTTTCGATGGCATCTTTCCGGCAGCCCTGATCTTACGCAGCCTTCTTCTGGCGCTTCTCTTTCGCGACCTTGGCTGCCTGCTTCCCCAGCGCTGTCCTGGTCGACTTGGGCAAATGCGCAATCGTGCGTTTCTTTTTTGCGGCAGTCGCCGCTTTACGGATGTTCTTGCGAGCAGCGCTCCGTTGTTTTTCGCTCGGCATGTTTTTCTCCTTCTTAATGTCTTTTAAAGTACTGCACCGCGCGCTCATGGGCCTTGGCCTTTTCCATGGTTGAAAAAGTTCCCAGATTGCGGCGCTTGCCGGTCTTTGGATTTTTCTTGCGTGAATACAAACGGTATTCGCCCGACTTCAATTTACGAATCATCTTGTTCACCACCACGTTTAACTCTTTAGGATGGCCACTTTCGTCCCGCGTGTCGCCTCTTGCGTGGCCGATTTGGGCTTGCCGGCCTACCAAGCAAGATTCTTCTGCTACGTCAAATTTTTACAATACAAACAAGGCAAGAGAATTCTATGCTGACGTTCGGAGGAACTTATGACAACAGCCGCCAAAGGGATACCCGAAGGCGCCTCGGCCATCATACCGAGGCTCTTCTGCCGCGACGTCGTCGCCGAGATCGAATTCTGCGTGAACACATTTGGCGCTGTGGAGCGCGTGCGCCGTCCGGGGCCCGACCAGCGCGCCGCCCATGCGATGCTGACCATCGGCCCGGCGATGATTATGATCGAAGCGGAATGGCCCGGGCTGCCAAGCCATCCTCCTGCTCCAGACGGCAGCTCGCCGGTGGTGATCTACGTTTATGTTGAAGACGTGGACAAGACCGTGGAGCGTGCAGTCGCCGCGGGGGCCAAGGTGGTGTTCCCGGTGCAAAACCAGTTCTGGGGTGATCGCATCGGTTGGATAATGGATCCGTCCGGACACGTATGGACGATCGCGACGCGTGTCGAGGAGACCACGGAAGAAGAGCGGCAGGCGCGTCTATCCCGAATCATAGAGGAGTCAAACAAATAGGCATCTGCGCTGATACATCGGCAGCCAAGACTTGTGACGAGTTGCGCTGTTCATTTCCGAACGCCATTTTTTGAAACCGATCACCTCGGGTGCCTCACGTTTCCACGCGTTTCACGTCTAACTGCTTGCCGGAAGGTCATTTAATCTTTCTGCCCGGCTGGCATCAGATTTGCTGCACACTCATGTTGCAAGACTCTGGAATTGGGCCCCTGCACAATTCAAATCAACTTAGGCTTCTTCGAGGACGGGAGGTCCCATGACAAAGGTGGAGCGCATTCGTGAAGTGGTGACAGGCTCGGTCGATCTGGAGTATGTCCGCCAGAAAACTGAGGCTGGCTGGAAATTGGTGGCGATGGAATGGCGTCGCGAAATCGCAGGCGACGAAGCCGAGCAGCCGATCATCGTGGAAGAGATACCTTACGGTCTGCGGGTCGCGGCTGACTGCAGCCGTCTGGAAGAAGATCCGCAAGAGCGCGCCGTGCTGGTGCAAATGATGGAGCTAATCGTCCAGGATTATTCGATCACCCTGGTGGCATCTGAGCTGAACAAGCGCGGCCTGCGCACACGCTCCGGCAGCCTTTGGACACCGGTCTCGGTGTTTAACATGCTTCCGCGCCTCATTGAAGTTGGTCCCCATATTTTCTCCAGCGAGGACTGGGAAGCTCGTCGCGAACATCTGCTGAAGATGGTCTAAGTCGGGATCGCCAAGCTGTCGGCCGAGTAATACGGCGTCGCCGAAACCGGCGGTGTATCCGAAGGAAGCGACTTACTGTAAAGACAACGAGATCGGCACACATTTACCGAAATGTGTGTCACCTCAACCACTTCGGAGTTGCGGGGTGATTGTGTGACCTGAAGCTTCCTCAGGAATCGACGTGATGGAAGTTTCGGACAAGACGCGCTCCGAGCCGCGTTAGCGGCGAATGAAAATAGCCAGGTACGCCGGACGGAGTTGCGAGCCTGCGAGCAACGGCGTCCCAGTGCCGGGTCTCGGATGCAGGCAAGGCAAGTCCCGGCAGGGACGGCTGAAGAAGATTTGTACTCCGTATTGTGCCCTGAGCGCTGAACGCATCGAGAATGATTACTTTTGTTAGTACGTGGTCCACACCCCATTTGCCTTACTATTAGGTGAATGCTGCAGACGCCAGAGCTCAATAAAGCGATTGAGAAACTATATAGTGTCTTTCAGCGCTACGAACTCCGCAACGATACCGATGCATGCACCTGTCACCATACGCCGGAGGATGAGCGCCGCATTCACCGCGCGCCCTTGAATCAGCTCAGCTGCCACGATCTGCGTGACTATGCAATGGACGCGATTTACACCTGGGGAACTGGAGATGACTTTAAGCACTTTATTCCACGCTTGTTCGAGTTGCTAACCCAAGCATCAAGACACTTTGTGGATGCCGCCAGCGTGCTCGCGAAGCTGCCCTATGAATCATGGTGCTCTTCCTCTTGGCGTACTTGGCCTGAAAACGAGCAGAGCGCGATCTCAAATTACTTCCAGGCCGTATGGGGCGCGGTTCTTGACTCGGACCCCGAAGACTTGCCATACGACGGAGCTCATGGTTGGATTCAAGCCATCGCGCAAGCCGAACACGATCTGGCGAAGTATCTTGCTCGCTGGCTCAATGCCGCGTCATTAAATGCAAATCGGAATCTCGCATTGATGGTCATTCAAGAGGGGCTACCGCGGACAAAGCATTCGGGGGGATATTGGTCTGATCATCGCGAACAGTGGACGCAATTAAATGAATGGTTGCGTCGCCCTGAAGTACGCCAAAAGCTCGAGGATGCATTCGAAAAATGGGCTGACTCGCCTTTTGCAGGCGAACTGATGGATGCGGCCATTTTTCTTCCCGGTTAGTAATTTTCCAGTCGAAACATCGAGATTCACGTTGTCCGCATTCATCCTGCCTCTTATCCGAACTTGTTGCAGACCATTCTTCTCGATAGGCTTTCCTCATGAAAATCATCTCCGTCGGCGAAGTGCTCTGGGACGTCCTTCCGAGCCGAGCACCTGGGTGGCGCGCCTTTCAACTTTGCCTGCACGCGCACAATCTGGCGCATGAAGTGTGCTTCGTCAGCGCTGTGGGCAATGATGACCGTGGCCGCCGGCTCTGGAGTTGATGGAGCAAGCGGGACTTGCCACCCGCTTCATTAGTCGCGTCTCCAACCATCCGACAGGAACTGTTACAGTTGCAATCGATTCACTCGGATTGC
Organism: Terriglobia bacterium; assembly: GCA_963732195.1. GTDB lineage: Bacteria > Acidobacteriota > Terriglobia > Terriglobales > Acidobacteriaceae > Angelobacter. Next base: position 31,208 of record CAVSYO010000022.1, on the reverse strand, counting down.
CGCAATACGCAATTCATCGTCCTGCGGCCTACGACTTCCCTGCCCTCAGTCCGGCTGATTTTGACGCTTTGCTCAACCCCGCGCCTGACTGGATTTACTTTGGCACTTTGCAGCAGATGAGTGCTCCCGCGCATGATCTTACATTGAAATTGTTGTCCGCCGCACGATCAGCGAAGCGTTTTTACGACATCAATCTTCGAACCAATTCCTTTACTCCTGAACTCGTCCAGAGGCTTGCCCGGCATGCCAACGTTCTCAAGTTGAATGAGCAGGAAGTCCCCGTTCTCCGCGAAATAGCTGGAATTGAAGGCGCCTCCAGTGAACGGTTTTGCCGAGATTGCCTCAGCGCGTTCCAAATGGAGGCAATCTGCATCACACTTGGCCCCGAGGGCTGCGCACTCTTGATCAACAATGAATATGTGGAAAGCCCAGGGTTTCCAGTAAAGGTAGCCGACACCATTGGTGCGGGCGACGCTTTTTCTGCTGCTCTTGTCCACGGGATCAATGCCGGCTGGGCTGCTTCCCAGATCGCCGGTTTCGCGAACCGAGTGGGCGCTCTCGTCGCCAGCCGCCCTGGTGGTACGCCCAAATGGTCCATCGACGAAGCCATGGCCCTGTAATCTCTTGCGGGTTCCCAGTGTGTTATTGATAGGGCGAAATTTCTCTGCTGGATTGCTGCCTTTTGTCTTCTGGGCGTGGAATTGGCATGATTTTGGGAGGCGGTTTCATAGCCACTATGCTCAGTCAGGGACAAAGCAGTGCAGGCGCAGCAGGCATTCTTGCTGGACTAGGCGCTGCCGCTGGAGTGTGCATCATCATCGTTGGTGGAGTCAGCGCCTTAGTGGGATTTGGCTTATGGAAACTCAAGGAATGGGCACGTGTCGTCAGCATCGTGCTGTACGGCATCAGCGCGGCCTTGCAGTTGCTTGGATTACTCGGATCTCTGGCCCATTTCAATGCATTTGCTGTGATATGGAGCGTATTCTGGATCGCGGTAGATGCCTTTGTCATCTTGTACCTGCTCAAGCCGGAAGTTAAAGCTGCGTTTCGGCAGCGTCCGATGGCCAGCGCCGCTTCCGCCTAGCATTCACAGTTTTCAAACACCAATGGGCTGCCCTTCGGCAGCCCTTAACTTTTGATTTCATGTACCCTTGATGTAGATTCTGGCGATTGCCATGCCGAGCATAGTTTTCCTTTTTGACGTTGACAATACGCTGCTCGATAACGACCGGGTCACCGCCGATCTCAAGCGCCATCTGGAGCAGCAGGTTGGCCCGGAGCGCCAGCAGCACTACTGGGACTTCTTTGAGCAGCTCCGCAGCGAGCTTGGCTATGCGGATTATCTGGGCGCGCTTCAGCGCTATCGCCTGGAGTATCCGCGCGATCCCAGCCTGCTTACGGTCTCGCACTTTCTCATCAACTATCCGTTCGCCACGCGCCTTTATCCCGATTCGCTTGACGCTATTGAACACGTCAAGCAATGGGGCACGGCGGCAATTCTTTCTGACGGCGACGTTGTCTTCCAGCCGCGCAAGGTTGAGCGTTCCGGGATTTATGAGTCAGTCAACGGCAATGTGCTGATCTACATTCACAAGGAAAAAGAATTGGACGACGTTGAGCAGCGCTTCCCTGCCGATCATTACGTGCTGATCGATGACAAGATCCGCATTTTGACCGAAGTAAAGAAAGTCTGGGGCACCAAAGTGACCACTGTATTTCCCAGACAAGGCCACTACGCGCTCGACCCCAAAATCCTCGCGTCTTATCCTCCAGCAGACATCAGTATCAGTCGCATCGGAGACCTGCTGCAATTCAGTCTTGATTCTTTTCTAGCCGCGCCAGCCCGTTGAATTGCTTCCGCTGCCAATTCGCCTGCAGACGCCTTGCTGTGCTTTCACACCAAGTGCTAAATTTATTGTCCGGAGGCCTTAAATGCCCAAATATGTTATTGAGCGCGAAATTCCCGGCGCAGGAAACCTGAAACCGGAAGAGCTGCAAGCCATCTCGCAGAAATCGTGCGGCGTGCTGAAGAGCATGGGGCCACAAATCCAATGGGTGGAAAGCTTCGTGACCCAGGACAAGATCTACTGCGTCTATATCGCGCCCAATGAAAAGATGGTGCGAGAGCACGCGAGCCAGGGCGGATTCCCTGCCAATAAGGTTTCGGAGATCAAAACGACCATCGACCCGACGACCGCGGAGTCAGCCTAGATAAACCGATCTTTAATCTTTAGGGCTTTCCAGCTATTCCCTGCACTTCAAAGCGGGCGTCGAACAGCAGCTTGCCCGAGCCTAAAAATGCCCGCGCTGGAAATTCGCCTTTGAAATAAGTTCTATAAACCACGTTGAAAGCTTCAAAAAGCGATACGTCCGAGCAAAAGATCTGGACCGACAAAAGATTGTCCATGGTTAATCCAGCGGATTCCAGTGTCCGCTTTACGCCGTCCATCACCAGCCGGGCTTATTCCTCAGCCGTGTCCGGCGGCCGCCCAGTCTTCGGATCGAGTCCGATGTGCCCGCAGAGATAGAGAGTATTGCCGTGCCACACCGCGTCACTGAATGGCAGGTTGCTGCGCGTGGTGCGTTCTGAACGAATCCTCTTGCCGCTCGCCGCCAGTCCCACGGCCAGTGCGAACGCATTCAATAAGACTAAGTCAGCCGTCATGGTCCCTCCGTGGATTGAACAGATGCACAATTAGGGTCTTAGAGTTCATTTTTCTGATGCGCTCACCCCGGACAGAGTAGAATTTGGTGCCAGAAAGATACAGCGTCAAATTGCATCTGGAGGATACATGCGTAAATTGTTGGCGATCCTGCTTCTGCTCCCTGTGATTTCCCTGGCGCAGACAGCCGCGCCGAAGAAAGCCGCAACAAAAGCCAAACCAGCAGGGCCTGCCCCGGTCGTGGTCACGCCTGACAAGATCGAATGGGGACCTGCGCCTGCCGTTTTCCCAACTGGTGCTCAATTCGCAGTGCTCGCCGGTGATCCCAGTAAACCCGGTCCATTTGTTGCTCGCATTAAAGCGCCGGACGGATACCGTATCATGCCGCACTGGCATCCCACAGGCGAGTATGTGACCGTTATTTCTGGGGAATTTCACGTCGGCATGGGCGACAAGTTTGATGAGAGCTCGCTGCAAACTTTACCGGCGGGCTCAATTGCCGCAATGCCAACACACCATAATCATTACGCCATGACCAAGGGTGAAACTGTAGTCCAGGTCAACTCTACCGGGCCATTCAAATTGGTGTATGTCAATCCGGCGGACGATCCATCCAAAGGACAAGCCAGCCCTGCAGCCAAAAAGAAGCCTGCTGCAAAGAAGAAATAGAAACCTACGATTCGCAAAGAGGGTGCACGTCGGCGCACCCTCTTTCTTTAAAGCTTGATCGGCGGGCACGATCGTGTGGCGCCCGCCGGTGATTTCTATGGACGCCCGGCAAAGCTGAACTATTACCGCAAGGCCTATTTCCAGCAAAATCCGCCGGCGCAGCTTTCTACCATCCCGCGTGCACACCATTTGATCGGCGATGCCGCGTGGCAAGAGAGTGGTCCCTCGGGTGGAGTATGATCTCAAAATTGTAGTGGGGCAGCATGTGATGGTTGCCCGAGAAATGACGATACACAAGCTCGACGCGTCTTCAAGTCAGCACAAAAACTAATGCTGCACCGTAAATCGCTCTTCCGCCAGCCGGTCCGCCGCCTGATAAGTCGGAATCCTCTCTTGATCAGCCATTACGAAGATCCTCAGCAGCGTGTCATAGATCGCGTCGGTTTTTGCCAGCGTTTTCGGCACGTCCCATCCCAGCATCTCCCGGCAACAGCCATTGATTACGCCGCCGGCATTCGCCGCGTAATCCGGTGCGTACAGCACCCCGCGTTTCTGTAGCAGGTCGCCGTGGCGTGGCTCCAGTAGTTGATTATTGGCCGCCCCTGCCACCAACGTTGCGCTGAGCTGCGGGACCGTCTGGTCATTCAGCACGCCGCCCAAAGCACACGGCGCAAATATGTCGGCTTGTGCTGAGTAGATTTCTTCCGGCGTGACGGCAGCTGCGCCGTGGTCGTCCACGACTCGCTTCACTTTTGCCGCATCTACATCTGTAACAATCAACTTTGCACCCACTGCCGCAAGTTCGCCGGCCAGAAAATATCCCACGTGCCCGCACCCTTGAATGGCGACAGTCTTTCCCACGAGGTCGTCGCTTCCCCACTTATGTTTTGCCGCGGCCTGCATGGCCCGAAAAACGCCACGCGCTGTATGCGGTGAAGGATCGCCCGAACGGCCCTGCAATCCGCCAACATAAGCAGTTTCTTTCAAGATGTACTCCATGTCGGCCGGACTCGTGCCCACATCTTCTGCGGTGATGTATTTGCCCGCCAGGGTATTTACCATCCGGCCATGGGCACGGAAGAGCTGTTCGCGGTCGGGGGCTTTGCCGTCGCGCATGATGATGGACTTGCCGCCGCCAAACGGCAGTCCGGCCAGAGCGTTTTTGTACGTCATACCGCGTGCCAGGCGCAGTGCATCTATGAGCGCATCATCTTCCGTCTCATAACTCCAATAGCGTGTACCGCCCACGGCTGGGCCCAGCGCTGTGGAATGAATCGCAATAATTCCCTGGTAGCCTGCTAAGTCGTCCGACCCAAGCAGCACACGCTCATAGCCGGGCACACTCTTTTCCCTGATTTTCATATGGCCCTTTTGGAAATTGGAGGATGGAGTACCAATGAATTTACCAGAAGAAAGCTTTTTCTGAAATCCCGAAACCGCCGGCGTTGCGGGTGAGGGATCGCTATTCCCCTACAAATCGGTTCATATCCATCCGCTGCTCAACCAAATGTCTTTTGGGTGATATGGATCCTTCGCTTCTCGCTCGGGATTTCAGAAATTTCTATACAATGCTTCTGCTTATGCGAATTTCTTCTTGCTCCATACACTTCATCCCGCTTTGCACACTTCTCGTCCTTTTATCCGGCTTCGCATTTTCACAGCAACTTGATCCGAACCTTTATAACGGGCTGCGCTGGCGCATGATCGGCCCTCACCGTGGCGGACGCACCATTGCCGTGAGCGGGGTTGAAGGCCAGCCAAACATTTATTACTTCGGCGGCGTGGGCGGTGGGGTGTGGAAGACCGTTAACGGCGGTATTACCTGGGAGCCTATTTTTGACAGCCAGCCAATCTCTTCGATTGGCGCGATCTCCGTGGCGCCATCGAATCCTGATGTCATCTATGTCGGCACCGGCGAAGCCGATTTCCGCTCCAACCTGACCTACGGCAACGGCGTTTACAAATCGACCGACGGCGGCACGCACGTGGAAGCACATCGGTCTCGACGCATCGCGCCATATCAGCCGCATTGCCATCGATCCGCACAATCCCGATGTGGTATTCGTGGCCGCCATGGGCAGCGCTTATGGCCCAGGGGCGGAGCGTGGCATTTTCCGTTCGACCGATGGCGGATCAACATGGCAGAAAGTCCTCTTTAAGGACGAAAATACCGGCGCCATCGACATCACGTTTGATCCCGACAATCCAAAAACCGTGTGGGCAGCGTTGGTTCATGACCAGCGTCCGCCCTGGAGCGCTTATCCGCCTGTTACAACCAACGGTGAGATCTTTAAATCGACGGATGGCGGAACAGTGTGGAATCCCATCACTGGCGGCGGGTTGCCGGAAGGCGATTGGGGACGAGTTGGCCTGGCTGTCGCTCGCGGCACGCACGGCCAGCGCGTTTATGCCCTGATCGACACGAAAGAGGGCGGCGTGTTCAAGTCCGATGATGGCGGCCAGACCTGGGGCCGCACCAGTAAGGACCCACGCCTTGGCCGCCTCTGGTACTTCGGCGAAATTTACGTCGATCCCAAAAACGCGGACACTGTGTACGTTCCCAATGTATCTATCTATCGCTCCACTGACGCGGGAAGAACTTTTGTCGCTATCAAGGGCGCGCCCGGCGGCGATGACTATCACGCCATGTGGATCGATCCTGGCAATCCGCAGCGAATGATTTTTGGCAGTGATCAGGGCGCTGGCATCAGCGTGGACGCAGGCCACACATGGAGCAGTTGGTACAACCAGCCCACGGCGCAGTTCTATCACGTTGCCGTTGACAATGATTTTCCTTACCACGTTTACGGCGCGCAGCAGGATAGCGGCAGCGTCTTTATTCTTAGCCGCAGCAATGACGGCGCCATCACCTTTCGTGACTGGCATCCCGCCGGAGCCGGTGAGAGCGGCTACATTGCGCCTGACCCGTCTGATTCCAACACCATTTATGGCGGCGGAACTTATGGCGAACTTTTCCGCTACGATCGCCGTACCGGACAGGCCCAGGTGATTGCGCCAGATGCCATCCGCAACTTCGGCGAAGCTCATCCCGAACATCGCTATACCTGGACGTCTCCGGTGGTCTTCTCGCCACAGGACCCGCACACGCTTTATTTCGGATCACAGTACGTGTTGCGCAGTATCAATCGCGGCAATAGCTGGGAAAAAATCAGTCCAGACCTAACCGGCACCGATCCCAAAGCATCCCAGGATGGGCCGCTGACGGTTGAGAATGCCAAGGCACGTGGTCACGGTGTGGTTTATACCATCGCGCCTTCCCCGCTAAGCGCTGGACAAATCTGGGCGGGCACTGACAGCGGATTAAGTCCAGCTTACCCGCGACGACGGCAAGACTTGGAACAACGTTACGCCTCGCTAACGGACTCTCTGACTGGAGCAAGATCAGCATCATTGAAGCGTCGCACTTCGATGCCGAGACGGTCTACGCCGCCATTGACCGCCACCGACTGGACGATATCGGCCCCACATCTACCGCACGCCGACTACGGCAAAAGTTGGACACAAACCAACAACGGTATTCCCAGCGGAGCTTACGTGCGCTCGGTCCGCGAAGATCGGGTTAAGAAAGGGCTGCTCTTTGCCGGTACAGAGCTCGGCGTTTATTTCTCCATCAACGACGGCGATTCCTGGCAGCCGCTTCAACTCAACCTGCCCATTTCTCCGGTGCATGACTTGGTCATCAAAGACAACGACCTTGTCGTGGCCACGCATGGCCGCGCTTTCTGGATTCTGGATGACATTTCACCGCTGCGCCAGCTCACTGATGAAATCAAGTCAGAGCCGGCGCATCTTTTCCAGCCTTCCACGGCGATGCGCATTCGCGCCACCACCCACGGCGATACACCCATACCTCCGGAAGAGCCCGCAGGCGAGAATCCTCCGCCCGGGGCGATCTTCTACTATTACTTGAAGTCTCCTGCGCAGGGTGAAGTAAAACTTGAAGTACTGGATACAAGAGGTCAAGTAGTCCGGACGTATTCCAGCAAAGATAAGCTTTTTGAGCCTCCAACTCCGCCGGCCTTTCCCGCGTACTGGTTCAAGCCGGAAAATCTGCTATCCACCGCAGCCGGAATGCATCGCTTCCTGTGGGACGTCCGTTACTCTGCGCCGTCGGTCGCCCAGCCCGGGATACAGCATGTTTACCGTCGCAGGGCGTGATGTCCCGCGCGAACCTTCAGGTCCGCAAGCGCTTCCCGGCCCATATCAGGTTCGGCTAACGGTCGATGGCAAGACCTACACGCAGCCTTTCAAACTCACCATGGATCCTCGCGTTAAGACGACGCCGCAGGATTTGGAAAAACAATTTTCTCTGGAGCTAAAACTTGTCCAGACCCTACAGCAGGCAAACCAGACAATGGAAGACATTCATGCAGCAGCCCAGGCCGGCAAAATTAGCCCAGAAGATGAAAAGAAACTTGCGGGTGTGCGCCGCCGCCGTGGAGAGGCTGAATCGGACGGTGGGCCTCAACAGCCTGCGTTTGCCGCCGTGATCGGTAATCTGGCCCAGCTCATTGTCACCATCGACAGCGCGGACGCTGCTCCTACCACCCAGGCAACTCAGGCGGCAGAGAAAACGCTGGGGCAGGCACAGGCGCTCTTCCAGCAATGGGAGGCATTAAAGCGCAAGTAGCATGCAGACGGCAGAGGTAGTCATCATTGGCGGCGGCATTGTCGGTTCCAGCATCGCCTGGCATCTCACGCATGCCGGCTGCAAAAACGTGCTGGTTGATCGAGCGGGAAAGTTCGCAGGGAAAAGGTTCCACCGGCAAGAGCATGGGCGGCGTACGCGCGCAGTTTTCCACGCCGGTGAACATACAGATGTCGCTGTACTCGATTCCCTTTTATGCTCGCTTTGAAGAAGTCGTCGGCCATCCAGCCGATTATCGGCCGCAAGGCTATCTTTTTCTCGCCACAAAGAATTCGCACCTCGCCTACCTGCGCGATAATTTCGCGCGCCAGCAAGAAGCTCGGTCTCACCACTGCGCGCCTGCTCCCTGCCGATGAAATTCGCGCTATGCTGCCGCAGCTTCGTTCTGACGACATTCTCGGCGGCAGCTTCTGCTCGACGGACGGGTTTGTCGATCCCTATAGCGTGATGAACGGCTTCATGGCCTCGGCCATCGAGCGGGGCGCAACTCTGTGGAAGAAGACCGAGGTCACCGGCATCATCAGCGATCAGCAAGGTGTATTCCGCGTCGAGACGACGCGCGGGCCAGTCTCGACTCGTACCGTTGTGAATGCCGCAGGAGCGTGGTCAGCGCAGATTGCAAAATTCGTTGGCATCGATCTTCCGGTTGAGCCGCTGCGCCGTATGCTGGTGCCGTCTGAGCCATTCTCAGAATTTCCCCATTCCTCGCCCATGGTTATTGACATGAGTACCGGCTTTCATTTCCGTCCGGAAGGCCGTGGGTTCTTGCTGGCGTGGAACGATCCTGATGAAACGCCGGGATATAAGACCGACTTCGAGCCGTCGTTCATAGAGAAGATTCTTATGCATGCCGCCGACCGCGTGCCGGCCTTTGAGAATCTTCCCGTCAATCCCAAGCGAGCGTGGGCCGGTCTCTACGAGATGACTCCCGATCACCACTGCATCCTGGGTCCTGTGGCCGCCGTGCCCGGTTTCTTCCTGGCCAATGGCTTTAGCGGACATGGCGTGATGCACTCACCTGCAACCGGCAAGATTCTGGCTGACCTGATCTTGCAGGGAAAAACGGATGTAGTGGATGATGTATCTGTTTTGAGCTTTGAGCGCTTTGCGCGCGGCGAACTGTTGCATGAAACCGCAGTGCTTTAGTGCGTCGCCGCTGATTCCAGAGATGAGCGCAGATTAAAAACAGGTAGCCGCGAATTTTCGCGAATGAACACGAATCAAAACCTGAAATATGATTCGCGTGTTTCGCGTTGATTCGCGGCTAAGCCGGTCTTGTTTTCTTAAACCTGCGGTCATCAGCGAAATCTGCGGCAAAGTGCTTTCGCTGAATGCTAGCTACTACTGGTGCGCCGGATTCACCACTTGAAACGAATTAATGATTTTATTGACGTCTGCGGGACGCTTTCCCTTGTATCCAGCGCTGATGATGTAAAAAATTTTGTCGCCGCAATGAAAGCGGTGCAAGCTGCGCTCATCGGACGAGCCTGTTTCATATTCCAATCCACGCAATCCGGAGAGCTCCACCTGCTTGAGTGTTCCCCGAATCACCGGCTCCCGCGGATCTTTGTTGCTGTCTGCTTTGTCCCATAAGTCGGCCAGGGACGTTTCGCAATCCATCAGTCTGTGTACGGCACGCAGGTTGAAGATGGTTCCGTCTTGCAGGCGCAACGGTGTAGACATGAATATGGCGGTCGCCCCCGTCATTATGAGGAGTAGTCGGGGCGGGCAGTGTGATGGCAAACCCATCGTCGGGATAGACATAGGGTCTCCATTGCTGTGACGCTTGTTGTTTCGGTGCAGAATGTTTTTCGGCCAGCAGATGCGCCGACCAGGAACAGTGCAAGAACCGCTAAGACCAGGTTTTTCATGTCTGAAAACATCTTACCAGCCCTGCCCCAGCACTTGAAGGCGCTAGGCTGTCTTTGTGATCGCCGCGTCCAGCTTCATCATCGATTCCTTAAGGGCGTCCAGGCCGACAAACTGCTTCGCTTCGACCTCCAGTTCGGAAGCCAGGTGATTGCTCATACGCGTAACACAGCGAATGCGCTCCTCCGTCATCATGGTGGAAAGCTCGCGGCTATCGCCATCCAGCCATTTTTCCACCTGCCAGCCGGTCTTGCGCGCGCTATCCACGGCGTAGCGGAATTCGCTCAAAACGCGCCGATCCACCATCCCTGCGCTCAATAGCTGCTCAAGCCGGTTCAGCTCGCCGGTAATGCGGGCCACCTGATTTGTTACCTGTCTTGTGAAAGCCTGGTTGGCTTCCTGAATTGCTGTTTCTTTAATTACTGCGTCCGTCATTTCTACTCCGGAAGGTCATGTACCTTATTTCTGTAGGGTAGTACAACTTCCGCGCAGCACGTTAGTGACGAAGGTAACCAGGGCAGCCCATTTTTGCAGGCAGCATGACAGGCTATCCGAGCTGGGATTCAAAGGAGTAAAGTGGGTTCCATGGAAGCAGCCGCAATTGGCGTAAGCGTCCATTCCGGATGGGGTGCGATGGTAGCGATTGCAGGCGGGCAAGGCGTGGAAGAAATCTTGCTTCGTCGCCGGGTGGTTATCATCGATTCCAAAGTCGCGGGCGCAGCCCAGCCCTATCATTGTGTTGCGAAAAAGGAAATTCACACCGCAGAAAAACATCTGACCCGTTGCGCGTCTGAATCCGGGCGTCTCGCCTTTGAAGCCCTTTCGCGACTCTCAACTGAGCTTCAAGAGCGAGGTTTTATGCTGACCTCAGCCGCCATCCTGCTGAGTTCTGCACGTCCACTCCCCGGCTCTGGAGGAAATACTGGCTTCGCACCCGCTCATTCATACGGCTGAAGGTGAGTTCTTCCGTCAAGTCTTCCGTGCCGCATTTGAAAAGCTGAAAATACCAGTCAGTGGAATTCGAACACGCGATCTCAATGACAGTGCTGCGAAAGCCTTCGGCAAAGACGCTTCTGAAACCCAAAAAAGAATTGATGGGATGGGCCGCGACCTCGGCGCTCCCTGGACTAAGGACGAAAAAACGGCTGCACTCGCGGCCTCAATCGTGCTGGCTGGAGTCCCAAGGAGAGGTCACGCCGGCCATAGTTCCGGCACATAGACCATAAGCCAAGGAAGGCCAGAGCCAGATAGATTTCTTCAAATCCCCTTCAACTTTGGATAGACTCATTCATTCCAAATCTGAGCGAGGCGGTGAGATCAGCATGAGCATGCCGGCACGTCATTTTCGTCTATTACTCCTTGTGGTTGTTCTTCCTTTCTGGCAGGTGGCAAATGCCCAGCAAGCGGCTCAGGAAGAACAGCCGGTACTCCATGGCTATCAGAAAGCTCCTCAACCGATTTCTGACATTCTGAATGCGCGACCCACGCCGCTGGTGCAGGTAAGCCCCGACGGAAAATGGCTGCTCTCAGCCGATCGCCTGCCTTATCCACCAGTTTCAGACCTGGCGCAGCCCATGCTTCGCCTGGCTGGATTGCGCATCAACCCGGCAACCAATGGCCGGCATCATCCTCCGCGTTTTACCGCACTGCATCTTTATTACACTCAAGGCAAGGAGCAAGCCGAGGTTACGGTTCCGCGCAACGCTTACCTGAGCCCGCCAGAATGGTCGCAGGATAGCCAGCACTTCGCTTTTACCAACACCACAACCAACGGCATTGAATTGTGGATCGGCCAGATTGGAACCTATACGGCGAATACCGTGCCTAAAATCAGGGTGAGCGCAGTAATGGGCGAGCCCCTCCAGTGGATGCCCGACGGCAAATCACTGCTCGTTCAAACAGTGCCGGCCACGCGCGGCAATCCTCCCGGATCTCCAAAATCGCCTGACGGTCCCATCATTCAGGAGAGTGACGGCAAGCGCGGCCCAGTGCGCACCTTTGAAGATCTCCTGCAAGACCGCCACGACGAAGACCTATTTGACTATTACGCCACCACGCAGCTTGCGCTGGTAAAGAACGGCGTAGCAACCCCCATCGGCAAGCCCGGGATTTTTTCTCGCATAGAGCCTTCTCCGGACGGCAAGCATCTGCTGGTCAGCCGCATCCAGCATCCTTATTCGTACATCCTCCCGGAAAGCGAGTTCCCGCGCGAAGTGGAGATATGGAGCCTTACCGGCAAGGTGGAGTACAAAGTTGCCAGCCTTCCGCTGGAAGAGCATGTCCCGATTGAAGGCGTCCCTCTTGGGCCCCGCGATTACCAATGGGTTCCCACACAGCCGGCGACGCTGGTCTGGGCGGACGCGCTGGATGGCGGTGATCCCAAAGCCAAAGCCCCGTTCCGAGATGAAGTAATGATGCTCAGCGCTCCGTTTACTGACGATCCACGCGAATTGGTGAAGCTGGAACAGCGTTTTGTGCCCTCAGGAAGCGCCGGCGGCTTCCGCTCTGGCTCGGCCATTGATTGGACTGAGAACGGCCTCGGCCTGGTACGTGATTACAATCGCGACCGCCGCTGGCTGCGCACTTTCTTGATCGACGTTGGGAAGCCTGGTGAACAGCCCAGGCTGATTTGGGAGCGCTCTATTCGCGATCGCTATCGCGATCCCGGGTCGCCACTCATGCGCACTTTACCGAATGGCAAGCGCGTGATGCGTCAGGCTGGCAGCTCGATTTTCCTGGCGGGCAACGGCGCTTCACAAAAAGGCGAGTTCCCTTTTCTGGATCGCTTTGACCTGGATACCTTGAAATCTGAACGCATCTTCCAATGCGGCGACGGACAGTATGAGTCGGTGGTGGCGCTTCTAGCCGACGATGGCACAAAGTTTCTCACGCGGCATGAAAGCCCCACTGAACCGCCCAACTATTTTGTCCGCACGGCGAATGGCGCGGACAAAAAGGCGATCACCGATTTTCCGGATCCAGCGCCACAGCTTCACGGCATCACCAAGCAGCTGGTGACTTATAAACGAGCGGACGGCGTCCAGCTCTCTTTCACTCTTTACCTGCCTGCAAACCACAAAGAAGGTGAGCGCCTGCCTACCATCGTGTGGGCCTACCCGCTGGAATTTAATGACGCGGACACAGCCGGTCAGGTTTCAGGTTCGCAGTACCACTTCACCACCATCACCGGCATTTCTCACCTGTTCTTGCTTACCCAGGGTTACGCAGTGCTGGATAACACGACGATGCCGGTCGTCGGCGACCCTGAAACCATGAACAATACTTACGTTGAGCAGATTGTCGCCAGCGCAAAGGCCGCCATCGATAAAGCCGTTGAAATGGGCGTGACCGATCCAGAGCGCGTTGGCGTGGGCGGACACAGCTATGGGGCTTTTATGACCGCCAATCTGCTGGCGCATTCTGATCTGTTCCGCGCCGGGGTCGCCCGTAGCGGAGCCTACAACCGTACGCTCACACCCTTTGGCTTCCAGAGCGAGCGCCGGACGATCTGGGAAGCCCCAGAGATGTACATCAAGGTCTCACCCTTTATGCAAGCCGACAAGATCAAGCATCCTATCCTGCTCATCCACGGCATGGCCGACGATAATTCCGGCACTTTCCCCATCCAAAGTGAGCGCATGTACCAGGCGATCAAAGGCAATGGCGGTATTGTGCGTTATGTGCAGCTGCCATATGAAGCCCACGGCTATCTGGCCCGCGAATCCACCGAACACACGTTGTGGGAAATGGTTACGTGGTTCGATAAATGGGTAAAAAACGCGCCACCGAGCAGTGGCCAGACCAGCACGACCAAGACAGGAGGACAGTAGATCGGGCCATCTGACCATCGGGAGAGCGGGGCATCGGGTGAACAGGGTCATCGGGTGATTAGGAATCGATGTGCGACCTGCCTTTTCCGCAACCTGCTCCAAACTCGAATGCTCCTCCTCGCCAACCGCCATCCCGACGCCGAAGCATTCTGTGCTCGATGTAATCACCAGGCTTTGGTGCGAAGGCAGAGGGATCGGTACCGCTGCTCTTCAGGACCACCAAAGCGGGCGCAGTTCTGCTCTGGCTCGAAGCTAGCAGCTAGGAGCTACTGTCTAGCAGCTTCTCACCCGCAGCTAAATTGTCAAAGAACATACTTACTTGCCGCCTGAGCGGCTTTTCACTTGTCACTTTTGGAAATTTCGGCGATTTTGGTAATCCAAAATTTACCTTCTGGTTAACTCCCTACCCCCCTCCCTGGATATCCCACTGCCTCCCACTTTGGCGTGGGGTTGACCCAGGGCGCATGGACGCGGACACGGAGGCCATCCCCCGAACTTGCTCATACAAAAAATTACGACTTGATTAACAGTAACCACGCTGTATATTAGCCCTATTTATGGCGAAAGAAAAGCGGGAATTAGTACATTTTGGGGCAAGCATCTGGCCACGTATTCACCCGGCCTAAAAAATTTTGCAGATTGATGAAACGCTTTCACCTTTTTCTGCACTACTCAACAGGATGAACGGAAAAAGCACAAACTAGGACCGGCGGTGGTTGCCAAGGGGGTGTCACCGCCGAACCTGGGATTGTGGCTCCTTATTTGCCTCTTCAGTAACAAAAGCGCGGCTACCTGGCCGCGCTTTTGCATTTTGGTTCCGACGTTAGTTCCCCTGAAGTCATCGGCATTCATTGACTACCAAACACTGATCCCGCAACGAACTGCTATCCCGAAATCCGCAGCCGAGGCTAGCTGAGGCTCGGCGTGAGGGACCGCTAACCGGAGAAACAATTTTGCTTTGCGACGAATACAAATAATCGCCATCCTTTGGATCAGCAAGTTATCGCATTTTGGAGCAATACGGATTAGGGATTTACAAAGTCAAAATGGTTCTATCAACTCTTTTAATCCGTGTAAATCAGTGTTATCAGTGTCATCAGCGGTAAGGTTTTGGGGTTTTGCCCAATTTTCCTCAGCCTTTCCACCAGCATCTCTCAAAAAGCGTTTCCGCACTCCCCAGATTGCCCCAATTTAGCGTAGGCTTATCTGTTGGAGGTTGCTTAAGAGAATGGCTCTTCCCGTAACCTTGCCAGAAGTTGCCGATCAGACCAAAGACATAAAAAATGCAGACAATATCGACCACCTCTGCATCAACACCATCCGCACGCTTGCCATGGACGCGGTGCAGCAGGCCAACTCCGGCCA
The DNA here is from genome assembly GCA_963732195.1 of Terriglobia bacterium. Classification (GTDB taxonomy): domain Bacteria; phylum Acidobacteriota; class Terriglobia; order Terriglobales; family Acidobacteriaceae; genus Angelobacter. The sequence continues at coordinate 16,143 of CAVSYO010000022.1, read as the reverse complement.
TCCTGGAACGCCCATGGCCCTGGCGCCTGTGGCTTACCTCCTGTGGCAGCGCTTTCTCCGCTATGATCCTGAATATCCAATATGGCCCAACCGTGACCGCTTTGTCCTTTCCAACGGACACGCTTCCATGCTGCTTTATGGGCTGCTGCATCTTGCCGGTGTAAAGGCCGTCAATCCGAAATATGAAACGCTGGGCGAGCCTGCCGTTTCCATGGACGACATCAAGCATTTCCGTCAGTTGGACAGCAAATGCCCCGGACACCCTGAATATCGATTAACTTCTGGCGTTGAAACCACCACCGGCCCGCTGGGCCAGGGCGTAGCGAATAGCGTTGGGATGGCAATCGCGGAAAAATGGCAGGCGGCGCATTTCAACCAGCCGAATGTTGAGCTGTTCAATTACAAGGTCTACGCCATCTGTGGCGATGGCGATATGATGGAAGGCGTTTCCAGTGAGGCGGCTTCACTGGCGGGCCATCTCAAGCTCGGCAATCTCTGCTGGATTTACGATAACAATCACATCACGATTGAAGGCAAGACTAACCTCGCTTTCAGTGAAGACATCGCCTCCCGGTTTATGGGATATGGCTGGAACGTTATGCGCGTGGGCGATGCCAATGACCTTGAGCTGCTGACGCGTGCCCTGAATGTGTTTCTCCAGACCGAGGATCGTCCGACCTTCATCATCGTTGATAGCCACATTGCTTATGGCGCTCCTAACAAGCAGGACACCAAAGAAGCCCACGGCGAGCCTCTGGGAGAAGAGGAAATTCGCGGCGCAAAGCGTGCTTATCGCTGGCCGGAAGACTCAAAGTTCCTGGTGCCTGACGGTGTGCGTGAACACTTTGCTGCCGTAATGGGCAAGCGCGGACATGATCTGCGCACCGCATGGGAAGCCACGTTCGCGCAATATAAGAAGACGTCGCCTGCCCTCGCAGACCAGGTCACGCGCATGCAGCATCGCCAGCTTCCTGAAGGCTGGGACAAAAACCTGCCGGTCTTCCCTGCCGATCCTAAAGGCGTGGCCAGTCGTGACGCCTCAGCCAAAGTGCTGAACGCCATCGCGCAAAACGTGCCCTGGTTGATTGGCGGATCAGCCGATCTTGCGCCCTCAACCAAAACCCGTTTCACCTTCGATGGCGCAGGCGATTTTGAAGCCGGTAGCTATGCCGGACGTAACTTCCACTTCGGTATACGGGAGCACGCCATGTGCTCGATCCTGAACGGCCTTTCCCTCAGCAAGGTCCGCCCTTTCGGCTCCGGATTTTTGATCTTCAGCGACTATTCGCGCCCGCCCATGCGGCTTGCCGCGATCATGGAAATTCCAGTCGTTTATGTATTCACCCATGACTCTATAGGTGTGGGTGAAGACGGTCCAACGCATCAGCCGATTGAGCAACTCGCGTCACTGCGGGCGCTGCCGGGATTTATTACGCTGCGTCCGGCGGATGCCAATGAAGTCACTGAAGCCTGGCGAGTCATCATGCAGCTCAGGCATGAACCGGCAGCGATTGTTTTATCCAGGCAGCCCTTGCCGACCATTGACCGCAGCAAATACGCCTCCCCCGCGGGCGTGGCAAAAGGCGCGTACATATTGGCGGATTCGCCGGATGGCAAACCCGAGCTGATCTTGATGGCCACCGGGAGTGAAGTTTCTCTCTGCATTTCGGCATATGAGACCCTGAGCGCGGAAGGCCGCAAAGTGCGCGTCGTCAGCATGCCTTCGTGGGAAATCTTTGAGAAACAGTCTGAAGAGTATCGTGAGAGCGTGCTGCCGCAAAGTGTGTCGGCGCGCATATCGGTAGAGCAGGCAGCAACATTTGGCTGGTCTCAATATGTTGGTCATGCGGGAACAAGTCTCGGCATGCGGACATTTGGCGCTTCCGCTCCGCTCAAGGAATTACAGAAAAGATTCGGTTTTACGCCGGACGCCGTAGTGGCCGCTGCCCGCGAGATGCTGGGGAAGCATTAAGATCAGCCGCGAATCAACGCGAATTTGGCGAATTAAATTCTTATTCGTGTTCATTCGCGTTAATTCGCGGCCCAAAAACCAATAACTCATGAAGATTACTATTGGCTCCGATCATGCCGGCTTTGCCCTGAAGAAGGTGCTGGTTGACCATCTTCAGAAAAGCGGCCATCAGTTGACTGACGTGGGCACTGACAGCACAGCGCCGGTGGATTATCCTGATTATGCTGAAGCTGTTGCCCGTGGAGTGCTGCAGGCTGGGACGGAACGCGGCATTCTTATCTGTGGCAGCGGCGTAGGCGCGTCCGTGGCAGCAAACAAAATTCCCGGCATACGCGCCGGTCTCTGCCATGACTCATATTCCGCGCATCAAGGTGTAGAGCACGATAATCTAAATGTATTGGTGCTGGGTGCGCGTGTGGTGGCCGACGAGTTGGCAAAAGATCTGTGTACGATTTTTTTGAACGCCCGGTTCACCGCTGAAGAACGGCACCAGCGTCGCCTGGCAAAGATAAAGGCTATAGAACGGCGCTACTCGGTTGACTCAACCATCGTTGACTCAACCGCAAAGGAGAAGATTTCATGAACCCCGTCACTACCCCTGAGAAAACCCAGACCATCGGCACTCAAAACGCGCTGCTCGGCCTGCAAAAATATGGTCAATCCGTCTGGTTGGACTACATCCGCCGCAACATCATCCTCAATGGCGAGTTGCAGAAGTTAATCGACCAGGACGGCCTGCGCGGCATTACCTCCAATCCTTCGATCTTCGAAAAAGCCATTGCGGGAAGCAATGATTACACGGATCTTCTTACTCAGCTCGGCAAACAGGGCCTGCCAACGGGCCAGATTTACGAACGCATCGTCGTGCGTGACATTCAAGACTCCGCTGACAAGCTGCTGCCCGTTTATAAATCAACGAACCGTCGTGACGGCTATGTGAGCCTTGAGGTCTCGCCCACGCTGGCGCGTGACACGCAGGGCACCATTGAAGAGGCGCGCCGCCTGTGGAAGGCCGTCAATCGCCCCAACATCATGATTAAAGTCCCCGGCACGCCTGAAGGCGTGGAGCCGGTGCGTCGGCTCACCAGCGAAGGTCTGAACATCAACATCACTCTGCTCTTCGCCCAGGAAGCGTACATTGCGGTCGCGGAAGCCTACCTCGATGGCCTGGAAGCCGCGCTGAAGGCAGGCAAGGATATTAGCGGCATCGCCAGCGTAGCCAGCTTCTTTGTCAGCCGCATTGATACTTTGGTGGACTCCAACATTGACGAGCGTCTGAAAACCGCGAAGGGAGACGATGTACAGTTCCTCGACTCGTTGCGCGGCAAGGTTGCCATCGCCAACGCAAAGCAGGCCTATCGTTATTATCAGAAGATGATTGAAACCCCGCGCTGGAAAGCTCTGGCTGCGCGGAGCGCACAGAGCCAGCGGCTGCTCTGGGCCAGTACCAGCACCAAAAATCCAAAATATCGTGACGTGCTTTATATAGAAGAGCTGATCGGGCCGGACACGGTGAACACCATTCCGCCGGCTACTATGGACGCCTTCCGCGATCACGGGGTCTTACGGCGCACGTCTGGATAGCGACCTAGCCGCCGCTGACAAGACCATGTCTGACCTGGAAAAGGCAGGAATCTCCATGAAGCAAGTCACCGGCAAGCTGCTCGACGATGCTATTCGCCTCTTTGATGACGCTTTCACTCAGCTCCATAAGGTTGTGGAGCAAAAGAGGGCCCAGCCGTGACCACCAAAACAATGGTCCAGTTGCCCCGCTGGCAATTCTCCCCGCCGCTGACGCAAGCGGTGGAGGCCGCGCTTAAAGACTGGCAGGCTGGCAACAAGATGGCTCGCCTATGGCGCGGCGATCCCTCACTTTGGACCAGTGACGATGAAGAAAAATGGGTTGGTTGGCTTTCTATCGTTGAAGACCGGCTCGCACACCTGAAGGAACTGAATGACGCGGCTTCCGATGCCGCCAAAGCCGGATTCACACATGCACTACTGCTCGGCATGGGCGGCTCGAGTTTGTGTCCTGAAGTGCTGAAGATTACCTACGGCAAGCAGCCGGGACATCCGGAGTTGCATGTTCTGGATTCAACCGATCCCGCTCAGATCAAGTCCATTGAGAGCCAGGTGGATCTGGCAAAAACTCTCTGCATCGTGGCCAGCAAATCTGGAAGCACGCTGGAACCAAATATCTTCAAGCAATATTTCTTCGACCGCATGCAGCAAACTGTCGGCAAGGATAAAGCGGGTGAGCACTTCATCGCCATCACTGATCCCGGCTCCAAGATGCAGCAGGTGGCGGAGCGTGACCAGTTCCGCAAAATCTTCTTCGGCGTAGCCAGTATTGGCGGACGCTACTCTGCCCTCTCCAATTTTGGCATGGTACCGGCTGCCATCATGGGGCTCGATCTCAGCAAATTCCTTCAGCGCACCAATGAAATGGTCCAAGCGTGCAAGCCGGAAGTTCCGGTGGACCAGAACCCCGGAGCGGTCCTGGGCGCGATTCTGGGAACGCTGGGAAATCTTGGCCGAAACAAAGTCACCATCATTACGTCGCCGGGAATTCACGATCTGGGCGCATGGCTGGAACAGCTCATCGCTGAAAGCACCGGCAAGATTGGCAAAGGTCTTGTCCCAGTGGATCGTGAGGCGCTGGGTGCGCCTGAGGTTTACGGCAACGATCGTGTCTTTGTCCATCTGCGGCTCGCCAATGAACCGACACGGCCCAAAAGCAAAAACTGGACATCCTGCGAAGTGCCGGTCATCCGGTTGTCGAAATCGAGCTGGCGGATACTTACGATCTGGGGCAGGAATTCTTCCGCTGGGAAATCGCAACAGCGGTCGCAGGCTCCATTCTGAAGATCAATCCGTTCAACCAGCCTGACGTGGAAGCCAGCAAGATCGTCACTCGCCAATTGACAGAAGCGTATGAGAAAAGCGGAAAGCTGCCGGAAGAAGCGCCGCTCTTCGATGATGGCAACATCAAGCTATTCACTGACGAGCGCAATGCGGCCAACTTGAACAGGCTTGCTGGCACGGACCGCTCTCTCTCTGGCTTTCTGCGCGCGCATCTCAGCCAATTCAATCCAGGCGACTATATGGCCCTGCTGGGATACATCGAGATGAACAGCGCGCATGAAGAATCGTTGCAAGCCATTCGCCACGCCGTGCGCGATCGCAAGCACGTAGCAACGTGCCTGGGCTTTGGCCCGCGATTCCTCCATTCCACCGGGCAGGCTTACAAAGGCGGTCCGAACACCGGAATCTTTCTGCAGATCACATGTGACGACGCGAATGATCTGCCCGTGCCTGGACAGAAGTACACCTTCGGAATCGTAAAAGCGGCGCAGGCTCGTGGCGACTTTCAAGTGCTGGCCGACCGCAAGAGGCGTGCTTTGCGAGTGCATCTGCCCGCGAACGTAGAAGACGGATTGAAGAGGTTGCAGGAGATATTGATGTAATCCTGAGTACGAAGCTTTTTCTAAAATCCCGAACCGAAGGTGAGGGATCACTTTTGTATCGATGAAGTTTGAGTGGACAAGCAGGCTTCCTGCTTTTTCCGATCTTGACTGTTTCGCAGTGATAGGGATTCCTCGCTGCGCTCGGAATTGCAGATAATCGGAAATCCCAGTGGAGAAGGAGAACGATGCAACTTGGAATGATTGGGCTGGGCCGTATGGGCGGCAACATGGTGCGGCGCCTGATGCGCGCGGGACATCAATGCGTGGTCTCAGACCTGAGCCCGCAGAATGTGAATGAGCTTGCCGGTGAAGGCGCTACAGGATCAACGTCGCTGGATGACTTTGCAGCCAAGCTGACCAAGCCGCGCGCTGCATGGATTATGGTTCCCGCAGGCGATCCAACAGAACAGACTGTGAACGCCCTCGCACAGCGCTTCCAGGCTGGCGACATCATTATTGACGGCGGCAATTCTTACTACAAAGATGACGTGCGGCGATCACAGAAATTGAAAGACCGCGGCATTCACTATATTGATGTTGGCACCAGCGGCGGCGTCTGGGGCTTGGAACGCGGTTACTGCATGATGCTAGGCGGGCCCAAAGAAGCGGTCGAACATCTTGATCCTATCTTCAAGACGCTCGCGCCCGGCAAAGGCGACATCCCAAAGACGCCCGGACGCGAGAAATTCAAAAGCACAGCGGAAGATGGCTATCTCTACTGTGGGCCTTCCGGCGCTGGGCATTTTGTAAAAATGGTACACAACGGAATCGAGTATGGGCTGATGCAGGCGTATGCGGAAGGCTTTGATATTTTCCACAACGCTAATTCCAGCCAGTTGCCGGACGGCTATCGGTACGATTTGAATCTGCCCGATATTGCCGAGGTGTGGCGGCGTGGCAGCGTCATTTCATCGTGGCTGCTCGACCTCACAGCCATGGCTCTGGCGGAAAATCCTACGCTCTCTGAATACACCGGCATTGTGCAGGATTCAGGCGAGGGCCGCTGGACCGTTACAGCAGCGCTGGAAGAAGCCGTTCCGGCTGACGTCTTGACGGCTGCCCTTTACACGCGCTTCCGCTCTCGACAGGACCACACCTTCGCTGAAAAAATGCTTAGCGCCATGCGGCAAAAATTTGGCGGCCATATTGAACTTACAAGAAAAACCGAAAAAGCTTCCTGATCAGGAGGACTGTGCCTAAATGCCCCTACTAGAGAGAGAATTGCCGGCCATGGAAGAGCCGCCTTCAGGCTCGCCACCGCCTACAGGCCCATGTGTGATGGTCATTTTCGGCGGCACCGGCGATCTTACCGCGCGCAAGCTCTTCCCTGCCATCTATAACCTGGTCAAGAGCAAACTGCTCTCTTCTGACTTCGCGATTGTGGGCGTCGGCCGCAATGATTACAGCCGGGAACAATACCAGCAGATCATGGGCGACAATCTCGATAAGTTCGCCACCAGCACAGTTGATCCCAAGCTTCGCGAATGGATGGTCCAGCGGGTTTTCTATGTGGGCGGCGAATTTCATGATCCCCAGCTGTACGCTCGAGTTGGGCAAACCCTGCCCGAGATCGACAAGAAATGCAACACACAGGGCAACTACTTTTTCTATCTTGCCACCAGTCCAACTTTTTTTGGGGACATCGCCGACCATCTTGGCGCATCCGAACTGGCGTGCGAGAAAGATGGACACTGGCGGCGCGTAGTGTTCGAAAAACCATTCGGCAATGATCTTGGATCGGCTAAAGCGTTGAACCGCCAAGTCCGCAAAGTGTTAACCGAACAGCAGATTTTCCGTATTGACCACTACCTTGGTAAAGAAACGGTGCAGAACATTCTGGTGTTCCGTTTCAGCAATGGCATCTTTGAACCCATCTGGAACCGGCGCTACATTGACCACATCCAGATCACCGTGGCGGAAACCGTGGGTGTGGAAAAACGCGGCGGCTACTTTGACATGGCCGGAACGCTGCGTGACATGGTGCCTAACCATCTCTTCCAGTTGGTCTCACTTACAACCATGGAGCCACCGATCTCGTTTAACTCAACCGCTGTTCATGACGAGCAGGCCAAAATACTCCACGCCTTGCAGCCTTTCAGCGAGGAAGACGTATTGCATTGCGCCGTCCGTGGCCAATATGGCGCGGGTGTGATCAAGGGGGAGCGCGTGCCGGCATATCGAGCGGAAGAAGGCGTACCTCCGGAATCGAAAACGGAAACCTTCGTCGCCTTGCGGTTGATGATCGATAACTGGCGCTGGGCCGGCGTGCCTTTTTATCTGCGTACCGGCAAAAGACTGGCTGCGCGCCATACTGAGGTCGCGGTGCAATTTAAGCGCGCGCCTCTGGTGCTGTTTCGCGACACTCCGGTCAGCAGCCTGGACGCTAATCAGCTCATCATTCACATCGCGCCTGATGAAGGCATTTCACTCCGCTTTGGCGCCAAAATTCCTGGCGCACAAATGAAGGTGGGCGAAGTAGAGATGGACTTCAACTATGGTGATTATTTCGGCACCACAGCCAATACTGGGTATGAAGTGCTTCTCTATGACGGGATCATGGGCGACCAGACGCTCTACCAGCGCGCCGATATGGTAGAAGCCGGCTGGACTGTCGTTGATCCTATTCTCGACGTATGGAAAGCGCTGGCAGCGCGTAATTTTCCAAACTACGCTGCCGGATCATGGGGGCCGGAAGAAGCCACTGACATCATCGCACGCGACGGCCGTTCCTGGAGAAAGATCAAGATTTAACCGGCTCGCGATTTACAAGTGTCGACAATGGGAGTAGAGGTCAAAATCCTTCCTGATAATGCCGCTCTTACGCAGACAGCGGCACAGGAGTTTCATCGGCTGGCAGAATCTGCGGTGCAGGAACGAGGGCGGTTTTCAGTCGCACTCTCCGGCGGAAATACGCCTCGCGCGATTTATTCACTACTGGCCAGCGAGCATAAAGAATTGCCGTGGGACCGCATCCATGTCTTTTTCGGCGATGAACGCCATGTTCCGCCGGACCATCCTGACAGCAACTTTCGCATGGCCAGCGAATCGCTATTGAGTAAAGTGCCAATTCCTGAGAAGAATGTTCATCGCATTCATGCTGAACTGGATGCCGAAGCAGCCGCTGCGGAATACGATCAGCAGATAGTCAATTTCTTCCATCTGAACAATCACGATTGGCCGCGCTTCGACTTGATTTTTCTTGGGATCGGCGAAGACGGCCACACAGCTTCACTCTTCCCCGGCAGTCAGGCGCTCACTGAAACATCATGCAGGGTAATGGCAAATTGGGTGGAAAAGTTTGAGACTTTCCGCATCACGCTAACTGTTCCCGTCCTCAATCACTCTGCCGAAGTGGTTTTTCTGGTCTCTGGCGCAGACAAGGCGGAGATTCTCAACCAGGTGCTCCGGCCAGGAGCCAGGAAATTTCCAGCACAATACGTTCATCCTGAAAACGGCCGGTTGCTCTGGCTGGTTGACCAGGACGCAGGCAATTCGTTGCGGTTTGCCACTCCTTCAACTTCTTAGTTTCCATTTCTTGCAGTCCCTATTGCGTTTATGCCCCGAGTGACATATTCTTATATTTGGCGAATAAAACACGAATCAGCTTATGGAATCCCTCTTCCCCAGTTGCGAACCGCCAGCTCCCCTTGTGGGCATTGCCCGGCTTGCGGCTCACGGCGAAGCAATTTCTGAAGGCCACAATGTCGATTACATCTCTCTGGAAAATCGTAGCCTGCTCTCTCGCTGTGATTCGCCGCGGATGCCCTTCTCCTGGCAGATCAATCCTTATAGAGGTTGCGAGTTTGCCTGTAAATACTGTTACGCGCGCTATACGCATGAATTCTTGGAAATGCGCGACGGCCTGGATTTTGAACGCAAGATCTACGTAAAAAAGCACAGTGCATGGCTGCTGCGGCAGGAATTGAAGCAGGTACGAGCCGGGCAAAGCATTGCAATCGGCACCGCGACTGATCCATATCAGCCGGCTGAGAGGAAGTTTGGGATTACCCGCGCTGTGATGGAAGAGTTTGCCCGGCATGAAGGGCTTTCGCTCGGCTTGGTGACAAAATCGGACCTAATCGTGCGCGATCTTGATCTCTTGCGTGCCATCGCGGCCAAAAACCGTCTGCGCATCCATGTAACCATTACGACCACAGATACGAATCTCGCGCGCATACTGGAACCCCGCGCGCCACGGCCGGATCTCCGTTTCAGCGCCGTAAAAAAGCTTGTCGCGGCTGGGATTTCTACAAGTGTCAACTGTGCGCCCATCTTACCAGGCATCACAGATTCGCCGAAGGACCTGGAGAGCGTGGTTCGGGACGCAGCCGCGGCCTGTGCAACATCAGTGGCGGCCATACCTCTGTTCTTAAAACCGTGCTCGGCAAAAGTATTCATGCCTTTTCTAGCTGAACATTTTCCTCATCTTGTACCGCTGTACAGAGCGCGCTATGCTGATCGCGCATTTTTGCCGGATGATTACAAAAAACGCATTTCACTCCTGGTAAGTAAATTGTGCCGAAAATACGGAATCGGCATAAAGAACCACGAATCCGGCGTTCAGAGCTCGGGAGTCGAGCTTTCCAGACAGCTGAATTTGTTTGCCCCATGAATAGGGGTTGATAATCGATTTTTTGTAACAGTGAAAAAGTTTTCCACAGAAAAAAGCAGTACCGGGCGAACAAGGCTTTTTGCCCAGACGGGGCTAGGCCGAGGCAAGGTGCAGACAATAAAGGGGTTACATCTCTTTATCGATTAAATAATGACCGACAGGAAATAGTACATGTCCTTAAGTACAATATGTTGCTATGTCCATGTGGCCATGTTATATTGCTCTTGCTAGCGGCAATTCACATGTACCTCAGTCGTCTGCAAGTGTTGCAAACCGGTTTTTCTTGATTTGGAAAAAAATTTGTTCCGTTTTCGTAAATTTTGTGTACGATGGTACAACTTAATCACTGTACTAAAGACCATGTCCTAAAGACGCAGTAAGGTATAGGGATTCCAGCGAGATCAGGCACGTCGCTGCCGGAAGATGATCGAAGAGCTTGGCCGTACGGGCAGTGAATAACATTCGCCGGCGTACTACACAAAATCGGCACAAGTGAAACGATCGAATGTCTGGCAGCACAAGTATAAGGGTTGTAAATTCCAGAGACGTACAACAGGTTTTGGGGTAAACAGCGGATGGACTTTGCACGTCGCGTAAATTAAAAAGTGACGGCAATTCTTCCACCGAAGCGGGAGGTGGACTTATGCGCATATTGGTTATTGAGGATGAGCCTAAAGTAGCACGTACACTGGTGAAGGGCCTGGAAGCAGATCACTTCGCCGTTGACCTGGCTGGGGACGGAGAAGAAGGCCTCCAGCTGGCCACCGAGATTGATTATGACGGAATCATTCTCGATTGGAATCTTCCTAAACTTGACGGTCTAACCGTCCTTCGCAAGCTACGTAAATCCGGGTCCAACATGAGGATCCTGCTTCTGAGCGCACGCAAAGACGTTTCCGACCGTGTTTGCGGATTGCAGGCGGGCGCCGACGATTATCTGGTAAAACCGTTTTCGTTTGAAGAGCTGCTGGCCCGGGTCCACGCTCTTCTGCGGCGTCCCCAGGAATTGCTGGACAAGCTCAGCGTGGAAGACCTGGAGCTGGATCGCATGCGGCACATGGTGACACGCGCCGGCAAGCCGATCAATCTTACGCAACGCGAATACGCGGTATTGGAATACCTGATGCGCAATGCCGGCCGCACCGTTACACGCACCATGGTCGTGGAGCATGTCTGGAACCTGGGCTTCGAGGGCCTCACCAATATCGTGGACGTTTACATTAATTATCTCCGCGCCAAGATTGATCACGGTTACGAGAAGCAGCTGATCCATACCGCTCGTGGCGTTGGATACATGTTGTCGTCAGCTTCCCAATGAAATCATCGCTTTTACGTCGGCTGAGTACCCGGCTCGCGTTCAAGCAGACTGTAACATTCGCGCTCCTGGTCGTAGTGCTGGCCTGGAGCGCTTATGCTCTACTCACTCGCCGGATTTATAGCCAGTTGGATGACGAGCTGCAGGACCGTGCTATTTCCGTACGCAGCATGCTGCTCATTCGAGCTGGCAGTGTGAAATGGCTCAACGCGGAAGCTGATCCGGAAGTCCGCGCCCAATTTGAGCGTTCCATGCGGTATTACGAACTACTGGACGATGAAGGCCATACCCTCGACGTTTCTCACGCAATGGCGGCCCTGCATCTGCCGGTTTCTTCTGCCCTGCCTTCGTCCGATCGCTCGGTATGGCAAAGCGTCACAGCGGGAAATACTCACATTCGTATCCTTGATGTTCCGGTCCTGGGCTTGGCTGGACGGCATTATCTCTTAAGAATAGGTACATCTTTAGATCAGACGGACGAAGATTGCTGGCGTATTCGCATGTTTTTGTTCGCCCTGATTCCTTTTATCATTCTGGCGCATGCCGTCAATGCATTGATTATGACGTCCTATTCCCTGCGTCCATTGGAACGGGCTTCCGACGCGGCAAAACAGATCACTGCTTTCGATTTGAGCAATCGTTTGCCCGTCACCGGTAGTGGTGATGAGATTGACGAACTCAGCACCTCTCTTAACGCGATGATTTCGCGGCTGCAAAGTTCATTTCAGCGCATGACAGAATTCCTGCGGACTCTTTCCCATGAAATCCGGCAGCCGCTTACCGTTTTGCGGTCTGAAACCGAGCAGGCATTGCGGCTCGGCAGCAGCGAAACAAATTATCGCGATACGCTTTCCAAGCAGCTTGAACATGTGGAACTATTGGCGCGAACCGTTTCAGACCTGATGGAACTGGCCCAATCGGAAAGTGAGCAAATCAAACTTACCCTTGAAAAGGAAGACCTTTCCGAACTGGTACAGACTGCCCTTGATGGTATGCGCAACCAGGCCGGTGAGCGCGGAATCAAGATTTCTGGGACTGTGCAGCAGAACGTAATGGGCGCGTTTGATGCCGGCCAGATCTGGCGTCTGTTGCTCAACCTGCTCGACAATGCCATCAAGTTCAACCATAACGGCGGAACCATTGACGTAGTTCTGGCCGTGCATAACGATGTTGCGATTATTTCGATCAGTGACACCGGCAGCGGAGTCGCAATTGAAGAACAGGGACATATTTTCGAGCGTGGCTACCGCTCCACTTCAGCGCGGAAGTCCCACGTTCCCGGGACTGGATTGGGACTGCACTTTGCCCGTAACATTGCGGAAGCTCACGGCGGACGGATTGAAGTGGCGAGTTCATCGGGTAAAGGGTCGTGCTTTAGAGTATCGTTGCCGCTGTTGAATGCCGCATCGGGTGAAGTGCTCACGCCCACAGTCCAGCGCGACGCCCAAATCAATTAACGTGTTCCCATTGAGTGCGCTTGAACAAATGAACCGATGCCTAGCGACAACACACCAATCTTGAAAATGTGAAATTTTAATGATTTTTCAATGGTGAAGCTGGCGGCAAAGCTGCACAATGCAAAGGTAGGAATCCGGGTTCTTTAGGAAGGCTTTGTATGAGGATCGCGAACATTGCTGCGCTTATTCTGGCAACGACGCCTTTTCCAGCGTTTGCTCAAAGGTCTGGCGGACATGTGGAACGCAAGCCCAGCCCAGCTACCAGCGCTGTGTCCACCTCATCCTCACCGTCTGGCGCTCAGGCTGCTCCGAGCTTACAACCAGCTATAAACCCGTATCGTGCGAATTCAGGGAGTACTGCGCCAGCCGCCACTCAGCCAGTTGTCTCTCGGCCTGCTGCTCCGGCGCCCTTGGCGCGGCCCGTACAGGCTATCCCGGCGCCAAGAGTAGCACCTCAGCCACCGCCAACTTCCATAGCAGCATCGGTTCCGGCTTCTATACCACAGCCAGTAAGTCCAGCTCCATCGCCCGAGCCAATGGCAGCTGTGAATTACACACAAGGGCAACTCACCGTGGTATCCCAGAGTGCCTCCCTGGGAACAGTATTGAAGCTCATTTCGGCCAAAACCGGAGCCGTGATCGATTTAGCTCCTGAATTGCAAAATGAACCGGTAATCGCCCAGATCGGCCCCAGTGCAGTGCGAGAGGTCATGACGGCGTTGCTGGATAGCCCAAAAATCGATTACATCATCATGGGCTCTGGCAATGCTTCAGGGGGTATGGAACGAATCCTGGTCCGGACGCGCCAGTCTTTTGGGCGGAACGTGATCTCTATGAGTCGCCCACCGCAGGCCTCTCCGGCGGAAGCAGCCGAATTTAAGTTTGCAACTGGCGTTCCAGCCGCCGGCGTGGCAAAGCCACAAACGCAGTTGACGCAAGAACAAATGATGGAGAACTGGAAGAAAATCCGCGAAGAGAAAAAACTAGCCGAGATAGAGAAGCAACGCCAGGATCGTGAAAACGAAGCGAGTCGCGTGGAGCCGCCGCCACAACCCGAACCACAAACTCAGCCCGAACCCCAGCCGAATAATAATGCGGACAATCCGCCGTTGAATTAGGTCGAACTAAAATCTCGAACCTCCTCGGAATGAATAATTCGAGGGGTTTTTTACGTGCTCAACACCAGAGAAGGCGATATGAAAAAGTTTAATGTGGCCTTGATAGCGTTCTAATCAAAGTGACCGACAATCAATTTGTAAGCGAGTTCGGCGGCAATACAGTTTTTGTAGACGCCGAGCTTACTGCAATCTTGTTTTGCGGGTCCACAAAAGAGAAGCAAGCCCTGGAACTTGTTTCTCTGAGCCACTCCCGCCATGAATCGACCGGAAGCAGAAGCCGTTCAGTCCCGCTAAACTGAATCTTCTTTCCGGCAGGTTTCCTGGCCGCGCGGCCAGGACTATCAGGCAAGGCCTTGCTTGGATTTGAGGTTGGACGATGTTGAATCGTCCAGCCTCGTTTTTTCGTTTCGAACGAGGTGAGCTGCAAACCTGGAGTGCAATAAGAATTCCCCTCGCCGTGGCAAGGGGAATTATGACAGCCGGTTGCTTTGCTAATTAGCGCTGCCGCGCAGGACATTCGCGGCCAGAAATCCCTTAGGACCTTTCATGAGCTCATATTCCACGGTTTCGCCCTCGTTAAGAGTCCTGTAGCCATTTTCCTGAATAGCGGAAAAGTGGACGAAGACGTCTTCTCCGGTCGAGCGTTGAATGAAGCCATAGCCTTTGGCTCCGTTGAACCACTTTACAGTTCCCTTCTCTTTCACAAATGCAACTCCTTTCGCCTCAGCATCAGATTGGAAATCTCCGCCTCTTGAACTGCGAAGGTGGAGAAAAGGTTGTTGCTTTGCCGGCCAGATGGCTCTTTTCCGCAACCGATGGCTGCCGTGCCGGAAGGCCCGAAGGCGACTCCAGCAACCGGATCGTTCGGCGAGTTCAAACTGCTGTACAAAAACATCAACCAGAATGCGCCCCGCGGTATGAGCCGCAGGAGCAGAGCATAATATTCAGGAACTCCGGTTCTTGTAAAGTACTTTGTTTGCATCGCACAGTAACGCCAAAGGGAATGGGCTTTATGATACTTTCGTTCGTCCCAAAATGGCTCTTATAAAAGGTGAGAAGAAGCCGTTTTCTGTTACGATTTTCACAGGATCTCCATGACCTCAGGTTCAGTTTCGCAGGCTGTTGAAGCGGCTCCGACTCCTGTGCCGGAATCGCAAGCCACCAGGCTATTGTTGCGTCCCTGGAAGCACATGCTCCGGCATCGCGGCTGGCCAACCCTGCAATACCTTGCCCGGACTGAGGCCCACACATACGCTTTCTCTGTGGCAGCTAACGCAATTCTTTCATTTTTTCCTTTCATGGTGCTCCTGATGTGGCTGATTCGCAATGTGTTTCACTCGGTCACCATGTCCAATGTTGTAGTGGATTTATTGAAAGACCATTTGCCTGCCGGCCAGGATTTCGTTATCCACAGTCTTCAGTCTCTGGTGAAAACACGCCAGCGGGTCAAGATGGCCTCTTTGGTGATTTTGCTCATCACATCAACAGGCGTTTTTGTGCCTCTGGAGGTGGCTTTCAATCGCATCTGGGGATTTGCCAAGAACCGCTCGTACCTGGGAAACCAGATCATTTCTCTGGCCCTGGCTTTCGCCTGCGGCATTCTGGCATTAGCGTCTGTGGCGATGGCAGCGGGCAACGAACTGGCATTAACTTTCATGATGCGGGGCAATGAGAACATCGTGTTTCGGGCCGCCACGTTTGTGGCGCTCAAGATCTGCGCTACCCTGGCCAGCATCGCCATTTTCTTTTTGATCTACTGGCTTCTGCCAAACGGCAAGATCAAAGCCGGAAGCGTGCTGCCGGCGGCGGTCGCCATGGGTGTGTTGTGGGAAGTAGGAAAAGTTTTGTATATCAAGGCATTGCCCTTGCTGAATTTTCAGGAGGTTTACGGGCAGGCGTTCTCCGTATCAGTGGCGTTGATGTTTTGGGCCTTTATTTCCGGCCTGATGTTACTGGCGGGCGCACACCTGTCATCTGATTTCACACCCGAAGCCTCTGAGGCGGCGGCCAACAATGGAGATGAGAGTGGTGTTGAGTTTTCGTAATTTTTGATTTTTTTGATTTTCGTTAAATTCTCCCGTCCAGACTGCGCGAAAGCCATTTATTGGCGATAGAATTTCTTGCAGTACCTGGATTCCCTCCCCTGGGCGTTTTGCCCTTTCCCCTGCGCTGGTTTCCACGGGCCCGTAAATAAAAATTGCA
>CAVSYO010000021.1:0-25050 GCA_963732195.1 Terriglobia bacterium | reverse complement strand
ACACGAAGGACGCAAAGGTAGAACTTGAAACCCCTACGCCAATCTCTACCCATCCACGCAAAAAACGCGCGTGGCCGGGGATCCGCTGGGATGGGGCGCGATAAGTACTTTGGAATCCTAGTTGACGGATGGGGGGAGGGGTATTCATTCCACCGCTTTTTGCAGCAAGTCCCACGCTTCCTGCAGGTCTTTCCACTGGGTTTCCAGGTTTCCGATGGCCAGCCGCAGCGTCAGCTTGCCGTTCAGGACCGTGGTGGCCATAAACATCCTGCCGGAAGCGTTGACGCGTTCCATGATCGCGCGGTTCTCGTCGTCAGAACCTTTATAGCGAAAGCAGATGACTGACAGCGGGACCGGGGCCACGCGCTCAAACCTGGGATCGGCATCCACCAGCGCGGCAAAATCTTTTGCCCACTGGATATGCGACCGCAGGATCGTCTCAAAGCGTTCACGCCCGAAGTAGCGCATCACGAACCACAGCTTGAGGGCGCGGAAGCGATGGCCGAGCGGAATGCCGTAATCCATCAGGTTGTGCGCGCGGGGGTCGTCCTTGGTTTTGAGGTAGTCTGAGCTGAGAGAAAAGGCGCGGCGCAGGATGTCCGGCCGGCGCGTGTAAAAGGCGCTTACGCCAATTGGCGTGAGCAGCCACTTGTGGGCATTCACCACCAGCGAATGGGCCTGCTCCACTCCATCCATAATGTGCCTTTGTTCGGGCAGGATGGCGGCTGCTCCGGCATAAGCGCAATCCACGTGCAGCCACATGCCGTATTTTTCTGCGATGGCAGCAATGGGCGGCACAGGATCGATGCTGGTTGTGGAAGTTGTGCCCACTGTCGCAACCACGCAAAATGGCCGCTTGCCTGCGCGCTTGTCTTCTTCCACCATGCGCGCCAGAGCGTCCACGCGCATGCGGAATTCGGCGTCAGACGGGACCTTGCGCACGTTCTGCTGGCCAATGCCAACGGCAATAGCGCCTTTTTCGATGGAGGAATGCGACTGGTCAGAAGTGTAAAGCGTCAGATCATTGCTGCTTCCGGCCGACCGCGCTTCTGGGGCCACGAACTCCCGCGCGCAGACAATCGCGTGCATGCTGCTGGTGGAAGCCGTGTCATAGACGATGCCGAACCACTCGTCTGCCAGGCCCATCCATTGCCGCAGCCAGTCCAGCGCGCGCTGTTCCAGTTCTGCCATGGCCGGCGACGTCATCCAGTGCAGTCCGTTGGTGTTGAGCGCCGCGGCCAGCATCTCGCCGAGAATCGCCGGCGTGGAACCGGTGCAGGAAAAGTACGCAAAGAAACGCGGATGGTTCCATTGCGTTACAGCCGGCATCACCAGCCGGTCAAAATCGCGCAAGATGGCATCAAACGGCTCGCCTTTTTCCGGCCCCGACTTCGGCAGCGCATCCAGCAGATCGCCCGGTTTTGTCTGCGCCAGCACCGGCATGTCCGCAACGTTGCTCAGGTATTCGGCTATCCAATCCACGGTCTGATGGCCGGCACGGCGGAAGTCTTCCACATACGCCTGCCACTCGGCCTTCTGCTGGGCTGCTGCCGCATTTTTAGAATCAACGGTTTTAGAATCAGCGGTTTTGCTCATGCCATCTTTCGCGCCGCAAAAATCGGGGCATTAAATTTATTAACTTTCTTGACAACACCTGAAAATCTAGACTACTATCCGCTCAGCATGCACGCCAGCCGATTTACTTTCGCGTTTACTTACCGCTACTACTTTACGGGTAGCGGCGACGCGGATCTGTGCTGACAATGCCATAAGAAGTTAGTCATCATAAATCACCGCAAGCCGCGATCCCCAAAGGGTCGCGGTTTTTGCTTTCAGGAGAGCTTTACCGGCATGGATCAGAAAATTGACCACCAAACCGTTATCGGCGAAAAAACGCTCGACGACTGGCGCCGCCAGATTGACGCGCTCGATACCGAACTGCTTCGCCTGCTCAACCAGCGTGCCGCCATCGCATGTGAAATTGCCTCGATCAAGGTGGCTTCGGGGCTGCCGGCTTATGACGGCAATCGAGAGCGCCAGGTGCTTGCCCGCGTAGCTGAAAAGAACACGGGCCCGCTCGACCAGCAGAGCGTCACTGACATTTTCGCCGGCATCATCCGTGAGACACGCCGTTTGGGCACACAGCGCATGCAGGAACAGAGCAAGCAAGAGGTGCGGGAATCGGAGCATCAGTGGTAGCGAATGTTTTTTCTGAAATCCCGAAGCGAAGCGAGGGATCCCTGCAATCTTTCAAACGCCGAGCGAGATCGGTAGCTAGGCTCAGTAAAGGAAGTTGTTCCAATAGGGTTCCCTCACCCGCGATTACGCAGATGTGGCGCAAGACATTGATGTCGGCGGGTTCGGGATTTCAGAAAAGGCATAGCTAATAAGGGAGTCATCCAAATGGTCATCAATATGGCAGCAGGTTCGTCGGAAGCAGAACTTCAACACGTTATTGAACGAGTCATCGAATGCGGATTTCAGCCGCATGTCACGCGCGGGGCGGAGCGCGCCATCGTCGCCGCAGTCGGCTCCGGCGGCAACCGCATCGCCCTGGAAGCACTCAAGGCCGCGCCGGGCGTGGAAGACGTTGTGCCCATCGCGCATCCGTTCAAGCTGGTGAGCAAGCAAACCAAGAGCGGACGCACGCAGGTCGACGTTGGCGGCGTCATCATCGGCGGTGAAGACGCTGTAGTGATTGCCGGGCCGTGCTCGGTGGAATCGCGCGAGCAGCTTTTCTCCACGGCGCACGCCATTAAAGCCGCCGGTGCAACGCTGCTGCGCGGCGGTGCGTACAAGCCGCGCACCTCGCCGTATGATTTCCAGGGCCTGGGCATTGAGGCGCTGCGCCTGCTGCGTGAAGTCCGTGAAGAAGTTGGCTTGCCCGTGGTCACCGAGGTGATGAGCACCAATGACATTCAGCTCATTTGTGACCATGCAGACATGCTTCAGGTGGGCGCGCGCAACATGCAGAATTACGATCTGCTGCGCCAGCTTGCCAAGGCCAAAAAGCCTATCCTGCTCAAGCGCGGTCCATCCGCCAGCGTAAAAGAGTGGCTGCTGGCCGCGGAATACCTGCTGGCCGGCGGCAATGCCAATGTGGTGCTGTGCGAGCGCGGCATCAAGACTTTTGAAAGCGAGATGACGCGCAACACGCTCGATCTTGCCGCCGTGGCGCTGGTGCGCGAGTTATCTCATCTACCCGTGATTGCCGATCCGTCGCACGGCACCGGCAAGCGCGAGCTGATTGCTCCTGCCAGCCGTGCTGCTTTGGCCATCGGCGCCGATGGATTGATCATTGAAGTGCATCCTTGCCCGGAACGCGCACTGTCCGACGGCGCGCAGTCGCTGAATCTGGATGAATTCGCAAAGCTGATGAAAAGCTTGTGTGCGCCGATCCGGCCGGTGGCGATGGCTGCATCGCTGGCGTCGGCAAATGGCAGGTGAGCTCCGAATAAAGCAATCAGCCAAACCAATTCGCGTTTTTCGCGTCCATTCGCGGCTAAAAGTTTTCATCAGCGTCTATCTGCGCAAATCTGCGGCCCGATGACTTGGTCATCCTGAAGCGATTCCGACGGAGCGACGTGGCTGAGTAGGCCTTACCGCAGCTCCCAAACCTCCACGTTGCCACTGCTGTCTCCCAGCGCGATCAGTTTACCGTCGTTTGAAACTGCGATGGCTCTGATGCTGGTTAGGTCCGTGGCAAAGGCGCGCGGCTCGGTCGCGCCGGGGGAAACAACCCCGGCAATTCCATCTCCGTTGGCGATCACAAAGCCATCGCGCGTCGGTCCCACCGCGGACGCCATTCCCACGCCAAGGTTGGGCAGTGAAGGATAGTTTCCACTTGGGTTGCCGCTTGAGTAAACCGTCGCTCCCAGTGAATACCATCGCGCCATCATCTTGCCATCGCGCGAAGGCAGGCATTTGTACGGATCGCCGCAAACGCCGGGGAAGGTTCCCAACTCACGTCCTGATTCCAGTTCGCGCGTCGTGAATCCGCTTGCGCTTTTTGCCATTACCAACCACGCCCCTTCCGGAGAAAGCTCCACAACTGAGCCTGTGCCCGAATGCACGATGCGATTTCCGCTCACGTCCCACACGGCTGTCTTTTCATCTCCCGCCACACCCAGGGTGTCGTCCGGCCCAAAGACCATGGACCTCACTTTGCTGGTTTCCAGCTTGCGCGTGACCTGGCCTGTGGCAACGTCCCAGATCTCTACTCGACCGTATCGTTCTGTGGCAATCGTGCTTCCTGATTTTGAGATGGCAATCGCGTCGGTCGAATAATCCGCGTGCATACTGCTCACGGGCTGCGCCGTGGCAACGTCAAAGACCGTAATCGGAGAAGGAGGCGTGCCGCCGCTGCTGGGACTGCGCGGCGCTTGCGCCACCGCCAACCGGCTGCCGTCGCCGGAAAACGCCATGGCGGAGACCTCAGCGTATTCCTTCCATTTGAGCCGCATCTTGAAGCGCGCAACCTTCTGCTCCAGCAATAGACGCAGCCAGCGAACAAGAATTTCTGTTGGAGGCTTGCCCACACCCGCGCCAGCGTTGTATTTCACCTGGGGCGGCATCTCTCCATCCAAAGATCGGCCCATGAAATAGACTTTGTGGTCTGAGAGACGCACCAGAATCGTGCCCCAGGAGGGAGCATATCCCGGCTCGCCAGAGTCGTAGTGCCCCATCTCCACCCGCGACTCTTCCACGCACACGAGCGTACGTGCGCTGGCTGGCGTGGCGGCTTCCAGCCCGGGAACGCGGATCGCCGGGTTGTGGGCCCACGGCGCTTTGCTCTTTTCACGATGGAAAAGTATTTGGATCGGCGCTTCCGGCCAGCCATCGGCGGGCTCGCGTACTGTGTAAGGATCGTCGCAGATTTTGGCCGCAGTGGAAGTCACGCCGCCGACGGGTGGCGCTTTCTTTGCCTGACCTAGGGCGAGAGCCGCCATAAACAGGCATAGGCACAGCGACAGCTTCTTCATCGTCTTCATTCACTGTCCTTGGAGTTCACAAAACGAAAATCCATTGTGCCGTACAAGTCCGGTGCGGGGAAGTGTATTTGTTTGTGCCTGCCTACCGATGCTGCTGCCGTAGTGAGTTTTTGTCGTTCTCCGCGCCTCTCTAGAAAATGTCAACGGCAGGGACATGAAATCGTAGGTGACAAGTATCCAGCGCCGGAGGCGCGCCGACAGGTTAGCCCATCCTGAGGCGAGCGCAGCGAAGCCGGAAGGGTGGGTAAGCTAGGAGAAACGAGCGAGCCCCATAGGGGCGACACAAATCTGCTGAAGCGCAAACCCGGGCTTCATTACGCAGTCATCAATAACGTGGCTTTTCCGCTTGACAATGCCTACGCGTGTAGGTATATTTGCCTACGCTCGTAGGCAAACAAGATGGTGCAGACAGAAGCAAAACTTACTCCGGCCCAACTAGAGATCATGAATCTGTTCTGGGAGCATGGCGAGTTGGGTGTTGCCCAGGTAAGGCAATTGCTCAAAGATCGCCGCCCCAAGGCGCATAATGTTGCGCGCAACACCGTTCAGACCATGTTGAAACGGCTGGCGGACAAAGGCTGGCTCCAGGCGCGGGCACAAGGCAACGCTTTCGTCTTCCGCGCCGCACGGCCGCGCAAATCAACTTTGCGTAGCATGCTGGGGCAGCTTCTGGATGGCGCTTTTGGCGGTTCGCCCAGCGGACTGGTGATGGCCCTGATGGAATCCCGCCGGATTTCTCCCGCCGAGGCGCGCCGTATCCGCGAATTGATTGACCGTATCGAGGAGGCTGACAAATGAATAGCTTGCTGAGCGGACTCAGTGCCTATGTACCTGCCGCGTTGATGGTCCTGTGTGTAATCACAGCTCTCCTGATCGCAGGGCTCGCTGTGCAGTATCTTGTCCGCCGGTCGCCCGCGGCCCGGCATGCAGTTTTGCTCTGGACATTGATCGCCGTGGGACTCTCTCCCATCCTGATTTCGGCCATGCGAATGGCCGCAATTCCCGCGCCGAAGGTAAGTCGGGTCGCCGTCCAGCGAATGAATGTTTTGCTTGGCAGTCTCAAGAGCACACAAACACACTCGCTACAGCATCGCCTCCAAACAAACAAGCCATCTTCCATTCGGCGGCGTGTTACTTGGATTGTGGGCCGCCGGAACTTTCATAAGCCTGTTGGGACTCGTTCGCGGTTTGCGCATCACCCGCCGCATCAGACGCAGCGCGCAGCCGATTTCAGCAGCACGAATCGAGACAGCGCGGAGCACGTCTGCTTACCATCTTTGGTCGAGATCTTCCGCGAATATGTCTTTCAGATCAGATCGCGATTCCCATGGCGGTGGGCTACGTTCGGCCCGTCATCGTGCTTCCGTCCTCGCTGGTGGACAAACTGGATCAGCAGCAGCTCTTGCAGGTGCTGATTCACGAATGCGCGCACGTTCGGCGTCGCGACGCGCTGGTAGCGCTCTATCAGCGCAGTTTGCTCGCGCTGTTCTGGTTCCATCCGCTGGTGTATCTCGCCAGTCGCCTGCTGGATCGGGTGCGTGAAGAAATTTGTGACAACTACGTCCTGCGCAGTGCGCCTGCTAAAGATTATGCGCAGACTCTTCTGACGATTGCGGAATCAATCTCAACCAACCGGAGCGAATGGTTTGCTCCGGCGCTGATTCAATCGGGAAAACTAGAGAGCAGGATTTCCGGGCTGCTCCATTCAAGGAGATGCAAAATGACACAACTTACTTCGAAAAAAGCCGCCATCATTGCCATTTGCTTCGTAAGCAGCGTTATCGTTCTCAGCAGCTTTGCCGGATCGCTGGCTAATGCGCAGGCATCCGATGACTTTTCTCACGTCGTGAATCTGGAAAAGACTGTGAGCGGCGACCTCATTACGATCACTGAGGTCCGTGGCCCATCCGATAAGCTCGAGGTCGGCAACACATACGAAGTCAGAGGCACCTATAAACTCGCTTCGCATGACAAGGCACTGCTTGCCGTGCACGTTATGACCGAAGGCCGTCCCGCGCAGCATTCAAGCGCACCAGGTGGCAAACACCTGCCACTGCCAGGGCAAACCATGACGATAGATAAGGGCGTGGGCAGTTTTACTCTACAAGTCAACTACTGGACCGTTGGCCGGCTCCACGTCAGCTTGTATCCGATTGAAGGCGGGTCAAGCTTTGCCGGCACCTTGTTTTAAGAAATCAATCCAATCCCATATGAGCGGTTCGAAAAACAGTAAGGAGATACGATGACGAAAAAATCGGTTTTTACGATACAGATTGCCTTTATTCTTGCTCTGATCGCTATCGTTGGACTTAGCTCTGTTGCGGGAGCAGGTACTGTCGCCCAGGGTTCCTCCAATGACTTTTCACGCGTTGTGACTCGGGAACAAAGCGGAGACATTATTAAAATCCTTGAAGTTCGCGGCCCTTCGGACACGATCGCGGTCGGCAACACCTACGAAGTCAGGGGTACCTACAAACTCATTTCGCATGGACAAAGCCCTGCTCATGGTGAATGTCACCGTCGATGGAAACAAACCGCATGAGTCGCATCCCGACCTTCCCAAACAGAGGATGATCGTTGAAAAAGGCGAAGGCAGCTTTACGTTACAGTTCCATATGTGGACAGAAGGCCAGCCACACGTCAGCTTTTACCCTGCCAAGGGCGGCCATGGCTTTGCAGCCCGTTACTTTTGACTTGCGGAGTCTGTTCGGAATCAGGCAACCAAAGCCTGATTCCATCTGGCAGTCGGCACACACTTGCGGCCTGAACTATACTCAACGCGGCTATGCCCGTCATCATCTGCATGCTCCGCGGCGTGAACGTCGGCGGGCACAACAAGATCAAGATGGACGCGCTCAAGGCGCTCTGCGTCTCGCTCAAACTGAAAGACCCGCAGACCTATGTCCAGAGCGGCAACGTCATCTTCAGTAGCGGAGAAAAAGACCTGGCGAAACTGGCCAGGCGGATACAGGACGCCATTGAAAAGACCGTCGGTTTCCGGCCCGGCGTGGTGCTGCGCACCTTGGCGGAATTGCAAGAGGTAGTCGAGCGGAACCCGTTCGCCAAACGCAGCGGCATCGAACCCGGCAAGCTGCTGGTGAACTTTCTTGCCGCCGATCCCGGCAAGCAAGCTCGGGAAAAGGCGCTGGCCATAAAGATGATCGGCCCGGAAGAGATGCATCTCATTGGCCGTGAAGCCTATATCTACTTCCCCAACGGCCAGGGGCGATCCAAATTCCCTTGGCCAGCAATTGAACGAACGCTCGGGACCTCCGGCACCGGCCGCAACTGGAACAGCGTAACCAAAATGCTGGAAATGGCGCAAAAGATGGAGATCCCTGGTTGACGCTTCATTCTCCGGCGCCCGACGTTACTCAGCCACGACATAAGGTCGGTTCCCGAGGGAGAGCTCGTACCCCTTCAGACTGAATGGCCATTCAGTGTATCCTGTAGTCCACTTCTTTTACAGTGCATGATTTTGGCTGAAGGGGCGCGTACATGAGCACCATTACTGCTGCGTCGAGCATAAGCACGCCAACCATCTCGTCCCGCGTGGAGCCCATACCCTGGCTGGTCTGGGCCAACGTAATTGCATCCATTTGTATTTCCACGGGGCTTTATTGGGACATCTCCTGGCATGAAACCATTGGCCGTGACAGCTTCTGGACGCCCGCGCATCTGCTGATCCAGTTTGGCGCGGTGCTGGGCGCGTTTGGCTCCGCCTGGGTCATCATGCGGACTACGTTCGGCGGCGACACGGATGACCGTCGCAATTCCGTCAACGTGCTTGGTTTTCGCGCGCCGCTGGGAGCTTTTATCGCGGCCTGGGGCGGCGGCGCCATGCTCACTTCCGCGCCGTTCGATAACTGGTGGCATGAAGCTTATGGGCTCGACGTGAAGATCATAAGCCCGCCGCACATGCTGCTGGCGCTGGGCATTGCCGGAATCATGTGGGGCGGAGCGATTCTGGGCGCTTCTTATCTCAATCGCGCCGATGGCGAGCAGCGCGCCAAGCTGCAGCGAGTCGTGTTGTTGATGGGCGGTTTCATCGTGATTCAGACCATGACGCTCAAGCTGGAATACACGAACCGCGTTCTGTTGCATAGCGCAATTTCCTACATGGTGATGGGCATCGGCACGCTGCTTTTGCTGGAAGGGCTGGCGCGCGTTACCGGACATCGCTGGGCGCGCACCATCATGACCGCGATTTACTCGGCTTTTGTCTTGATACTGATGTGGGTGCTCCCGCTCTTTCCCGCGCAGCCCAAGCTTGGGCCGGTGTATCAGGACATCACTCACATGGTGCCGCTGCCGTTTCCGCTCCTGCTGATAGTTCCGGCGTTCTTTCTCGATTTGCTTTTGCCGCTGTTCAAAGACGCGCCCAAGTGGCAGTACGCCATCTTCGGCGGTGTGGGATTCCTGGCGATTCTGATTGCCTTCGAATGGCCCTTCGCCACTTTCCTCATGTCATCCTTGGCGCGCAATCGTTTCTTTTCCACCACCGATTTCCCTTACTTCGCGCTGCCAACTTCGCCCACGGTCAACCACGTATTTGTGCCTTGGGAGCGGACTCCTGCAGAATTTTGGCGCAACATGGGCCTGGGATTTTTGTTCTCCGTGGCCAGCATGTGGGTCGGGATTTACTGGGGCAACTGGCTCAAAAAGGTGAGGCGATAGGAATCGCCGTGATCGCCGCCATCGCGCGGCGTGATCGATGTTTTTCTGAAATCCCGACCCTGAGCTTGCCGAAGGGGAGCGAGCCTTTTGTGACAAGTTTTTTGGTGTCTTGATTTAATAACTATTACAGCTTGAGAGGGAATGGCGGTCCCCACCCGCCACATTGCAGGTTCGAAATTGCAGAAGGATTCCGGATTGCGAAAAAAGCCGAAACACGGAGAACCATGAAGAAGTTTCTGCTACTCATCTTTATTTTGCTCTTGCCGCTGGCCGGCACTGCCCACGTCAACAGCCCTGACGTTTATTTTGACGGCTACGCCGGCCCTTATCATCTGCTGGTCACGTTGCGTCCGCCAGCTGTGGTGCCGGGCGTAGCGCAGGTGCAGATTCGCAGCGTGTCGAGCGATGTAAATGAAATAAAGATTCTGCCGCTGCGGATGATCGGCGTGGGCGCAAAGATGGCCCCACTGCCTGATCCGGCAAAGCGCTCAGCAGACGATCCCCAACTCTTTACCGGCAGCCTTTGGATCATGGTGCGCGGCTCGTGGAAAGTACAGATCCAGGCCACGGGCGCCAAAGGCACAGCACAACTCGACGTGCCTCTCCCTGCTGTCTCCACCAGTTCGCAGCCGATGCACGCCGGGCTGGGAATTTTGCTGGCCTTTTTGGGTCTGGCGTTGGCGGCCGGCTTGATCGGCATCATCTTTGCAGCCACGCGTGACGCAGCTTTGAATGCCAATGAAGTTCCCGCACCCACGCAGATGCGCCGTGGACGCATCGGCCTGGCGATTGCCGCCGCAATCGTGCTGGCGGCATTCATTCTTGGCAATCAGTGGTGGGGCAGTGAGGCCAGCGCCAATGATCGACTCAACTATCGCTTACCTAACATGACTCCGTCGCTAACTGCAGGAAGCCTCCTGCGCCTGCATCTTGATAATCCCAATGAAGCTGAGCCAACACGCTTTCGCACTGAGCAGCCGGACCGCATCCGCCTGGATGATCTCATTCCAGACCACGGCCATCTCATGCATCTTTTTATTGTGCGCATGCCGGACATGAAAGCTTTTTGGCACCTGCATCCGGACCAAACTCAGCCCGGCGATTTCGCCGTGAACCTGCCTATCATGCCGGAGGGGCAGTACAAACTTTATGCGGACATTGTTCACCACACCGGCTTTCCTGAAACGCAGATCGCCACGGTCAATCTGCCCGCCATTACGGGTGAGGCGCTGAGTGGCGACGATGCCGGATTCACTCGATCTGGCTCCTGCGTGATAAAGTTGCGCAGCTTTCCGGCGGCTATCGCATGGTGTGGCAGCGCGACGATCTTTCTTTCAAAGACCGTTCTTTCGACGATCGTTCTTTCAAAGACCATCGCTACAAAGCCAGCCAGCCGTACTGGTTCCGTTTTCGCGTGGAAGACAAAGACGGCAAGCCTGCCGCCGATCTTGAGCCTTACATGGGCATGGCCGCGCATGCAGTTTTCCTGAGCACAGACGGCAATGTTTTTGCGCACGTCCATCCCGCAGGTTCGGTGTCTATGGCCGCGGTGAATCTGGCCGAGGGTCGCAGCGCAAAAGCAGCTATGGACAACATGGACCACGCCGCACCTTCAGCAGAAATATCCTTCCCTTATGGCTTTCCCAAGCCAGGCGACTATCGCATCTTTGTGCAGATAAAGAGAGCAGGCAAGATTGAGACCGGGGAGTTTGTGGCGAAGGCAGAGTGAGTCGTTGTAAGACGAAGACAAGGAAAGCTCAATGAACAAGGACGATCCGGCTCACATCCACAATCTTTTTCTGGATTCGTTCAACGCAGGCGAATCGAGTCGCTTGGGCGCTGTATGAGTCAAATGCTGTCCTCATCGTCAATGGTCAACCTGTTGTAGGCCAGGAGTTGATACGAATGCGATGAGAGCTTTCTGGCCCGGCGACCCAGAATGGCTCTTGAGACTCGCTCCGCGGTGATCTTTGCCGACAGTCTGGCGCTGTTGCACGGAGATTGGATTTCGATCCCGCTCCGTCTGACGAGACCGCGAAAACGACGCGAGGCCTCAGCACCGAAGTGGTCCGTCGACAAGCAGATGTTCCTGGAAATTTGTTATCGATAATCCCCACTCCGCGCAGAATCCCTAATTGGCCTTTTGCCATCGCCGTTTCGCGGAGTACAATTCTTCGCAATGCCCCGCTTCTTCCACGGCTTTACTTGACGGCGCGTCCACTAAACCTCCGGTCGGACGTTCTCTACCCTCGTTTCTTAAATAGCCGAAAGGAAGAATCCCATGTTCCGTTCTATGCCACGCAGAGTTTCTGCGGTCTCGCTTTTGCTGTTGTGCGCTGTTTGCGCGTTTGCCCAAACCAAATCGCGCCACTTTGAACTGAATTACTCTTTCACCGTTCGCATCACCGACCCCGGCAAGCCGCTCGATATCTGGTTTCCCATGGCCCAGTCGGACCAATTTCAGCAGGTGAAGGTGCTTTCCAAGAGCGGTGATCTCTCGCTCAAGGAAACCACTGAGCCTGAGTACGGCAACAAGATGTTTTACGCGCACACGGACAAGGCCACTCAGCCTGAATATCACTTCACCGTTAAATATGATGTGGTGCGCCTGGAGCATCTGGCCGCAGTGTCGCTCAAACAGCCGGCATCGGAAAAAAGCCTGCACCGCTTTTTGCAGGCAGACAAGCTGGTGCCGATTACAGGCAAGCCTGCTGAACTCGCCGCCGCCCAGGTCAAGCCGGGCATGTCTGATCTCGACAAAGGGCGCGCGTTTTACGATTACACCTTCGCCACCATGAAATATGACAAAACCGGCACCGGCTGGGGTCGTGGCGATACGCTCTGGGCCTGCGACGCCAAGCACGGCAATTGCACTGACTTCCATTCGGTCTTTATCTCCATGGCGCGTTCGCAAAAAATTCCTGCGCGTTTTGAAATGGGACTGTCATTGCCGGAAGGCCAGAATGCCGGACAGATTGCCGGTTACCACTGTTGGGCGGAGTTTTATACTCGTGAGCGCGGCTGGTTCCCGGTGGATATTTCAGAAGCCTGGAAGCACCAGGAGAAAAAAGAGTACTTCTTTGGCGCGCATGACGTGAATCGCGTGCAGTTCAGCGTGGGACGTGACCTGCAACTCAATCCTGCACAACACAGCGATCGCGTGAATTACCTGATTTTCCCTTATGTCGAGCTGGGTGGAGAGCCCTATCCCAATGTGGCAAATGCGATCTCATTTAGCGACATTGCTGGCCAGCGACGCGACTCGCGCCGCAAGATAAATGAAAAACCGATGAATTTCTTTGCGGCTCGGATTGTTTCTCCTCGTCCGAGCCGCGATTCTTCAGATTAGCGCACACGATTTCTATTAACTTTAAGATTTCCATCCCTTTTTTCTTCCAAATTTGGAAGCCTTCACGTAACCAAAGTGTTGCACTTCCTTGTACATAAGTATGTACAAGTAGCTGATTATAGTGTGAAATTGACGCGCGAGTTCCAAGCCACCAATTTGGGTTCCTGAGTTGCGAGAGTACAGGGGACCGGAATTTATCACCTTGATGGGCCGATAAACGACGAAAAGCAGAGGAGAAAAAGCTCAATGAGATTGTTACAGAAGATGTGTTTCGTGGTGCTGGCCTCTGGGCTGGCACTAGGCCAGGCAACCGCAACGAATAGCGGCTCTGCCGGGACCGGGTCAGTTGCAGACGAGCTGAAAGCGTTGCGCGAAGCTATCAGCCAGCAGCAAAAACAAATTTCCCAACAACAACAACAGATCCAGACTCTGGAACAGCAACTGGAAAACAAGAACGTCTGGCACACCTCACGTCGCCGATGCATCGATGCGTACGGTAACGACGCCCGTCAATGCCACTGTCGTGCAGGAAACAGAAAAACCAAAAGAGTCTCCGCTGTCCTTCCGCATTGGCGGCACGGATTTCACACCTGGCGGATTCGTGGATTTTGAAAACATCTTCCGCACCACCAACACCGGCAACGTGACTGCGACCAATTTCTGGGCCATCCCGTTCAGCAACACCGCGGCGGGCCATCTCACCGAATACCGCTCCACCGGGCAATATTCACGAATCAATTTGAAGATCAACGGCAAGTATGGCGAGAACAACGTTACAGGCTACGTAGAAGCCGATTTCAACGGCAATGACGCTGCCAACGTATTCGTAACGTCGAACCCCCATACCATGCGGGTGCGGCTCTACTGGTTGGACCTGAAACGCGGCAACTGGGAGTTCCTGGGAGGCCAGACCTGGGGCCTGCAGACTCCGAACCGTGTTGGCGTATCGCCCAATCCGGCCGACCTGGCAATCACCATTGGTGAGGATGCGCAGACCCACGTGGGTTTGAACTACACGCGCGCTGCGGAATTCCGTGCCGCCTACCACTTCAGTGATCGATTTGTGTGGGCTTTTGCTCTGCAAAACCCGGAACAGTTTGGCGGTCAGGGTGAAATAACCTTCCCTGCGTGCATTTAGCGCTGCGTTGGCAGGCCAGATCGACTCCGCGGCCAACTCCGGGAGCCCCGAACCTGATGCCGGATTTGATCACGAAATTCGCTTTCGATCCCGGCAAGCACTTCCACGTTGAAGTCGGCGGATTGACCACCAGCGCGAAGATCACCGTTATTCCTACCGTGCCGGCCGCGACCTTCGTGAAACATACCAAGGTTGAAGGCGGGATTTTCGCCGCCACCAACATTGAACTGTTCAAGGGCTTCCGCTTCCTGGCCAGTGGTATGTGGGGTCCCGGCGTGGGCCGTTATCTGATTGGCATGGCCCCGCAGATCGTAGTGGTTCCTGTGTCAGCGTCCGGCGCGGCATGCAGTCCAGTCGGCGGTTGCGACGTCTGCTATTTCACCCGTTCACTCCGGCGATGCGATCGCTGGCTTTGAAGCCCAGGCTGGCAAGAAAACGCTGCTTGGCTTTTACGCTGGAGCAATGTACGCCCAGCGCAACAGTGTTCTTGACATAACCAAGACTGGCGCCCCTGCCTTTATCGGTTTTGGCGGACCAGGTTCGGCCAACACCAACAATCGTACTGTCCAGGAAGTTACGTTTGACTGGACGCAGACTTTCTGGAAGAACCCGCAGTATGGATCAGTGTTCCTGGTGAACCAGCTGTCTTACATCTCCCGCAGCCCGTGGTTTGTAGTCGCCTGGCGCACCCAAGAACGCCCATCTGACGCAGGCGTTTGTGAGCTTGCGTTACGCTTTGCCGTAAACTCAACTTCACCGTTGATTTAAAAGAGCGCCGGTCAAAAGCCGGCGCTTTTTTCTGTCGCTACGCTCCAAACCGCTTCAACGGTCTCGTTTTGATAAGCGGGATTTTGGCTCCTGAAGCGGGCAGCTCGGCCCGCAAGTCGGCCTTGCCGCCATGCCATAGGCAGTAAAATGCATTTGTGGCATTCACCACGCACATCTTTCGTACTGCGGGCCTGCTGTTCGTGCTCATTATCACTACCGCGCTTGTTCCTCAGGCCACGGCTCAGCATGCTCGCGTCGAGTTACTGGCGCGGCAATCGTCAGTGAAGCCCGGCTCTGACGTGCAACTAGCCATGCACTTCATGCTGGAACAAGGCTGGCACATTTACTGGATCAATCCCGGCGATTCTGGCCAACCACCTTCTTTTAAATGGCGTTTACCTCCCGGTTTCAGTGCCAGTGAAATCCAATGGCCGCGCCCTGAGCGTTTGCAGCCGAGCAAAGAATTGGTTGATTTCGGCTATAGCGGCGAAGTTTTGCTGCCGCTCACAATTCACACGCCATCTGCGATCAGCAACCATGCCCCAGTTGAATTCGACGCGGAAGCCAAGTGGCTGGTCTGCCGTGAGGTCTGCATTCCCGAGCACGCTAACCTGCATCTGACGTTGCCTGTCTCATCGGCCGCCAGCTTGGACCAGCAACATGCGCAGCTTTTCGAGCGCACAGACAAACTCCTTCCGCGGGCCTTGCCATCAGGCTGGAAGGCAAGTTTCACGTCGGCAAAGGACGATTTGGTGCTGACGATCCGTGCGGGCAAGCCGATCACGCAAGCAGAATTTTTTCCGCTGGATCCCGGACAGATCGATAATCCAGCGCCACAAAAAGTTCAACCCACGCCATATGGCGCAAAGATCACGATGAAGAAATCCGATCTGCTGCTCAAGCCCATTTCCACGTTGCGCGGCGTACTCGTCATGCCGGGCAGTCCGGCTTACCGGATTGAAGCGCCCGCGCGTCAGCCGATACAATAGCTGCAAATGGCTGCTTATAGAGGAGGCGCAATGA
The DNA here is from genome assembly GCA_963732195.1 of Terriglobia bacterium. Classification (GTDB taxonomy): domain Bacteria; phylum Acidobacteriota; class Terriglobia; order Terriglobales; family Acidobacteriaceae; genus Angelobacter. Next base: position 9,104 of record CAVSYO010000021.1, on the reverse strand, counting down.
AAAATCGTTATCGTTTCATGTGGCAAGCGTTTGCACTGCTGGCGCTGATCGCATCGGCATTTGCGGTTAAGATCGGCGATCCCGCGCCCGGCTTTACCGCAGTGGACAGCAATGGCAAGCAGCAGCGCCTCTCTGATTACAAAGGTAAATTTGTAGTGCTTGGAATGGCACAATCAGGGCTGCCCTTACACCAGAAAACATTATGAGAGCGGCAACATGCAGCGCCTGCAAAAAGAGTGGACAGAGAAAGGCGTGGTGTGGCTCACAGTAATTTCTTCGGCGCCCGGAACGCAGGGCTTTGTCACGCCGTCGCAGGAAAATGACTATTTGAAGACGATGAAAGCAGCTCCTACCGCGGTGCTGATGGACCCCGGCGGATCTCTGGGTCATCTCTATGCGGCCAAAACAACGCCGCAGATGTTCGTCATCGATCCCAACGGAATGCTGGTCTATAACGGCGCCATTGACGACCATCCAACATCGGACCAGGGCGATATTCCGAATTCGAAGAACTATGTTTCCGCTGGCTCTGCAGCAGGCCATGGGCGGCAAGCCGGTGACGGAAGCGGCAACGCGTCCTTACGGCTGCTCTGTAAAGTACAAGGATTAAGGACTCACTCCCACGATGCGCCTTCCCGCCGAGTTGCAGGACGCCATTCAGCGGGAGACCGGCAAAGTAGACCGGCGCAAGCTGGCGCAAGCAACAGCGCAACTCACCGAGCACTATAAGGCCGCCGACTTCTCCACACCTGCTGTTGCTACGGAAGCGCATCGCGCTGCTTATCTCGCGGTGCGATTGCCCGCTACGTACGCTGCTATCTGCCGCGTATTTGCTGAAATCAAGTTGCGCGCGCCACAAGCTGAAATTGCCAGCCTGCTCGATCTCGGCGCTGGTCCGGGTACAGCGCTGTTCGCCGCCGCCGAACAGTTTCCGCAACTTCGACAAGCCACATTGCTTGAAGCCGACGCCAGCTGGATTGCGCTGGGCAAACGCCTGGCGCAGCAAAGTGAATCGCCGGTCATCCAGCAGGCACAGTGGCTCAAGCAGGATCTGCGTTCCGGCCTTTCTTGCGAAAAGCATGACCTGGTAGTGATCTCTTATACGCTGGGTGAGCTGCCGCAAGCCGCAGCGGAAGCCGTGCTCAACAAGGCGTGGAAGTGCGCCGGCAAATTTCTTGTCGTCGTCGAGCCGGGAACGCGCCGCGGATTTGCCGCTATCAACGCGGCAAGATCGTCTCTGATTGCGAATGAAGCCACCATCCTCGCTCCATGTCCGCATCATTTCACCTGTCCAATGGCCACGGCCGGAGATTGGTGCCATTTTTCCCAGCGTGTGGAACGCACCTCGCAGCACCGGCAATTGAAAGGCGGCGCGCTGGGTTATGAAGACGAGAAATTTTCTTATCTCGTCGCCGCCAAAAATAGTTTGCCATCGCCAGGAGCGCGCATCGTCCGCCATCCCGGCAAGCATAGCGGCCATGTTCAGCTCGCGTTCTGCGCGGCGGAAGGCAAAATAGAGAATCGCACCATCACGCGGTCCAGCAAAGAAGCCTATAAGCGCGCCCGCAGAGCTGAATGGGGCGACCTCTGGATTGAATAGCGCAACCTCGTGCTCCACAAATAAGCTCCATCGGTGGTGGTACATTTTGAACTATAGGACAGAATCAATGTTCGATCCTTATAAACAGATCGTCATCCCGAGCTGTAAACAGATCGTCATCCCGAGCTCCCGTCAATGAGGGCGCGCCTTCTTCAGCGCCCGCTGATGACAGCGCGGGCTCGCTGAACGCCCTTCGAGATGACGCTCCGTAAATGGTTTAGATAAACGAAAAAATGCAAACTGTATCACTACCGCTCCGTCTGCCAATGCCCAGTTTTGGCCATCATCTGAGATGATAGCCAGATGATTTTGCTCGCCAGCGCGCTCCCATTCCTGCAATGGATCGTCGATTTCATCCACTGGGCCAAGGGAATGGGCGCAGCCGGAGGCGCGCTTTACGCCGTCTTTTACATTCTGGGCACCGCGCTCTTGTTTCCCGCATTGCCTCTTACGCTTGGCGCCGGCTTCCTCTATGGCGCCCTCATCGGCACTCTCGTAGTTTCGCCGGCCAGCGTTGCCGGAGCCACTCTGGCATTTCTTATCGCGCGTTATTTTGCGCGAGACTGGGTCACGCGCCGGCTAAAAAAATATCCGCAGGCCGCGGCCATTGACCGCGCCATCGAAAAGAACGGATTCAAGGCCGTTGTCCTGCTGCGCCTGCAACCGGTGCTTCCCTTCAACATCCTGAATTATGCGTTGGGGCTTACCAACATCCGCCTGCGTGACTACGTGCTTGCTTCGTGGATCGGCATGTTTCCCGCCACCGTTCTCTATGTTTATCTCGGCTCCATCATGAACGATATTTCTGATCTCCTGCGTGGACGGCCCAACTCCGGCATGGCGGGACGTCTCTTATTATGGGGCGGACTGGCGGCTGTCGTAGTCCTGGTCTGGTGGCTTGACCGCCTTGCCCGCAAAGCCTTGCGTGAAGAAATGGGCGCGGATTCCGCGCCTGCCATGAAACAATGAGTTGATTTTTTGCCCAAAGCCCACGGTAACGCCATAATGTTGTCCCACAGGAATAGATTCGAATGCCGGAAGCCATTGTCTGCATTTTCGCTAAACCGCCAATCCCCGGAACGGTAAAGACGCGTCTCATTCCGGAGCTTGGTCCTGACCGCGCGGCGGAACTTGCGGAAGCTTTCCTGGAAGACACAGTTGCCATGGTCCGCACGGTCCCTTGGGCAGAATGCATCATCGCCGCCACCAAGACTTTTGAGCGCCGTTACTTCAAGCCGGAAGAAGTCTGGCTGCAGTCGGAAGGCGACCTTGGCGAGCGTCTGGAAAAAGTGCTGCGTCTTGCGCTCAAGCGCAAATCCATCGTGCTGGCCATTGGTGCGGACAGTCCCGGCCTTCCCGCGGCTTATCTTCAAACTGCGCGCGACGCTTTGAAAAACGCCGACGCCGTCCTTGGCCCATCCGCTGACGGCGGTTTCTACCTCATTGGCCTCAAAGATTGTCCTGTTGGCGTGCTTGAAGGAATCCAGTGGAGCCATTCCACCACGCTCGCCGCCACCACGCACAAGCTGGAACAGTTTGGCATGAAGACAGTGCTCATCAATCCCTGGTTTGACATTGATAGCCATGAAGATCTTGAACGCCTGCGTCGCCTGTTGGCCAATGATCCTTCCGCCGCGCCGCGCACCGCCGAGCTGCTCCGCCAGCCTTTTTCACCGAAATGAATCGCCACCAAATGAAACCTCACGGCACAATGAAAACCTCGCCCCCAATGAAGCTCTCCGTGGTCATTCCCGTCTTGAACGAAATTGGCTCGCTGCCGGCGACCATTGCCGCTCTGCGCTCCTGCCGTGGCATTGCGGAAAGCGTTATTTCGGAAATCATTGTGTCCGATGGCGGAAGCACAGATGGAACCATTCCCTGGCTCCAGGCCCAGCCGGATATCGTGCTGGTACGATCCATCCGCGGCAAAGGCCCTCAGATCAATGTTGGCGCGGCCGCTGCCTTCGATCCTTCAATCTCTTCCCTCTCTGAAAGCGCTACCACTGAAATCGCCGCCGCAGAAATCTCTGCCACTGAAACCGATGCTACCGCAACCGCCGCCACCGCAACTGCCTCCGCCAAAACCGCCGATTCGTCTGGCCCTTTCAATCACGCTCTGCTCTTTCTTCATGCTGACTGCCTCATTTCCCTGCCGGCGCTCAATGCCCTCCACAATGCGCTAGCTGACCAGCGACTTGTCGGCGGCGCATTTTACGTGCGCTTTGCCGAATCTCGTCCGCGATCGTTGCGTGTGGTGGCCTGGGGCATCAACCTGCGCGCCCGGTTCCGCAACTCCGCCACCGGCGACCAGGGCATCTTCGTCCGCAAGTCAGTCTTTGATTCCATCGGCGGCGCGCCCGAATGGCCGCTGTTTGAAGATGTGGAACTGGTGCGGCGTATCAAGCAGGCAGGAAAGTTCGCGGTCTTACGGACGCCGCTCACCATTTCAGCCCGCCGGCATCTCGCGCATGGCGTGTGGCGTACGGTGTTTCTGATCTATTGGCTGCGTTTTGCTTACTGGCTCGGCGTTCCGCCCCAGCGGCTGAAGAACTGGTTCAGGGACGCCACGAGGGAAGTAGGAAGCGGGGTACCGACAATGCGCTCCCGATTGAGACATGCCTTCCCGTCCTTACTTTGCGACCTTTGCGTCCTCTGCGGTGAAAATCCTCGGCGATTTTGGCAATCTCTTCGCCCTCCCCCGGCCTTTTTGCAGACTTTTATTGCAAACAAAGGCACTTACGCCAATCGACGCTTGGGCGACCCTTGCGTGGCGCTTGGGCCACGCTTGGGTGGCCCTTGGGTGGCCCAAGGGCCACCCAAACCCAATCCCAATCAGGCAGAGGGTCGCAAGCTGTTCCCAAGTACCAAATACTTCCTACCAACTACCGTTTTTTGTCAAAGATCATCTTCCCGCCACCTGGGCAGCGGGCTCCAGAAACACACTTCCGACCTTCAGCGTATTGTATCGCTATTTGTTCGCTTTTGTCAAGGGAAATTATGCTGATTGTCGCCGCAAAGTGAGAAGTTCCTATTGGAGCAAAGTAGAAAGTTCCTATTCCCCGAGGGGGCGAGACCTACTGATGTCAGAGGAACGATGGTGCTCGAATCCACGAAACGAACGGTGACTGGCTGCAGTGGCTGCATCAAGACAAGCCTAACAAATCACACAGAGCAGAAGCGGCTCAGCGGATGCAGGTGAGGTGATCGGTGGTGCGCAGGCTGCTACCACGGATGAAACGGGAAGGAAGTGGCGTAGAGGGTTCAACTGCGATTTCTTCGGAGCCAGTTTTCTCATCGAATTCAACCTTAAGTATGTTCTTGTAAAGCGGCTTAATACGCGGAAGATTGTGCCACGCAATTCCAGTCAAAAATTCCTTCACGGTCTTTTCAATATTCTCAAACTGCGCAATAACCTCGGAAAGGGCAATTTTCTTTTTCGTAAAGTCCTCATTTTCTTGAACAAATCTCCGAAAAACATCTTTGTCGTTTTTGAGAACCGAATAAAAAAAGTCAAAAAGATACGTTTCTAAGGCTGTTATGACATTTGCATACAGTAATCGCGAGAAACGGCTGTATCAGTTCCTGTTTACAGTTGGTTGCTAAGAGGAGTTCCACATTGACAAGGGCTTGCTCAAAACTGTCACCGTGACGAGATAAGTCGTCGGTATCGAATTCATATTCATCGAGTGCCTGCGCGTCCGGATTCCCTGTCCAATTAAAAGAGATTTCGGTGAGCTCATCAGCCAACTCATTAATGATTTCTTCAGGTACTATGCCCCCGAACTCCTTCCAGAGTTCGTGCTTGGGATCATAAGGCCCACCAAGATATAGACATAGTCCCCTTCCTCAGAATCATACGGTGAGCTATGTATAGGATCGCTATAATGCTGATAAAACCAATCCCGCATCGTATCTTTTTGTGTTTCTGGATCGATTTCGTCTAAAGGAACGCCCTTAACTGAATGTTCGTCTTCTGGTTCCAAATCGTCTTTGTCGTCATGCGGCATAAAAATTCCTTTAGGGCGGAAGATGTGGAATTTTATCAAGGTATAGAAGCAGACGCGATTTGCTGCTGATTTGGGGATGCCGGGTGCCCCATTCTTTCGCGTTCTTTGCGAAAGGGTGGGATTCAACACTGTTGTTATTCAACCGCAATCCGCTGTAGTGGTTCCATGCGCAATAACGCACTTCACTTGTTCAGCTTTTCCGTCAGATCAAACAGAGGACGGTATAACGCCCAAACCATTCCCCGGCTGATGATATCCACCATTACAACGGCCACTAGGGTAATGCTTAGGTTGGGCCACTTCTGGCGCACGTAAAACTGCTTTGCGATTACCAAGGCTGTTGCGCCTCCAAACCAGAGCGGATACCCGAAGCGATAGGTCGCAATCACAATCCTGGTCGCCAAAGGCAACTCGACGCCCATACTGGAGTACATGTCGATGAACTTGGGAGTCGACAGATAAAGCATCGTGCCGCTCCACAGGATATAAGCACAGGCAAGGACCGTCGCGATCCAGGTGAAAACGCTCCCACGTCCCGGTTGGTCAGCTTTTTGAAAATCGGGTTCCGTTGTAGCCATGTCCACGTCCTTTATGCGCGCAGTGTTGGGAAAGAACCCCCTTGACGATAGCAGCGCTAGCCGCACAACAATAAGATCGTTTCCGCAATAGAACAAGTCCCAATTTTGGAGCCGCGAAAAGGCCGCCGAGCGTTATGATGGCGAGCCTACCATGAGCCGGACTTCTACTTTCACTCTGAGCACTTCCGATGGCGTTGATCTGTTTACATACTGCTGGCTTCCAATGGAGCAGCTCAAGGCAGAGGTCCAGATTGCGCACGGCACGTTCCCGCGCCGCCGATGCGCTGAAACCCTTGGTTCCATAATGGAATTCGTTCGCTCGGTTTTTCTTCCTATTCTGTCTTCCTCGTCCGGCTTCTGCTTATAATGAGCTGCTAGTAAGCAAGTAAAGGAGCATTGAAATGTCGAATTTGCAGGAAACAAACCGCGTGCTTGGCCGGGCTGGCGCCCGCCTTCTGAGTGATGACGAAATTCAGCAGATCGCCGGCGGATTCATTGTCCGCGGCAGATCCTTTGGCAGCGGGCTCGGTACCGGAGCTTGTAACTATGATCCCGTAACCTGCAGGGTCATCAGTGGAGACTGCAGTGACGTCCCGCCGCCTTGCCTCGGCCAGTAGTTCCAAACCAAAATCAACTAACCTGAATAGGCCCGTTGGTCGGGCCTTTTTTTATCGACCGCTGGAGTCGGGATTCCATACCCTTCGCTGCCCCGTACCTGATTCTTATGAGGGCTTGGATCCCGCCGGGTGCCCCATCCTTTCGCGTTCTTTGCGAAAGGGTGGGATTCAACACTGCTTCATTTCAACCGCAACCCGCTGTAGTGGTTCCCATGCGCAAAGTCCCGCACTTCACTTGCTCAGCTTCTCCGCCATGTCAAACAGAGGAAATCTCATCGGCTGGCTGGATCGAGTTGTTGCGCGCCGGGCGTCCGGATTTAGCTGCTTACCAATTTGTCTGTGCGTAGGCACTGAAAGAAGTGATAGTTCCAGGGCACAAGGTCAACGTACAAACCCGGCGACCGCATTTCACTTCCGCGCCGTTCATAAGTCGTGCCTGACAACACATCCTTTAAATGCCACATTCGATCGCCTGCGTCTTTCCACGGGACCTGCACCAGGGCTTGCGCTGGAAGATCGCTAAGATTGACAACAATCAGATATCGCTCGTCTTTATATGCCCAGCTCCAGGAAACGAGATTCTGAAAACTGCTGTTATCCGGCCAGCCCGTCCGGCCGCATAATGTCCACTCGCCTTCACGAAAGATGGGGTGATTTACGGCTTGCAGCAGTTTTTTGTAGAAAACTTTCAGGTCCCGATTCTCAGGTTCACTCGGACGCCTACCCAGAAACACGGGCAGTCTTACCTTCCGCCCTTCAAACTGCCCTTCATGGAAGAGTCTGATTCCCGGTAAGGTTCCGATCGTCAAGGCAAAAGCGCGTTCTCTTGCTGGTGAGAAGATTGCGGCGGCCCGTGGCTCGTCGTGGTTCTCAATGAACCGGAGCAGCCTCCCTTGATACGCGAGTTCAGCACATAGATGAAGACGGATGTTTTCCGCATTGCTGTGTTCCATCCGGTCGTAAAGCTTCTTGTCGTAGCACAAGTCAAAACCCTTCTGCTGGAGTTCCCACTCCATGTCCCAGTAAGCCTCGGCGATGAAGAGAAAGCCCGGATATTTCTTCTTGATGGCAGAGATCACATCGACCCAATATTCTGTTTCTGGGCGCGACCCAGCACTCCCACCCCAGGTCCGTTCAAAAATCGCATTCAGCATGAGCATCGCCATGTCACAGCGAATCCCATCGCACTGCTGGGCGATGTCTGATATCGTCTGGACCACAGCTCGGCGAAGACCCGGATCGAAGGCGTTCAACTGTAAGACATCGGGCCAGGCAGGGAAGAAGGGATCGCGTCCGCAGGCGTAAACTGTTCCGCCCACTTCTATGTATGACGAGGGGTCTTTACTGAGGTCGCTGGCTGTGCCGCGGATGAAATATTCTGGGTGCTCCGTTACCCAGGGATGATCTGGCGCCACATGGTTGGGCACGAAGTCGAGGACCAGGTTCATTCCTCGTTTCGCCAATTCCCCTCGAGCAATGGCTAAACCTTCGGGGCCTCCGAGGTGATGGTCAACCACGTATCGGCGCACACAGTAGGGCGATCCCACGTTGTCTTCGGATCGAAAATCAGGAAGTGCGCTCCGGAAACTCTCTAGCAGGCTCGCGTTTTTGTTGGCGATCGCCATGCCTGCAGGACTTCGTTCCCATACTCCCATGAACCAAACGGCGTCAAAACCATATTCGGCAATGGCATCCCACTCGGCGGACGGTACGGATGATAGGTCCACACCAATCCCATATTTACGGGTCAGTTCAGCAAGCCAAACCCAGGTGTTGATCTCATATAAGAACGGGTATCGCGGCCACACGGATGCTCGGGTTGGCGCTGTTAACGGTTCAACAAGCGTTGCAGTCATAAGAGATTTCCCCCTGTTGGAATTGCTCACGCAAAGACAACCAATTGTTATCTTCAGTCTAAAAACGCGAATCGCGCGGTTGAGGCTGCCACGCCTAAGGATGAGCGGGCATTAGCGCTATACCAAGCCTAGGAGATCCCAGATTGGCTGTGCCACCGTCAGAAGTTACAGGCGATGAAGGCTGCCGCAAGGCGAAATCCTGCGTGAACTCGAAGTACCTGCTTGCAAACTGCTGGCCAATGAATTCGGAGTGTGGCGTCTCAAATTTTGGCAATTACCGGATTTTGGCAATTCTGGCAATTTCTTCTGGTGGGCCCGGTAGGATTCGAACTTGAGCCGTTTCGCGGCGTCTGAGCCGCGAGGCGAAATCCTGAGCGAAGTCGAAGGACCTGTGCTTGCAACTGGTGGGCCCGGTAGGATTCGAACCTACAACCAACAGATTATGA
>CAVSYO010000020.1:0-103916 GCA_963732195.1 Terriglobia bacterium | reverse complement strand
GCGGGCATCGAGACCGAGAGCTTGCTCAGGTCTTTCGAGGTAGACGCCATAGAGATCCGTATCGTCCGTCTTCCCTACCTTTGCTCCGTGTAACTCCGATCCGCCAACGAACAAATGGATTAGAGATTCAGATTGTTCAAATCCGGAAATGCCGACAAGTTCCAGCAAAGAGCGGTGCTGTCTGCCTGCAGCCAGGGACTGTGCCGTCACTTCCCCGCCGTTCCCAGTAACTCACCTACATAGCTGTTTCCAAAGCACGGCCTGCGTAAGCGATTGATGTCCGCGGGTTTTGTCGCTGGCCGGAACAAGAACAAAACGTCCATTTTTTACTTGTCGGGACTTCGCGCTCCATCACGCCGAGCTTCCGGCGGATTCAGTTCGTCATCGGCGAAATTAACGGCCAGCAGCTTGGCCTTGATCTTGTCGAGCTGCGGCGCGGGGTTGTAGTCATAAGATGATTCGAACCAGTAAAGGAAATCGTTGGCATCCACCTTGCCGAAATTGGCGACGTAGCTGTCATACAGTTCGTTGGCCTTGGCGCGGGTGGGCGCTTGCTCCTGCAAACGCACAGGGCTATCGATCATGAAATTAAAAACGGGAAGATAATGCTCAAAGTGCGTAGGTTGTTTCTGGTAGTCGCCATTGTTCCAGTCAGGATCGGTGCGAATGGCTTCAATCACCAGCCGCCGCCATAGCATGTTGCGTCCGCTGACTTCAATGGGCTGGCTGGCGATGGGCATGAGCGCGTCCATGGCGTCAGGATATTTTTCTCCCCAAAGCCATGTCTGCATGCCGCCCATTGACGTGCCAAGAACCAGCTTGAGCCGCTTGATGCCAAGACCTTCCGTGACCAAACGGTATTGGCCTTCGACGACATCCAAGTATCCGTAATGCGGAAACTTTGCATGCATGCCGTCGGAAGGTTTGCTCGATCCGCCGCGGCCGATTCCATCCGGCATGATCAGGTAATACTTGGTGGCGTCCAGCGGCTGGCCGGGAACCAAAGAGCTGTCCGCCAATTGCGGGTGAAAGAAAATTTTTACCGGTGCCTGTTGTTCCGTGAAGCAGCAGGACTAGCGTTGTCAATTTCACCCTGCGCGTTCTTGTGAGGTGTGCCGACCGTAGTGTAATGCAGCTTGAGTTCGGGAAGCGTCTCTCCGCTCTGGAACTTGAAGTTCTTGACGATGAAGTCAGCTTCTTTCTGGTTGGGATAGCTGGGCGGAGCCTGAGCCTGAAGCAACGCGGTGATCAAGAATACGGAAAACATAATTGCGATCAGACGGCAAATTCTGCTGCTCATAGCTGGGCTCCTTTGAATAAAAAATATAGAACCGGATCAAGGGTGCATTTGCCAGTTTGTTTCGAATGTCTGGCCCAGGATTTGGTTCAAATGATGCTTTAAGTGGGCAACATAGTCTTCGGCGATCCATCCAAGCGTGGCCGGTGGGTTGTTGCCGATATTACATGTGACCTTTGCCGCTTCTTTCGGGAGCTGGCCGATCACGTGGGCAAGGAAACGATTGTAAGCGGCCCAGAAATCGACGAGGAAGTTCCAGTCAACTTCGGCGAAGTTCTGGAGATCGACCAAGGCGTTTTGATCATAGCCGGGAAAGGTCAGATTGCCTTGCAGGGTGGCGCGGACGAAGCGCTGATGGTTGTTCGATGCCGAGTCCAACAGGTGGCCGAGGATTTCCTTTTTGGCCCATTTGTTTTCGCTGGGACGTACGGAGGTATCGGCGTTGTCCAGTTTCATCAGCAGCGGTTTGGCCTGGGCCACGGTGCGGCCGAGGTCGGAGGCGATGGAGGAAAAGGGATTCATAGGCCACCTTTGCAATGGATTACAGTTGCCAAGGATTCAACGTGTTGATACCGGTAACCTGGACATCCTTTGTGTTCCGAGTAACAAGAGTCAGATTGTGATGCAACGCTGTTGCCGCCATTAAGCCATCAACGACCGCAAGCGGTGCTCCGGCTATTTTGGCTTGTGCTGAGATCAGTCCCCAACGTTCGGCAATGTCCAGATTCACATCAAGAATCCGCCCTGCAAAACGCAATACCAGGTCATTGGCCAACCAACTTTCAAGTAGAGCACGTTTGTTGCTACGCGGAAGTGAGTCAATGCCTTTGCGGATTTCTCCAATGGTCAGCACGCTTAAATGGAGCAATTCCTCGCTCGTAGCCTGTATCCATGAAATAACTTTTGCTTCTGGCCGGACCTTGGTCAGCTCGGAAATTACATTCGTGTCAAGGAGATACCCGCTCACAGATCGATTTCCCTACCATAATCACGGGGCCGATCAAGCTCCAGATTTGCCCCTGCCAGAGGGGACTTAGCAAAAAACTCGACCAGGCTCTCTGGTTGTCTGGATCGAGACCTCAAGCGTTGAAATTCTTCAGCTGCCACAACTACAACTGCATCTTTGCCCTGCCTGGTAACCCATTGCGGGCCCTCCGCCCGCGCTTTTCGGAAAAGCTCGCTGAACCTGGCCTTGGCTGTCTGCAGTTGCCAGTTTCTATCAGCCGTGGAAGTGGCCCGGGGTTTTTGCTTCTTTTTCATATTCTGACCAGTCTGACTAGTCAATCATAACATAGAACCAAAATGCAAATTCAGATCAACAGTTCGCCATACCGCACGGCCATAATCGGCTTTCTTCTGCGCCAGGGAATGCCAAGTATAAAATGACGAGTCAACCTGCCTGAGTCGCAAAAAGGGAGTGGGCTTTGCCGCGTATGCGCCACGAAATTTTTATTCACGTAATGTTTAGCACGAAGGGTCGTCGCCCGACGATTCCCGATGATATGAAGGAACGCCTATGGGCTCACATGGAAAGCATATGCAAGGAGCACAAGATAGGCGTGCATGCGATTGGAGGCACCACAAACCACGTCCATCTTCTGCTTGAGCCTCCGCCCACGCTTTCCATGGAAGAGATGGTGCTCAAGATACAGGCAGAATCGTCTGACATGGATGAACCGCCAGATAGAAAACTTTGCCTGGCAGGAAGGCTATGGCGCATGCAGCATCAGCAAATCCAAGGTTGGAAGGGTGGTGAAGGACATCCAAAATCAGGAGCAGTATCATGCAACCACAACTTATGAAGAAGAGTTCCTCAATTTTTTAAAGGAGAATAGAATTCCTTACGATCCGCAAGATGTTTTTGGATGAGAAGATTTCCTTCTTCGCCCATTTCCCTTCAGCAGGACGCGTGGAGGTATCGGCGTTGTCGAGTTTCATCAGCAGCGGTTTGGCCTGGGCCACGGTGCGGCCGAGGTCGGAGGCGACGATTGAAAACGGGTTGTCCATTCACACTTCTTCAGGAATATTCGCCGCTGATTTACGCAGATGAACGCAGATTAAGAACATTTGAGCCGCGAATCAAGGCGAATGAACACGAATCAAAATAAAAGACCAGCTAGTGCGGCTGCGTAATATGCGTGCGTTCGATGTTCCAGCCTGTCCTGATCAGCGCTCATCAGCGCATACCTGCGGCTAACACTTCCTATTCAATTCCCAGATCTTTCCATTTCTTGTCCACCAGTGCCTTGGTCTTTTCGTCCATCAGGATTTCGTCAGGCCAGGGGCGGGTGAAGCCTTCCGTGGGCCATTTGCGTGTGGCGTCGATACCCATCTTGGAGCCGAAGTTAGGCAGGCGCGAAGCGTGGTCGAGCGAATCCACCGGGCCCAGCGTGAACTGGATATCGCGCTCAGGATCGATATTGTTGAAAACTTTGAGCACCACTTCGCCGATATCCTGCACGTTTACGTCTTCATCGACCACGACAATGCATTTGGTGAACATGGCCTGGCCCAGCGCCCAGATGCCGCTCATGACTTTGCGCGCGTGTCCGGGATACGACTTGCGGATGGAGACGATCATCAGGTTGTGAAAGACGCCTTCCACGGGCAGGTTCACGTCCACGATTTCCGGCAGCGTGAGCCGCATCAGCGGCAGGAAGATGCGCTCCACGGCCTTGCCCATCCATGCGTCTTCCATGGGCGGCTTGCCGACGATGGTGGTGGCGTAAATCGGGTTCTTGCGGTGCGTGATGCAGGTGACGTGAAAGACCGGATACTCATCTTCCAGAGAATAAAAGCCGGTGTGGTCGCCGAACGGGCCTTCAGTGCGCAGTTCGTCGAGCTTGACGTAACCTTCAAGAACGATTTCCGCCGACGCAGGAACTTCCAGATCGACGGTTTCACACTTCACCAGTTCGACCGGCTTCTGGCGCAGGAATCCGGCGATGATGAATTCTTCAATCTCCGGCGGCGCGGGAACGATGGCGGAAAATGTAAGCGCGGGTTCGGTGCCAATGGCGACGGCGACTTCCATGGTTCCGCTGGGACGATCGCCGGGGGCAAGCATGGAGCCTCCGCCGGAGCGGGCCATGATGTCTACTGCTGATCTCTTCTGCGCAGCCGAGGGCGGCTGCGGTCCACGATTTTTCTGTTCAGCCGAGGCGGCTGCGTCCACGCTCATTTTTATTTTTATCGTTCAATGCTCCTTGGCGCAGCATGTCACGGTAGTGCTCAGCGGCGACTTTCTGGCGCTGCCAGTGCATGCCGGCCGTGGTGGCGTCATAAACCTGGATGCGGTACATGCCGGTGTTGCGCTTCCCTGTTTTAGGATCGCGGGTGATAACGCACGGCAGCGTAATGAAGCGGCCGCCATCCTGCGGCCAGCATTGCAGGATAGGAAAATCGAGCAGCGAGAAATTCTCTTTCTTAATGACTTCTTTGCATGGGCCGGTGGGAACGACTTTGGGAAAGAACTTGCCCATATCGGCGAGCATGGGCAGCATCTTCAGCTTTTCCAAGAAAGCCTTCCGGCGACTTCATGTTCAGGAACTGGCGAATGCGATCGGCAATTTCGTCGAGGCTGTCCACGCCCAGCGCCATCTGCATGCGGCGCTCCGAGCCAAACTGATTGATGAGAACCGGCACGCCGTTGCCGCCTTTGACATTTTCAAACAGCAACGCGGGGCCGCCGGGGCGTCCATATTTTTTGGCCGCGCCTTTGGAGACGCGATCGGCGATCTCAGTGATCTCCAGGATGGGATCGACTTCAGTCTTGATCTTCTTGAGTTCACCGGCGCGATCCAGCGCGGCGATCCATTGTCGTAAGTCGTCAAAAGCCAATCGGCGCTCCTAGGCAAGCTTGGAGTGAACGGACGATTATATAAGGAAGCCATCAGCATTCAGCAGTCAGCAATAAGAGATTCACCGCAAAGGACGCGAAGGACGCCAGTTTGAATGTCTGAAGCACGCCAAACCATCGCACGAAAAAACGAGTGGTTTTACGGGCGACAAACAAGTGACCGCACTCCGAACTTTGCGCCCTTGGCGTCCTTTGCGGTAAACGATCCGAATCCTGTCTGGGATTGGCTCCTTACTCCCGACAACCTGAAAGCAGCAGCCCACATCCTAGTTTTCGAAGCAAACCAGCTTACGAGTAATCCTCCGAGGAGTCTCCGGTTCCATGGCCACAGCAATCAAAAACGAAAGCCAATATATTGATGCATTCTTAAAATTAACTTTGCGGCCCGCTTCAGCGTCTGACCTTATTCCCATGCTTAGCTCGCTTACGCCGGAACAGCGGCAGGACTTTGTGGAGCTGGCAGATTCCAACCATGTGGTAATTCGCGCGTTTGAAGTGCTGAACCGTGTTGCCGGCAATCGCGGCAACAATGCGATTCAGGCCTGGGCAGTGGAAACGCTGGCAAAAGAGCGAGCCCGCATCTCCAATGCACTGAACCACCTGGAAGCAGTATGTAATGCGCTGGAAGAAGAAGCCTGCCCAACGGTGGTGATGAAAACGCTGGATCACTGGCCTGATCTGGGCAATGACCTTGACCTGGTTTCAACGGGCTCCAAGACGAAGATTGTGAATGTATTCACCAAGCGCTTTGGCGGCAAGATTGAAGCGCGGAGCTGGGGTGACCGTCTGGCTTGCAAGTGGAATTTTTCCATTCCGGGATTGCCGGAGTCGATTGAGACGCATGTTGGCCGCCTGGGCCAGACGGGTGAGCACATTGGCCTGGCGAAGAGATGTATTGACCGGCGGGTGACGATTCGGCTGAACGGAAACACATTTTATGTGCCGGCGCCGGAAGAGCGGATCTTTGCCGCCACGCTGCAGCGCATGTATCGGCATTTTTATTTCCGCGTTTGCGACATTCTGAACGCCACGGCGATTATTGAATCCGGCAAGGTCGATTTCCGCGAACTGCGCGCCGCCGCCACCGTGGCGGGAATCTGGCCGGGCGTTGCCAGCTTCCTGAAGATTGTTTCCGACTACGTGCAGCGCTATCGCGGGACGCCGCTGGAACTGCCGGACGAGGTAATTAAAGATGCCACAGTGAACGGCGACAAGATTTACACGCGCGCGCGCTTCCTGCGCCTGCCGATCATGCCGTACGGAGCGAGGCTCTATACAAAACAGATTACCCAGGCGGCTTTCAGCGGCAATGTTCCAGCCACGTTCCGCTTGAGCCTGCTGCCACCGCTGGCATCCGCGGCGGCTGTGGCATTCAAGATTACCGGCAGCGATAAAGGGGTTTGGTAAGGAAAGTCCGTTTCATCCTTGAAAAACTGAAAGAGCGACGGTTGGTTGTCCGTCGCTCTTTTTTTGTCATCAAGCCAGCAGAGGCTTTACGCCGCTAGCGATGGCCGGAAGATGATTTCGACTCGCTGTGACCTCCACCACCTCCGCTGTGCGATGAAGAACCGCCTCCACCGCCATGAGATGACGATCCTCCACTGCTGTGTGGTGAGTATCCACCGCCTCCGCTGCGCGAGTATGAACCGCCACCGCTGCTGCGCGATCCTGAGCTTGAACCCGAGTATGATCCGCGTGGGTTACTGTGCGGCGCAGGCGGATTGTAACGGGGCTCATTGCGCTGGGCCGGCGGCGTGCTGCGGGGCTGACTAGGCGGCTGTTCTCTAGGCGTCACGATAGGCCGATGCAGATCCAGCGGCGGCCTGCTGTTTCCGCCAGAGTTGCCCTTCGATGCGTGGTCCACTCTGTCGACGGCCGAAATTCCCGGGCCAGAACCGTGGTCAACAACTGAGCTGTGACCCTGAACTGAACTATGATCCTCTGCTGAACCGTGATCCTCTGCTGAACCATGATCCTGTGCTGAACCATGATCTGAGCGAGACGGAAATTTCTGCCATCCACCGCCTTCCGGCGTGTGCGAAGTCTGTCCGGCGCCGCGGTCGGACGATTGCGACATTCCGGAATTAGTCTGATGGTCGCTCATCTGCCGGCCATTCATTTGACGGTCGTTCATCTGACGGTCGTTTGTCTGACGGTCATTCGCTCCGCCGGAAGAGTTCCTTGGATTTCCAGAAGACTCAGAGCGACCATTGCCGACATCGCCACCGGAATGGCCGGTGGGCGAGCCAAATTTGTTCCAGCCGCTGTGGTCGTCGCGGGAATGATCCTGCGCCGAGTTATTGCTTGTAGAACCAGCGGTGGGGCCCCTGTTCGGCGTATGCGCGTTGTTCAACCCGCCACTTTCATTGCGAGGCGACTCGATGCGCCCCTTTTCGTTAAACGAGTGCTGCCCAGTGGTTGTATTCTGTGCGCCATTTGTCGCGCCGCCAGGGTTCCCGTGGGAAGCGCCCGCAGCTTCTGGTCCGACGACGCGCTGCACACGCTGCATCTGGTCATGGAATGATTCCTGCCTTGCTGCAGGGGGCGCGTGCTTGGTGAAAAAGTGATCGTTGTTGCGCGTTTGTATGCCTGCGGGAGCGCCGGCATTGCCGTTGCCGGCATGCAGGCTTTCACGCGAAGGGACAACCGGCAGGTTCGCTGTCATCACGCGGGATTCGCGCAGCTCATGCTCTTCCACGCCGCGACGCCAGCCTTGGTTTCCGCCGCGCCCAAAGTTCTCCGCTGAGACGCTGGTGATCGAGCCACGCACGTGCGGGTTGGTGAGCGCCAGATGCGCGTTGGAGAAATATGGCTGACGTCCGCGCACGGCAAGCGGAGCAATGAAGCCGCCACGGCCATGGAAATTGTTGATCACAGTAATGTTCACCACGTTTACGTGATTGAAGCCGCGCCCATACCAGGGATAGAAAGGATCATGCGGGCCAACCGGAAACCATCCAATAGAGCCAAAGCCGAAGCCGGCGTGGTGCCCGAAGCCGACAAAGAAGACGAATGCCGGAGACCAAAGCGGCCGATAGCCGACATAAAGAGGTCCAGGCCACCAGCACCACGAATTTTGGTAATAAAACCAACGCCCATAGTGATATGGCGCCCAGCCCCACGGCTCATAGGATACCCAGGTCCAGCCGTAATAAGGCTGCCAGACCCATCTTCCCGTCTGATATGGAGCCCAGGTTGCTTCCTGATAAGGCTGCCACACATTTCCATATCCCGGGACGTAAACCCACCGCCCGTTGTTATCAAGATCATTCACGCCGGTGTAATAACGATTGGTATGGCCTACGCTCTCTGAATCGCGCACCACGTGGTCGCGTTCGCTGTTCCATGTATCCCAATCATCTCTGCCGGGCGCGCTGCTGACTTTATATTCCGGCTGGTCAGTCCCGCGGACGCTGATAATCTCGCCTTCCCTTACCCGAGTGCTGCCCTGCGGCGTGGTAATTTCGGCTTCGCCCTCCCGCACGATCACATCTGTCTGGTCGTCTGAAATCACCTGCACCCGATACCGTCCTGGCCTCAGCGGACGCACCGCCACATTCGGCGAATCGATTTCCACATCCGCTTCGCTGCCCTTAAGCTTGGTGTAACTGGCGTATCCCTGCCCGACTTGCACCTGTATGCGCCGTGGCGTCAGGTCAGCAATTTTGGCCTGGCTCTGCGCCGCCAGCCGCAGGATATTCGCGTAATCCAGCTGAATTTCCGCGCGCGCATCCTGACCTGTGGCAACCTGGTCACCACGCACCACCGGCGCATTGACCGACGTGCTGCCCCAATCTCCGCTATCACCGCGCTGCGTGGAGACGTCTCCATGAATCAAACTAACTCTCGCCACCACAGGCGCAGGCCCTTCACTGCGGGGAGCCGTCCCCTGGAGGCTGGGAGCTGCTTCCCCATTAGGACCTTGGGGATAATTCTGCGCCAGCGCTGGTGCTTGCGCGCCATTCGCAGGCACTGCTTCCTCGCTCGAAGGCGTCTCCCCATTCCGACCGTTGTCATTGTCCTGCGCCCACGCGCCAGACGTTAATGCTGTCACCGCAAATAAAATGATTGCCAGAAACCTGCCCGTTTTCATGACCTTGAGACTCCCTCATCTCCCCATCTAAAATCGGCGCGACGATCACCCAACCGTCGCGCCCTTTATCACTCTCGCGCCGGGGATCAGCTCGGCGCGCCTAACTTCCCTCTTGTAAAAGCTACTGACTTCAACCGTTGACAGGGTCAATGCAACTACCGTGCCAATCAGGATGGCAACGTATCTGCATGATTCAGGGCTATTTAGCGGAAGTGAAGATATGTAGGCAATTGCGATGGTGGTTTTCAACCAGTCCGGGCGGTGGATTTAGGCCGAATTTGCCTCGACGCTCGTGTAGCACAGCCGCCCTCGGCTGTGGCTTTTTTTCCGATCCGCGCTCATCCGTGTTGTTCCGAAAATGTATTCATCCAGATGTAACCTGTGGTTTTTGCAAGGTGTTGGTTTGTGTTTGGGTCCGTCGTTCTAACCAGCAGCTGAGTTTCCGCAATCTCCGGGTGTGATGGCGGATCAGTCGGTGCACGGTAGCATCACTGCGAGGCGGCTCCGCCGTGTCCACAAATGGTTGACGGGTGCTGAGCACGTAATAGACCGCTTGAATCAGAGCATGCGCCACCGCCACGATGGCTCGTTTGTGTCCTTTGCGCGGTTGCAGCCTTTGATAGCGGTGCTGCATTTGCGAGTTCTTGCGGTGCGAACTGGCCCAGGCACACTCCAGCAGCATGTCGCGCAGGTAAGGATTTCCTTTGGTGGTCCGTGTGCTCTTGCGTTTGCCCGCACTTTCATTGTTGCCAGGACATACCCCCGCCCAGGAACTCAGCTTGGCAGGTGTGGAAAAAGCATCTACATTGGCTCCCACCTCAGCCAGGACTGTGGCGGCAGCTTCTTTTTTCATGCCGGGAACAGTTTGCAGCAGGGCATAAGACTCGCTCAAACCGAAGCTGCGGACCTTGTCCTGAATCTGCCGGTCCACTTCTTCGATCTGCTGCTCCAGGAATGCCATATGGGCCATGCACTGACTAATCAGCTCGCGCTGGGTTTGGTTCATGCGATGACCTTCCAGCGCAGCCTGAATCTGAGGGATCTTTTTCCTGGCTCTCTGCTTGGCTAACTGAGCAATCTGTTCTGTGGTCGCTTCACCTTGGACCAGCGCGAACAGCATCTCCTGTCCGGAAGCGCCAAACACATCGCTCAGTACATTGCCTAGCTTTACATTGGACTCTTCCAACAGCTTCTGCACCCGATTGCGCTCCATGGCCCCATTGCGTACCAACTGTTTGCGGCGACGGGTCAGGTCGCGCAGTTCACGAATCGGTCGCGGCGGGATGTAGCTGGGACGTATCATGCCGTGCCGCAGCAAGTGCGCCAGCCACTGGCTGTCTTTCATGTCGGTCTTGTGTCCACGCAGGTTCTTTACCTGCTGCGGATTGGCCAGCGTGGTTTGCACGCCCGCCTCCTCCAGCACGTTGAACACTGGCTTCCAGTATGGTCCTGTGCTTTCCATCACCACTTGCTTGCAGTTCAGTTCTTGCAACCAATCTCGCAGTTGTTCCAGTTCGGCATTGCAGGTGCCGAATCGGCGGATCTTGGGTTCGGGGTTGGCCTGAGCAGGTCCCAGCAACGCACACACCATCACAAACTTTTTGTGTACATCGATGCCGGCACAACGTTCTAGCACCGCAGGTATCATCTTGGCCTCCTGCTGCGACGGGCCGACGTATACCTGATATAAGTTGTTCCACGGGCACTGGGGCGCCATTTCAGGGTTCTTGCACGTCAGCCGAATCAGGTTGATCGACAGGGTCTATCCCGCCATTACACAGATCGATTCACTTCGTCCAGCAGTACTATTTTCCTCCTGCTCAAGTTCCTTTTCATCACTCAGGGCGGGGCCATCGCCCCATGTATGGTTGATCCGCGGTAAGCTTTTGTTCTCCTGCTGGCCCAGAATTATCTTCCGTAACGCCAGCACCTCTTAGCAGCTATAATCTCCGCCACAGAACTAAACCACTGCAACGGAGGATTATGCGCCGCATCGCGAACTCCCTACCACTACGTTTCATTTCCCTCTTTCTGCTGCTTGCAATCATCGCTGGCCCTGCCGTCGCGCAGAACCGGCAAACATTGCCCCCTGAAAAGACGATTCCCATCTTCGGGCAAACTATCCATTATTGGGATGTGGGCTCCGGCCCCGTTGTCGTTCTGCTTCACGGTCTTGGCAGCAGCAAAGAAGATTGGCTTCCAGTCATCGGCCCTCTCTCCAGGAATCATCGCTTGCTTATTCCTGACCAGATCGGCTTCGGACACTCTGACAAGCCGCTCGTTAGCTACAGCGTTCAAACTTTCGTGGATTTTCTGGATGAGTTCCTCCGTCAAATGAAAGTGGAGAAAGCAAGCCTTGTAGGCGAATCTCTTGGCGGTTGGGTCTCCGCTCTGTACGTGACAGAAATCTCGGGCACCAAACGTATTTCTGTCCTGGACAAGCTCGTCCTCGCAGACGCCGCAGGCTTAAAGCAAAAGGGGCCCATTCCGGATTTCAATACATCTTTGCAAAGCTCGGGGCGTCTCTTGAAGAGCCTTTTCTATGACAGCAGTTGGATTAATGACGAGAGGCTTCGACAAAGTTTTGAGCATAGACTTGCCGCGAATGATGGATACACGATTCAAAGCTTCTTAAATAATCCGGCGCTCGCGTCAGAATTTCTTGACGACAAGCTCTTACAGATCCGCGTTCCTACTTTGGTCGTCTGGGGTAAGCAAGATCAGCTCGTCCCTTTTTCCTCAGGAGAAAAATACGCCGCCGGCATTCCCGGCGCTCGCTTGGTTGCATTCGATAAGTGCGGACATATCCCTAAGGCCGAAAAAACTGCGGAGTTTGTATCCGCCGTCACGGACTTTCTGGACACGTCCGCTACTGCGCGCAAGTGACTAGCCAGCGCGGATAGGCGCGGGTCAATATTTGAGGTTCCGGCGGAAAGCTGCGCCGCAAATTCGCGGCGCAACAAACCGTCATCCTGAATGAGCGACAAAGCCGGGAATGAAATACCTGAATCCGCATTCTTTGCGGTCTCTCGTATCGCGTCGCCTCGAATTTTTTCTGTGCCAACCATGCTCTTTCCCACTGACATCTTGAGCGCCCCCGCGGGAGCAGCGTGACTAAGGGGAAGTCGAAAGTTGAGCAGGTCTGCGGGCGTTTGCGCCCGCAGGCGAAATCCGGAGCGAAGCGAGGGAACTTCGAAGCATCCACCATCAAATATCCCTCGCCATGCCGATTCAGGGAGTTCTACCGAGTCCACCGCGCAAAAAGCGTTCCTGCAATTACAATTCCAAGGACGTTGTTAAACGCACTTCTTTAAGGAGCTCTCATGGCTGGAGTCAAGTTGATGGTGATGTATCCCCGTCCAAAGGATGTTGATGCGTTTGAAAAGGTGTACCAGAAGGAGCATGTGCCGATGGCGGTAGAAAAGCTGAACGGCAAAACCAAGCTGGTGGCGACAAAGGTGGTGGGATCGCCGCAGGGCACGCCTCCCTTTTACCGCATCGCTGAAGTCCATTTCCCTTCCATGGAAGCATTGCAGGCCTGCGCTGCATCAGAAGGCGGCAAGGAGACGATTGGACACGCGGTGAAGATTTCTTCAGGCGGTCCTCCGGTCATCATGGTCGCAGAAGAAGAGTCATTCAACTTCTGACAAGCAGACGTCACACAGCTCCGCAATTTTTAGAAATCAACTCGATTTCCTGCGTCCGCACTTTAAAGCGGCGCATCCAGGTATCTATGAAAGCGATTCAAGTGCAAAAAACCGGCGGGCCGGAAGTGCTGACGCTGGTGGATCTGCCGGTCCCAAAGCCGAAAGCAAATGAAGCCGTGGTGAAGATCGCGGCTTCTGGCGTCAACTTTATCGATGTTTACTTCCGTGAAGGCCGATATCCTGCCCAGCTGCCCTTTGTCGACGGCCAGGAAGCTTCTGGAACGGTGACGGAAGTAGGCAGTGAAGTGAAGTTGGTCAAGCCGGGCGATCACGTTGCCTACAGCAACGTGGTGGGCACATACGCGGAATATGCAGCGGTGCCCGCGGAACGGCTTGTCCATGTTCCGGACAAGATCACCAATCAACAAGCGGCAGCGGCGATGCTACAAGGCATGACCGCACATTACCTGAGCCACACAACGTACCAACTTAAAAAGGGCGATGTTGCGCTGATTCATGCGGCTGCCGGAGGCGTAGGGCTGCTGCTGGTGCAGATGGCGAAGAATATTGGTGCGCGCGTGATTGGCACTGCAGGATCAGAAGAAAAAGCAAGGCTGGCCCGTGACGCCGGCGCAGATGAAGTGATTCTTTACACAAATCAGGATTTTGAAGCTGAGACGAAGCGCCTAACCGATGGAAAGGGCGTCCATGTGATTTATGACGGCGTTGGGCAGACGACTTTTGATAAAGGCCTGAACGTTCTTCGTCCCCGGGGACATATGGTGCTGTTTGGCGCATCGAGCGGCCCGGTGCCGCCGGTGGATCCTGTGAAGCAGCTAATGGCGAAGGGGTCGCTCACACTGACGCGGCCAAGCCTGATTCACTACGTCAGCACCCGCGAAGAGTTGCAGCAGAGAGCGGGCGATGTGTTCAGCATGATTGGATCAGGCAAGCTGAAGTTGCGCATTTCCCGTACCTACAAATTAGAAGAAGTGCAGCAGGCGCATCGCGACTTGGAAGGCCGAAAGACGACGGGCAAGATTTTGTTAGTGCCTTAGAGAGTGAGAGTAGCAGTGCTACGTCTCTACGTTGGGTTTTATCTCGCTCAAAGCGTTGATGCGGCACTGGCGGTGAAGCTGTGCGATTGAATTAAGGAGAGGCATGTCGACCCTGAGATTCATTGAGTATGAAAAAGCCAACGCGGAAGTGCGTGCCGTGTATGACGACATTATGGCCACGCGCAAGATCGATAGAGTCACAAATTTCTGGAAAGCGCTGGCGCACGATCCAGTCCGGTTGAAGCGCACATGGGAAGACACAAAAAGCATCATGGCCGCGGGCGCGCTTGATCCACTGGTAAAAGAACTGTTGTACGTGGCGGTAAGCGTGAGCAACCAGTGCGATTACTGCATCGCGGCGCATACTGCGTCCGCGCGAAAAAAGGGCATGACGGAAGCGATGTTCAATGAGATGCTGGCGGTGGTTGGTCTGGCCAATTCCAACAACCGGCTGGTCGCCGGACTTCAAGTAGAGATCGACGAGCAATTCAAAGCGATTGGCTGAGCGTGCGGTGTCGCATTACAGGGGCCTAAGTGATATGAATGATTTTTGTCGCAAATATCGCCTCAGCATTCCAGTGGTGCTGGCGCCGATGGGCGGCGGCCCATCGACACCTGAACTTGTTGCTGCAGTTTCCAACGCAGGCGGTCTGGGATCTCTGGCTGCGGCATACTCCAACGCCGAGCGCATTCAACAAGATATTTCAGCAATCCGAAAGCTCACGACAAGACCGTTTGCCGTGAATCTGTTTTCGCCGCAAGCGCAGCTGCCCCTGAAAGATGGCGTAACCGCAGTGTCTGACTTTCTGCGTCCTTATCATGAGCGGCTTGGACTGAAACCACCTGAGCTTCCTCAGAAGCCAATCGAAGACTTCAACGAACAATTGGATGCTATTGCGAAAGCGGCTCCGCCCATTGTTAGCTTCACCTTTGGGCTGCTGCCCGCGAAAGCCACCGAGCTGCTTAAGTCGCAAGGAACGTATCTGATGGGTACCGCCACCACGGTAGACGAGGCGCGGCAACTGGAACGGGCAGGCGTGGACGCAGTGATTGCGCAGGGCAGCGAAGCTGGCGCACACCGTGGCACGTTTGCCGTCCCGGCTGAAGAAGCCCTGGTTGGCACTGTGGCCCTGGTTCCGCAGGTGGTGGATGCTGTGCGTGTTCCGGTAATTGCTTCCGGCGGCATCATGGACGGGCGCGGGCTGGTGGCAGCATTGGCTCTGGGGGCCAGTGCCGTTCAGATGGGAACGGCATTCCTGGCCTGCAAGGAAGCGGGAACGAATGCTGCGTATCGTGAGGCACTGATGCGTGGCCGCGAAGACGCAACTACGCTCACGCGCGCTTTCTCCGGACGCATGGCCCGTGGTCTGAGCAATGAATTTATCAAAAAATGGAATGCGTCAGGGCTCGAACACCTACCTTATCCCTGGCAAAACGCGTTTACGCAGCCCATGCGTCGCGCTGCCGCCAGTGCAGGACACGCAGGGCTCCTCTCTTTGTGGGCCGGGCAGGCTGTGGGCATGTTGCGCGAAATGACCGCAGCCCAGTTGATGAAGGATCTGGAGAAAGAGATGAAGGAAGCATGGTCGGAGCTGAAAGAGCAAATGGAATAGCGC
This sequence comes from Terriglobia bacterium, assembly GCA_963732195.1. Lineage (GTDB taxonomy): Bacteria > Acidobacteriota > Terriglobia > Terriglobales > Acidobacteriaceae > Angelobacter. The sequence goes on along the minus strand of CAVSYO010000020.1, from coordinate 88,346 downwards.
GTGTCCATCGACCGTAGTTAAAGGCCCAGGTAAGCGGCACGGACCATTTCATTGCTAAGAAGATTTTTTGCTTCGTCGGCCAGCAGCACCGAGCCGTTCTGCACCACATAGCCGCGATCTGAAATGCTCAGGGCGCTGACCACATTCTGCTCCACGATGAGCATGGTAATGCCGGTGCGGCGGACTTCCTGAATTTTCTCAAAAACTTCTTCAACGATTTTTGGCGCAAGGCCAAGGGAAGGTTCATCGAGAAGAAGAAGTTTGGGCTGCGCCATGAGACCGCGAGCGATGGCCACCATCTGCTGCTCGCCACCCGAAAGGGTACCAGCCAACTGGTTGAGTCTTTCCTCCAGTCGCGGGAAAAGCGCGAGTTGCTCCGCCATCAGATGCTTTACATTTGCCCGCGCCCGGCGAGTAAAAGCGCCGAGCGAAAGATTTTCTTTCACCGTCATGAACGGAAAAACCTGGCGGCCTTCAGGCACGTGGCTTACACCGCGCGCCACCATGTCATGCGCGGGAACGCGTGAAACATCCTGGCCGGCAAAACGCACGGAGCCGCTGGCCGGCGGTTTCATGCCCGAAATCACGCGCAGGATCGTGGTCTTCCCTGCCCCGTTCGCGCCGATCAGCGTAACAATCTCACCGGCATTTACCTGAAGAGAGATATCAAAGAGCGCCTGCAGGTCTCCGTAATAAGCGGTTACGTTGCTGACTTCCAGCAAGGGCATACCCGCTGTGGGATTGGGAGAGGTGGTGGGCGCGTTCACTGGGTCAGCTCCTTGTATTTAGGTCCGAGATAAGCCTCGATGACCTCCGGCAGTTTCACCACCTGAGCGGGCGTGCCTTCGGCGATTTTGGCGCCGTAATCAAGAACAATCACGCGGTGCGCAATCTTCATGACCACTTGCATCACGTGCTCCACGCCACCCACCACGCTCACGCCCCATTCCGGCAGACGCTTTACCAGTTCCGCTAGAGCAAGCGCTTCACTGGTGGTAAGTCCGGAAACGACTTCGTCGAGAAGAATCAGCTTGGGTTTAGTCGCCAAGGCGCGGGCGATTTCAAGGCGCTTGAGCGCGGCCAAGGGCAAGCCTTTTGCGGGAAATTTACCGAGGTGCGACATCTGGAGAAAATCGAGAATCTTAGCCGCTTCCTGCGCGGCTTGTCCCAGGCTGCGCGTGTGCATGAACGCGCCCAGCATCACGTTTTCCAGCACCGTAAGGCTGGGCAGCGGCTTCACGATCTGGAACGTCCGTCCAATGCCCAGGCGCGCAGCGCGGTCCGGCGACATTTTGGAAATATCTTTGCCTTGAAAACGAATAGCGCCCTCGTTGGGATGAAGGAATCCGCTGATCAAATTGAAGACCGTTGTCTTGCCGGCACCGTTGGGGCCGATGATAAACAGTATCTCGCCCGCGTTCATCGCCAGTGAAACGCCCTTTACGGCCCTGAGGCCGCCAAAGCGCTTGGTGACATTCTCCATTTCCAGTATCGGAGTCATTGCGCAGCTCCACCTAAGACGGGTTGGGGCTTGGCATTCTTAGACGGCTTGATTCGTTTACGAAAGCGATGCTGTAAGCCGCCGACAATTCCTTCGGGCAAGAACAAGACCACCACCACGATCAGGATGCCGTAAATCAGGAGATGACTTTCCTGAAAGACATTCTTGAAAGCCTCAGAAGCGCTGAGCAGCAGTACCGCGCCCACAATGGGGCCAAGTAACGTTCCTGCGCCACCCAGCATGGTGATGATGGCGATCTGGATGGAAATATCAATCGTGAGAATGCTGTCAGGAACAATAAACTGGAATGCGCTGCCGTAGAGAGCGCCTGCCAGGGCGGTGAGGAACGCGCTCATCAGCAGCGAATACAGTTTGCAGCGGGCCGTGTTGATACCAACGGCAGCTGCCGTATCTTCATCTTCACGGATGGCCATGAGGTAATAACCAAAGCGCGAGCGCGAAGCCCAATAATTCGTGATGAAGGAAATCACGGCCAGCGCTACAGCGGCGAGATAGAACGATCGCCAGAATGTTCTGCCAACGAAGAGACCGGGCATGGTCAAACCAATGGCTCCGCCGGTTACGTTCAGGTTGGTAGCGGCAAGGCGCAAGACTTCAGCGAAGGCAATGGTGGCCAGCGTGAAATAGGGGCCGCGCAGCCGGAAAGAAATGATACCAATCACGGCGGCGAATGTGGTTGACACCAGCGCAGCGAGAAATACAGAAACCCAGACGGGAATGCCGAGATCAGCAAACAGCGCAAGCCCGTAAGCCCCCACGCCAAAGAACGCTACGTGACCCAGAGAAAGCTGTCCAGCGTATCCGCCCACCAGGTTCCACGCGAGGCCGAGCGCCGCGAACAGGGTAATACGGAACAGTACTTGAAGCTGGTAGTTGTTGTGGATTAGCCAAGGCATCCGCGCCCACAGCAGCAAAACGATGAGAGAGACCCAAAACTTCCAGCTTTTCAAGAGGATCATGCGCGCTGCCTCCCAAAGATGCCGGCTGGCTTGAATGAGAGGACCAAGAGAAACAGAACAAAGTCGATGATCAAGGCCCACTGATTGCCGAGATAAAGGCTGGTAACGCTTTCAGAGAGACCGAGGACCAGTCCGCCGAAGGCCGCACCTTCAATGGATCCCATGCCTCCCAGCACAACCATCACAAAAGCTTTGGTGGTGTAGTCTTCACCAACGCCGGGAAAAAGATAGAGCCGGGGCAGCAGCAGGCCGCCGGCGATACCTGCGAGAGCTGTCCCCAAGGCAAAGCTGATGCCCTGGATGCGCACAAGATTGATGCCCATGAGCGGCGCAATCTCCGCGTTCTGTGAGATCGCGCGCAAGGCCTGGCCGGTAAGACTGCGGACAACGAACGAACGCAGTCCGATGACAAACGCAACAGCAATAGCAAATGAAAGAACTTCAGCGGCATTGGCTCCAAAGGGCCCGAGATGAATGCTGCGGTTGATCAGATCAATATTCGTCTGGCGATAGTCGGCCTTGAAGATAAGCTGCGCGGCGTCGGTGAGAATCAGTCCGATTCCCATTGTCATTAGGATCTGCATGAAGTGGGAGCGATCACGAATTGGCCGGATCAGCGCCATGTAAACGAGATAGCCAAAGATAAATAGCGCGATGCCTGCAGGAATGAAGCCGATGTACGGGTTGATTTTGTAGTAATCGAAGAGAACGTAGGTGGCATACATGCCCACCATGAGGAAGGCGCCATGCGCAAAGTTCACAATGCGCATGACGCCAAAAATCAGGGCCAGGCCCATTCCGATTACGGCGTAGAGCGCCCCGGTCAGCAGACCATCAGCACAGGCCTGTAAGAAGCGAACCAAACGTGTTTAGCTCCTGCCCGCAAAACGCACGCGGTGTTAGTGTGCCGTGCTGCCGATTTATCTCTTGGACCACGCCGGCGCGGGAATAATCGGCTTGGCTTCCGCGGCGTCCGCCGGGAAAACCACGCGATATTGTCCCTTTTGCACCTGAGTGATCAGAACGGGATGCTGGTTTTGTCCGTTATCAAATTTAATAGGACCAAACGGAGTGGAAGACATATTGATGTTCTTGATGGCGTCGCGAATCTTGGCCGGGTCCAGCGACTTGGCGTTGTTGATGGCCTCAGCGGCCACGCGTAACGCAGCATACGCCTGGATGGCATGGTAAGCCGGGTGAGTCTTGAAGCGCTTGAAAAATTCAGCGTCAAATTCTTTTGAGCCTGCCCATTTAGCTTCCGGCAGCCATTGGGAAACAGAGAACGTGTATTCGGCATTCTTGCCCGCGCCTTTTTCCGTTGGAAATTCCGCGGCCGCAAATCCGGTACCGGCTGAAGTGTAAAACCTGGGATTCAAATCCACTTCCCTGGACTGCCGCATGAGCGTGGTGGCGTCAAGAAGATAGGAGCAGAAGTAAATCACATCAGGATTTGCCTGCTTCACGCGCTGCAAAACCGCCTTATAGTCCGGTGATTTGGCTTCGTAGGACTCGGAGGCCACAAGCTCAATCCCTGCTTCTTTGGCTGCGGCAGTCATGGCCTTCATATTCGACTGGCCGAAATTGGTGTTCTCGTAAATGATCGCCATTTTCTTTGGCGCGGCGTTGGCCTTGAGAAACCCGATCGTCGCTTTGGCGTAATCATTGGCTCCGGCACAGACGCGAAAAATCCAGGGCGACTTGGAATCCATGACGTTGTCAGCGGTCGCGGTGGGGATGATGAGAGGCGTCTCCCGCTGTGACACCGCGGGCACAATGGCCTTGGTGCTCTCACTGGAATAAGAACCGAGCAGGATGGGAACCTGATCCTGATCGATCAGCTTAGAGACGCCCTGAACGGCCTGGTCAGGCTTGCTCTGGTCGTCGTAAAAATCGAGTTCTATTTTTTTGCCGAGAACGCCGCCCTTGGCGTTGATCTCATCGAGCGCGATGGCATAGCCATTTTTGTGCGCTTCACCAAAAGCCGCGAGACTGCCGGTGAGAGACGTGATGACGCCGATCTTGGTTGTGGCTTGTCCAAAGGCCGGAACGATGGACGCAAGAGACAAGATTCCGACTGCAGCGATTGCTTTTAAACGCATAAACCCCCACAGTTTTTACTGATGATCGCCGAGCGCGAGAATTATACAACCTGGCAGCAGCGAGCAATTAGCAGCTAGCAATTGGCAATTAGCCTATGTGTCGCAGCTGCGAGCATTTTTTCTAAGCCTTCGGCAGTTCGTTTAAGAAACAAAACTCTACGCACTAGGGCGCCTGCAGCCCACAAGTCGAATTAAAAACAAAACTTAAGCACAAAGCGGCATCGCCACACTCTCAGCTCCGCATCAACAGGCCGACAATCGAAGCCGACATGAGATTGGCCATGGTCCCGGCAATCATGGCGCGGAAGCCGAGCTTGGCGAGTTGGTCACGCTTGTTCGGGGCCAGCGCGCCAATGCCACCGATTTGAATTCCTATAGAGCTGAAGTTGGCAAAGCCGCAGAGAGCAAAAGTGGCGATGGTGACGGAGCGAGGATCGAGCGCGGCCTTCATGGCTCCGAGGTCTGAATAAGCGACGAGTTCATTGATCACCGTTCGCGTACCCAGAAGACTACCCACCGCGCCGATGTCCTTCCCCGGCACGCCGATCAGCCACGCGACCGGAGCAAAAATGACGCCAAGCACCTTTTGAATGCTGGCAGGGAAAAAAGCGAAGTGATTGTGCGTCCAGCCCATGATGCCGTTGACCATGGCGATGAGAGCCAAAAATGAGATCAACATGATGGCCACGTTGAAGGCGAGCTGCCCACCATCGATTGTGCCACGGGCGATGGCGCCAAGAATGTTCGCGTCTTTATGCATTTCTTCTTTCGAGATTTCCACGGTGCCAGCGGTCTTGGGCTGCTCCGTTTCCGGCACCAGCATCTTGGCCATCAAGATGGTTCCGGGCGCGGTCATGATGACGGCTGCCAGCAGGTTTTCCGCTTTGATTCCGTAGCCGATATAGGCCGCCATAATCCCGCCGGAAACATGCGCCATGCCCGCCGTCATGATGGTCATAAGCTCCGAGCGCGTGCATTCAGGGAGCAGAGGCCGGATGGTGAGAGGCGCTTCTGTCTGGCCCATAAAGATGGATGCTGCGACGTTTAGAGATTCCGCACCGCTCACGCCCATCAAGCGGTTCATGACCCACGCCATGGCCTTGATAATGATCTGCATCACGCCAAGGTGATACAGCAACGCAAAAAAAGCCGAGATAAAAATAATGGTCGGCAACACCTGAAAAGCGAATATGAAACCAAGCTGAGACGAACCTGGATCGAGAAAAGGTAAATGCGCGTTGGGATCGGCGGGGTAACCGAGATTTCCAAAAACAAAAGTTGATCCTTTAAAAGCGTAAGCCAGCAGTTTATTTACAGCCGTTCCGGCTGTTTGCAGCGTCCGCTGGCCCCAGGTAAAGCGGATCACGATCCAGGCAAAGAAGAATTGCAGACCGAGTCCCCAGAGCACGGTCTTTAGCCGGATGGCGCGGCGGTTGGTGGAGAACAGATATGCGATTGACAAAAAGACGATGATGCCCAGCAAACCCGCGTATCGCGACATTGGGTCCTTCTAAGGAAAAAGTTGAGATGGCGTTGAAAAAAATCTCGTCCATTGTAGCTGGAGTGTCAAGGTGATCGCCGTCATCGCCGCGATCGCCGTCACCGCGCGAATCGAAAAAACCAAATCTACCACGGAGACACGGAGGCACGGAGGCACGGAAATTCTAGAACCGGCTTTCAAAATTGTCGAAGGCTTCTTCCAGCTTCCATTGCTGTTGCGCTTTTTTACTGGCGTCAAGGAAATGCGAACAGCTTGCGGATGTCCTGGACGAAGCTGGTTTGTCTGAGCTACAGCCAGATGCGAGCAGAGCTTTGGACGAATCTTTCCAAAGACTTTCCCCAGGCAAAAAGCTGTGCTCAAGGCTGGCGCGAGCGAACTTTTTCAGGTCTTGATATTTCAGATGGTAGGTCTCCGCCGCGCGCTGGAATTCCTGAGTGATGTCGCCGCGAGAAACGCCTGGATCGTCGGTGGCCAAGGCGACGGGCACGCCGAATTTCAGGTACATGGGCAGCGGATGATGATCGCCGGTGACGTTGAGAATCACGTCGTTGCTGGTAAGGCAGATTTCAACCAGCACGTTCTCATGAGACATCATGCGCAAGAGAGATTCAGGTTCAGATTCCTGCATCACGTCAGCGCCATGACCAATGCGCTCGGCATGGCCTTGTTCAATGGACGCGCGCACGTGGAACAGCTCTTCCGGAGGAACAAGGTTTTGCGTCAAGCTCTCCGGCGTGGAGAGCAATGTGAACTTTGGGATAAAGGCTATGAAGAAAACCAGCATGCGCATGTGCAGATTGAAATCGTGGATCGGCAGATACGCGTCTTCAGGCATCACAAGATTCAGCCCGACGACGCGCGGGTCTTTAGAAGCCATTTCAAAACCAGCCAGTATCTGCGCGAAAACCTTCTCCTTCTTTAGACCACGACGCCACCTGATATAGATACCGTGTGAGCACGTTGCAGCCGGGATCGGGCTGAGACTGGCCGCAGCGGAGTTCTTCCTGCTCTTTCTTTTCCGTGTCGTCAAGAAATTTGCTGGCGTCAGCCACGATCTTAGGCAATCCGTTCGCCATGAGCTGGTCACGGAAATTGCGTAAGTTAACATCGACCGGCTCCTGATCATTCCATTGCAAAGAGCCACCAAGATTAGACGCGGCACCTCCGTCCGGATTGAACATTGTCTCAATGTATTGCAGATGGCCAGCGGCAGCGCGAGACCTGGCTTCTGCCAGCATCTCCGCGATATGACCATTGGTAGCAGCGCCAAACTTGCCGAAAGTAGCAAAGAAATGGTCGTGGCCGGACTCAGTACCGGCAATGAACTGGCGCATGGATAATGCATCCAGCAAATGTCCGTAAAGCGTGCTGTCCTGCAGGGCAACACTGGCGGGAGGCTTGCCGCTGGCGGGATCGCACGGCGGCTGCGCGAGCGCAAGAGCGGCGCGATCAACGCACAAACCGTCTTGCACGGCAAACTTAATAAAGCTTTCTGCATAGACCGCGCCGGAAAGGTGGTTGTGAAGGTCTCCGCCCTTGGGCATTTGCTGCAGAAAGATGTGCAGCAGCGGAGGCTGATTGCGGATAGACTCAAAATATCGCGCGATCTTTTGTTCGGCTGCAGCGGCCGAGGCGGGCTTCTTTTGGCACCAGGCGGAGGGAACTTGAATCGCAATAAAAAGGGTAAGCAGGCAGATGCGCAGAACTTTGAACGAGCGCGAGACTAACATGGAGGGAACTATAGCATTACAATTTGAGTTCCGCACAGCGCTGAGCTGCGCTTGCGATGGAAAGGATTTGCGCGGACAACGATGAGCATAAGCGACGATTTTACGCAGGCGGAATTCGCAGCCAAGCATATTTCCTCAAAGAGCCCAATTAAACCGACCGTGGCGATTGTGCTGGGATCGGGACTGGGTGGATTTGCCGACGAGATGACGGAGGCGGTCCGCGTTAGTTACAACGATATCCCGCATTTTGCGCGCTCCACTGCCGTGGGACACGCGGGGCAACTGGTAATGGGCAATATTGGCGAGTGTCCGGTGGTGGTGATGCAGGGGCGCGTGCATCTTTATGAAGGATATCCTGTGCGCAGCGTGGTGTTTCCGATGCGAGTGTTTTCGCGCATGGGAGTCCGCGCCGCAATCCTTACGAACGCCGCAGGCGGCATCAACCCAGACTACGGGCAAGGAAGGCTGGTGGCGATCAGCGACCACATCAACCTGCAAGGACAGAATCCGTTGGTGGGACCGGAAGATCCGAATCTGGGGCTGCGTTTCATCGACATGAGCGAAGCGTATTCGCGGGATTATCGCAGGATGGCAATCGATGCCGGAAAGCGGCTTGGAATTCCAGTGGGCGAAGGCGTGTACGCGGCCATGCTGGGCCCAAGCTATGAAACGCCGGCAGAGATACGCTTTCTGCGGACGGTTGGCGCGGACCTGGTGGGAATGTCCACGGTGCCCGAAGTGATTGTTGCGCGACAGATGGGAATGAAGGTGCTGGCGATTTCCTGCGTAACCAACATGGCCGCGGGGACAACCGACGCGCCGATCAACCATGAAGAGGTGCTGGAGATCGGTAAAAAGATTGCAGGACAATTTAAAGCGCTGCTGCGCGAGGTGGTGCCGCTGATTGCGCAGGACGTGGCGCAGGGCTGAAAGGCTGACTCATTCGTCGCCGATAACGCGATGGACGAGTGGCCGTTTTTGTAGCAGCGCGTCGGCTGCAATCGTATAGCTTTTTTCGATGAGCGGCGCGGCGCTGGCCAGACGCTCAGCGGAGTTGTAATAAACGGTGCAGAGCGCTTCGCCGGCGGAAACCTGGTCCCCAACTTTCTTGTGCACCATGATTCCCACGGCGGGATCGACGGAATCTTCTTTCCGCGCGCGTCCGCCGCCCAGCAGCACTCCCGCCGTGCCGATCTGCTCACACATCATTGCGGTGACAAAGCCGGAAGCGGGGCTTTTGATTTCGGCTTTGTGCTTTGCCTGCGGCAGAAGGCCAGGATCATCCATCACCGCGGCGTTTCCGCCCTGAAGATGAATTATCTCGCGGAATTTTTCGCGGGCCTTGCCGCTGGAGATCATCTGCTCGGCCAGTTGCCTGCCTTCAGCCACGCTGCGGACGCGCTTGCCCAGAAGAAACATAGAAGCAGAGAGAACCAGACTGAGCTCGCGCACGTCGTCAGGCCCCTGGCCATTCAGGACATCGATGCACTCAGCGACTTCCAACGCGTTGCCCACGGCCCGGCCCAGAGGCTGGTCCATGTCAGTAATCAGTGCGGAGACGCGTTTGCCCAGGCGCTGGCCAGTTTCAACCATCAACTCGGCAAGAAAGACCGCATCTTCTTCAGACTTCATGAACGCGCCGCTGCCGGTCTTTACGTCCAGCACCAAAGCATCAATGCCTTCCGCCAGCTTTTTACTCATGATGGACGCGCAAATCAGGTACGGGCTTTCCACCGTGCCGGTAACATCACGCAGCGCGTAAAGCTTCTTGTCGGCGGGCGCGATTTCGGCAGTCTGGCCGATCAAACCTGCGCCGCACTGCGCCAGCACTCCGCGGAAATCAGCGACGGAAAGATTCACGTTGAAGCCGGGAATGGATTCCAGTTTGTCCAGCGTGCCGCCGGTGTGGCCCAGGCCGCGTCCGCTAATCATGGGGACATACAAGCCTGCGGCCGCAACGATGGGCGCAATGATCAAAGATGTTTTGTCGCCCACGCCGCCGGTGGAATGCTTGTCGATTTTTGCGGCAGGAAGCTCGGAAAAGTCGAGCACCTGGCCGGAGTTGAGCATGGTTTCAGTGAGCGCGGCGAGTTCAGCGCGCATCATGCCGCGCAGCAGCACGGCCATCAACCAGGCGGACATCTGGTAGTCGGGAATCCCGTCACGCGTGTAGCCGTTGATGAGAAACTCGATTTCATGGCGGTGGAGCTCGGCGCCATCGCGCTTGCGGCGAATCAGGTCTGTGACTAGCATTCTTTTTCAGGGGCCAAAGGCCCAACTTTTTTTGAGCTCCTACGGCACGACTTGAAATCGTGCTCTGACACTTGTCTCGTCCGGGAAACAATTTTGCGGCTCCACGCGCGCCAGGAACACTGCTCTCGCGCGATGAAACATTTTTCTGAACTGCAAAATTGTGGCCCGATAGCTGCAACAGCTGAGGCCGGAAAACTTTATCACGTAAGACGGAAAGTTTCCGGCAGCATGTCGGCGATGTTCATCTCCATGTAGTCGGTCTGGCCGCGAAAGACGACAGCCGTGTTCGCGCCGAATTCGGCAATCACCTGGCGGCAAGCGCCGCAGGGAGCGCATGGCACGTCATTTTCCGTGACCACGGCAATGCCCTTCAGCTTGAGCTTGCCCTGGACCTGGTGGACGGCGTTGAAAATGGCCGCACGCTCGGCGCAGATGGTGAGCCGTAAGAAGCGTTTTCCACGTTGCTTCCGGTATAGAGGTGGCCGTCGTCGGTGATGACGGTGGCCCCGACGCGAAACTTTGAATACGGCGCGTAAGCATGTTGGAGCGCGGCAGTGGCCATCCCCAGCATCATGGCGCGCTCCTTGTCTGTGAGTGAGATTGGTGGCATTCAGTAACTCCTCAATGAGAACAGATACAGTAACATTTTGTGGTGAATTGGATATCCTAGCGCATTTCGATGAGCGAAGCAATAGCGAATCAATCGTTACTCGGCCGTCATACGCACGAATGGACGCAGAGGGACGCTGCAGACATCCGGATTCCAACCATGCATCTGACGATTTCAGTTTTCAAAGAACTAAACTTCCCTGCCGCCTGGGCGGCTCTTTCTCTCGATCCAGTCACACCAGCGTGAATCTGTCCTGGTTTACCGTGGATCAGGTGGGTAAAGATTTTGTTTCCCGAATGACCCGCATGCCCCCACCCCCTCCCTTGGTATCCCACCGCATCCCAGGTCATCCCAGAATGGCGTAGGGTTCAGTTTGAAGAACTGACCCTATGCCAGCTCAGCGTCTAGCGAACCGCTCGCGGATCGCGGGCCTTTAGGCAGACGTTCATCGCGCAGCGATGAATTGTGCACTTCAGCGCGTTCTTCTGGTGCGATGACCGGTCCCACCGCGCCGCTTTTGCGCGGGCTGGGGTGGGATGACCGCTGCGGCGGCCTTTGCTCGCCGCTGCTCCCTGACTTCATCTCCATCCGAAAGCTCGCTTCGTAAGCCTCCATCCCTTCCTGCGTGTCCATTCTGTACATGTCCGGCGTAGGCTTCCATTCCACAGGACGGCTCCCCACTTTCAATCCGCGTTCATCCGCGTCCATCCGCGGTAATGCATGCTCTTCTTCCTTTGCGTCCTCTGCGTCCTTTGCGGTAAAAGGCCTTTGGTGTTGGTGTTGGTTTTCGCTGATTGCTGAGTGCTGACTGCTGAGTGCTTCTTCCCTGAATGCCTCTTCCTCATCCACCGTCTCCCGCACCATCTCTTCGTCCTTCGCCTGCCCAAACGTTGTCTGGCCCACGTTAGTCAGCGCCAGCTGCATGGAATACAACAGCAGCCCGGCCTTCTTCATTGAGATCGTGTCCTCAATCACCGCCTTCTGTATCCGCATCAGCCCAACCTGGATCGCGTTGGCGTCCTCCGGCGGCGGCAGCTTCAGCATCAGCTCCCGCGCCTCCGCCATCTGCATGTGGGCAAAACAGTAGATGTGCTGCTTCATCTGCGGTGACCGGCAGCTCGTTCCGTCCTGCCTCACCCATTGGCAGCGCGGAGCCATGTCCGCCATCTTCAGCCGCTGTTTCAGCTTCTGGTAAACCTTGTCCTCCTTGGCCGTCGCCCTCCGTTATCTGCCGCTTCATCGCCGGATTCCGTTCCAGCAGCCTCGTCAGCTCTTCATAAGTCTGCGCCAGCTTGAGCGCCAGAGCCTCCGCCCGCTGCTGTACTCGTGCTTGTTCATCAGCGTTAACCTTCTCCGTGTCCTCTGCGCCCTCTGTGGTAAAAGGCCTTTGGTTTTGGTGTTGATTTTGTTTGTTTTCCTTTGCGTCCTCTGCGTCCTTTGCGGTAAAAGTTTTTTGGTTTTGGTGTTGGTTTTGTCTTTCGCTCACTGCTGAGTGCTGATTGCTGAATGCTGCTTCCTTTTGCGCCATGGCTCAGGTCCTCTTTCCCGCCCTTTTATCAGACGCTAGACACTGCTCGAAATCTGAATTAGGCGAAATTGATCAAGCTTAGTCCAGTTTACATGTACGAATCAATAGCGAAATAGGACATTGGCCATGTCCGATAAGAATTTGCCACTGTAAAATGATGTAAGCAGCAGAGCTGGAAAGACTTACAAGCACGCCATCGGCAGATTCGCAATCGGCTGAGTGCAGCTCAAGTGCGTATTATCAGACCTCAGCGAAAATCGCCGCGATCTTGGACATGTACCGCAACTTTTTCGCCATGCTCGTGTGAGCATTGAGCGAGGATTGTCCAGTCAGCCAGGTCGAAATTGGCCCATGAGTGAAGCCACCGAAAAATGATGCCCAAACTAGTGCTGGAACCTTGGATTATGGTGAGCGCGGAAGGAATCGAATCCGCGCGCAAAACACAAACTCAATAACTTACGCGGCAACGGATGGCACATTTAATTGGTCGTTAGGATACGCAGGCAATGGCAACGGATTGTGAATAGCCCTTTTATAGAACGATTACTCTCGGCCCTGGTCTTTCCCGAATTCTCCCTAGCGGGTCAAGTTCCTGGCGGACGACTGTGTGCCTTCCGTCGAATGAATCAACGAGCACAAGCCCAAACTGCACTTGATCGACATCTGTGTTTCTCACCCCAAGCAATTCAAAGCGAAGCCAACCCCTGTGACCGATTCCCTTCGAAGTGCTTCTCCACCTAGCATTGTCATCAAATTCGTAAGGCGCCCTGTTCGGGCATCGCCGTTCGCTTGATTGAAGAACAACTCATAGTGACTTACGTCTTCAACCTGAGTTGTGTTCAACGGGTGCCCGTTCAGCAACAAAGTGCCTTCATATCTTTGGAATCGTACAAGCGATGTCGGATAGATTGGTCAAATAGACTTCAGCCATCACGTCGTAATCGCTCGCATAAATCAGATTAGGGTTCCTCGCTGCGTCCAAAGGGACGGTGCCAAGGCGAGGTACGATCTGCATGCGAGTAAACTTTGCTTCGACGCGCGGCAGGCGATTTTTTGCTTGCTCTGCTTCAAGCGCTATGTGCTCTTTCACCCATACGCGGTATGAGGCGAACACAGCGCACAGGATTGCTAACGTGCTGTACAAGATGCGATAAGGTTTTGATGATACGTAAAGAGCGAGGACAGCAAGAGGCACTGAGGGTGCGCCACTCATCAGAGCAAACAGGTCAGACACCCACGCTTTAAGGAACTGTTTGACGTGCATTGAGCCGGATTATAGCGCAACAGCAGCGGCTAGATTTTTTGGGCTCTTGGCAGAATCAGGCCATGTACAGCCACTGGTAAGATGGCAAAACCCTTCTTAGGAATTCGCCAAAGAGCCGCCACTCCTTGAGCGCAGGGACCTGAACCGGGCTGAGTGCCCGGTTACATATTCGACACTAGCCCGCTGGCTAACCAGTCAAATACAGCGGCTTGGATTCCATCTCTGCATTTAAATCGCGCAGTAAAGCTTTTCTTAGCTACCGGTTCATCGACAAGCGCATCCGAATAAACATAGCTAACAGCGGGAGTTGTAAGTTGTACGTTCCCTTTCGCTGGTCGCGGAAAAGGAACAATCATGCGGGAAAACATTATCCCTGCTCGCGAACAAACTTCGATAGTCGAGAAAACACCAACTCCAATTGCACCGCCGTCGGCCCTGCGACGGATTTCGTGGGGCGCCATTATCGGCGGTACCGTTGCTGCCATATCCATTCTGCTATTGCTAAATCTGCTTGGCATCGGGATCGGTGCGAGCACAATCGATCCTATGGAGGGAGATCAACCCGGAAAGGGAATGGCAATCGGGGCAGGCATCTGGTTCGTTCTATCTTTCTTGATCGCACTTGCGGTCGGCGGCTGGGCATCGGGGAGACTCGTGGGCGTGCCAAACAAGAAGGATGGAATGCTGCACGGATTCCTTACTTGGGGCCTGACGTCCATGGCGCTCCTGTGGGCTCTGACCAGTGCCATTGGCGGACTCATCGGGGGTGCAACCTCAATTTTGGGCAAAACGGCTTCCATCGCCGGACAAGGCGCGAAGTCAGCAGCTCCAGCGGTCTCCGGGATCGTTCAGCAAGCTACCGGCGTGACGCCACAGGACATTCAGCAGCAAGCTGGGGATTTGGTTTCTGACCCATCGTTCCAGGCCTTCGTGAGCGGCGTAATGCGGGACGGTCAGGCGAATCCACAAGATCGCGCCAACTTGGCCCGAGTGATGAGTCAACGGCGCGGAATGTCGGAGGCCGACGCTAACGCGCAGATCACCCAATGGCAACAGCAAATCGCGCAGACGAAGCAGCAGGTGCAACAAAAGGCTGTTCAGGCTGAAGACAAAGCGGCGACGGGCGTGTCAAGGGCTGCGCTTGTTGCTTTTGCAGCGCTTCTGCTCGGTGCCATTGCATGCCACGGTTGGCGGAGGCTTAGGATCGCCCAAACTGATCACGCAGCCCACCACTCGTGAGACACGACTAGCTGCGTAACAGAACCGTGACGCCGTAATTCCTGCGCAGCCTCGGTTAGTCCTAGTCGGAACCGTGCGCCGGCGACTTCGGCACGAATGGAATGTAGCGTCGACGGATGAAAGTTGCGACAGTACGCCCCCAGATTCTTGTTCCATTCAGCTACTTACTGTTGTCTAAGTTCATGTAAGGGAAAGGACACCCGTGGCGGCACAATCGACAACTGTGGCTTCCTGCTATCCAGCAGCCAAGCCAGGCCGGCCGGAAGCAGTTGCTGTAATCCCCGAAATGGGCTGGCAGGAGCTTACGGACGAGGCGCTGATTGCCCGGTCGCGCGGAAGCCGGCCAGGCGGCAAAGGGTAGGATCGACTAAGTCCAACCAATACGAGTTCTTGGATTTAGGCCAGCGAAATAAGGCTTGGAACTACTGATCCAAGATCAGTAGTTGTGACTTTTTAGCCCTTGATTTCCACCAATTAACCATCTAAACTTTAGATGGTTAATCCAAATGCAAAGTCTTACACTCAAACTCAAGCAGGCCAGCGCCGTACTGGGAGTGCCTCCAAAGGACCTTCAAAATCTCGTACAGCTGGGGGTCATCCGTCCTGTGCGCCGCAACAGCGTGTGCTGGTTTGACGCGAACCTTTTGTTAGAAGCGAAAGTGGCTTTTTATCTCAAGGAAACCCTCGGCAGTTCGAGTGATCTCCTGGCCAGGTTCACAGAGGTGTTTTCCAGGAATCTTGGCAAAGCCAAAATGGGCGATTTGGAAGACATCTGCCTTCGCTCTCGTCCGCTTAACGGCGCTACTGCCGTAGAAATCAAGATCCCGGTTCGCTCGTTGGCTCGCGAACTCGAAGAACAGATGCCTCTTGCCTCGGCTTACAAAGACCTTCCCAAGGGCCGAAAGAGGGCTGGGTGGAAGAAGGATTTCCTGCGGAGCGTCCAGAAGGCCGCCGCTGATCTGGGCAACATTTCAGAGGAAGAGATTCTGAAAACCGTTCGTGAAAGCCGCTCGGGACGAAAGAAGCTGCCGGAGATCACTGTCGTTGCCCGCTCAAAAAAGAAAACGGCCTAGAGGCGTTGTCGATACGTCCGTCTTGGTAGCAGGAATCGCGGGACTCAAGTCTCCGGAGATCGCTCCCAGAAATCCAAGCGCCAAACTGCTCCGGGACTGGATCGAAGGGGATACGTTTGTCTGGCTGGCGAGCGATGAGATTTTTCTGGAATACAAACGAGTCTTGGGAAGGCTGGGCGTCAGGCGTCCACTCATCGGCAAAATAATCAATCTGCTGCGAGAGGACGCGGAACTTGTTCCTGCTTCTGCTCTGCCAAACATCTCTCCCGATCCGGGAGACGATCCATTCTGCGCGTGTGCTGAAACGGGCCGGGCCGACTTCATCGTGACACTAAATCCGAAAGACTTTCCGCAAACGCTCTTGTCGGCTCATGTCATCAAACCCGGCGACCGCATTCCGACAACGGCCCGTCGGAAACAGCCCCGTCGGCCCTAAGCAGCCATGGCACGACCCTTGTGATTTCCGGTACACGCTCGCCAGCAATTTAGATCGCCGATGACCCGGCAGAGCTGAATCCTCTATGAAAAACCTCCTAAAACCGCCAAAATGCCCCGATCCAGATTCTTGTTCCATCCAGCTACTTACGGTTGTCTAAGTTCATGTAAGGGAAAGGACACCCTTGGCAGCACAATCGACAACTGTGGCTTCCTGCTATCCAGCAGCCAAGACAGGCCGACCGGAAGCAATTGCTATAATCCCGCAAATGGGCTGGCAGGAGCTTACGGACGAGGCGCTGATCGCCCGCTATCGCGCGGAAGCCGGCCAGGCACAAGCGGAACAGTACCTGAATGAGCTGTTTCCGCCGCCACCATGCAAAGGTGGCGCGCTGGTGCTTGTCCGTCACGGGAGACCGTGAGTCGGCGGCTGATCTGGCGCAGGAAATCTGCGTAAAGGCCTACCAGAACCTCGCTTACTTCAAAGGTCAATCCAAGTTTTCTACCTGGCTCTATTCCATTACCCGCAATCACTGCCTTAACGCAGTCAGGTCCCGTGCGAGCGCCCCGCAAATGGACTCTGACGAACTGGTGATGGACACGCTGCCGGATGTTAAAGACAGCCCACTGGCGCAAGTAGAGCGGAAGCAACAGGCCGACATTGCGCGGCAACTCATTAATGAAACCCTGGAAGAGACCGAGAAAGCCGTTTTTACCATGCACTTTGGGGAAGAGCTTCCGCTGGACGTGATTACGCGCATGCTCAACCTGACGAATGCCAGCGGAGCGAAAGCTTATCTGGTAAGCGCCAAAAGAAAACTGGATCGCGCAGCAAAACGCTGGCAGGCACGAGCATAAAGGAACGTACCCTGAGGAGAATTTGTCATGGCCGACAACACAAATACCGCAAAGATATGGCAGGAAGCAGCAGCCGCCACCAAAGAATGCCTGCCGCTGGAAGCGCTGGAACGGATGATGGACAACCCTTCCCGCGACGCGAAAGCCGCAGCGCACCTGGCCGGCTGCGCGCACTGCCAGACGGAATTGGCCATGCTGAAGAACTTTGAACAATCCACGCCTTCCGCCGACGAAGGCGCTGCGGTGGCCTGGATTGCCGCCCAGTTGGAGCGCCAGCAGAACGCTCCGGTGGCGCAGCAGAAAGTTGCCACTGTTCCCTTCTGGCGCACGCATGTTCCGCGTGCCTTATATGGCCGGAGCAGCGGCACTGGCTGCGGTGCTGATCTTTGGAATCTCTCTTTACCACGGAAATTCAGATGGCCCCGGCAAGATCAATCCGGGCCTGGGCAGCGGACAATTCCGTAGCGGCTCTATCCACCTTGTGAGTCCGATTGCAGATCAGAACAGCGCACCTGCCGAATTCCGCTGGGACGCCGTTCAGGGCGCCAGCAGCTATACAGTGGAATTGAAAGATGTTGCTGGAATCACGCTGGCGACTGCCAAGTCAACACAGAACGCGCTGCCGGTAACGCCGGAGATGCGCACGAACATGATTTCCGGCAAGCCGCTCAAGTGGAAAGTTACGGCACTGGATGCGGCTGGAACAGAGATTGCAAATTCGAGCACGGAGCAATTCAAGATCAGGTAAGCGGTCAGGCGGTTCGAGCAGCGAGCGCTTTCTTCCGCCGCATGCGCAGATAGATGAACACGGCAAGAGCGATGATCGGAATGGGAATTGCCAGAACTTGCCACGGAATGAAGCGTGGAACAGATTCCGAGCCATCGCCATTCAGGACAAAAGCAGCCCAGTATCGCGGATGGCTAAGCTCGGTCCCGGAATGCAGAAACTCCAGCTTGGTCAGGCGCAAGGCTTCTGCTTTTGATTTGTGCTTTTTGAGCAGATAGAAATAAAAGTGCTGCATGAATTGTGATGTCGGCCCGTCTGGAACGCGCCACAGCGTGGTCAGGGCGGAACGCGATCCGGCAGCCAGCAGCGCGCGGCTGAAAGCCTGAATGCCTTCGCCGGGGACAAGGCGACCGCGCTCAGTGTCGCAGGCGGAAAGCGTGGCAAGGCTGGTGCCGCGAAGATCGAGATCATAGAGCTCTTTGAGAAATAAATAATTGTTGGGCTGGCCCGGTTCGTCCGGCGAGAAAAGCAGACGGGAACGCTCAGGATCGTCCATATCAGCAATGGCGTGCGTGCTCACGTGCAGCAGCGCAGCGCCGGAGTGAGTGGACGTAAAGAACGTCTGCTTGCGGTCGTCTGCGCCAAGAAACAGTTTGCTTCGGCCGGAGCTCATGCGTGCGATGCCGCGGATTTCGTCGCCCGACGCCGGCAACGATCCGCTGATCTCTCCGCGAGGCGCGCTGGTGAGAGAGCTTTCACCACCGCCGATAACCGCTGGATCGCCAAAGCCGGCGAGTTGTTGCTGCCAAGGCCAGCGAGTGCGAGTGGAAGACGCATTTTGCATGGCTCCGCGCAGCAGCAGGACGGCGCTGGGCATGTATGTAACGTCGCGGTTTTCCAGCAGCGGCTGGCCGGAAGCGGTGGGCAAAAGTTCCATCGGCAGCAGGCTGAGAAAACCGTCAGGCACGATCAGCACATGCGAGTATCGGTCCTGGGCGATAGGGGTGACGTCGTGCAGCAGCACGGTGCTGATCTTCTGAAAATCTTTTTGCCAGTCGCTGCTGAGATTTTCAGGAAGTTCGGTGACGAAGTGCTGAAATGCATCCATTTCAGCGGCGGAAAAATGGCTTTGCGAAATTCCGGCCGCCTCGCGCGTGACCCACACAGCGGCCACGCCGTCTGCTCCGGCCCAGAATTCAATGAGCGCGGTCTGCGGATCGAGTCGCGCCTGGATGGAACGGAGAGTGAGAGCATCAGGAGAAAGTTTGGCGCCAAAAAATCGGTCCTGAAAGACGCGAGCTCGGCTGCGTTCCATGAACTCAAACACACCGGCAGCATCATTGCGTTCCAGAAGAATCTTGATCAGCGCGTCGTAAACATCGCGCTTATCGGCCAGGAAATCCGCTTTCAATCGCGAGAGCTGCAACTGCGACCGCAAACTTTCAATCCGCTGGATGGCATCGCGGAATTTTGCTTCCGCCGTTTCCCTTTGTCCGTTTTTCAGTGCGATTTTGCCAAGCGCGTTCACAGCTTTCCATTGCTCTTCAACGGTGCCGAGCTTGTCTGCTTCCGCCAGCGCTGCGGTGAATTCCTTCTCCGCTTCCGGCAGCTTATTCATGCGATAAAGAGTCTCGCCACGATACAGCAGCGCCTGCATGGCTTCACGCTGGCTTTTCGTTTGCACGGCCAGAGTGTGAACGCGGTCAAACGTCTTCAGCGCGTCCGGCAATCGACCGAGATCCAGCGCCAGCACAATGCCGATGTTCTTGAGCACTCCCAGTTCGCCGTCGATGTCCTTCTCTTTCGCGTAGTACTCATCCGCATAGCCGTAAAACTGCAGCGCCTGTTTCGCGTCGCCCAGACGGCGGTAAGCTGCTCCCATATTGGCGTTCAATTGGCCCAGATCGCGCGGCGTAGCCTTTTCAGGACGGGCCAGAATGTCGTTATAAATCTTGATGGCGCGCTGATCATTGCCCAGCTTTTGATAGAGCGTGCCCAGGTTCAGCAGCGTGAGCTGGCGCCACGTCGCGCTCCATGGCTCTGCCGCCGATTTCTCGACGTATTGCAGCGCAGATTCATAGGCTCGCAAGGCCTCAGAATACTTTGCCTGGTAGTAATACACGATGCCGAGATTGTTGAGAATCAGCACAGCCGTTTGCGCGTTTCCGGTCTCTGCCGTCAGCTTCAATCCCAGGTCGAGCTCGGCTGCGGCTTCGGGATAATTGCCCGCGTTGGAGAGAGCGAGGCCAACATCGTCATGGGCCAGCGCTTCACAGTTTTTGTCATGCATCTTCTGGCAGGCAGAAGCGCTCTCGCGGGAAAGCTCGACTGCGCGGGAATATTCGCCAGCCATGGTAGCGATATCGCTGAGGTTATTGAGCGTGTCAACCAATTCGGGGCTGGGCGACTGCGAACGCAGCGGCGGCAGCAGCGACTCATAGATTTTCCGCGCTTCCTCAGAAGATCCGGCGTCGCGCAGAGATTTGGCTTTGTCAATCTGCGCTTTGTACTGGACGTCAGCCGTCGCCGATGACGATTGGCACACCGCGCCGCCCAAGGGGATCAGTAGCAACAACCCCAACGCGGAAAAATAAATGATGGTTTTCTTGGCCACCTTGTTGAGTAGAGTATATGTGAAGATGGCCGCAGAGAGTCATCCCACTGGAACAGCTCAGACGTGCGGAGGGCGTATGAAACTGAAAGCAATCGTCTGGGAAACGTTGGTCGGAAATTCAGAATTGTAGCGTTGAGTCTAAGTGTAGAACCACACTGGGTTCGCTGACATCCTTTACAGGTTGCAGCCTCACTGCTGGAACCAATAATACTTGGCAGGTCTTGTAGGACATGGTTTCGGCGTAATTCTGCTTGCCGAACGAACAAAGGAAGGAATTGCTCTCATGTTCAATGGTCTGACCCTCACGTTCCTGAAACAATTCGGACTTGGTCTCTCTTTGACGTTTCCGGTTTTGTTGAGCCTTGCGGCACTCATAACGCTTTTGGGACAAGCTGTGGGAATGAAGGAAGGCTGGTCACGGTTCAACAGTTTTTATTGGTCCTTCATTACCGCAACTACGGTCGGATACGGAGATATACGACCTACCAAACGCGGATCACAGATTTTTGCAGTCGTGATCGCCTTCCTTGGACATGTGCTCAGCGGCATCATTATCGCCGTCGCGGTCACCGCCGCAACACTGGCTTTGAAGACTGCTCGGTAAATACAGTAACGCTTAGACCAATGCGCCAGTATGGAAAATTTATCTTCCATTGGTCAAATACTTACGCTAATAGGCGAATTATGTGTTGACAGCCCGGCAACCCTCGCTTTATTATTTTAAAAGCGAATAAGAAGCGAATCAGAGTTCCCTCAGCCATGCCATCCACTGCTGTCATCCGTTCTCAAATCGAACGCCGCATTCCTGGCGCTCTCACCATCTATGAACGCCAGACTTCAGAGGTCTTTCCGACTGGCATTGCCGCTATAGATCGCAAGATCGGCGGCATTCCCAAGGGAGCGCTTACGCAGGTATGCGCTCCCGTGGGAATCACTTCCGGCAGGACAACTCTGATGTTGTCCCTACTGGCACAAGTTACAGGCAAAGAGCAGTTCTGTGCTGTGGTGGACGCCAATGATTGCTTCGATCCCGAATCGGCAGCGGCAACGGGTGTCTGTCTGTCCCGTCTGCTTTGGGTGCGGTGCAGCAACCATGGCATGAAGTCAGTCGAGCAGGTATTCAAGGCAGCCGACATCCTGATACAGAACGGCGGGTTTGGTGTAATCGCCGTTGATTTAGGGAACGTCGATGAAAAGCTCATCAGGAAAATTCCTCTCACCACATGGTTTCGTTTTGCCCGCGTAATGGAAACGATGCCAACGGCACTGATTATCTTGCTAAGTCACTCAGCAGCTCAAAGCTGTGCAGCGCTAACCTTGCACATTGGCGGTGCATCCCTCCAATGGAGCGGACAGGCACTTCCCACACATGGACTGATACTTTCTGATGTTCAATTCGATCTTGAGATTGGGCGCACACGCACAAAAAAGCCTGTCCAGGCCGCTCGTACTAACTTCACCGTAAAACCGCAATGGATGTGAGCGATGTTTTGCTGCATTCATGTTCCCGATTTCCCGGTGCAAGCGGCGCTGCTTCACGAATCGAAGGCGCTCCCCGTTGCTCTCCTGGATGGCCCGGATTCACTGCTGAAAGTTGTCGCCTGTAACGCACCGGCAAGGACTTCTAGTGTTGCCATTGGCATGACAAAACTGCAAGCTGAAGTCTGTGGCATCACCCTCAGAAAACGTGTTCAGGAACATGAAGATTCAGCTCAGGCAATCTTAATAAATTGCGCATTGAACTTCTCGCCACGGATTGAAGTCACCGGCCCCGGAACGATCATTATTGACATAGCCGGGCTGGATCGGCTTTTCGGGACTTGCAGGACCATCGCTCAACTCATCTTTGCCGAAGCGAATAAACGCGGCTTTGAAAGCAATGTCAGCATTGCAGTAAATCCCGATACTGCTCACTATGCCGCACGAGGCTTTAGAGACATCACCGTCATTGATCCAGGTGATGAGGCCCGCCGATTGAGCATATTGCCGGTTGCAGTGCTCGGCTTAGAGTCTGATGCTCTGGACATACTTCATGCATGGGGTATCAGGACTCTCAAAACTCTGGCCGCATTGCCTTCTATTGAGCTGACGGAGAGGCTTGGACAATATGGGCTGCATCTGCAACGGCTGGCTAAAGGCTTAGTCATGCGAGAGCTGGTGCCCGCTGCATTACCAGAGTCATTTCAAGAAAACACAGAGCTGGAAGAGCCGGTTGAACTGCTTGAGCCGCTGGCCTTCGTCCTCAACCGTCTGCTGGAGCAGTTAATGGGACGATTGATTGAAAAGTCACTCGCTACAGATCACATTGAAATTGAACTTTTTCTTGAGGTCCATACTGACCGCGAAATAAATGCTGCTGTGATGCCCTGCTCTATGCTCGCGACATATCAGCGAACAGTAAAACTGCCTATGCCGACTCAGGATGCCAAGGTTCTGCTGAAATTGATACAGCTTGATCTTGCTGCACATCCACCACATGCGCCGGTAAAGAAGATCAAACTAGAAGCAGTCCCGGCAAGAATCCGATTTGCCCAGGCTGGGTTATTTCAGCCCCTGGCGCCGGAACCGGCAAAGCTGGAAATCACAATGGCGCGTATCCGTGCTGTAGTCGGTGAAACAGACTTGCAGGGCAGGCAGCGAGTTGGATTGCCTGTCTTGCTTGATTCCCACCGGCCTGACCATTTCAATGTAATACCGCCTGTCGCCAAACACAGCAAGGCAGAACCATTGGCAAGTTTGGCACTGCGGAGATTCCGGCCGGCCATTCCCGCAAGGGTAGAAGTGAGTGCAGAGCAAGCGCCGGTCTGGATTGGATTCTCACGGAAAAGAGCGCGGGTTGCTCAAGCTTCTGGACCGTGGAAGAGCTCCGGGGAATGGTGGGACGCTGCGAGCGAATGGATACGGGAAGAATGGGATGTAAATCTAATAATTGATGGTCACACTTCGCTCTATCGGATATTTCGCGATCTGGCGACACAAAGCTGGTTTGTAGAAGGGATGTACGACTGAGCCATGCAATATGTGGAATTACATGCCCGGTCTGCGTTCTCTTTTCTTGAAGGTGGTTCTATTCCAGAAGCTCTGGCAATCGCAGCGGCTGGTTTGAATCTTCCGGGTATGGCTGTTCTGGATCGTAACGGCTTCTATGGCTCGGCACGTTTCCACATGGCCGCACAGAAGACCGGCATCCGCGCTCATGTGGGCACAGAGCTGAGCGTAACCGACGAATCCGGCATTACGAATTACCCGCTGCTTTGTGAATCACAGCTTGGATACCAGAATCTTTGCCGTCTTATTACGCAAACCAAGTTGCGAGTTCCAAAGCACAGCGGCAGCTCAGCGGCCTTTCACGAATTGGAAGAGCACGCGACAGGGCTGATCTGTCTTACCGGTGATGAGCGCGGCCCTCTTGCTCATGCCATGCAAAACGGCGGGATGGCGACTGGCCGGGCGCTGCTGTCGAAGCTCAAGGCTATTTTTGGCGCAGGAAACGTCTATGTCGAATTGCAGCGTCACTTTCAGAGAGATCAGGAACAGCGTAATCGATGCGCGATTGAGTTAGCGCGTGAGTTGAGCTTGCCATTAATCGCTACAAATGGCGTCAGCTATGCCACGGCGGCGGACCGTGAAATTCTCGATGTCTTCACCTGTATCAAGAACAAGCGCCAGTTGGCGACAGGAAGGCGGCTGCTAAGTCACAATTCGGAGCGATACATCCGCACTCCTGAGGAGATGGCACAAATATTTGCGGATGTTCCAGAAGCTATCAGCAACACCGTTGAACTGTCATCACGATTGCAATTCTCTCTTGAGAAGCTGGGCTATCAGTTCCCCAGGTATCCCGTGCCACCCGGCGAGACGATGGATTCGTTTCTGTATGCCCGCACCTGGGAGGGTGCGCGACATCGTTACAAGCCGGTGACTGACCGCGTGATAAGCCAGCTTGACCGGGAACTGAAGTTGATTGAGAAGCTGGGTTTGGCTGGTTATTTCCTGATCGTCTGGGACATTGTGCGGTACTGCAATCAAAACGGCATTTTGGTCCAGGGCAGAGGGTCGGCAGCTAACAGCGCAGTTTGTTACTCCCTGGGCATTACGGCAGTCGATCCCATCGGCATGGACTTGCTCTTTGAACGGTTCCTCTCAGAAGAGCGTGGCGAGTGGCCGGACATCGATCTTGATTTGCCTTCAGGCGATGACCGCGAGAAGGCAATCCAATACGTCTATCGGCGATATGGGCAGCTCGGCGCGGCCATGACAGCAAACGTCTGCACTTATCGTGGTCGGCTTGCAGCGCGTGAAGTTGGCAAGGTCTTCGGCTTTGATACTGAAACCCTGAACCGGCTCTCAGCTATGGTCGGCAACTTTGAGTGGCATGGGCCAAACGACACATTCGACCGGCACGTTACAACTGCGGGACTGGATTTAACTGACAAACGCATCGCAAAATACCTTGATCTTTGTGTACGTCTTCAGGACATGCCCCGGCACCTGAGTCAGCACAGTGGCGGCATCGTGATCTGCCAGGACCAGCTTGATTCTGTGGTTCCATTGGAACCGGCAACCATGCCGGGCCGTGTTGTGGTGCAGTGGGATAAAGATGACTGTGCTGATCTTGGCATTGTGAAGGTGGATCTTCTTGGGCTGGGCATGATGGCTGTGCTTAAAGATTCCATCAATCTGATTCACGAGCATTATCACGAAGAAGTTGACCTGGCGCATCTTCCAGCAGACTCTCCGGACATTTATGGCGTGATCTGCAAAGCTGACACTATTGGCATGTTCCAGATTGAGAGCCGGGCACAGATGGCTTCTTTGCCACGGAATAATCCAGAAAAGTTCTATGACTTGGTGACACAGGTTGCGCTGATCCGGCCTGGGCCCATTACAGGCGCTATGACGGCGCCATATCTAAAGCGCCGGCAAAAGAAAGAGTTGGTCACGTATCCGCACCCTTCACTTGAGCCGGTGCTGAAGCGGACGCTGGGAGTTCCATTATTTCAAGAGCAACTTCTCAGAATGTCGATGATTTGTGCCAATTTCACGGGGGGTGAAGCAGAAGAATTGCGCCGGGCGCTCGGTCACAAGCGTTCCAGGAAGCGAATGATGGAGATAGAAGTTAGGTTGCGTAATGGGATGACAGAGAACGGAATAACTCCCAAGGCACAGGACGAAATTGTCCAGTTCATCACGTCATTCGCACTCTATGGCTTTCCAGAGTCACATTCAGCCAGCTTCGCTCTCCTCGCCTATGCCAGCGCTTTTCTAAAGGTACGGTATCTGGCGGCATTCACGGCAGCGCTGCTGAACAATCAGCCAATGGGCTTTTATTCACCGGCAACCTTGGTAAAAGATGCGCAACGCCACGGACTCAAGGTTAAGCCAGTTGATGTCACCTGTTCTGATTGGGATTGTTCGCTGGAAGAGATGGACGGAAAGATTGTGATGCGCTTGGGGTTACGGTACGTCCGGGGACTGCAACAGATGGCTGGTAAGGCATTGTTACAGGCGCGAGAAAAACGCCAATTTAGATCAATTGAAGAGCTTGCCAGGCGAGTGCCGGAACTGAGTCGCGGTAATCTGCGAATGCTGGCAACAATCGGGGCGCTGAATGGAATTGGGGGGATTGGGCTGCATCGGCGGGATGCGCTGTGGCAAGTAGAGAAAGCAAGCCAGCGAGTCGGGGCGCTACTTGAAGGAATAATTGAAAAAGACACAGCTTCTCCACTCGCCCAAATGGACACGGAAGAGCGGCTGGTATCCGACTATCACGGAACGGGGCTGACCACTGGTCCACATCCCATGTTCTATAGACGTGCAGAGATGCGCAGGCTCAATATCAAGTCTGCCGCTGAACTGAGAGCAATGCCTAACGGTAAAAGGGCAATTGTGGCCGGTGCAGTGATTACCCGGCAGCGCCCAGGCACTGCAAGCGGTCTGATCTTCATAACACTGGAAGATGAGACGGGGTATGCCAACGTGATCGTTATGCCGCATATCTATGAGAAGTACCGGCAAGCGGTGTTAGAGCCAAGATTTGTGCGTGTATCAGGCAAGATCCAGAATCAGGATGGAATTGTGCATTTGAAGGCGGAAGACGTCGAGCCGTTAATGATAAGCGGAATTCAGATGGCATCGCATGACTTTCATTGATATTTTCGCGCTTCCGGTCGCTACGTGAGACACGCTGGCGTTATTCTCGGCGAACCGAGGATCGGGGGAGAGGTTCAAATCCTCTCTCCCCCGACCATTGAGTGTGCAACGGGATCATGTCACGCAGCTCGGTAAAGTACCCTTCCTCCTTCTCCGCCGCGCCCCGGACTCCGGGTAAATTGCCGCAACATCAACCATGCACCAATCGCCACCAGTACCAGAGTGAGAAGTATGAGTTCAAGAGCACGCACGAAGAAATGATCGATCAATACGCGGCCACGGTGATCCACCTCTTTTAGTGTGGCCTCGCTCATCCCGCGAATGCTATTCATCGCCTCAACCTGTTCATTGTGCAGAGCAACAAGCACGGCCTGGCGTTCGCCACGAAGGTCTGAGGTTGCTCCCAGACGTTGATCGTTCAGAGCGGCAACGGTGGCAATTCTTTCCTGTCGCAACGCGTTTAATGTCAACGTCCGCTCCTGGTCCAGGAATTCCTGCGTTGCCAAACGCTGGCCTTGCACATCCGACATCACTGCCGCCCGCGCTTGCTTCATATACTCCGGCATGCGGTCGATGTTGTCCGATGCCTTTCCCGCGGCGCTCGTGATGGCGCCAAGATTGGCTGCCGCCGCTGCAACGTGCGGATCCTGCGCCACGTCTGTCAACAGAAGCTCGGCCTGCCAGCGGGCCTGTTTAGGAGCGTAGACGTTATAGGCATCGAGGCGAGAGGTGAGGTCGCCCAGGCCTTGCTCCAGCGCGCGGATGGAGGCCATAGCTCCCAAGTCAGATTGGCCGACGCGGCGGATCAATTCCACATCCATGGAGTCCCGGCCCGGCAAGCCGCTCTGGATAGGGTGTGCCTTAGCCCAGGATTCCGTTTGCTTGCGTATGTCAGCGACGTTGGCTGTGGGAGCCGCGGCCCTGACCAGTTTCTCCATTTGCGCATCCATCTGGTTGAGGGTCTCGGCCGCTATAGGCTGGAGCTGACCCAGTTGTGTCCGTAACGCCGGCTGTTGAAAGTAATTCTTCAACTGATAAATGAATGCCCACGTATCCACGATCGCGGCGACCGGGTCAGACTTCAACATCGTGTTCTGCAGAATCGGAATCGCTTCCGCCTTCCATGCCAGCGCTTGCCGGCGGCCAGCCGTAGTGGGCGATTCCAACATGATCTTGTCGGCTGCCGACTCAATTTCGGCGGAGTACATACCCAGCAGCGACTGGTTGCGCGCGCTCAGTTCAGCCGCAGATGACTGGATATTTTTGGCTGACTTGACCGCAGCGTCTTTTCTGGTGCTGCCGAATGAACAACCGCCAATGCAGATCGCCAGTGCGAATAGTGCTCCGAGTACTGCATACCCTCGGTGTCGCCTGGCGCCATTCCGGGCCTGGTTTGATGAATAGAGATCGCGGAGGAAGTTGAGCGGAGAGAGTCTCACAAACATAAAGCACCTGTAGCCTTCATTTCTGCTGCTTAACGTCGGGAAGAGCCGGCATCATGGACTTACTTGTTGCTGCGTCGGCGGCTATTGCGGTCGGGTTGGCTCTTTCCGTCACGTTACCGTGGCCTCACGTTATACGTGCTCCGGACCACCTCAAACAGGGTCAGTAAGTTCCTTTCCTATTTTCTCACTCCCTCTTCTCGGAAACTGGCTGTTAATTTTTACAGCTCTCGAGAAACGGTGGGGATAAAATCGGCTCGGAAGCAAGCAGATGCGAAGGCTCGAGCAAACGGCCCCAAGCTCGAGAACCTGTTTTCGCCGGCAGACGGATGCACGTTCATAATAAATCGTGCAATCAAATGACAAGATTAGCGTTTATCTCTTCTGAAAGTTAACGAATCGGGTCATCTGCTTGAGTGGTTGGATTCGTGAAGCCCTTAGCGCGAATTTCCAAGACACTTCGCCTCGTGTAACCGTCGCGACCAATGAATCTGTCGTTAACACCTTCGCGCCGCAATCCTGGAATGATGCGGTCCAATTGAGCACGTAAGGCACGATAACTCCTTGGACATGCCCCGCCATCTGACATGCCCCGCCATCTAATGATCGCCAGTTCAGCAGTTCTCCGTAGAGAGCTTTTCACATCGCCTTTCCCATGCCCCTTCTGTTTGATGATGCTGATGATTGCTTCGTGGATCGGCGAAGCATCGAGCGCACACTGCCCACAATTAGAATTCGATTGGCCTCATAAGCCTTCACAAAACTACCAGGTTGCAATCCCAGTCCGGTTTCACCGGCAATGCACCATCGCGAAAAATCCGCCATCCGAGGTAATCCTGTCATTGAGACATTTGGCAGATTTTTGAGAGTAGTGCTTACGGCGCTGATTAGCGCACCGAAGATTAAGGGCCCTGTTTTTCTCAAATTCAAAGTTCAAACCCTCTACCGTAGTTTTACCATCGTCACCAATTGATTTCGTTCGCACAACCAGGGCCGGCTTGCTAAATCTCCGGCTTCAATGAGTCCTTGAATAATCGAATTTAGAATCACTGGACGACTCAATGAGATCATGATTTCGGTATCATCGGTCCTAAGCTTGCGGCGGCGCATGTTGCCGAGGGCTTTGGAAAGTTCGAAAGCTTCAACAGCAGCGAATTGATGAAACTCAATGACCAGGCCAAAATGTAACCCCAATGTAACCCCTACTCATTCGTACTGACAGATACAAGTGACGATTGAGTTTTTGAGAGACTGGCGTAAGTGCTTTATATCGTTCGCGATCTTAAAATGAGGCAGGAGGAAGATTTCTGACTTATGCTGGACAAGGCTTCTCACGGGAGTGTATAGCTTTCACCTCTTTAATTCCCACTCCCTACCTCGGGTTTAAGCAATTCACGTATCGTCAGCACATCCTCTTTGCTAAAACCGTAACAGGCAATGTCTTTGGATGCCGAAGATTCGATCCGCACACCGGCGAAATACGTGGTGATTTTCACGGTAACAGATGACACCTGATTGCGAGGTATTGAACGTTCCGTCAATCCAAAGAAATCGCGCCGTGCCAGTGTCACCAGATCATCAGTAATTGTGAGAGTGGCCGGAAATAGACGATTGTCCTGCGTCCAGCGGGACGCGGTGAATTCGTGCCTAATTTTATCCATATTGACCCTTCACCCTTCTGAGGGAAGCTGCTTTGAATGTGGTTCTATCTCAAGTTGTACGGCTTAAAGGACGGCAGACTGTGCGGTTTGAGACAGCTTGGGGAAAGTCCCCACAGGTACAATAACCTACAAGTGCTACTTAAAAAGCAAACTCGCTAGGACTAAGCAACAATTTAATTATTGTCTTCGTCACTGCGAGGGCGTTCTCGCAGCGTTGCGCTGGCAGCGGTGCAAACAGAACGCTTCGGATGCAACGGAGCCAAACCATTCAGCGCGGTTAAAGCTAGAAAATTGCTGGGCGGAGAAAAATGTACGCTCAGTGACCAGCAGCTTTCAGGACTCATTGAACAGCTTGTCGCATTAGCTGACGTTACGGTTTGCGCTTTCGTGGAACAAAAGAACCGGGACACATCTTTATAGGTGTGCCCCGTTTCTTTAGTAAATGAAAAAGCCAGTTTGCAGGATACAAATTTAACTGCTTAGTCGCGATTAACTCCGAACGGTTGGCCAGCGTTTCAGTGGTTTGTAATTCTCTGTTTTCCAGTCCGACAACTCAGGGAAAACTGTAAGATACGGCTCAACATCGAAGCTGAGAAACGTCCTGTCTTGGAACATGATTCCGATTGAATATCCGTTTTCTGAGGGCATGAGTTCCACGCCTTCAACAACTTTTCCCTTGATCTCAGGAAAGGCATTTTTGCGTTTCTTGCGAGAGCGTGTAACCTTGCTCGTAGCCATTGTCGCCTCTATTCAGGTGCTTTTGGTTAGGGCCGCGCTCGTGCTTAGAACACGGGCGCGTCCCGATGTTATGGTTTGGATTTCTTCTTCGTTGCCTTCTTGCGTTGCTTTTGGTATCGGGTTTTTCTGCCATTGGCGATCTTCGGCAGCATGGCCCTAACTCGCTCGATATCAGCTTTGCTCCACAGATGGACACGCATCCCGCCTAGGCTGACCGTTTTAGGCGTGGGAATCTTCCCTTTGGCGATGTAGCGTGCCAAGGTCGTGAGTGGCAATCCCAATTCCTTAGCGGCTTGGCGAGTCGAGTAGCTATCCATATGGAACAGGTGTACCATATAGATATTGCGTTAGTCAAATACAGGATTGGGACGTGCGTTCTTGCTGTGTCCCTTATGAGGTTACGGTCATGAGAGCAGTAATTTATTGCCGTGTTTCGACGGAGAGACAGGTCAGACAAGGCGATAGTCTTGAAACGCAGAAAGCAAGCTGCCTTGCTTACTGCAAACAGCACGGTCATGAAGTCGCTTATATCTTCATGGAAGAGGGCGAATCAGCACAGACATTAGACCGAACTCAATTGCAAAAGCTGATTGACTACTGCCAGAAGAATAAAGGCAAAGTGCAGGTAATGGTGGTGAACAGCATCAGCCGATTCTCAAGAGAGACGCTGGATCACAAAACACTCAGAGTCGTTTTATATGGTCACGGAGTTACGCTGCGTTCCGTCACTGAGCCAATCGATGACACAGCAGAGGGCGAATTTATGGAGCATATGATTTCAGGTGTCGCTCAATATGAAAATAGGCAGAGAGCGCGGCGCACGGTTGCTGGAATGAAGAACAAACAGGAAAAAGGGGGCTGGTGCTTCAAGACGCCGCTCGGATACAAGAATGTTACCGATAGCGAAGAACATCGAACGGTCGTTACTGTTCCAGAGGATGCCGCGCTGATTCAGCAGGCATTTGAAATGTACGCGACAGGTCTGCACACTAAGCAGGCAGTCTTACGCAAGGTAAATAGCTTAGGACTTAAAGCCCGTTCTGGAAAGTCGGTGCCTGACCAGTCATTCGATAGGATGCTTCGGAATCCCTTTTATGCTGGCTTCATAATGGTGACGGGGCACAAGGTCAAGGATTGGCCTGAGATGAAAAAGGGCATTCACGAGGCTCTGGTCAGTCGCGAAACTTTTCAGAAGGTGCAAGACATTCTGGCCGGGAGGCAGGTCACGATTGCTCCGCGCCAGCGATACAGCCCTGAATTCCCTCTGCGTAATTTTGTCCGTTGCGGCGCTTGTGACAGCCCACTGACCGGGAGTTTCTCCACCGGGAGGAATAAGAAAAAATATCCGCACTATTACTGCCAAAATGACGAGTGTAAAGCCGCGCCTCGGAACATAAAGCGAGAACAGCTTGAGGGCCACTTCGTTGACTTTCTCCGGCGTATACAGCCGAACTCGGATTACTTGCGCCTCTATCGAGCCATCCTAACGGACGTTTGGCAAACGAAACAGAGCGAAGCCTATGAGCGACTACGCGCCGCTGAGAGCAAGGTCACTGAGCTTCGAGAGCGTAAGAGAAAGCTGCACGAAGCGTTGGTATATCACAATGTGATTTCGCATCAAGATTATCTGGCAATGAAGGTCGATCTTGAATCAGAGCTTGCGCTGAGTGAAATAGAACAGCGTGAAGCGAGAAGCGTTGAACTGGATGTCGAGGTCGTAATCACCTTTGCTGAATCGGTGCTCACGGACGCTGCAAGGCTTTGGCAGGAGATGAAACCTGACCAGCAACAGCGGTTCCAGAAGGTATTATTTCCGAAAGGCGTACAGTACAGCGCGGGAGTTTATAGAACCGCCCAAACGTGCATAATGTTCAATGACTTGCAGCCCGAGGAACTTCAAAATCCTCATTTGGTAGCGCTACCGGGAATCGAACCCGGGTTTTAAGATTGAGAATCTCACGTCCTAACCCCTAGACGATAGCGCCACTCTGTTGTGCGAGGCTTATGCAGTATAACAAAGCTCTAAGGTCCTGGGGCAACCTCACGTCGTTAGTTCGCCCTCAATGAGTTCACGCAATCAAGATTTCCACGCGCAGGGATTATCAATCTTTCAGGACATCAGCAAAGCTTCTCTTCGCCGATCCGCAAAACTCTTAACACTTCTCTCGATCGCCACCGATATCCTCAATTTTTGTTTCCTGTCCGCCCACAAGCCGCTGTAGATTCTTCTATAATGAATGCAACGCCGCTCTCGTTTATAAATCATCATTTCCGGAGCTGAGGGAGCAAGACAAAAGCATGGCAACAAAACCGTCTAAACCGCGCAAGACCACATCTGCAAAACAAGGAGCAGCACAGCCGAAATCGACCGTCACCCCCATCGGGCAGGGTACCAATGTTGCAGAGACCGTCAATCGTGCATTTCCGCCCGCAGACCACAAATCCTCAGGAGATCAGAGGATCGAGGAAGAGATTCGCATCCGCGCCTATGAGCTTTTTGAGCAGCGGGGACGCCTGGAAGGCTTTCAAGACGAAGATTGGGCACGGGCGGAGGCTGAAGTCCTGGCGAAATACCGAAGGGACAAAAGCGCATAGCCTGCATGAGACAAGCCCTTCTGTTGGACGACAATATTGCTCAGCTCACGGTGCGTGAGCTGGTACTGCGCAAAGCCGAGATTGAAAGCCATGTCGCCACCAAGGGACAGAGCGCCCTGGCGTTGCTGCGCAGTGACGCCGGACGGGCAAAAATCGGAGTGGTCATTACAGACCACCTGATGCCGGACATGGACGGAGTGGAATTCGTCCGTCAATTGCGAGCTTTTAATAAGGAAGTTCCGGTAATCGTGATCAGCGGCCTGCCGGACGCCGATTCCGAATATGCTGGCCTGAACGTCATTTTCCGGGTTAAACCCTGTGATCCTGAGGATTTAATAGCCCTCGTGAAATCCGCGCTAAATGTTAGGGCCTCCGCCTAATTGAATCATTGCAGTCGGCGTGAAACCATATTAAGCTCCTGAACAATGCCATTATTAGGAAGCTTTTGTCTATTATTCGCTTTGGCGCTGGCCGGCTATTGCTTTGTAGTCGGCGTCATTGCCGCTGTCCGTAAAGACGCTGTTGGCTATCGACTGGCGGAAACGGCGCGCCGTGCCGGCATGGCGTCCTTCATAGCTGTTCTTGTTGCGGCGGGCGCGCTGGTATATGCCGCGCTCACAGACGATTTTTCCGTCGCTTACATTCTTCATCATTCCAATCGTGCACTGCCCGGCCCTTACAAATTCGCGGTATTGTGGTCAGGCCAGGAAGGCTCAATCCTCTTCTGGGCACTCCTTCTTTCCGCCTATGGCTTTGTTCTGCGCTTGCGTCACAAAGTCGATCAGCGGCTGGTCGCCATGGCGTCCATGGTCTTGGCTGCGATCCAGATTTTCTTTTTGATTCTGGTTAATTTCGTCGCCAACCCGTTTGGCATCATGGATCGCCTCGCTGCAGACGGTAACGGCCTGAATCCTTTACTGCAATATCCAGAAATGGTTATCCATCCGCCGATGCTTTATCTCGGTTACGTCGGCGTGTCGGTCCCATTCGCTTTTGCGTTGGCCGCGCTCATCATGCGCTATCCGGGTGAAAAGTGGATACACATTACCCGCCGCTGGACCATGGTGGCCTGGCTCTTCCTCACCTTTGGCATATCTCTGGGCGCTCACTGGGCTTACGCGGTTCTTGGCTGGGGCGGATACTGGGGCTGGGACCCGGTAGAAAACGCTTCCCTGCTCCCATGGCTTTCTACTACTGCGTTCCTTCACTCGGTGATGATGCAGGAAAAGCGCGGCATGATGAAGGTGTGGAACGTCTGGTTGATCTTTATTACTTTCATGCTCTCAGTGCTGGGAACGCTGCTTACGCGCAGCGGCATTGTGAGCTCCGTGCACTCATTTGCGCAGTCCAGCATTGGCAACTGGTTCTCAGGATTCCTGGCGATCATCTTTGTGGTCTGCATGGTCTTTTACGTCCGGAACCGCGACCATCTGCGCTCTGAAAACAAACTTGAATCGCTCGTCTCGCGCGAATCCAGCTTCATGTTCAACAATCTGCTGTTGTTGGGCGCGTGTTTTGCCGTGCTGTGCGGCACGCTCTTCCCCATCCTTTCTGAAGCGGTGCGCGACGTAAAAATGAACCTGGGCGCTCCCTTCTATAACAAGGTGATGGTTCCGATCGGGCTTGCGCTGATCTTCTTGACGGGCGTAGGGCCTCTGCTGGCATGGCGCAACACGTCAGTCGGAAGCATCAAGCGCAACTTTGCCATACCCGCAACAGCGGCCCTGCTGATTGAAATCGCGGTTGGATTTCTGCTCTACAAAAATGGCGTTCGCTTCTGGACGGACATGGGCCAGATCTACGCCATGATGGCGTTCTGCCTCAGCACTCTCGTTATCGCCACGGTTGCGTCTGAGTTCATTCGCGGCGGCATCGTCTGGAAAAACAAACTTCAGACCAATATCTTTGCGGGAATGTACCAGCTCTCACGCCGCAACATGCGCCGCTACGGCGGCTATGTCGTCCATTTCGGCGTTGTGCTGGTCGTGATCGGGCTGGCGGGGTCAGCCTTTAACCGCGATAAAGAACAGGAACTGGCTACTGGGGACAAACTCGAAATCGGGCGTTACACGCTGGTGAGTCAGGCGTTCACCGAAGACGACAACGCCAACTACGGTTCACGAGCTGCCCTGCTCGATGTATACAGAAACGGGAAATTCCTGACCCAGTTGAATCCAGAGGAGCGTCGTCTTTAAGGCAAGCGGCGGACAGCCTGTTCACATTGTTGCAAACCACTCCACGCTGCGCGAAGACCTTTACGTGACCTATCAAGGGCTCAATGATCAAACGGGACCATCCGATCATCAAGACGATCATCAATCCTCTAGTGAACTGGATTTGGATCGGCGTGCTGGTAATCGTGATGGGGACAGGCATGGCGCTGGTGCCGAACGCAGCGCCCGTCAGCGTGCCCGTCCGCAGCGCAGTAGCTGTCTCACAGGTGGAAGAGCGGGGCATGCACCCCGCGGGAGCAGGCAAGTGAAGAAAATCCTAAAAGCTATTTCTGCTTCCCTGCGCCCTGGTGCTGCTCATGGGAGCTGACAATCAGGAGGCCCGGTACCAGAACCTGGGCGGCAAGATCATGTGCACCTGCGGTTGCGCGCAGATGCTCCTGCAGTGCGATCATGTTGGTTGCCCGAATTCCGATCGCATGACTCACGAATTGCGCGCCAACGTGCAGACGATGAGCAACGATGAAGAAGTGCTGGACTGGTTCCGGAGCACCTGGGGCGTCACGGCCGTGGTTGAGCCGTCGACCCACGGCTTTGAACTGCTCGCCTGGATTCTTCCCGCTGCCGGCCTGGGCTTGGGACTGATTCTGGTTGTCCTGCTGATCCGCAATTGGAAGATGCGTCCTGCGCCTGTTGCCGCCGCCGACATGAACCTTGCTCCGGATCTTGAAGCTCTGCGCGATCGCGCCCGCCGGGAGACTGAACTATGAATCCGGCCATTTTTGACTACATCATCAAGATGGTTTGTTGCCTCTTCGCAGCCGGCATCCTGATCTATGTTTTCTATCCCAGCCGCGATACCGACACAGGAGTCACCAAGACCCGTGCCGCTTATCTTTATGAGCGCAAAGAAGTGGTCTATGAGAACCTGCGCGATCTGAGTTTTGAATTCAAGTCCGGCAAGTTTACCCAGGCTGACTATGACGGCATGCGTCTTGGCCTGGAAGCAGAGGCAGCGCGCATCCTCGCCGAAATCGAAATGCTGGAATCTGCGAAAGCCTGAAGGAGTCTATTCCATTGAAGCAAGTTGCTGTCACACTTCTCCTCGTCTTTTCACTTGCCGCCGCGGCTGACACGCTCAAGGGCGTCGTCCAGAACAGCACCACCAATAAGCCATCCGTCGGCGATGAAGTCACGCTTAAAAAAATCGGCAAGGGCATGGAAGATGTGGCCAAGACAAAGACCAATGCCAAGGGCGAGTTCAGCTTTACCGTTCCCGCCGCCCAGCAGCCTTACATCGTTTGGGTCCAGCATCAGGGAGTCACATACACGCAGGCAGGTTTGCCGGGAGGCGTCCCGGTTGCAGTCCGGGTCTTTGATGCGTCTGCAAACGTAAAGGAAATCAGCCATTCTAGACCATGCCATGGCGCTCCAGACGTCTGAGGATGGTGCCACGCTCAACGGTGAAGAGATTTATACGGTAGGAAATCAGTCCTCTCCGCCCCGCACTCTCACCGGACAAAAAACTATCGAATTTTACCTTCCTGAGGGAGCTTCCATTAAGGAATCCAGCGTTCAGACTGGCAAAACGCAGTTAAAGGCAGCGGTAATTCCTACGGAAGAAAAAAATAAATTCGCCTTCGTATTTCCAATTCGACCTGGCCAAACACAGTTTCACGTCATATATACGGTTCCTTACTCCGGTAAGCTGGAAATTGATCCACGATCTGATCTGCCGACTGGAACATTAATGGTGGCAGCGCCTGACACCATTAAGTTTGCCGCCAGTGACAGCGCCCTTTATCAGACAAACACGAATCCTCAGTTCAAAGGCGTTAATTTTTTCGTCGCCAAGAACATAACTCCCAAACAGAAAGTGGCGTTCGCAATATCCGGCAAGGGAGAGATGCCGCACGAACAGGAACAAGCTGCGGCTCCAAGAAATGGCGGCGGACGCGGAGAGCCCGCTGGTCCTGGGGGCGGTCTGGGCGTGCCCAATGAAAGACCCGATCCTCTCCATTCCGGCCAGTGGCTATTTCTGGGAGTGTTGTCGCTCTTTCTGGCCGCAGGTGGCGTCTTTGTTTACACCTCCAACCAGAATGTCGCTGCCACGGCGGGGCCGCTGTCCCGCAAGACCGTTCCAGCATTGCTAATGGAAGCCATGAAAGAAGAAGTGTTTCAGCTTGAATCAGACCGGTTAAATGGCAAGATCAACGCGCAGGATTACCAGACGGCAAAAGCAGCGCTGGACAAAACATTGCAACGCGCCGTGCAACGGCAATCGAAGGCAACTTAGGCTGTAAACTGAGTCAGCGTGGTATGCAACAAT
Organism: Terriglobia bacterium; assembly: GCA_963732195.1. Lineage (GTDB taxonomy): Bacteria > Acidobacteriota > Terriglobia > Terriglobales > Acidobacteriaceae > Angelobacter. Next base: position 50,845 of record CAVSYO010000020.1, on the reverse strand, counting down.
GGGCTGAATCTCTTCCTGCGGATGAATCGTTGATCAATGGCCATAATCGTCAAATCTTCCTCATTACACGGTGCAGGTGTTTACACCACTGCTCCCATTAAAAAGGGCGCTCTCATTCTGGAATATACCGGACCTCGGCTCACCGCCAAGGCTTGCGAAGGAATGTACGCAGATACAGAAGTAACGTACCTTTTCGCCATGGACGACGGCGACACCATTATTGATGGCTTCGGCATGGCCGCTTTCGTGAACCATACTTGTGATCCAAACTGCGAGACCGATCAAATCGACAATCGCATCTGGATCATGGCCCTGCGCGACATTGAAGCCGGAGAAGAACTCACCTATGACTACAACCTCTTCGATGGCGACATAGGTGAGAAAGCGCCGTGCTATTGCGGCCTGAAGAATTGCCGGCGGACAATGTTTTCTGAAGAGGAAGTCGCGCGCCAGAAGAAAGTTTTGCGCCAGCGTAAGAAGCGCAGAGAGGCAGCCCGTCTGCGCCGCCGGAAAGAACGCAAGGCCACGGCACGGAGACGTTAGAGTAATCGCCGCCGCAGGCTGGTGGATTATGTAAGTTCTGGCAAGACAATGCCGTCGCTTTTGGCGACGGCATTGTCATTTTTCAGGCTATCTCGACTTCTAAGTTATCTCGGCAACGGTGTCGATGTTCCGTTCCAGCTCAGTGGCTGGTCCACTCGAATAAGCATGACAGCCTGCGCTGGTAGATGCACGTCTTTACCGTTGGTTGCTACAACGTAGCCTCCACCGGAAAGCGTGCCGATGGCCAATCCCTTGATCGGTCCGCCAATATTCCGTCCATGCAGAAGGCGCGCCAATGGCAACCTTTGCTGCCTTCTGAAACGGACTTCCTCGGACTCTTGCTGCTGGTATCGTGCACGGAAACCAACGTTGCTGCCAGCGGCACCGTCTGGCCGGTGGGCAACACAACGTCCCTAAAGCGCAGGCTCAACTTGGGCTTGTCCTTAAGAGCGGCCAGGGTCTTTTCATCATCTGACTCAGCCACTTCGCCCTCAACCCGTGCGCCTGCGGGAATCACGACTGCGCCGTTATTGGCCCGCACTGGATCGCTCACGGTCGCGGTAAAGCGATCACCCGGTTTTGCAGTCTTGCTGGAAAGGGGCGTATCCAAAGCTGCATGTATCTCCGTGCCCGCGCCCACTTCGTCAACCACGGCTGTGTTTGCAGCCGGTGTGTCGGATTCCTGCTGTCAGGATTTCCCTGTGGCACATCGGCCGGGGATGTATGCGCAGGTGGCGCCGCCGTCCCATTATTTGGCACGGTGGGATTTTGCGTTTGTGGCGTGGTTGCCGGATTGTTGTTGGTTCCCGGCGGGTTCTGGGCAAAGACCATTGCCACAGCCATCAGCGCAAAGAGTATGAGCGTGGCTGTCCTGCGCATAAATTGAAAATCCTCCATGTGGTTACAGGTGAGAAGCTGGCAACGAATCGCAGGTTGGCCCGGCTCAGCCCTCTTTTTTGCTAAATCCAGCATCTCTGTTTAAGGAACGCAGTGGTACGCTGCCACACGTTATAATGGTTTTTGGTCGATTCAATCGGTCCTGATCTTACCGTTACAGGAGTTCCCAAATTGACATCCAATGGTCAGCCTTCCAAACCCCGAGTCTTGGTGGTGGATGACGAGCGCGTTATCGCCGACACCCTGGCGATAATTCTCAATCAAAATGGATTCGATGCCTCAGCCGTCTACACGGGAACTGCGGCCGTGGATCGTGCACGCGAAACCAGGCCCGATCTAATCATTAGCGATGTCATCATGCCTGACATGAACGGCATTGAAGCCGCTATCCGCATCCGTAAAGTGCTGCCCGGATGCAAGATCCTTCTCTTCTCCGGTCAGGCTGCAACCGCCGATTTGCTGGAAAAAGCCCGCGCCCAGGGCCATGAGTTTGAGATTCTGGCAAAACCAGTTCATCCGCAGGATTTATTGGCGAAGTTGAGGAATTAGCGCTCACTGTAACTCAATTTGAATGATTTCAGAATCATTCTGGCCAGCGACGAGCTCCGTGCAAAACTCGCAGAACTCTAATCGTCTCACCGACAAGTTCATAAACTGCCAGATATGGCAACTGCGTTAACACCAGTTCGCGCGTGCCATCTTTGCGGCCCGGCCGACCACGTGCCGGAAAAAGCTTTAGTTCTGAAACCGATCTGAAAATGCGCTGGATCGTCGTTGTTGCGAGCTCTGGGTCGTTTTCAAGCAGGTAATCAGAGATTTGTTCCAGATCGACAACTGCCGCGGTTGTCCAGACAATCCGCACTAGAGGCGAGACTGCTTGTCTTTCAGTCGTTTTTCTATCCGCGTCACGACCTCATCGTGTTCGATGAGGTCTCCCTTGGCAGCCTGCGACTGCCCCTTCTCAACCTCTTGAACAAACCACGTATCGTGGTCCAAAAGGCGGTCAACCGCTTCCTGAATGACCTGAGCAGCATCCTGCCCATTGCGGGCGGCGACCTGCCGTAAAAGCGCCTCTTTTTCCGGTGTCAGGTGAATTTCCATAACGTCAGTCTAGCAGCAGAAAATTGGCTGTCAACTTACCTTGGGATCAAGCTGAGTGGTTCTGCCTACAGTTCTCTTCGGCCTTCCATTGCCTTCAGCATGGTCACTTCGTCGGCATATTCAATGTCGCTTCCGGCGGGAATTCCAGTCGCAATTCGGGTGATCTTCACGCCAGGACGTTTCAGTAAGCCGGTGAGATGGACCGCCGTAGCCTCGCCCTCGATGGTGGGATTAGTGGCGATGATGACTTCGTCCAGGCTGCCGCTCTCAATCCTTCTCATCAGTGAAGGAATCCGCAAGTGCTCCGGCCCAACACCATGCAGCGGAGAAATGGCTCCATGAAGAACGTGGTAAACGCCGTTATAAAACCGCGCCTTTTCAATTGACGCAATATTCGTGGGCTCTTCCACCACGCACACCAGGCGCTGGTTTCGGGTAGCGCTGGTGCAATAGCTGCATGGATCAACGTCGGTGATGTTGCTGCATACAGAGCAAAGATGAAGTTTTTCTTTAAGATTGCGGATGGCCGCTGCTAAATCCTCAGCATCCTCAGCGCTTGAGCGCAGGATGTGAAATGCCAGACGCTGGGCGCTCTTGCCGCCAACGCCCGGAAGTTTCTTCAGCTCATCAATCAGTCGAGCCATTGGCTCGGCGAACTTTGACACAGGCTCCCTCTAAATTCCCGGAATTCCCATTCCGCCCAGCATGCCGCCCACGGTCGACTGCATCGCTTCGTCCACTTTCTGCCCCGCCGCGTTCACAGCCGCCGTCACAAGGTCTTGCAGCATTTCCACGTCGCCGGCTTTTACCGCTTCAGGATCGATCCGCGTCTCCAGCACCTGCTTCTGCCCATTCATCTTGATGGTGACAGTGCCGCCTCCAGAAGAAGCCTCGACTACAGTCTGCTTCATCTTGCTCTGCAGGTCCTGTGCCTGCTTTTGTGCGTTCTCCAACATTTCTTGAAATTGGCGTGAGTTAAATCCGCCCATGGCTTCTCCTAGTTTTTGTCGCGATGGTCGATCACCGTGCGAATTTCTGCGCCAAATTTTTCGCGCATGCGCTGCACGATCGGGTCTTCTGCCGCGCGGCTGCGCGCACTGGCGCCATTGCGTGGCCGCACCACGGCTGCTGCTCCATTGGTTGCCGCAGGAACTCCGCTCACAACGTTAACTTTTGTTGGACGTCCCAATGCCGCGCTGGCTGCGGCATTGGCCAGCCGCTTTGGCTCTGCACTCATCATCAGATCAATGACTGCCGCCGATTGGCCAATGCTCACCACCAGCTCATTTCCCTTCATGGTCACGCTGCCGCTCTCCAGAGTTGAAGCCAGCATCTTGTGCCCGGCCTTTTCCAACTCCCCCAGCACGTGGCCCATAATCGTCCCTGGATCTTCGGTCGTTGCTGGAGCTTCAGTTCCCTGCGGCTCTTCGATAGCAATCGCTGTAGCAGTTGCCGACGTTTGTGCCTGCGCAGCCACCGATGCGGTCGACATTTCCGGATCAAAGCTGCGGCCTTTGCGGGCTCGGTCAGCTTCAAACGGCGAGACCGGGCTTTGCTGCCTTGAAGTCCCAGTGAATCCTGGCGCTACTGTCGATGAAGCAGCCGCCGACGTAGGCCGGGACGTGGGACCCCGCTGCGTTTCAGAGGTCTTCTGGCTCTCACCGCCCACCTGGCTGAGTATCTGCTCCAGCGGAAGAATGCGTTGCGCATGCACCAGCTTCAGCACGCCCAGTTCAAGATGAAATCTTTGCTCCTGCCGGTATCCCAGCTCATCGAAGGTACGAAGCATGATCTGGAGAAACCGCGCCAGCTCTTCTTCGGAAAACTGGCCGGCCACGCGTCCCACGCGCGCCCGCTCGTCCAATGAGATCTGCAGCAACGGCGAATCGTCGCCGGCGACTTTGGCTACCACCGTATTGCGCAGGAACCTCACCAGCTGCCGCGCAAAATGAGCCGGATTGTGCCCCTCAGTCATGAGGCGGTCGAGCGTGCGCAACGCTTCTTCACTGGAGCTGCGCGCAACGGTGCCCATCAAGTCTTCAAAAACCTCGGAACCCACATTCCCGACCAGCCCGCGCACCAGTTCGCCACTGAGCTTGGTGCCGCAGCACGCAATGGCCTGGTCCATAATGGAAAGCGCATCGCGCATAGAGCCATCGCCGGCCTCGGCCAGCACGGCCAGCGCTTGATCATCTGTCTGAATATTTTCTTTAGCGGCAATCGCGCCCAACTGGCTCACAATCTCATCAAACTTCACCGCATGAAAACTGAAATGCTGGCAGCGTGAGCGGATAGTCTGCGGAATGTCCTCGGCCTGCGTGGTGGCCATCATGAAGATGATATGCGGCGGAGGTTCTTCCAATGTCTTCAAGCAGCGCATTGAAACGCGGCATCCGTGATCTGGTGTGCTTCATCCAGAATGTAAATCTTAAAGCGATCACGCGCGGGGCGATAACGGGCTGCTTCGCGCAGCTCTCGGATCTCATCAATGCCGCGGTTCGTCGCCGCATCGATCTCGATCACATCCACTGAGCTTCCAGCCCGGACTTCTACGCATGACTCGCATACGCCACAGGGCTCTGGATTGGGCTGGTCGGTGGCAGCGGCAATTCAGCGCCATAGCGAGAATGCGCGCGATGGTCGTCTTGCCGATGCCACGATGGCCGCTGAAGATATAACCATGCGCAATGCGCTGCTGCTCGATGGCATTTTTCAGGGTACGGGTCACGTGTTCCTGCCCAATCACCTCAGAAAAACGTTGCGGCCGGTACTTGCGCGCTAGAACTTGATAACTCATGCTGGAAATTAGATTATACCCTTGCCGGAGGAAGAGATTTTCAACAGCTACCCTGAAGGACCGGCATGTAGAGTTCTTCTATCTGTCTCAGGAAGTTGGAGACTTCATGGGCTTCACGGCCGGATCACGGACGATAGAAGCATCCGTTCCTGTCCACACCAAGCCAGGCGAATAATGCGCGGGCAATCGCGCGGGCAGCTGCTGCGCAACTTACTTAAGCGCCTGCCTTGTCCGCACTTGAATCATAGTTGAGCGCTTCCAGACCAAGAAAACGTGCGCCTTCGCCAAGCTCTTCTTCAATGCGCAGGAGCTGGTTATATTTTGCGATGCGATCCGTGCGCGATGCCGACCCGGTCTTGATCTGTCCGGCGCCTGTGGCCACCGCAAGATCGGCAATAAACGTATCTTCTGTTTCGCCGGAGCGATGCGAAATAACTGCCGTGTACGCGTTCCGTCGCGCCATGTCAATTGCGTCCAGAGTTTCACTCACACTGCCAATCTGGTTGACCTTGATGAGAATCGAATTTGCAATGCCTTCGTCAATGCCGCGGCTGAGACGCTCTGTGTTGGTGACAAAAAGATCGTCGCCTACGAGCTGGATCTTGTCGCCGAGTTCGTCGGTCATCAGCCGCCAGCCTTTCCAGTCATCTTCCGCCAGCCCGTCCTCAATGGAAACAATTGGATATTGCCGGGCCCAGTCAGCCCAGAATGCCACCATCTCTTCCGACGACTTAACTGATTTATCCGATTTCTTGAAGACGTATTTGCCGCTGGTCTTATCAAAGAATTCACTGGCGGCAGGATCCAGAGCAATGGAAACGTCTGTACCAGCCCGAAAGCCCGCTTGCTGCATGGCTTCCAAAATCAATTCAATGGCTTCTACATTGGCCTTTAGCGATGGAGCAAAGCCGCCTTCATCGCCCACGGCCGTGTTATAGCCGCGCTTCTTCAGAACCGACTTGAGAGTGTGAAAAATTTCTGCGCCCCATTGCAGCGCTTCAGAAAAAGTCTCCGCGCCCACGGGCATAGCCATGAATTCCTGGAAATCCACGTTGCTATCAGCATGCGCGCCGCCATTCAAAATGTTCATCATGGGAACAGGCAGAACGCTGGCGCTCACACCGCCAAGATAGCGGTAGAGTGGCGTCTTGATGGCATTTGCGCTGGCGCGGGCGCAGGCCATGGACACCGCGAGAATGGAATTTGCTCCCAACTTTGCTTTGTTGGGAGTGCCGTCCAGCTCGATCATGGTGTCGTCGATGCGGCGCTGGTCGGAGGCGTCAAGGCCTTGCAGGGCGTCTGCTATTTTGGTTTTCACGTTCTCCACCGCGGTCTGTACGCCTTTACCCAGGTAGCGATGCTGATCGCCATCGCGAAGCTCCACCGCTTCGTGTTCACCTGTGGAAGCGCCGCTGGGAACTGCGGCGCGACCAATTGATCCGTCACCCAGAGTGACCTCGGCTTCTACGGTTGGATTTCCGCGCGAATCCAGAACCTCACGTGCGTGTACGTCAACAATGCCGGTATCCATGAATCAGTCCCCTTGAAGAGCCAGAATTATAAATGACTGGAAAATTCGTGGCACGCGTGATAGCCGAAGCGGCAGTTGCGCTTTCCGCGTTCGCTCACTTCTGTTATGGTGAAAGTTTACTTCAGGAGATCATTTTCATGTCGATTCCACAGCAGCCCAACATCCGCCTGGTGAATGCCGCCGATTACCGCGATACTTATGCCAATTCAATCCAGATCCGCGTGAGCGTGTGGGACTTTCTGCTGGTTTTTGGCCGCCTGCAGCCTGTGACAGCGCAGGAAGTGGAAGTGCAAAATTTTCAGGGCATTTACCTAAGTCCGCAACAAGCCAAGGCATTGCTGACCATTCTGGAGCAGAACGTCCGCCAGTATGAAGGCACGTTCGGTGAAATCAAGCTCGATCCCAATATCGCGGCGCAGCAGGGGCAAATCAACTAGCATACTTCCTGCGAGAAGATTAGCCATTGGCCACGTCACAAACTAACGAACTGCCAGAGTTCTCGTTCAGACGACTTTATCCGCTTATCTTTGTTGTTATCTTTTTGCTGCACGCGCCGCTGCTGCGCCTTCCCTTTTTCTGGGATGAAGCCGGCTTTTACGTTCCTGCCGCGTATGATCTTGCCCATTCTCACACGCTGATCGCCAAAACCACACTTGATACCGGCCATCCGCCACTTTCCGCGGCATACCTTGCGTTCTGGTTCACCGTAAGCGGATGGAAACCCGCTGTGGCGCGTGTTGCTATGTTGCTTCTGGCGGCCTTTGCCCTCACCAATGTCTTCATCCTTGCAAGAAGGCTCGTGCGTACTGGCGTTGCTGTTGCCACAACTATTGCCACTGCCGTATATCCGATCTTTTTTGTGCAGAGTTCTTTGACGCATGCCGATCTTATGGCTGCCGCATTCACTCTTTGGGGAATCCGGCTTTATATTGAAGGCCGGATATGGCCCGCCCAGCTTGCCTTTTGCCTCTCTGTCCTGAGCAAAGAGACTGCGGTAATTACGCCGCTGGCGTTTGCTCTTTGGGAAGTCTTGCCGCATCGCGGAAAGAGCAGTCAAATCCGCATTCAGCGCACTGCGATTGCGCTTATTCCGGTTCTTCCCTTGCTGGGTTGGCTGGTTTACCACCACCACGCCACAGGAAGATTTTTTGGCAACGCCGATTTTTATCAGTACAACGTGACCCAGGCGCTCAGCCCGCTGCGTTTTCTTCTTGCGCTGGTGCAACGTATCTGGCATCTCTTTGGAACCATGAACATGTTGGCGCTCACAGCAGCCACTGTGGTCGCAATGTTCTTTCCGCCAGTCATCGATTCCACCGGCGAACGGCCGCGCATTGCCATTCCTGTACAACTCCAGTTCGGGCTGATCATGTTGGCGCATCTGCTCGCATTTTCCCTGCTCGGTGGCGCGCTGCTCACTCGCTATTTGTTGCCTGTGTATCCGCTGGTAATCATGATTGGCATGTCAACGCTGCACCGGCGCATCAGCCGATGGGAATGGCCCGCAGCCTTGATGGTGATCGTCTTCGTGCTGGGACTCTTCTTTGACCCGCCGTATCGCTTTGCGCCTGAAGACAACCTCACTTACAAAGACTTCGTCGATCTGCACTTTAAAGCCGCAAAGTTTCTGGAACAGCACGAACAAAATGCCACAATCCTTACTGCATGGCCTGCGACAGACGAGCTTACTCGTCCGTATCTGGGCTACGTGAAGCAATCATTTCCATTTGTTCAAGTGCAGGACTTTACCGTTGAAGAAATGATCAAAGCGCGGCAGATGCGTTCACAGTACCAGGTGGCTTATTTGTTTTCTACCAAGGTGGACGTGCCGCCATTGATCCATTCTGAGCGCTGGGAGAAACTCAACCGGCGATTCTTCGGCTCCCATGTCGACGTTTCTCCGGAACTAGCCGCGGAATTTCTTCATGGAAAAATCGTATTCCTGGCCAGAAGCAAAGCAGAGTGGGTGGCGATTCTGGAAATGGACCAGCCGTCTTCGGTGGCATCGGTTTCAGGCAAAATCCTTTATCGATACAAACAGATGCTCGCTGATACGCCTGGTCTGAACATCGCAGCAAATTTAGAAGCACAGCCACACTGACAGCAGCCTCCCGGAAGAAAGGCTGCGCGCATCGCTATGAAAGTATTTTTGCCAACACTGCGTGGACGTTTGCGTTGTACCAGAAGTAAGCAAACACCAAGCCCGCCGACTCCACCACCCGAAACCGCCACTGCCTTTTCATGACCCTGCAATCTCCCCGATTCCTAGCCTCTTGCCTCAACTTCCACACGCGCACGGGCAAAAGACTGTTTCTCATTGGGGGAGAGAACACGCATTTTTTTCCAGTCGTAAGCGAACTCGGTACCACAGTCGAGACAAACCACGTATGTTCCCGTTTGCATGGCGGCCTCGCAGCGGCGCTGTCCTGGCTTGCTGGTCTGGGGAAAGCTGATTCGTTTGTGCCAGCATCCGAACAAAGCGTCAAAAAGCTTCACAATCTCCTCCTGGCTGTTGCATCAAGCACTTGCTTTTAACAACCTCACATTCCAGAACTACCTGGGTCCTTCAGGATGTAAGGCCATCCGCCTGATACCTTCGTTACTGTAAGTAGTGGTTTCAGCCCTGATTTCGTTTCACTTGATTTCCAAATCCCCGATGACACAAATTGTCACTCTTTTGTGTTGCAAACATCGCTTTCAATACGTTGAACGCAAGTATTCTGGATTTGTTGCATTAAGTTTCGTTGTCGTAATAGATACTCGGCTTGGCGATGTTAGGAATCAATGGGTTAAATCGGCAAAAAAAAATCAGATTGCCATGCTTCGGCGGGGCGACCCCAGGCGTTCAAGCCGCCTTAATCTGGCAGATTGATAAAATTATCCTGCCCCATGGAAACCATTGATCCCAACTCTGTAGGACAACGATCCAAAGACGCCAGCCGGCCCTGGACATGGTCCATTGCCATGTATTCCGGCCCATCGCCGTTGCGCATGGCCGCCGCTCCCGGCGCTTCCAACCCTGTAATTTCCGCCGCCGACTGTAACAGATGTTCCGGCGCGCTTTGTCGCTGATCCCTTCATGGTCAATGTCGACGGGCTTTGGCACATGTTTTTTGAGGTCTTAAATAATCAATCCAACAAAGGCGACATTGGCCGCGCCACCAGTCGCGACGGTCTCACATGGCATTACGCACGAATCGTTCTGCAGGAGCCGTTTCATCTTTCGTATCCGTACGTGTTCCGATGGAACGACGACTTCTATATGACTCCGGAAACCCTCGGCGCCAATGCCGTCCGTCTTTATCGCGCTACTTCGTTCCCGGACAAATGGACTCTCGTCAAAGACCTGATTCCCGGCCCGCATGCTGATCCTTCAATCTTTCAGCACAACGGAAAATGGTGGCTCTTTACTTGCCCAACGCCTCACAAACATGACACGCTGGCTCTTTATTCAGCAGACGATCCAGCTTCCACTTGGACCGAGCATCCTTCCAGCCCCATCATCACCGGCAATAAATCAGTTGCTCGCCCCGGCGGCCGCGTGCTCGACTATGACGGCAGGCTTCTTCGCTTCACCCAGGATTGCTATCCCACTTACGGTAAACAGGTCCGCGCCTTTGAAATCACCGAACTCACGCCGACAACTTACAAAGAGCATGAGGTAAAAGAGTCGCCGATTCTGGTACCTGACGGCAGTTCATGGAATGCTTCCGGCATGCACCATATAGATGCGCATTACATCAACGGATCATGGCTGGCGTGTGTTGATGGGCTCGTGGATTTCTAACGTCACTCTAAGCAGTCACTCAGGCTTCGCTGTCTTGCTGCATTCTGGTTGAAAAGAATGTGAGGCCAGATCAACACACACAATCTCAGCCTTGAACGATCCCACTCGGCGGTTCGCGCCAAATGTAATTCCCGGCAGCAGGCCGGTCCTGAAGTCGCGCATCTGCTCCAAGTGTCAGAATCAGTTTTTCGCGAGTTACGTTCTTACCCGCGCGCGCCAGGGCTTCCACCAGGATCTTGGCAGCGCAATAGGCTGAAATCTGGACCAGCCGATGATCACTGGCAAGATTGTGGCTGCTGAGAAAATAGTCGAACTCGTCCACCGCCCCTACTTCGGGCTGCAGTTGCGGATAGGCGGCAAAGATCCTGCCCTGGAAGCGCGCCGGAGAACCAAGTATGCTTTCATCCAGCAACGGCCCCAGCACAAAAACTCTGGGGGCCCACTCAGCTTTATCGGCCGCCTGTATCCACGGCGCAAGTTGCTCTCCATCGCCAATAAAAAAGACTCGTTCTATTCCCTGGCTGTGCAGATCCTGAATAACCTCCGCGCCCTTCGCAGCAGAAAACACAAACTCCTGCGGTTTGTCGACGCTCAATTCCTTCCAGGTTGTTTGCATGGCTGGGGCCACATCCGTCTGCAGCTTGCTATCGGCCACAACCACCGCCGTCTTTTCGACGGTCGATTTTTCCCGCGCTGCGGCAAAGCGGACCAACTCCTGCTCCAGTTGCTGAAAGCCGGGAAGAAGATAAAACACTTCACGATTCACAGGTTCGCTGGGCACGGAAAGCGCCAGCAGACCAACCAGCGGCGTCTTGCTCGCTTGCGCCACCGCTGCCAGTTTTTGCTCCGCATCAGGGACAAACGGAGCCACCATGGCAAACACCGGAGTAGCGGCCAGACGCTTCGCATTCTTCAGCGTAGTCGCGCCGTTATCTCCCGATTCCGCAAAGCGCAGCACAATTCGCCGCCCGTAAATTCCGCCGTGCTGGTTCAGGTCGTCAAAGTAGGCGGTCAAAAGCGCTTTTACCGCGCTGCCCGTTTCTGCGTTGTCACCTGTCAACGGAGCCAGGCTCCCGATCGTAATACTGTTCGCAGTAACTCCCGGCTGAGGCGTGTTGGGTTTCTTTGACTGCAGGGCATGGACGCGCATGTCTGCTGCGCCTGCGTTGCAGCACAACATCACGATCAGAAATGCCGCCGATAATTTCAGCGTCCAATGCAATGGCAAAGCCTTCGTGAAGTCTGGTGACCCTGGCAGGAGTCGAACCTGCGACCTGCGGTTTAGGAAACCGTCGCTCTATCCATCTGAGCTACAGGGCCACTCCCATCATTTTAACCCGTAATATCAGCCTGCGACGGTGGGCCGGTTCCCTGCCAACACTGGCTGCTCCGCCGGCAATCTTTTCAGCAACGCTGCCGCACGGCGAAACCATGGCCTCTCACGACGCCTCAGATAACGCGGCATGGTTGCTTTCTTGTTCAAAATCCGCTCGATCCATTGCCGCGCTTCGTTTGTGTTTCCATGTGCTGCCAGAAACTGCGCGTAGTTGAACTGCGTTTCAGAAAGCGTGGATGTTTGTGTGATCTGCTCAAACATGCTCGCTGCCTGCGCGTCCTGATTCGTGCGCGCCCACGCATAGGCCAACAGTCCAGCGGCGCGCTGGTAATCATAATTGCGTTCCTTTCCAACCACGCGTTCCAGGTCGGTCACGGCGGCAGGAAAATCGTTTAACTCCATTTCACAAAGAGCACGCCGGTAGAAAGGATCGGGTGAATCTGTTCGCGACGAAATCGCGCGGTCATAACATTCTTTTGCTTTGGCAAATTTCTTCTGCTCCAGATAGAGGTCCGCCAGCTCTTCATAATTCCCTGCTGAAGGATTGTCCAGCACCATCACCTCCAGCTGCCGAATCCTTGTGCGATGGGAAAATATCTGGAATGAATGCCGTAGCAGCCCAAGGTCCGGCACCACTTCAGCGGCGATATAGATCAATGCGCCTATTCCGCCGCCCATAAGAATGATCCATAGCCAATAGTTGTCTGGCCGACGCCGGATGAAGTGCACGATCGCAATCGCCACAAAGATGAAACCGAAGCTGTAGTTTCCGAATAGGTTCATGGATTAGCAAATAGTTAATCAAGCCCGTCTTTCATTCATCTGGGGCTCCCCTCGAGGCAAAAGACCATTCTCCTGAAATTTTGGGGGAAGCTAGAATCGCATATTTTCCAGCTGAAATGCCATAGCAAAACAAGGTCGGCCTAAAACAAAGGTCATATGACTTGCCGTTTATAAGCTGAAGCTCTTACTTCGCCCGCGGATGCGTCTTGTCATAGACTTCCATCACGTGCGTAATCGATAACTGGGTATACTTCTGCGTGGTTGCCAGCCGCTCATGCCCCAGCAGTTCCTGGATCGCCCGCAGGTCGGCGCCTTCCGTCAGCATGTGCGTGCCAAAGGCATGGCGTAGCGTATGCGGATGGATGTCCGGCGGCAATCCCCGTGAGACAGCGATCTTTTTCACGATCCGCCCCACGCTCCGCGTCGTTAACGGCCCGCCTCGCTGATTGATGAACAAGCCGGCGCGTATTCTTGCGCGTAGCCTTCAGCACCTTCTGTCGCGCTTCGCGATAAGCCGCCAGCGCTTCCGCTGCCGCGCCTTCCAGCGGCACATAGCGCTGCTTCTTCCCTTTTCCGCGAATCAGGATCACGCCGTTCGCTTCTTCAATATCGCCCAGCTCCGTGCCCACCAGCTCCGAATTTCGCAGTCCACAGCCGTACAGCAGTTCAAAGATCGCGCGATCGCGCTCAGGAAATGCTGCACTCTCCGGCATGTCAGTATTCAGGAGACCATTGATCTCTTCCATCGTAGGGACGCGCGGCAGCTTCCTTGGCAGCTTCGGTGATGACACGAGTTTCGCCGGGTTTTGCTGCACAATGCCCTCCCGCCCCAGCCATTTGTACATCGACCGTAAAGCCGCAAGCGCCCGCGCCACTGAAACTTTGCTCAGTCCGCAGCCATGCAGATGAGAGAAAAATCCCCGGATCGTGATGTGATCAATCTCTTTCCATCGCGCATCCGGACCCAGGTATTCGGCAAAGCGGCCCAGCTCATTGCTATACGCGCGCAGCGTATGTGCTGACGCATTCCGCTCTCCGCGCAGCGAATCCAGGAACTTGCCGATGCCGCGCTGAATCTCCGTGCTCACCCGGTTTTCAGGCTGCTTCATGGTTTCCCCGCCCCGCCGCTTCTCTTTCCCCGTGGATGAAAGTCGCGATACACCGTCTTCAACCTGTCCAGCGCCACATGCGTATAGATCTGGCTGGTGGAAATATCGGCGTGGCCCAGGATCGTCTGCACCGTTCGCAGGTCAGCGCCATTTTCCACCATGTGCGTGGCGCAGCTATGGCGCAACATATGCGGGCTGGCGGGCCGTACTGATGCAGAAGCATCTCTCACCATCTGCCAAACCCGCTGCCGCGATAACCGCCCGCCGCCACGCCGCACAAACAACATGGATGAAATCTTTCCGTTCAGCAGCGCCACCCGGCCGTCAGCGAGATATACACTTATTCGCTCCTGCGCGGCTTTTCCAATCGGGACAATCCGCTCCTTGTCACCCTTGCCAAGCACCAATATGTACCCAAGTTCCAGCTTCAGATCTTCTAACTTTATGTTGATAATCTCAGAAACACGCATTCCGCCCGCGTAAAACACCTCCAGCATGGTTTGGTCGCGCTGCGCCAGCGCCGCAGAAAGTTTGGCATCGCTCGCCTTACCCCGCCGCCTCCATCATCGAATCAATCTCACTCTGAGCGAGCGACTTTGGCAGCACCTTCCATTGCTTTGGCGAATCAATGTCCAACGTTGGGTCCTCCTTGATGATCCGGTCCAAGCAGCAGGTATTTGTAAAAGTGCCTCAACGTGGAAAGCTTGCGCGCCACTGACCGGTCTTTCACCCCGTTTGCAAACAGCTGGCTCAAGAATGCGCGGATATCTTCCCGCCGTGCGTGCGTCAGCTCCCGCCGGCGCGCCGCAAGAAACTCGGCAAATTGAATCAGATCAGATTTGTAAGCGCCCACCGTCAACGGCGTCAGCCCTTTCTCAACGTTCAGGTAATCAAGAAAGCTCTTCACTATCGGATCGTCACGGTCATCGCTCTTTCGCTTGTTATCAGACCTCATAACCTTCAGTATCCTGCCTTGCCGTTTCACCGGCAAATAGCTCTGCTGGTTCCGTTTGTCATCGAATGCAAATTGTTCGGGTCTTGCGCTCGATGGTTAAGACTCCTGACTCTTCACTTTTATTCCTGCTCCGCATCCGTCTGGGTTAATCCGCGGTGAAATTTGCTTTTTCGATCTTGTGCGTTCACGGCGATCACCCCACCCCCCACCCGGCCTTATTTACAGTCCGTATTGCAAACAAAGCACTTCCTCTATTCGACCCAGGCGTGATCCTTGCGAGACGCTTGGGTGGCCCTTGGGTCACGCTTGGGTGACCCTTGGGTGACCCAATCCGGTAACCCAAACCCAATCCCAATCGGCAGAGGGTCGCAAACTTCCCCAAAACACGAAACGCAACGGTTTTCCCGTTGCGCAGCCTGTGACAGATCGCTCCCTGTCAGCTCTTACTATAGCAAATATAAAGCGAATAAATCAACAAAAATCGTCAGCAAACCTCGGAAAATTATTCCTCAACTCTCCCCCGGTTTTCGCCGCGCGCCTCCGCGTCTCCGCGGTGAAATCAGCCGCTTATCCAGGCATAAAAGTCTTCATGTCAGAATAGTGCATGCCAAACGCTCAACCTGCCATTCCAGATTTTCTCTACGGCACCGCCTGGAAGGAAGATCGCACTGCGGCCCTCACCGAACTCGCCATCCGCTCGGGCTTTCGCGCCATCGACACGGCCAACCAGCGCCGCCATTACTTTGAAGCCGGAGTCGGCCAGGGTCTTGCCGCCGCATATCGCGCCAGCCTGGTCACCCGCGCCGATCTTTTTCTTCAGACCAAATTCACCTATCAGGCAGGCCAGGACCATCGCCTGCCTTATGATCCAGCCGCAACGCTATCCGTCCAGGTGGCGCAATCCATGGCCAGTTCGCTTGAGCATCTTGGCACGGATCACGTGGACAGTTTTGTTCTGCACGGCCCCGCTTCTCACTCCCACTGGACCACCGACGATTTTGAAACCTGGCAGGCCATGATCAAAGAACGCGACGCCGGTCGCACACGCCTTCTCGGCGTCAGCAACATTTCACTCGCTCAACTGCAGCAGATGGCCCGCGCCCATGCTGAACCGCCTGCGTTCGTCCAGAACCGCTGCTATGCCCGCCTGCGGCTGGGACCGCGAAGTGCGCGCTTTCTGCCGCGAACGCAACATCATCTATCAGGGATTTTCTCTGCTCACGGCAAATGTTGAAGTCTTGCGTCATCCTTTGGTCGCAGGACTCGCTGCGCAACTCAAAGCGTCTCCGGCCCAGATTGTCTTCGCTTTCGCGCGCCACGTTGGCATGCTGCCTCTCACAGGGACCTCCAACCCTGAACACATGAAGCAAGACCTGGCAAGCCGTTCCCTGGAATTGCCGCCAGACGCTGTGAATGCGATTGAGACAATCGCTGGGTAATGCTTTATTTGATGGATGCAAAAATAATGTCCTAATCCATTAAAAATCGTCATCCCGACGACCCGTAACACGAGCGCGCGCAGTCATCAGCGCGCGAATAGGGCGGAGGGACCTTGTGCTTATTTCCAAAATCGGACTTTATTTATGCAGCTCTCAAATAGCCGTCCCAGATGCCCACTCATTGTTGCCCTCCTGAGCGACTCCGAGGAAGCGCCGCAGTCGGGTCCCCATTCACGCCCGCTTTTGGCGTGAATGGGCAGGACTGAGGAGGAGCGAAGGAGGGCAACTCCTATTTTGCCGCGTTCTTCTTCCCCACCTTCTTCTCCGGCATCACGAACGGCTTTTCTTCAATCCCATTCAGCCGCGCCACCGTCACGGCATTCAACGCGCTTTCCGGCTGCTCTTCATGCTTGAAGAAAGCAAACACCTCGCGCTCCGCGCTCTGCGTCTTTAATTCTTCCGCCACCTTATGCAAATCAGGCGTACTGTACTCCGGCTCGCGAAACCGGTAGTAAAGAAAATCCGCCGTCGCCACCTTTGGCACAACAATCTTCTCGCTCTCCGCCCAGCAAAGCGCCGCGTTCTTGCCCTTCAAAATCTCGTAGACAGCGTCAGTAAACCAGCTCTCATGCCGGAACTCAAAGGCAAACCTATATGCCTGCGGCAAGAGCTGCGCAAACGTCCGCAGCAGATCAATATCGGCTTTCAGATTTGGCGGTGTCTGGATCAATATCGGCCCCAGCCTGCCCGACTGCCGCATTGGCTCCATGCTCTGCAGAAAAAACCGGAACGAATCGTCGCAATCCTTCAGCCGCTTGAAATGCGTGATGGACTGATGCACCTTGGCGGCAAATCGGAAATCCGATGGCGTCACGCCAACCCATCCGGCAATGGCGCTCGCCGTCGGCATCCGTCTGAAACGTCGCGTTCAACTCCACAGCATTCAGTCGCGTGGCATAGAACTCAAGAAAACGCTTCGACGGCAGCTTCTCCGGAAAGAATGCCGGCTTCCAGCTTGCGTATGACCATCCTGACGTGCCAATGTGCAGACCGTCTGATTGTTGCCCCATGCTCGGAAGATAAGACGTTTGGGCCGCGAATGCACGTAAAAAACGCGGAGACATTTTCACCACGGAGACACGGAGAAAACCGAGAAAAGGGAGCCGCGAATGGACGCGAATATACACGAATGATTTTGAAAGATAGTTCGCTCAAGAGTGGCCGCGACTGGCAAGGAGGAGTACACAGGAAAAATACAGCTTGCGGGGCAAACAGAAACCTTCGAAGATTCGCGTATTCGCGTTAATTCGCGGCTAAATCCTGCTCTTCTCCGTGCCTCCGTGTCCCCGTGGTAGGTTTTCCTATTTATAGATCAGATACTTCTGCCTCATCTCTTTGAACTTCTCCAGATCATCCTGCCAGCCCTGCGCGATGCTACGCGGATCATCTCCTCTCGTGACAGCATCGTATGTTTCACGATTCGCCAAAAGCTTCAGCGAGAGATCTACCTTCCATTGCTTCGGATAAAGTTTTCTCAGCGCCACCGCCAGTTCAATCCCCATTTCCGGTGCGTCCAGCACTGTGCGGTCTGTCACGATAATATTCACGCCCTTGCACAACTGGTTCGCATACGGACCGCTTACAGGCATGAATGTGAGCGGCACAAATCTCACACCCGGAATCAGACGCGCGTTCATGTAATCCGAATAAGTGCGTGCATCGATCCATGGCGCGCCCATCACCTCAAACGGCGTGTCCGTGCCGCGGCCAACGGAAACATTCGATCCCTCAATGATCGCCACTCCCGGGTACAGCTCCGCCTCATTCACTGATCTAAGATTAGGCGAAGTGTTGGCCCAAACTATGCCGGTGGAATCGAACCAGTCGCCGCGCAACCAGCCCTGCATGGGAATCACGCGCAAGCGCGCGCCAATCTTTCTCTCAGTGTTGTAGAGCTGCGCCAGTTCGCCCAGCGTCATGCCGTGTCGTATAGGTATGGGGTGGTAGTTGGTGAAGCTTGTAAACTCGGTCTGCGATATTGGGCCCTGCACAAACGAACCGTTGATCGGGTCTGGCCGGTCCAGCACGATGACTTCCGTATTTGTCTGCGCTGCCGCCTCCAGCAGGTAGCCCAGTGTTGCCGGATATGTGTAGAACCGTGCACCCGCATCCTGAATATCAAAGACCACCGCATCCAGCGTCTTAAGCACGTCAAGCGGCGGCCGCTTTTTCGCATCCGTGCCGCCATACATCGAATAGACCGGAACGCCGGTCACCGAATCAGTTGTGTTCTGAACGTTCAAGTCGTCCTGGGCGCCAAAGATTCCGTGCTCAGGTGCGAATATTGCTGCCAGCTTTATCCCCGGCGCTGATGCCAGCACGTCGATCGTCCTTCTGCCCTGCCCGTCCAGTCCGGTATTGTTCGTCAGCAGGCCAATCGTCATTTGCTCCTTGTCCTTCTTTAGAGAAGCAAAATTGTCCTGCTCCAGAACATCAATCCCGGTCAGCACGTGCCCGTTGCGCGCACCCAGCCGGCGTGACGCCGTGGCTGCTTCGTTATAACCGGTAATCGCCAGCTGCTTCTCCCGATCGGCAGCAGTCACATCCAGTTTCAGCAGCGCCGCCACCGCCGTAGCAACGCGTGCCCGCAATGAAATAATTGCAGGGCCCTGCCTTGGCAGGACTGAATTCGCCAGCAGGATCACATACGTATTCGTATAAGGATCAATCCACATTGACGTGCCGGTGTACCCGGTGTGTCCAAATGATCCCACCGGCAGCAACGATCCCCGGTTCGACGAGAAAGAAGAATCAATGTCCCAGCCCAGCCCGCGGACCTCTGTCGCATTCGGCGGCTGTTGCGGCGTCGTCATCTTCTCTATCACATCGCCGTCCAGGATTTGCTTGCGGCTGATCAGCGCCTGCGCGTACAGAGCCAGGTCGCCCGCCGTTGAAAACACTCCGGCGTGTCCCGCTACGCCGCCCATCCTGTCCGCGCGCGGATCATGCACCACGCCGCGCAGGATCTGTTTTCTGTCCGGTGCGAAAGTTTCGGCAATCTTGCTTTTCCATTCCGGAGGCGGCAGAAAGCGGGTGTGCTTCATGCCCAGCGGCTGAAAGATATGCACTGCCGCGTACTGGTCCAGCGGCATGCCGGAAAGCCGCTGCACCAGTTCGCCCAGCACAATGAAATTGGTGTCGCTGTAGATAAAAATCGAGCCCTGCGGCGCCTGCAGCTTTTCTTCATGCGCCAGCCGGAATGCCGTGTCGCGTCCTACCCAATAAGGATTCAAGTCGATGTCCGGCCGCAACCCGGAATAATGCGTCAAAAGCTGCCGTACCGTCACCGCATCTTTTCCGTTCATCCCAAAATCAGGAATGTAACGCGCCACCGGTTCGTCCAGCCGCACCTGCCCATACTGGATCAACCGCATCACGCTTGGCGTTGTCGCCACGACCTTGGTGAGCGATGCCAGATCAAAAACCGTATCCAGCGTCATGGCTTCAGGGCGCGGCGAGGTGGCGCGCAGTCCAAAAGCTTTCTGGTGCACGATCTTTCCGCCATGGCCCACCACCAGCACTGCTCCTGTGATGGCCTGGTCGTTGATCTGCTCCTGCACCAGCAGATCCACTGGCGAAAAGTTCGCTGTTTCCTTTGCCTCAGCCGCAGGTTTCTTTTTCTTTGGCGCAGGCGCACCGGTAGCCGAAAGACCTTGGACAGCCAAAATGATGATGGAAATGTAGCCTATGGCTTTGCGCGGGAATTTCATCTGTGAACTGAGTGTGTTATAAACCGAAAACAAAAGCAACACGAGGGGATTTTCTGCACCAAAGTACCAACAGCATGCTGTCCCAGTCGTTCGAGCATCAGGACGAACAATTCCAGCGCGCCTTTGACGTCCTGCGCTCCGGCGTCGCCCAGCGCGCTTTCCCCGGAGCAGCAGTCGCCGTCACCCATCAAGGAAAGCTGATCGCACACAAAGGCCTCGGGCGTTTCACTTATGACGCAACGTCCCCTGCCATAACTGCCGAAACCATCTATGACCTAGCCTCGGTCACCAAGGTCATCGCCACCACCACAGCCTGCATGATTTTGTACGATCGAGGCCTGTTCAAGCTCGACCAGCCATTGGTCGAGCTTCTGCCCGGATTCGCCGAAAGCGGCGCGGGACAAAAAGACGCACGCCGCCAGGTCACGTTGCGCATGCTGTTGGCGCACTCCTCCGGGCTTGCCTGCCTATATCAAGCTCTTTCAGACCGCCCATAACAAGGACGAGTTGCTCGCGCAGGCCCTTCGCGTCCCGCTCACCACCAATCCCGGCTCTCGCGCCGAATACAGTGATATCGGCTTCATCCTGCTGGGGCAGGCGATGGAAAAGCTTTTCGGCGAGCCTCTGGACCAGTTCTGCCGACGTGAAATCTTCGCCAAACTCAATCTCAACCATACCTGCTTTAACCCGCCGGCCGACCTGAAACTCGCAATCCCGCCCACCGAAGATGACCGCACCTTCCGCCATCGCCTGATTCAGGGTGAAGTCAACGACGAAAACGCCTCCGTCATGGGCGGAGTTGCTGCTCACGCTGGCTGTTTTTCCACCGTTCTTGACGTGTCAGTTTTTGCACAGTGCATCTTGCAAGGAGGAACGCCCCTGGTAAAAAAGGAAACTTTGGAAATTTT
Organism: Terriglobia bacterium; assembly: GCA_963732195.1. Taxonomy (GTDB): domain Bacteria; phylum Acidobacteriota; class Terriglobia; order Terriglobales; family Acidobacteriaceae; genus Angelobacter. The sequence goes on along the minus strand of CAVSYO010000020.1, from coordinate 29,889 downwards.
TACCCTACGCCAGGACTCCCCGCCCGGGACTTCCCGCGCCCTGGGATGGGATACGCCCTCCCAACCGTCTCAGTCCGGAAGATATTTTTCCTCGCGCTCCTATGGCCACTTGGGCTATACAGGTACATCACTATGGATTGACCCTGATCGTCGGCTTTCCGTCACCCTGCTAACCAATCGCACGTGGCCGGACCGTGGTTCGCAGTCCATCAAGCAATTCCGGCCCGCTTTCCACGATGCAATCATCGAGGCGCTTTGAGGTATTGAACCGCGTGAGTCCTCGCAAAGCAAAACTCCGTGATCTCCGGACCGAGCAGCAGAACTCCGCTTCCGCCAGCCTCGATACGCTCTCCGCGCTGGAGATTGCCCGCGTCATTAACCGCGAAGACCACAAAGTAGCCGAGGCCGTAGAGCAGGCTTTGCCCCAGATCGCGCTCGCCATTGACATCATTGCCGACTCGATTCGCAGCGGTGGAAGGCTGATTTATGCGGGTGCAGGCACCAGTGGACGCCTTGCCGCGCTCGATGCCGCTGAGTGTCCCCCAACGTTCAACACTGATCCCCGCACTATTCAATATGTAATTGCCGGTGGCAATAAAGCTTTGGGCCATGCCGATGAATACAGTGAGGATTCCACTTCCAGCGGGCGCAAAGACATGGCCAGGCGCAAACCGGGCAAAAACGATGTGGTGGTTGGAGTTGCTGCCAGCGGTCGAACGCCTTACACCCTGGGCGCTCTGGAGCATGCACGCAAGAAAGGGGCCAAAACCGTGGCCGTGGTCTGCAATCGTGGCTCAGAGATGGGTGCTCGCGCTGATATTGAGATTGTGATCGACGTAGGCCCGGAAGCCGTTTCCGGGTCCACGCGAATGAAGGCCGGTTCTGCACAGAAGATGGCCCTGAACCTGCTAACTACAGGAGCGATGGCCCGTCTTGGATATATCTATGGCAACCTGATGGTGAATGTCCATACTAGGAATCATAAGTTAATGGAACGTGGGCTGAATGTTTTAGAAAAAGCTGCTGGAGTTGACCGTCCAACTGCATCCAAAACTCTTGAGGCGGCGGACAATCAGGTGGCTATAGCTCTGATCATGCTAAAGACCGGTCTGTCTCGCACTCAAGCCACTAAAAGACTCAAAAGCGTTAAGGGAAATGTCCGAGAGGCGATCGAGCAAGGTCATTTAAAATGAAGCTTGTTCCCAAGTTACCGAATGGCAATCCCGGCAAGGCAGAGCCACTGCTTTCCGTGGGAGATCCCGGCTTCAGAAAGCCGGTCTCGCGCAGCCGGACCATCCGGATTGACTTCAGGGACGGAACGATCGCGCCAGAGAGTCTTATGGATAAATTTGTAATTCGTGGTGGCAATCCCCTGGTGGGAAGTGTCCGCATCAGCGGAGCCAAAAACGCTGCTTTACCAGCGATGGCCGCCGCCATCCTGACCGATGAGCCCGTGATTCTGGAAAATATTCCCGATGTCCGTGACATTCAGACGGAGCGCAACCTGCTGGTCTCAATGGGCGCTGACGTTGAATTGGGCTACGGACGCGCTTCCCATCGCACCACGATTTCGTGCAATAACCTGGTGAACCCTGAAGCCGCTTATGAATTGGTAAAGACCATGCGCGCATCCACGCTGGTCCTGGGTCCGCTACTCGCGCGCATGGGACGCGCACGCGTTTCCCAGCCCGGCGGTTGCGCAATTGGCGCCCGGCCTATCGATCTCCATATCAAAGGTCTGGAACGCCTTGGTGCTTCCATTACGCAGGAGCATGGCTATATTGAAGCGAGTGCGGAGCGGCTGTGTGGCGGCCATATTATTTTTGACAAGATTACCGTCACCGGCACTGAAGACCTGATGATGGCCGCAACTCTCGCTGAAGGCGAAACCATCATGGAAAATTGCGCGCGCGAGCCTGAAGTCACAGATCTGGCTGCGCTGCTAACCAAGATGGGAGCCAGGATTGAAGGCGCCGGAACGCATACCATCCGCATTCATGGCGTGGAAAAGCTTCACGGCGCGCGACACCGCATCATCCCTGACCGTATTGAAGCCGGCACCTTTGTGATTGCGGCGGTGCTCACGGGAGGCGACTTGCAGCTTACTAATTGTGACCCCACTCATCTCGGCTCACTGATCCAAAAGCTGGAAGAGTGCGGCGTGAGCATCACAGCCGGAACAGATTCCATGCGCGTGACCAATGGCCACCAGCTTCAGGCAGCTGATATCAGCACAGAAGAATTTCCTGGCTTTCCCACGGACATGCAGGCGCAATATATGACCCTGGCCACGCAGTCCCAGGGGACGTCTATCATCACGGAAAATATCTTTGAGAACCGCTTCATGCATGCGCATGAACTCGTCCGCATGGGCGCGAATATCAAAGTAGAAGGCAGCCGCGCCATCGTTCGCGGCAAGACCCCTCTGAGTTCCGCCGCTGTTCAATGTTCCGATCTTCGCGCTTCAGCCTCTTTGGTTATCGCTGCTTTGGTTGCCGACGGCGAAACCATCATCGATCGCGTCTACCATGTTGACCGCGGCTATGAGCGTATTGAAGAGAAGCTAAAAGGCGTCGGCGCACAGATCCGTCGTATAGGTGAGATCCTGCCAAAACGCGCCGCAGCGCCCAGCGTGGTGGCGTAAAGGTCAAAAATCGTTTCAGGCTGCTCATCTCTTTTGAAGTTTTTCACCACGGTTTTTCCGCTCGATTTATCCGCCGATGAAAATGCAGGATTTGCGCTAACCATCAGAGTTTCCGCCTTCCCAATTTGGAACAGCCCTGAATTTTTCTAAACGATTTTTTATCCTTTCGTACCGCCCGCGCCGTACCATTGAATTCTTCGTTTTAGTACGGAGCGAACAAGCGGATGCCAGTCACCGGCAAGACTCTCAGTTCGGTGGAAAGCCACAGCAATGGAACTCCCTTGCCGCTCTTCCGTCCGGAGGCCGTTGCGGCCTTGCAGCAGAAGTTTCATGGCGAGATCATTCTCATCCGTCCTTTTCCCTTGATGTTGCTGTGCTGGTTTGCTCTGGGGATCACCGCCGCTGTTCTGGGATTTTTCTTCCTCGGCCAATATACGGAAAAAGCGCGCGTTCCTGGCATCATCACAAACACGGGGCCTGTTGCTCCAAACGCCGGCGCAGCAACGGCTGAAGCCGAAGTATACGTTCCGGCCGGCATGATCGCCCGGCTTCATCCCGGTACTCAGCTAACTTTGCGCTGTGATTCCTGCCCGGCGCAGTTTACGCGTCAGGTCGGAACTGTTCTGGAAATCCCGCAATCTCCTTTGAGCCCAGCGGACCTTAGTGAAGCCAATTTGAACCTGGCTGGGACGGGAAACAAAATCCAGTTGTACAAAATTAAAGTGTCGCTTCCGCCACAAGCGGCACAGACCATGCAAGTCAACCCTTCAACACAAGCGGGAGTAAGAGTGGAAGCGGAAATCCCGCTTGGGCATAAACCTCTCATCAAGTGGTTTTTTGAACGATCAGGAAGTTAAAGGGATTTGGGGCGCGGTACTTGCGGAAAATGAAATTTTCCTGGGAACAAAAACTGCCGATGGTCTTTCAGACTGAGGCGGCGGAGTGTGGCCTGGCTTGTCTGGCCATGATCGCCGGCTATCATGGCCTGCGAGCTGACCTGCCCGCCATGCGGCAACGCTTCTCTGTTTCTCTTCGCGGCGCCACGCTGAACCACATCATTAAGTTTGCCGCTGCTCTTGATCTCACCGGCCGCCCGCTTCGCGTAGAACTGGAAGACCTGGCTTATCTAAAAGCACCCTGCATCCTGCATTGGAAAATGGACCACTTTGTGGTACTGAAGAAGGTCACGCGGAAATATATCTACCTGCTTGACCCATCGATGGGCCCGCGCACGGTCAGTTTTGCGGAAGCCAGCCGTTACTTCACCGGGGTTGCACTGGAGCTCACTCCCACGCCCAGCTTTGTGCCGCGTGAAGAACGCCGCCCTCTCCGCCTGCGTGATCTCATTGGCCGTGTCTCAGGTCTCAAGCGTGCGCTGGGGCAGATCTTTGTTCTGGCCGCGGCACTGGAATTATTTTCCATCATTAGCCCGTTGTTCCTGCAACTCACGGTGGACAAGGTGCTCGCTGCCTTTGACCGCGACCTGCTCTTTACTCTGGGCATCGGTTTCATGCTGCTGATCGGCCTGCAATCTTTTCTGGGAGCATTGCGCAGTTGGACTACTCTATATTTCGGCACGTCGCTCAAACTGCAGTGGTATGCCAATCTCTTCTCCCACCTGGTCCGATTGCCGGTTTCATTCTTTGAAAAGCGGTATTTCGGTGACATTCTTTCCCGCTTTGAAAGCGCGGAAGCCATCCAGCGCACGCTCACCAACAACTTTATTGAAACACTGCTTGACGGCCTGATCTCAGTTTTTGTTCTGGCCGTGATGTTCCTTTATAGCCGCCAATTGGCCCTGCTCGTGATTGCCAGCGTGGTGATCTATGTAGCGCTGCGCAATTTCGCCTACCTTCCATTGCGCCGCTCGATGGAAGAGCAAATCATGCGTCTTTCCAAGCAACAGACTTATCTGATTGAGACGCTCCGTGGCATTCGGACCATTAAAGTCCTTGGCCGTGAGGATGGCCGCAAGACGCGCTGGATGAACCTGCTGGCCGACACAACCAATGCACAGGTGGCTTCAGAGAAACTCACCCTGCTTTTCAAAGCTGCGAATGGACTGATTTTTGGCCTGCAATCGGTAGCCGTGGTTTGGGTTGGCGCAACGCTGGTTCTGCGCGGAACGTTTAGTGTCGGCATGCTGTTTGCCTTCGTCGCTTATCAGGAACAATTTAAAGCGCGCATCACGAACCTGGTGGACCGCCTGTATGAATTCCGCATGCTCTCGCTCCAGGTCCAGCGGTTAGCGGATGTCGTACTGGAAAGGCCTGAATCCACTCTCATGGGTCCTCTGGGAACAGAAGTGGAAGACGCTTCCATTGATGTGAAGCATCTCTTCTTCCGCTACTCCGATACAGAGCCGTGGTTGTTAAACGACATCACTTTCAGGATCAACCCCGGCGAGTGTGTGGCGATTGTAGGTGCCTCCGGAGCAGGAAAATCAACACTACTTAAGCTGATGGCCGGCCTGCTGAAGCCGCAATCAGGGGATGTTGTGGTGAACGGCCATTCTGTTTGCGAAAGCCGTGCCGCAGTCCTGGGTAATGTTGGTTTTGTCCTGCAGGATGATTCTCTTTTTGCCGGGACGATCGCGGACAACATCGCTTTCTCTTCCGATGTTGCCGATATGTCGCGCGTGGAAGAATGCGCTCGCCTTGCCTGCCTGGATGACGAAATCAACCAGATGCATATGGGCTACAACACTTTGATCGGTGACATGGGCTCGGCCCTTTCCGGAGGCCAGCAGCAGCGTCTTTTGCTGGCGCGCGCGCTTTATCAGCGGCCATCCATCCTGATCCTCGACGAGGCCACCAGTCATCTTGACGTTCCCACAGAGCAGCGTATCGCCGCCATGCTGGTTGAGCTGCGCATGACGCGCATCTTCGCTGCGCACCGTCCTGACACTATCCGGATTGCCGACCGTGTCATTACGTTGTCGCGTTCGGGAAAGATCTCTGAAGAGCCGTCTTCATTGCGCGCGGCGCGCGCTGCCGGTGCACGAGTTTATGAAGGAGAAAGCTATGTCTAATCAGATGGAACCGAATAGGGTGCTCAATCGCATGGGCGCTCGCGAATTAACCGAGGAAGAAGTCGAAAGCGTAAGCGCGTCTGGGCCTCCATGCCAACTCACGTTCACGCACCTGCCAAAAGGCGGCTCAGACGAAGACACATTTTGTCCGTAAATCGGAGTAGCTGGGCCAAAGCCACTGTTACCAGTCACTGCGACGGCTGCAGCGACACCGATAAGGACGCGAATTTCATTAATCGAAAACTGGCCGCCCCGCTGACCGGCGGCCACGCAATCCCCTTTTTAGAGAGATTGGGCCCGTCCAACGGACCCAAAATACGAAAGGAGAAAAGTATGAATGAACAGGACAGAGTCTTAATTCGTAGAGGTGCTCGTGAACTTGTGCCCCAAGAGGTCGACCTCATTAATGGAGGGTTGCGTACTCTCACTCTCTGCACGATCGGTGATGGAGGCCAGCGAGACGGAGACGTTTCCCTCGGTGAATGCTAGTTCTTATCGGGCCGCTCTTCCCCGCGGCCCGGCAAGACTTTCTTGAAAACCTTGGGCTGTTAGCCATTTCCGCCATGAAAACTTCTTTTGAAGAGCTTGGGCCCGTCAACGGACCCAAAATTACGACGAAGGAGAACAGATATGAATGACCAGAACAGAGTGTTAGTTCGCAGGGGCGCTCATGAGTTGAGTGCGGAGGAAATGGAGCGCGTTGGTGGAGGACTGCCTACCGACACTGTGTGCACTGTCCCCACTAACTCTTGCCCCAATAAGGATGGAGATGCCTCTATCGGCGAATGCGGGCCTATTTGCTGAAACAGAGTGGCGCCTTGTGGCGCCACGTTTCTTTTATCCCTGCTCGGCAGCCGTGAAATTTTTTGTTGGAAGCTTTGGGCCCGCTCAACGGACTCAAAAGTAATGAAAGGAGAAAAACATGAATGACCTGAACCGGGTATTGCTTCGCCGAGGCGCTCGTGCCTTGAGTGAGCAGGAAGTCGAGCACGTCGGTGGAGGAATACGTACCGCAACCCTTTGCACCGCCCCTACTTCGGCTAATGCCAGCGCGGACGGAGATACTTTCCTCAGCGAATGCGGTGCCGATGTATAGGCAATCCCGGCATGAAAACTTCTTTTTGAAGAGCTTGGGCCCGCTCAACGGACCCAGATGATGAAAGGAGAAAAAGCATGAATGACCAGAATAGAGTGTTAGTTCGCAAGGGCGCTCGTGATTTGAATGATCAGGAAGTCGCGATGGTAGCCGGTGGGCTCAGGACTTTGACCGCATGCACCCTGGCTGCAGCCGGCACTCTCGACGGAGATACCTTCCACAGCGAGTGCGGCAGCCCCGATCAATAGCCATTCCCGCCGTGAAGACTTCTTTTGAAGAGCTTGGGCCGCTCAACGGACCCAATGAATGAAAGGAGAAAAAATGAATACCCAGAACAGAGTGCTGATTCGCCGGGGTGCTCGCGAGTTGACACCCACAGAATCCGCCCTAGTAAACGGAGGGTTTGTTACCCTTTCGCTCTGCACCAACTCTCCTTCTCCGGATGGAGATCAGCACGTTGGTGAAGTCGGCTGCTAAATGTTTTCGGCTGCGCCTCAGCGCAGCCGGAACTTTTTTGTCAAGCTCGGGCCGGCTCAACGGACCCAATGATGAAAGGAGAAAACACCATGAATGATCAGAACAGAGTGTTGGCTCGCAGGGGCGCTCGTGACCTGAACGAGAAGGAAATCGACCAAGTATGCGGCGGGCTCAGGACGGCGACCAAATGCAGCCTGACTGCAGCCGGCTCCCTTGACGGCGATCTCCACGAATGCAGTTGACTGATTCCGGGCGGCGTCCTTGCGGTTGCCGCCAAACAAACTCTCTTTTAAGAGCTTTTGGGTCTGCTCAACGGACCCAAATGATGAAAGGAGAAAAACATGAATAACCAGAACAGAATATTGATTCGCCGGGGCGCTCGCGAATTGACACCTTCGGAACCCGAAATCGTCAATGGAGGATTTGCTACTTTCTCCCTCTGCACCGCCGCTCCTTCTCCGGATGGAGATCAGCACGTTGGCGAGTTCGGCTGTTAAACGCTTTCGGCTGTGCTTGAGGGCAGCCGAACAACTCTCTTGAAGGCATTGGGCCCACTCAGCGGGACCCCATGACGGAAGGAGAAAAAAGCATGAATGACCAGGACAGAGTAATGGTTCGCCAGGATGCTCGTGACCTGATGGCGAATGCTCCAATTAAACGGTGGCGGCTCCTGCGCCGCCTCTTTGAGACCAGTATTAGTGCATTGTCTATCAACTACTAAGGAGGAAGCTATGGATCCGAACAATAGAGTGCTTGGTCGCATGGGCGCTCGTGAACTGACCGAACAGGAAGTCGACGCCGTGAATGGCGCCTTTAGAGTAGCCCACACCCTGACTCCGTGCTTTATCGACAAGAAACAACAACTTCTCAATGGCGATCAGTCCATTGGTGAATGCGGTATTTAATCGATTTCAGGCGGCGTCCTTAGTGTCGCCGCCTTTCTACAGCACGCAAACTTTTCAAACGGAGGCAATGCCATGAAGCTTATAGTTTTAGCGCCGGAAGACGATAACCACACAGCCCCTATCAAGTGGGCACTGGAAAAGGCAGGCCAGAAGGTTGTGTGCTGGGCCGGTCTCTCCTGGACTGATGATGGTCAGTCTTCTCTCCTGATGAAGGATGACGACACCCTGATTCTGGGGAGACATTCTGTTGATGCCGGTGACGTAATATGGGTTCGTCGCCCGGAGCTGCCTGTCCATAATCCCAAGGTCTCCGAGCCGGACAAGAAGTTTGCTGCGACTGAATACCGCTGTTTCTATAATTCCATCGCCTACATCCTCGATACCCTGCCCGTATGGTGTATCAATAAGTATTCTGCCGCCCGGGTGATGATCCAGAAGGCTGTGCAGATCCGCCTGGCCCGCCAATGCGGCCTCAAGACACCGGCGACCCTGATGTCCAATCATCCGGCAACGGTCAGGGAGTTTTTTGCGCGTGAAAATGCCCGCACCATCTGCAAAGGCTTTACCCCGCATGTGTGGCAGAAGGAAGGCCAGATGTCCGTCGCCATTACGGAAACTTTTGAACTGAGGCCCGATCAGTTGCCCAACGACGAAGTTCTCACCTACGCTCCCGCCATCTACCAGGAACGCGTACCTAAGGAATTTGACATTCGCATGGTGCTGATGGGCAATCACATTTATTCCTATGCGCTCAAGAACAAGAAACAGGCGCTGGATTGGCGGCAGGATGCAGGGTTAGGCCACGTTACAGCGGATCTGGTTCCTACTCCTCCTGATGTCGAAAAAGGTGTGCTGGAATTTGCGCGGAAGTCCGGGGTTTGTTTTGGCTCTCTCGACTTCGGCGTCGATGCGCAGGGCCAATGGTGGTTCCTGGAAATCAACGAGCAAGGACAATTCCTCTGGATCGATCAGTTCAATCGTGAAGCCAGACTGCTGGAAAAGTTCTGCGCTTTCGTGACTGCGCCCCAGGGCTCAACTTTGCCTCTGGAAGCGCGGCAAGACCTGTTCCCTTCTCTGCAAGAATATGAAGATTTGCTCAAGAACGAACAGGTACCGCCTGTGGGCCGGCCCCGCCAGGAAGATCCATTCCTTTCCCTGGAGGCATAAAGCAACTTTGCGGTGGATGCGCGCTTTGGAGTACAACAGATGCGATGAAAATCGCCAAGAAAGCTCTTAAGCTGGCAGACGCGTTCAAGGTCAGGCACGCGGACTCGTTTCGGCTCAAGGATTACGATCCTGCCGACACCCGCGGCATCCACTCCAAAGATAAAGCCAACGAGCTCTTGCAGCAAAGCATCGCCGTGCTCCAGGATTTGCAGGAAAAACTCTATGCCCAGGACCAGTGGGCCGTGCTGCTGATCTTCCAGGCCATGGATGCCGCCGGCAAAGACAGCGTGATCAAGCATGTAATGTCCGGCGTAAACCCGCAGGCATGTGAGGTATCCAGTTTTAAGCAGCCTTCAGCGGAAGAGCTGAACCATGATTTTCTCTGGCGGACAATGCGGCGGCTGCCGGAACGCGGAAAAATCGGCATCTTTAACCGTTCATTTTACGAAGAAGTCCTGGTCGTCCGAGTCCATCAGGAATATTTGCAGAAACAGCATCTTCCGCCTGAACTGGTGACAAAGAAAATATGGAAAGAACGTTTCAAGGATATTCGAAATTTTGAAGAGTACCTTACGCGCAACGGCGTGGTTATCCGAAAATTCTTTCTTCATCTTTCAAAGGAAGAACAGCAGCGGCGCTTCCTCGCGCGGCTGAATGAGCCGGAAAAGAACTGGAAATTTTCAGAGGCAGACGTTCACGAGCGCAAATACTGGGACGATTACATGAACGCCTATGAAGATATGATCCGCCACACGTCCACTCCGGAGGCGCCCTGGTATGTTGTGCCCGCCGATCACAAATGGGTTACCCACATCGTGGTAGGTTCCACCATTATCCAGACTCTTGAAGATATGAATCTGCAGTTGCCCAAGGTCGATAAAGCGCGGCGCAAGCAGCTGGAAGAAGCAAAGCAGATGTTGCTGAAGTCGCGCGACTAGCCTGAAATTCTTACTTTGCCTCGTACTTCAGATTGTCTGAAAGTGGCGACGCCAGCCATTGCTCCAGGCTCTGCGCCTTGCGGTCCCGCTCTGAAGTTTCCGCGGTGGCAACATCAATGGGCCACTGAATCCCAATCTGCGGGTCAGCAAAATGAATTCCACTTTCGGCGTTCTGGTTGTACACGCCAGTCGTCTTGTACTGGACCTCGCAATTGTCAGTGAGTGAGCAGAATCCGCGGGCAAAGCTATGGGGCGCCCAAACCTGCTTCTTGTTTTCCTCTGAGACCTCGATCCCAAACCATTTCCCCAGCGTCGGCGATCCCTTGCGAATATCCACGGCCACCAGGAACGCCGTCCCGCGCGTTACGCGCATCAACTTGCCCATGGGCGGGTCCCACTGGAAGTGCAGTCCCCGCAAAACGCCTTTTTTTGATTTGGAATGGTTGTCCTGGACAAAGTTTGTGGGCAGCCCCAATTCTTTGAACTGGTCGTCCCGGTAGGTTTCCATAAAGAAGCCGCGTGAATCCCCGCGCACCTCCGGCTGCACGACTATCACTTCATTCAGGTGGACCGACTCAATCTTAAAGCTCATTCGGCGTTGGCTCCCTCGCAAAATTGGATTCGTGCGTCAGGAAAGGTTCTTCTGCGCCTGCGCCGAATCCATCTTGAGTGTAACAGCCGTTTGGTCTGTACCGGAAAGCGCCTGCCAGCCGCGCCGTGAGAGGTCCCAGAAGATCAGGTAGCCTGCGCCCGCGGCGATCGCCAGCAGCAGGAGCCCAAGCGGCAATTCGCCAAAGATGATCTTGCCGATTCCAAAGAGCGTCGCATACACCAGAACACATCCCATGAGCCAGTCAAAAGCATTGCTGCTGATATCGCGCACTTGCGGAATTTCTGGCGCAAGCGCGGCAATGCGCTTCCAGCCATGCACTGTGGGCCGCACGCGACGATAAAATGCCAGCAGCTTTTCTTCTGATTCCGCAGGGGTAAGAAAAGTGGCGGCAATCCACGCTACTGTCGTGATTCCCGCCGTGATCAATGACGTTTTGGCGAACGTAACCGGATCGTCGCCGGGAAAATGCTTGTTGAGATAAACGGCCACCACCGCGGCCACGACCATGGCGCTGATTTCACTCCATGCGCTGATGCGCCACCAGTACCAGCGCAGGATGTATACCGCTCCAGTTCCCACGCCAAGGCCCAAAACGATCTGCCAGCCCTGTCCGACAGAATGCAATTGCGAAGCGACATAGCCGCTGATCAAGACCATTAGGATGGTAAAAAGCCGTCCTACCGCGACGTAATGTTTCTCAGTTTTTTGCCGCACCATAAAGCGGCGGTACAAATCGTTTACCAGGTAGGAGACGCCCCAGTTCAGTTGCGTCCCCAGCGTCGACATGAACGCCGCAAGAAAAGCAGCGACCATCACACCGCGCAATGCTGGAGGAAGGAAATCGCGCAGCACCATCACGTAACCCTGCTGAGGATTCGCGCCAAAAGCGGCGTCCGGACGCAAGCCGCCATGCGGTGAATAGACAGCCAGCGCCACAAGCCCGGTAATGATCCATGGCCACGGACGAACGGCGTAATGCGCAATGTTGAACCACAGGGTTGCGCCAAGTGAATTTTTTTCGTCGCGAGCGCAGAACATACGCTGGGCCACATAGCCTCCGCCGCCGGGCTCCGCGCCGGGATACCACGCTGACCACCACTGCACGCCCAGATACATCAGGAAAGTAAGCACCGGCAAAGTCCAGATGGCGCTCGATGTCCAGCCGAGATGGAAGTCAGGAAAGAAGGCCAGCGGGTTCGATGTCTGCGCGCCAGTTTTTTGCACCTGCTGGCCAATAAACTGGAGTTGAAGCTTCAGCGCCTGCATGCCGCCGATTTTCACCACCGCAACCCAGGCCAGCACGACCACCATCGTCATCTTAAGAGCAAACTGGAACAGGTCCGTCACCAACACGCCCCACAGTCCGCCGATGGATGTATAAATGCCGGTAAACGGAATCAGCACAAAAATACAGATCAGCAGCGCAGTGTGGCTGGGTGCGCCGAGCGTGTAATGCAAAAGAGTGTGACCGCCGAGCGTGAGTTGCAGCACTTTGCCTTCTGCAATGAGCGGACCCAGCAACACAGCGATAATGCTGACCATCGCGTTTGTAACCCAGCCCAGGATCAGGCAATTCATCGCCAAGCCAAGATAGACGGCTTTGAATCCGCGCAGAAACGCCGCTGGCTTGCCGCCATAGCGCATCTCCGTGAGTTCCACATCAGTTAGGACTTCCGCGCGCCGCCAGTAGCGGGCAAAGAAGAAGACAGTCAGCATGCCGCCCAGGCAGGAGGTCCACCAGATCCAGTTTCCGGCAATTCCTTGCGTCGCAATCACGCCGCTTACAAACAGCGGAGTATCAGCGGCAAAAGTTGTGGCGACCATCGACGTTCCGGCAAGCCACCAGGAGACGTTGCGTCCGGAAACAAAAAATTCTTCGGTGTTGCCGCCCGAACGGCGACGATAATAGATGCCAATCGCCAGGTTGATCAGCAGGTAACCGCCAATCACAATCCAGTCAGTCCAGGTTAATGGCATAAGCTCTCCTGTCAGCCCAAGGCTCGCGGCTCCCACGCCAGACTAGCAGATGAAAGCCGTCACGGAACCCAGGGAAACCTGCTTAACCAGCGGGGAGCGCCTGCAAGGTCAATGCCTGTGAACTATGCCGGATACTGGCCGATGGTTCGCGATATTCTGCCCAAATCGCTTGAGAATTTCTGGTATTGTTGCGCCATGGTGCAAAAGGTTCGTGCTTGCCGGCATTTTTCTGCTGGTTCTTTCCTCTTCCGCAATTGCCGGCGATTTTCAGCGCGTGGCCCCGGTCCATCTTGATCGTGACGGTGAAAAGTGGGCGCAGAAAACGCTGAAGAAGCTGTCGCTCGAAGAAAAAGTCGGGCAGATGTTCATGATCCGCCTGGCCATGCCACAGTTTGTGAACCTCAGGAACCCTGAATACCTGAACTGGCTCGACCTGATTCAGCGCTACCATCTGGGCTCCGTCCTTCTTACCGTGCCCGCCGAAGGTCCCTCACTTTCCAAGAGCGAGCCCTATGAAGCGGCCATGTTGATCAACCAGCTCCAGCGTGCCTCTAAATTTCCGCTGCTGGTGGCCGCCGACTACGAACGCGGCGTCTCCATGCGGCTGAACGGTACCACGATATTCCCACACAGCATGGCTTTTGGCGCTGCGGGCAAGCCGGAGTTTGCCGAACAGTTTGGAAAGATCGTCGCCCTGGAATCTCGCGCCATCGGCGTGCAATGGAACCTGATGCCCATTGCCGACGTGAATTCGAATCCTGCAAATCCGGTAATAAACACTCGTTCTTTTGGTGAAGATCCTACGCAGGTGAGCGCACTGGTGACCGCCTACATTCGCGGAGCACGCAATAATGGCCTTCTTACCGCCGCCAAGCATTTTCCCGGCCATGGTGACACCGCTACCGATTCGCATCTGGGATTGGCTGCGGTGAATCGAACGCGCGATCAGATCAACCAGATCGATCTGCCGCCCTTCCGCGCCGCAATCGCCGCCGGAACTGACGCCGTAATGGTGGCGCACATCACAGCTCCCGTGCTCGAACCAGACCCGTCCCGGGTCGCTACCAACTCGCCTGCCATCGTCACAGGGATCCTCAAGCGGCAGCTAGGTTTCCAAGGTCTGGTAATTACCGACGCCATGGATATGGGCGGTCTTACCAGCGTATATCCAGAAGGCGGCTCGGCAGCGGCCCGGCACGCTGCTATAGACACGGTAAAAGCTGGTAATGACATGCTGCTTCTCTTTACTGATCTTGATGGCGCGTATAAAGGCCTCTTGAGCGCCGTCCGCAGCGGTGAGATCCCGGAGAAGCGCATTGATGAATCCGTACTGAAGATTTTGCGCGCGAAGGCAAGCGTCGGCCTGAACAAAGCCAGCCAGATTGATATCAACAAGCTTTCTTCGGTCATCTCCAGTCCGGAAAACCTGGCGGTTGCGCAACAGATAGCTGATTCCGCCATCACTCTGGTCCGCGATAACGGCCACATGCTTCCGCTCAGGTCTCAGGGGCGTTCGGCTTCTGCTCCGGCTTATGGAACCGTGCAACAGGAAGGAAGCAAGTTTTTGTGCATCGTCTTTACTGACGACGTAAGGAGTGACAACGGACGCCAGCTGCAGCGCGAGTTGCGCGCGCGCGTGCCCGATGCCCGAATCATCTTTGTCGATCCGCGCATCGCTGCCGGCAGCATGGCTGAAATCCAGAGCGCGCTCAATGCAGCGGAAAATGTTCTGGCCGCTATCTATCTGGTTCCTGTACCGGGTCGCGCTGTGCGGAAGGAAGGCGCTACCGGCGTGAATACCATTTCCGTTCCTGACGCCACAGCAGCTTTGCTCCAATCGATCCTTGAGGCCAAGCGAGAAAAGACAGTGGTAGTCAGTTTTGGATCACCCTATTTTTTATCTGATTTTCCCCAGATTGAAAATTACGTCTGTGCGTACTCCAATGCGATTACCTCTGAAGTGGGAGCGGTGCGAGCACTGTTTGGTGAGATTCCATTTCGCGGGCGCTTGCCGGTGACCATCCCCGGCGTGGCGCAACGCGGAGCCGGAATCGACCACCCGACGCAAGCTCTGCGGAGATAGCCACCAGAAACTGATAGAAAACAACGCCTAATCGGATTCCTGCAAGGTCTTCACGTGCGCCTCAAGCGCTCTTGAGTATTCGCGCTCGGCCTGCAATTCTGACTGAAGCTTTTTCACCAAGCCTTCCAGGCGCATGATTTCAATCTTCAATTTGCCGGCATCATTGAGCGGCGCTGCTTTTGCGGCCGATGCCGAACTGTTTCCGTTCCCTAGAGTAGGCTGAACCGGTGGACTGGGGGCCGCTGTTACAGGCGCTGGCACCGGATGGGGCATGGGGACAGCGGCTGTCGCGGTAATCGGTAATGGCATCGCAGGAGCAGTCACTGTGGCGGCTGCAGCGCGTTGTTGCGTTGGCGGCTGCGTGGCGGGAACTGAGCGCGGCGGCATGGGTGCGGTTGCGGCGGAAAAAATACTGCTAAGGGCAACTGCCGCATTTGCTGCTGCCGCTGGTGTGGGTACCGGCGCGCCATTGGTTTTAAGCAGATTCTTGACGCGCGCGATTAAATCTTGCGGCTGAAAGGGTTTGCGCAGCAGTTCGTCTGCCTTCACGGCAAATGCCTTTTCCGCTACAGCGCGGTTCACCACGCCCGACATCAGGATCACCGGCGTCTTCGCCAGTTGGGGATGCGACTTGATATGCTGGCAAACGTCGTACCCGTCCTTGTCCGGCATAATCACGTCAGTAATCACAATATCCGGCTTCGCCGTTTCGATTTCCGTCAGCGCGGTGGCTGCATCATGGCAGGCCACCACGTTGATGTTCTCACGGCGAAAGGCGATCTTGATCACTTCGCGCATGGTCGCACTGTCGTCAATAAAATAGACAGTGGGGATCGTGCTCATCTAAAACCTCCATCGCCATTGTCGTGCGCGGACTCATCCAGCTCCCGCAGGGCTTCCAGCATCAGTTCAGTGGCCGAGCGGAGCACCGTGCGTGTGGCAGCGCTCTGTCCGGGCAAAAATTTATAGGATCCGGCATCCACGCCGTTGCAGTGCTTCACAATGTGGACCACGGCATCGTCGCCGATCCGATCTCCACTCTCAGCATGCGTAATATTGCCATTTTCAAAAAACACGATTCCGTCAATGTCGCCGGCATTCACAGAGAGCGATCCGGTCTGCCGCGAATGCACCAGCATCTGGACCACACCGGGCAGATCAAGGTGTGAAAGGCTGCCGGTCAGTCCCTCGTCAGAGGAATTCAGCATCTGCACAGGATGAAAGCCTTCAGCGCTGCTGCGCAGGAACGTCTTGATCTGCGCGGCGATCAGCTCCGGTCCCAAACGCTTGTCCACATAATCGGCGCAGCCGGAGCGGAACGCTTCCATCAATGCCTGGTCGCCGCCATCTCCCAGAGCGATCACCGGAATATGAGCGGTCTTTGGGTCGGCATTGATGATCGGCGGCAAGTCATGCGCGCTGATCTCCCGCAAGTTGGTCGAGCATAAGATGGCGGAGGGCGTGTCATATTCCAGCATTGTCAGGGCGTAGCCGGACTGCGTGGTGTGCACCACTTCAAATCCTTCAAGCTTGAGCGCTTCAGTAATGCGGCGGGCCAGAAACACGTTGGCATCGATCAGCAAAATCTTGGCGGGCGTGGCAACTGTCGGGTTCATGCCGTCGTCTCCGCGCAGATTAGCTTTTCCAGCGCCACTACGGCTACAGTCTCATCCCCAATAGCCAGCATGGCGCTGACATATGGCGGTTCATTGCCCTTGAGCGGCACATTTGCGGCGCTGGCCAGTTCACATTCGCCCGTGACCGGCACAGCCGTCAATTCCTGCCGCGCTCCGATTTTGCAGTTTGCAATCAAATAAAACTTCCTTGGCGGAGCTGCCGGTCCAACCAGGACCTGGGCAACGTCACACACCGGAACAATCCTTCCTCGCCGCACCAGCACGCCCGTCAACAAGGGCGTGCGATGCGGAAACGTCTGCACGCTGTCCGGCCGTGCCAGCTCCGTTACCGTCTCCGCCCGCAAAGCAAAGCGCTTTTCGCCCAGAGGAAAGAGCACGTACGATTTGTCTCCCTCCGCGATCATGCGGTCACCACGCCACGCACGCGTTCCAAACCTACCCTGACGATTTCAAGCTCCGGCCTATTCAGAAAGGCAGAGTGATTGACAACAGGCACCACCAGCCCATTCACCACGGCCAGGCCCCGATACCATCCTCGCTCTTCATGGGTAAAGGCCGGCGGCAATGCATGCAGAGCTGAAATCTCCATGATGCGATCAGTCGAATCCACCAGCACGCCAGTCGGCACGTTGCGCAAAACCATCACGCGTGACGCGTTCGAAGCGGGCAGCCGAAAATGCTGCGCAGCATCCACTACAAAATACGTGCTGCCATTCCTCTCCAGCGTGTACTTCAATTTGGCGATCTGTGCTGAGATTCCGCCCAGGGTAAACGGATGCAGACCGTCCATGCCTCGGATTTCCTTCACCGCACCCGCGGCAATGGCAAGTTTGTACCCGCCCACGGCAAACACGATTACGTCTTCACGTGCTGCTTTCGCTTCTGGCCGCAGCTGTTTCAAAGGCTTCACAAGGCCCCCACCTTCGCCGCGCCAAAAATGTATAGAATACGCTTCTCTATCCCCTGGTAGATCGCTTCTATCGGCAACACCTGCTCCACTGCGCCGGTCTTGATGGCCTCCTGCGGCATGCCAAAAATTACGGCAGTCGACTCATCCTGCGCAATCACGTGCCCGCCCACGGAGTGAACTGCCTGCGCGCCCTTGGCGCCATCATTGCCCATCCCGGTCAGAATCACGCCGATCGTCATTGGCCCGGCATACTCCGCAGCGCTTTCCAAAGCGAGATCGGCGCAAGGACGATAGCCACTAACGCGCGGGCCATCGTCAAGGGATATTCTGCCCGTAGGCGAAACGCGCAGGTGATGCGAACCCGGGCAAACATAAAGGTGACCCGGCACAATAATTTCGCCGGCTTCCGCCTCTTTAACCTTAATCTGTGACACTTCTGCCAGCTGACTGCTGAACTGGGCAGTAAAGTTTCCCGGCATATGCTGCACCAGCAGCACCGCTCCAGGAAAATCCTTGGGAAAATACGGTATGAACTTCATCAGCGTGGCTGGCCCGCCGGTGGAAGACGCCAATACGATGAAGGGAAATTTCCCGGCGCTCTTGGCCGCGGCATTTACGGCCGCCCGGACTTCCTGCAGTCCGTTGTCGCCATTCTTTGAAGCAGGCTCCACTCGCGGTGACGAAGAAGCCACCTCATGCTGCAACTTGGAACGCGTTGCTGTGCGAACCACGCGAACTTTCGCCGCCATCTTCAGCTTGCGGCACAATTCTTCTTTCACCGAACTCATGTCCAGATCAATGCCGCCGCTGGGCTTGGGAATAAAATCAATCGCACCCAGTTCCAGCGCTTTCAAAGTGACATCCGCACCTTCACGCGATTCCGAGCTCACAATCAAGATCGGCCTGGGATTGCTGGACATGATGATTTCAGTCGCCTGAAGGCCATCCACATGCGGCATGTTAATGTCCATGCTGATGACGTCAGGCTTGAGCGTCTCGGTCTGAGTCACGGCGTCGCGCCCGTCACGGGCCTCACCGCACACCTCAAGCTGCGGATCAGACGCAATGATGCCCTGCAGCACCTTGCGCATGAACGCTGAGTCGTCCACAATCAGCACCCGGGTTTTCTTGCTTAACGTCATCTCTTTCAAAAGCTTTCTCTGCTACCCTGCCGCCGCTTTTTCCAGTGCTTGTCCCGCTGGCGAGCCGATCAGCCTGCCAACCGCTGCAATGAACTGGTCTTCCTGCACAGGCTTTGTCAGGAACGCCATTGCGCCTTCTTTCATGGCCCGATCACGATGTTTGGCTCCTGCACGCGACGTAACCACCATCACTGGGATGTTGCGAGTCTGCGGATCTTGCCGCAAGTGCGATAAAAGTTCGTAGCCGTTGGTCCGCGGCATTTCCAGGTCGGTTACGACCAGGTCGCAACGCGTCTGCGTAACGATCTCCAGCGCTTCCAGGCCGTCGGCCGCCAATTTCACGCGGTAGCCGGCTTTCTCCAGCATGCGCCCAACGAATTTGCGTACGCTGATGGAGTCATCCACGAGCACCACAAGCTTTTCTTCCGGAACAAAATCAATGGCTTCCTGCGGGATGGCACCGTGAGCCACAGCCGCTGCTCCCGGCGCAAAAATTCTCGCTGCGTTCGCGCTGGTCATCAAAGGACGGTGCTCAATGGCTTCGCCTGCAATCAGGCGATTCACATCGATCAGCAGAATCAAGCTGCCGTCCGGAGCGATGGTTGCGCCGGGAAACATCTTCAAATTGCGCAGGAACTCGCCCAAGCTCTTGATAACGATTTCGTCTTTGCGGACAACATCTTCAACCACAATTCCCACTTGCCGTCCTGCGACATTGGCGATAACCATGCGGAAGTAACCGTTGATCGGCTGGATGGGCTCCAGTCCCAGCACGCTATCAAGGCGGACAATTTCCGTGACGACGTCGCGAACTTTTGTCAGCAGCTTGCCGCCAACCTCTTCGATTTCGTTGATCCGCAGCCGCCGGATTTCTTCCACAAAAGACAACGGA
This sequence comes from Terriglobia bacterium, assembly GCA_963732195.1. Classification (GTDB taxonomy): domain Bacteria; phylum Acidobacteriota; class Terriglobia; order Terriglobales; family Acidobacteriaceae; genus Angelobacter. The sequence goes on along the minus strand of CAVSYO010000020.1, from coordinate 10,377 downwards.
AGCGCAAACATTGAATTGCCGCAACGGACAAACAGCGCCTGCGAGATGATGAGCGTAAGAGGAACTTTCAGCGTGAAGCGCGTGCCGAGACCTTTTTGGGTCTCAACTTCAATCTCGCCATTCAGTAACGCGAGATTCGACTTTACAACGTCCAGGCCAACGCCGCGGCCCGCCAACTCGGTCTTGCGCGGAGCTGTGGAGAAACCTGGCTGGAACAGGAGATCGAGCAAGTCGCGTTCGCCCAGCTCCGCGGCGATCTCGACGGAAAGCAGCCCATGGTCAACGGCGGTCTTGCGGACTTTCTCGTAATCGATGCCGCGACCGTCGTCCTCTACCTCTATATATATGTGGTTGCCGCGATGGTACGCCCGCACGGCAACATTACCGGAATCGCTCTTGCCCTGCTCATAGCGTTCTTCGTCGCGTTCCAGGCCGTGGGCCACCGCATTACGCACCAGGTGAATCAGCGGGTCAGAAATCTGCTGGATGATGTTGTTATCCAGTTCAGTTTCTGCGCCAGCCAGCGTGAGCTCCACTTTCTTGTTCACGGCCTTAGCGGCATCGCGCACCGTACGGGAAAGGCGCGTGTACAAGTTGCCGATCGGGACCATGCGTGCCTGCGTGATTTCATCCTGCAGGCGATGCGCCAGCTTGGTGAACTCGTCAATGTCACCATCCACGCGGCGAACAAAGCCGTCGAGCTGCGTCAGAACTTCTGTTATATCGGCGGAAATTTCTGTCAAAGAGCGCGAGAGAATATTGAAATCGTCATAGCGGTCCATCTCCAGCTCGCTAAACTCAGCCAGCGAATGATCAAAGGAATGCGAGTAGCTGGAATAGCCGCTGCGCAGGGGGAAATCGTCCGACGGCCTTGGTGTAGGAGCCGAATGTATGCGGCTGAACTCGTGCTTCTCCTGGAACTCTGAGACTTTGTCCTGCATGCGTGCTTTAGAAAAATTCAACACGTCAGCCAGACGTTCCAATTCGGCTACGCGGCCCAGCATGCGCGTGCGGTTGATCACCAACTCGCCCACGGCGTTCATCATGCGGTCCAAACGCTCCAATGCGATGCGCACGGACTTGGACTGCGGCATGGAAGCCGGCTCTTTGCGCATCAAATCTTCGTCGGCGAACTTCTCTATTCCTTCCGGCTTCTTGATTTCCGCCGCTGCATTGGGGACCGCTGGAACCACTGCCGGAGGTTGTACATCAGCTTGCGACGCGGACACAGTCGTTGGCGCCGGTTCGTCATCCGCAAGATGGATTTCTTGCAGATTGCTGGCAGGCGCTGGTTCAACTCGCTGCGCAGCGGCCGGAGTAGGAACCTCACTGACTGGAGCGGCCGCCGCGGGTCTGGTAATCTCCTCTTCTCTTTCCGGAGGCACCAATCGCGCAATGCGCGAGAACAGCCCATGGACGGACGCCTGCATTGCAGCTTCATCTGTCCATTGGTGATAGAGGAACTTCTTGAGTGTATCCACCGCATCAAGGCAGATATCGATAATCTCTGCGCTGGGACGTAGTTCGCCTTCGCGCAATCGTCCAATCAAGTCTTCCGCGCGGTGCGCCACGTGCGATATCCGGTGCAAGCCAACCTGCGCCGCCGATCCCTTGACCGTGTGCATGGCGCGCAACAGCCGATGAATCTGCTCGGAACTGGGATTGGTCTCCAACGATAGCAGGCAGTGCGTCACAATCTGCAAATGCTCTTCGGCTTCAGGGACGAAGAACTCCAGGACTTCAGCAGGAACTTCGCCATCTGCCGGCAGCGGCTCGTAGGGAATTTCTGCAATTGGCTTTGGCTCTTCCAGAATTGAATCGGATTTTTCTGCAGCCGCGGCGGGCGTACTTCCGCTGGATGTCGGCTGCGGTCGTTCTTCCTGCTGCGGCACAGCCGAGGTCTGGAACGCGAACGGATAGCGCTGTTTGAAGACGCCAATGTCCTCGCCGGACTCCACCCCGTTCGTGCTGATCATGATGAGGTCAGATTCAAGCAGCGCCACACCTTCTGATATGAATTCAACCAGTGGACCGGCCGCATCAGCGGCGATGCTGGCATTCAGCGCGTACTGAAAGATGTGGGCCAGCTTTCCGGAAATTTCTGCAAAAAGCGGGAATCCATAAGAAGCAGAGGTGCCGGCAAGCGTGTGCGCAGCAATGTGCAGGCGCTCCACATCTTCCTGGCGTGGATACGCGTCCTGCAGGATGCCGGAGTATTCCCGCAAAAACTGCAGGCGCTCTGACGCTTCCTGTAGGAAGATCTCCACGAATTCTGCCCCTTGTCCGTTCAAGCTTTCTCCTGCGTTGTGGCGGCCCGCGCCAGATTCGCGGGCTTCTGGTAAATCCTCGCATCGCGATAGATATGCGTTTCAAACTTTACGTCGGCCCGATTAATGGACTCCGCATGGCCCAGAAACAGATATCCGCCCGGCTCCAGATACTCATAAAACCGCTGGATCAGCTGAGCGCGCCGCTCTTCAGAAAAATAAATCAGCACGTTCATACAGAAGATGCAGTCAAACTTGCCCATATAAACAACCTGCGCAAGATTCATGGGCGCGAATGTAACCAGGTTGCGGATGCGTGGCCGGACCAGATAATGGTCGCCGGCTTTGGAAAAATATTGTTCGCGCTGGCGTGGCGAAACCGTTTCCAGATCGCGCGGCTCATAGAGGCCGTGGTCGGCATGCTCCAGGGCGTCGCGGCTCACGTCGGTAGCCAGGATATGAATGTTCCACGCGTCAGCGAACTCAATTGCGTCTGCCACGGTCATGGCGATGCTGTAGGCTTCTTCTCCGGTGGCGCAGCCGGCGCTCCAGACGCGCAGCGAGCGTGGGCTCTCCCAGAACTTTTTCATGTGCAGGTCCGGCAAGACCTTCTTCTCCAGCGCTTCAAATAGCGATGGGTAGCGGAAGAATGACGTCTCTTGCGTCAACAGCCGCTGCAACAGAGAGTCATATTCAACGTTGGAATTCTTGATCAAGCGGATCAGGTCGGTGCCGTGCGTCAGCTTCCTGGACTCAACGTGCTCAACCACGCGAGTGGAGAAGAAGCGTTCGCGCGAATCGTCAAAATGGATACCCGAGCGCGTTTCAATCAAGCCACGTATCTCGCTCAATTCGTGTTCGCTAACGGTCACTACCCCTGCCATGTCTTCCTCACCCTGAACCTAACGAAGTTAACGACGTGACATTGCCGCTGCCGCGCTTACGAGTTCCGGACGCGCCTCACTGGGCAACGCGTTTTGGTTGGCAGCGACTACGCGGAATTGCGATAGCGCTTCATTGAGTTGTTCTGACATATGGACCAGCTGTTCCACCGTGCGCGAAGTCTGCCGCGCACCCTGCGAAGTCTGGCGGGTGATGTTAGAGATAATCTGCATTGCGTTTGCAACGCCTTCAGTTCCGCGCACCTGCTGTTTTGAAGCCAGAGAGATTTCCTGCACCAGCTCGGCCGACTGGCGCACCACGGTGGAAATTGCGTCCAGCGCGCGTCCGGCTTGATCAGCCAGCTTGGCGCCGATTTCCACTTCCTTGGTCCCTTCTTCCATCACGATGACGGCATCGTTCGTCTCGGCCTGGATGGCCTTGATCAGCGCGGCAATATCTTTCGTCGCGGCACGTGAGTGTTCAGCCAGCTTGCGGACTTCGTCGGCGACAACAGCAAATCCGCGGCCTGCCTCACCGGCGCGAGCAGCTTCGATGGCAGCGTTCAGCGCCAGCAGGTTGGTTTGTTCGGTAATGTCATTAATTACGTTGACGATTTCAGAAATTTCCAGCGAGCGGTCGCCCAGCGCCTTGATGCGTTTGGCCGTGGCCTGCACAGAAGAACGGATGCGCTGCATGCCTTCCAGCGTGTCACGCACGGAACGGTTGCCCTGTTCGGCGGCGTCCAGAGCGCGACGTGCGGCCTCAGCGCTGGCTTCAGCATTGTTTGAAACCTGCTTCATCGAAACCGTTAGCTGCTCCACGGCCGATGAAGTGTTGGTAATTTCCTGGTCCTGCTGGATAGCGCCGGTGGACATCTCTTCCGACGCGATGAGAATTTCATTCGCGCTGGACTGCACGTCAATGGCTGCTTTGCGCACGCGCTCCAGCACCTTGGCAAAGTTATCAAGCATGTAATTGACGGAGTCAACCACGTTGCCCAGCGCGTCATTGCTTACGCGGCCACGCAGCGTCAGGTCGCCGCGCGCGATCTGGCTCACAATCGTCAGAAATTCAGTCACGCTCTTCTGCAGGTTTTCCTGTGCTTCCTGGTTGAAGACGGCGCGCGACGAATTTTCAGCGGCGCGGTTCAACTGTTCGGCGATAAAGCCGAAGTCATCCGCCGAATCAACGGTGGCTCGCGTGCGGTAGTCGCCCTGAGCAAAGCGTTCGGCAAAATCCGAGAGCCGCTTCACCGGAATCAACACACGGTTGCCAATGGTGATAAAAGTCCACAGGCCGGCGCCGGCCGCGATGACGAATGCAAACAGCAGCTTCAGACCGGAGCCCTGCCCCAGACCGCCAAAGTCGGTAATCGGGAGTTTGCCTTGCTCGCCGGCGCTGTACGCCAGCCACAAGACCACAAACAGCGCGACCACGTCGATCGTCACCATTAACCACAGGGTCGAGTTCAAACGACCTTTCATAACGTCACTCCTGTCGCTCTAATAATTCCTGTCGCTTCGCTCCACACCGCTCGGGATCTTCCACCCATTGAACGTGTCAGCGCTTGTTGCAGCGGGCTCGGCGTCCTAATCGGCCTCGCCCTCATTTCTTCCACCGCTTTTTTGGCGGCAAATCACTTTCAAATGACCGGGACGGGAAACGTCTCCGTCAATTTCTTCAAATTCAACGCCAGCGCCATCCGGTCTTCATGCCGCAACATGCCGCAACAATGCGGCATCTCACTGGGCGCTTCATCCACCAGCAGCGGCTCAGAGGTGCTGCACGTGCCAATCACCTCGTCTGCCGCAATTCCTATCCGCAAATCGTCATTGTCCCCTTCACCCCTCAGACTCGCCACCACCACGTGCTTTGGGTGCAGATCAGGGCGGCGGCCTTCCGTCAACGCGATATCCACGACCGGCACAATCGAGCCGCGCAGGTTGAAAATGCCCATCAAGAATGCCGGAGCAAGCGGAACCCTGGTCAGATTGGGCCACTCCACAACTTCTTCCACATCGAGCACGGAAAAGCAGAAGCGCTCGCGTCCGGCGCGGAACAGGCAGTACTGCCGTTCCGGCTCCGCCTGGGGCAGCAATTCAAGCTGCTCAGCGTCCGGAGAAAGCGGTTCGAGTTGTTGTTGCTCTTCTGGCATTGTTTTCTGAAATCCTTCACCGCGCTCTTTTGCGGGTGAGGGATCACTATTCCCTGCTAATCACCTAAAGTCCGCATTGTGTTTACCCAAAATTCCTCGCAGCGATAGGGTTCCCTCGCTCCCCGGGATTTCACAAATCTAAAATCCCGAACCTGCGTACTCTGCGGGTGAGGGATCACTCGCCTTACAGCCTGCTTACGTTCACCAATACTTTGCTTCAGCCCTGTGTTCCCTCTTGGTTATGGGGTTCCCTCGCTGGGCTCGGGATTTCACGAAACGTTCTTTCCCACCAGCCCACGCACGGTCCCCAAAAGCTCTTCACTGGTAAACGGCTTCACCACGTAGCCGTCCGCGCCCTGCTGCTTGGCCCAGAATTTGTCGCTCTCGGTGTTCTTGGAACTCACCATGATCACCGGAATGCGCGCGTAGTCGGCATTGCCCTTCAATTCGCGGCACGCCTGGAAACCATTGCGCTGGGGCATAACCACGTCCATCAAAATCAGGTTAGGACGCTCAATGTCAATCGTCTGCTCCAGGCGCATAGGATCGTGGACCGAAACGGACATGTAGCCGGCGCGATCCAACACCGACTGCATGAGCTTCACCTCAGCCGGCGAATCATCGACTATGAGAATCTTGGTCAAAACGGACGAACCCCTGCCCTTTGGTATCCACATAAGTATTGCAATTGCGCAGCCAAGCTGCTGCGGGATGACAGGAAACCCAGAAGGACAATAAGCTACTTATTATCAATAGCTTGGAAAGAGTCGAGACATGCTGTAATGGAGTATGGTAGACCCTATGAGATAGTTGTTGCTGTCTCATCCTGAGACAAAATCTCAGTAAAGCCCAGAAACAAAGTGTTGTTCCTACCCCGCCTTTTCGCATTCCACGATCAATGACAAGAGACGTTTGCTGGTCGCCGCCAGGTTCACTGCCGCATCAATGTTCTTGGCTTCCTTCGCGGCTTCCACATGCTGTTTCATTTCTTCAACCTGGATCCGGGCAATGTCCATAGCAGCGGCAAGGTCGGTGGGTTCGTTCTTTTTGTGCCGTTCCACGCAGACGTGCAAGATGGTGCGGGCCGCGACGGTGCGCTGCAATGCCTTGGACGTATCATCATCCTGCACAAAAGCCTGCGCCTCCCAAGTGGCAATTAAGAGCTTGCAGCCTCCCAGAACAATTGGCGTGACAGCTGGGAAATTTTTGGCAGGCACCGATTTTAGCTGTTCGGCGATATCGACAACGCAGCGGGTAAGATAGTTATCTTCATCAGGCTGCTCTTCAAGACCGACGGAAGGTTCGGCGCTGCTGTGTGTCGGATGAGCGGACTGCTTTTCTTCCGCTATAGCCACCATGGCGGCTTGAACATCAGGCCCTTTTGCAGGTGCGGGCACCAACACTGGCGCCTGCGCTACAACCGGATCAGGCACAGGAGGCGGAGCCTCGGCATCTTCCAAAGAGCGCTGCAAACAGTGGCGTAAAAGAATCAACTGCAGAAAGGATGATCCGCCGGAATAAGGCGCGCGGAAAGGCGTCTTCCACTGGTGAACAACGTGCCGAACCTGCTCCAGCGATTCACTTTCCGTTAAGCCGGCATCGCGGCAATCCACGCTGGCAAATCCCAACCGCTCCAATTCGTTAACAGACTCACGAATGGCATGCAGATCAAGATGCATGGCGCGGAAAAATGCGCGTCGCGCCAGGAAATTGAAGCGTGTAAAAGCCACCAGGAACCCAGGCTCGAAATAATCATCGCCAACGGCAAGCTTCAACTCGCGGACTTCCTGGAGCGCACCGGAATTCTGCAGTTCTTCCAGACTATTGGATTCATTCAGCTTACCCAGCTTGGCATCGAGACTTGAAGCCCAATCGGGAAAAGTTTTGGGCGACTTTCCCATAGCAGGCTCTAGCACGCGCGCTACTTCCGCAAGCGCTGTCTCCGTCAGCCCATGCGGTGCGCAATGGGCGAAGTATTGCACCAGCAGGAAATCAATCTTGTCTTTGTCCGCTTCGCTCTTCTGCTTCTTATTCAGGTGGCGAACGATCAGGTAACGCAGGTTCTCTTCATTCTGTAGGCTGGTGCTTTGCAGCAGCTGCCGTAATTGCCAGACCTGCACGTGACCATCAATCTGCTCAAACCATTGCAGCACACGTTCGCGAGCTTCGGCTTCAGGGCTGTCCGCAGCATCTTCAAGCTCCGGACAGGTAGGCACATCAAGCTCAAAAGTGTGATCCAGTTCGATATAGACAGAGTACAGCCGCCGCGCAATGCGCCAGAATTCGGCAACCTCATCCAGGTTGAGCGTAGCTGTTGTTGTCGTCATTATTATTTTTTAAGTCGCCAAAACTGCGTCTCTCCGTCAAAACATTGCAAGAGATTTCCAGGGGATGCAAGCACTTTCAGTTTGTTCCTGATTTATGCCACAAAACTTAGCTAAACCACTTAGAGCAAGGCCCCGGCCAAACCCTAGTTGAACTAACCTGTTGATTCCCAAGATGCAGACTTTTTCATCTGCTGACCGGATGAGGAAAAGTGTCTCAGGATGAAACAGTGTCTCACGCTGGCTGTCTCATGGGGAAGCTGACGCCGCCTTTGCGATACCAATGTTGTAACGCTTGAGCTTCCTATACAAGGTAGCCCGGCTGATCCCAAGCATTTTTCTGGCGCGCGCCTTATCGCCATGGACTTGCTCGAAGACCCGCTGAATTGTCTCTCGTTCCAATTCTTCCAAATCGGTATTTGACGACCCCGTAGCCTCATCGGCAAAGATCGCTGTCTCCACAGGAACATTCTCCGCTTGTTGCAGGCGTACGGCCGGAGGCAGATCGGATACATCGATAATTTCCTGGTCCCCAAGCGCCACCGCGCGCTCTATGCAGTTTTCCAGCTCGCGCACATTGCCCGGCCAGTCATACTGAAACATGGTCTTCATGGCCGCGGGAGAAATCGAGATGTTCTTGCCGGGAGCAAAACGGTCCAGGAAATAGTGAACCAGCGGCGCAACGTCAGACCTTCTTTCCCGCAGCGGCGGCAAGTTCAGCGTGACCACGTTTAAACGGAAGTAAAGGTCCTTGCGAAACGCGCCCTCTTTTTGTGCGATTTCCAGGTCACGATTGGTGGCGGCAATCACGCGCACATCAACCTTAAATTTCTGGTTGCTGCCGACGGGGCGTACTTCCTTCTCTTGCAGAACGCGCAGCAATTTGGCCTGCAATTCCGGAGAAAGCTCGCCGATCTCATCGAGAAAGATGGTCCCGCCATTGGCTGTCTGAAACAGGCCCTCTTTAGAGCGCATGGCGCCGGTAAATGCGCCCTTCTCATAGCCAAACAATTCGCTTTCAATCAAAGTCGGCACCAGCGAACCGCAATCCACCGCCACAAAAGGCCGCTTGGACAGCAGACCGCGATAATGAATGGCCCGCGCCACCAGCTCTTTGCCGGTCCCGCTTTCGCCGGTGATCAATACCGGCGTGCGCGTATCTTTCAATCGCGCGATCATCCGCAGCACTTCCTGAATTTTGTGTGACGAGCCCACAATGCCACTAAGTTCCATTTCGGCATTCACCCGCTCGCGGAGGAACTGGTTCTCCGCCACCAGGCTTATTTTTTCCGCCATGCGCTGCAACAGCAGCTTGAGTTCTTCAATACGGAAGGGCTTGGTGATGTAGTCATAAGCCCCGAGTTTCATGGCCTGAACTGCCGTCTCAATGGAGGCGTGGCCGGTCATAATGGCGACTTCCGTTCGAGGTAACAGTTCTTTCATGCGCGACAGAAATTCCAGGCCCGTCATGTTGGGCATCATTAGATCGGCAAGAATAATATCGGGCGAATCGCTATCCAGTTGTGCCAAAGCGGCAACGGCGCTCTCTGCCTCTATACAGCTGAAGCCCAGAGCCCCGCCCACGGTCATGCAGAGCTTGCGAATGCTCGGATGATCATCCACGATCATGAATCGGACCTTGGCGTCAGTCGTCATTCCGCTTTACCAAAAATCCTTTCCACAATATTGATCAGCTCCCGCACTCGGAAAGGCTTTTCAATGTAAGGCACTCCGGTGCTCTGCAAGGCCTTCATGGTATTTTCGTTCACCGTGTCGCCTGTGATAAAAAGCATGCGGTCTTTCAACTCCGGCCGGTGCAGCACGATCCAGGAATGCACGTCAGCACCGCTGGCTCCGCCGGGAGTGCGCATATCAGAAATGATTCCGCCAAAACCTCCCCGTTTCCAGGATGCGAATGCCTTCTGCCGCGGAGTTGGCTGTGCTGCAGGCATAGCCATTGCGCTCCAGCGCCGTACGGATAAAATCCATCACCGAGCGCTCATCTTCAATGAGCAACAGAGGCAAACGTGCAAGCGTTGCAGCGCCGGAGTTCATTGCTTCACTCCAGCCGCCACCACCAGCTTCAAATCAGTCCTGGTGCGGACAGGCAAACGTACGCTGAATGTGGCGCCTTGCGTTTCCTGATTGTTGGCGCACAGAATTTCGCCTTCATGCTCGCGCACAATTCCATAGCAAATACTCAAGCCCAGGCCGGTTCCCTGCCCAACTTCTTTGGTGGTAAAGAACGGATCAAAGATACGCTCAGGATGCTGTATGCCTTCGCCGTTATCGCGGAACAGTACCTCAACCCAGCCGCCATCCTGGATGGTTTCAATCTCAATCAACCCCGGACGTCCTGCAGACTGCACGGCGTCATACGCGTTGTTCAGGATATTGAGAAATACCTGTTGCAGTTGATGCGAATCGCCGATCAGGTCAGGCAGGCGCGAATCAAATTTCTCCACGATCTGCACGCCGTGGTTGGCGAAGTCATAAGAACGCAACGCAATCGTTTTGCGCAGGATGTTATTGATTTGCAGCGGCTGGCGTTGCGGCGGACGTTGGCGGGCAAAGCTCAGCAGGTTTTGCACGATTTCCTTGGTGCGCTGCGCTTCTTCCAGAATGACCTGCAGATCTTTACGCGCGCTGCCGGGAACATCAGGATTTTCCATCAGCAAATCAGAAAATCCCATGATGGCGGTGAGCGGGTATTGACCTCATGCGCCACGCCGGAAACAAGCTGGCCCAC
>CAVSYO010000019.1:0-25155 GCA_963732195.1 Terriglobia bacterium | reverse complement strand
AAAAAATAAAGGAGACGTCATCTTAACAACGTCTCCCTTGGGTATGTCGTTTTGGTGGTTGTTTACAAGTTGAGCAATTACGCTCTTCCGGCGCTAAATCCGGCTTGCTCCATCTGCTCGCGCGCGGCGTCCGCTGTGGAATGGACGCCTTGCACTTTGAGCTTGAAGTCGTCCGGATTGCTGGCGTTCTCCAAGGCGGTTTCATAGCTGACCAGGCCTTGCGAGTACAAATCGTAGAGGGACTGGTCGAACGTCTGCATACCGTACTGGGAGGTGCCGGCGCCAATGGCCTCATGCAACAGGCGCGTCTTTTCCGGGGTCATGATGCACTCGCGGACAAACGCGGTAGAGATCAGGACCTCAGTGGCTGGGACGCGGCCTGCACCGTCAGCGCGCTTAACAAGTCTCTGGCTGACGACGGCCCGCAATGTGGCGCCTAACTGCATACGCACTTGCTTCTGCTCCGGTGGAGGAAATACAGCGATGATACGGTTGATGGTTTCAACTGCATCCAATGTATGCAGTGTTGAGAAAACAAGGTGACCGGTTTCGGCGGCGTGCAGCGCGGTGGAAATCGTCTCCAGATCGCGCATTTCGCCCACCAGGATCACGTCCGGGTCCTGACGTAAACTAGCTCGCAAGGCTGACCCGAACGAGGGAGTGTCCACCTCCACTTCACGCTGGTTGACAAAACCTTTCTTATCACGATGAAGGAATTCGATAGGGTCTTCAATCGTAATAATGTGCTCTGAACGGCTGGAATTAATGCGGTCCAGCATGGCGGCCAGTGTGGTTGATTTACCTGAACCGGTCACGCCGGTTACCAGCACCAGTCCGCGGGCCTCTTCGCAAATATGTTCGATCACTTTGGGCAGATAAAGTTCTTCAAGGGCGCGAATCTTGGTTGGGATCACGCGCAGTACCAGTCCGACGTTGCCGCGCTGCTGAAAGACGTTTACACGGAAGCGTCCCAGGCCGGCTACGCCGTAGGCCATATCGAGTTCGGCCACTTCTTTGAATTTTTGTTTTTGCCGGTTGGACATCATGCTGAAGGCCATGTTCAACATGTCTTCCGCGGAAACGCGTGGTTGCTCGGTGAGCGGCACCAACTCGCCGTCGACGCGCACGTGCGGATAGTTGCCAACTTTCAAATGAAGATCGGAGGCTTTACGCTCCATCGCTATTCTGAGCAGATCATCAATGTGCATATTTCAACTCGTACTAAAGAATCTGGTATCACAAGAATCCTGGGCGTCAACAGAACGATCTATATAGTGGCGCTGCTGAATTGGCTGCAACGTAGCACGGAGCCGCAGGGAAGGCAATCGGGGAGCGCGCTTAAAAACCGCTGTTTTCCCGAAGTTCTTTTTAACGCCCTGATTTCCGGCTCTCGGCTGTCGCGCCAATAAAGCTTTTACCATCAGCAGTGTACGTTGGGTTATGGCTGGCTACAATGTTACCGATGACACAGCACGTTACTAGACCCCGGGTGGTGGTCATTGGGGCGGGTTTTGCCGGGCTGAACGCCGCCAAGTCCCTGGCTAATGCCCCGGTGGACGTAACCGTGGTGGACCGCAAGAACCACCATACCTTTCAGCCGTTGCTTTATCAGGTGGCGCTGGCAGTGCTTTCACCCGCTGAAATTGCCTCTCCCGTGCGTACCGTGCTGCGGCGGGCCGCCAATACTCAGGTGTTGCTGGGTGAGGTAGAAGGCTTTGATCTGCAAAAGCGTCTTGTCCTGTTGGACGACCTGGACCTGCCCTACGACTACCTGATCGTTGCCGCCGGAGCCACCCATGCCTACTTTGGCCATCCGGAATGGGAGGAATTTGCCCCGGGTTTAAAGACTCTGGAAGACGCCACCGAGATTCGCCGCCGTATCCTGTTGGCTTTTGAGACCGCCGAACGAGAAGTGATTGCGCACCGAACTCCGCCGCCGCTGCATTTTGTTGTCGTAGGCGCGGGGCCAACGGGTGTGGAGTTGGCCGGTGCGATTTCTGACATCGCCGGGCGACATCTGATGAAGGAATTTCGCGCCATTGATCCGCAGCAGTCGCGCATTATTTTGCTGGAAGGCGGGCCGCGTGTTTTGCCCACGTATTCAGAAGATCTTTCCGCCAGCGCTGAACGCCAACTCAAAGAAATGGGCGTGGAAGTCCGGACCAATGCCATGGTCACCAATATTGAAGATGGAGTAGTTTCCGTCGGCAAAGAAAAAATTCCTGCGTCGGTCATTCTGTGGGGCGCAGGGGTTGCTGCTTCGTCGCTGGGCAAGATGCTGGGCGTACCCGTTGATAAAGCAGGGCGCGTAGTTGTGCAGCCTGATCTCACCGTGCCAGGGTATCCTGAAGTTTTTGTCGTCGGCGATCTTGCGTCGGCAAAGCGGCACAACGGTCAGCCGGTGCCGGGCGTTGCGCCGGCCGCAATCCAGATGGGCAAGTTCGCCGCCCGCCAGATCAAACGTGCAGTAGAAGCCCAGCCGCGCGAGAAGTTTGAATATCTCGATAAGGGCAGTCTGGCGACTATCGGTCGCTCACGCGCCGTAGCCGATTTCGGCAAGCTGCATATCTCAGGATATTTTGCCTGGCTGGCATGGCTGTTCATTCATCTATTGTTCCTAGTCGGCTTCCGCAATCGTCTTTTTGTGCTGAGCGAATGGGCCTGGGCATATTTGACTTACAACCATAGCGCGCGGCTGATTACTGATCCAATGGAGAAAGAGCCCGCAGAGAAGCCAAAGGCCAAAGCAGGATAGTGGTTCCCGCACCTGCTCTGGTCAGCAACTCGCGCCGGCAGAGACATTGAATCCCCTCAGGCAATCGTGCCACACTGTCTTTGGGAGAAGTCAGGAGGATAAATGGCTGGCATCTCTCTGTTCATTCTCTCCGCGGCGCTCACAGCGTTCACTGGAAATCAGCAGCAGCCTCCGGACGCGCATTCGTCCGCGCATGACAGCTCCCAGTCACAGCCGGCCCCGCAGCCTTCTCCTCCGCGGGACCAGACCGAAGGCAACCGGCGGATACATGACTCCATTGACGACCTGATGAGCAGCGATCCGATCTTGAGCGGATCCGATGTTGAAGTCGACGTAGACGATCACAACGTTACACTCACCGGCTCCGTGAAGAGCCATGTGCAGCACCAGCGCGTGCTGCAGCTTGTAGCGCCCTATGCCCGCTGGCGCAAGATCGTAGACAAGCTGAAGTCTGCAATAAAGGTCTCTCCTGGCCGCGTGTGCCGCGCCCGTGATTTCTTTTATGATCGCTGGGCAATGGTTCCCACCCTGGAAACATCCCGTCTCATCCTGCCTCCGCTGGAACTGGCCGACGCCGAGCAGGCTCAGGTGTTGTTCCCGCATTGGGAGATCGTTCGCTATATCAGAAACGCTGTGCCCTGGCCGTATCCGCCCGATGGCGCTTACAAGTTTTATCGCGATGTTACTCTGCCGGCAGTTGAACGCGGAGACGAATGGGCCTGGACGCTTCGCTTGAAACGTGCTTCGGACCAACTGATCGGGGCCATCAGCCTGTTCCGGAGTGAAACCGATAATCGCGGCTTCTGGCTGGGCTTACCTTGGCAAAGACAAGGATTGATGACCGAGGCGTGTGACGCGGTGACTGACTACTGGTTCGAAGTGCTCAGATTTCCGGTGCTGCGCGTCCCCAAAGCCATTGCCAATGCTGCCTCCCGACGAATATCGGAAAAGCAGGGCATGCGCATCATCGGCAGGGAAGACCGCGACTACGTTTCTGGCCGTTTGCCTTCCGAAATATGGGAGATCACGGCGGAAGAGTGGCGTCGCCACAGAAAAGGGTCCTTATGAGTCTTGTTTCCATCCAGCCTCCGTTCCCGACTGAAAATCGTTGCTGTCCAGTCACAAAATCCTGAGATGGCCATACCGTCCTGCCATTCCCAATACCCTGGCCCAATAAATATTTGACTCCAGTGCTGAATAATGTTTCACTCCCTTGCGAGCATTTAAGCCCGATTTCTTTGCGGTGAATGACTGACCATTCATTTTGTGCATGGCAGCATATTCATGCCTGAAGGAGACTCCCCAATGAAGTTCAGAAACTTCATTTTCGCCCTACTTGTATTTGCTGTTCTCATGACGCCAACGCTCTTCAGCCAGGTGGATTATGCCACCGCGACTTTGCGTGGAACCGTGATGGATCAGGCCGGCGCCGTGATCGCCGGGGCCACAATCACGGCCACTAATACAAGCACTGGCATCTCCAAGGTGGTCAAGACCGGGTCGGACGGCGCGTTTCGTTTGTCTGCTTTGCAGCCCGGCCATTATCAGGTCACCACCGTTGCTACGGGCTTCTCCAAGGAAGTTTTCAAAGGCCTGGACCTTACCGTGGGCCAAAGCGCGACCTATGACGTCCATTTAAAGGTGGGCGTGGCCAGTGAGGTGGTGGAGGTTACAGGGGAAAACATACCGCTGATCCAGACTGACCAGTCGCAGCAGGCCAACACCATCAATTCACTCCAGGTGCAGGAACTGCCGAACCTGAATCGCAACTTTACCAATGACGTTTACACGCTTCCCGGCGTGAGCAATTCAGATTCCACGCGCGCGCAGAACCCCGGCTTTACCGGATACCTGACAACCGGCTTTTCCATCGGCGGCAGCAACGGACGCAACAATCTTTCCACCATCGATGGCGGTGAAAACGAATATGGCACCGGCCAATACCGCGTCACCAACCTGCCCGTGGACGCCATTCAGGAATATCAGGTAAACCGCAACGCATTTGCCGCCGAATTCGGGTTTACAGACGGCAGCGCCATTAACATTGTGACCAAGAGCGGAGGCCAAAAATGGCATGGCGATGCTTTCGGCTATTTCCGTGACCAGCACACAGAAGCCACCAATTTCTTCAATGGACTGGAAGGCTTCCCCAAGGCATTCAGCCAGAATGTTTACATGGGCACGTCGTTGGGCGGCCCGGTGGTGAAAGACAAGCTGTTCTTTTTTACTGCCTATGAATTTCAGCGGCTCGATACGCCATTCTTTAATAGCATTCTTAATTCGCCTGAAGCGCAGGGAATCAGCGCGCCGGGGCTGGGCAGCAAATTGTTTCGCCTACAGGCCAGTTTGCCAGCGAAGCTCCCGATCAGCTGTGCTACATCAATGCGCTCAACGCCAGCGGTGATCCGTGCCTGCAGGCTTTTGCCAACGGATCACTCCTGGGCTCACGCCAACGAACGATCCCCAACTTGCCAAGATCCTCAATCGTGACAATGGTGTTTTCAACGCTCCAGACCGGCTGCATAACGTAATCATGCGTTTTGACTACCCAAGAGTGACCGTGACTCCTTCACCTTGCGCGTCGGCTATGTGCATAACGACTTCCATTCGGCCATTGCCGGCATTACCAATTCCACGCCGGATGGCAGCGGTCTCTTTGTGCGGGATTTCAGCATCCTGGGCACATGGACACGGACGATCAACCCGAACCTGCTCAATCAGGTGCTGATTCAGGTAGTGCCTCGCAATAGCTCGCAGGCCCTGCCGAATGCCGACAATGGCATCAACTTCAGCCTGGGCAATCTGGGAGCGCCGGGCCTGGGTGGCACGTCCACCTTTGGCCAGCCTTCATTGATCCCCTATAAGGCCCACCAGCAGCGTTATCAGTTTGAAGACGACATTACTTGGAACAGGGGAGCGCACACATTTAAGTTCGGAGCATCGTATCGCCCGGCAAATTACACGGTGGAAGACGATCTGTGGTTCAACAATGAGTTTGATTTCAAGGATGGGCTATTGCCGCTGATCACGCTTGCGGCTACATCACCCACGGTGCAGCAACATTTGATCGGCTTCAACAATGCCAATCATTTAGGCACGCCGGGCTGTGGCCAGAGCGCGCAGAATCCATTCTGCCTGGGCGCTGCCTCCACAAACCTGAGCGCCGGACAGTCCTTTGCATTCGGCCTGCCTGTGGACGTGGTAGCTGGGTTCAATAATCCAGTCTGGCATGGCTGGGGACACTATTTTGGCAGCTACGTTCAGGATAGCTGGAAGATATCGTCCCGCGTGACGATCAATGGCGGCGTGCGCTTTGATGTCGATGGTGAGCCTTCGCCGATAGGCGCCAGCTTCTATGCCTCGCCCAGGCTGGGCTTTGCCTGGGATGTTTTTGGCAGCCACAAGACCGTCGTTCGCGGAGGAGCCGGCATTTATTATGCGCCGGTTGACGTGCTGATTCCTTCCTATGGTTCCTTGCTGGATGGTAGCGGCCGCTACATCAATGAAGTTCTGCAGATTCTAAGCCAGACAGATCCACGAGTGGCTGAACTCTGGGGCTAACGGGCTGGCAACCGGCAAGCTGCCCTTCGGTCATCTCACTCCAGCTGACTTCGCCGCCGTAGGCATCGACACCACCACGCCGGGCGCTTCAGTGGGATACGGCGTGGCTCCGAACTACAAGAATCCTTACAGCTTCCAGGCCAGCACGGGGATTGCCCAGCAACTTGGCAGAGACTACTCCCTGGAACTCGGATACAACATGTACCACGCCGTCCACCTGCAAATGCCGGTAGAGACTGCATATGCGCGGATTCCTGTTGGTTCTCCGTTATGCCCCGCAGGCGATCTAACCTGCACGGATGCGACAGGCGGACCACTCTATGCGCCAACTGGCACACAGTTCCAGCACACCACCTATGCTTCCAACGGCAGCTCGATTTATCACGGCCTTACTGCATCGCTGACAAAACGGTTCACTCACGGTCTACAGTTCCAGGCGAATTACACCTGGAGCAAGACGATTGACGACACAATCGATTTTGCCAGCTTCCAGAACTGGTTCCGTCCGGATATGCTGAGCTCGTTCCGCGCAGTCTCCGTCTTTGATATCCCCCACATCTTCACTGCGAATGCGGTGTACGTGACGCCATTCAAGCCGGGACAGGGAGCGCTTTCCGCTATCCTCGGCGATATCACCATCTCGCCGATCATTACTTTGCGCAGCGGATTGCCCTTCTCCGTACGCATACCAAACACCACCAACAAGATCAATGGCCAGACGCTCGACAGCAATTACGCGATACCTTTCTTCTCTTCGCGTGATAACAACCGCGGCGCGCCTTTTTACACCTGGGACATGAACTTGCAGAAAGCGATCTATGTCAATCGCGAGCACAACGTGCGATTGAACCTGATTGCACAGGCAGTCAATATCCTGAACCATGTCAATTTCAACCACGTGAATGACGCGTTTGATATCAACGGCATCGGCGCGGACGGGACGGTGCAGACAGCCAGAGGCCCTGTGAACCTGATCACCGGACCGTTCACGGGCCTGAAGGGTTTAAAGCCCACCAGCGCCACCCAGCTTACTGATCCGTTGTTCTTCTCGCAGGCAGATGTGCCGCGACAGGTGCAATTTGGCCTGCGGCTCGCTTTCTAGGGACGTCGTTAAAATCAAAAAGGCGAGGGCGATAATGCCCTCGTTTTTTTTGTCTCCAACGGCTAAAGAAGAGGTATTCACCATGGGCTCGGGGCAAATTGGAACCAGCGCCCGGCATCCGATAGGCGAGAGGCAAAATCACATGCGTTGGACACCAGGCGGCACAAGCGGCGATATTGAAGATCGCCGAGACGATGGTGGCGGAGGCGGCGGGTTCGGCTTTGGCGGGATGCATATCGGCATCGGCGGCATGATCATCCTGCTGATTCTCAGCTTTGTCTTCAAAAGGAATTTCTTCACGCTGCTGAGTGGCGGCGGTGGCGCAAGCACCCCCATTTCTGAGCCTGATCGCGCCCGTGACGCCAAAGAAGAGCCAACGGTAAAGTTCGTGTCGTTTGTTCTCGATGACGCACAGCAAACATGGGCTGGAATTCTTCAGCAGCAAGGCATTCCTTATCGCCATGCCAAGCTGGTGCTATTTCGCGATGCAACGACTTCTGGATGCGGTTCGGCGCGCTCTGCCACCGGCCCGTTCTACTGCCCCGCCGACGAAAAGGTTTACATCGATCTTGGCTTTTATGACGAGCTTAAGCAGCGCTTTGGCGCGCCCGGAGAATTTGCCCAGGCTTACGTGCTGGCCCATGAACTGGGGCATCATGTGCAGAAACTGATCGGAGTTGAGCAGAAGGTAAGCGCGCTCATGCGCAGCGAACCCAGTGAACGCAATGAATTGTCGGTCAAAATGGAGTTCCAGGCAGACTGCCTGGCCGGAGTGTGGGCGCACTCCACTGAGCAGCGCAAACTTCTGGAAAAGGGCGACGCGGAAAGCGCAATGAACGCAGCTGCCGCCGTGGGCGATGACCGCTTGCAAAAGATGTCCACCGGCAGGGCCAGCCCTGAATCGTTCACCCACGGTAGCTCAGCCCAGCGTACACAGTGGTTTGGCCGTGGCATGGACCAGGGCGACATTGCGGCGTGCAACACGTTTCAGTGAGCAAAAAGCTGCACACTTTGCAGACTATGCTCAAGGATGCGCCGCACTTTAACGACGCACGAATCGCCGCCGCTCCTTCTAATGCAAATTTTATGCCCCTTAAGTGAAAAATCAGTGGAACTGGCTACACCTTCCGTGAGACGCTATATTGCAACGGAACCGGTCCAGCGGGGTGTGTGATTCCGCTCACGGCGCCAAAACCTACGCTGCTTCATAATTGGCCGACCAAGTTTGAGGTGCAAGCTCCGGGATCTCTCATGAGTTCAGGTAACTTAGCGCGCAATACCGCGTCCGGACGTAACCGGCATTTCTCGCCGTGGAACATATTCTCGGCCTTGCTGCTGC
This sequence comes from Terriglobia bacterium, assembly GCA_963732195.1. GTDB lineage: Bacteria > Acidobacteriota > Terriglobia > Terriglobales > Acidobacteriaceae > Angelobacter. The sequence continues at coordinate 16,398 of CAVSYO010000019.1, read as the reverse complement.
TTTCGGACGAGGCGACACTCAACATGGCACGCAGAGTCATGGAAAGCTTTGGCATCAGTGTTTTTGCGGCTTCCAGCGTGCTGGACGCGGAAAGAATATTGCACAACTCCCGGCTGGACCTCGCCATCTGCGACTTTGAAATGCCTTGTGCCGAGGATCTCAGCATTCTTCAGGCTTCATCGCGCTGGCGCGGTTTATCGATTGGCCTCATGCCTACAGCCCGTCTTGACCAATCCAGCCACAAGCGCATCCAGATTCGCATTCCTAAACCTGTCAGCGTTGACATGCTGGTGCGGAGCCTCAAAGCGTCCTATACAAATATGGCGCAGCGGAGAATTGCCGCCTATCGCCATACTTTGCCGGTGAAATTGGTTTCTGGAACGCTCGCGCATCGGGGCTGGCAGCGTACGCTGCAGCAGGTAAGTGTGCTCAATGTGAGCCAGACCGGTCTTTGCCTGAACGCCGCCGAGCCTTTGCCTCACGGGGCTTCCATCAGGATGAACCTGACACTTCCTGAGGCACCATCCTCCTTGCACGCCAGCGGTCACGTGGTCTGGTCACATAGCAGTGGACGTGCCGGTGTGGCGTTTGATGGGGCAGCAGGCCCGGAGATGAGAAAGCTTCAGGAACAATTGAAGATGTGGCTTCCACGAGAGCTGGGAATCGTGGCGCAGACAGCCTGAACCCGGCAAATTAAGCAACTGGCAATTAGCATTTGGCGATTAGCAAAACCAATCTATCAAATGGATTTGCACTCATAGCCTCGACATAAAAGAATCAGCCGCAGCAAATGAACATGAATGATGCAAGGATTCGCATTCGCTCGCGTGGATCGCGGCTGATTTTTGTAGTGTTAATGTCGAAACAGGTCTAGCGGGTTTGGCCAATTGCTAATTGCCAGTTGCTAATTGCTGGTTACACCCCCACGGGCTGTTTCGATCGGTCACCGACTGGCACAGGCGTAAACCAATTGTGGCGGTCCGTAGCCGTGCCATTCACAATGCCAAAGAATTCGCGCTGTAATGCCAGCGTGACCGGTCCGGTGATGCCATTGTTGATATTAATTTTGTCGATGGAGCGGATGGGAGTAATTTCTGAGGCAGTGCCGCAGAAGAAGACTTCATCAGCCAGGTAAAGCATTTCGCGGGGAATCATCTGCTCAACCACGGGCATGCCAATGTCCTCGCCCAGGGCGATAACGCTCTCACGCGTAATGCCGGGCAGCACAGAATTGCCCAGCGGCGGGGTCAGCAGCTTGCCTTTTCGGACGATAAAAATGTTGGCCCCTGATGCCTCGCTCACGTAGCCATTCACGTCCAGGGCGATGCCTTCCACATAGCCATTCACGATGGCTTCCATCTTGATGAGCTGCGAATTCATGTAATTCGCGCCGGCCTTGGACATCGCGGGCATCGTGTTCGGCGCGATTCGCGACCATGAAGAAACGCAGGCATCCACGCCCTCGCTGACGTCGCCGTGCCCCAGATATTTGCCCCACGGATAATTGGTCATATAGACCTCAGTGGGTGAGTTAAAAGGATTGACGCCAGCTTCGCCGTAGCCCCGCATAACGATCGGGCGCAGATAGCAGGGCCAAACCCCGTTCTTTGAAACCAGTTCAAGAGCGGCGGCGCACAGCTGATCAAGACTGTAATCGATATCGATGCGGTAGATTTTGGCCGAGTCGATGAGCCGCTGCATGTGGTCGCGAAGCCGGAAAATGGCCGGTTTGCCTTCTGGCGCGTAGCAACGAATACCTTCAAAAACGGAAGAACCGTAGTTGACCACGTGAGTCATCACGTGAATCTGGGCATCCTTCCAGGGAATCAGTTTCCCGTTGTGCCAGATCTTTTCCGTCGCTTGAATCGCCATGGGGGCTCCTTCAGATTGATATTCCTGCTTGCCTGAACAAGATTCTGATTCCGCCCTCGACTTCAGAACGGTCCAACCGCACTCTACCACTAATTAGATAGAAAATTCAGGCGAACAGCACATTATATCTGACGGAAATTTCCCCGGCCAACATTACATACGGCTGAATTCTCAGCGCGTGCTTTACAAATGTTTGCCGGGGAAGCGATTCTACTGCCGTGACTGCGTCGCAGCCTGCGATGCCGCTGCTTTTTCCGGGCTTACAGCAGCCGGATTGCTCTGCGCCACCGCTGTTGGAGGCGTGTACAGATACGTTTGGGGGTTTGCCATTATCGTGGGCATGGCGACGAATGGCTTGGAGTAATCATTGGCGGCGTTCCAAAACAGGAATCCGTCTCCGTGATGCCCGTGGGACGCACTGACCTGCTTCAGGATGTATTCCGGCGAGTAAGTCTTGGTCCGCCAGTGGAAAGCCTGGAGCCAGGGACGCAACACCACGCCGGTGCCGGCGGTGACTTTCTCAAAACGGTCCATGGAAACGCTGATGAAATGCTCAGGAGCGTCGCCCGGGGCTGCGTAGCCATCCATTCCAAAGAAGTGCGAGGGGTAGATCATGGGCGAAAGCACGTCACAGTGCTTGGCCATTTTCGTGATGTCCTGGCCCGTGTGGCTCAGGTCCACCTGCCGCTGCCACGCCATGATGCCAAAAACGTCGAGTGAAACCAGTACGCCCATGGGGTGCAACTGCGTATAGGCGCGATCCAGGAAATTGGCGATCACGTCATCGCGATGCAGCTTGGGGTCTTTCTGAAAGGCAAACTGCGCGTCGGCCTGGTTTCCCTCCGCAGGAAAACGGACATAGTCAAATTGGATTTCGTCCACGCCGGACGTGGCCACATACTTGGCCAGGGCGATGTTGTAATCCTGGACCTCTTTATTAGAGCTGTCTGACCAGACCAGCTTGCCATTTTCCCGCCACGGCTGGTGCAGGCTTCTGGACTGCACCGCCAGCTCGCTATGGTTCTGGGCAATGTTGTCATCCCGGAAAAGCGCCTGCCGTGCAATTACGTGCATATCCAGCGAGTGCAGGAACCGGACATACTTGGGCAAATTAGTGATCGGATGATTCTTGACCTTTTTCGCCAGCGGGTGATCAAAGTTGATGTTAATGCTGCCGTCGCTGTCCTTAATGTCGAATACCACGGCATTTCCGCCTGCCTGGTGCCACCGGCGGACCAAATCAATTCCGTGAGCGCTGCCGGCAGTCCCGCCCGTCATATAAATGGCGCGGACTTCAGTCTCTTTGGGGAAGGGCCGTGTTTTCTCCACAATAGGCTGCGGTTCAATGCCGGGAACCAGGATATTGTCGCCCTTCTTAAAGGTGGTCTTGCCGCCATTCGCTTTAGCGATGGCGTCAACGTACTCCGCCACTGTCATGTATTGAGACTCTGTCAGATGGCCGCGCGCCAGGAACTGGGCCGTGGTAACGGCTTTTGCCGTCACGGCGATTGTTCCCGGAGGCAGTTCTTGGGGCTGTGCAGCGGCGGTTGGCGCGGGGTTTTGCGCTGCGACAGCTGGTTTCTCTGAAGCGGAGGCTTTGATCTGGCTGTGTCGCGCGAAGCCGACAACTGCAATAATCAGCCCAAGTACAACCAGGGCCGCGGAGGAGATGAAACGAAACTTTTTGGGTACCATTTAGGCTCTTTCCCGGGGTCTTGCAGGCATCTTACCATGCGTCCGGGTACTCTGATCAAAATGGCGTGAGTGTCTGGCCTTTTGTCACACTCTCCGCATCTAAGTGTTTGATGCATGTAGATGGAATGTTGACGGATTAGTAATGACAACTCTGCAGCTTACATCTCCATCTCACATTTACACCTCCGAAACTGGGAGGAGTCCTCGGCAAAAAGAGGCGGGGAATTTATGAGGACCGGCTTTAATACTGCTCTTGATCCCACACGGCGCAGCTCAGACGCGCAGGACTTTGAAACCGCTTTGCGGCGGAAAATCGTTGGCCAGGACCCGGCCGTCGAAAAAGTGGTGGAAATTTATCAAATGTATCTCGCAGGCTTGAACGCTCCCGGGCGTCCTGTGGGAAACCTTCTCTTTCTTGGGCCAACCGGCTCAGGCAAGACGCGCGTGGTGGAAGCCGTTGCGGAATCGCTCTTCGGCGATCCGCGGGCGATCATTAAAATTGATTGCGCGGAATTCCAGCACAGCCATGAGATTGCCAAGCTGATTGGTTCGCCGCCCGGCTACCTGGGCCATCGCGAGACCCACCCTCTGCTCACGCAGGAGGCGCTCAATCAATGGCATACGGAAAAACTCAAGCTCACTCTGCTGCTCTTCGATGAGATTGAAAAAGCCAGTGACGCGCTATGGCAGCTCCTGCTCGGCATCCTGGATAAAGCCACGCTCACGTTGGGCGACAATCGCCGCGTCGATCTTTCCCAGTGCCTGATCGTGATGACGTCAAATCTGGGCGCTCACGAAATGGACGAACTCATGACCGGCGGCCTCGGCTTTGGCAATACCAGGCGAGCCAACCATATGGATGCCGCTCTTGACGACAAGATCACTCGCACCGCGCAAGACGCGGCCCGGCGTAAGTTCTCGCCGGAATTCATGAACCGGATCGACAAGGTGGTGGTGTTCAAGACCCTGAAATCGGAACATCTGGAACAGATACTGGAAATCGAACTGGGAATGGTGCAACAGCGAATTCTGCAGGCTACCGGCAACAGCCAGTTCGTATTTTCCTGCACCTCGCCGGTAAAGGGTTTCCTGTTACAGGAAGGCACTGACCCCAAGTATGGCGCTCGGCATCTGAAACGCGCGATTGAAAAGAATGTGGTATTTCCGCTGGCTAATTTGGTCGCCACTGGCCAGATCAAGCTGGGCGACTTCATCCGCATTGATCGCAAGGAAACCCAGATGACCTTTACCAAGGAAGCCGAAGGCGCCCTGGTACCGGTGCTTCTGGAAAAGTACGGAGAATTGAATCCTGGATCGCCGTTGGCAGCCAAGGCGGGACGGGGCGCCGGCAAGTCTACGCGGGATTTTGGCGGGATTGCTCCGCTGCTGGATCACAAGTAAGCAGCTAGCAACTGGCAATTAGCAGATAGCAATTAGAAAAGCTGGGTGAATCCCGGCTTTTCTTTTTGTTAAGAAGGCGGTCAGCCCGGCAGGCATTCTGAGTAGAATATGCATCATGCGAACCGCCCTTCAACTCATCTTAGTTGCCGGCACCATTGTTCTATCTGCCGGTTTCGCCAGTGCCCTTGGAAGTGACGAGAAAGCGGCCGGTCACCCCTACACGAATGCCAACCTGGGATTCACCTACACTCCACCCGGCGGGCTTCGCGATTTGACTGAAGCATTGAAGGAGTCGGATTCGGCAAAAAACCGGGACGGAAGAGTCCGATTTGAATCCCTTCTGAGAATGTTTTCAGGGCCTGATGATCTGGCCGCAGACTGGGTAACGCTCGGCATTGCAACATTGCCGCGCGGTCGCGACAAAGACAAAGGTGATGACGTTACCGCAGGATTCTTTACCAATAATGCTCTGGGCGGCGGGGCTACCATCAAACGCGAAGTCGTTAAGATCGCGGGGCGGGATTTTTCTGTGTCCAATTTTGAAAAGAAAGAGCCGCCTCTCACGAAATACGCTATCGTCTACACTGTGGTGCACAAAGAGAAGTTCATTTCCTTTTTCTTTTCGGGAAATGATCGTGACAAGGTGAATCGCCTGGCGAAAAGTATGAATACTTTGAAGTTTCAGCCTTGAATCTAGCCCTTGAACGCGAGTTTACGACGTCCCCCGCCCTCAGCCCTTCTTCAACTCAATCAACACCAGCCGCGCCACTTCTTTTAGCGTCTCAAAAACGCCTTTTCCCTGAAAAGCCACCGCTTCAAAGGTCGGCTCTTCTTTCTTGGCTAATTCGCGTTTTAGCTCTTCCACGGCCATGGCGCTGGGCAGGTCGCGTTTATTGAATTGCAGAACGTAAGGGATCTTCTTGAAGTCGTACCCGTGCTCTTTCAGGTTCTCTTGCAGGTTTTCCAGCGCTTCAATGTTGGCGTCCATGCGCTCTTCCTGGGAATCCGCCACAAAGACCACGCCATCCACGCCGCGCAGGATCAACTTTCTACTGGCATCGTAAAAAACCTGCCCGGGAACGGTATAGAGGTGGAATCGGGTGCGGAAGCCGCGGACAGTCCCCAGGTCGAGAGGCAGAAAGTCAAAGAAGAGCGTCCGGTCCGTTTCCGTGGCCAGGGAGATCATCTTGCTCTTCTGTTTGTCGACCGTCTTATCGAAAATATGCTGCAGGTTCGTGGTCTTACCGCCCAAACCGGCGCCGTAATAGACGATCTTGCAGTTAATTTCGCGTGCGGCAAAGTTAATAAAGCTCAAGACTCTCCTAGCAATCGGTGGGCGCAAACTCGCTTGCGGTTCCGAACAGCCATGTTGCTGAAAGACTTTTTTATATCATAACGGACTTGCAGAGGGGGCGGCTTCTAATTGTACGCTCTTTGCCGGGGTACCAAATCCTGTACCTCCGGCAGAAAGAACCAAAGTAACCTACGGTTTGGGCGCCGGTTGCGACGATTGCGGCGGCAGCGGATAGTACCCCTGCTTGGCAATCACGTTCAGGTTTGGGCGCAGCACGCGCACGTCAATGGTACGGAAGGCGCTCGATTTTGTCGCCTGCGTTGTATATCCCAGCGTGTATTGGTTGCGCGCCGTATCGGCGATTTTGGCGTAAGCCTGTTCGATTCCCTGACGATCGAATTCCGCCACCATGTCTCCCCCGGTATCAGCAGCGTAACGGGGGAGTATGTTTCCGGTCCCAAAACCGGGGATGCGGATGCGGTTGGCTTTATCGTAAATCGGGATTGCGGCGGTATCCACGCCGACGCCATACACGCTGATGCCGTTGGCCAGCAGGACTCTTCTCACCTCGTCGTATCCGGCGTTGCTGCCCTGCTCGCGGCCGTCACTAACAACAAAGATAATCCGGCGGCGAGTCTTGTCGCGCTTGCTCAAGTCCTGGGCCGCTCTTAAAATCGCGTCATTCAGCACATAGAATTCGCGCGGCGGCGTTTGCACCTCCGCGGCCTTGCCGCCATTGGCGTTTGGATCAGTTACCGGATGGCCATTAATGCTTGGTCCGCCGCCAAAAGGCCCGCCCACCACCGGTGGACCACCCGAGCGTCCGGGACGCTTGATGCGGTTGACGCTGGCAGTAGAGACACTGCCCGCGCCGGAAAATCCCGAAACCTGCTGCACCGTGTGGCCATATCGATACAATGCAACTTCATCCACTTCACTGAAAGCGCCAATGAGCGCCGGCAACGATTCATTCACCTTCTTCATGGTGACGGAAGGTAAATCCGTGGCGACAATCACGGCTGCCGAAAGCGGGAACGCATCCGCCGTAAAAAATTTGAGCTGCTGCACCACGCCGTCTTCATACACTTTGAACTCATTGGAAGTGAGCCCGGGAACAAGCTTGCCGGAGGCATCTTTCACGCGCACAGGAATCTGTACAAAGTTTACGGCTACGCTCATCTTGTACAGCTCGTCACGGCCACCTGAGACTCCACCCTGGCCTGGCGTGGAACGCTGGGCCTGTGGCGTTGCAATCGGCGTGGCCTCAGGCTGGGCTGGACGTGTATTAATCGGCGCTAAAGGGGCATTCTCCGGAAACTGGCCCGGCTGCTGTGGCTTGGGCTGAGGCGCGTCTGGGACGCTCTGGGAAGACGGCTCCTTCGGCTTAGGGCCATCGGGGAGAGTCTGTTGGCATAGAACGGGCAAACTCACCACCGCGAGGGCGCAAACCAGCCCTTTTTTCCCAAGGGTCAACCTAAGCATCAGTTCCTCCTACCACTTAGAATGTTTCTGGGCCCGGAATGTTGCGGCTTTTCAGCAGGAACGCTTTCACACCCATTGTAAGGCTTCACCGGCTTTTCTGAGGCAACTCGCTTGCATCTAATACAATAGATCACAACACATTTTCATGGAAAGGCTGCGCCCAAAGGCCTTTATGCGGACTTTACTCTTTGTCTTCTCGATTGCTTTTATTCCGCTGTCTCTATTCGCCCAGCAGGAATCTGCTCCCCCGTCCGTACAGAAAGATTCCGGTAAGGACCAGGTTCAAGATAAAGATCAAGTTCCCGATAAAGATCAGGGAAAGGTTCCGGTCTTTCGCAAAAACGTGACTGTGGTTAACGTGCTGTTCACCGTAAAAGACAAGCACGGCGCTTTGATCCCGAACCTCAGCAAGGAGCATTTTGACCTGTTCGAGGAAGGAAAGCCGCAGACGATCAAGTATTTCTCCACTGAAAATGATGTCCCGATTACCCTGGGGCTCCTGATTGACAGCAGCAAGAGCATGGAACGCACGCTGCCGGAGGAAAAGTTGGTGGCCGGCGGGTTTCTGCAAAAAGTGCTTACCAACAGAGACCTGGCTTTTGTGATCAGTTTTGATATCAGCGTTGACCTCCTCCAGGACCTGACCGGCGATATGCATTTGCTCCGCGGCGGACTGGATAAAACCCGGATCAACACCAACACGGCTGGCATGGCGCCCATGGGAAATCCCGGTCCGGTTCCAACCGGAGTCGGTCAGAGCAAGGGCACGCTGCTGTTTGACGCGGTTTATCTTGCCGCAGATGAGGTTTTGAGCAAGCAGGTCGGACGCAAAGCCATGATCATCCTTACCGACGGGGAGGATGTGGGCAGCAAATTACGGTTGAAAGACTCCATTGAAGCGGCGCAAAGGGCTGACGCCGTGGCTTACGTCCTGCTGATCACGGATCCTATGTATCCTTCAAACTCCAGCGACATGAGACAACTGACGGAGCAAACAGGTGGCCGCCTCATCACGGTAAGCCGTCCGGACAAGTTGGATAAAGCTTTTGCTGAAATTGCCGCTGAACTGCGCAGCCAGTACCTGCTGGGCTTCAGTTCCACTAATCCGGTGAACGACGGTAAATTCCGCCGCCTTGAGGTCAAATCCAAGGACGGCTACAAGATCCAGGCGCGTAAAGGTTACTACCCGCCGAATGACGCGGCGGCAAGCCGATAAGTTTTCTGGTCTTACCGCGGATTTACGCGGATCGTCGCGGATAAATTCCTGCTGCGATGGCACTTTTCGAGACTGACATTTGCGCCTTCCTGCCTACTCATTGCCTGGGAACGTAGTACCCCTTCTTTGCCCGAACTTTATATTTCTTACTGTCCGTCATGATCTGGATTGGCCGGAACTGGCCGTTGGCTACGAATTGGTCTGGCCGATATGACATGGAATACTGGCTTCGCAACTCCTCCTGAATATCAGAAAAGGCCGTCACCACGTCATCCAGCTTTACCGGGAAAAATGCGCGGCCCCCTGTGGCTTCGGCTAATGTTTTCAAGTCGTCGTCGCCTTTGGTATGTCTTTCCACCAGGGAAGTGCTGATCGTATAAATGATCACTTCCGCGCGCTGCGCCATGTCAATCGCTTCCTGGCGATACACGCGGCTCAGGTTGTCCTCGCCGTCTGAAATGAGAATGATTGCCCGGCGCACCGCTCCGCTTGACTGCTCTTTCATCAGCTTGTCGCGACAGGCGAAATAGATTGAGTCCCACATCGCGGTGCCGCCCCCCGCCTTGATTACCCTTACGCCGGTCCTGAGTTTATCGATGTCTCCGGTAAAATCCTGAGTTACATCCCATGTTTCATCAAAAGCCAGCACAAAAGCGCGGTCTGCCTTGGGACGGATAATTTCGTAAAGGAATTCTGAGGCTGCGTCTTTTTCGAACTGGAAACGGTCACGGATGGAATTGCTGGCGTCTATGAGCAGGCCCACCTGCAACGGCAGATCGGTTTGCGCGGCAAAGTTCATCATCTGACGAGGCGGAAGCTTGTTATCCAGAATCCTGAACTGGTCCTGCTTCAGGTCGCGCACAAATTTGCCGTCTTTATCCACGACGGTGAAAACTACGTTGACTTCATCTGTCCGGATGCGGACGGTAGGGATTTTTTCATTCTTCGAGTCGGCATTTGCCTTCTCTGGCTGCTGCTGGTTGCCGGCCGATGACGGCGCAGCGGGAGCAGGAGTCGCCTGCTGCGCCGTTGCTGGGCTCGACGCAATCGCCATCGCAATGAAAAGGAACAGATACTTTTTGAGAGTCATAGAAATGCGGTTGATCCACTCATTATAGTTGCAATCGCTGTGCAATCTCTTGCCAGCTCAATGCAGGTTCGGAGACGAACTAAAAAAGCCCGGTCAGCGCCGGGCTTTTCATGTAATTGGAGTGCTTGGCTACTGGCGAGGCACGTAGTATCCCTTTTTCGCCCGGACCCTGAATTTCTTGTTTTCCGCGGCGATCTGTATGGCACGGAACTGCCCGTTGGCCTCAAATCCCTCAGGCTTATAGAACACGGAATACTGGCTGCGCAGTTCTTCATGAATGTCATGGAACGCGTTCGCCACATCCTGCAGCTTGAAAGGGAAGAACGCCTGGCCGCCGGTAGTTTCCGCCAGCATTTTCAGGCTGCGGTCGCCTTCATCAGGATTATTGCTCAGGTTGGTGCTGATGGTGTAAACGATCACGCCGGCGCGTTGCGCCATCTCAATGGCTTCCTGCCGCAGAACGCGGCTCTGATTGTCGTCGCCGTCAGAGACCAGAATGATCGCGCGACGCACCGGGCCGGTCTCCTTTTCCTTCATCAGCTTGTCGCGGCAGGCATAAAACACAGCGTCCCAAAGCGCGGTGCCACCGCCCGGACGGATCACTTTTACGCCCTTGGTCAGCTTGTCCAGATCGCCGGTGAAATCCTGCGTCAGGTCCCAAACTTCATCAAACGCCAGCACAAACGCTTTGTCAGTCTTGGGGCGAATAATCTGGTGCAGAAACTCAATGGCAGCATCCTGCTCAAAGAGGAACCGGTCGCGGATGGAATTGCTGGCGTCAATCAACAACCCGACGCGCAAGGGCAGGTCAGTTTCGGCAGAAAAGTTCATGATCTGCTTGGGCGGCTTGTTGTTGTCCAGGAATTTGAACTGGTTTTCTTTCAGGTCTTTGATGAACTTGTTGTGCTTGTCCGTGACCGTGAAGATCACGTTTACTTCGTCGGAGCGGCTGTGAAACGTCTGCACTGGCAGAGTATCGTCCGGAGGCCGAGGTCGTTGATCCGGGCGCAACGGCATTCGCCGTAGGCGACGGGGCCTGTCCCGTGGCCGGTGACTGCGCGGCTGGCGGCGTGGTTTGCGCCAAAGCAGAGCAGCAAACCAAAGTGAGCGCGAACAACAGCGCAAATGTCTTCTTAAGGTACATAAAAGGGCTTCTCTCGCACATTATAGTCTGTGACAAACAATCCTCAATCCCCGATTCGACGGAGAAAATCACTTAGCTCAGCCGGTAACGGCTGCTGGAACGAAAGCGGCCTATCACTGATTGGATGCCGGAATTGTATCGCGAAAGCATGCAGAAAGTTCCTTTTCAGAGATGCAACCTCTGGCGCTGTACCTCCGTAACTCTGCGGCTGGGGTGCGTGAGATGGTACGCGAGATGGCGCGCCATATAAAGTGTCTCCCGCCACCGGATGGCCAATCGACGAAAGATGTACTCGGATCTGGTGCGTTCGTCCCGTTTCGATCCTTACCTCCAGCAGGGCAAACTTGCCATAAGTGCCTTCAATCTTTTTCGTTACCTGCCAGTGCGTGACGGCCTCACGCCCCGGCCTGCTCTGAGAGGCGCGGCGCGTGGTCATGCGCGCGCGACGGACCACATCCCGGCTGATGGCGGCGTTGATGGTCCCTTTTGTCATCTTTGGCCAGCCATGCACCAGAGCAATGTATGTCTTCTTGACCTCGCGACGTGCGAATTGCTCTGCCAGCTTTCGTGAGCGAGATCAGACTTGGCCACCAGCACCAGACCGCTGGTTTCCTTGTCCAGGCGATGAACGATCCCCGGCCTTAGCTCGCCCGCCAATCTCTGAGAGCTGGTTAAAACGATGAAGCAGGGCATTGACCATGGTCCCACGATTGCCGGCCTCGCCCTTGCCTGAACCGGCATGCACGCTCATGCCCGCTGGCTTGTTGATTACTGCGATACTCTCGTCTTCGTAAACCACGTCGAGCGGAATATCTTCCGCAAATGCCTTTAGCGGCGGCAGTTCAACCTGCGCCGGTGATGACGATTTCTTCTCCGCCGCGCAGCTTCATAGACGGCTTGGGCGACTTTCCATTGATCAGGATCTTTTTCTGCTCGATGAGCTGCTGAATGCGCACGCGGCTTACGTCAGGAAGCTGCGAGACAAGCCATTGGTCCAGACTGCGGCCTTTGCCTCCGAGCGGCACAGCGAGAGTCTGTTGCTGGAGAAGTCTGGCACGCAGGGATTGTAGAGATTCGATCAGGAGTTGATTCGTGAGACAGCGTGATGCGGAAGAGATCTCCGCTCTGCGTACCGAAGATTATTTTCGGCAGCGGGCCAGCCGCGCTGATCGGGCGGAAACGCTGAGAATCCTGAAAAAGCCGGGAAAGAAACCCGCCAGTGCTAGGTGACGAACTTCCTGGCAACATACGATTCAACTCCGGGCAGAAGACTTGCGGAGAAAACCGGTACGTAAATCTGAAGGCCACCAGGTAGGATTCTGTAGCGGTTTGGAGCAAGCGAAAATGCGGGAAATTCATGCGCTGAGGCCGACTTGCGCGCCGAAGCGCCAGCATCAGGAGCAGAAGAGATTTGAAGCGGTCGCTACTCTAGGCGGTTTGGAGCGAAGCGACAAAGAAGAAGGAACAACCGACCCACTTGGCCGTGCGACCGGGCCGTTCTGAACCCGTCCTAAGACGGTGGGAACCCGCCGCGGCTCTTTAGGCATTTCCGTACTGGCGGAACCTCGCACACCGAGCCGTTATTATACGAGTCAGGCCCCCTGTTCATTGAATGTTGGTTCATGAACGGTTACCGTTCTCACCTGCGTTGCAGGCCGGTTATCAGGTCTGATGCTAAAGAAAAGCAGAGTAGATGGCAAGTGGCCGAATGGCCCTCTTTAACATTTTAGATTCGCAGTTGTGGGAAGGCCGATACTACTGAAGCAGCTTGCGGGAAGAAGAGTCACGGCGTAGAGACGTAGCATTGCTACGTCTCATCTTGAAAGCATAGATAGAATCGACGGCAGAAAATTTTGTTGAAATCTAACCCGCGCGGCGTTCATCCTGCAACACTTCGTCCAGCGCGCCGGCCAGCTGTCCTGCACGGCGATTGAACTCGCCCGCCAGCAGGTCATATTTCTTTTTCAGAATGTGGTATTCATCGGCGATATTCAGCGCCGCCAAAACGGCCAGACGTAGAGAATCGATGGTGGAAGTCTGCTCGGCCACGTTACGCATCTTGCCGTCAACAAACTCCGCCAGCTTGGTGATGTACTCCGCATCCACGCCGCGGAGGTTATAAACCTGATCGTAAATTTCCACTCGGACGGGCGGCGCTGCTGTCGGTTGAGTCACCAAGCTCATTCTCCTTCGAAAAAAACTTCTGTTGGATTGATTATCGTCCGAGTTGACGACCGGTCAAGCGAATAATTTAGTGGCGTCAGCCTTAACCACGCTTAGGCTGGACCACGACCGCCGTCCCGTAGGCCAGAACTTCCGTGACGCCCTGCATGATCTCGGTGGCATCATAACGGACGCCGACCACGGCATTGGCGCCAAGCTGCCCGGCATGCTGAAGCATCAAATCCAGTGCTTCCTGGCGCGTCTTCTCGCAAAGATTGGTCAGCAGCGTGATGTTGCCGCCGACCAATGTCTGTAAACTGGCGCCAATAGTGCCGAAAATCGAACGTGAGCGGACAATAATTCCGCGCACCATGCCCAGTGTTTGCACCACTTCATAACCATGCAGCTCAAACTGCGTGGTGGTCATGTTGTGCTGGACGATCATTTTTGTCGCTTCGCTCCAAACCGCTTCAAAGTATTTCACCCTTTCAAAGTTTGCTGCTCCTGGGCAATCGGCTCGGCATGTCGCCAGCCTCGCCGCTCACCTATTCCCAAAAATCACACCTTTCAGCCTTCGGCGACCAGGGCGTCAATCTGCTTGAGCATTTTCTCCACGCGCCCGCGCACTTCCTCACGCTCTTTGCGCAGGGCAATCATCTCACCGCGCAGCACGTCCAGCTCTTCTTCGCGCGTTTCAAGTTGCTCCCGCAGGCGTCCGGCATCGCGCTCCGCGGCGGCTTTGCCTTCACGCGCCGACTTCAGCAGCTCAATGGCTTTATAGATTTTTTCTTCCAGCGCGGGAAAATCGTCGTTGAAGGTTCTTGTTTCCGTCTCAGTTTCCATTTCGCGAGCAAGTTTCAATGACATAGGCTCACTACACCTCGGGAGATGATGTTCTTTGCGGAGTATAACCCACTGCGTTGTGGATAAGGAGGAAGAAAGAAGCAAATAGCAACTGGCAATTAGCAATTGGGAATCAGCATTCAGCCTTTTTCTGAAATCCCGAAGCGTAGCGAGGGATCACTATCGCCACGAAATGAGCTTGTATTTGCATTCCAAAATTGCTTTTAAAAAAGTTTGTTCGATCGATCCGTCAGGAGTCAATGATCGTTATGGCCTCTGGATTCCTTGTTACGATAGGGTTCCCTCGCTTCGCTTCGGGATTTCAGAAGAGAAGCTAATTGCCATATTGCCATTTGCTAATTGCTAGCTGCTTCTCACGCCGACCGTCTATCCAACTCTTCCAACTGTTCGCCTTCGCCGCTGCCGGTGAAGTCGGTTAGGCCGGTCACAGTGGCCAGGCCAAGGCCCTGCATTCTGAAGAAGCGGGATTCAGGCTCGTCGGCGAAGCGGAGCATGTCAGGAAGGCTGGCGACCATGCCGCTCAGGCCGAAATCGATGGTGCCGTGGGTCTCATAAGTAATCTCTTTTACCACGCCACCGGGATAGTCCGTGCAGAGAGCGGTGATGGTCTCTGCCGCGCCGCAGACCAGGGCGCTCACCGCCGCGCGCTTATTCCGTCGCCAGAAAAATGCGGCCATGCCAAAGAACGAAGCTGCCACAGCGTAGTCAATAATTGCGTGGGCCTTCGGCGTAATTACCTTGGGCATTTTGTTGGTGGTCCATTTGGCGGCTTGATCCAGTAGCGGCATGGTTTCTCTCCCTCGGGGAATCATTTAGAGAGATGGAGCGCGCCTTGCAGAAGTTGTCTCTTGCCGAGAAACGAGCAGATGATTTCCAGAGATTTCGGATCAATGCAGCCGCTTGAGGGAAATTGCAGGAAAGTCGTTGCCTGAAAGGGGAGAGACGCAGCAATGCTACGTCTCTACGGCAAAGATTGTTCAGCTTGCCGTAAGCAGTTCGGCGACGTTGCAGATCGCACGGGCTAGCAGTGATGCTCGACTTACTTCGCTGCTGCCAGCTTGTCCCAGGATTGCCAAAAAGCTTTCATCTCATCTGGCTGGCCCAGTGAGATGCGAGCGTACGTATCCATGGGCGGGAAAGGGCGGCCAATCCGGATGTTGTCTTTCTTGAAATGATCGATCACGGTTCGGATGGGACGCTGCGTATTGAACATCACAAAATTTGTCCAGGAGGGAATCACCTGCAGCTTGCGCAACTTTGCCTGGCGCTGAAATTCGTCGCGGTCAAAGCCATTCCGCATCACGGCTGTCTTGTGTTCATCGTCATGCTCAAGAGACGTAAGGCCGGCGCGCAGGGCCAGGATATTGGTGCTGTCCTCAAGCTTGTGGGCCGCCATGGCTTTGCTGTTTTTGGCCGACGTAACCGCATATCCTAGCCTGCAGTCCGGCCATGCCGTAGATCTTGGAGAACGTACGCGCCACAATCACGCGGTCCGGATCGATGGGAGTCGCCAGGAACGAGATGTAGTCCGCGGCCACCGGGACGAAGTCGTGATACGCCTCGTCCATCAGCACATAAGTATTCGGCGGCAGGTTGCGGATAAAGATTTCCAGGCTGCGCCGCGGCGTAACGCTGGCCGTGGGATTGTTAGGGTTGCAGATGTAGATCAGGCCGCCTTCTTTCCCGACGGCCTCGGCCATTTGAACTAGTTGATGGGAGTAGCTAGCCGCCAGCGGAATTTTGACGACTTCAGCGTTTGCGGCTTTGGCATAAAACTCAATCGCCTCAAACGTGGGCGCGGCCATCACCAGCTTCTTTGCCCGGCCCGGTAAACGCGGAAGCAGCGACTTTAAGAATCTCAGTCGATCCACAGCCCAGCGTTACCTGATCAGATTTCACGTTGTGCATGGCGGCAATGCGCTCGATCAGCTTGTCATAGCCGCGGTCAGGATAGCGGTTGGCATCCTGAAACGGGTTCTTCATGGCCAGCACGCTGGGAAACGGCCCGTAAGCATTCTCATTGCTGTTGAGCAGGATAGGCCCGCCCGGCGTGGCTGTGCGCTGCGGCTCCGCCCAACTCAGCAGTTCAGTAGGGAAGCTTGCGGTGGCGGCCACGGCAGCGCCAAGGCCAGCGGTTTTGAAAAACGATCTGCGGGATAGCATGGCAGGGATTGTAC
>CAVSYO010000018.1:0-40393 GCA_963732195.1 Terriglobia bacterium | reverse complement strand
TGCCTCCACAAGTTTCAGCCGCCCCGGAAGTTTCCCTGCAGGAGTTTCAGGCCGCCAGAAAAATCGTTTCATCGTTTGCTTATCACACGCCGCTGCTCACGTCGCGGCTGCTGAGCGAACACACCGGCTTTGACGTTCGGCTGAAGGCGGAGATATTCCAGAAGGGCGGATCGTACAAGCTTCGCGGGCCGCTGAATAAATTCAGCCATCTCACGGAAGAGCAGAAGAAGCGCGGAGTGATCTGCTCGTCGGCGGGAAACCATGCCCAGGGCGTGGCTTTGGCCGCTGGCGTTTACGGAATAAAGGCCGTGGTAGTGATGGCTACGAACGCGACGCAATCCAAGGTCGACGCCACGCGGGCATACGGCGCGGAAGTGGTGCAGCACGGGCTGATCTGGGACGAGGCGAACGAAAAAGCCAAACAACTGGTGCAGGAGCGCGGGCTCACGTATATCCATCCTTTTGACGACCTGCAACTGATTGCTGGACAGGGAACGCTGGGGCTGGAAGTGTATGAAGATTTTCCGCAGATTGATGTGGCGGTGGTGCCGATTGGCGGCGGCGGGCTGATTTCCGGCGTGTCCATGGCGCTGAAGCAGCTGAACCCGAAGATCAGGATCATCGGCGTGGAATCGTCAGACGGGCCGGGCATGAAGCGGAGCATCGAAGCCGGACACGTGGTTACGCTGGACACGATTGAATCCATTATTGACGGGCTGCGGGTAAAGCGCGTGGGAGAAAACAATTTCTCCATCGTGCAGCGCTTTGTGGATGACATTGTGACGCTGCCCGACAAAGAGATTTTTGATGCGATGATCTGGATCATGTCACGCTGCAAGCTGGTGGTGGAAGGAGCGGCCGCGGCGCCGGTGGCAGCGCTGTTGCATGGACTCATCAAAGCGCCTTCGGGGTCGAAAGTGGTGGCCGTGCTCAGCGGTGGAAACGTGAACCTGGACCAGCTTAAAGGATTGAAGTGGAATTGAGGTGGTCTGCTTTCGCAAGCGAAAGCCCCTGGGCTTGCATTTAGTGGTGATCAATACGAGTGGTGTAAAGCATAAACGATACACAGCGTAGTGACACTAGTACACCAGCGACAAATCCTTTGCGTTGCGATGGCAGATGCGGTAGCTTACCCGCATGGCCAATCCACAGGATGAACTGGAGGCGCTTCGGGCGCAGGTGGCGTCCTTGACTGCGCGAGTTCACCGGCTGGAACAATCGGCGCGCATTGAACCTCCATTACCTGCAGGAACAGTGGCAGTGCCCACGCCGCCACCGCCGCCAATCACACGCCCGCTAGCCGCGCGGATCAAAGTTTCGCGCGAAGACGCAGAGCGCGGGCCAGCCCACGCCACCTCCGCCGCCCATGCCTCATATTCCGCCGAGGCCCAACGTAGCAGCGCCAAAGTTCGCCCAGGCAGCGCAGCGCTCGTCGGAAAGCCTGGAAGGCACCATCGGCAAGCTATGGCTGAACCGCATTGGCATTGTTGCCATTCTCATTGGCGTCGCTTATTTCCTGAAGTATGCGTTTGACAGTGGATGGATTGGCCCGGGTGGGCGCGTAGCAATCGGCTTGATTGCCGGCATCGCAGTGGTGATATGGAGTGAGAGCTTCCGCAGAAAGGGAAGCGCGGCATTTTCTTATTCGCTCAAAGCAGTGGGCATCGGCATTCTTTATCTGTCATTGTGGGCAGCGTCGCAATATTTCCATCTGGTTCCCTCATCAGTGGCTTTCGTCGCCATGATTCTGGTAACCGCTTCCACCATCACGCTGGCGCTCACGCAGGATGCGGAGATCCTGGCTGTTTACGCGATGATTGGCGGCTTCAGCACGCCCGCGCTGGTTTCCACGGGAGAAAATCACGAGATCATTCTGTTCTCTTATGTGCTGCTGCTGGACGTGGCAATCCTGGCGATGGTGGCGTTCAAGCCGTGGCGGCGCATTGTGTGGGGCGCCATGCTGGGAACTGCGATCATGTATGTCGGCTGGTGGGCGCAATACTATGACTCGTCTGAGCGCACGGTTACGGTTTTATTTGCCTCAGCATTCTTTGCCGTCTTTGCGCTGGTGCCGCTGCTTACGCCACTTACGCATTCACGCTGGCATCGCGGCATGTCCATTACGCTTATGCTGCTGCCGTTGGTGAATGGCGCTGCTTATTTTCTTGCGCTATTTGTCATGTATGACCGTGAGACCGTCACCCTCACCTGGTATGCGCTGACGCTTGCTGCCGTGTATTTGCTGCTGAGCAGCCAGTTTAAGCGGCGCGTCGGCAGCGATCCAGACGTGGTGAAGACGGTCAACCTCCTCCACGTGGCGGTGGCAATCGCCTTTATCACGACTGCCATTCCGCTCAAGCTGGACGCGCACTGGATCACGATTGGCTGGCTGATTGAATCGGCCGTACTGCTGTTTGTAGCAGTGAAGTCGGAAGCGCACTTTCTGCGCATTTTTGCCGGATGCACCCTGGCGCTGGGGGTTTGCAGGCTGCTGTTCTTCGATAACTTTCACACTGAGACTCTGATCTTTAACGCGCGCTTTGCCACGTTCATGGTTGCGATTGCCATCATGGCGGGCATCGTAGCGGCCGGAGAACGCTTTGCTTCAGAACGAGAAATGCCATTTGTGAGGCTGGCCGGCATTGCGCTGAACGTGCTGGCCCTGGTGGCGCTGACCAGCGAAGCCAATGATTACTTTAACCGCCAGATTACCGGGACGTACCAGCATCGCGGCATGCATGATGCCGTCCGGCAGCTGGAAATCGCGCGCGACTTCAGCTTCTCCGCCATATGGATTGTTTACGGCGCGGCGTTGATGATTGCGGGTTTCTGGAAACGCTCGGCGTTCATTCGCTGGCAGGCCATGGTATTGCTGGCTGTCACCATTGCCAAAGTTTTTCTTTATGACTCGCGCGAGCTGCAGCAGATTTACCGCATCCTGAGCTTCATTGCGCTGGGAGTAATGCTGATGGCCGTCTCGTACGCTTACCATCGCGATTGGTTCAAGTTGTCACCGCGAAAAAGCAGCGCGGAGGAGACTTCAGCATGAATGCCAGCGTGAACCCAGCGATGAGACTGAGTATGGTATTGCTGGCAGCGGTGATTGTTGCCGGTCCTTCCATTTCTTATTTCAAGTATCAAAAACCGGTACAGGCGCAGCCGAGTGGCCAGCGATTTGTGGCTGTGGATGAGCAGATATGGAAGAATGCGAGGCCTGATCTGGGCGACCTGCGCCTTTACAGCGGCCAGCAGGAAGTGCCGTATGCGCTGATGGTGGAACGCGGCAGCCAGGAAAATGCCAGCAAAGACGTGAACGTGCTGCAACAGTCGCGCATTGGCGGCAAGACGCAGTTCATGATCGACATGACCGGCGTGGCGGAGTATGACCACATTGATCTGAGGTTGGCGGCAAAAAACTTTGTGGCGCACGCCCGCGTGGAAGGCCAGAACGATCTGCACGGCGAGCATTGGGCGTGGCTGGGTGAATCGATTCTTTACGATCTATCGAAAGAAAATCTGGGCGGAAACAGCGTGCTACGGCTGCCGCTTTCCGTTTACAGGTATCTGCGGGTTACGATCGATGGGCCCGTGAAACCTGACGAGATTCTTGGCGCAAGCGCAGAGTTTCTCCAGGAGCAGAAAGCAGTATGGCGCGATGTGGGCGGAGCGCCAACCGTGGCAGAAATGCCAATGAGCGCCGCGCGGAATGATTCATCGCGCGGGAGCGGCAAAGCCACAGTGCTGACGTTTGCTGTTCCGGAAAAAGTTCCTCTGGACCGTGTAACCCTGGAGATCGATCCCGGCCCAGCCCAACTTCCGCCGCTCAGTGCAGGTAACGATCATAAAGATGACTATGTTGGATCAGGAGAGATTGATCGCGTCCACATGGTGCGGTCTGGGCAGAAGATTGATTCAGACGATTACGATGTGAACTTTTCCGCGGTGGGACGCAAGACGATCAAAGTCATCATCGATAATGGCGACGATCCGCCGCTGAAAATAAAGAGCGCACGGCTTCAGCAACTGGAGCATCGGCTCTACTTTGACGCGCCCGCGTCCGCGCAGCTGAAGCTTTACTATGGCGACGAAAAACTGGATCCGCCTGTATATGACTATGCCAAGCTGTTTTTGCTGGCGAAAGACGCTGCTGCGGCGCAGCTTGGAGCGGAGGAGGCGAATGCGGCATATACGGGGAGGCCGGATGAACGTCCGTGGACAGAGAGGCACCCGGCGGTCTTGTGGATTGCGATTGTGGCCGCAGTACTGATCTTGGGCGCGATTGCCTTGCGGTCAATCAAGACCGCAGTCGCGGCTTAGTGAAAAACTGCCAGTGTTTCTTTCTTCGGCTGGCTGGCTAGATTCTGAACATAGCCTTTCAGCCGCTCTTCAGAATCTTCTGCCGTGAATCCTTTAAACGCCACTCCCATGCCCACGCCGGGATGCGAACTGACCGTCTTTCCGGCAACATGGATTTCTTTCTCGTCGGCCTTGATGTCAAGCGTGACTACCTGGCCCGCTGGTAGTGGTGAGAAGGTAAATATGTAACAGCCGCCCAGCGAGATGTCCCCCACCGTGCCCCAGTAGCCCGCCTGGCCGATTTCAGGATGAACACGCACGCCGGTGTCGCACACAAAGCGCGGAAACCTGCGGCGCTCTTTATATTCAACTGCCATACAACTACTCCTTGCTACCTCAGACCCGTACCTCCCTTGAACCAGATTGGCAATATTGTTCCACTGTTTGGAACCGTCGGAGCATTACGTTGGATAGGGGCGGAAAGGTACAAAGGGGCGATGTACGGCGGGAATGGTGTTCTTATCCCGAGCGATGGAGGGGGAGTTTTGCCTGGTCAAGAATGGCGCAAAGCCGCGATTTCAGCGGTGAATCTCGCTCAGTGATGTGGTACAGGCACTCTTGCGTGTGGCTGTGGAGTTCAGCGGATCAATAAAATATCTGCGGCGAGGTAGCGGCCCGGTGATTCTTCGTGAGCTACAGCGCTCCCTTATCCGTACTGCGGGATTGCAAGTTACCGCAGCGCCTCTTCAACTTCGCTTAGCCAGTCTGGTTTCTTCAAGACTTCGCGAGGCTTTGGTCCATCTGCCGCTCCCACAATTCCGTCGTTTTGCATAAGGTCAATCAAATGTGCGGCGCGGCCATAGCCAATACGCAGCCGGCGTTGCAGCAGGGAAGTGGACGCTTTGCCAAACTCAATCACCAGGCGCACAGCGTCATGATAAAGCTCGTCGTGCTCGCCTTCGCCATCGTCGCCAGAAGCGCCAGCGTCGGCCGCTCCAGCAACGCCTTCGCGTTCTTCTTTCGGGACCTCAAGGAATTTCTGCTCGTACTGCGCTTGTGCCTGCGCGCGCCAGAACTCCACCACGGCATGCGTCTCTTTTTCTGACGTATACGGCGCGTGCAGCCTGTGCACCCTCGCCGATCCCGACGGCAGATACAGCATGTCGCCTTTGCCCAGCAGCGATTCCGCGCCGTTGGCGTCAAGAATGGTGCGCGAATCAATCTTCGTCGCCACGCGGAACGAAATGCGCGACGGAAAATTCGCCTTGATCAAGCCAGTAATCACGTCCACTGACGGCCTTTGCGTCGCCAGCACCAAATGAATCCCGACGGCCCGGGCCATTTGCGCCAAACGCGTAATCGATTCCTCGACGTTGGACTGATCCAACATCATGAGATCAGCCAACTCGTCGATAATAATCACAATTTGCGGCAGCGGCTTCTCGTCAGCTCTCATCTTCAAACAGGCTGGGCGTATCGCTTTCAAACAGTTTGTTGTACTGCTCCAGATTGCGGACGCCTTTGGCCGCCAGCACTTTCAGCCGGCGTTCCATCTCGCGGACGGCATTGCGCAACGCGTTGGCCGCCAGCTTGGGCTCGGTGATGATCGGGACGTACAAATGCGGCACGCCTTCATAAATTCCCAGCTCCAGCCGCTTCGGGTCGACGAGTATCAGCCTCACCTGCTCCGGCGTCGACTTATACAAAATCGACATAATCATCGCGTTGATCGCCACGCTCTTGCCCGAGCCGGTCGATCCCGCGATCAGCAGATGCGGCATCGTCGCCAAATCCGCGGTGATAATGCGGCCATTGATGTCCTTGCCCATCGCCAGCGTCAGCTTCGACTTTCGTCCCCAGAAATTCCTGTGACTCCACCACTTCGCGCAGCCAGATCGTCTCGCGATTGTGGTTCGGCACCTGTATCCCCACCGTCGATTTCCCCGGCATGCGCTCAATCAAAATGCTTTCCGCGCGCAGCGCCAGGCAGAGATCGTCGGACAGCGAAGTGATGCGGCTATATTTCACGCCTGCATCGGGCTTGAATTCGTATGTCGTTACCACCGGGCCAGGATTGATCTGCGTTACCGCGCCGCCTACTGAAAATTCCGCGCATTTGTCCGTCAGGACTTCGGCCAGCGCTTTTACTTCCGCTTCATTAATCGCCTGCTGATCTTCGCCCCGATGTAAAAGTGAACTCGGCGGCAGCTTGTAGCCTCCAGCAGCAATCTTCGGCAGCACGGTCTTGCGACCCGTAGCCTGATCGGCCCGAGCATTAATCGCAGGCTCTGCATCATTCGAAGCCCCACCTGAAGCTCCAGCCGCGCTCGTCGCACCCGCGCCCACGCCATTCGCCGCCGATCCACCGCCAGCGGCATGCAGAGTCCATTGCCTGTGCAAAAGCTGCCTGCATCGCAGCATCAGCCGCTAAAGGCTCTTCATCTTCAAACGTCCGCTCAATGCCAGTCTTCACCGGCTGAGCAGCTTCTTGCTGTGCGCGTCTACGCGCCAGCTGTGCCGGAGCCACTATCACTCCGCGCTCATTCGCATTGCGTAGCTCCGCCGCTTTCGCCGCTTCGTTCTGCGCTTTCTTCTGCGCCACGGCTTTCGCTCGCGCAATCCGCCAATCCTGCCAGCGCTGCCACAGCGCATAAGCAAAGGCAAAGCGCGTGTTCAGCCAGATCTGCATGTTCACAAATGAGAACGCGGTAGATAGATACATGGCCACCGCCACCACCGCTCCGCACACAATGTACGCGCCCACGGTATTGAAATAGTGGAGCAGCACGTCGCCCACAATGCGGCCCAGCAGGCCTTCAATGGCCACGGCATGCATCCAGCGCAGGTGCCACGGCAGCAGCGCCAGCAGCGCCGGAGTAAAGATCAGCAAAATCGCCGCGCCCAGCGCCTTCGCCCCCGGGGAAGCCACCGGCCTGGACTTAAACCAGCGCGCGCCCATTAGGCCAATCATCACCGGGGCGGCAAACACAAAAATGCCAATCGACTGCAACAGCAGATCGCTCAGCATGGCGCCAAACAGGCCAATCCAGTTGTGCGCGGACCCTGGAGCTCAACGATCCGGCGGTATTCAGTGAGGGGTCCAGCGGCGAGTAACTGGCCAGCGCCAGAAAAAGGAGTGTCGCGGAGACAAACAGCAGGAACCCGATCAGCTCATTGAGCCGGCGGTTCTTCGTAGGCGTGAACGCACGCAGAAAATACTTCATTGGGGTCTGTCCTTTAGCCCGTAAGCCGCAGTAAAAGCCGCATTTTCGCTAGCCAAAGCAGCGTTGCAGGCCAAAAGTCCAGAGTACACCAGAGCCTGCTCATTATAACGGAATCCTCGCGCGAAATAGGCCACAATTCCGTAGTCCTTTAGGACTATGGGGTAACGAGACATGTTCCTGCTTTTAGACCTCCGTCTGTTTTCCTCATGCCTGCTTCTTCTTTATTTCGATGCAAGCTGCTCATTTGGCGACCAACGCGGTTTCTTCCCCGACATTTGCTCTTCCGATTCCCTGATTTCCCTAATCTTCTTGCCTTTCCTGATCCGCGTTTATCAGCGTTCATCAGCGGTAAGGTTTTGTTTTTTCCGATGTCCTGGCTTTCTCCGCGTCTCCGCGATCCGCGGTGATCTGGTTCTTCCGCTTTCTCCGTTCCTCGATGTTTCCAAGGTCTTGTTCTTTCCTGATCAGTGTCATCCGTGTTAATCAGCGGTAAGTTTTTGTTTCTTCGTGTCCTTTGTGGTTCAAGCTTTTGGCGCGTGCCACGTCATCGTGCTCAGTTCCAGCACCTCCAGCGGACACTCCGGCCAGTTATGTCGCCAGCAAACAATCATGTCGCATCCATCCACCGGATGCCCATGCATCAGAAAATTCCTGCTTTCCCATTCAAGCTCCATCTTTTTCGGCACCCATCGCTCGGGCTCAATTTCGTGCATCGCTTCGCAGTCCGGAAAGGCCGCCTGCACCCGCGTAATGGCAAAGCCCTGTTCGCGCGCCACCGCTCCAAACAGCACCATTACTCCGGCTTCATTCGTCGGGGCATAAACCAGTGGTCCGGCCGTCATCATTGGAGGCCCATACACTGGCCCGTCAGTCGCGCGCTTCCGCCTCGTAAACCTGCCGGTTGTCCTGCTCGTATTACCGGGCTGTCCCGGAGCGTTTTGCACATGCTCCGCCACCACATCCAGCACATCCTTCCAGGCGGCTTCCAATCCTTCCTCTCTGGCGTATTCCAGCATGCCCGCCGGCACATGGCCCCAGCCTCCATAATGCCGCAACAGAGGACGGCAGCTGTACTTGGCATGAATTTCGAACTCCCCCAGGGTTGGGACTTTTTTCAGTTCGCGTACCACACCGGCCCAGTCTGTAAACAGGCTGCCCAGGTCCAGCCTGTACGTTCCTCGCCGTTCCAGGCCGCTTTGCGCCAGGGCCTCTCTGTATGAAACAAAGTTCTTCCGTATCGCATGTCGGCGGACAGGGGTTATTTTCAGCAATTCCAAAAGGCTCGGCACGTGGCCAATCTCTTTGGCGCACTGCTGGATAATGGCGATCACTTCGTCTCCAGACACAGCTCTTCCTCCTTCAAAAACGGTCAGAATTCTTGTGGTTTGCATTTTCTTGCCTTTGAGCCAAATACCAAGGGCCAAAAGCCAATAGCCGGTTTTCTTGGTTTTTCCGGCTAATTGCTAATTGCCAATTGCTAGCTGCTTAAAAGCTATGTCGTATTGAGGCTGTTTCTGGATGATGGATGACTGAGGGCGGAGTTGCGGCTTAGGGATCTCATGACTGAGGGTTCTCACTTTCCTGAATTTTTACACCAGGCCAGTTCCCCTCTGATCTCTAAACTGGCCAACGGTCCCGTCCGCGCCGCGAGCGAACGAAACCAGAGGGAAATATAGCAAACACAGGACGAAGAGTCAATAGGAAAATGTGCTCGCGCGGTGAATCAAAATATACCTTCCGTCTGCGACACCCCATCCCGAGGCAGAGTTACTTCGCATTGGTCGCTCGATCGAGGTGGGCGTTACACGCCTGCCTTTCCGTGGGTGACTGTTCACATTTCTAAGCTGCTGAAAACGGAAGGCGTGCATAGCTCTAAGCCATGGAAAAATGCGGGGCTGCTGGATCTTGTTTAGTACAAGACCGAATTGTTCCTTCAGAATGCTCTGCAGAACTCACAAGAATCCTTGCCGTGGTGGGTACATGTTTGCCGGTGAAAAGGTTCTCCTCCAGAATTGCACCTTGCCTTAGCCCACAGAAGTAGCGTTCTGCTGGGGGGCAGTTCCAGGTTACTAGGCCCAAGATCGTAAACGTTATGCGATAATGACGCTTTTGGGAGCAATTGTTACGCCGAAGTGAAAGCTGAAGGTCGGCCGTCTGGAAGCATCTCAAACCTCGATCGCTGAGGCATTGAACTGCACAGACACGCTACGTTACGATACCATTACGAACCACGTTCCTGATAGTCGCTTTATCCCGTCGCGAACCAAGAGGACGCAATTGTTGAGTTGCTGGCAATTGCCGGTAAACTGAGAAAGCAACAGTTATCCATTTCTCTACCACTCAACTGCAACGGCGGTCACGTTCGTGCCTGAGTATGCGATTATCGGATCAGGGCGAGTCGTTCAATACGAGGTGCAGAACCTCTATGGCAAATATATGAGCGTGCAGCGTGGGATTCTGCTGGCCGTTCAACTATTGAACGTTGCAAAATCCGTGCTGAACACTGTGGGCGGACGCGGGAAAATAGTTACGCTTCACGACGCGGACCTTGGTATTGGGCAGGCAGATATTTGGCAGATTAGCAGAATCAGAAAAAGCATTTAAGCAGTTTACGGCGTTTGTAACGCCCCTTCTGCTAGGGTACGTTGATTTAACTGTTACCGACCAAGAATTTGTTGAAAGTGTCAAAAGCTTTGCGGAGCATTTATTTCGGACACGATCTGAGTATAGAAGCCACATCCGATCAGTGGAAGGCGGTCATGCAAGCCCTGATGAATCCAATACCGACTGAAAAGCTCGAAGAGAAACAGCGAGCGGACCAAAAAAGAGAAAATCAACTTTAGCAACGTCCACTGTAGGTTTGTCAAGATACGCGGAATAGTGGTAAGCAGATCCTAGCTCACAAATCTGTCTTCATCGCGCTCGGCATCCACGAGCGTCACGTAAACAGGGGTATGCCTGCGGTCGTTGCGGTAAAGGCAGAGTGGCCCCGCTTTTCCGATCGTCACGAAGCCGTGGTTTCCCATCCGTCGCGCACCAGCACCCCCCACATCCGCCTGCACCACCACACTGCATCCATCGACCATACAAGTGTCAGGGCACGGCTTTAGCCGTGCCGTAAGACGCAAAATGGCGACCTCTCCTTGCGCCGCAGGCTCGCGCGCAGCGAAGCGGAGCGCGCATAAACCAAGTTTTCCGTTCAACCCGATCACCCAACGTCCCTATTTCCGCTTTCTTGATGTTTTCTCTAACAATACCTGCGCACCCCACATCTGCCTGCACCGCCACACCGCATCCACCTGCCATACAAGTGTCAGGGCATGAGTTTACTCATGCCGTCATCGATGTTATAAATTCTGGGGTTTTAACCCCTGCGCATGGCAAGGCCTTCTCGCAACACAAACCGAGACGACATCCAGAACGGTCCACGCACTTTCTTCGTGACCTCGAAAACCAATGTCGGCGGATCACTCCTGCAAACCGAACGCATGGCCAATCTCTTTATCGACGTTCTGCGAACCTATGTCACCGCCAAGAAATTCAGGCTGCATGACTTCGTCGTGATGCCCAACCATTTCCATTTGCAGCTCACTCTCGATGGCCGCAAGACGATTGAAAAGGCGGTCGGGCTCGTGAAAGGAAATTTCTCTTATCGCGCAAAAAAGGAATTGGGCTGCCGGTTTGAAATCTGGCAGCCGGGCTTTTCCGACGAGCGCGTCTGGGACCGCGAAAGCTTTCTGCGGCACCGTAAATACATTGACGATAACCCCGTCAAAGCCGGCCTCGCCGACAAGCCCGAAAACTATCCGTATGGTTCTGCTTATTTCCGCAAAGAAAAAGGCCAACAGGGCCTAAAGGCCATTCTTTAAAGGCTCTTTTTCGGCACGACTTCGCAGCCCTTGCATGCGCTCGGGCAAAACGCTCAAGTCATGCCCTGACAACTTGTGTCGCCCGGGGCAACTTTCTGTCAATCATTCGATATCAACCGCGAAAAGCACCGGGCTATTCGCGTTCATCCGTGACAGGATCCGCGGTAACCTTTGAGCTGTCGATCATCCGCCGCCCCGATTTCCTATTCTTGATGTTCTCCGTGACAATACCTGCGCCCCGCACCCGTCTGCATCGCCATTCCGCATCCACCCACCATACAAGTGTCAGGGCACGAGTTTACTCTGCCGCAAAGACGCAAAATAACGATCTTTCCTTGCGCCGCAGGCCCGCGCGCAGCAACGCGAAGCGCGAATAGACTCATGCCGTCATCAATGTTATAAATTCTGCGAATGGCAAGGCCTTCTCGCAACACAAACCGTGACGGCATCCAAAACGGTCAATGCACTTAGTACTAAAGATCTAAAGACCGATTCCCACAATGAACCTAAAAGCTATTATTTTTTGTTTTATGTTGTATTGTGCTCGGAAGATGAACTTATACTTCGGGCATTGCATTGATCATTCACAATATTCAGGCGGAAAGTAGTTATGAAGAATCCTTATCTTAGTGCTCCTGGCTATCCACGTGAAAGATGATCTTATTCAGGTCAAATTTCCGTTCCTACCAGCTAAACTCAAAACCTGGCATTCCAGAAGAATCATGAAAAACACTCTAGTCATTTCGATAGGCATGATTCTATTCTTCGTGATCGTGCCCAATGCTTTTCAGTCAAACCTGTGTGCCTGCGGGTGCCGCCGGTGGTATAGGTGGCGCTGGCACGTCGTTCGATTTCATTTCTAATGGCACGCCCTCAAACGACACTTGCTGGAACGAACAGAACGTAAGTTTCGTGGCAAATACGACCGACTGTGGCTCCACATCGAATGCTTTCGAATTCCCTGTGACCTTCTCCGCTGGACTGTCGCAGTCATTTAATTCCAGCGAACGATCAAAGGACACACTTTCAGCTAACCTATTTGATGGACTTCGAGGATCCCAATCATGACGCGGGTTGGGATAAAGTCTATATCTCAGTCTGGGACAACACTAGTAGCCAGTTAGTCCTCACAGATGCATATAATGGTTCAGAGACGAGCGTCTCCTGCACGAGTTGTAGCACAACTACATTCAACGGCAGTCTTGCCGGTCACACAATATCGGTGCAGTTTCAAGGCTCAAACGCTTATGCAAATACTCACATCCGATTCCGTTTCGTACCGTCTGGGGTTGGAACTAAGTTGACCTGCCAGCTTTAGCGGCAGGCCTAAGGTAATTTATTGCTCCCCATCAACCAACATATTCGGACAACCGTGCTCCATTCTTATCGCGTTGTTTGCGAAGGGTGGGTTCGATACCGGCGGCGCACCCTACCTCCGCCCTGCACCTCCACACCACATCCATTCACCATACAAGTGTCAGGGCACGAGTTTACTCGTGCCGTAAAGACGCAAAATAACGACCCTTCCTTGCGCCGCAGGCTGGCGACACGCGCGGGTCGCGTGGTGGGGTGGAGTGCTCGCGCGCAGCAACGCGAAGCGCGAATAAAATAAATCCATCCGCGTTCATCCGCGCCGATCCGCGGTAAGGTTTGCCTTTGGTTTTCCCGCGCTGATCAGTGTCATTCGTGTAAATCAGTGGTAAGTTTTTGGTTTTCTCCGTGTCTCCGTGCCTCCGTGGTAGGTTTTTCTCGTGACCATCCCAAAAACGCAAAACCCGGGACTCTTCCGTCCCGGGTCTGCATCGCTCGCCGTCCTCGATTTACGGCTTGCAACTAATAGGGTCTGTCGAGAAGTCCGGATTGGTGCATAGAGGTCCCAGACCGGTTTTGGCATCGGGCAAGCTGATCATGGCTACGGGGCCGGATTTATGTTCGCCGTTGAACGGCTTGGGCTTCGTCGGATCAAAGCCGCAGTCCTTCGCCGCATTAGGATCGTTGAACCAGAAGCCGACGTGGAACGTATTCGTCGGCGCCAGCCGCACATCGGGATCAAAGCCAAAGATCTGATCCAACAGAATTGTCTGGATGCGGACGTGGCCGTTGCCACTGTGCTGGACCTGAATATCGGACTGGTACCACGCCAGCCCAAAGCTGCCGTTGAACACGTTGGTAAACGCCGGGTCTTTTGTGCCGTCGGCCAGCAGCGGGCTGCGCTGCACGGTGAACAGGTCAAAAGCCAGCTCCGGACGGATGCCGTCCAGGTCAAGAATCAGCGTGTCATTCAATTTGCCGCGGATCACGGTTGCGCGCGCTCGTGGCTCCTCATAAGAATTGGCCCGGAGGCAGCCAATAGTATCTGGATTCGGCGTGAGGTTGAAGGTGATCTTATTTCTCCTGTGCAGTGGCAACGCCGGAAAGCGCCAGCGCCATGGTTGCTATCAGTGCGCCGGCGATCTTCCGCGCGGCTTTGTCGGACCAGGTCTTTCTTGTGCGATTGTCGTTCAATTGTTTCTCCTTTTATTATGTTGTAGGACGTTATTGGTTTGTTTCCCTGGGTTCGTCTTTCATCTTTCTATTCGTGCCGATCTTCAAATCGAAGTTCTTCAAATCGAGGCTCTTCAAGTCGAGCCTCTTCAAATCACCGTTCTTTCAGATCGACGTTCTTTTGAGATCGAGGGACTCTTGCGTTCGGTCCTCGATCTTCAAAAAGCTTTAGTGCTTTAATCCCGGAGCTGCCGGCCGTCCCGTCAGAAATTCAAAGCCCGGCTGCAATGCATTTACAGGGACCGTAGATTGCGCCGGACGCGCGGTCATCTCTTCTCCCAGAACATCCATGCCCGGCTCGCCTCTCGCCGCCCATATCTGGATGAGCTGGGCAGTCTTCGAATGGGTGTTGAACACCAGCTTGATGTTTCTTGCCAGCCCGCCTGTTGTCTTGGGCCGGGTTGCAATGTTAAACACAATGTGGCCGCGGGAATCTCGCATTGCCACAACTCCCGGACTGGCCATGATGAAGTCATAGCGTCCCGGCTTGAACGTCCGCTCGCCGATCTGAAACGCGAACGGCACGTCGGAGGAAACCACGTCATAAGAGCGGGCCTGCGCCAGAGTCGGCAACAATGCTCCCAGTGAGGTTGCAATCAGGGCCAGATGCAAAAAGCGTTTCATGTGGTCCCACGTTGTAATTGCCATGGCTTTCCATGGCTGGCGCCGCAAAATGCTGTAGATGGCATACACAGCGGAAGTGTTTGTGTCCCGGACTTCCCGGTTCGGAAGGTAATTCATCACGGCTTTGTCTCCTGCTAGTTGAATTTTTTGAATCGTTTGGTGGCTGCCGCGAATCGTTGGCTACATAGATTGCAAACGCCACTTCTGCATTAGGCATCACCAGGGTTCCGGGAGTCCTTCCTGCACGATTGCTTATTTGTGATTTATTTAGGAGCAACATATGCCGAGAATTGCCGTGTATCGTTTCGGCCCGTTTGAACTCGATGGAGCGGAGTATCGCCTGCTGCGCAATGGCGTTGAAGTCCCGCTGCAGCTCAAGGCTTTTGAGACTCTTTGCATACTTGTGGAGCGCGCCGGTCGCCTGCTCACCAAGGACGATCTGCTGCGCCAGCTATGGCCCGGCACCATTGTGGAAGAGAACAATCTCAACAAAAACATTTCCATGCTGCGCAAGGCCCTGGGTGATTGCCCCGACGGCCTCTCCTATATAGAAACGGTCCCGCGCGTGGGCTATCGCTTTGCTGCGCAGGTCGAGCAGGTTTCTGCCGCCGGACCAACGTTAGTGATGACTCATGAACCCCCGCCGTTGCCGCCGCGCCGCCCCGAAGAAAGTCCGTCGCCGTGCTCTACTTTGAGAACCTGAGTGGTGACTGCGAAGACGAATATTTTCGCGACGGCATGACTGAAGATGTGATCACTGAGCTGGAAAAAATCAGGGAGCTTCGCCTGGTTCCTCGCACTTCAATGCTGGCTTTCCGCGATAAGCCGGTGCCCATCACCCAGGTTGGCGAACAGCTATGCGCAGATTTTGTTATGGAAGGCAGCATTCGTCGCGCCGGAGATCGCCTGCGCATTACTGCGCGGCTTGCAGACACTGCCAGCGGCCACTCCGTGTGGGCTGAACGCTATGACCGCCGCATGGAAGATGTTTTTGCCATCCAGGATGAAATCGCTCAGAGCATTGCCTTGGCTTTGCGCGTTGTGCTCACGGAAAAAGAGAAGCACGAAATTGAGAAAGTACCCACCAGCAATATCCAGGCGTATGACTACTATCTTCGCGGCCGCCAGTTCCTGTATCAGTTGCGCTGTCCGAGCCTGGAGTTTGCCCGGCAGATGTTTGCGCGCGCCATCGTCATTGACCCAAACTACGCACGCGCTTATGCCGGCGTGGCAGATTGCTCTTCATTCCTTTATATGTGGTTCGCCGCCTCGGAAGACAACTTGCGTGAAGCCCTCTCAGCCAGCCGCCGCGCTGTGGAACTGGACCCCGAATCTCCGGTAACGCATGCGTCGCTCGGCCTGGCTCTGTTCTTGAGCAAGGATCATGAAGCCGCGCGCGATGAATTTGAAACCGCGCTTGGATTGTGTACGGAGTTGTTCGAAGCCTATTACTATTACGGCCGGTCGTGTTTTGCGCAGGGACAGTTTGAAAAAGCTGCTGAGCTGTTCCTCAAGGCGAGTCAGGCCAGCCCGGCGGACTTTCAGGCGCTTTCACTTCGCGGCTTGTGCTTCCGCGCGCTCAATCGTCAAGCCGAAGCCCACCAGGCATTTCAGCGAAGTCTGAAGAAAATTGAGAACCATCTTCAACTGAACCCTGACGACGTGCGCGCCGTCTACATGAAATCCCACTCTTTGTTGGGACTCGGCGAAGATGTGCAGGCGCTGGAATGGTCAGACCGCGCCTTGTCCATGGACCCTGAGGAACCGTCAGTGCTTTACAACGTCGCGTGTAACTACGCGCTTCTCAATGAACAAGAAAAAGCGCTCGACTCCCTTGAAAAAGCATTCGACAAGGGCTTTGGCCACAAAGAGTGGATGGAGCATGACCCCGATTTCTTATCGATCAAAAATCACCCTCGCTTCAAGGCCCTGATGCGTGGCCTTGCTGCGGCCCGGGCTGCGTGCTAGCTGTCCAGTACCTCCTGATCCTTTTTCCGATCAGTGTCATCCGTGGTGAGGTCCAGAGTAGATGCGGGAATTTTGTTGGGTCTTAACTTTCGGATTACATAAAAGGAGCTACTCCGCTCCTTTGGTATTTTGCGAGGAAGTGAACACACCAGTGAAGTATTTCTCAGTGGCTCTGTTCCCCTAGTGGTAGGTTTTAAATCCGCGTTCATCCGCGCCAATCCGCGGTAGAGCCCGATCGCCCGATCACCAGATCACCCGATCTCTCCTTCCTGATCAGTGTTATCAGTGTTGATCAGTGGTAAGCTTTTCCGCTTTTTACCAGTACGTCAAACTCACTTTATCCAGCCAGACAGAATACGGCGTCCCGATCAGGTTCGCGTCGGATTGGTACGCAACATCAACGCCGCTGTTGGAATCGGCTGTATGTGGCATGCTCAGGTTTACCGTTTGCCGAACGCCATTCATCGTGACCGCGGTAAATATCACACTTCCGCCGGGCTGGCGTTCAAACTCCCAAACCAGATGCACCCAGGTTTTAGCTGCTGGTTCAGCGCATGTGGCCGCAGATCCCACCCACTTGAACCCCACCGGGTCCCAGACGCGCCAGGTATGAGCGCCGGCAAGATCGCACTGCGTGGAAAAGTTATAGCGTCCGCCGTTGGCGCTCTGGGTCACGTTGAACTCCAGCGCTTGCGCGGCAGCTGGGTTATCCACGTAAAAGTTCAGGTCATAAATAAAATGAGTTGCGCTGTTATGCGCGCCCAGCGCCTTGAACCACAGCGCGCCGCCAAACGGTTTTGTTCCGGCCAGCAACGTGAACCTGGCAGAAGATCCGCTTAGAGACGGCGCGGCAACGCCCTGAGCCATGGAAAAAACCGCTGCCGGCGTTCCGGTGCATGAGCCAAAGCAGGATTGCCAACCGCCTATCTTCTGTATGTCAGGAATGGTTTTCGCGCTGGGGTTGGCGGTACCGGGAGAAGGAGATGGTCCCGGCGAGGGCGAAGGCGCCGCTGCAGCGCTCTGCGTCGATGTGGCATGGCCGCCGCATCCGGCAACCGCGCCGCATGTAGCAAAAGTAAAGACGACAAGACTCGGGCGTAACAGGTTCTTCAGTTTCTCCATTTGGGGAACTCTCTCCGAGTGGCAAGATGACGGGTGACGTTCTTTGCAGTCTATAGAGATCCAGAGTAGATGCGGGAAATCTATAGGGTGGCGTCTTTGGAATTAAGCTTCTCTGCTTACTTCCGAATCTCCGGGGTCGTTGCCTGTCGCTCAGTCGGGATCGATAGCTTTGTGGCGGAACCTCAACTCACAGCAAAGACGAGCCCAGACAGAGGCAATTGCGGCTCCATTTACAATCTGTTCCATGATTCCTTTTGCGGAATACGCGGCGCGTGTGCAGGAGCATCTGGAGCGCGACTGGGGTATTCCCGTGGTCACGCGGGACATTCCTGATCCGCTCACTGGCGACCTTGACGGCGCGGAGATTGATGTGGACTACGCCATCACGCCGGAGCAGCGCTTGTTTCTGCTGGGCCACCTGTTTGGCCACACCGTGCAGTGGAACGTGAATGAGAGCGCGTTTGATCTGGGAAGGCAATACAAGCCTCCTGTGGATGAGGCGCTGTTTCCTGAGGTGCTGGCGTATGAAGGCGAGGCCGCGCGTTACGGGCTAAGCTTGCTCCACCAGATCGGCATCACGGATGTGGACCAGTGGTTTTCCAACTACACGGCCGCTGACCAGGCCTACCTGCTCCACTTCTATCGCACGGGCGACAAGGGCGAATTCAAAAACTTCTGGCGGGAAGATGCACCGCTGCTGGAGCCCAAGGCCGTCCCGCCCTTTAAGCCGAAGAAGCGCGTTTTCAGAATGGATGGCGTCGTGATCTAAAGGCAGCGTTGTTTGATCGGCAAGTACTCTTCTCCAGCGACACAAGGAATCAGGGCACGACCCTCAGTTGAAGTTCTCAGGCGTTTCATAAAATCGGCGTCCTTTCGCTCTCCACGAACGGGCGCCGATTTTTCTTGTGAGTTACTGGCCGAGCGATGCCATGTCGATCACAAAGCGGTATTTCACGTCGCTGCGCAGCATGCGCTCGTAGGCTTCATTAATTTTCTGGATGGGAATGACCTCAACGTCTGCCGTCAATTTATGTTCGGCGCAAAAATCCAGCATCTCCTGTGTCTCCGGAATTCCGCCGATGAGCGATCCGGCGTACTGCCGCCGCTTAAAGATCAGGCTGAATGGCTCAACCGCCGGTGGATGTTCCGGCGCGCCGACCAGCGTCAGCGTGCCATCGCGTTTGACCAGCGCAAGATAGGCGTTGAGGTCATGCTGCGCGGATACCGTGTCCAGAATGAAATCAAAGCTGTTGGCGTGGCGGTCCATCTCATTCTGATTTTTTGACACCACCACTTCATGCGCGCCCAGCCGTTGCGCGTCCTCTTTCTTATTCGGCGACGTAGTGAACAGCACCACGTGCGCGCCCATGGCATTGGCCAGCTTTACGCCCATATGTCCCAGGCCGCCCAGACCCACAATGCCCACTTTCTGGCCTTTGCCTACTTTCCAGTGGCGCAGTGGAGAAAAAGTTGTGATGCCGGCGCACAGCAGCGGCGCAACTCCGGCAAGATTGCTTTTGTCGGGAACATTCAGGACAAAATGCTGGTCCACCACAATGTTCTTTGAATATCCGCCATATGTCATGCCGCCCAGATACTTGTCGGGCGAATTGTAAGTGCCGGTAAAACCGGTGTCACAGTATTGCTCAAGTCCGGCCTGGCAGTTGGCGCAGGTGCGGTCAGATTCCACCATGCAGCCCACGGCGGCAACGTCGCCGGGCTTGAAGCGTTTTACTTCACTGCCTACCGCAGTTACGCGCCCCACAATCTCATGCCCGGGCACCACCGGGTAGGTTGTGTTGTTCCACTCATTGCGGACCGTGTGCAGGTCAGAGTGGCACACACCGCAATAAAGGACCTCAATCTGCACGTCCTGCGGCAGCGGCTCCCGGCGCGCGAAAGAAAATGGCGCCAGCGGCGAACTGGCCGAGGCGGCTCCGTATCCAACGGTCTTGGTCTTGGCTGGAGTTGCTGCAACAAGCGTGGTGGACATAATTCTTATCTCCTGGGTCTGGCTGATGATAGTTATGGCTGATGAGTTGTGAGCGCGTGCTTTGAATAAAGACTATGAATGCAAAATTTGTTGCGACTCCGAGATTGCTCTTGCGCCGGCTCTCGCAAGAATGCGCTTTCACCCGATTACTTATTTCCAGGTGTCCCGATTTTCCGATTCCCAGATCACCTGATGTCCCGATTTCCCGATTACTTGTTTATGGATGTGAGAGCTTGCTCTGAGGATTCACCGATTGCCCGACTTTAAATCTTCGCGATGAACCGATGACCAGATTTCCCGATGTCCCGATTTTCCGATCACCAGATCCGCCGATGATTTGACAGCTTCAGCAAACCCTTTAAAATAGATGAGTATTTCCCGTCGCAAGCGCCGGTGTTTGTCTGGCGCCTCATTCAATGCCGAAGTGGCGGAATTGGCAGACGCGCATGGTTCAGGTCCATGTACTCGCAAGGGTGTGGGGGTTCGAGTCCCTTCTTCGGCACCAACTCATTTCTCCTCAATGATTCCAGCGAAGAAAGAAAGCCTGGTCCAAGCAGGAGCGGGCGAGATTACGGACAAAGACGTCCTCTTTTGAGCGGCCCAAGGCCGTATCTGCCGAGGCAATTGCTTATTAAAGTTTAATGGCATATCTTTAAATAACGTTTCGGGCTATTAAAGGAAACCTTAACAGTGGATGCCTCTGTAAATGAGACCTCTCGGCGAGGGAGATATGTGACCACAACCTTGGCTGGCGAACCAGTCAAGGCTTTCGTCCCGCCTGCTCTGCCGCCTGTAGATCTGGATTTGAGTGGTCTCCACCAACATCTTGATCGTGCAAACCAGGCGCTCGGTCGTCTCGATGGCTTGACTGTTCTGCTGCCCGACGTGCGGTTCTTGCTCTATCTGTATGTACGTAAGGAGGCCCTGGTCTCGTCGCAAATTGAGGGAACACAGTCCTCATTTGTCGATGTGCTCCTGTTCGAGAATAAGATTCCCACTGCTGTTCTCAAGGAGGATGTTGAGGAGGTCTCGAACTACGTCGCAGCAATGCAACATGGTTTGCGTCGACTCCAAGGGGGCTTTCCGCTGTCCCTGCGTCTAATCCGTGAGATCCATGCAATCTTGCTAAAGGGTGGGCGCGGTGTGAACAAGACCCCAGGCGAATTTCGCCGTTCTCAGAACTGGATTGGCGGTACCCGTCCGGGAAATGCGTCCTTCGTGCCGCCACCGCCGGCGGAAATGATGGAAGCGCTGGACCGGCTCGAACGTTTCCTGCACGATGACAAACACGGCCTACCGCTTCTAGTGGAGGCCGGTCTCGTTCATGTGCAGTTCGAATCTATCCATCCCTTTCTTGATGGAAATGGTAGGCTCGGACGTTTACTCATCACTCTGCTGCTGTGCGCAAAGGGCGCGCTGAAGCAACCCCTCCTTTATCTGAGTCTCTACTTCAAGAAACATCGGAGCCAGTATTATGACCATCTTCAGCGAATACGCACGGAGGGAGCATGGGAGGAATGGCTCAGGTTTTTCCTTGAAGGTACAGCACTAACGGCACAAGAAGCGGCAGAGACCGCGACCAGAATTCTCGACTTGTTTTCCAGAGATCGGCAAAAGATACAAAAACTGGGACGTCCCGCCGGTTCAGCGTTGCGGGTCCACGAATACATGCAGACAAAGCCGGTCGCAAACATTGCCGCTGCGGCTAAAGCTCTTAAGCTCTCGATTCCCACAGTCACAGTGGCCCTCAATCACCTGGTGCGAATCGGAATCGTTGAAGAAGTCACGGGAAAGCGGCGGGACCGCATCTTCACATATTCCCGTTATTTCAACATCGTCAGTGAGGGAACCGAACCCTTACATCGTTAACGTTCTCTCGTTCTGCATCAGTCTCATTTCAATTCCTCACCCTGAGAAGAGTCCATGAGTCACGCCAAACGGGCACGTAAATGGCCCGTGAATGAACGAGCAAATCCTATTTCACCAACCCGTATTGTCTAGATTTGGCGTTATCACAGCTACGGCCGTAGAAGGGTTCGAGCCCGCGATCGATAATCGCGAGGTATTGGTTCGATTCGAACATCCTGCACCAAGTTTTCACGGGTGACTGGCAGAGATGGCTGATGCACTCGCCTTTTAAGCGAGACTACCCGCGCATGTCCAATTGGCTCAGATTTACAATCAAAACTCAAGCAGCGGTGACTTGTAAATTATTATTACTGTTGCTGTTAGTTGCTTGCTCTAGATATACCGCGTGCAAAAATGGAACGCACATTTAACAACTACATTTATCAATTCCTGCATGCATTGATTCCACCGAAAACAAAGAAATCCATTTCTGAATTCGTAAAAAAATTCTAATCTTCTCCCGCTCGCATCACAAAAGATATATCTTTCGCACACCCACGCGCCATTTTGCCTGAGTTCACAACATCCGCTGAAAGTGACGAGCCTCAGGAGGTTCTTCTAATGAATCACATCTCGAACTGCAGCCAGCTGTTCACACTTCCATCCCTTGCCCGGCAGATCTCGACGCCACAAGCCAGTCAGATTTGGTGTCACACAGGCCATTGAAGTTGCCGGTAAGTGCCGGCGGCATACCGACGAGCAATAAACGGCTCGTGGTGTGAGACCAAACTCAATACACACGCAGCTATCTCTCTGGGGACTAGCGTAAGCTGCCATCCGCATACATTGCACTGATTTAGCCTCCGTTGTGCTCGAAAGAAGGAAAGTGATTCGGCAACTAACCAAAGCTGTAGTTACATGTACCTGCCAGGTGCGCACGCCACATTGGTACAAACTGAGCCCATATGGGAACCACTCACATTCCGCTGGAGCTTCACATCTATGCCTGCAGCAGGAATCCCATAGTCATCTGGACTATTAAGCATTTACTTTCGCACTCATCGAATTGGCGCTTTGGAACCTGGCTTCCGATGCAATTGCTTGTTGTCCCTCCCGGCGTTCACATTTTGTTGATCGATGTCAGTTCCATACCGGAATGGCCGGAACCAGTCCGCAAATGGACCGATGCCGGGCATAGGACAATTCTTATAGTTAACGGCGGCTGGGGAACCGAAGCCGCAGAGCTTCGAGCATTGCATTTGGGCGTGCGTGGGATTGTTCATATTGCCGCGGATTTTCTCCAACAGCTCTCGGAAGCGATCCAGCTCGTTGCTCAAGGGCAATTATTCGCCGGCAGTAACGTGCTGGATGAATTCTATGATGGATCGCGGCGCATGCGTCCGCGCTCCGCCGCCCCACATCTCTCGTTTCGCGAAGAGCAGGTCATGGACCTGCTGATGAAAGCCTTGACCAACAGAAGAATCGGCGCAGTGCTCGGCATCAGTGAACGGACCGCAAAGTTTCACGTATGTAATCTGCTGCGCAAATTGCAGGTTAGGACCCGCAAAGAGCTCATGGAGAAACATGGAAATGTCCTTATTCAGCATAAATCAGCATAGCGTGACAAAAAATCACTTAGAGAAACCTGTCCACATAAAGACAGTGTACTGGCCTTCTTTATGTGGTTCGGGCAGTTGTGTCATTGAAACGTACAGTGTATTTACTTTGAACGGCGTGAAAAAGTGCGCCGTTGATAGCGAGTCGGTAAAGCATTGGCTTTACCGTTAATTGAGACGTATACACCTGCAGCCTGGATTAACTTCTTGTGGAAAAAGTTTTCCCAAGTGAGAAAAGCGAAGCTATGTCCAGCTTGCAGCAGCAGAGCTTAAATGGAAAATACTATTGAATACGATGGATGTGGCGAGAATGGAGCGGCCAAAAACTGGTTTGCCATTTTTACTGTGCCACGGCATGAGAAACAAGTGGAGCAGCATTTTCGCGTCCGTGAAATCGAAAGTTTTCTTCCATTAATCCGAGTGGGACGAAGATGGAAAGATGGGTCAAAAGGAATTGTGGAGCTCCCGTTGTTCCCGAGTTATACCTTTGCACGGATTGGCTGCGGCGGACGCGTGCCGGTGCTCTCAGTCCCGGGGGTGCTATCGATTGTGGGTGGTGGCCGGAACTCTATGTCCATTTCTGATTCGTATATTCATTTTTTGCAGAAGGGCCTACAGGAAGGAAAAGTCGAGCCGCATCCATACCTTACAGCAGGAACGAAGGTGCGGATTCGCAGCGGCGTCATGGCCGGGGTGGAAGGCATTCTCCTCCGCAAGAAAAATGATTTTCGTGTGGTGCTCACGCTGGAAATGATTATGAAAAGCGTGAAGGTCGAAGTAGAGCTGGATGATATAGAGCCTGTGGGCCGGCCCAGCGGTATTGATTGGTCGCGAGTTGAGGAAGCCGCCTGACTTTTATCGGCAATCCGTGGCAGGCAATATAGTCCGCGCCATCCCATCCCTATCAAAAAATGATACCCGTAAAAAGTCATACCAGCCCGGCTCCATGCATTTATCGAGTCGCGTTCCGGTTCATTGGCACGCCGCTCATTTACAAGGCATACGAATCGACTTTGTGAGAAACCAACCAAGCTTCGTCCACTTCACTAATAAACCGGCCTGCAAACATTTCTAGGAATTGATCTATGGCACTTCTTTCAACTGTCCAACTGAAACAGATGAGTGGTAATGGGCCTGCAGAAGACGCTCTGACGCTGTCGTCTGCGCAGAAGAGATTGTGGTTTCTCGCCCAAATGGAAGGAATAAGAGAGGCCCATCATATTTCGTTGAGTTTGCATATTTACGGCGAACTGGACTTTCGTGTGCTGAAGAGAGCGCTGGACCGAATCGTGGAGCGGCATCTAGTCCTGCGCGCCAGTTTTGAATGTGTTGAAGGGCAACCACTGCAGAGAGTGGCTGCGCCCGATAGCGGCTTTCAACTACAGGAGCATGATCTCAGCGGCGGTGGAGAAGCGGAGACCGAGTTGGAGCGAATCCGCAGGCATGAAGCCGGCAGATGTTTTGATCTGGAACACGGTCCACTGATTCGTGGGAGGTTGTTCCGTTTGGCCGCACAAGAGCACGTGTTGTTAATCAGCATGCACAACCTTGTCTCGGATGCGTGGTCTATAGGAATTTTGACCAGCGAATTGAGTGCACTCTACCAGGCCTACAGCGCAGGCGATGATGATCCACTGCCGCAGCTAACGATGCAGTATGCCGATTACGCTCGCTGGCAACAACAGCAACTGAACGGGGCAGGAATGCGGCGGGCGGGCGAGTATTGGCGGCGCGCGCTTGAAGGGGCGCCAGCTTTGCTGGAGTTGCCTACTGACCGGCCTCGACAGGCAGAGCGGGCGTCGGCTTGCGATGTTGTGGAATTGCAGTTGAATGCAACCTTGACGAGGGAACTGAAGGCGCTAAGCCAGCGTCATGCAATGACGGTGGACATGCTGATATTGGCTGCTTGGTCTGTGGTGCTGTCGCGCCTGTCGGGACAAAAAGAATCAGTGATCGGAGTGGCTTTTTCCAATCGTACACGGCTGGAAACCCAGAAAATGATTGGGCCTTTCGCGAACAAGCTGGCGTTGCGAATCGAGACTTCAGGCACTATGGCCGAGTTGCTCGAAAAGGTGAAAACGCGAATGCTGGAGGCGCGAGAGCACCGGGAGCTGCCCTTCGAACAAGTTGTGGAGATTGTAAAGCCGCCGCGAAGCATAGCGCGCGCTCCGATATTTCAGGCCATGCTGGTATGGCAGGAACAGCAGAAACAAATTCCAAACCCTTCCGGCCCGAGGCTGATGCCGGAACAGATTCATTATGGAGTATCCGAATTTGATCTGGAGCTGGCTTTAGGTGAGAGCGGTGACAGGATCGTAGGCGGACTGAGATACGCCGCGGCCTTATTTGATCGTGGCACAATCGAATGGCACGCAGGTTATCTGCGCCAGGCGCTGGCGGCCATAGTGGCCGATGAGAAACAGGAAACGGATCACATTCCACTGCTGAGCGATGTGGAACGCGTTTTCCTGCTGGAATTGGGCAACGGAGCCTCCGGCGTTAGGTCCGTAACTACGCCAGAGGGTGTGTGCTTGTATGGCTTGGTAGCGGCCCAGGCAGAACGCAGCCCTCAGGCGACTGCGGTGATTGAACCGGGCGGGGAGATCACATATCGGCAATTAGTTCAGCGCGCGAATGGGCTGGGTCGACAATTGAGAGACTTGGGAGTTGATCCGGAGACCAGAGTCGCCATTCTAGTGGACCGATCTGCCGAGTCTCTGATTGGAGTGCTCGGCATCCTGGCAGCCGGCGGCGCTTACGTGCCCATGGATCCGTCCTTCCCGGAAGAACGAATTGCATTCATTCTTGAAGATGCTTCAGTGCGGGTATTGCTTACGCCCGCGGCACTGGCCGAGCGGGCAAGAACCGCCGTTCGACGGGCCGGCATTGCGGCCAGGATCTTAGTTATAGCCGACGCACCCATGGCCGAGTTTCCGCCCGATCCGAAGGTTACTCCGGAAAGTGCTGCCTACGTTATTTACACATCAGGCTCAACTGGAACACCCAAAGGCGTGGTGGTTGAGCATTATGGCGCAGTAAACCTGGTGCGAGGGTTTGCTGCGCGGCACGATTTTGCGGGGCATCGTTTGTTGATGATTCCTCCGCTTGTCTTCGATGCTTCCGTGGGCGATATATTTCCGGCTCTGGCTGCGGGGGGCACGCTCGTGCTGCATCCGGCGCCCGCGGAACTTGGGTGGCTGGAACTGGAACAATTTTGCCGCGAATTCAGAATCACAGCAATCGATGCTCCGGCAGCATTGTGGCGTCGTTGGACGGATGGATTCGTCTCCTACCAGGGCAGCGATGCTCTTTTGCCCGACCTGACTTTAATGATGATCGGCGGTGAGAATGTGCCGCTGGAGCAAGTGCGTCTCTTTGCTGAACTTACTGAAAACCGCGTGCTGCTGGCCAATCATTACGGCCCTACTGAAGCATCAGTTTGCGCCACCATGTTGATCACGCATGATGGTTCTGGGC
This sequence comes from Terriglobia bacterium, assembly GCA_963732195.1. GTDB lineage: Bacteria > Acidobacteriota > Terriglobia > Terriglobales > Acidobacteriaceae > Angelobacter. Next base: position 13,812 of record CAVSYO010000018.1, on the reverse strand, counting down.
TGGACGGCCAGGATTGTCCAATAGGAAAACCACTGCCAGGAGTTCGAGTTTATGTACTCGATGAGCATCTCCAATTGTCGCCGCGGGGCGTCGTGGGAGAGTTGTGCATTGGCGGCGCCGGCGTGGCACGGGAATACCTCAATCGCCCCGAACTCACTGCATCGGCTTTCATCGATGATCCTTTCTTCCCCGACCATCAAGCTCGAATGTACCGCACCGGTGATCTGGTTCGCTGGAATGCCGACGGCACGCTGCAATTTATCGGAAGACGCGATCATCAGGTAAAAGTCCGCGGCTTACGCGTTGAATTGGGCGAGATCGAAGCGTGCCTGGCAGAGCACCCAAGCGTACGCGAGGCGGTGGTGCTTGCCCGTGAAGATCATCCGGGAAACAAGCTCTTGGTGGCCTATGTCACAGCGATGGCAGCCGGCAACGGTTCATATGGCGCTGAAATTGATGTTGAGACGTTGCGCTCGCACCTGAGTTTGCAATTGCCGGCGCACATGGTGCCGGCGGCTTATGTATTGCTGAAAGAATTTCCGCTCAATGCCAACGGCAAGCTGGACCGGAAGAAGCTGCCGGCCCCGGATACCGATGCCTATCTCACACGGGAATACGAAGCTCCTGTGGGCGAGATCGAAAGCACGGCGTCTTCGATCTGGGCCGATGTGCTCAAACTGGAACGCGTGGGCCGCAACGACAACTTCTTTGAACTGGGCGGCCATTCACTGCTGGCCATTACCGTGATTGAGCGCATACGCGAGGCCGGGTTCACGGTGGATGTGCGCGACCTGTTTGCATCGCCCACGCTGAAAGGTCTGGCCGAAGCTGCAGGGAAAGAAAGCCGGGAGATTGCTGTGCCACCCAATCTGATCCCGGCGGACTGCACCAGGATCACTCCGGCCATGTTGCCGCTGATCAGCCTGGGCCAGAGCGACATCGAGAAGATCGCGGATAGCGTGCCCGGCGGGGCCGCGAATGTGCAGGACATCTATCCATTGGCTCCGTTACAGGAAGGCATTCTCTTCCACCATCTGCTCGAAACAGAGGGTGATGTCTATCTCACCACTAGGCTGCTCGCAGTTGAAAGCCGTCAACATCTGGACTGTTACCTGGCAGCGCTACAAGCTGTAATCAATCGTCACGATATTCTGCGCACTGCCATTGTCTGGAAAGGCTTGCCAGAGCCGGTGCAGGTGGTATGGCGGCATGCGCCGCTGAGCGTGGAAGAAGTCAGTCTCGACCCAGCCGAAGGCGATATCGCCGAACAACTGCGCGCTCGTTTCAATTCACGGCATTACAGGCTGGATGTGCGTCGTGCGCCATTATTCCATTTGGTCATTGCCGAGGATCCAGCGAACCATCAATGGCTGATCCTGGAGCTGATGCATCACCTGATTGGCGACCAGATGACATCGCTGGTGATGCAGCAGGAAATTCAGGCGATTGTGCAGGGTGAAGCGAAGCTGCCGGCGCCGAGGCCTTTCCGTGACTTCGTGGTGCAGGCGCGACAGAGCGTGAGCCGCGAGGAACATGAAGCTTTCTTTACCCGGATGCTCAAAGATGTGGACGAGCCAACGACGCCGTTCGGACTAACGGATGTGCAGGGAGACGGCAGTCGCATCGTGGAAATGAGGCGTGAGATTGACTCTGGCCTGTCTCAACGGCTGCATGCTGAGGCGCGGAGGTTGGGTGTAACGCTGGCGAGCATTTGCCATGTTGCCTGGGCGCTGGTCCTCGCCTGTGTCTCCGGGCGCAACGATGTGGTGTTCGGCACGGTGATGTTTGGCCGGATGCAAAGTAGCGAAGGTTCTGACCGTGGGCTTGGACTATTCATCAATACTCTGCCGCTGCGGATACAGGTGGGAGATGAAGGTGTAGCAACCAGCGTACGCAAAACGCACGAACTGCTGACACAATTGCTTCGGCATGAGCACGCATCGCTCGGATTAGCGCAACGCTGCAGCTCGGTGCGGCCTCCTGTGCCGCTCTTCACTTCGCTCTTAAATTATCGCCATGTTGGTGACGCAGATGCTGTAACCGTGCGCGATGCCGTAGAGCTTCCGAGCGAAGATAACAATTCTGGAATCGGCTTCGGCGTGAAGTTGTTAGGGGAGTGGGAGCGAACGAATTTTCCGTTCGGTCTCTATCTGAATGACATGGGGCAGAACCTTAGCATGGACGTTCAGGTGGACAGCTCGATCCACCCGCAGCAGGTATCTGCATTGATGCAAACCGCGCTCGAAGTGCTGGGGGAAGCTCTGCAGAATGCGCCGGAAAGAGCATTGGCAACCTTATCAGTGCTGCCAGAAGAAGAACGGCAGCAGGTCCTCTACGGATGGAATGCGACTCAGGCCGAGTATCCGCAGGAAAAATGTCTGCATGAGTTATTTGAGGAGCAGGTGGCGAAAACGCCCGACACCACAGCGCTGGTTTTCGAAAAGGAGAGTTTGAGCTACGCAGAGCTGAACCGGCGCGCCAACTGCCTGGCCCACTGTCTGCGGGAGATGGGTGTAAAAGCCGACGAGCGTGTAGGCATTTGTGCGGAACGTGGAATAGAGATGGTGGTGGCGCTGTTTGCGGTACTCAAAGCCGGAGGCGCCTATGTGCCGCTGGACCCGGATTATCCGGAGGAACGCTTGCAGTACATGCTGAAGAACAGCCAGCCCGTTGTAGTGCTGGGTCAGGGACATCTGCTGGAACGCATGAAGGCAACAAGCGCGGCATCGGGTCAGGAACAGCCGGTGATTGATCTGACGGTAGCGACCCTTCTGTGGCAGGAGCAGGCGGCGGCCAATCTGGAATGTACACAAATTGGCTTAACTCCTGACCATCTGGCTTATGTGATCTATACCTCGGGCTCAACCGGAGCGCCCAAAGGCGCGATGATCGAGCACAAGAGCATTGTGAACCGGTTAGTCTGGATGCAGAGTGCCTATGAACTGCAAGCTGACGATGCTGTGCTGCAGAAGACGCCTTTCAGCTTTGATGTCTCGGTATGGGAATTTTTCTGGCCGCTCCTCACCGGTGCGCGCCTGGTGATGGCGCGCCCGGGAGGACACAAAGATCCAACGTATTTGTGCGAGACGATCGCAAAGAACCGGATCACCACGCTTCATTTTGTGCCTTCCATGCTGCATGCGTTTCTGGAATATGGAGACGCAGAGAGCTGCTCCTCGATAAGAAACATCATTTGCAGCGGAGAAGCGCTATCCCCGGCTGTCGCCTGGCGCTGCCGTGAACTTCTGCCCAGTGCAGAGCTGCACAATCTTTACGGCCCAACGGAAGCAGCGGTCGATGTGACAGCGTGGACATATCCGGGTCAAGCGGCCCCAGAAACAACGATACCTATCGGACGGCCGATTGCGAATACGCAAATGTACATTCTGGACAGCAAAATGGAGCCAGTGCCGCGGGGAGTCGTAGGCGAACTTTACATTGGCGGCGTCCAGGTGGGGCGCGGGTATCTGAACCGCGATGAATTGACGGCAGAACGTTTTGTAAAAGACCCATTCGCAAAAAAAGCTGGAGCGCGGATGTACCGGACTGGAGACCTGGGGCGATGGCTTGAAGATGGAAATATCGAGTATCTGGGACGGAATGATTTCCAGGTAAAGGTTCGCGGATTCCGGATTGAATTAGGCGAGATCGAGTCGCGCCTGCTTGAGCATGATGGTGTGCGAGAAGCGGTGGTGGTTGCCCGTGAAGACCGACCGGGCGAGCAACGGTTGGTGGCGTACTACGTGGGCCAAGACCAGGTGAAGCCTGATGTCGAGCAGTTACGCCGGCATCTGGCAACCAGGCTGCCGGAGTACATGGTGCCCGCAGCCTACGTCTCACTGGAAGAATTACCCCTGACTTCCAATGGGAAGCTCGACCGGAAAGCTTTACCTTCTGCGGATTCCAGCGCCTATGTGACACGGGGCTATGAAGCGCCTGTGGACGAAGTAGAAAACACTGTGGCTTCCATTTGGGCTGACGTCCTCAAGCTCGAACGTGTTGGCCGCAATGATAATTTCTTTGAACTCGGCGGTCATTCTCTGCTGGCGGTGACTGTAATTGAACGGATGCGCGAGGCAGGATTGACGGTGGATGTGCGTGCCCTCTTTGCATCGCCAACGCTCAAAGGTTTGGCGGAAGCCACAGGAAGAGAAAGCCAGGCAATTGCAGTGCCCCCCAACCTTATTCCGGCGCGCTGCACGGAGATCACTCCGGCCATGCTGCCCTTAATCAACTTGAGCCAGAGCGGCATCGAGAAAATCGTCGCCAGCGTGCCGGGCGGGGCAGCAAATATCCAGGACATCTACCCGCTGGCGCCACTGCAGGAAGGCATTCTTTTCCACCATCGATTGACAAGAGAAGGCGATGTTTATCTTACGGGAACACTTCTTGCGATTGAAAGCCGTGAAGATCTGGAACGGCACCTGAAAGCAGTTCAGACAGTCATTGATCGCCACGATATTCTGCGTACCGCAATTGTCTGGGAAGGCTTGCCGGAGCCGGTGCAGGTGGTGTGGCGTCAGGCGCAGATCAAAGTGGAAGAGGCCACGTTCGATCCTGGCGCGGGCGATATCGCACAACAACTGCTTGCTCGTTTCAGTCCCAGGCACTATCGGCTCGATGTCCGTCAAGCGCCATTGTGGCGACTGTTCATCGCGGAAGATGTTCCCAATCGCCGGTGGGTAATCCTCGACTTGATGCATCACATGGTCGTTGACCATGTGACCTTGGAGATCCTGCAGCAGGAGATTCAAGCCATCGCGCAAGGCAAGGCAGCGCATTTGCCGCCTCCGCTGCCATTTCGTAACTTTGTGGCCCAGGCGCGCCTCGGAATAAGCCACGAAGAGCATGAGACCTTCTTTACACGCATGCTGGGGGATGTGGACGAACCTACGGCGCCGTTTGGATTAACCAACGTACAAGGGGATGGCAGTGGCACGAAGGAAGGCCATCGCACGGTAGATTCGGAATTATTTCCGCGGTTGCGTACTCAGGCTCGGGCGACAGGTGTAAGCGTGGCAAGTATGTGCCATCTCGCGTGGGCCCTTGTTCTGGCCCGGACCTCGGGGCGCGACGATGTGGTTTTCGGCACGGTGATGTTTGGCCGCATGCAGGGAGGCGAGGGCTCCGACCGCACGCTGGGAATCTTCATCAACACGCTGCCGTTGCGAATACAGTTAGGAGATGAAAATGTGCAAGCGAGCGTGCGCCACACCCATGCCTTGCTCACGCAATTGCTCCGCCATGAGCACGCGTCCCTGGGGCTGGCGCAACGCTGCAGTGCATTACGGCCACCAGCGCCGCTCTTTACCTCTATTTTGAACTACCGCCACACGCTTGCTGAGGGCCGAAATTCTGAAACTGGCATCAAAGCCGAGGAGACATGGGCCGGCTGGAAAGTTCTGGGAGTGGAGGACCGCAACAACTACCCATTCGCGCTCTCCATCAACGATTTCGACGAAGGGCTGAGCTTCGACGTGAAGGTGGATGGATCGATTGATCCGCAGCAGGTGTGCGATTTGATGCACACAGCATTGGAATCGCTCACAGACGCGCTGGAGTCGAATCCCTCCGCTCAGGTCCGAAGCGTAGAGGTGCTGCCTTCCGCAGCACGGGAACAGCTTGTTCATGGCTGGAACATAACAGAAACGGAATATCCAGAAAACACATGCATACATCTCCTGTTCGAAAAGCAGGTGGAAAGAACGCCAGAGTTGGGGGCCGTGGCGTCACAAGGGGAAAGCTTGAGCTACAGGGAGCTGAACCGGCGCGCCAGCCAACTGGGACATTACTTGAGAAATCTGGGAGTAGGGCCGGATATCCGTGTTGGCATATGCATGAAGCGCGGTGTGGAGATGATCGTGGGCCTGCTGGGGATCATGAAGGCAGGCGGGGCCTATGTACCACTCGATCCTGCGTATCCCGAAGAGCGGCTGCACTACATGATGGAAGACGCGGGAATATTGATCGTGGTGACGCAAAAAGAAGTGGAGGCGGGACTCCGAAGCAGTGGAATATGGCTGGTTTGCGTGGATGAAAAAGAGGAGATGACGCGAATCGCGCAAGAGAGCCAGCAGAACCCTGAAGCAATCACCGCGATGGAGAACCTCGCCTATGTGATCTATACATCAGGATCCACGGGAAAAAGCAAGGGAGTAGGAATCGAGCACCGGCAGTTGGCCAACTATGTAAACGGAATCCTGAGGGACCTGAAAGGATCTGGGCTGAAGGAAGGTGCGAAATACGCGACGGTCTCAACATTGTCGGCCGATCTTGGGAACACGGTGATCTATCCGTCTTTGGTGAGCGGAGGCGAACTGCACGTGATTGATGAGGCTCATGTGATGGATGGACAGCTACTGGGAGAGTATTTTGAGCGCGAGCAGATCGATTGCCTGAAGATTGTCCCATCGCATTTGCAGGGGTTGAGAGGGGCCAGAGGCGGAGAGAAAGTAATGCCGCGAAAAATGCTGGTCGTGGGAGGAGAGGCAAGCACATGGCAATGGGTGAAGGAATGGACCACAGCAAGTGAATGTGCGGTGATGAACCACTATGGCCCCACAGAGACAACCGTGGGAGTGCTTCGCTATCCGATCAAACAAGGACAACCGGAACAAGCAGGAGAAACGGTACCCATTGGGCAGCCCTTGGGAAATGTACAGGCCTATGTGGTGAACAGGGACATGGAGCCGGTGCCCATTGGTGTGGCAGGCGAGTTGTATATCGGCGGCGCGGGAGTAGGACGAGGATATGTGAACCGTGCAGAATTGACGGCGGAGCGGTTTGTGCCCGATCCATTCTCCGGCTTTGGCCAGAGACTATACAAGACCGGAGACCTGGTACGCCGCAATAAAGATGGAAACATTGAATTCCTGGGCCGGGCTGATCATCAGGTAAAGATTCGCGGATTCCGGATTGAGCTGGGTGAGATTGAGGCAGCGCTGCGCCAACAGCCAGGAATAGAACATGCCGTGGTAGTGGTGGCTGAAAGTGCGAACGACAGCAAACGCCTGGTGGCTTATGTTACGGCTAATGGGCCGGGCCAGGATAGTGCTGGGGCCGGTGCCATCGATATAGAAGCCTTGCGGACACAACTTGGCTTGTTGCTGCCGGACTACATGGTTCCTGCCGCATATGTAGTGCTCGATAAATTACCGCTGACCGCCAATGGCAAGCTGGATCGGAAAGCGCTGCCTTCTCCGGATTCAGGTGCGTATATAACGCGTGAATATGAAGCGCCTGTGGGCGAAGTGGAAACTATTCTGGCCCGAATATGGGCGGAGGTCCTCAGGCTAGACCGCGTTGGGCGCAACGATAACTTCTTTGAACTGGGCGGCCATTCGCTGCTGGCGATCACAGTGATTGAGCGCATGCGCGAGGCAGGATTGATATTGGAAGTTGGCGCCTTATTCGACTTTCCAATCTTGAAGGGGCTGGCGGAGACTGTAGGTGGCGAAGACCGCACGGTTCAAGCGCCGCCCAACCTCATTCCCGCCGGCTGCATAGCCATCACTCCGGCCATGTTGCCGTTGGTCAGCATGAGCCAGCGTGAAGTAGACAAGATTGTTGCCAGCGTGCCCGGCGGGGCTGCGAATGTGCAGGATATCTATCCATTAGCGCCTTTGCAGGAAGGCATTCTTTTTCACCATCTGCTGACGGGTGAAGGCGATATATATCTGAACCAGACGGTCCTCGGTGGAAGCCGTGAACGCCTGGATCGCTATATCAAAGCGCTGCAAGTAGTCATTGATCGCCATGACATTCTGCGCACAGCCGTTATCTGGGAAGGTTTGCCGGAACCGGTGCAGGTGGTGTGGCGGCATGCTCCTCTTTCCGTTGAGGAGATCAGCCTCGATCCCACAGCAGGCGGCATCGTGGAACAACTACGTGCCCGCTTCAATCCCCAGCATTATCGTCTTGATGTGCGGCAGGCCCCTTTGTGGCGCCTGATCATCGCTCAAGATGTGCCCAATAACCGTTGGGTCATGCTTGAGTTGGCGCATCATCTGGTGGCAGACAACACGTCCATCCGATTCCTGCTACGCGAAATTGAAATGATTTTGCAGGGACAGGCAGAGCTTCTGCCCGCACCACTGCCATTTCGCAACTTTGTGGCGCAGGCACGGCTGGGCGTGAGCCGCCAGGAACATGAAACATTCTTCACGCGCATGCTGGGGGATGTGGATGAACCTACAGCTCCGTTTGGATTAATGAATGTGCAGGGCGATGTCAGCCGCATCTTGGAGGGCCATCGCACAGTGGATGTGGAAGTATGCCGGAGATTGCGTCTGCAGGCACGATCGCTGGGCGTTAGTGCAGCAAGTTTATGCCACCTTGCCTGGGCCCTTGTTCTGGCACGGACCTCCGGGCGCGACGATGTGGTCTTTGGCACCGTGATGTTTGGCCGGATGCAGGGAGGCGAGGGTTCTGACCGTGTGATGGGCATCTTTATTAATACCTTGCCGCTGCGGATAAAGGTGGGAGATGACGATGTGCGAACGAGCGTGCGCAAGACGCAGGAACTCCAGACGCAGTTGCTCCGGCATGAACACGCGTCCCTGGCGCTGGTGCAACGTTGCAGCTCCGTGGCTGCTCCCGCTCCGTTGTTTACCTCAATCCTGAACTACCGTCACCTTCGTGAAGAGGCCATCAGCGCCGAAAAAGGCGCTGAAGCCATGGTTGATCTGAAGTATCTGGGAGGCCAGGAGCGCAATAACTATCCGTTTGCGCTGGCCATCAACGATCTGGGCGAAGCGATGACCCTTGACGTGAAGGTGGACGACTCCATTGATCCGCAGCAGGTTTGCGCTTGGATGCACACGGCCCTTGAATCTCTGGTGGAAGCTCTGGAATCCGCTCCCGATATGGCAGTGCGCAGATTAGAGGTGTTGCCGGCAGCGGAGAGGGAACAGCTTGTCTACAGTTGGAACCAGGCGGAAGTAGAGTACGCGCCCGCAAAAAGCATTCATGGGCTTTTTGAAGAGCAGGCAGAGCGAACGCCGGAGCTGCGCGCGGTGGTGTCGCAGGGAAAAGCCTTGAGCTATCTGGAATTGAACCAGCGCGCCAATCAATTGGCCCATTATTTAAGGAAGCAGGGCGTGCGACCCGATGATCGTGTGGGCATCTTCATGAAGCGGGACGTTGAGATGGTGGTGGGGCTGTTGGGAATCCTGAAGGCAGGCGCGGCCTATGTGGGACTGGACATCACTTATCCAGAGGAGCGGTTGCATTACATGATCGAGGATGCTGAGGCCCGGATTGTCTTGACCCAGCAGAAGCTGCCGGAGCGGCTGCGCGGAAGCCAGGCACAGCTGGTTTGCCTGGATGAACATGAAGAGATGGCAGGAATCGCAAAGGAGAGCCGGCAGAACCCTGGAGCCGTGGCTGCGCTGGAGAACCTTGTTTATGTGATCTATACCTCAGGATCTACAGGTAAGCCCAAGGGAGTGGGAATCGAACACCGGCAATTGGTGAATTATGTGCGGGGAATCAGCGAGCGACCTGGAGAAACTGGGAGTGGGAGTCGGAGCGAAATATGCGACAGTCTCAACTTTGTCGGCCGACCTGGGGAACACGGCAATCTACCCGTCTCTTCTGAGTGGAGGCGAGTTACACGTCATCGATGAAGATCATGTGATGGATGGACAGCGGCTGGGAGAATACTTTGAGCGCGAGAAAATTGATTGCTTAAAGATTGTGCCGTCGCATTTGGAAGGATTAAGAGGAACCAGAGGCGGAGAGAAAGTAATGCCGCGGAAAGTGCTCGTCTCGGGTGGAGAAGCACTTCCGTGGAAATGGGCTAGAGATTGGCAGATGCCAAATGAATGCACGGTGATCAACCACTACGGTCCCACTGAAACAACGGTGGGAGCCGTGCGATTCCGTGTACCGCCGGGAGAAACAGAAGAAGGAATTGTTCCGATCGGACAGCCGCTGGGGAATGTGCAGTTGTATGTGATGGACCAGCACATGGAACTGGTTCCGTCAGGGGGATTGGGAGAACTGTATATAGGCGGTGCGGGGGTAGGGCGAGGTTATGTAAACCGTGCAGAGTTGACGGCAGAACGGTTTGTGCCTGACCCATTCTTCGGCTCTGGTCAGAGGCTTTACAAGACCGGAGACCTTGTACGCCGTAATAAAGACGGAAACATTGAATTCCTTGGCCGGGTTGACCAGCAGGTAAAGATCCGCGGATTCCGGATTGAATTGGGCGAGATTGAGGCCGCACTGCGGCAACAACCAGGCATAGAACAAGCTGCCATGGTGGCAACCGAAGGGGAGAACGGGAGCAAACGGCTGGTGGCTTATCTCATCCCGTCAAGTTCACCAGAAAACGGTGCTGCATCCGTTGAGATTGACGTGGAATCGTTGCGCGTGCGCCTAAGCTCACTTCTTCCGGAGTATATGGTGCCGGCGGCTTATGTATTGCTGAAAGAATTTCCGCTCAATGCCAACGGCAAGCTGGACCGGAAGAAGCTGCCGGCCCCGGATACCGATGCCTATCTCACACGGGAATACGAAGCTCCTGTGGGCGAGATCGAAAGCACGGCGTCTTCAATCTGGGCCGATGTGCTCAAACTGGAACGCGTGGGCCGCAACGACAACTTCTTTGAACTGGGCGGCCATTCACTGCTGGCCATTACCGTGATTGAGCGCATGCGCGAGGCCGGGTTCACGGTGGATGTGCGCGACCTGTTTGCATCGCCCACGCTGAAAGGTCTGGCCGAAGCTGCAGGGAAAGAAAGCCGGGAGATTGCTGTGCCACCCAATCTGATCCCGGCGGACTGCACCAGGATCACTCCGGCCATGTTGCCACTGATCAGCCTGGGCCAGAGCGACATCGAGAAGATCGCGGATAGCGTGCCCGGCGGAGCCGCGAATGTGCAGGACATCTATCCATTGGCTCCGTTACAGGAAGGCATTCTCTTCCACCATCTGCTCGAAACAGAGGGTGATGTCTATTTGTCGGCGACGCTCCTTGGTGCTGCAAACCGTGAGCGCCTGGATCGTTATACAGCAGCACTGCAAACTGTGGTTGACCGCCATGACATTCTGCGCACTGCCATAGTCTGGGAAGGCTTGTCCGAGCCGGTGCAGGTGGTATGGCGGCGTGCTCCGCTGATCGTGGAAGAAGTGAACCTCGATCCCGCAAAAGGTGATATCGCCGCACAGCTGCGCGAGCGTTTCGATCCCCGGCACAATCGGCTGGATATACGTCAGGCGCCAATGTGGCGCCTGTACGTGGCCCGTGATGTGCCCAACCAGCGCTGGGTGATACTCGAACTCAAGCATCATCTGACCGGCGACAATACCACGGCCAGGTTTTTATTGAATGAGGTGCGAACGATCCTGCAAGGCCAGGCAAAGAGCCTGCCGGAACCGCTTCCCTTCCGTAACTTTGTAGCTCAGGCCCGTCTGGGTGTTAGTGGAGAAGAACATGAAGTTTTCTTCACCCGGATGCTCAAAGATGTGGACGAGCCTACCGTTCCCTTCGGACTGACAAATGTTCAGGGGGATGGCAGCCGCATCGTGGAAGCTTTCCGCAACGTAGATGCGGGGTTGAGTGTGAAGCTGCGCGCGTTGGCCCGAGCCCTGGGTGTAACTGTTGCCAGCATGTGCCATCTCGCGTGGGCCATGGTCCTGGCCCGCACTTCAGGACGCGACGATGTGGTATTCGGCACGGTTTTGTTCGGCCGCATGCAAGCTGGAGAGGGCGCTGACCGCGGCCTGGGAATCTTCATCAATACTTTGCCGGTACGGATACACATCGGCGATGAAGGCGTGGCCACCAGTGTGCGCAAGACGCATCAACTGTTGACGGAGCTCTTCCGGCATGAGCACGCATCGCTGGCTCTTGTGCAGCGTTGCAGTTCAGTACAGGCTCCTGCGCCGCTGTTCACCTCGCTCTTGAATTACCGTCACGTTCGCGAGGAAGCATCGAGTTCAGAAACCGCACAGACCATGGCCAATCTGGAATTCATTGAAGGCCATGGACGAACCAACTATCCCTTTGGCCTTTACATCAACGATCTGGGGCAAGACCTGAGCATTGAAGCGCAGGTGGAAGGATCGATTGCTCCGCAGCGGATTTGCGCGTTGATGCATACGGCGCTGGAATCCCTGGTAAGGGCACTGGAAAACGCGCCGGAAAGCCCGGTGGCAACATTGTCAGTCCTGCCGGACGAAGAGCGGCGGCGGGTGCTCTACACTTGGAACGCGACCGAGACTGGGTATCCCAAAGATAAGTTTCTTCATGAGTTGTTCGAAGAGCAGGTGGAAAGGACGCCGCACGCAACGGCCGTGGTGCTTGAAAACCAAAGCCTGACTTATAACCAGCTGAACCAGCACGCCAACCGCCTGGCACACTATCTGCGATCTCTCGGCGTGAAGCCCGACGCGCGGGTAGGCATCTGCGTGGAGCGCGGCATCGATACAATCGTGGCCCTGCTGGCGGTGCTGAAGGCGGAAGGGGCCTATGTGCCGCTTGATCCTGGATACCCCGTGGAGCGCCTCAGATTCATGCTGAAAGATAGCGCTCCCATGGCGCTGCTCACCCACTTCCATCTGCGCGAATTGTTTGTGGATATCGCAAGCGACATACCTGTAGTTGATTTGAATGGAAACGGCGAGGAGTGGAGCGACCAGCCCGCAACCAATCCAAAGCGCAGCGATGATGGGCTGCGGGTAGAGAACCTTGCTTATGTGATCTATACCTCCGGTTCCACCGGAGTGCCGAAGGGAGTGGCCCTCGAACATCGAAACGCTGTCAACTATGTTTGTTGGGCGCGGGAGAACCTTGCTGCCTCCACGCTGGAACAAACGCTTTTCTCAACTTCGCTGAATTTTGATCTCGCTGTCTTTGAGTGCTTTGCTCCTCTCACCACGGGAGGCACGATAAGGATCGTGGCCAATGTGCTGGAGTTGGAGAACCATTCGCTGGATGTAACGCTGGTCGCTACCGTGCCTTCGGCAATGCGTGCACTGGTGGAATCCAGCCATGTGCCCTCCACTGTACGGGCTGTCGTCCTGGGTGGTGAACTGCTGAAGAAATCCCTGGTCGAAAAAATATTTGCGACCACCCAGGTGGAGAACGTGTGCAACATCTATGGGCCCACGGAGACAACAACCAACTCGACTTGGATGGAGACAAAACGAGGCGAGCCATACGGCCAGCATATTGGCCGGCCGGTCGCGAATACGCAGGTGTACATCCTCGATCCAGGAATGGAGCCTGTGCCGATCGGGGTTGTGGGAGAAATTTATATTGCGGGAGCGGGAGTAACGCGCGGCTATCTGAACCGTCCGCAATTGACGGCAGAACGGTTTCTTAAAAGACCCGTTCGCGGGAAAACCAGAGGCCAGAATGTATCGGACCGGCGATCTCGGCCGGTGGCTGGAAGATGGAAATATCGAGTACAGGGGACGGAATGATTTTCAGGTAAAGGTCCGTGGTGTCCGCATCGAGTTGGGCGAGATTGAGGCGCGTCTGCTGGAGCACACTGGCGTGCGAGAGGCAATTGTAATGGCGCGCGAGGACAAACACGGAGAGCAGCACCTGGTTGCCTATTACACCCCAAGCCCCGAAGCCACGCCGGACGCAGAGGAACTGCGGAAACATCTTGCGGAAAAACTGACGGAACACATGGTGCCGAGGCTTTACGTATCACTGGATCGATTGCCTCTCACCGCCAGCGGCAAATTGGACCGGAAGGCTTTACCCGCTCCTGACGCGGAGGCTTATGAGATCCGGGAATACGAACCTCCGCAGGGTGAGACTGAGGCAGCGTTAGCCACAATCTGGGCGGAAATCCT
>CAVSYO010000017.1:0-45812 GCA_963732195.1 Terriglobia bacterium | reverse complement strand
GAACCCTCAGTCCCCTTTTGAGGAGCGAAGCGGGAGCCTACCTTCCACCAGCCGGCTGCATTCTTGGAGATTTGGCCGGGAAGACCGTACCTGAAAGTGATTTCGGCGGAAGCCGCGACCGCGCCTAACGAACACGCTTAGGGCAGGCTACGTCCTTAAGCGTATCGCGCACGGCGCCTGTTCCTGCGTTTACCACTGAGCCTGGCAGAGGTTCCATAAAAAAGTCCGGGTTGCTATTCAAAAACTGGAAGGCGCGTGGCTGGTAGATTGTTTTGCCGTGGCCCGAGTCATCGAAGCCGTAACCCGCCCACTCGACACGGTAGCAGTGCGAATGAGTGATGTCGATCAACAGGGTTTGGCGGGTGTTGACCGGCGCCACAATCTCTTCATTGAGGCGCACATCCTTAGCCTTGTCGCAACCGTCTGAATGTGGCAAAAGTACGCGTTGTGCCGCTCCCGCTGGCACCTGTTCTTGCAATTCGCCAATCGAAACCGTCTGTGGCGGACCGCCACGGTTATCCACAAAGATCGTGACCCAATCGAAAGACGGCGGCATGTACGACAAACTCATGCTCGCCTGGACGGCGCGGTGTTCTGCTCGGGCGCGTTCTATCTCGTCGGGACGGGCCAGATACAAGGCGAAATCTGTCTTCACCCATCCGCAAACCCAGGGTATTCTGACCTCGATGTCCTGGGGCTGTATCTCCTTGAAGGTGTCACCCCTCCTGCCCTCAACATCGAATTCGAACGTGTCACTGCCGGTGAGCGTTCCCAGTTCCCGGCCTTTGAAAAAGATCTTGTACCGTTCGCTTTTATTCGCCAGTTCATTGCGCGCCACGATGTGAAACATTGGCGGCTTGCCGCAACCGATGCATCCCAGGATCAAGATGGAGGTGAATCTGGAAATACGCAGCCACGTGATACACGATATGGAGCAGCGCTGTTTCATGCCTCGATCCTCGCCCCTAATGCGTCCAGATTGTATATGGAATGGCGGCACAAAGGGCGGTGGGGCCACGGATTTTCCGCCCGGTCCTCGAAAACAGCATTAAAAGGCTTCAAGTGTTGTGCGTGTCCACTCTTGGCGAGGGACACCACGCTGGTGAGAAGTCGTGCCACATCCGGTAAACGCCCAACCTCACCTGCTGACCATCATTCGCCAGCGGGCGAGGGCTTATCTCCCGGCAAACCAAACTGCGCTCGCTGGGACCGATTTGCGCATTGCCGAGGATAGGTTGAATAGCGAATCACGGTAACTTTCGTAATTAACCATTGTTTTTCTTGTCATGCGACGATCTCCTAGACAACAAAGGCGACTTCCCCCACCAAGTACGACTAATACCCGCGCTCCAAATCCTTGATTCGGTTCATCAGCATATGCCGCACACAAGAGATATTTGCGAAGTTAGCGGCTGGACGCGATTGCGGGTTCCAAAAGGTTAACTGTAAACATTTTGTCAGCGTGAGGTGAGGAACCTAGAGTGAATGCGGCCGATTCGATTTCCGGAAAAATCGCATGGGGACCTTGGATCATCGTCGTCTCCGGAGTCGTGCTGTTTCTTGCCGGTGCAGTACGCTTCTTCCTTAGGCACCGGTTTGGTTCTATTGACGCGCTTTATTGTTGTCTCGCGATTGTTCCATCCGGGCTTTTTCTTCTCGTTTTTTCCTATGTCCTTCAACACGCAAAACTGGCATCGATTATTCCTCTTCTCATGGGCGGAATTCATGATTTTCTCGTTTCCCGCGATCGACGTTACGCTCGGATTGACGATGATGGGGGGCGTAGCAGTTCCTGCGCTAGGGGAATGGAAAAACAAAAATGGTCAGCCGCAATCTACCGAAGCGCATGGTGGGTGGAATGCGGAAGGCAGGTAAACGTGATGCGCATCACCGATTGTTGTGAACCGTCTACGCTGGAATGGATTCACGGTCAGCCTCTTCCAGGAGACGGAGATAGCGAGTGATTGCCGGCCGGTCAATGCCGGTTAAGCGCTCCTGGTCGCGGACCGCGGGGTGGATGCTCATCATGGTGGGCCTGCTTGGGTTGGCCACGTTCACGGGCCTGTTGGGGAATTATTTAATGGCCGGGGTCTTTGCCCTTTTTGGACTGTCGTCTATCGCTGGGGTTGGCTCGGGCTCTTACATAACAGCCTGCCCGGTATGCAGCAAAGAGTTGCGCGGGTTGTTGGGACTCAAGCGCTGTCCGCAATGTCTTTCTTACGGACAAGTGTCGGAAGGTCAGTATTACGAGCTGACGCCGGATTTTGTGGCCAAGGCTACCGCTGCTCGCCCTGCCCCTGGGAGAGCACCGAAAGATGCCGCCGCTCTGCTGCGCTTGTGGCGCACCGGCTGATCGAACGGAAAGATTACGCATTATCCGATTAGAATTTGCCTTCGATCTCGATGTCCCGCACTGCGCTTTACACACCGGCGGTGCGGACCTGGATGCCGCAACTGTCGCAGGAAAGGGCAAAGCACAAGCGCCCGTGCTGAAGGTTAGGTCGTATGCCTTTTACCTGGCTTGCGTAAAAACGAACTATCCATCCCTGGCCAACCTGCACACCAACGGTAACGTTTCAAATCACGCGGTCTTTGCCAGGACGACATAAATTTTAGGGAGGCTCAGCCATGCCGAGCAATGTCAACGGGTTTGGAACCAAGTACTACGGTCAGCGCGATTTCCGCCCTGACGGTTCTTATCTCACTACAAATTTCTTTTGCCTGGGATTTTTTCCTGTCGTCCCCCTTCATTCGGTTCGCGTAATCCCTGATCCGAAAAACAGCGCGATGCCGTTTTCAAAGAACTACTACTCCATTCTGGAGAAGCGCTGGCCCCACCCATTGCAGGTACTCTCCATTTATTTATGGGCGGCGGCTGCGGCTGGCATGGGGATCCTGTTCCTTTGGAAAATCGAACCTCTTCTTAAGGAACGCGGCCTGTGGGTGGCGCAGGGATGGGTAGAGGCCTCCCTTTGCGGCGTCTGCGTTACAGCGCCGATCTTGGTCGGAGCATTATTGCGGACTGTGCTGCGGAAGCGCGGGCAATTGAAAAGCACGCAGGCCCTGTAGCAAGCCCGTGAATAAGAAGAGAGGCTAAGGCGTGCCTGATCCATCTGACAATCTGCCAGCTCAAAATGAGCCGCATACAACAAGGTTCGACCACCGCCCTGCCCGTGTGTCTGGGCTGGCGGCGCTCGCGGTAATTTTTGTCGGTGCGGGCTATTCACGCGAACTTGGGTTCATGGTTTATGCCGTCCTTTTCGCCATTCCGCATGCTGTCTTTGTGGTTGCCCGGAGTTCCAGAAAGTGGCAGGCCTGGGGATTGGCAATCGGGTGGGTAACCTCCGCAGCCGCGTTGTTGCTGGCAGCATTTATCGGACTCAAAATTATGCGAAACCCCCAAGGCTCCCAGATCGCGATGGAGGTTTTCCTTCTTGCGCTCTTACTCAGTCAAGCCGCACAAGTGATTCTTGTCCGGCGCGCTTTCCCAGGGAAAATCGCGTTCGGCACACCATTGTTCCGAGTCGCTCTGTATTACGTTTGCGTATTGCTGGTCGTTGGTGCCACTTTGCCAAATTGGTATGTCCCGCCTGCTGTGCACCGCGAAAACAGATCGGTTAAAAGCCCGCGCGAAGATTCCAGCACTCTCAAATTGCTGCACCGAGATCAACGGGCGAGGACAAGACTTATCCGCCTAAGCTTTGCATGTTGAGTGCAAAGGTGAACACAAACCGCCGAGAAGGCGATGATCGCAAGGAGCAAGAATGAATAACATGACGAAGAACGCGCTTCTGGCCCTGGTTCTCGGCCTATCGACGAGAGGGTACGGTCAGAGCGCCTGCGCGCAACTGGGCGTCAATTGCAGCCACCCGAACATCCAGCAAACCCAGCCTTCCTCGCGGCCTACCCCGCATTATCAGCCTCAGCCTGACAACAATGACCATGCTTCCAGCGCCACTGATGCTGGCTATGCCGCCTATCGGCGATATTGGTCCAGCGGCTCACAAGCGGATTTCAATGAGGCCTATCAACAGTTCCAGAACGCCTTTGCGAACATCCCGCAGTACGGTCCCGCCGAACTTGGCTTGTGCCGACTGTATGAGCGCTCCGGTGACTATGGGAAAGCAATTGCCGCCTGTCAAATCGCGACCGAGAGCCACCGCTTCGCGCACGGCCGGGACGTGAAGAAGTGGCTGTTGAAGGAGATGATTCCGTTTCTCACGATTGACCTGCACCAGGAAGAATACAAGGGGGTTGTCGCCGAGTATGACCGAAAGTGCGGCGGCGGTGAAACCGCCAATCAGTTCAACAATGGCATCGTCGCAGCAGAATCGGAACAGGGCTTGGCTGTCGATCTGAGGGCTAACGCTTCACAGACCGTTGCCGACTGCTCCAAGGCGGCAGGAGACATCGTTGTCCGCGCCAGCGCTCTAAACAATGAGATCGCCGCATGGAATGCCCGGCATCCGGGGGGAAATGAAGGCACTTCTGACAGTCGCGCTGGGGCTTGTATTTGTCTTACCTGCGGCGGCACAGGATACTTTTCGTGAGATTAGCAATGAGTTCAGCAGTGTCCCTAAAAATCTGAGTTGTGTAAACCACGAGCAGCCGTCTGACACTGCTCAAGTTCAGTTGATCGAAGATCGGAAAAGTGCGATGTTCAATCCCGCTGACCATACCAACGGGCGGGTGGTTCAAGACTCGGAAGGCGCAGGACCGCTCAATAATGCAAAGATCACATTTACTTCGATCTCTTGGGAAACCCCCAAATACGGACCTGTACCTGGGCATGGGACGATGCGGGAAAAATTCTCCCTTGACCGGAAAACCGGGGTTTTGGACGTTTTGCTGTCTGATGACTCTACAGCCACGCGTCACTTTTCTTACGATTGTAGTGAGGCTCAAGTTTGGTATAGCGGTAGCTGGCACTACTATTACAACAGAGACCACATCTGCTATGAAGGGTTTCCCAAGGGAATCCATAGCAAAAATCCGATCCGCGTGTTTGTGGCCGACGTGTCCCTCAATCATTGGGCCGACCATAAAGACACCATTCACCCAGAGGGATACAACTATCATTCGGTTCCTCAGAACAAATCGGCTACTGACCTGTTCGTGTCCGCCCTAAACCGGGAAGCGCTGGAATCGAGGTCTGACACCTCCTTCGTGGCGGCCGACGATACCCAAAATGCCAGCCTGCTCGCGAATGTAACAATCGATTTCGGGATAAACGAAGGGAAAGACCATCGCGTTTACTATGCTAACGTCGACATTGGTGGCATGGGACTCACCGGCCCAATGGGCCCCGGTCCGGTCCCACGCGGTCAACGCTCCCGAATCTGGGGCTTTTACATGGAAGCGCAGTATCAGAAGTATGATGTGTCCACCCCAGGCGAGGCAACGCAAATAGCTTTCCGTGAAATAGCGAAGGGCGTCGTCAACGGGTGGAGCTGCAAATAACTAAAAGCGACCAAGGCCCCAGCCTTTTCTCTTCTCTTAATAAGGCGGAAAGATCACGGTGGTTGAGAATAGATTCAGGTTTTGCAGGGAAACCTTCTGTTCCTCGCACAACATGAGAATTGAGATTGAGCACGCCAATGACTTCGGATAGCAGCGCTTCGGGGTGTGGGGGCTATGAGCTGATCCCCATGTGATTGCTGAATATCCGTGTAGTAACCCCGATTTCGGATCTCCCGGACCGCGGGCATTCGCCGGTTAATCGATTTTCGAGATTGTTGTCGGCTGCGAAGGGGACTGCCGATCTTCGCCGTAGAGAAAACAGCGAGAATTAGTCTCTGCCGCGCACTTCTGCGCCCGTTTCGGACATGCAATCGTCTAAAAGCACCGAAAAAGGGCGAATTTACCGGGAGATCAGAGAACAATTCTCTGAGCTGCAGACTGTCTGGCGGAGGGAGAGGGATTCGAACCCCCGATACCCTTTCAGGTATAACGGTTTTCAAGACCGTCTGTTTCAACCGCTCACACATCCCTCCGCGTGATTGGTATCAACAGTTTACCAGCTGTCGAAAATTGCCGCTGAATAACTGGCATGCAATTCTCAGAAGTTATCCACGCATAAACGAGAGCCGCCGCTCAAATCAGTCAGATCTTCAGCATCCAAGTAGAAAGCCATGCCAACCGTGCTCGCATCTCCTGAAAAAACCATGGCGGCGCGAGCACTTGCTCAAAGATTTCGCTGGATCCTGTTGGTGGCTTCAATCTGCGCTGTTGTATTTCTGGCGATTATGGCAGCGAAATGGCCCTTTACCAGGGAAGCCATGACCAAACGGCTGGAGCGCGCATCGTCTGCGCAGGTGGAGATGCGTGGCTTTCACAGCACATATTTTCCTTTTCCTGGATGTGTGGCCGATGACGTGGTGTTTCGGCAGGAAACTTCTGCGCCCGGACAAAGGCCTGCAGATCTTATTACGATTCGCAAGCTGACCATTGAAAGCACGTTTGCCGGACTACTAAGCAAGCCGGGAAGGATCAGAAGAATCATCGCCGATGGTCTGCGTATTCACGTGCCCCGTGGCGGCGCCAACCTGCATGAGGAAGCTGGTTCAGGCAGCGATCAGACCATTATTGAAGAACTAAGAGCCGACAACGCAGTGCTTGAGGTGGCGACCGGCCAGACCGGCGAGAAGAAACTCGTTTTCCAGATCCATCACGCGCAGTTCCACAACATCGGGGACAGGAACGCTGTGCCTTTTCAGGTATCACTCCACCTTCCGGTGCCACCGGGCGAGGTGGAATCCAGCGGATCCGTTGGCCCATGGAAGGACGAAAAAGGGACGGTGCGCAGCACGGCAATTTCAGGCAAATATGTGCTAAACCGGGCAGATCTTGGTGTTTTCAAAGCGCTGGGAGGAATTGTTTCTTCGCGCGGTGAGTTCTCAGGCAACCTGGAAAAACTGAACATATCGGGCATGACCGACTCGCCGAACTTTGAGGTGAAAGAGAGCGGCCACCAGTTTCACCTCAGCACACAATTTCGTGGGCTTCTGGACATGAAAAATGGCGACCTGCTTTTGCCATCGCTAGAGGCACGGCTGGGCAACACCAACTTAATCGCACACGGCAGCGTTTCCGGCAAACCAAAGACTGTGACGCTTGACGTGACGCACGGTCAGGGTGAGATTCAGGACCTGATTCTTCTCTTCTCTAATGCCAAAGCTTCACCTATGATCGGCCCGGTTGTCTTCCAAACCCAGGTTGTGCTTCCATCGGAACACAGGCCCTTTAAAGAGCGAGTGCGCCTCACCGGGAATTTCAGTATTAGTCGTGCACGCTTCACGTCAACCAACACGCAGAACGATGTTGACCAGCTCAGTGAACGCGCTGAAGGGAAAAAAGACAAAGAGAAGGACCACGACCATGACGACGATGAAAACGGTTTTGACCGCGTGATGACTGATCTGAAAGGAGACGTGGTAATGAAGGACGGTGTGGCTACGTTCTCACCTGTCTCATTCGCGGTGCCGGGCGCTGAGGCTGACATGAAAGGCACGTATAGACTGCTGACCAAGCGCGTGGACATGCGAGGCAAAATGCGCATGCTTGCGACGGTCTCACAAGCTTCCACGGGAGCGAAATCGATCTTCCTGAAAGTACTTGATCCGTTTTATAAGAAAAAGAAAAAAGGCGCGGGAGCAGAAGTGCCGATCAGAATGACCGGCACTTATGGCCACACGCACTTTACCGCGGGATTGAAGTAGCGCCTGCGCTTATCTTTTATCTGGGCTTCAGGTCCTGCGTCATGTCAACGTTCATCACGTCAATAAACCTCGGGGTTCCCGGAGGCATCTTGCTGGCCTTACATCAAGCTCATCACTTCTAGTTCGCAGCACCTCTCTTGCATGCTGGGCGATTTTCAATCGCTTTTCTCATAGACTCTCGCGTGGTCGGCAAGGTCCATCACTTTGCGGATTGCAGCTATGTGCGGTGGCAAGTGCCTTTGGCGCAACAGAACGCGTCAAAGACAGAACCGTTACATCATTGCCTGCAGGCTTTGGGCCCAGAAATTGCCGAACCTGGCCAAGAATGCTTGCGTTGATTTCTTCGGCGGCTGGCGTTGGAGTTGCGAGTAGGATTTCTTTCACCGGTGCCAGCCCGAACTCTTTTCCTTTACGACTTGCCTCCACCAGCCCGCGTGAAACGAGCACCAGCGACGCCCCAGGCTCAAGAGCAACAATCGATGCATCCGCAGCGGAGTGGGAAAACAGTCCTAAAGGCAAACCTGTAGTTCCGAGTTCGGTGACGCCTGTACGGTCGCGAAGCAAAGCCGGAGTGTGACCCGCGCTCACGTAGCAAACGGTACCTAAAGACTCGTTGAAACATCCGGCAAACGTGGGACAAGGGCAGACTCGGGTCGCCTTTAGAATGGCACGGTTCATCTGGACACAGACTTCAATCATCGCGTCAGCTTCATTGGCATCATCCTTATTTAGAAGCTGCTGGCCGCAGTTCCGAAAAGCGCTTTGCGCCGCGCTAACAACTGCGCGGTTCTGGTCCAGCCGTCCGGCTATGTCCAGCAGCGCGAACATGACACGCGAAGGACTCACGCGGACGTAATCATGCAAATCGCCGCCCATCCGGGGCCCATAAGAAGCTGCGGCCAGTTGCGCTTCTTTCAGTTCAGGAGGCGGTGCCTGCGCTGCTTCTGCAGGAGACAGCTTTGATTTTGTGAATTTAAACAAGGCACGCATCGGAAGTTGGCGGAGAGTAACACATTATGCTCGTCCTGCACCAGAAACAAACGGCTGGATTGCAGGATGCAAGATCAGAATAAATAGCGTTCGCTGCCCAGCAGACGTTCTGCGATGTTGCGGCGAAGTTGGATTGCATTCACCGGCTGATATTCCGCGAGCGACCGTAGCTTGCTCATGTGGCGATCGAGATCATTGCCAGAGCAGGCGCTGAGCACATTTTGCGAGGCTGCCTGCATTCTGCTAATGGCATCGCGGAGAAAGACCTGGGAGATGTCATTGGCAGTGCTATTGCCGGTTGCGGCAATATTCTGGCAGCGCAACAGCGTGGATTCCATGGCAAAGGTTTCCATGAAGAGATCAGAAAGACTCATCACTACTTCCTGATGCTTCTCCAGATCCGCGCCGTGCTTTTGATGTGCAACGCCCAGCGTAAACAAGCGCAATTTTTTTCGCATTGCGGACCAGACGCATTTCCGGATCAGCGCTTGCCTGCTCTTGCCGCTTGTTGGCAAGCTCTTCTTGTGCAGCTTCCAGCAATGGCAGAAGACCACGCGCGGCGCGTTTCAAGGGCATGCCCGAGATCACCAGACGGTTGATTTCGCTGGTGCCTTCGAAACAGACGATTGATGCGCGCGTCACGGTAGTAGCGCTCGACGGCATAATCCTGGTGGAAACCGTAGCCGCCGTGAATCTGGACACCCTCGTCGGCGACGTAATCGAGCATCTCCGCGGCAAAAACTTTCACCATGGAACACTCGGCGGCATATTCTTCCGCGGCTTTGAGTTCCACTTTGGCGGAATCGGAGATCCGTGTTCCGCGCCGTTCAACTGAGCTTGAATCAGTCCTACCACGCGCCAAGCCATGGACTCAGTAGCAAAAATCCTGATCGCCATCTCCGCCAGCTTGTGCTGGATCGCCCCGAAGCTGGCAATGGCCACGCCGAACGCTTTGCGCTGCTTGGCATATTTAATGCTGATAGAAAGAATATTTTTGGCCGCGCCCATCACAGCCGGCCCAAGCTTGAGCCGTCCGATATTGAGAATGTTGAAGGCGATCACATGCCCGCGACCGATTTCACCCAGCACGTTCTCAACCGGCACATTGACGTTGTCAAAATAGATGGCCGTGGTGGAGCTGCCCTGGATGCCCATCTTGTGTTCTTCCGCGCCGCTGGTCAGGCCGCCAAACGCGCGCTCGACAATGAACGCCGTAAACTTTTCTCCACCTACCTTGGCGAATACGATAAATACATCAGCAGCGCCGCCGTTGGTGATCCACATCTTTTGCCCGTTCAGGACGTAATACTTGCCGTCTGGGGCGAGATCGGCGCGCGTGCGCGCGGCCAGCGCGTCAGAGCCTGCGAGCGGTTCAGTGAGCGCATATGCCGCCAGCAACTCGCCACTCACTAATCGCGGAAGATATTTTTCTTTTTGCTGCTCCGTAGCCGAAGAACAGAATCGGCAACGATCCGATGCCGGTGTGCGCGGAGTGCCAGCCTGCGTAAGATGCGTCGCGGCCCATCACTTCAGCCACCACCATGACTGAAGGCAGGTCCATTTCCATGCCGCCGAATTTTTCCGGCACAGAAATACCAAGCAGCCCGAGCTTGGCAGACTTTCTCAGTACTTCCAGAGCAACTCCCGGCTTCTTCTGGCGGATAGCCGGCAGATTGGGCTCAACTTCATTGGCCCAGAACTCTTCCACCGTCCGCTCAATGGCGATGTGCTCTTCGCTCAGGCGCTCGCGGGTAAAGATTTCCTCCGCCGGTGTGTCTTCCAGCAGAAACGCTGCGCCTTTCCGGAACGCACGAACGGAAGTTGTTGTCGCCATAGAAACTCCTTTTTTAGCTGGCGCGTTCGAAGAGACCGGCCGCTCCCTGTCCGCCGCCAACGCACATCGTCACCACGCCATAGCGATGTTTGCGCCGCTCCATTTCATTGGCCATCGTGCCAACCATGCGCGATCCCGTCATGCCGAATGGGTGACCGATGGCAATGGACCCGCCATTCACGTTCAGCTTTTCCGGATCGATGCCGAGATGATGGAAGCAATACACAACCTGCACGGCGAAGGCCTCATTGAGCTCCCAGATGTCGATGTCTTCAATCTTCAGTCCCGTGCGCTGGAGCAGTTTGGGGACGGCGTAAATTGGGCCGATTCCCATTTCATCGGCATTGCAGCCGGCAACCTGAAAGCCGCGAAAAATCAGTTGATAAGGAATGCCGAGCTGGTCAGCGCGCTGGCGCGACATCAGCAAGGTGGCGGAAGCGCCATCTGAAAGTTGCGACGAATTACCGGCTGTGACGGAACCCTGACCGCTGGTCGGATCAAAGTGTGGCTTGAGCGCCAGCAGCCCTTCGAGCGTAGTGTCCGGGCGGTTGCATTCGTCTTTGTCAGCAACTACTTCTTCCTTGCCGATCACCTCATTCGTCTTCTTATCCAGCAGTGACTTGGTTACCTTGATGGGCGCAATTTCTTTGCTGAAAAACCCTTCCTGCTGGGCGCGCGCGGTGCGCTGCTGGCTGAGCAGAGAGTATTCATCCTGTACCTGGCGGCTGACTTTGTAGCGCTTGGCCACAACTTCCGCGGTGTCGCCCATCACCATGTAAATTCCGGGCATGGTGGATTGCAAGAGCGGATTCGGGCTGCTATCGCGGACGGCCATGCTGATGCTCTCAACCCCGCCGCCGATGGCTGCGTCAACGCCTTCATGCATGATCTGGTGCGCCGCCATGGCAATGGCCTGCAGGCCCGACGAGCAAAAGCGATTCACCGTAGTCCCCGCCACAGATGGCGGAAGGCCGGCCAGCATTGCAGCAACGCGCGCTACGTTGTGTCCTTGTGGCCCGTGCGGTTGTCCGCAGCCCAGGATTACGTCTTCAATTTCGGTTGGATCGAGCTTAGGCGTTTTGCGCAGCACGTCCTTTATGCAGTGTGCCGCAAGGTCGTCGGGACGCGTTGCATTGAACGATCCGCGAAATGATTTTGCCAGCGCCGTGCGCGAGCTTGTAACTACCACCGCTTCTCTCATCAATCTCCCTCGGATAGATCAGACCAAGTTAATTATTCTAAATCGCCAGGGCCAACCTGTAGAGGCTGGAGCCGGTGTTTGCTTCTAAAGGGCTTTAATTAAACTTATCCGCGGCGCAATTCTAACCTCCTCTGGATTTCTGTCTTTGTTGCACCTTCGGTGATATACTTGGCCGCCATTCCACCAATTGAGAGAGAGATCTCTTTGGGCTACCCGACGGCAAGGAGGTTGCGGTGGACTACATTGAGCGCATCTTCGGTGTTTCTCCAGACGCAAGCAATGGAAGCTTTGAACTCTTCCTTCTGACATTTTGTCTCATCGGCACAATGACCCTCATCGCGCACCGCATCGCGCACCATAAGCGGAAACGCGCACCCAAGGTTGTCGTGACATCCTGAAAACTCGCCGCTTCACCTTTGTCCGGCGTTCAGCAATAGACGCCGCCTGGGCCTGGTTTTGCCAAATCCATGGGAGTTAACCATGAAAGACATCAGGCCATGGAGTAGACCATGAAATACATCAAGCAACTGCTTTTGTTCCTACTCGCGATCTTGCGTGCGCTGCTCTATGAGTGGATCGTGAGGCTGTTCGAACTGATCCGAATGCTCCTTGCGGAAATTCGCCGGTGGTGCGCCCGGGCTAGTCTGCCGGGTCGGCTCAATCGCTCCGCCAAAGAGCACTGTGTCAAAATCAGCGATCCTGCTTACAAACGTCCAGATCCTTTGATTTATGACCAGTATTACTTGATGGGCCAGGGATTTGCGGTCACCTGGGACAATCCCGACATCGGTTTGTTTCACAACGGAGCCTTCGTTCCATCGCACTTGCTTCAGCCCGATACCGATTACCAGGTTGTCGCCAGGATCTGGAACAACTCCACGGAAGCGCCGGTTGTAGGACTGCCGGTCAACTTCTCATACCTGAGCTTTGGCATGGGGGTTCAATCCCATCCCATTGCGAGCACCAGCGTAAATCTTGGGGTGAAAGGGGGACCCAACCATCCTGCTTTCGCACAGGTTACGTGGCACACACCCGCGACGCCCGGCCACTACTGCATACAGACGAGTTTTTTCTGGGCTGATGACGTCAATCCCAACAATAATCTGGGACAAGAAAATACCAACGTGGGAACGGCACATTCGCCAGTCCAATTCACTTTCCAGTTGCGCAACGATACCCGCAAACGGCAGCGGTACAGGTTTGATACGGATGGATACGGCATTCCCCCGCGTGATCCCTGCGATCAACGGAAACCGCCTCCGCCGCCCCGCCGCACGCCTCCCCGGGAAAAACCAGGCACAATAGCCGTGGTCCCGCCCAAACACGACCGTCGCAACTATCCGCTGCCACCCGGCTGGACCGTTACCTTTTCACCGGCGCAACCCGAGTTGGATCCCAACCAGGAAATTCAGATGACGGTCACCGTTACTCCGCCCAACGGCTTCAAAGGCCGTCAACCCGTGAACGTTCACGGCTTCCATGCGGACGGGCTGGCAGGCGGCGTAACACTTTACGTTGAGGGCAAATAGGAGACGCTATGGCTTACCGGCAATATACGCAATGCACTTCCTTCGCGACCCATATTGGTGGAGCAGCGGCTCAAGCCCTTATCGCTGCTGCGATTGCGGCCATACCTTTGCTTTTCGGCGCTGCCCTGGGGCCTGGGCTGCTCATCGTCGCCCTTACTGCGATCATTGCTTACTGTCGTTGGTGGCTTTACGACCGGCTCATCTGTCTGGGAGGCGACAAGTGCGCCATCGGATGGGTGCTCACCGTGGAGCCGCCGTCAGAGAAATCGGGCTTCGATGCCATTGATACCGACTACAGCATCAATCTCGTCTTGCCGGGACATACCGTGGGCGCTACTCAAGATGATGTGGCCAATGATGGCGGCTTAGGAATTCTGGTGAAAGAAACTTCCGAAACAGCGAGTTTCGGCGAGGACTTCAGCGGAAATCTGGTGCAGCAATGGGGGAACGATCCGCCCACCGCGTGCCTTCACGCTGAGTTTGAAGGCGGCGGTGTTTATGACCTGCTCATAGCCTGCCTGGCTGCCCTGGCAGTCGCCGTGGTAGCGGCAATCGTGTGCGCGATCCCGGTGATTGGCTGGATTGCCTGTCTCATTCTCAGCCTTATCTCCGGGGCCGTGGCATTGATAGGGCTCGCCGTGGCATTGAACGATCAGGGCAATCCGAACGATGTGAACTCCAATCTGGGCGAGATCCACACGAACGATCCCACCGGGCGCGGAGCTGACATCCTGGTCGTCCAGGGCACCTGGGTTTACGATTCGGCGCATTCCGGATGGAACGAGCTTCATCCCATCAAGCACTGTCAGCGCATTGGAACGTGGGAAGGATTCTGGGACGGAGTGGGAACTGCCGATAGCTGGTGTTCCGCTATCTCATCTGCCCAGGATCCCGCAACAATTGCCAACCAGAGTCAGCCGCAAAATCAGTGGAACACTCACCCGGATATTGATGGATGCGGCGACGATGATCAACCTCCAGCTCCCAGGTAACGGTGCAAAAGCGGAAGCACATAAGCTTTTACGTATTGCGCCCAGCATCAGTATCGCCAGTGCTGCGGCTAAGCGGAACGCGAAGCGCACCGCAGTTGGGCGAAAACGATAGAGCACTCGGTCTACATGCTCAGTACCACGCGCCCTGAGATCTTTCCAGCGCGCATTTCGTCCATGATCCCATTGATCTCGCCTAAAGGACGGGTCGCCACCTCGCAATGCAATTTGCCTTGAGCCGCCAAAGCCAGAACGTGCTCCAGATCTTTACGGGTGCCGACCGCCGACGCTTTGATGTTGACTTCTCCGGCAGCCATCATGATGGCAGGAAAAGAAATTTCGTCCGCCGGAAGACCGACGGCAAGCAAAGTGCCGGTTGGACGCACGCAATAAAACGCCGTGTCATACGCAGCTTTGGAGCCTGAAGTAACCAAAACGATGTGGGCGTTACCGCGACGGCGCATTTCTTTCACTACGTTCGAAGTTGCGCATTGAACGTGTTGGTTGCACCGAGCGATTTGGCGAGAGCCAGTTTGTCATCGGCGACATCTACGGCCGAGACTTCAAGTCCGAGATGCACGCCAATCTGGATAGCGAGATGCCCCAGCCCGCCAACGCCGAAGACCGCCAGCCTTTGTCCGCGTTGCGGCTTGGCCTGCATGATGGCGCGATAGACGGTAACGCCGGCGCAGAAAAGCGGCGCGGCCTGCACCGATGAAACCGCAGTCAGGGATTTTCGTCGCGTGAGTGGCCGGCGCTTTGATGAACTCTGCGTAGCCGCCATCGACTGTAACGCCTGTGATTTTCTGCTTCACACAAAGATTCTCATTGCCTTCACGGCAGAATTCGCATTCGCCGCAGGTCCAGAAAATCCAGGGCACGCCAACGCGGTCGCCAACTTTCAGTTCGCTTACCCCTGATCCAACTTCAACGACTTTGCCCGCAACTTCATGTCCAACGATGAGCGGCAGCTTGGTGATGCCGGCGAATTGTTTCCAGTCGCCCTCAGCAACATGCAGATCAGAATGGCAGACGCCGCAGGCCTCAACCTTGATCAGAACTTCGCCTTCGCCCGGCTTGGGGCGTTTCAACTTCCTCGATCACGAATGGTTTTTTTAATTCGTGCAAGACTGCTGCTTTCATTGGCTTCTCCTGATGAGTTGCGGCTTGGGCGTGATTTGTCAGACCGGCGCGCGCGATTGCGCACTTCAGGCGCAGCCTCGGTAAATGTTTCGTCCACCACCTTCTTGATCTGCTCGCGCAGCCAGCGGTTCGGCGGATCGTTTTCCGCACTCTCATGCCAGTACATATGAATTTCAAGCTGTTGCAGGCTCTTCAATGGAAACGGATACAGCCCGTGATCAAAACCAGTGTTGAGCATCTGCGCGTAATGTTCCGGGATGGTCAGCAGCATGTCAGTTTCACCCACAACGCGGCACGCCGCAAAATAATGCTGGCAGCGCAGAACGATCCGGCGCTTGCGGCCCGAGCGATTCAATTCGGTGTCCACCAGGCTGGGGCCGAGACGCCGCGATGAAACCAGAACATGGTCCTGCCGCAGATACGTGTCAAGATCCAGCTCACGTCCTATGGCCGGATGTCCCTTGCGCGCCATGACCACCACGCGATCAGAAAACAGCGGCTGCTGGCGGAGATTGTCACTGATGGTAATGGGAATATCCAGAACAAGGTCCAAGGTTCCACTGGCCAGTTCCTGTTCAATATCACGACGCTTGACCCGGAGCGTGGTGATGGAAATTTCCGGCGCGGCCCGGGCCAGAACTTCTGCCAGCGGAGGCAGAATAGTGGATTCCATCAACTCCCAGAAGCCGATCTGAAAATTTCGGCGCGTATTGGCCGGGTCAAAATTGCGGTTCTCATAAAGATTTACTTCCAGGATCTGCAGCGCCTGGCGCACCTCATTAATCATGTTGCGGCTGAATGGAGTTGGCACCATGTTGGCGCCTTCGCGGATAAAAAGCGGGTCCTGCAGCAGTTCACGCAGCCGCTTGAGCGCGTGGCTCATGGCCGGCTGCGTAAGCTTGAGCTGGCGGCCGGCGCGCGTAAGATTGCCTTCGCGATAAATGGCCTCAAGAACAACAAACAGGTTGAGATCGACCTGGCTCAGATGCACGACACAAATTTTACACTATTCCAATGATTCATTTGATGAATCACTGCGAATCGACTAGCCTGATTGAAGCCGACAGCAGCGCTAAAGGACCGACATGAATTTTGATTACAGCGACAAAGTCAAATCACTTGAGCAGCGTTTGCGCGCGTTCATGGACGAGCATATTTATCCCAATGAAAAGCGCTACTACCAGGAAATTGAGCATGACCGCTGGGCGCCGACCAAAGTGATTGAGGAGCTGAAGCCCAAGGCGCGCGCTGCCGGACTATGGAATCTGTTTCTGCCGGATGACGAGAATGGCGCTGGACTGACCAATCTGGAATATGCGCCGCTGTGCGAAATCATGGGCCGCAGCATTCTTGCGCCGGAAGTCTTTAATTGCTCCGCGCCCGATACCGGCAACATGGAAGTGCTGGCGCGTTACGGAACGCCTGAACAAAAAGAGCGCTGGCTGAAGCCGCTGCTGGCGGGCGAAATACGGTCGTGCTTCGCCATGACGGAGCCGGCCGTGGCGTCGTCGGACGCGACAAATATTCAGGCTAGTATTCGGCGTGAAGGAAATGAATATGTGCTGAATGGGCGCAAGTGGTGGTCGTCAGGAGCGGGCGATCCGCGCTGCAAGATTGCAATCTTTATGGGCAAGACAGATCCAACGGCCAAGAAACACCAGCAGCAATCCATGGTGCTGGTGCCCATGGACGCGCCGGGAGTGAAAGTCGAACGCTTGCTGACGGTCTTTGGCTATGACCACGCTCCGCACGGGCATGGTGAAGTGAGTTATGAAAATGTGCGCATCCCGGTTTCAAATATGCTGCTGGGTGAAGGGCGCGGCTTTGAGATTGCCCAGGGCCGCCTGGGCCCGGGACGCATTCACCACTGCATGCGCTGCATCGGCGTAGCGGAGCGCGCACTGGAAACGATGTGCCAGCGTGTGAAAGCGCGTGTGGCTTTTGGCAAGCCACTGGCGGAACAGGGCACGCTGCGGGCAGACATTGCGCAATCGCGCATGGAAATTGAACAGGCGCGCCTGCTCACCTTAAAAGCTGCCTACATGATGGATACGGTGGGCAACAAAGAAGCGCGCGCGGAAATAGCGATGATCAAAGTTGTTGCGCCCAACGTAACTTTGCGCGTGCTGGACCGCGCGATTCAGGCGCATGGCGGCGCAGGCGTTTCTCAGGATACGTTCCTGGCCGGCGCATGGGCCAATGTACGAACACTGCGGTTGGCAGACGGCCCGGACGAAGTCCACATTGAGTCCATAGCGAAACACGAATTACAGAAGGGCTCTCCCCGGATCATAAAGAGCGGCGTAGCGCACGCCAGCGACTAGTTCGCGATTGAAGCGCGCAAGAAAGCGTCGACTTCAGGAACGTCGCGGAATGGCTGAGTGAGAATTTTCGGCAGGAGCACGCGCTCTTCCGTATCGATTCCCTTCACACCAATGTGGATTTGTTCCTGCGGGATATCAAGCCGGAATGTCCGATGAATACGGTCCCAGCATGCCAAGCCGCTTGACCAGTTCGCGTTGGCTTCCGCGGGCTCATTCGAGTGATGAATGCCGTGCATGCGCGGCGTCACCAGAAACCAGCTCAGGGCTGATTCCAACTGGCGAGGCAAACGAACGTTGGAATGGTGAAACAAAATTGATAGTGAAAGAAATGTCTGCCAGTAGGTAAGCGCTTCAGCATCGACGCCGATCAATACAACCTGCGCGGCCCGATACGGCACTGAAACGGCAAGCTCGCCGAAGTGGAAGCGGAGCGCAGTGGAGGCATCCAGATCAAGGTCGACGTGATGTACCGCGTGGAATCGCCACAAAAATGGAACGCGGTGCGTGAGAACGTGCCAGAGATAAAGCGTGTAGTCCATCAGCACTACCGCAGCGATGATCTCAAGCGGACGCGGAAGATTCAGCCGTTTCAGCAGACCGAGCTTTCGCTTCTCTACGGATCGAGCCAGCGGCCGGACCACCGGCGATTCCAACAGTTGTACGGTGAGCGCGCCTAACGCTGCCACGGCCAGATTGCGGCCATTGCGGCGGAGTCTGGATTCGCTTTCGCGGCGCAACGGGCGCTTGCGCTCCAGCAGCACAAGGCCGGCAAGCACTCCCAAACTCAGCGCCACGCGAAAGAAATTTTTCATGGCAGCGCCTCAATCCGCTCCGGTCGCGCCTGAATGCGGTACCTGCTCACCGGGAATTCTGGAACGAACCACCTTTGCAGGGACACCAACCGCTATGGAATACGGCGGGATGGAACCGCGCACAACGCTGCCAGCGCCGATCACACAGCCTTTGCCCACATGCGCGCCATCGAGGAAAATTGCATTTGACCCCACCCAGACATCGTCTTCAATAGTGATGCCCTGGCGCGTAGTACCCTGCTCGCGGATAGGCACATCCGTCCGATCAAAGTTGTGGTTTTCAGGGTGAAATCCCACGTGCTGGCCCATGATCACGTTTTCGCCGATCGAGATGAATCCGGAGCTGCCGATAAAAGAATAAGCGTCGACCGCGGAATTGGCGCCCATGCTAATGCCTTCCCCCAGATTGGATGCGGGCGCGCCGACGATCACCGAGTAAGGACCGATCTTTACGTTGTCACCCAGGACGACGCCCCGGCGCAGGAGACCATCAATGATGATGCCGCGCTCCAGGGTAACGCCTTTGCCAAAGCGAATGAGCGAAGCGCCCCGAAGGTTAACGCCCGTGGCCATGAAAACCGTTGCGATACGGCGCTGCAGAACCAGAAGTTTGAGCACACCGCGGATCAACCAGGTGGCGCGCCGGATGAGCAATCCCATCAATAAAGACAGCGGAATACTTCGATCGAGATGGAACGGCCGTCCCTTGATTCTGCTCCCCAGCGCTTCCACCGATTTATAAAGAAACTCGCTCATGGGAGACAGAACCCGAACAGAGTTTTGAAAATCCACCGTTCCCGAATTGACCAAAGCATTATAACGGGGGGAGTTTCTCTGGAATGGTGGTCCAGCAGCCGTTCCACAGCCCGCGGTAAAGATTTATCGCCCGCTTGAAATCCGCCTGAAAGATAGACCTGAGCGTGACAAAGCCCACATATTTACTCATGGAAAATGCGAACAAAGGCAGCTGATGGCGAGGCAGATACTTGCGCGCACACAGAACGGCGTTTCTCATGCTGTAAAAATCCCGCTTGGCAAATCCCATGCTCTGCTTCGTAACATAGGAATCGCGGTGCCACACAACCGACGCGGGAGCATACATGGCCTTGTATCCTGCACGGAGCGTGCGCACCGACCAATCGACATCTTCATATCCCACAAAAAAGATCTCATCCAGCAAGCCGACTTTTCGCACGGCCTCAGCCCGCACCAGAAGGGCGCATCCAGAGACAAAAGAAACTTCCTGTGTCTGGTCATAGCTGCCAACGTCACTCTCACGCAATCCAAAATGGATTGGGAAAGTTTTCCAGGGGACATACTTGCCGCCAGCGTACCAGATTTTATCTGCCGGCTCAAAATAGTAAATCTTCGGGTTCACCATGCCGATGCGTTCATCGCTCTCAGCTACGTTGACTAACTCGGTGAGGAAATTCGGCGCAACTATCGTGTCATTATTCAGCAACAGCAGGTAGTCCGTGCCCCGGGCCAGAACGTCACGCATGCCAACATTATTGCCGCCGGTGAATCCCAAATTCTTTTCATTCAGGATCACTCTTACTTCAGGAAAGTCCGTGGGCCAACTTTTTACCGGAGTCATCGACAGAGCCGTTATCCACCAGGACCACCTCGAAGGCGGGATAGTCGATCTTCCTGAGCGAAAGCAGACAGTCGCGCGTGACCTCATAACTATTCCAGGTCAGGACAATGATGCTGATTTTGGGCTGACGGCCTGGCGTTTTTTCCATGTCTATAGTCGTCTGATTTTCCCGGTAAGACTGGCCCTTCCGATCACGCATGATCGTGGCAACCGCGTCAGAGCCAATTCACTGATGTCACTTTGCCGAGGACGATTTTCCGCAGGAGAAGCGCCCTATGAAAGCTAGTTAAACATCTAACAAATTAAAAGGATGTTCGCTGGAACACGCTTCGCCTATATCGTTACATTATATTGTAGCGAATGAGAGGGTTTGCCGGATGGCTGAGAAAACCACGTTGCTGCCGATCTTGAATCGTGCTCCCACGGCTGATTTTCAGGACACGCTGCGGCAACATGGCCTGGGCGAACTGCGGCGGCGCGAAGTAACCACGCTGCAAATCAATGTAGGCAAACTTTGTAACCAGGCATGCCACCACTGCCATGTGGAAGCCGGCCCCAAGCGAACGGAGATCATGCCTGCGAGCGTGGCGGAACGCATTATGAAGTTGCTGGCGGCTACGCGTTCCATTCATACCGTCGACATCACGGGTGGCGCGCCAGAACTGAATGCAAATTTCCGGTGGCTGGTGAGCGAGTCGCGGAGGATGGGAAAGCAGGTAATTGATCGGTGCAATCTCACGGTGCTTTTTGAGCCAGGACAGGAGACGTTGGCGGAATTTCTGGCAGCCAACCAAGTCGAAATCACGGCAAGCCTGCCATGTTATACGGAAAGCAACGTGGACCAGCAGCGCGGCAAAGGCGCGTTTGAGAAGAGCATTCGCGCCCTGCGGCTGCTAAATGCAATCGGCTATGGGCGAGGGGCATCGGGACTGACGTTGAATTTGGTTTATAACCCGCTCGGCGCTTCCCTGCCACCGCCGCAGGAAAAACTTGAAGCCGATTACAAGATGCAGCTGCGCGACAATTTTGCAATCGAGTTTGACCGGCTGTTCACCATCACCAACATGCCAATCAAGCGCTTTGCAGAGTGTCTTTTTCGCGAAGGAAAGCATGAAGCGTACATGGCGCTGCTCACAAACCATTTCAATCCCGCCACGGTGGATGGTTTGATGTGCCGGGACCTGGTGAGCATTGGATGGGACGGCAAGATTTACGATTGCGACTTTAACCAGATGCTTGACCTGGAAACGCCCGGCAGAAAGACCGTCTGGGAGGTTGAATCTTTCGCCGAGATGGCACACCAACCGATTGCCACCGATAGCCATTGCTTTGGCTGTGCCGCAGGCGCAGGTTCCAGTTGCGGAGGAAGCCTGCAATGACGCCACCTCATGCTATTGAGGTGAGTCCCGCCGATGAATTCAATAAAAAACTGGTAGAGAATGCACACCCGCCTGACTGGATTAATCCCACGCCGGCAGGCCGCTACAACCTTGTAGTTGTGGGCGCTGGAACGGCAGGGCTGGTGGCGGCGGCCGGCGCAGCCATACTGGGCGCGCGAGTAGCGCTGGTTGAACGCCATCTTACGGGCGGTGATTGCCTCAACTATGGATGCGTACCTTCGAAGGCGCTGATTCGCGCGGCGCGCGCAGCCTATGCGGCGACTGAGGCGCGTGAGTTCGGGATAGAAGCACCTCCGCCCACAGTAGAATTCGCCGATGTGATGCGGCGGGTCCGCCGCGTGCGCGCAGAGATTGCGCCGAATGATTCTGTCCAGCGCTTTGCACGGCTCGGCGTGGATGTTTTCCTGGGGCATGGACATTTCACCGGAAAGCACTCACTTGAAGTAGAAGGACAGCGACTCGACTTCAGGAAAGCGATCATCGCTACGGGCGCGCGTGCCGCAGTGCCGCCGATTCCAGGATTGGCTGAAGCGGGTTATCTCACGAATGAAACCGTCTTTTCGCTTACGGCATTGCCACGGCGGCTGATTGTGATTGGCGGAGGACCGATTGGCTGCGAACTGGCGCAGGCTTTTGCGCGGCTGGGCAGCCAGGTGTCATCTGGTGAGCGATGTTCCGCGACTGCTGCCAAAAGAAGATCCTGACGTGGCTGCGTTGCTGGAGCAACAATTCCGGCGTGAAGGGATTGAGCTTATTCTGGGCGCAAGAGTTGAGCGGGCGGAGAAGTCGGCTGTGGGAAAGATTTTGATCGTCAATCGCGAACAGAAAAATGAGACTGTGGTGGGCGATGAGATTCTGCTGGCAGCCGGTCGCGTGCCGAACGTCGAAGGTCTGAACCTGGAAGCGGCGGGCGTGAAATATGACGACAAGGGCGTGACCGTTGACGACCATCTACGCACGTCGAATAAGAGCATATTTGCCGCTGGAGACATTGGATCGAATTTTCACTTTACACACGCGGCGGAAGCGCTGGGGAGAATTGCGCTGCAGAATGCGCTGTTCTTTGGTCGCAAGCGGGCCAGCGATCTGGTGATTCCCTGGTGCACATACACCAGTCCGGAAATCGCGCATGTTGGGTTGAACCAGGAAGGCGCGAGCAAAAGCGGAATGGAAACGGAAACGTTCAACCTGCCGTTCGCGGACAATGATCGCGGCGTGGTGGATAACGATACGCAGGGCTTCGCGCGGTCCACGTGCGCAAGAAAGATGGCAAGTTGCTGGGCGCGACATTGGTCAGCAGGCATGCAGGCGAGAGCATCGGCGAACTGGTGATGGCCATACAACACAAGATGAAAGTGGGCGAGCTTGGCGCAGTCATTCATCCTTATCCCACTGAAGCTGAGATCATCAAGCGCCTGGGCGACGCCTCACAGCGCGGCCGGCTGAAGCCGTGGATGAAGCAAGCGCTGGTAAAAATATTTCAGTGGCGACGCTAGCAGCGCGGTTTTTGCAACTTACGGTTTTGTGAAGAATTCCTGGAACGCCTGCACGATTCTGGACTGAAGATTTTCCTCTGTCTTTTTCCCCAGCAGCTCGTGACCTGCGCCTTCAATTTCCAACAGTAACGTTTGCGCCGGAATCAATGCCAGCGCGGCTTTCATCTCATCGTGCGAGCCGAAGGGATCGCGCCCGCCATGGACAAATAATGATGGCGTTTTGAGCTGAGGAAAATGCGCAGTCCGCAGCTCCGCAGGTTTGCGCGGAGGATGCAGCGGGTACGAAAGCAAGAGAAGTCCGGCTACCAGTTGCGGTTGCTCAGCCGCAAGCATGCTGCCCTGACGTCCACCGTAGGAATGGCCGCCGAGAAAGATGCGTCCTGGGGTTTTTGAGCGCAGCACGTCCACAGCACGGCGCAGGCCTTCACGGTCGCGCGCAGCCATGGCTGGAAACGGCGGTCCGTTAGGACGCGACTGGCGAAATGGCAGATCGCAGCGCAGGACAAGATATCCAGCGTTTGAGAAAGCATTGGCCAGGGCGATCAGCAATTTGCTCTGGCAATTTGCTCCAGCACCGTGCGTGAGGACTAATCCGTCTCCACTCGGTTGCGCGGGTTCGTGCAGAAAGCCGCGGACTGCCGGCTCAGCCGACAGATCAGAGAATTCCCGGTAGCCGCTCACTGCGTCACTTCCACTCTGGAGAATCGAAGACGCTCAACTTCTGCATGCATCTTGAGCGAGGCCTGCTTGCGGTCTGCAAAGAGAAAGCCGTTGGAAGAAAAGGTCACCCTGGCGATCACTGAATGCTTGCCCAGCAGATTCATGAGATGAGGAAAGAGCTTCATGGTTCCAAAATAGCAAGCTTCAGAGGCGGCAACGCCGTCAGGAATGGCGTATTCGATGCTAGCGGCGGAAACGGGGACCTGCAAGTCAACAGCAGGCTGGAAGAGTGAAGAATGAAACGGCAGCACGCGGGAACCGTCTGAACTGGTGCCTTCAGGAAACAGGAACAGGCGCAGACCGGCCGCAAGCGCCGACTGTATTTCCGGCTGGATGGTATGTGTTTCACTCCGGCGAGAGCGATCAACGTAAATGGTGCCGGCAAGCGTGGCAATCCATCCGACGGCGGGCCAGGCGCGGACTTCGCGCTTGGCGACAAAAGCGCACGGCGCTATGGCGCTGTAGACCAGGATATCGAGGTAACTCAGATGATTGCTGGCAATCAATCCTGCGGCGGCGGGCGAGCCGGTAACTTCAACGCGGATGCCCATGGACGGAAGAGTCCGTCGCGACCAGCGATGAAGCACGCCGATCCGAGTCTGTTCGTTTAGTCTTCCGCGGCAACGACGCACTAAATATTCCCCCAGGCAGCCGGCGATTCCCCAGAAAAGGCTACAGCCGCGGAGAATCACGCGGACGATTCGCTTCGGCAATGCGGCAGGAGCAATTTCCATCTGACAAAATGCTGGCTTGCCGGCAGTCCATAGTCAAGTCTATTCACGCAAGAAAGCCCGCGCACGGGCGTTCTGATTACGATCCGGCGCATCCTGCAAAGGCAAGTTGCGCCAGAGAGACAACCTCTGCGCACCTGATAGAATAAGGCGCAAACTGCTAGACTGATTCGCAGCTTGACAGAGTCAATTCAGGCACATTATTGCGCGCAGCAGTGAGCGTTCTTATTTTCCGAAGGATGAGGAAGCACCGAATGAAAGCACTCTTCACCATAACGTTATTATTCATTATCGTACTTTTAAGCGGCTGTCTGGGATCAAGCAGCAGTTCCACCGCGCCGACCCTGGCCTTTGTTTACCTTGTAGGGCAGGGCGACAATTCAGTCCATGCCTTAGCGCAGAAGAGCACGGGCGATTTGCAATCGCTTTCAATTCCTTCATTCGCTACCACGCCACGGCCTGTATCCATTGCGCTGCACCCTTCAAAGAATTTCCTTTATGTACCCAACCTGACTTCCAATACCGTTTCAGGTTTTACTATTGACCATACTGCCGGCGTGCTTACGCCCATTGGCACGGCGCTTTCACCCACTCCGGTTTGCAACCCGGGTGTCTGCTCCAATCCGATAGGAGTTGCCGTTAATTCCGGAGGCCAGTTTTTATTCGTGCTGAACCAGGGTTCAGCCTCGCCCGCTGTTTCCGCTTCAATTTCAGTTTTTAATATTGATCAGGCACGAGGCCTACTCAGTCCGGCCTCATTTACTACGCTGGCTGCGGCGAGCCCGCAGTTTCTGGCAATCTCTCCGACTCAGGGCTTTTTGTACGTATCGAACGGAGCGGCGGGCAATATCTCAGCTTTTGCGATCGGAACCAGCGGCGCTTTGACTGAACTTTCCGGCTCACCATTTCCTCTGGATGTTGGCGCCACGAATGCTGCCGTGGCTGCGGGACTGGCCATCGATCCCAAGGGCCAGTTCCTTTACGCTGCCGATTCCGCCAACAATACGATCGCCAGCTTCAATGTTGCCGGCGGACCGCTGGCGACCGTTGGATCATTTCCTGCGGGCACCAAACCTGTTGGTGTGGCCGTGGATAACACTTCTACATTCGTTTACTCTGCAAATCAGGGATCGAATGATGTTTCCGCGTTCAAGGCAACATCCGGCGCATTGACTCAGGTTGCGGGCTCACCTTTCCCTGTGCAACCAAGCGGTTCCACTGGAACACCGCAGCCGATATTCCTGACCGTGGATGTTTCGAACAGTTTTCTTTATGTCGCGAATTTCGGCTCTTCCACGATTTCGGCTTTTGGAATCAAGTCCTCCGATGGAACGTTGGGACTGCTCACGAATTCCCCTTTCTTCCAGTCAGTTGCTCCGCTTTGGATGGTGATTACGCAGTAAATATCGGCGAAAAGAGCTGGCCTTAGAACTGGCATTGCCGGGAGTGAAGGCTTATGGCGAGTTGATGCTCAGGCAGCTTGTTTCTTGCGTTGTCGCGGACGCTCCGCGAGACGGCGCACTTTTTTGTCGGCATAGTCGGCAAGGCGGAACAAGGTTACGCCGGCAAACAGTATTGCCAGCCATCCCATGCCGAGAATGATCCAGAGCACCATAAACCTATAAGATTCAATCCTGTGTTGCGGGGTTGGACTTAATGGGCGCTCGACCCGGAATCAACACCCTTATACACCTCGCCGCCTTTCATTACAAAATCAATCTTCTGCAACAGCGCGACATCGGCCAGCGGATCGCCTTTTACTGCAACTAAGTCTGCATATTTTCCCGCGGCAATGCTGCCCACATCATTCTGCATGCCCAGCAATTCCGCGGCGCTACTGGTGGCGGAGCGGATGGCCTGAATCGGCGTCATACCGTACTTGACCATATAAGGAAATTCTTTTGCAGGATCAATGCCCCAATCAAAGCCGCCTACATCCGTGCCGAATGCTATCTTCACTCCGGCGTTCAACGCCCGATGGAAAGTATCTTCATGGATCTTGATCATCTCCAGCCAGACTTTTGCTCCGGCAGCTGCGCGTCCCTGGGCAACATATTCGCCAACGTAAATCGTGGGGACATAAAAGATGCCTTTCTGCGCCATGGTTTTCAGGTCAGCTTCAGCAATGTAGTTGCCGTGCTCAATGGAATCCACGCCGGCCTCAACCGAATTGTGCACACCATTCAGCGCCATGGCGTGCGACGCTACTTTGTGGTGCTGTCGATGCGCTTCATCCACGATGGCGCGCAGCTCGTCGAGCGTAAAAGTTGGAATGTCATCCAGCACTCCGTCCGGACGCACAAAATAACTGCGGTCGGAATAGACCTTGATCCAGTCAGCGCCATAGCTGATCTGCTCACGTACCGCCTTGCGGCCATCTTCGGCGCCGTCCACTATCTGCACGCCGTGCGGCACGGTAATTTCCGGCGAATATCCTGACAGCGGATAAGCGCCGGTAACATCCATGGCGCGCGTGGCGACTTTCATCCGCGGGCCGGGAATAATTCCGTTGTTGATTGCCTTCTTCAAATCGACGTCGGCATAGCCGGCGCCTTCGGTCTCCAGATCGCGGATGGTGGTAAAGCCATAACCCAGCGCGAGACGCACGGAGCGCGTTCCCAGAATCGCCCGGTAAGCCGTGGATTGCTTCAGCAATTGCTCGTCGTAGTCGGCGGCTGTAATGTCGCCCTGCAAAAGCGTGTGCGTGTGCGTATCAATCAATCCGGGCAGGCAGGTGTGGTCAGAGAGATCAATCACCTGGCCTTCCGGAGCCTGAGTATTTTCCTGCACCTGCTGAATGCGCTCGCCCTGGATAGTGATCAGCACATTGCGCTGCACCTTGCCGCTTTCCGGCTGCACCAGCGCTCCGCAGCGGACATAACGAGT
Source organism: Terriglobia bacterium (assembly GCA_963732195.1). GTDB lineage: Bacteria > Acidobacteriota > Terriglobia > Terriglobales > Acidobacteriaceae > Angelobacter. The sequence continues at coordinate 18,442 of CAVSYO010000017.1, read as the reverse complement.
GACAACTTCGGCTACGTTCTTGATGGGAGCTTTCTGTTCCTGCCCGATGGCGACTGCAACTAGAAATAAACTGGCTGCGAAAACTGCAAGTGCTTTGATCGACAAATCTCTCATCTATATCCCCCCAGGGAAGCTGATAATCCTAACAGGTGAGTGGGCGATCATGCGCCTTTGCGCTTCTTGAGCAGCGCCGGGCCGGTGGTGCGGCGTTGCGCTTGCGGCGGAATTGTGCCGGAGGACAATCCAGCTCCCGCTTGAATGCGCGGTTGAAGGCGGCTTCTGAGCCGTAGCCCACGGTGGCAGCCACTTCAGCCACGCTTTCAGTCAGTTGACTGAAGAAGTTCAGCGCCGAGTTTCACTCGCCATCGCGCAAGGTAAGCCATGGGCGGCTCGCCCAGAAAATGGTTGAAGCGTTCCGCAAACCGCGTGCGTGAGAGGCCCACGCGCCGCGCCAGGTCTTCAACGGTCCACGGATGCGCGGGCGTCTTGTGCATGAGCGCCAGCGCCTGACCGATGAAAGGATCGCGCGCGCCGGCCAGCCAGCCGATCTGGTCAGGAGGCAGGTTGCTGATGTAACGCCGTAAGGGTCTCAACGAACAACACTTCAGAAAGCTTGGCGAGCACCAGCTCCGGTACCGTCATTTGCGCCGCTCATCTGGGCCACGGAAAAGCGGATTGAGTTTTCCAGCCACTGGCCTGAGGGTTCATTGACCACATGCACCTTCAGGATTGGCGGAAGGCCCGCGAGAAAGACCTGGCTCATGCGCGGCTCACAGGCCAGGAATCCGCAGACGAATCGGGTGAGCTCTCCGCCGCCGCCGAAGCGCGCGACTTTTACGCCTTCAGTCAGGTTTGGGCCGAAAGTTTTGAATGAATCCACTGGTTTTACCGGCGGGCCGTTGCCGAGAAAGTGAGCGTCGCCGTGGGGAAAAACGACGATATCGCCGGCCGTCAACTCTTCGCGCGTTCCATCCTCAAGTTTGGCGTAGGCGCGCCCTTCCGTGAGAAAATGGTAGATGATCAGGTGCCCCGCGTGGGGAGAGAGAGATGCCGTTATCGCCGCTGATTCAGATGACTGGAAACACCACGGCGCGGAAAACTCTCCGTGGAAGAACAGTGCTCCGTCGAGCCTGACGACCCTCAGCACATCAGAAAGCACGTCCATCAGAACAGCCTCACTGCCATTATAGGTGTTTGGGCCAAGAATACGGGACGCTCGATCAAGTATTCAAGGCCGTGCAAGCCGCATAGTGGATGGAACGGATCGACCAGGAGATCCCAACACCAGTGAACGTAAGGAGACGGACGATGAATGCGACTGCACAAGAAATATTGACCTCCGCCGATTTTGAGCAACTCAAAACCCGCCTGAAATCGACGTGGATGACCGGCGACTACGACGTTTTTGCGCGCTACATGGAGAAGGACGCGGAAGTCTTCTACCAGCGGCTTGGAATCAAACCGGGAACCCGGCTGCTCGACGTGGGCTGCGGCGCCGGACAACTTGCCCTGATTGCCGCCCGAGCGGGCGCAGAAGTTACCGGCTGCGACATCGCCACCAACTGGCTTGAGCAAGCCCGGACCCGCGCTGCCGCTGAAGGACTGGAAATCACCTTTGAAGAAGGCGACGCCGAAGCCCTGCCGTATGAAGATGGACAGTTTGACGCCGTGGTCAGCATGTTCGGAGCCATGTTCGCGCCGCGTCCGGAACTGGTTGCGGCGGAACTCACGCGCGTGTGCCGGCCCGGCGGCACCATTGCCATGGCCAACTGGACGCCCGCTGGCTTCATCGGCCAGATGTTCAAAATCATTGCCAAACATATTGCTCCTTCCGGCATGCCATCGCCCGCGCTTTGGGGCGATGAAGCCACCGTGCGCGACCGTTTCCGCAGTGGGATTGCCGATCTGAAGCTCACTCCGCGCCTCTATCGCTTTGAATATCCGTTCCCGCCGGATGCGGTGGTGGAATTCTTCCGCGCGAATTACGGTCCCATGACGCGCGCCTTCGCATCGCTCGATGCCAACGGGCAGAAGATCCTGCGCAGTGAGCTGGTACGCCTGTGGTCAGAACATAACACCGCCGCCGGCAACACCACCAAGGTTGACGCCGAATACCTTGAGGTTGTTGCCACCCGCGAGGGAAGCGCGCAGGACGCGTCCGGCCCACAGCTGATCAAGAAACAGGAAGCTCCAGCAAGCCGTCGCGCGGCGTTGCTGGCTGACCGCATTGAGCAAGGCGCTGCCGGCCTGGCCGCGTTTGCTGAGGGAATCTCTGAAGCTGAGTGGCATGTGCCGGTTTCCGGCACCGACCATCGTCCGGTCGGCGTCATCGTGCACCACGTTGCCAGCATGTACCCGATTGAAATTGACGTGGCGCGGGCCGTGGCCGGCGGCAAGGCCATTACAGACGTTACCTGGGATGCCGTTGCCCAGATAAACGCCAAGCATGCCCAGGAAAACGCCGCAGTCACCAAGGCCGCCGCGCTGGAACTGCTGCGCAAAAACAGCCATGAAGCGGCCGCCGCGGTGCGAGCATTCACCGATGATGAACTCGACCAGGCTGCGCCATTCTCGTTGAGCTTTGGCGCGCCGATGACAGCGCAGTTCGTGATTGAAGACCACGCGCTGCGGCATAGCTGGCACCATCTGGCAAAGATCCGGAAGGCGTTGGGGCGGTAAGCGATCGATAGCAACTGGGTGGCGTCGGCCATCGGAGGTGATTGGCGGCGCCATCCAGCGCTAGGGATGCGCTCAAGATCGCTCGACGAAATCAAGAGGCGTGTCGCCACCTACCGGGGCTCGCATCGTTAATGCAGATACCTTTGCCGGCGGTTTCCGCACCTGGGCTAGGCTCCGTTCGCCCCGCCGGGGCTGGTGCCTGCGAGGCGCACACAGGAAATGTACCCGCAAGTATGTTCCTTTATCTATTGTGACTTCGCAGGCTTTTGATTCATTCCATAAAGCTCCGGGGCTCTCGCAGCTAAAGGCGCTATACACGTGCTAAAGTGCCCTGACACTTGTCTTGGTGGACCGAAGCGCGTGAGGAATAGTGAATCGAATCCCACCGTTTCTCAAACAGCGCGAAAGGATGGGGGCAGGCGCGTGCCGCCTAACGCTTCGGCACTCCAGCGCCGGAGAGCGCGAAAGATCCTAGCCCAGGTGCGGAAGCCCTGGGAAACGTTTGCAGTAACAGATGCGAGCCCCGTAGGCGGCGACACTAACCGAATACGTATTTCGGATCAAACGGTATTTTGTGCTTTTTCAATAAGGATATGAACTCGTCTTCAAAGCTGATCTTGCGATGATGCGCTTCCTGATTGTCGATGTATTTAATTACGGTCGAGATATTGGAAGAGCTCACGCTAAAAGCTCCATACCCTTCCTGCCATGCAAAGTTCTTTCTTCGTTCCCTGATCCAGCTTGAGGAATTGGATTTCACAAGGGCTCACCGCGTTTGCCAGCGGCATTGTGGGAGGCAGGCGGAAAAGGAGATGAATGTGGTCTTCCATGCCGCCGACGGCAAAGGTCAACAGATCATGGTTTTTGCAGACGGCCGCCGTGTATGCCCACAAGCGGGGTAGAAAATCCCTAGCTAGAATCTTTTCGCGATTCTTGGTGCTGAAGACGAGGTGGATATGGTTTTGCGCGTAGCTGTGGGACATGTGTCCTCCCTCTGGGGCGGTAATGTTACAACACGGGAAGGCGTGTCGCCACCTACGGGGCTCGTGTCGTTACTGCACAATTTTCCCAGGGCTTCCGCACCTGGGCTAGGCTCGTTCGCCCCGCCGGGGCTGGTGTATGTAAGGGGAATTGCAACGGAATGCACCTAAGCGGCGTCGTTACCGGAAGGGCGATCATTGGTCTGCGCCAATCAAACAGGTTTAGTGGGCACGCGGAAACACGGGCGCGTTTCCGTCTTTTTTTGTGCAACTGATTTTGGGAAACGATGCAACGAAAAAGAACCGGAGTATGAAGAAACGAATTTTGTAAAGCAGGTGTTTCAGATTGTGAGGCAGGGAGTTTGGATCTTTCGGTGGTTAACGCGTTGAACTTCGGGTCGTGAGTGATATGGCGATTTTGCGTCAATTTGACCGAACCTGAAACACTAGCCGTATACTCCATCCATATGGATCGATCCAATGGATACGAAGCGGTCTCGGAAGAGTTTCTTGCGCGCCGTGGCAATAGTAGGACTCGGTCTATTGCAATCGGCGTGAAGGAAGTGCAGAAGTGGGCAAAAACACTGCCGCGCGCCAGCAGCGTTATTGATCTGGGCTACGGGCCCGGCATTCCCATCACGGTGGTACTGGTCGAAGAAGGACTTCAAGTTTTCGGCGTGGATGCGGCACCGTCGTTTGTTGCGGCATTCCAACGCAACCTGCCCGGCACGCCCATCATTTGCGAATCCGTTTTAGAGTCGAGATTGTTTGATCGAACCTTCGATGCTGTCTTGTCAATTGGGCTGATTTTCCTGCTGAAGGCTGAAGAGCAGCATCGCCTGATCCAGAGATTCGCCGAGATCCTGGTGCCGGGGGGCCGTCTACTATTCACCTCAACGGCCAAACCTTCCGTTTGGAGCGATGCGATGACAGGGTTGAAATCAATCTCCCTAGGGACCGAGGAGTATAGGAAGCTGCTCGGAGCCTCTGGTATATCGGTCGCAGAGGAGTACGAGGATATCGGCGAAAGCCACTACTTCGACGCCTTCAAGGGAAATTGAGTAAGATCAAAGCCTCAACTGTCGCAATCAGGCGATTACACTCACAACTGCGATTACTGGATATGGCGATTTTTCGATAGTTACGCCGCTAAGAATAAGCGACGTGCTTTTCAAAGAGTTCGTTAAGCGCCGTCGCACGCGAAAAATGCCAGTTCTGACTGAGAATGTTTTTTAAGGAAGGTACCAGGAATCCTCGCCAGGGCCTTACCACGCTCACCCCAGGCCAGCAGCACGATCGTCCCATCGCTTGCGATCCCGAGGCGGAATTCCTTCTGACCATCTTCAAACTTCACCTGGTAAATGTCCGAGCCGCCCTCGCTCACGCCCTTAAACACCATGGACTTGAACGCTCCCAGCGGCTCCAGGTCATCCTGAAGGTCTGGCAGGTCCTGACGTAGCATTTCGGCGAGTGACGGCAGCATCCGATCATACTGCGGTTTGCCATGACGCACGTCGTCAACAAACTGGCGCACGAGAGGCTCAGTTCTCGGGTCTTGTTTCTGCTCCTTGAACCTCTGTGGCCCGGCCTTCTGCTGTTCTACCACCAGCTTTGTCTCGCGCTCGCTCAACGGTGCGCTCGGGGCAAACTGGACGTTTCCGTTCTGGCGCAACGATACCTTGTATGTTTTGCCATTCGCGTCCGCGATGAAAGTGAGCTGCACGTCAACTGCTTTCATGAAGAATTCGTGGTCGCTCTGGGGAAACATTTCAAACGGCTCCTGTCCGGTGATTTGAGTGTAATAATGGTCATCTTTCCGAAACACGGTCATGTATTGGCGACCGATCACGTACGCGCCCACATATCGATCGAAGACTCGTGAATCTATCTTCACAACAGTTGGTTCATTTTTCGCTTGAGCCGACAGCAGGAATGAAGTGAATGAGACGGCGGCAACGCAAACAACGGCAGAACGCAAAAAAGACATCACGAAACTCCTTTCATCCAGCCGCCGGTGATAGCAGCTTGGCGGTCAGGCTAATACGCCTCGGTATTTGGACTTCCTAGGAACGAAGGCCGTTCGTTTTCATGCGTGCAAAATTGATCCCACGGCTTAATTCGTCGCTCTCCATCTTTTTGCGTCTCCTATTGTTAAACAGCGACATGTCGAGCCGTGGGTGGTGCCATCCCCTTGGCTCCGCCGGCAGTTTGAGTTTTCGTCACTTTTTGTAATCTTGCAAGTAATAATTCATTGCACGTGGAGTCACCATAAGCAAGCCCTGCGCGATCAAAAAGCCACGGGTGCGATGCTGGATTACGAAAAAGGTGAGTTCCCATGGCTGAGGCTGAATTCAGGGCCCCTTATCCCAAATATCTGGATTGGCTGCGCTATCTTTCCGCATTTCTGCTCTTTACGTACGCATCGAGCAAGATGCTGGGCAGGCAGTTCACGCCTTCCGCCGGAGATTGCGCTGCGGCCGGTTGGCGCGCTCGTGACGATGGACATGTCCTGATTCGCAATTGATTCGGGCGAAGAAAACAGCTATAGTGTGGCAGCGCCCAAGGGTGTGAACGCAGAGATCATTGAAAACTGAGCAGCTAGCAATTAGCTAAAAGGCCCTTGGCTCTTGGCCCTTAGCTCTTGGCTAAAAACACGAACCCGAGACCTGCGACCCTCTGCCTGCTTGGGATTGGGTTTGGGTGGCCCTTGGGTGGCCCAAGCGTGGCCCAAGGGTGGCCCTTGGGTGGCCCAAGCGTGGCGCAAGGGTCGAATGGAAGAAGTGCTTTGTTTGCAACAAAAGGCGGGAAAAGGCCGGGTGGGGGCGAAATCGCCGACATCGGAGACCAAAGGCTCACCGCGGAGGCGCGGAGACGCGGAGAACAGCCAAGGTTCGGAAGTCGGAACACCACCAGAGGGCGGCGGTGCCAATACGGTACTCGAAGAATCGGACAGGATACAGGGCGGATTTCACAGGGCCTGCTTTTCCCTCTAGACCCCGCACTTTTCCTGTGACTACAATATCCCCGTCCGCATCCTAATGTGTGACGAACAGGCGGTATCGGGAGTTCCCGAACTGCACTGGAGGCAAAATGAGCATCACTTCCTTCAACGGAGGGCAGCCCGGAAGCGCCCGACCGAATGCCGTTCTACCGAAGATTACCACCACCACAATCCATGACAAAAAGCTGCGGCATGAGCCCATAACCTGCCTTACGGCGTATGACTACGCCACGGCGCGGCTGGTGGACCAGGCTGGGATTGACATGATTCTGGTGGGCGACTCACTGGCCCAGGTTGTGCTGGGCTATGACAACACGCTGCCCGTAACCATGGAAGAAATGCTGCATCACACGCGGGCCGTGCGGCGGGCGGTGCGCTCAAGCCATGTTGATTGCCGACATGCCCTTTGGCGCCTACCATGAAGACGAAAAAGACGGCGTACACAATGCTCTGCGCTTTGTGAAGGAAGCGGGCGCGGAGGCCGTGAAGCTGGAAGGCGGCGCGCAGCGCGTGGGCCTGGTCAGGCGCGTGCTGGATGCCGAGGTCCCGGTGATGGGACACATTGGGTTGACGCCGCAGTCGCTGCACAAGATGGGCGGCTATAAGGTCCAGGGCAAGGATTTTTCCGGCATTGAGCGGCTGGTGAAAGACGCCGTGGCGCTGGATAAAGCCGGCGTATTTTCAATCGTACTGGAAGGCGTGCCGCGCGAAGTTGCGGCCATGATTACCCGCGAAGTGAGCGCGCCGACGATTGGCATTGGCGCCGGTCCCGACTGCGACGGCCAGGTGCTTGTCTTCCATGACCTTGTGAACCTCACGTTCCACGAGCCGGCCAAGTTTGTGCGCCAATATGGCGATGCCGCGGCGCTCTTTACCAATGCCGTGGACCAATTCAAGGCCGACGTTGAGACACGCATGTATCCTTCCGACGCGGAATCCTACCACCTGCCCAAAGACACCAAGGTGGAGTTGGAAGCGATTTTAAGACGCAAAGAAATGAAGGCGTATAGCAGGTAGCAATTGGCAAATAGCAATTGGCAAATAGCTTTTGGCTCTTGGCTACTTAGCTCTTGCGCTTGTAATTTGCTTGAGCGCGAACATTTGTTTCGCACATTTTTCCACGGAAGTTTTTTGTAAAGTAAATGCCAGTAAGCTGATCGCTGTCCGCCATCTGCTTAGTGCCCGTGGCTAAGGGCCAAGTGCCAATGGCCAAGGGCCGTTTCTCCCATGCTCATTCTCACTTCTGCCGCAGAAGTCACAGCCATAAGCAAAGAAGCGCGCCGCGCCGGCAAACGCGTGGGCTTTGTGCCTACCATGGGCGCGCTGCATCAAGGCCATCTCTCGCTGGTGCGCACCGCAAGGGCGCAGGCTGACGTGGTGATCACCTCAGTCTTTGTGAATCCCACCCAGTTCGGGCCGACGGAAGATTTCAGCAAGTATCCGCGCGACGCGGAAAAAGATTCCGCCATGCTGGCCGCGGAGAAGTGCGATTATGTTTTCTTGCCGTCGGTCGAGGAGATGTATCCGCCGGGCGCGACCACGTGGGTCAACGTGGAAGGCTTGAGTGAAAAGCTGGACGGCGGTTCGCGTCCCGGACATTTTCGCGGCGTCACCACGGTTGTCGCCAAGCTGTTCAACATCGTGCAGCCGGACTTTGCTTTCTTTGGACAGAAAGACGCCGCGCAGGTGGCAATCATCAACAAGATGGTGCGCGACCTGAACTTTGATGTGCGAATCGTGGTCTGCCCCATCGTGCGCGAATCAGATGGACTGGCCATGAGCTCACGCAACGCCTATCTCAATCCCGATCAGCGCAAGCAGGCGCTGGTTTTGTATCGCGCGTTGATGCGGGTGCAGACGCTGGCCGACCGCGGCGAAAGCAATTCTGCCCGGCTGAAAGTCGCCGGCGAACAGGTAATGGCGGAAGAAGCTGCGGTCAAGCCGGATTATTTTGAGATCGTAAATCGTGACACGCTTGATCCTGTGGCGGATATTTCTGGCGGAGCCCTGGTTGCCGTGGCGGCTTACGTGGGCAGCACGCGGCTGATCGATAACATTGTGCTCACGGGAAAAGGCACGCGCCGCCGCGCCGAGGTAGGCTTCCTGTTCACTTCTTTGAAAGAAAATGATTCCCCGCAATCACATACCGCAGCGGCAACTCAGTTGCTTTCGTAATGCCGATGCGCTGCGTGACTGCAACTTCATCCACCCGGAAACCGTCGCTCATCACTTGAAGGTCAGACCTCGAAGAAAGCATGTCCTTGTCGTTATCGCGCGGACGCGTAATGCCCAGAGCTTCGCAAAGCTTTCCTGGGCCGCTTGCCAGCTTGCGCAAGTCACGCATCGACTTGAGATCCGGATTGGCCAGCCCGCGCGCCTTCGCCATTGCGGCAATTCCGTTTACCGGCTCCAGGGCACGAATCAGAATGCAGCCGGCTTCGCCATCAGGCAGGCAGGAAATATTCAGGCAGTAATGTACGCCGTAAATGAAGTAGACATAGGCATGCCCAGGAGGTCCCCAAAGCACAGAGTTGCGCGCGGTGTTGCCTGCGGCTGCGTGCGCCGCCAGATCGCCCGCGCCCAGATACGCTTCCACCTCAACGATTCGACCCGCAAGCTGATTGCGCCCTTTGCGGCGGACAATCAGCTTGCCCAGCAGTTCACGCGCCACCGCTCTTGGGTCTCGATTGAAGAAAGCCCGTCGCAGCAGCTTGGCATCGCGCGTCATACAGGACGCGACTGCACATGCGCGAAGCGCTCTTTGAGACGCAGAAACGGGCTTTCCAGCCAGCGATACGAAGCCGCAGCCAGCAAAATGGTAATAGCCAATCCCACGATGGATTGCGCCAACACTATGATAGGCGTGGAAGCAGGAACCAGCCGAATCGCGCAGAAATGTGCAAACTCATGTAGCACATAGAGCCCGTAAGAGATCTTTCCCAGATAGAGCAGAGTCCGGTTGCGAAAGAACCGATGCTGCGCCCCGAGAACCGACAGCAACACCGCCGCGCTGGCCAGCGCCGTGAATGGATGTCCCACGGCCATCTGCCATGTGGTGAACTTCAATGTAGGACTGGTAACGGTGAACGCATACACTGCAATCCACGTGACTACTCCGCTGATCAGCAGCGCCACGCGCTGCAGTCGAGTAAAAGAAGGCAGCTTGTGGCCGAACAGCGCAATCAATATTCCAAGAGCGATCGGATCGAGCCGCGTGAAAGTGTTGTATTCAATTCTTTCCGCCGGCGCGGCGGAAACCGCCAGCCACACGCGCCACGCGTTGGCCGCCACCAATATTCCCGCAGCGATAATCGCCATCGCGCGAACCGACGCTTTGCGCAGCGCCAGCGGCCATGCCAGATAGAACTGTTCTTCAATCGAGACGGTCCACAGCGGGACGGCAAACGATGCAGGCAGTCCGTAAAAGACGTAAATCCAGTTTCCCGCCAGCAGGCTATAGCCAACGACATATTTCATCGGCAGATGCTGCCCAGGAACCAGCAGTGCAAAGACAGCCGCAAATGCGACAAAAGCAAGATACAGCGGCCATATGCGCAAAATGCGTCGCAGGTAAAAGCCGCGCAAATCCAAAGCGCCCGTGGCTGCACGTTCGCGCAGCAGCAGGCTGGTAATCAGATAGGCGCTCAGCGCGAAAAATAAATCCACGCCGTAAGCGCCCGCGCCAAACGCCGGAATAAGCAAACCACTCAGCCAGTGCGGATATCCGGCCGCGTTATAAAAATCCATCGTGCGGGGAGCCGAATGAAAGATAAACACGCCCAGAAATGCAAAGAAGCGCAAAACATCCAGCTCAGGACGATAAAACCGCTCCGCATGTTCCAAACGCCCGTTCGTCTGAACGCCAACCGCCGTAGTCGAAACTGTCTCTGCAACCGTTGTCATCTACTTCTTTGCCGTGCTTCGGCTCGCCGCATGCGCATCAGTGCTTGCCGCAGCCGATTCGCGCTTCGAAATCCATTCATCAACGTTCCGCTCCAGGATGTCCAGCGGCAACGGCCCTGATCCCAGCACCACGTCGTGAAATTCTTTCAAGTCAAACTTCGCGCCCAGCTTCTCTCTGGCGCGTGCGCGCAGCTCCTTGATCTTTAACTCGCCTGTCTTATATGCCAGCGCTTGTCCCGGCCACGCGATATAACGATCAATTTCATTCGTGATGTCCAGTTCGTGCTTCGGACAGTTCTCCATGAAATATTTGATCGCCTGATCGCGTGTCCAATGCTTCACGTGGATTCCTGTATCAACCACCAGCCGCACTGCTCGCCACATTTCGTAGCTAAGCTGGCCGAATTTGGAATACGGATCGCTGTAAAGCCCCATGTCGTCGCCCAGGGACTCGGCGTAGAGCCCCCAACCTTCCACATAGACGGTGTATTCTCCGTAGCGGCGGAACTTGGGCATTTCTCCCAATTCGTGGGCTCGGGCAATCTGCAGATGGTGCCCAGGCACCGATTCGTGCAGTGAAAGCGCGGTCATTTCCCACTTGGGCCGGGCATCAGGCTTATAAAGATTAACGAAGTAGGTTCCGGCGCGGGATCCATCTGCCGCGCCCTGGCGGTAATAAGCTGCTGTTGTATCTGGCGCAAACGACGCAGGGATCGCTTCCACGCCGTAGGGCTCGCGCGGCAGCGTGCGAAATACTTTTACCAAATTCGGGTCAATGGTCTTGGCCAGCGCCTTGTAGGCCACAAACAGCTCTTCCGGCGTCTTGTAAAAAAATTGGGGATCAGTCCGCAGGAACTTAAAGAACTCCTCGCGCGATCCTTTGAATCCGGTCTGCTGCATCACCCGATTCATTTCCCCGTTGATGCGCGCCACTTCTTTCAATCCGATCTGGTGGACCTCTTCCGGTGTCTCGTTGGTCGTGGTGTAGTGCCGGATCATCTGAGCGTACAGCTCTTCACCGTGAGGCAGCTGCCACGCGCCCACCTGCTCATAACACGCAGGCAAATATTCGCTCACAAAGAACTGCTTGAATTTCGTAAACGCTGGCACAACGTTCTGTTCCACGGCTTTGCGCGCGTCCTGCTTGCAGCCGCTGCTTGATCCGCCTGGCTGATTGCAGATGGAAAGCTCTTGAACGGTTTGTAGAAGCCGCTCTGCGTGGGATCGCTCACAATCTGCTTGTCAATCTGCGCCGGAATCCGTTCCATGATGACCCGCGGATGTACCATGCGCTCGCGGATTCCTTCCCGCAGCAGCGCGGTAAATTCGTCCAGGGCCGTAGGGACTGCGCGCAACCGCGCCAGCCAGTCTTCGTAATCCTTCACTGTCTCAAAGCGCAATGAGCTTCCCAGGTCGTCACTGGTCTGCGGGCCTTCACGCTGGTTAAAGCTCATTAAAAACCAGCGGACTTTGTATTGCTCAATGCGGTCGGCGTAGCGTTTCTGGAACAGGTCGTAATTGAGCTGGTCGGTCTTGCTCAGCTGAGAGCGGTCAATCTTCGCCAGCTTCGCCAGAATCGCGTGGCTATTCTGGTCGCGGCGCGCGTACGCTTCCGGACTTCGGTCCGTCCACGATCGTTCCAGCGGCGGTCGCCCAGCTCTGACGCGTCTTCCGGACGTTCCTGCATCTCCTGGTCCCAGGCTGACGTTAAAAAGATCGTGCAGTGCCTTTGTCGCCCTCGACTGTGGCACAGCATGTCCGATCACAGGCAAAGCTAAAAGCAAAAGCACCAAAGGCCATGCTCGCATTAGTTCCTCCGATTCCAGCGAAAAGTGTATAGCAGTTCACGGCAGCATTAAAATCGTCGCTGGGTCCAGAACTGCTCCCCAAGCTCTCTGAACTTTACCCGGGAGGCATCGCCATGAAATTCCGCACGTCAATTCTGCTCGCCACGCTGTGGATACTCGCCGCGTCCTTGGGCAATCGCCGCAGCCATTCCCAGCGGCAGCCATGCAACTGTCCGTCTCAATACATCACTGAGTTCAGCCACGGCCCACACCGGCGAAGTCTGGAGCGGAACTCTTACGCATGACATTGTTGAACATGGCAAGGTCGTGGTTAGGGCAGGTGCTCCGGTTAAAGGCAAGGTCACTTATGTGAACCGCAGCGGACGCCTGCACAAACCTGGCGCGCTTACATTGCGGCTGAGTTCCATCAACGGTGAAACTGTCTATAGTTCACGCGTTAGCCGCCAGGGCAAGAGCCACACCAAAAGCAATGCCACAAAAATCGGCGGCGGAGCAGGCGCTGGAGCCCTGATTGGAGGAATTGCTGGAGGAGGCAAGGGCGCAGCCATCGGCGCAGCAGCGGGAGCAGGCGCGGGAACCGGAGTTGCCGCCGCTACCGGCAAGCAGGAAGTCAGAATCCCAGCGGAAAGTGTGCTGACATTCACGATTACAGGATCAAAGTAACCAAGCAGTCAGCAGCAAGCATTCAGCACTCGGCCAATTCCCTTACCGCAAAGGTCACAAAGGACGCAAATGAAGAGGAGACTGTAAATTTCTCATTTCTTTGCGAGCTTTGCGTACTTTGCGGTTGATCTCCTTTGGCTGACCGCTACTTCAGCGCCGCAATCGCGGCCCCTGCATGCTCGTCTGGCTTCAGGCCGGTCAGCACCGCGGAAATCCTGCCTTCCGGGCTGATCACAAACGTCGTCCGCTCGATTCCCATATATTTCTTGCCATACATGCTCTTTTCCTTCATCACGCCGTACATGTTGCAGACAGTCTTGTCCACATCGGCCAGCAGGGAATAAGGCAGGTCATATTTCTCTTTGAATTTCTTCTGGGCAGAGGGTTTATCGGCGGAAATACCCAGCACCACTGCTCCGGCCCGTTGGATCTTAGTGAATGCGTCGCGGAACCCGCACGCCTCAATCGTTCAACCGGGCGTGTTGGCCTTGGGAAAGAAAAACAGCACCACGTTCTTGCCGCGATAGTCTTTTAATGCGATTGGCTTGCCTTCTTCATTGGCAAGAGAGAACTCCGGGGCTTTATCATTAACTTCCATGGTTTTTCCGTGTTTATAAGGTCAATGAATTTATATAGCAGAAGTAGGTTCCTGGCCAGCGCGGTGCTCGTGCTGGTATGTGCGGCGGCCGTCACCACCGCGTTTGCCCAGCGTCGTAAAGCGCACAAGCTGCGGGCCACCGCCGTGGTTGAGGTCACTACGGACTCCGCCGGCATTGTTGCCACGCACGTCTTTCCCGTGGCAATTCTCGATGAAGGCAGCTTCCATGATGCCGGCATCTATAAAGCCACGCCACAGCCCATGGCGCTCGATAATGGCATTGTCTATGAAGCACAGTCAGATGGCATTCCCGTTGGCTACGCCACCATTTTTAGCAGCACAAACAATAAGGGCTGGACCGCGCTGGGCAAGTGGCAGATCGCGGAAGAGCCCAAAAAAGCGCGCACAGTCGCCCGCCCCAGTCGACCACAGGCGATGACCGCCCGATCATTCATCGCGGCGATGCCAGTCCTTCGGCCACGCCTGCCAGCACGCCCACGCCGGGCACTTCCGATTCGCCAGGCAGCGCTTCTTCCGCAAGTGCTCCCTCCAGTGACTCCGCCGGCGCGCCAGACGATGCTGACCGGCCCGTGCTCCGGCGGCGCTCTCCGGCCCAGCCGGAACCAGCGTCCACGCCGCAACCCTCACCAACGCCGTCTACTCAAGCTCCGGCGCAAGGATCGCCCGTTCCACGCACAAAACTTCCTGTAATTGCCTCCGGCACCAAGACCTTTGTGGCCGTCTCTGACAATGAATCGACCGACGTGCGCTCTTACGCCTTTAAATGGAAGCCGGGTGAAGAGCAGCAGATGGAAGCCAAGATGCGCAAGCTGGCCCTGGCGCAGCTTCCGCGGGAAAACGCACAGCTCAACACTAATTCTCTTCAAAATGTGGTCATGCGCTCTTTTGATCTGGACTTGAGCAATGACGCCGTGATTGTATTCAGCGCGGAAATTCCCGGCAGCTATCTTGCTCCGGGCGGCAAGAGCACGCCGGGAAAATTTGTTTCGCGTTACGTCACCGTGATTGCCCGTGTGGACTTTGAAGGCGTGCCGCAGAAGCTGGCTTCCAGCGTGACAGATTCTTCACGGCTTGACGTGGCGCCACGGCTGGAATTGATTGACGCAGTTGACGTCGATGGCGACGGCCTGGCCGAGCTGCTCTTCCGTGAATTCGGCTTCGACGAAAAAAGCTTCATCATCTATGGCATCGGCCGCACCACGGTAACCAAAGTCTTTGAGGGAGCCAGCATGCCGCTGCGCTAGCACCTCTAAGGAACGTTGAGCGGCGTGCTCAGCGTGCCAATCAGGTTCGCTTTGCGGTCAAGAACTCCAAGACGAAGCGTGTACTGGCCCGGCTTTAAGTCGAGCGCACGCTTGCAAGGGAAAAAGCTTTTCATCAACTTTTCGTAGTCTTCGTGGGGCATGTCTGCCGTAATGGTGCCGCCTTCAGCGCGTATAGGATCGCCTTTCTTCGGATAAGCCCACACAACACAGTTCAGCTCGGCATGCTCCAGCCCGTCACTTCCTCTTTGGAAAGCCAGTGTGTGCGGATCAATGTGGAAGACCACGGCCATCTTGTTCTGTGTTTGCGGAGAAGCCGGAAGCACCGCCGCCTGGAACGAAACCGCGGTCAGCGCCGGCGCGTTGATATCCAGCGCCTGGCTGAATTCCGATCCCATGGTGTCGGTTCCAAATACTGTCAATGGATTGTTGGCGTAGTAGCCGTCGCGATACTGAAGTTTTACCCCCGGCCGGGCCACGCTGAGCTTGATATGGCGGAATTTATTGTTCCACGTCTTATTGGCCGGATAGTACTCCAGCGTGTAATAGGTTGAGCCGTCATCCAGGCTTGTGCGCACGCCGGCATCAATGTCATTGCGATTGAAAAAAGTTTTGCCTCCCGTGCGCTGGGCCATGCCGGCCATTGCCGTCTGGGCGGAAAACTGATCGTCCTTGGAAACCCCTGCGGCGCTGATGGGATAAAGCGCCACCTGCGCTCCCATCAACTCGTCAGCAATCTTTTCCACGAAGGGAGAGTAGTCTTCCGTCTGGAGTATCTCGTCGCCCATAACCGAGTCGGGATAGAGACTGAGAGGAAAGCCTTCAGAAATCCAGATCAAGTTCTTGCGGCCTGGATATCCAGCCAACGTCTGGGCCAGAAAAATCATGCCGCGGAAGGCAGCACTCCGGCCCTGGGGAACATTTCTGAAGGTGCCTCTCTGGGAAAATGGTGAAGCGGCTGCCTCTACTGTTGCAAGATGAGAGACGCCGATGCCTTTGTAATGTGTAATGGCATCGCGCAAAGCCTCTGGATCAGTGCTGAAATCGTGCAGCAGACGCAGATTGCTTTCCAGCGCGTAAACCGCCGTAGGCTGAAGCTTGGGATTCGTGCCCAGGTACTTCACCAGCATGTCCTGCGCATAGGCGTGGTTGCTGAAATCCGTGTTGATTGCGTCCAGCAGGATTACGTTGAGCGAGCTGTTACCGCTGTACACCGGCGAGTTGGAAAAAATATTCGCCGGAAGTTGATGAGCGTTTGCTGCTACGTTCCCAGGCTGGTGGAAGCTGAAATCCACAACCTTCTGCGGCTCATTGTTTTCCTTTACAACAAAGTCCTCGGCTTTCAGGTCCTTCACCGGCGAGCCCGTTTCGTCGGTTGCCACCACGTCCACCACAACCAGCCGCGTCGTTGTGCGAAAAGTCTGCTGAGAGCGTGCCGGCTGGTTTTGTGCAACCGTTCTTTCAGCCTGCATACAGAACAGGAAAATAGCCACGACGACAAGCCGTCTGATCGACAAAGTCATATACAATCTCCAGAGAAGCTGGAACAATATACCAAAATAGCTTCGCTTTAACTGGAACAATTCTGATCTTAGTTACTACTAGACGGGGCTTAGGCCAAACAACCTATCGAACTATCCGCCGCTAACCGCCGGCACAATCAGGACTTCCGCGTCGGCTGGCACTTTGGTCGACAGGCCGTCGGCAAAGCGGATGGCTTCATCTCCCACAAATATGTTGATGTGCTGGCGGACCGCGCCTTGCTCATCCACGATCCGGTCTTGCAGGCCGGGATAGTCCTTCCATAGCATCGTCAGAGCTTCAGAGACAGTCGCCGGTGAGCCTTCAATCGTAAGCGTATTGCGGCCACCGGCGAAAGAAGCCAGATACGTCGGTATGCGAATGGTTACCGGCACAGACTATCTCGCAGCCCGCGCACGACCAGCGGCTTTTCGTTTTGCCGGCGTGGATCTTCCGGCTGTCTTCCTTTTTACTGTCTTGCTTTTTACCGTTTTGCCTTTTACTACACTCTTGCCGGCCTTTTTCTTCTCTGTGTCTCTGTGCCTCCGTGGTAGATTTTTTCCATCGTCGCCCACCCATGCAGCTTTCACGCAAACCACAGCAGGCAGGCCTTCGATAATCGCCTTCCAGGATTTACCGTCATCACTCGATCCATACACCTTGCCGCTTCTGGTCCCGAAATAAACGCCAGCCGGATCGCACGTATCCGTCGCCAGCGCGTCGCGCAGAACGGTTTCGTTCGCATTCTTCTGGGGCAGGCCGCGGGTGAGCGGCTCCCAGCTTTCGCCCGCGTTTTTTGTTCGATACACACGCAGCTTGCCTTCAGGCGTGCACCGATACTGGTCTGACTCAATGGGCACAATGTAAACCGTCTCTGGATCGTGCGGATGCGCGGCCATACAAAAGCCGAAGTCAGACGGGACGCCGTTTGCGATGTCCTTCCATGAGTTGCCAGCATCGTCGCTGCGATACAGACCCCAATGGTTCTGCAGGAACAGCCGCTCCGGCCTGTGAGGGTGTTGCACAACCTTATGGACGCACTGGCCAAACTCCGGATGCTTCTCCGGCAGAAACTCTGCCCGAACTCCATTGTTCCGCGCCTGCCACGTTGCTCCGCCGTCGTCCGTACGGTAAGCGCCGGCCGTGGAAATGGCGATCATCATGCGCTTGGGATTTGTCGCGTCCGGCACAATCGTATGCAGGCACAGCCCCCCGCCGCCGGGCTGCCATTGGGGCCGATGAGGATGATTAAGCAGCCCTTCAACCGGCAACCATGTTTTGCCTGCGTCGTGTGATTCAAACAGCGCGGCAGGCTCCACGCCGCAATAGAGCGTGTCAGGGTCATCGTCGCGCCCAGGCGTGATCTGCCAGATATTCTTCAACGTGAGCTGCGATTCCACAGGAAACTTCACCGAGTACGTGGTCGGCTCCGTCACGGTTTTGCCGTAATCGTCCGACGAGCACAGCACCGTGCCCCATTGGAAACTCTGCTGCGCCCACCACAGGCGACGCCGGCCCTGGCGCTGGTCAAAAGCCATGGCATACACTGGCGCACCGATCGAATAAGGGCCGCCAACATCCCACTTTTTACGCGACTTATCAGAGCGCAGCACAAATGCGCCCTTCATGGTGCCCACCAGCACGATCACATCGCCATTCTTCGCCGAGACGTGTTTAACTTTCGGCATGATTCCCTCCGCCAGAATTTGTTCCAGCCATTTTATCGGTCGGCTGCCCCTGATTTCCAATTCGATACGCCTGGCAATTTGCAATCTGCAGATTAAATTTGAAGTCCGCGCCGTTGATGTCTAAGATTGTCCGTTTCGCCACACCAACGCGAAGCCTTATGCACGTCTGAGGGAGGACATCTATGCGAAAAGCTATTCTTGCGGTATTTCTGTTTTGGTTGTTTGGCAGGCCACAAATGTATTTGCCCAGCCACAAGGATTTCAGCAAGGTTGAAATGAAAGTGCAGAAAGTTGCCGGCAACGTTTACATGATTGAAG
>CAVSYO010000016.1:0-16353 GCA_963732195.1 Terriglobia bacterium | reverse complement strand
CCTTACCGCTGATAAAACACTGATGACACTGATCAAGAATCTTCACCACGGAGACATGGAGAAAACCTTGAAGGCAGAGGATCGGAGGCAACGGAGTCTAAGAATTTGTGTTTCTTAAGGTCATCAGATCGAAACGCCAAGGTGATAGCATAGGCGGCTGGCAAGTCGAGAGGATATATGAAGGCAAAAAGTCTAATTGCGTTGTTGGTGTTGCTGGCTGGTGTTTCAGAGTTAATGGCTGCCAATCAGTCGCAAAGCAAGAGCGCAGCAACCACAGCCGCGCAAAGCAAAGACGCGCGAGGCAAGGGCCCGTCCAAAAAAGATGCTGCGCCGCAGGATGCGGCCAAAGATACGGCAGAGAAGCCCGAGGTTCACGAATTTGTCATTGCCAACTTCAAGACAGAAAGCGGCGTCACACTGCCGCAGGCGCGGGTGGTTTACGGAACTTATGGCCACTTGAACGCTGCCAAAGACAACGTGGTGCTTCTGCCATCGCACTACATGGCTGATTGCCACGGATATGAATGGCTCATCGGGCCGGACCGCGCGTTGGATACGTCCAAACTGTTTCTGGTGGCAACGGAGCTTTTCGGGAACGGGCATTCATCGTCGCCCAGCAATACGCCGGAGCCTTTTCATGGGCCGCGATTTCCAGTGACGACGATCCGCGACAACGTGGAGGCAGTGCATCGGCTGCTGACAGAAGAATTGAAGATCAAGCATTTGCGCGCGATTGTTGGCTTCTCCATGGGAGCGCAGCAGGCATTTCAGTGGGCGGTGAGTTATCCGGAGTTTGCGGACAAAATTGTGGCCACTGCAGGGACGGCAAAAACCTATCCTCACGGAGTGGTACGGCTGGAAGGGCAGATAGCCGCGCTCACAGCGGACGCAGCGTTTCAAAACGGCGACTACACAGCGCCGCCAAAAAAAGGCCTGGAAGCTTTTGCCACGGTGTGGACGGCATGGCTGTTCTCGCAGGAGTGGTGGCGCAGGGAGTTGTGGAAGGCTTCAGCTCCGCCAGGTACGACATTTGAACAGACGCTGCACGAGTTCCGGACGAATTTTATTCCCGGCGCGGATGCCAACAATCTGATCCTGCAATGCCACACATGGGAGAAGCACGACGTGGGCGCAACTCCGGGCTTTAACGGCGACGTGGAGAAAGCGCTGCGGTCGATTAAAACGCCATTTCTTTATATGCCTTCGGAGACAGACCTCTATTTCCCTCATCGGCGACGCGCGTTATGAAGCGGCTTTTATGAGCACGGTGACGCTGACGCCGATTCCGTCATTGTGGGGGCATACGGCTGGCGCTGGGCCGAATCCGGAGGACCTGAAATTTCTAAATGAGAAGATTGGAAAATTTTTGGGGACATAAAGGCCTTTTGGCACGACTTCGCAGCCCTCGATTCGTCTCGGGAGAAAAACGTTCTCTTGATATTGCCTCTTATAGAACCCGCTCTCCGGCTCCGCCGGGATTATTCGTTTCTCTCAAGTGAAATTGTCTGCGGAGTGAGTGCCTTCAGGAGAATAGCTCCGATGAAAACAGCTGGCCCAACGGTGATCGCCATCACAATCAGGAGTTGCTCCCACTCTGTGTTCTTGGTGAAAGCTAGCCCGGTAAGAGCGACAAGTGGGCTGATGAGGGCTACCCATGCTCCCCAACGCTTCCTGCGAGCGGCTGCTATCATGCCAATACAGGGTGCCACACCGAGAAAGAAGAAGAAAATGTGGGCACCCATAACCTCGGCCTCAGGTGCAACTACCCAAGCGCGAAACATCAGCACAAAATTCCAGGCGGCAATCAGGAATCCAGCTCCGAGAGTAAGTCGTGGCGCGCGAGGTTGTTGAAGCTCCGATGAAGGTTGAGACATTATTTTTAGACTCCCAATTAGCAACTAATTTTAATGGTCGCGATTTGGATTAGATAAAGAGATTCTCGCTTAAACAGATCACCCCAATCCTGATCTGGCCCAATCTGCCGGGTGGCCCAGGTCTGCATTGGTTTTTTCTATCAATTGGGTGCCATGTCCCTTCACGGTTTTTGTGAAGGGCGGGAAATAAATACGTCTCTTTCAATCTTTTGGCGCGCTCCGCATATGCTGCGCGCGGGCCTGCGGCGCAAGGAAGAAATTTTTTTTTGTCTGTTACGGCACGACTTCGCAGCCCTCGATGCGCTCCGCTTATCTCGGGCAAAACGCTCAAGTCGTGCCCTGACGCTCGCCTCTTCATGGACAACATCGTTTGTTGTGAAAAGAATCAGGTGTGGGGCAGCAGACAGTGTGGAGTCCCACCCTTCGCAAAGGCGGCGAAGGATGGGGCACCCTCGGTGTTGTGAGTTGAAGAAACAACGGAAGGGTGTGTTCACTCGCCTGACGCTTGCCTCCAGAGGTGGGCTAACTTCTGGGCGCGCCTACGGCGCTCGCGCTTTCGGCGTTATTGCAACCGCGCGAGTCCGTTAATGCTGCGTTGCGACACCCAAGGCGTCTGTATCAAGCCGAGGAGAAGTCTGTGAATAAATCACTGTTGGTTATCGGCGTCGACCATTGCATCGCGTGATATGTTCAGGCCGGTTCCGGCCAAGCATCGGCGCCATGCAAAGAATCCATCCTTAATAAGAGCGTCGCTAGTGTGGTGTTTAAGAAATAGCTTTACAGTAGCGCAAAGGCTGAGCTTTAGAAAAGCATGATGATGGATCGTACCTAAGAGCAGGCGAGGTATTGTGAGAACTCCCTGATGCAATATGGAGAGAAGAAAAATCCTCGGGGTCCTTCGACTTCGCGCTCGAGGGTCTCGGTTTGGAAAAGACGTGGCGGCGCTGCGCTCAGGAAGACAGAGATAAACATTTTGCTTGAATATAAGTTCATGGTGTTGTGAAGCTATTTCTGAGACACCACACTAGGTTTCAACATTTCAACTTATTGAATTCGTGCGGACGGCTTAAGATCGGTCCAGGGAGGCGTGGGTGCGATGCCGAGAATCCATCCTTCGATTTCAGCAATCTCGCGGTCGGCTGGCGCAAGGACAGGAGAAAGGAAATCTGAGAGCGTTCCTGCGCTATCGGTAAGGCGCAGCCATTCAGCAATGGCAAAGGCGTCTTGCTGATCGCGGGTCCGTCCTTCCGAGGGAAAGCCCTTGTTCCAAAGCGCGGGGTAAACCTCGGCGATCACAGAGGTGTTGGGCGGAACCTGCCATCCGTCAAAGGGCCAGAAGTGTGCCCGACTACCAAGATGCTGGCGCAGATAGCGCAGCCATGGAAGGCCCGCGTGGGTGGATTTTGCAACAGATCCCGGGACATTAAAGTGAAAAACCGACTTGGCCGTTCGGGCGTGCAGTTCGGTAAGGCGCCGCCAACGGGAATCGCCCGAGCGGGCGGCTGCATTTCCGTATAGGCCGTCACGAATGAAGTCGACGTAAGTATTATCTTTGTCGGTAGGCCAGTGTTGCTGAAAATCATCAAGAAACAGAGGCCAGTCAAGCGGCAAGCCATGCTTTTGAAAGTAACGGATTGGGAACGAGAATCCGTGATCGATGCCGACGATAGAGGATGGGCCGATGCTGAGCTTTGCCACAAGCCATTCAGCGATCTCGCGGCGGGTCCAATACCAGCGGGGGCTTTTTGGGGGAGCGACTTCGCGGGGAGGCGTGAGCCTGTCACCCTCATATATACGAAGACCCTTGAGGCTAGACGTAGGTACTTCAGCGCCAGAGTAATTAATGCCGATATAACGATCAAAGATCATTGTTCCGCCAAATTCCGTGCCCTTGTTCAAAGACACGTCTGGGGCAAACAGGGGTTATACCACCCGGTATGACCTCTCTACCAACTGATGTGGCCGGACGGCTGCGCGAGGAAGGCAATTGGCCGGGGCTAACATTGTCCTGATTCGTAATTGATTCGCTCAGCCAAAGCGGCTATACTCCGGCAGCGCCCTAGGGTGTGAGGTCGACAAAAAGCTATTTGAAAATAAAGCAAACAGCAGCTGGCAATTAGCAATTAGCCAACATTGGAGCTCTGGTTTTAGATCGTTCGGCTCCCGGTTACACCGGTCGCTCACGATGATAATTGGAAGCGCGGCGGTCTTTGCGCCGCGCAGCTTTGGAAAGTCGCAACCCTCTGCCGATACTTTGGGATTGGGTTTGGGTCACCCTTGGGTCACCCAAGGGCCACGCAAGGGCCACGCAAGGGCCACCCAAGGGCCACCAAGGGTAGATTTCGGGTTCGGCCTTTGTTTTCAACAAAAGCTGGAAAAAGGCCGGGTGGGGTGAGCGAGATTGCCATGATTGCCAAAGATCGCCGTGATCGGAAAGGCAAAACATCACCCCTGATCAACACGGATAATACTGATCGGAAACAGGAAATAACGGGGTCATCACCGGGATTGAGTTGCGTAAGTCTTTTGGAATCCTAGATGAGGGGTAGGGGAGGGGTGTCAAATCGCCGGAATCGCCGACATCGCACGTGATCGCCGAGATCGGAAGACCAAAACCTTCCACGGAGCAATACGGCTGCAACGGATCCGAATAGGGAAGCGGCGAGCGCTCAACGCTACGACAGCTCATTCGCGTCGAAAGTGTCAAAGCAATGAGGTAATCGGCTACTGAAGCGAGAAATTGCAGACGCTGAGCGTCGCGCCATCAGGAGCGTTCACTAGCTGTCCCCACCCGCCCAGAGTTGTTGCTCCGCGTTGGGCGGAAGGAACCTGAAGATCGTTGCCAATGGAATCTCAGCGCCGCCTTGTGGCGTGACAAATAGCGAATAGGTGGTTGCCGGCAGGTTTTCTACCAATCGGAATTGGAGTGTTTCACCGGCAGAGTAGGAAACGCCAGATGAAACAAATGAATCGCCGTCGCGAACCAGGATTACACCGGCTGGGCTAAAGTTGATCAAGCTGCTCAAGGCGGGTTGTTTGCTGGTAGCCGGCGCAAAGAAGCCCAGAGCGGCGTCCATGGCGGATGAAGATGGCGTAACGGCAAAAGTCGCAGTAAAGCCAGTTGCCGGCGACGCTGGGAAGCTCACGCGTTGAGCATTTGCCGTTGGCGGCGTGTTTACACATCCTGTTTGAGAAGCGGCCCTCTCAATGGCGTTCATCGAACTCACAGTTGATGCTGCGCTTTGAATGGATGCATTCACTGAAACATTCTGCGTGACATTATTCGCAGTATCGGAAGCGGTGATGGTGATTGTGACATTGCCAGCCGGAGTGGTAGTAGCGGTGGAGACAGTAAGAGTGGCGGAGCCGGAGCCTCCAGTGATGGTCGTATTATCAAAGCTCGCAGTGATGTTTGTATTGGAAGAAGAAGCATTGAGTGATACGGTGCCGGTAAAACCGTTTACTGCGGAAACGCTGATGGTGAAGGTGGCAGAGCCGCCCGCGGTGATTACCTGGGAGGTAGGATTAGCGGACAGCGAAAACTCTGAGTTGCTGCCACCACTGCCGCCACCCGAGACGGTGCGGCGCGGCGATATAACGCAGCCGTTTGCGACGATTAATACTACTTGACAGCAACAATGCCAATTTACGCATGGGAGAATCTCTTTCCTCGGCCGGTCCCAATAACTTATGACGAGTAATACATTTGGATTGTCTTTAGCGGTCAGATGTTTGCCGGGAAAGCGTAAACAATTGGTAAAAGAGTGGGCTGTTCTGTAAAACTGAGTAAAGTCTGCCGGCCATTCAGGTCGCGGACGGGGCGCGTCACACGGAACCGCAGAGCCAAGGAGAATAGCGTTATATTTCCTCAACTTGCCAGGTTTGAAGATATTGCCATTTTGCTCTTACGGCTGATGGTGGGCGCCGTATTTGCCAGCAGCGGCTGGAGCCACCTGAAAGATCCGGAGGGTCGCAGCAAGAGCATCGGTATAAGCAAAGGTTTTACGGTTTTTCTTGGCGCGGCAGAGCTTGCCGGCGCGCTGGGAGTAATCTTCGGCGTGCTGACGCAACTTGCCGCCGCGGGCTTGATCCTGCTGATGCTGGGCGCTATCCAAAAGAAGATATTTGTATGGAAAACAGGTTTTTGGGGCAAGCACGGCACTGACGGCTGGCATTACGACCTGATGCTGGCCGTGATGAATCTGGCCATCATTACGACGAACGGCGGAAATTTCGTGCTGTGGAAGTAGCGCGTCGATGCACTTGCAGCAACGCGCTGAGAACAAAAACTATTTAATCTTTACCAGCCCCACAACGTCTCCGCCATTCGGATCCACCGCATGAACCCAAATGTTGTTAAATCCATCTTTCAATTCCGGATATTGGGCGATCATGGCATTGGCGAGGTTGCGCGCGTCGGCCTGTATGGCGTTGAAATCGGCCGTGCTGGGGACGGAATATTTCATGGTGAGATCAAAGTTCTTCTCATTGCGGAAGAAGTTCATCTCAGTAATGTTGTAGGTCTTGCCCCCGGCAGTAAAGGCCACCGGCTTGCCGCCCGCGGGTACGTCTTTTGGCTGGATGCTATTGGATTCCTGGATAATTTTGGTGAGCATGTTTGAATTCATGAAAGTCACGGGGGCCAGCAAATCCCAGGAAGTGAGGTAATAGAACCACGCGTTGTGGGCCTGGCCCTTGCTCTTGTAGTCGCGGGCCTGTTGCAAATACCAGAGGCCGTCATGTCCTGAGGCCGAACCTGGACGAATGTAATATCCGGCGATTTTCCAGCCAGACATATCCTGAAAGATTATGGTGAGAGCGTAAGGTCCCTTGTTGCCGATAAAGTCCTGAATCGCGATGGCATATTTGCCAACCGGCAGGCCGGGGAGATCAAACTCCGCAGTGCTGGGACTCATGCCGTTGGCGCCGAAAACGCCGCAATAGAAAGTGCCATCCGGGCCGGGATTGGCGCCGGTGTCGAGAAAATAGAGGCCGCGGAGTTGCGGCTTCGCGCCGGGAAATGCGTCTTTGTTATCACTCACTGCGGCGGCGATGCCACCGAAATTTGTCTGCAGCGAAGGAATAGAGTTAGTTTTCAGGCCATTCACGTCGCCGCTGGCAGTTTGATCGAAAGCTTGTTGCGCTGCGGTCTCAATAGCTTTGCGTGCCGGCTCAGGGATTTCGTCTTTGCTCTGGCAGGTCTGGGCCCACGCCGAAAAGCTTCCGGCCAGAACCAGCGTTGCTGCAAGAATTTTGAAGGTAAATTGCTTCATAAAAGTGCGCTACTCCGGTTTATTTAGGATGCTCTGGACCGCTTTTCAGATGCACGACGTTTCCGGCTCGTGCTCGTAACTCATACGTAAATATATCGTTTGAGAGATATGTAGGGAAGTGGTGGCAGGCACTGGAGATTTCCGCAGCCTGATGAAATTAACAGACAAGTTCGCGCCGGCCCAACGTTCTTTAAGCATAAGGAGTAAAATTGTAGGAACAAACAAATTCAGGGGCGGTCCGCTCGGTTCGGAATCAACATATGGCGCGTTTTTCTTCAATAACTTGTGGGATATTTGTTCTTACCGCAGCAGTGACGCTGCTTCAGGCGCAAACCATGCGTCCTGCAATGCCCGTTCAGCGCCCCACTCCGCCGGCGAACCTCGCTCCCCAAACGCCTCAACAAACTCCGCCTCCACAATCGCCGACAGGCGCACCCGCTCCGGCTGCAGGAATCGGCCAGGCAACTCAGCCGGCCGTTCAGCCAAGCCCGATGGGCCCGCCGGTGGCGCCGGTTGTTACCTATCGGGATGGCTTGCTCAGCGTGCAGGCGATAAACTCAAACCTGAGCAGCGTAGTAACGGCAATCCGGAACAAGACTGGAATTGAATTTGAAGGCGCCGAGGGAATTTCAGAAAGAGTAGCCCTTGCTTTGGGCCCTGCGCCAGAAGGCGAGGTTCTAGCTGCGATTTTTTCGGGCTCTAGATATGACTTTCTCGCCGTTGGAAGAGCAGACAGTCCTAACACTGTGCAAAAGGTCATCCTCACGGTGAAGAACAAGCCTGGCGCGGGAACGGAAGCGCAGGCACAGCAACAACCTCCAGCGAACCAGGGCGAAGAAGAAGAAGTTCCAGACGAACAAGTAAACTCCGGCGAGCCGCAGGATACGCCTGTCCAACCCGTGCCTGTGCCACAACAGCCTCCACAAGCTGAGACGCCGCAGAACCAGCAGCCAAAGACGCCCGAGCAGTTATTGCAGGAATTGCAGGAAATGCGCCGGCAAAAAGGGTCGCCTGAGGATCCAACGAACAATCCTAATCCGGCTCCGCGGAAAATACCGCCCAACAGAGATTAATTGGGCACTGCGCCGGATTCTGTTTGCTGGCGGTTGCTTTGCACAAAAAAGCAAATCTCACCACGGATGAACACAGATGACACGGATTTATAAATTCAAAATGGTCCTATTGAACCTTTTTGATCCGTGTAAATCAGTGTTATCTGTGGTGAGGTTTTGGGGTCTTTGTGCAAAGTCGCTGGCGGTTAACAAACTTATTTATCCGCACGAGAAAGCAGTGACAGGGGATGGAATATCTAGCTGGCTTTTTGTTGTCTCTGGCGACAGTAGTCTTCGCGGCCGTGATCGGCTTCGACCGGGAAAGATCTTTCTATTCGACGGTGCTATTTGTCATCGCTACCTACTATGTGCTGTTTGCCGTGATGGGAGCGTCACGGCGGACCTTAATGATCGAAATCGTAATAGCGGGCGGCTTCTTTCTTTGTGGCGTAATTGGCTTTAAAGGGAGCCTTTGGCTGGTGGCGGCTGCATTGCTGGGACATGGGATATTTGATCTTATTCGTCCCGGCCTTATTGCAAATCCCGGAGTGCCGCACTGGTGGCCGGGTTTCTGCATGGCATTTGATGTGATTTTTGGCGGATGGTTGGCGTTACAACTGTTGCAGCGGAAAAATTTTCCGCATTCCGGGGCTATGGGTCGGCATGCAGGCTAGCTCTTTTCACAATAGCCGCCGGATGCAGCGAGATAAGAACTAGTGGCTGGACGCCGTGGTCGCGATCACCGCAGTTGTAGTCGCCTGAGTTTCAGCTTGTCTACGGGCAAAAGCGTGCAGGATCGCGCTGATAACAGCGTAGCCGCAGGCAATACCAAAGACGAGTGAAAACAGAATGGTAAAGAGCACGGTGGAGGAAGCCAGAATGGGATTCATTGTCCAATCTCTTTGATGGTCCTTTTCTCGGGCCGGTTGGTTTCACCAGCCGAATGCATTGTCGGCAATATTGGTTCAAATGTCTGCATTACGCCCGCTCCTGCACCCTTGATACGTCATCATGCCCTTTGGTCATAAAACCCGCAAATGACTGAAGTCATTGGGTCAAAGCCCGAGACCTATGTCCACCAATACATGGAATTGACCATGCCGAGCAACCGACGATAAGATACGGAGTAGAGCTGTGCATTCACCCTCCGGAACCTTCCAGTAGAGGTTTTCGCTTGTTTTGTTGGGTTTGTGCTCACTTTTGCGAACCAGGTTTATAAGGTCCATGGCAATCAGCAACATCACCGTGCGCGGCGCTCGCCAGCACAATTTGAAAAACATTTCGGTTGAGATCCCGCGCAATACCTTGACGGTAATTACGGGGCTTAGCGGTTCGGGCAAATCGTCGCTCGCTTTTGACACTATTTATGCCGAAGGCCAGCGCCGCTATGTAGAAACGCTTTCCGCATACGCGCGCCAGTTTCTCGACCAGATGGAGCGTCCGGATGTTGATTCCATTGATGGCCTGAGCCCGGCAATCTCCATTGAGCAGAAGACTACCTCACGCAGCCCGCGCTCTACAGTCGGAACAATTACTGAGATTTACGATTATTTACGCCTGTTGTACGCCTCAGTTGGCGTGCCGCATTGCCCTAAATGCGATAAGCCCATCAGCCGCCAAACTTCTGACCAGATTGTGCAACGCGTGATGCAGCTGAAAGCTGAAGACCGTGTGATGATTATGGCGCCGCTGGTGCGCGGACGCAAAGGCGAGTTCAAGGAAGAACTGGCTAAGCTGGCACAACATGGTTTCGTGCGCGCCCGAATTGATGGCGAGCTTCGCCACCTGGACGAAGAACTGGACGATATCCAGCTTGATAAACGCAAGAACCACACGATTGAAGTTGTGATTGATCGCCTGCTGGTGAAGCCCGGAATTGAGAAACGGCTGGAGCAGTCCGTGGCCACAGCCATGAAACTGGGCAAGGGACTGGTCCAGGTGGCAGTAGTGAACGGGGAAGAGCATCTCTTTTCAGCCCGGATGGCCTGCCCCGATTGCGGTATTAACATCCCTTCGCTGGAACCGCGCTCGTTTTCTTTTAACAGCGTGTACGGCGCATGCCCGGAATGTAATGGGCTTGGCAGCAAGTATGATTTTGATCCGGCCAAGATCATCGTGGATTGGTCCAAGCCGCTGCTGGATGGCGCGCTCGGCCCCGGTTCTGGATCTTCGTATCTTCAGCGGATGGTCGACATTGTCGCTGCGGCCTACAAGCTTGATCTCGCGACCCCTTTTGAAAAGTTTCCGTCAAAAATCCAGAACCTGCTGCTCTATGGTCCTGATGAAAAGGAAGCTCCGCGCTTGGGCTTTCGCGGCGTGCTCGGTTTTTTAAAACAAAACCTGGAAGAATCGACTTCTGAGAGCTATCGCGAGTGGATGCTGAGCTACATGTCGGCGACGAAGTGCCCCGTCTGCCAAGGCAAGCGGCTGCGTCCGGAAAGCATTGGCGTCAAGGTGAATGGGCTCTCCATTTCAGACTTTACAGCGTTGCCGGTTTCACGCTCCATGGATGTTGCCGCAAAGATCACGCTGACAGACCGCGAAAGACTGATAGCCGGCCGGGTGCTGCATGAGATCAGCGAACGCCTTCAGTTTCTGCATGCTGTGGGCCTGGGATATATATCGCTGGATCGTTCGGCGGCCACGCTTTCCGGTGGCGAAGGCCAGCGCATTCGACTGGCGACACAGATCGGATCAAAGTTGCGCGGCGTGCTTTACGTTCTCGACGAGCCTTCCATCGGGCTCCATCATCGCGATAATAATCGGCTTCTTCAGGCGCTGGAACATTTGCGCGACTTAGGAAACACCGTCCTGGTGGTGGAGCACGATGAAGAAACCATTCGCCGCGCTGACTACGTGATTGATCTCGGTCCCGGCGCGGGGTTGCTGGGCGGAGGCGTAGTGGCTTCAGGCACTCCCATGCAGATCATGGGCCAGGCCGGTTCGCTTACCGGCCAGTATATTTCCGGGCAAAAAAATATTGCTGCGCGTTTTGCGCCGCGCGCCACAAACGGCAAAGCCGTTACTGTGCTGGGAGCCAAAGCCAATAATTTACGCGGCATTGACGTTACTTTTCCTCTGGGCGTGATTACCGTTGTGACTGGCGTTTCAGGTTCGGGAAAATCCACGCTGGTGAATGACATTCTTTATAAAGCGCTGGCCAAGGCGCTCTATCGATCGCGGGAAGAGCCCGGCGCGCACAAGGCAATCTCCGGCGCTGAGCACATTGACAAAGTTATTCGCATCGATCAGTCGCCCATCGGCCGGACTCCACGCTCCAACCCCGCGACTTATACCGGGGTCTTCACTCACATTCGCGATCTTTATGCGATGCTGCCGGAGTCGCGCGAACGCGGCTACAAGGCCGGACGCTTTTCTTTTAACGTCTCGGGCGGCCGTTGCGAGCATTGCCAGGGTGAAGGTGAGAGGCGTATCGAAATGAACTTTATGCCCGACGTTTACGTCCTGTGCGAGGTATGCGGCGGCCATCGCTATAACCATGAAACGCTGGCTGTCCGGTTCAAAGGCAAGTCCATCGCTGACCTGCTGGAAACATCCGTCGCCGACGCACTGCCGATTCTGGAAGACATTCCGCAGATCCGGCAAAAGCTGCAAACGCTGGATGACGTGGGATTGGGTTACATCAAACTGGGGCAGTCAGCGGTCACGCTTTCGGGTGGGGAGGCCCAGCGTATGAAGCTGGCCAAGGAACTTTCCAAGCGGCAGACCGGACGCACCCTTTACCTGCTTGACGAGCCCACCACTGGCCTGCATTTTGAAGACGTGAGTAAACTTCTTGAGGTTATTCATCGACTTACCGATCTGGGGAATTCGGTTGCCATTATTGAACATAATCTTGATGTAATTCGCAATGCCGATTGGATCGTGGATCTGGGGCCTGAGGGTGGAGAGGACGGCGGACGCATTGTGGCCCAGGGAACTCCCGATCAGGTTTCGAAAATTAAAAAATCCTACACGGGACAGGCGCTTGCGGAATATATGAATCGATCACGCAAGTGATTGATTGCAGAGGTCTTGTGCTATGGCGTTCCAGATTCGTAACAAACAATAAAAGTTATCTCATGATTGATTTTAATCAAGTAGATTGCCTTCAACCTTCTCCTTATACCTGGGCACAATCGAGGGGTAGCGACTTTGGCTTCCAATGCTTTAAACGCTACCCCTTTAGTTTTTCCTAAGAAAACTCTTCATGGTGTAAATTGGAATTTGAGGCCTCATTGCCTCAATCTTGTGCAGTCTCTTGATCCCATTTCGCAAGCTGATTCGCTGCCTCCACTGGCAATGGAGTCTTTGCCGATTCCTGAACCGGCAAAGACCGAAGTTGATCTCCTGGATGTCCTGCTGGTGGGCGTGGCGATGGCAGTCGCATTTGTCGTCTTTGGCACCTTGGCGGCAACCATCTTCATTCTTAACCATCGGTCTTCTGGCCCGAACCCAAAGGTGCTGGAAGATGCCATGACGAAGAACGCTTTTTTCATCGTGCCCACCCAGTTTGTGATTTATATAGCGATTATTGGCTTCATGGCCCTGCTGGTGTGGGTCCGCCACAAGACTTCGCTGGCCAAGGCCGTCCATTGGAACGTGCCCGCTCATCCGCACATTTGGACGTATGCCGTGATCGCGGGTGCAGCCCTGGCTGCGATTTCCGACGTTGGCCAATTCGCGCTCCATCGCTGGATACCCGACACATTGCCGATCACGGAGTTTTTCAAGGACCGTCCGTCAGCTTTGCTGCTGGGGGCCTTCGGCATTCTGGTGGCGCCGCTCATGGAAGAATTACTCTTCCGCGGCTTTCTCTATCCCGCTCTGGCTCGCTGGACAGGGGCAACTGCATCGCTGATTATTACGGCATCAGCCTTTACGTTGTTGCACGGCGCGCAACTGGGCTATGCTTGGGCGCCTCTGCTGCTGATTTTTGTAGTCGGCCTCACACTCACGATCACCCGGATGCGGACCAACTCGGTGGCCACATGCGTTATCGTTCACATGACTTACAACTTTGTCTTGTTGTTGCAAACCTACATTGCCACGCACGGATTCCGTCAGATGCAGGGAATCTGAGCCGAAAATAAGTTAATCTTAAAAACCTATGTCTTCTGCGCGCGACCAACTTCTTGAGTTGCTGGCTACCAACTCTTTCCGTCTGGGCGAATTCACGCTCTCTTCTGGTGGCAAGACCGACTACTATATTGATTGCCGTACCACCACGCTTAATGCCCAGGGCGCGGAACTTACCGGGCGTGTCTTTCTCGACCTCATTCAACAGCAGGGCTGGCAGCCGCAGGCCGTAGGCGGCCTTACCATGGGCGCCGATCCCATCGTTGTCGCCACATCGGTTATCAGCGCACAGGCTGGCGCTCCGATTCATGGTTTTCTGGTGCGCAAAGCGGAGAAAGAGCACGGCATGGGTCGTCGCGTAGAGGGCTTTCAGGAAAAAGGTGCGCGCGTGGTGATTGTGGATGACGTCTGCACCACCGGCAGCTCGACGATCCAGGCCATTGAAGCCGCACGAGAATTCGGCTTCAACATTGCCGGGGTCGCTTGTCTGGTTGAACGTCTTGAAGCTGGTGGCCGTCCTGCGGTGGAGAAGGCTGCCGCGCCAGCGCCATTCATCAGCGTATTTACTTCAAATGACGTGAAGGCCATGCATTTGAAGCTGCGCTAAAGTTAAAAATGTGGAGCGCAGCCGCCCTCGGCTGCGATGAATCTATTTCGCCACCGACTTCGTCGTCGGCACTGGCACCTGCTCAACAATCCTGATCCCGAATCCTTCCAGCGCAGCCACGCGCTTGGGATGGTTGGTGAGCAGGCGTATGGAATGGATGTTCAGGCTGGAAAGGATTTGCGCGCCTACGCCGATTTCGCGCTGGGTCTTTCTCTGGTGTGCCGGCGCTGTCTGCCGCCGCTCATGATGAAAGGCCAGCCGCTTTTCGTCATCCACGTTAAAGCCCTTGGAAGTCTGGTGCAGATAGATCAGCGCGCCGGTCCCTTCACGCGCAATTATTTCCAGCGACCGATCCAGAACCTGCTGGCAGTCGCAAAGAGAACCGCCAAACACGTCGCCCGCCAGACAATGTGCGTGCATGCGCACCAATACTGGGACAGTGCTTTGTTCCACATCGCCTTTGACCAGGGCAACGTGCGATTCGCCGTCAAGCTGGTTTTCAAAAGCGATCATGCGGAACTCGCCGTGGCGCGTGGGCAGCATGGCTTCGCCCACCCGGACTACATGACTCTCTGTCTCCATCCGGTAGCGAATCAACTCCGCCACCGTGAGCATCTTCAGGTTGTGGGTGTTGCAAAACTCAGTGAGATCAGGCACGCGGGCCATGGTGCCATCTTCATTCATGATTTCGCAGATCACGCCCGCGGGAATCATGCCGGCCATCCGCGCCAGATCGACCGAGGCTTCCGTTTGTCCCGCACGGACCAGTACCCCGCCTTTGCGTGCAGCAAGAGGGAAGACGTGCCCCGGACGGACGAGATCGGCCGCCCGGCTTGCCGGATCAATGGCAACCTGAATCGTGCGCGCCCGATCATGGGCTGAAATTCCGGTAGTGACGCCTTCACGCGCTTCTACGCTTTCATAAAAGGCCGTTCCGTAAGGAGAAGTGTTTTCGCGCGTCATGGGCCCGATGCGCATGTAGTCAAGCCGTTCGGGTGTCATGGCCAGGCAGATTAATCCGCGCCCAAACTTGGCCATAAAGTTGATCGCTTCCGGGGTGATTTTCTCCGCGGCCATGGTGAGGTCGCCTTCATTTTCGCGATCTTCATCATCTACCACCACGATCATGCGTCCGGCGCGGATCTCTTCGATCGCCGTGGGAACGTCGGTAAATGCTGTGGAAAATGACATAGGAACTCTCGCCAAATTGTAGCAAACCTGAAATTGTTCCGAGCTTGGCAAACGTGTACCGATTTGGAACCGCGCCGCCGCAGGACGTTCAATTTTGGCAATCTCGGCGATTTTGGCAATGGCTTGAATCGGGCTTACAATCTCTTTATGGCAAAGTCTTCGTCTGAACCCTTTGAAGTTGGCTGCCCCTGTTGCAATGCGGTGCTGAAAATCGATCCTGACACCAAGGCGGTACTCTCACACGTGGCAGCCGTAAAGCCTAAGATGTTCAATGATTTTGAGGCTGCCGCAAAAGCCATGCGCGAACAGGAAGGGCGCAAGGAATCCATCTTCCGCCAGGCCGTGGACGCGCAAAAGAACAATGCCAGCCTGCTGGAGAAGAAGTTTCAGGAAGCCGTGAAGAAAGCCAAAGAAACGCCCGACGAAGGCCGCCCCCTGCGCGACTTTGATCTGGACTAGCAGACCGCTTTGCCCGCCAAACTCCTACTGCTCGGACATCGCGGCGCTCGGCTTTACGCACCGGAAAACACCGTCCCGGCTTTCGATCTCTCACTGAAACATGGCGTCGATGGCTTTGAGTTTGATGTCCGCTGCACCCGCAGCAAAGAGTCGATCGTCTGTCATGACAGAAAGTTCAACCGCATAGCGGTGCGCACGCGCACACTTGGAACAGATTCACGCAAAGTGTTCTGTGGATGGCAAGCCGCCCTGCCTGGAAGACGTACTTGAACTCTACTCGCGCAAAGCCTTCCTCAACATCGAAGTGAAGGTGCGCGGCATGGAGCAGGTGGTTTTGGATGCCGTCAAACGCTTTCCTCCCCAACGCGGCTACTTCATCTCGTCATTCCTGCCCAGCGTCGTGCGCAAGCTGCACGCTCTGGATCGTTCGCTGGTTCTGGGCGCGATCTCCAAGTCAACTTGGCACCTGCGGCGGTGGAAGACTCTGCCTATCAGCTACGTGGTTCCTCACTATGGACTGCTCACACCCAAGCTGGTGGACGAGTTGCACGTCGCCGGCAAGACGGTGATCACCTGGACCGTCAATGATCCCCGCAAAATGCTGCAAGCCGCTGCAATGGGAGTGGACGGAATCATCTCCGACGATACGAAGCTGTTGGTGGAAACATCTCAGCAACAAATCTATGCGTTGATGTCCAGACAGCCAAATCCGATGGCGCGATCAAATCAACAAGTGGCGAGGCCGGCATGCGCGCCGAGCAACCTGCTCAGGGCACGTGGCTCTGTCCAGAGTTGACGCATCTTAAGCGGCTTGGAGC
>CAVSYO010000015.1:0-16122 GCA_963732195.1 Terriglobia bacterium | reverse complement strand
AACCGAAATCTCCCTGCGCTGCTCCAGCTGCTGCATCGCCGCCAGCAACTCATCCATCATCTGGAAATCAATCACATTGAGCGGCGGATGATTGAGAGTGATGCGGGCCACCGGGCCGTGAGTCCCAATGGCAATACACTTCGTAGCCGTTACTTGATTATCAGAAATTGTCATGGCTCTTATCTGTTCCGATCACCCGATCTCCCGATCTATCCTCTCCGCGTCTCCGTGGTAGGTCTTGTTCTTGACTTTCCGATCACGGCGATGTCGGCGATCACGCGCGATCTCGGCGATTTCTAGCTCGTCCAGAATCCTTTCGTATCGTACTCCCTGATCGCCTTTAACTCCGCCGCATTCGGTTCTGGCGTCGGCTTCACGTCATCTGCGACCTTCAACTTCCATCCAGTGTTCGCCAGCACATCGTCCACGCTCACGCCCGGATGATATGTGGAAAGAAACGCCTCTGCATCAGCGTCAAAGCGCAGCACGCACTTGGTGGTGATCACCGCTGATGGTCCGCCGCGCGGCAGCCCCACACGCTTACGCCATCCCGCGCCATCGCCATTTCCCGGACTGGTAATGTAGTTCACTTTTTCCGGCAGCCGATGGTTGCCATGTTCCAACAGCGAGACAAATCTCTGCGCCATCGACGCGATATCGCACGCGCCACCCGAGCCCGGTAGCCGCACCTTGCCGTTCTTGCCCTGCACCTGCGTGGAGTTCAGGTTGCCGTACTTGTCCACCTCAGCGGCGCCCAGAAAACCCAGATTCACGCGCCCCGATTGCAGCAGGCTCATGACTTCTAGCATGCCCAGGCACTGCGTGGCGCCTTTGATGTTCGGCGGATCGGCCATGGTGTAGATCAGTTCAGGCGATGGCGTGGAGCGGATCACGCCATTCTCAAAGAGTCCAATGGCATTGGGAGCGTGCGTCTTCTTCGCCACAACAAACGCAATCAGCGGCAACCGCATGCCCACAAAGACAACTTCGCCGTCTTTGATTTCACGCGCCGCCGCCACGACCATGAGTTCGCTGAGTGTGTATTGCATCTTTTCTTTATCCCGAGCGAGGGGACTCTATCGCAACGAGGCTGCCGAAGCAGCCTCTGTGTGTATATTCTAGGAGTGATCGCGAAAGCCCAATCAGTCGGTATTAATTGCAGGAAAATTACGACGCCAGCCTGACGATTCTTTCGACAGCGCTGGGCAGCTTTATATCAACAAAGTAATTTTCAGGATAGAGGTAGTCTTCTCCCGATTCGTCTATGATCCTGCGCAACCCAGCCTTCTCGGCAGCGCGATCGGAGAGCACAGGATAGAGCTTCAACAGTTCCAGGGAAGCAGGGTAGTCCTCATTCTTGATGCAGACCACGTAATGCATCTTGCCTCGTTTCTTAGCCGAGGAGCCGTTTAATTTTGATTTCTTTTCTACCGATGCCATGCGCTTCGTACCAGTGAATT
This sequence comes from Terriglobia bacterium, assembly GCA_963732195.1. Taxonomy (GTDB): domain Bacteria; phylum Acidobacteriota; class Terriglobia; order Terriglobales; family Acidobacteriaceae; genus Angelobacter. The sequence goes on along the minus strand of CAVSYO010000015.1, from coordinate 14,662 downwards.
TCAGCTTTGCTTATCCTACCATCGGGTAAGCGGATATCTGCGAAGCCTTTCAGCTTTCTCCAGCGGCCACGCCCGTAGAACTTGACAAGCCGTTTTCTGTCTCTTAGCGATCTCCCAGTTGCAATCACCTCGATTGCTGTAACTGGACCCGCAATCTCGATCTTCATTCAGGCATGTAATCATAAAACAACAGGGCTACCGAAGCAGCCCTGTTCTTGTGTTTGGCTAATTGCTAATTACTAATGGCTAATTGCTGTTCTACTGCACCGCGTTTAGCGCGCTCTTCCTCACCTCGCCGATCGTGAGCAGCGGGTCCTTCGCGCCGGTCTTGGGCGCGATCCATTTCTTTTCTGAGCCGATAATATCCATCAGCAGCTTTTTGTCAGCGGCGGTTGGGAGCCATGTGTCGAGCTGCTGTTTGTATTCCTTTTCATCCATTGGCTCGCCGGTTTGCGGATGGAACATCTGTCCTTTCCAGCGGCCAATCATGCGGTTGAACTGTATGTTGGGGCAATACAGCTCCGTGCTGCCCGGGCGTTGACCGGCGCTGATCCGCTTTACCAGTTGCACGCATTCATCGCGATAGAGGTGCCGGTTATAGTCATTCAGGTTATCGAGATCGGGCGCTGTTTCATTTTTCAGTTCGTCGTAACGGCCCTTCAGTCCCCATGTATAGGCCCAATGCGCGGACGACGAATGATCGGTGCCAAATAAATCGTAGGCGCTGGAAATCCACTTATTGAGATACTTCTGCATCAGCCAACCCGGAACTACGCCAGCCTCGGCGATGCGTGCCAGTCCCGTGTTGCCTGTGCCCATGTGGAAAGCTTCTTCCCGCAGCATGTAGCTCATCGACCGGCCCAGCGGCGCGAAGGCGGAGTACTTCAACATCTGTAGCTGGAACTTGCCGTCACGATCCACAAAGTCGGTGAATGCAAAAAAGTCCAGCCAGTTGTCGCACTCTTCGTTAAACGATCCCAGGAGCCGCTTGTTTTCGTATGCTTTGCGCTCCAGCATTTTCTGAGCTTCCACCTTGCCTGTGGTGCCAAAGTGATCAATCAGCAGTGCGCACATCTGCCAGCCATGCCGCATTTCCTCAATCATGACCCTTGTGAGCGACGAGCGATCATAGTCTGTGGGCGCGGTTTCAAACAGCCAGCGCTGCTGTTCCACGCTGGCAAATTCCGTATCGCCCTGGTAAACAATCAGGTTCATCAGCGCGTCGCGCATGTTCTGCGTAGGAATCTGGCGGACGTTCTCCCACTTATTGCGGCCTTTGTAATAGCCAAAGGAAATCTCTTCGGTCTCAATCGCGCCGTAAAGCGTATCGAATTTAAAATTGCGAATGTCGTCGTGATTGACGCCGATTTCCTCGCGCCAGCCTTTGAACAGCCCTTCCCAATCACTGAACGACCCAATCTTCATTATTTTTCCCGGCATCATTTACTCCTATAAATATCTTTGCAACCTTGCGCGGTCGTCCCTAGCGATAACCCATCTCCGGGTCAAGCCGCACCTTGCTTCGCACGAACATTCCGCTGCCGCGGGCGATTTCTTCGTCCTTGTCGTCGTACAGCACCGCCTCCGCAAGGAACGACGATCCTCCGCCCCGCACTACCGTTCCCACGCTGCGGATTGCTCCTGAGGAAACCGGCGCGTGCAGGTACAGATTGAAATTTCCGGTCAACACAAAATTGTCTTCCACCAGCGAGCTCACGGCAAAGAACGCCGCGTCGTCCAGACACTTGAAGTACACCGAGCCGTGAATCGCGTTGGCGGCGTGAAAGAAACGGCGGTCGTCCACACGCACCTTGATCTCGGCCGTGCCCCGCGCGATCCTGATCTCCGGCTTGAAAAACTCGTTGATCGGCGCTGCCAGATACATGCGCTCGAGCCTGCGGTAATGCTCTTCGCCGAGAATCGAAATTGCAGGTTGCGCCGTCATGATTTCTTACGATTCATACCTCTAATTCGTTCTTCTTCCCTCTTCTAGCTGCCCTGCCTGAACGAAACCGCCTATCCACCATGTTTCGCTAAATACATAAGAACTAACTACTAAAAACTGTTCTTACAGATTCATCCACACTGATTTCAATTCCGTGTAATGTTCAATCGCGTGCATTCCCAGCTCGCGCCCAAAGCCTGACTGCTTATAGCCGCCAAAAGGCATCGACGCGTCCATCACGCCGTAAGTGTTGATCCACACCGTTCCGGCTTTCAACCTGCGCGAAAGTTGGTGCGCTTTCTTGATGTCATTCGTCCAGACAGCGGCCGCCAGGCCGTAAACATTTTTGTTGGCAAGTTCGGCAACCTGCTCAATGTCGTCAAATGTGAGCGTGGCTAGCACCGGCCCAAAGATTTCTTCCTGGGCAATCTGCATATCATTGTTCACGCCGCCGAAGATCGTCGGCTCAATGAAGTAGCCATGATCTCCGTTGACCTGCGCGCGCTTGCCGCCTGCCAGCAGCTTTGCGCCTTCGTTCTTGCCGGTTTCGATGTACCCGAGCACCGTCTGCATTTGCTTTTCGCTGACGATGGCTCCTAGCCGCGTCTTGGGATCGAGTGGATCGCCCAGCCTGATCTTCTTTGATGACTCCACGAGCTTAGTTACGAACTCGTCTTCGGCTTTCTTCTCGATGAACAAACGCGAACCGGCGCAGCACACTTCGCCCTTGCCGTAGAAGATGCCGTTCAAGGCGCCTTTCACGGCGGAATCCATCTGCGAATCGGCAAAAACTATGTTGGGCGACTTGCCGCCCAGTTCCAGCGTCACGCGCTTGAGCGTGTCCGCCGAGCTGCGCATAATCTCTTTGCCGACTGATGTCGATCCGGTAAAAGCCACTTTATCAACACCCGGATGCTTCACCAGCGCAGCGCCAGTCTCTGGTCCTCCTGTCACAATGTTGAGCACGCCAGCAGGCAATCCGGCCTCAAGCGCCAGCTCACCAAAGCGCAAGGCTGTCAGCGGCGTTTGCTCCGCGGGTTTCAAAATCACGCAGTTGCCGCAGGCCAGTGCCGGCCCCAGCTTCCAGCTGGCCAGCAGCAGCGGGAAATTCCACGCCACAATCGCGCCCACCACGCCCACTGGATCGCGCAGCGTGTAAGTAAACGCATTGCTGAACGTGTTGACGGTTTCGCCGTGAATCTTCGTGGCCCATCCGGCGTAGTAGCGGAAAACGTCCGCCACCATCGGCATGTCCACATAGCGCGACTCAAAAATCGGCTTGCCGTTGTTGAGCGTTTCCAACTCGGCTAGCTCTTCAATGTTCTTTTCAATCAGATCGGCAATGCGCCACAGAACTTTGCCGCGCTCACTGGCAGACATCTTGCGCCACGGGCTATTCACGTCATCGAATGCCTTGCGCGCCGCAGCCACTGCCTGGTTCACGCCGCTGACGCCACCTTCAGCGATCTGCGTCAACACCTCGCCCGTAGCGGGATTGAATGTGTCAAAGGATTTGCCGGTCCCTTCAGACCATTTGCCGTCGATCAGTAATTTGCCGGGTACGACTTTTGCTTTTGTTGCTGCGATCATTTTTTAGCCTTTAGCTCTTAGCTTTCAGTTTTTAGCTTTGTTTTGTGGCACAGGCACAATACATTCATTGCCTGACTGGATCTTTTATCTTCATTTCTGTTTGGCGCCGCAGCCACCATCCAAATCCACCTAACAGCGCCGCAACCAGCAACCCAACGAACAAGGGGTAGCGATGGTACAGGCTCGATACATAGGCGACTTCATAGTGGCCGGGGATTAAAAAGAGCAGCAGCACCGTCAAGAAAATGATTTTTGCAAACCACTGCTTCATTCCAATCCCCGCTCGCAGTTATTTCGCCTTAAACGTCGCTGGCCGTTTTTCTACATAAGCCGCCAGACCTTCTTTGGCGTCTTCGCTGGCGAACAGGCGCTGTTGCAGTTCGCGCTCAACAGCGAGAGCTGACTCCATCGGAATCTCCCAGCCTGTCTGCACGGCCCGCTTGATGTTGCCCACAGCCTTGGCTGCTTTGTTCGGCGGAGTGAACTGGCGCGCATATTCCATGATGTTTTCCATGAAATTGTCGCGCTCATAAATGTCATTCACGATGCCCATCTCCTTCGCTTCTTCAAAAGTGAAGGTATTGCCCGTGACCATCAATTCAATGGCTTTGCTCTTGCCCACCATGCGGCTCAGGCGCTGCGTTCCACCGGTGCCAGGCAGTACGCCCAGGTTGATTTCCGGCAACCCGATCTTGCCCGCGTCTTTGCGCGCAATGCGGATATCGGCCGCCATGGCGATTTCCAGACCACCACCTACGCAGTGGCCATTGATCGCCGCGATCACCAGTTTGGGCGTGTGCTCCAGGCGCAGCAGCATTTCATTGGCATGCAGACAGAAGTAATACTTAAACGTCGGGTCGACGCTGGAAAGCATCTTGATGTTGGCGCCGGCGGAGAAGAACTTGTCTCCCGCTCCGGTCAGCAGCAGCACGTACACGTCATTATCCATCCGCGCTTTCAGGATGCACTCATCCAGCTGCCGGTTCATCTCATAGGTATATGTATTTGCCGGCGGATCACAAAGCTCGATGATCGCTATGCCGTCTTCAACGCGATAGTTCACCAGGGTCTTGGTTTCCGTTGCTGTGGTTGTCGCCATGGTTCAAAAGCTCCTTATAAATTTCGAATCTTTGATTTCGTGAGGACGCCGTCAGGCATTGGTCTTTGCGATTTTGCGTTTGGTTTTGCCGGGATTGAGCACGCCGCGCAAAAACAGGTTGCTCATCTCCTCGGCCATGGCTCCGGCGTCCAGGTCCACGCGCGGGTTATGCCAAGTGTAAATCCAGTTGATCATGCCAAAGAGTCCCAGCACGGCCAGCCGTCCGGAAAATTGTAGTCCTTTTTCCCGTCGCAGATCTTCCAGCAAGTCCAGGCAAATCTTGTAGTACTCGCGCTTGATCGCCCGAATTTCAGAGCCGCGCCCATTCTTGAGCGTTTCATCTTCATGCGTGAGCACCTTCATGGCTTCTTTGTTGGCCAAAAAGTATTCCAGATGGTTCTCGATGAAGATGCGCACGCGCTCTTCAGCATCCTTTGATTCCTTCAGCCGTTCCTGCAACCGCTCAATAATTGTGCGGAACGTATGTTTCTGAATCAGGTAAAGCAGGTCTTCCTTGGACTCAAAATAATGATAAAGGCCGGCCAGGGACATACCCGCGGCGCGGGAAAGGTCACGCATGGAAGCGCCTTCATAGCCCTTCTCGCAGAAGATGTGTGCGGCGTGATGCAGTAATTTGGAAAGCGTCCGGTCAAATCGGGAATCCACGGCTTCTTCTCCCGATGAAGTAGCCATCCGCCCTTTGCGTCCATCCAGGGCGTCGCCAGACAAGCGGATTTCCGTGTTTTGCAGTGCCATAAGGCTTAGGTTACCGAACGTTCGTTCGATACCTAATTATCGCCCGCAGGTCGCCGCAGGTCAAATCCGGCATCCACTCCCAACTCCTCTTTGCCGGTTCTCTCATTTGGGCACTCAAATTGCGCACTCACAGTATTGCCGGCAAGAGGAAACTCTAAGGCGCTGAGGATGCATGTACTTGGATTTGCAAGCTTTAACTCCGTCTGCAAGAGGTAAGGTACCCGAATGAAGAACCTTTGTTTACCACGGAAGATGCAAACAATTGCACATAGCCTTCTGTTTTGCACATTCCTGGCTGGTTGCGGTACCGGTGCGCTCCAGCAGCAATCAAGTTCGGCTCCGCCTCAAGCTACCCAGAATATGACCGTTACCCAATTACGCGTGGGTGACGCACCAGCAGACCAGGTTTTCTCGTTTGAGGTAACCATCGGCAATTCGATCAGCCTGATTCCAGTCGATGGTGGCGTTCCTTCCGTGATCGCAGTCAACATGAATCGGCTGGAACTGAGCCGTACCGCGGGAAAGATGCAAGCGCTTAGCGTAATGCCGCTAAAACCAGGCAGCTATGCCGGCGCAGATATCACAATCCAGAGTCCTTCGCTCACTTATGCCAAGACTTTGCTCACTCCAGCGCCAGTAACGTTGATCGACCGGGTTAACAGTGCGGACCAGACCGTACGGATAAACTTTAATCCGCCGCTGACGGTTGGCAATGATCCGGTAGTGCTCAACCTGGATATAAGCCTGCCAGCCGCTCTTGTGAGTGATGGGGCCGGAAACATTAGTGGGACCAACTTTACTGAATCTTCATTCAAATTCAGCTTGCAGCCCGTAGGGGTCCAAGGCCGGCAACAGGATGATAATGGGGAATTTGAAGACGAGACTGGGAAAGTCATTGAAGTCTCCTCAAGCGGATTTGTATTGCAGACAGGACAGAGCGGCTCACGTCTGCCGTTCGTGGTGGATGGCGCCACCACGCTTCCCAGCGGCGTTCACTTGCCAGACCTTCAGAACCGGATTGTACAGATTGGAGGGTTCACACGCTCCGATGGAACGCTCTTTGCCCAGCACGTTGAAGCGCTCGGGGGGCAGAATGCTTCCCAGGTTGAAGGCACCATTACAGTGGTCGGCAGTTTCAATATTTCCTCTTTACTGGAATTTGCCGCGCAAGATGGAGCCGGTAGCTTCAGCAGCACCCAGATCGGGCAGGATTTCCTGGTAGACATCTCTTCCCTTCCAGGCACCGCTTTTGCCACAGACTATGGCGATTGTGACATGTCAGGGCTTGCCTCGCCCGCAATCAATTTTCCTTTCGATTCAACCCACCTGAAAGCAGGACAGAGGATTGAAATCATCACTGAAAGCGGCGTGAATGCCAGTCAACCAATCGTCCCGGTCCAGGCAAGACTTCAACAGCAGGCAATCAGCGGAATAGTTTCAAATTTCATTGCCTTGCCGGGAGGCTCTTCAACTTTTGATCTGCACCTTCCCGCCGATTCATACTTGACGCTGCTTTCCGGAGAGACGGCCATACATGTTTTCGCGCAGCCAAAAACCGACAATCGCACCCCTAACGTAGCCAATGGCAGTGCCATTCGCGTGCGCGGGCCGCTCTTCTGGACCGGGACGCAGTTCAATATGGTGGCACGCCGGATTACCGAGTAACCTCAAAACCCTAACGCGGATACCTTCCCCTGTTCATCGCTTTCCAGGGCCATCGGCGCGGGTCAAAACTAAATTCATTCCCACCCATAGCTGGCCTTTCGGCGCAGGGAAATAACCGTCTCCTCTCCCAATCGCCAGTCTCCTGGCTGATTTTTCGCGGTCATGCAAGAGTTTGCATAGTGCAAATGGCCAAAGAAAGCTGTTCCGCGACAGCCGTGATGCTTGTCACATAACCAGAACCAGAAACTAAATATCATTCGACGGCGGACTAAGAAACTCGCCTAGCAGCTTGGTCCCCTCCAGGAGAGATACAAATGAAAGCGGAAAATTACAAAAACATCCTCAACCCGGCGGCCAAGCTAACCTCCATCTTTATGTTGGCAATACTCATGACGCTAGCTGCAGGCTGCGGTGGTGGCGGATCAGGAGTCGCATCAAACCCCAACCCAACCCCAACGCCCTCCGCTGGGGCCAACTCTGCACAAGTCCGCTTTGGTGATGCTCCTGCCGACAGCGTAATCGCCTTTGAAGTCTCCGTATCGTCGTTGTCGCTCACGCCATCCGGTGGCGGCGCACCGGTTTCCGTCGCAGTTCCGGCCGGCAACCGCATCGAACTTACGCACGCCTCAGGAAAATTTGAGCCATTCACCACCGGCAGCTTGCCCCAGGGCACGTTCTCCGCCGCGAACCTCACTTTGGCGAATTCCGAACTCTCATTCCTGACGGGCACCGGCACCGCAGTGCACATCAATGGCCCGGCCAGCGCATCCATTACTGTTCCTCTCAGTCCGAATCTTACGATTGGCAGCAGCCCGCTCGTCCTGAATATTGACGTGAACGTGGCCGCCTCAATCACCACAGCAGCAGGCGTAGTGAACGGAATCGCGTTCACCCCGGCCTCATTCAACATTACTGCCAAGGCCCCCGGAGTTGCCGGCAACCAGCAGGATGACGACGGCGAAATTGAAGACGTCCAGGGAACGGTGACTGCCGTGAACGGGTCCAGCTTTACGTTCAAGGTCGGCCAGACCGGTTCATTGATGACTTTCAACACTGATGGCACCACGGAGTTCAAAGATGGCGTCACCAGCGTCGCCGGCTTGCTCAATCAGGTTGTGACCGTGGAAGGCTTCACTCGCGCCGATGGCAGCTTATTTGCCAAGGAAATTGAAGGGTTGGAAAGCAATACCGGAGCGGAAGTTGAAGGCCTGATCACCGCCATCAGCGGCACCACGCTCACCGTAAATGCTCAGGACGGCATCGGCAACGGATTTGACGACACAAAAATAGGCGCCAGTTTCAGCGTCAACATCGCCGGTCTCAATGCCAGCAAGTTCCGTGTAAAAGCCGGTAACGGATTCGGCGGCGGCCTGCCCAGCGCCACCTTCCCCTTTGACGCGACGACCGTCCACCAGGGTCAGCGGATCGAAGTGGACACCAACGCGGCTGTGCCTCCGGCCAGCGGCCCCATCAGCCCGGACAAAATCAACCTGCAACAGCAAGGCGTTTCCGGTGTGGTGGCAAATGCCGCAGCCAACACCTTTGACATTAACTTGTCCACCGATTCTGCACTCAGAACCATCTCCGGACAGACTGTGGTCCACGTAACCAAAACCACTTCAACCGATAGCCGCGTCGCAGTAGCCAACGGTGGCAGCGTTCAGGTACGCGGTCTGCTCTTCTGGAACGGAACGTCGTGGCAGATGATCGCCCGCCGCATCCGATAACCGAAATAACAGCTCAGTACGCTCCTTCAACTGGCCGCATCCTAATGGGTGCGGCCGTTTTTATTTGTCTGTGCTTTCTTGATTTCTTGCAGCAGGTCTGTGGGGTTGAGCGGGTGGAATGGAAACTAACCGAAACACAGCACCCTGATCGTGAGCGAGTGTTGCCCCTGATCATGCATGAAGCAATCATTTTGAGAGCAAATTGAAACGCGCGCAGCAGCTCTTCCCTTCAAGCCTGCTGCGCTGTGAGGGTCTATTACCAGCGGGGTTCGCGAGGCTGGCGCGCGTGGCCGGAATAATCGTCCCTGCCTCCGCCGCCGCGACCGCCGCGATCGACTTTTGGCCGCGCTTCGTTTACGGTCAACGCGCGCCCGCCAGAATCCTTGCCATTCAAACCGGCAATGGCTTTTTCTGCTTCATCGTTGTTCGGCATTTCCACGAAACCAAAGCCGCGTGATCGTCCAGTGGCACGGTCGGTTACGACCGTCGCACTGTCAACAGCTCCGAACGGCGCAAACAGAGACCTTAGCTCGTCTTCGGAAAGGCTGAAGGAAAAGTTACCTACAAAAATCTTCTTCATGGAAGTCCTTTTACTAACGTTAGAGATGGTTCTCAGCAGAAATAGGCAGGCACTAACAGGCAACGTGTCTATCAGAGTCGAGGACGGAGAAATCATAGCAGGTAAACTGCCCGCACTCCACAAGTTCCATTTACTGTTCGATATCGCACATTAAGAAATTATAAATCTTTGCGCGACAACTGGTTCCGCGTTGGCCTTCGCCGCATTTACGTGCCGGCGTAGTGGCCAACATCGTGAGACATCCTGTTTTATGTGGCGGCAATCTTATCTCTGTTACTTCCATTAACCCGCCCCCCGACGAGGAAACTTATGCCACATTTTGTTAGAGATATACAGGAAATACGCCAACGCGCCATTCACAAGATGGAAGACGGCGCAGTGACCGAAAGCTATAAAGGCGACGTGAATAAGACCATTGAGATCCTGAATGAAGCGTTAGCGACGGAGATTGTCTGCGTGCTGCGCTACATGCATCACTACTTCATGGCCACCGGCGTTCACGCCAAGAGCGTTGCCGATGAATTCAAGGAGCATGCCGATGATGAGCGCGAGCACGCCGACTCACTGGCGGAGCGTATCCAGCAACTGGGCGGCAAGCCCAATTTTGATCCCAAGGGCCTGCTGGAGCGTTCTATTTCACAGTATGTTGAAGGTGAAACGCTGGCAGAAATGATTCGCGAAGACCTGATCGCCGAGCGCATGGTGATTGAGGTGTATCAGGAGATGGTCCGTTATTTCGGCGCCAATGATCCTACAACCCGCATTCTGGTAGAAGAGCTTCTGCGAAAAGAAGAGGAACACGCCAGCGATCTTTCCGACCTGCTGTACATTGCCAACCCGGAAACCGGCAAATCCGAAGGTGAAGATCCCGGCGCTGATCCTTTGCAACTGGAAGCGAGCAGACAAACGCGCGAACGGAGTGAAGAAGAATTAAAGAAAGGCCGCAGCAAGAAACCAGCAGCGTAGCAGGAAGCAATCGGCACTCAACATCCGGCAACTCACCGCAAAGGACGCGAAGAACGCAAAGGATAGAAAAAATCCACCAAATTTACTTTGCGACCTTTGCGCCCGTTGCGGTGAAATATTTTGTTATTTGCTAATTGCTATTGGCTTATCCCCAGCTGCGTCAGCATAAAAGCGTAATCGAACGCAATTTCTTTCAAGTGATCGTACCGTCCTGACGAGCCGCCATGTCCGGCGGCCATGTTGGTCTTTAGCAGCAGCACATTTTTGTCGGTCTTGAGCGTGCGCAGCTTGGCCACATATTTTGCCGGCTCCCAGTACATCACCTGGCTGTCGTTGAAAGATGTTTTCACCAGCAGCGCCGGATATGCGCCCTTTTTCAGGTTGTCATACGGCGAATACTTCACCATGTAATCGTAGGCCGGCTTCTCATTGGGATTGCCCCATTCCTCATACTCGCCAACAGTGAGCGGCAATGAAGCATCCAGCATGGTATTCATCACATCGACGAATGGCACATGCGAAACCACGGCCCTGAACAGATCAGGACGCAGGTTGGTGACTGCGCCCATCAGCAGCCCACCTGCTGAGCCGCCCTCGATTGCGATCTTGTCTCGCGAACCATACTTGTTTGCCACCAGGTATTCTGTGCACGCTATGAAGTCGGTGAAAGTATTCATCTTGTTCATCATTCGTCCGGCATCGTGCCACGGCTTGCCCATGTCACCGCCGCCGCGGATGTGGGCAAATGCCATCACCACTCCGCGATCCAGCAGTGAAAGCCGGTTTGAGCCGAACGTCACGGGAAGAATTATGCCGTAAGAACCGTAGGCGTAAACGTAAAGCGGATTGGACCCGTCAGCCTTCTTCAGGTCTTTGCGATACACGAGAGAAATGGGAACCTTGACGCCGTCTTTGGCCGTGGCCCATACACGCTCAGACTGATATTTTGCGGGATCATAACCGCCTGGCACTTCGGTCTGCTTCAACAGAGTTGAAGTATGCTTTTCCACGTCGTAATCAAAAACCGATGCCGGCGTGACCAAAGACTGGTAGGCGTAGCGCAGCTTGCTGGTTTTGTACTCGCGATTTACCTGGACCGAAGCTGTGTACACCGGCTCAGGATAGGTAATGCGCTGCTTCGCGCCATCGGCAAAATTTACGATCGTAAGTTGTGGCAAGCCGTTTTCGCGCTCCACCAGCGTGTAGAAGTCTTCAAAGACTTCAATGTCGTTCAGCATCACATCAGGCCGGACAGGAAGAATCTCCTTCCAATTCTCTTTTCCCGGCGCGCTCACCGGCGCAGTCACCAACCGGAAGGTGCGGCCTTTGTCATTGGTGCGGATTAGAAACTGGTCGCCGTGATGGTCGGGATAATACTCCACGTCCTGCTGGCGCGGAGCCACCAGCTTCCACTCACCTTTGGGATCAGAAGCGTCCAGATACCGCGCTTCAGAAGTAGTATGGCTACTAATCTGAAGAAAAATATATTTGTCGCTGCGAGACTTTCCTGCGCCTACCGTGAACCGCTCGTCTTTTTCTTCATAGATCAGGTCGTCCTTGCCTGCTGCGGCCCCAAGCTCGTGCCGATACAACCTATACTGGCGCTTGGTCTTTTCTTCTTCCACGGTGTAAAAAAGCGTTTTGTTGTCATTGGCCCAGACCACGGAACCAACTTTGTCAGCTATTGGCTCGGAATCCTTGCCGGTCCGCAGGTCGCGCACCCGCAGCTTATATTGGCGAAAGCCGGTGTTGTCAGTGGAGTAAGCCAGAAAATTGCCGTCATCGCTCACTTCATAGGCGCCTAGTGACATGAAAGGCTGGCCCTTGGCCAATTCGTTCTGGTCCAGCGTGATCTCTTCCGCCGCTTCCAGGTTTGCTTTTTTGCGGGCATAGATCTGATACTGCTGCCCTTTTTCCCAGCGCGAATAATAAAAATATCCGCCGTCCTTATAGGGGACGTTTACGTCCGTCTCTTTGATGTGGCTCACCATCTCGTCATAGAGCTTTTGCTGGAGCGCCGCAGTGGGCTTCATCACGCCCTCGGCATACGCGTTCTCGGCTTCCAGGTACTGCGCAACTTCGGGATTCGACTTGTCGCGCAGCCAGTGGTAGTTGTCCACCAGCTTGCCGCTGTTGACGTTGTTTTCCGTGTGAATGGACTTTGCAACGGGAGGTGGAGGCGGCGCCAGCGCATTGGCCGTGCTGGCGGTTTTATCTTCTGCGTTAAGGAATGTGCTCATGAAGAGGAAAAGGACAACCACTGATTTTTTCATAAATCCGCCTTTTGCGAGTGGAAGGGCGCGAACATGCCGAAATTATATCAATTTGGTACGTGCTGAGCGGTAGAGGACCGTCCTCAGGCGCGAATCGGTTCAGCTTGGAGCTCTTCGATCCAGCGGCGGTGAAAGCGCAATGTGATCTCGCGCCGTGCCTTATCTGCCGTCGCGCAAATCATGGTTTCGATTTCAAATAGCTTCTTTAAGGCACTCTCAGTGTCGCCTTTGGCTTCCAGAATGGCGGCTTCCGCACGAGCGCGCATCCACGGAAGCTCTGTTTTTTGCGGAATGTCGGCGAGCCACTGCTCAGCACGAGCCAAGTCGTTCCGCTTTCTTGCCTGGAATACAGCGGCATCGCTCATCAAGGCCTCTTGCATTATCGGGGCTGTACAGCCTGAAAACTGCAGGCAGATTTCCAGCAATCGCGCAGCTTCTTCGTCATTTTCCTCATAGAATGCCTTGGCATAGCCAATTGCATAAGCAGCCACGGTATCAGGCGATCTGTCACGGATAGACAATGCTTTGGCTAGAAACTCAGGCGATAATGCCTCAGGCATGACGGCATTTTCAATCTCGGCACCCAGACTTATTAAGGCCATCCACCTCTCTCCCTGCTCACGGTTCTGCAATAACATCAAGATTCTTTTTCCATCCGAGAGCATAGCGCGGCTGCGCAGGGGCACCAAGTTGACCAGACCAACCAGCAACGACCAGAAAACAAAGCTTGCTGCAAATATGCCCCTGGAAATTGGTAACAGAAGCACGAATGCGACCGATAGCAGATTCGCTCCCGGCCCCGCAAAAAACACTGCCACGGCACGCGGGATAAGGTGGTCTTGTTTGACTGGAACCATGGTCGCCCATCCGGCCGCACCTGTGCCTCTTCCCTTGTAGAGAGAGATGCGGAAAGGACGATGGAACTCCAGCCTGGAGATGCGAAGCGAATTGAGCCGGAATCCCACACATGCGCCGACTAACGCGTGTGCACATTCATGAACGGCCATTACGGCAAACCAGCCCAAAAAGGCCGCCAGCGAGAACCATAGCAACAGAGTTACAGTCAACTCATTGGCAAACATTGGCGCGAATGTCGTATGAATCCATGCGCTAATCCCTGACATGAATGGTGGGCGCCAGAATATGAACAGGTCTATTGCCGTCCCAATTCCCATACCAATGAAAGCTCCGATCGTCCGCTGAGAACGGGAAGCCAGCACAGTGGACGGAGGCAGTGGCTCGTGACGATCCAGGATAGGGGTGGCGTTAGTATGGGGATCAAATGCGGGTGCGCTCACAGCGCGCAGTCTAGCATGAGAACCCAGCGAATCCTTCAAGGTGAAGCCCTTATTTAGCGCGATTTATGTAACCGTAACAATAATCCAGTCGCCATGGGCTCTCTAAAATTCCAGCACTGACTTCTCCGCCGCCGTATCAAAGCTGGTGACGTGGAACATGCGGTGTTGAAAAAACTGAACCGTCATTGGATTCGATTGCGTTCCATCTTTCCGGACCACCACCAACTGAGCTTCCTTGTCACCGATTCCAGGATTGGAGCCCAGCGTTGCGAAGATGCTGCTGTCACTCCAATCGCTGACCTGCAATGACACAAAGCTGCCGGTATCCTGGTTCAGAATCAGCCTGACCTCGCCGTTGTCCGGGCCGAAGCTGCAGCCGTTGATAATGATCGATGCCATCGGTTCCACGGGAAATTGCTTGCTCACGGTGCCCAGACGGAAGTTGTTCGTAGAGGTCTGGAATTCAGAAGTCTGCCCCGCGATGAGCGGATGATCGCAGAAAACGAACTTCGTGATGAACCGCTGCGACGCGTTCAATTGCTGCGTTGCATTGGGATCATCCAACCGCTGCAGCTTAAGTTGGGTCAGGAAAACCCTCTGCCAGCCGCCAGCCTGTTGCAGACTGGTAAAACGCTCCTTGAGCTGCTGGTTGTGCTGCTCTATCACGCCGCGCTGATGTTCATTCAATTCCTCAGCCATCCTTTTCAGATCGGCCTGAGGCCGGGCACCAGGGCCGTTGAGGCTGTTTGTGGGAGGCTCCGAG
>CAVSYO010000014.1:0-109395 GCA_963732195.1 Terriglobia bacterium | reverse complement strand
GATGCACTTCAATGATCAATCCATCGGCGCCGATGGCCAAAAGCAGCACGGCTGGCAGGAGCAATCAAGCTCGCGCTTGCCGGTGCCGTGCGACGGATCGGCAATCACGGGTAGATGAGATAACTCGCGCACCAGCGCCACGGCGGCAAGGTCCAGCGTGTTGCGCGTCATCTCGCTTTCAAAAGTCGTGATGCCGCGCTCGCACAGCACCACATTGGCGTTGCCTCCGGCCAGCAGGTATTCCGCGGCCAGCAGCCACTCTTTTACGCTGGCGGATGGACCGCGCTTGAGCAGGATAGGCTTTTTGGCCTTGGCGAGCTGGCGCAGCAGATCGTAATTCTGCATGTTGCGCGCGCCCACCTGAAGCATGTCCGCATGGTCACAAATGAGCTGAATGTCATTGGTGCTCATCACCTCGGTGACCACGGGCAAGCCAACTTCTTCACGGACTTCACGCAGCAGGCGCAGCGCCTCAATGCCCAGGCCCTGGAAATCATACGGCGAGGTGCGCGGCTTGTACGCTCCGCCGCGCAGCAGCGTTGCACCGGCGGCTTTAATGGCGTGCGCCGTGGAGAAAAGCTGCTCGCGCGATTCCACCGAGCACGGCCCGGCAATCACTACCGCGTCTTCACCGCCGATGATGACGCCGCCAACGTCGACCTGCGTGCGTCCGCTCTTGGTTTGCTTGCTCACCAGCTTGAACGGATGCGCGATGGGCACAACGTCTTCCACGCCCGGCGCGGCCTTAAGTGCCTCCAGGGCGACTCGGTTGCCGCCGGAGCCGACTGCGGCGACGATGGCGCGCTCCGCTCCGCGAGTAACATGCGGCTGGAATCCGCATTCGATGACTCGTTCAATAACATGTTGAAGTTCTGCTTCCGACGAACCTGCTGCCATATTGATGACCATTTGGATGACTCCCTTATCAGCTACGCCTTTTCTGAAATCCCGAACCCGCCGACATCAATGTCTTGCGCCACATCTGCGTAATCGCGGGTCAGGGAACCCTATTGGAACAACTTCCTTTACTGAGCCTAGCTACCGATCTCGCTCGGCGTTTGAAAGATTGCAGGGATCCCTCGCTTCGCTTCGGGATTTCAGAAAAAACATTCGCTACCACTGATGCTCCGATTCCCGCACCTCTTGCTTGCTCTGTTCCTGCATGCGCTGTGTGCCCAAACGGCGTGTCTCACGGATGATGCCGGCGAAAATGTCAGTAACGCTCTGCTGGTCGAGCGGGCCCGTGTTCTTTTCCGCTACGCAAGCAAGCACCTGGCGCTCTCGATTGCCGTCATAAGCCGGCAGCCCCGAAGCCACTTTGATCGAGGCAATTTCACATGCGATGGCGGCACGCTGGTTGAGCAGGCGAAGCAGCTCGGTATCGAGCGCGTCAATCTGGCGGCGCCAGTCGTCGAGCGTTTTTTCGCCGATAACGGTTTGGTGGTCAATTTTCTGATCCATGCCGGTAAAGCTCTCCTGAAAGCAAAAACCGCGACCCTTTGGGGATCGCGGCTTGCGGTGATTTATGATGACTAACTTCTTATGGCATTGTCAGCACAGATCCGCGTCGCCGCTACCCGTAAAGTAGTAGCGGTAAGTAAACGCGAAAGTAAATCGGCTGGCGTGCATGCTGAGCGGATAGTAGTCTAGATTTTCAGGTGTTGTCAAGAAAGTTAATAAATTTAATGCCCCGATTTTTGCGGCGCGAAAGATGGCATGAGCAAAACCGCTGATTCTAAAACCACTGATTCTAAAGATGCGGGAGCAGCAGCCCAGCAGAAGGCCGAGTGGCAGGCGTATGTGGAAGACTTCCGCCGTGCCGGCCATCAGACCGTGGATTGGATAGCCGAATACCTGGGCAACGTTGCGGACATGCCGGTGCTGGCGCAGACAAAACCGGGCGATCTGCTGGACGCGCTGCCGAAGTCGGGGCCGGAAAAAGGCGAGCCCTTTGATGCCATCCTGCGCGATTTTGATCGCCTGGTGATGCCGGCTGTAACGCAATGGAACCATCCGCGCTTCTTTGCCTACTTTTCCTGCACCGGTTCCACGCCGGCGATTCTCGGCGAGATGCTGGCCGCGGCGCTCAATACCAACGGGCTGCACTGGATGACGTCGCCGGCCATGGCGGAACTGGAACAGCGCGCGCTGGACTGGCTTCGGCAATGGATGGGCCTGGCAGACGACTGGTTCGGCATCGTCTATGACACGGCTTCCACCAGCAGCATGCACGCGATTGTCTGCGCGCGGGAGTTCGTAGCCCCAGAAGCGCGGTCGGCCGGAAGCAGCAATGATCTTACGCTTTACACTTCTGACCAGTCGCATTCCTCCATCGAAAAAGGCGCTATTGCTGTTGGCATTGGCCAGCAGAACGTGCGCAAGGTCCCATCTGACGCCGAATTCCGCATGCGCGTGGACGCTCTGGAGCGCATGGTGGAAGAAGACAAGCGCACAGGCAAGCGGCCATTTTGCGTGGTCGCGACAGTGGGCACAACTTCCACCACCAGCATCGATCCTGTGCCGCCCATTGCTGCCATCGCAGAAAAATACGGCATGTGGCTGCACGTGGATTGCGCTTATGCCGGCGCAGCCGCCATCCTGCCCGAACAAAGGCATATTATGGATGGAGTGGAGCAGTCCCATTCGCTGGTGGTGAATGCCCACAAGTGGCTGCTCACGCCAATTGGCGTAAGCGCCTTTTACACCCGCCGGCCGGACATTCTGCGCCGTGCCTTTTCTCTCAGTTCAGACTACCTCAAAACCAAGGACGACCCCCGCGCGCACAACCTGATGGATTACGGCATCCCGCTCGGCCATCGCTTCCGCGCCCTCAAGCTGTGGTTCGTCATGCGCTACTTCGGGCGTGAACGCTTTGAGACGATCCTGCGGTCGCATATCCAGTGGGCAAAAGATTTTGCCGCGCTGGTGGATGCAGATCCCAGGTTTGAGCGCGTGGCCCCGGTGCCGCTGTCAGTCATCTGCTTTCGCTATAAAGGTTCTGACGACGAGCAACCGCGCGATCATGGAACGTCGTCAACGCTTCAGGCAGGATGTTTATGGCCACCACGGTCCTCAACGGAAAGCTGACGCTGCGGCTGGCGATCGGAAACCTGGAAACCCAGTGGAAAGACCTGCAGGAAGCGTGGGACTTGCTGCAAAAAGCGGTGGAATGAATACCCCTCCCCCCATCCGCCAACTAGGATTCCAAAGTACTTATCGCGCCCCATCCCAGCGGGATCCCCAGCCACGCGCGTTTTTTGCGTGGATGGGTAGAGATTGGCGAGGGGTTTCAGCCGTTCTACCTTTGCGTCCTTCGTGTCCTCCCATGAATAATGTCTACTCAAAAGTTGTTTTGGCCGGGTTTAGGCAGCCAGGGTAAAGCTGGGAAAGTCTTCGAAGACCCACTGGTTTTTCAGAGTGTCATACACGATCTTGACCAGTTTCCTGGCTAGAGCGATTTTGGCCTTTCCTCCTCCTCGGCGGTGTTTGATTCGTTCATAGAACCGTTGCAGATAGGGGCTATACCGCTTCGCCACCAATCCACACTGCACCAGCGCCGTGCGGGCCAGCTTATTACCTTGTTTGGTGATGCGGCCGCTGCGTTCACTTTCATTGGAGTTGGCTATTCGTGGTACCAAGCCCAGATACGCCGCCAGCTTGTTTTCATCCGCGAAGTCGCTGATCTTGCCAATCACCGTCAGCAGAACAGTCGCGCTGAGCGAACCGATGCCCTTGATGCTGGTCAGGTTCTCGTATCCGGGCAGCTGTTGGCCTTCTTCTTCCAACCGCTCGTCCAACTCCGCGATGCTCTCCGACAACGAACGGATCTGCTCCACCAGAATCCGCAACTCCAACTGCACCATCCCACTGACCGGCAGCGCCAGCACCCGCTCCAACGCAATCTTGCTCGACAAGGCTTCCCGTTTCAACTCGATCCCCTGCATCGCCAGCAGGTTGTTGATCTTGCCCTTCAATGCCGAGCGTTGTTTCACCAGCAGATCGCGTGTCTCCGCCAGATGCATCAACTCCCGATTCTGTTTCGGCTTCATCCTTACCTCCGGCAACAAATCCTTTTCCAGATACAGCGCCAGAGCGGCGGCATCCTTGCGGTCCGTCTTCTTCACCGACTCGCTGATCACCTTGAACTGATGCGGATTCACCACCACCACTCGCTCCACTCGTCCCGCTACTGCATCGTAGAAGCGCGCCGTCGTCCCCATGGCTTCCACCGCGATCTGATCCTCCGGCTGCAACTGTTCCACGAACCTGGCCAACTCCCCGATCCGCCATTGCCGTATCTCTTGCTCCCCGTTCTCCCACCGTGTGCATACTACAAACTGCGTGCGATGCAGATCCACTCCTAGATATCGTTTCATTCTCGTCTCTCCTCTTGGTTGGTTCTGGAGTAGACGCAGCTCTTAGGCGATCACCACACTCCCATTCAAGCTCATACTGGCCTTACGGTGACGCTTCGATCCGCAGGTCTGACTAATCTCTGTGTCGAGGTCGTACTGCCTCACTGCACGAGCACAGCCTGCAACCTGTCTGCCCCAGATTCCTTCTCCTGGAGCATACCGCCTCAGAACTTGCACTCTTATTCATGCCATCTTTGTGGTTAAGGCTCTTGCTTTTCCCGATCACGTGCGATGTCGGCGATTACGCGCGATCCCGGCGATCTCTTTTCGCCCCCACCCGGCCTTTTCCCAACTCTTGTTGCAAACAAAGCACTTTCTCAATTCGACGCTTGGGTGGCCCCTGCGTGGCGCTTGGGTGGCCCTTGGGTGGCCCTTGCGTGGCCCAAGGGTGACCCTTGGGTGACCCAATCCCAAACCCCAGTCGGCAGAGGGTCGCAGCTCTTCCTTTGGCTGAATGCCCGATTGCTGAGTGCTGACTACTAGGTTTTCAAAGAGCGTCCACTACTGCACTTTTCGCTCTGGAGCGAATCTCCAACTCTACCATTTGTTCGCCCTATAAGTCAAGAGGAAAATGATCACCAGGCTGTGGAAGAGTCGCGCGTCGCGCGCGACTCTGAATTGCACGCAGCATTTTCTTTATTTACCCAATTGCCAACTGGTCCTGACTGGCCGAAATGCCAGGAGGAAATTGAGGTGATCGAGCTGAGCAAGGCGGTGAGGGGCATGTGGAAACCTACCCCCGAGGCGAACGGAGGAAATCTTTGAAACGCAAACAAGTCAGCAGGGGACTGCTGCGAAAACCGTACGTTAGCGGGGAGTGCCTAGCAATTGGCCTGAATAGCGAATATAATACGAACATAATTTAGAAAGCAACGAATGATCATGCTCGCCTTCCCGTCACAAGAATCAAAAATCTTCGTCCCTAGTACTCCAATTTCCCAGACTTCATGTAGACTAAGTCACCATTTTATGGGTACGCAGATAGGCAACATGATCCCTCCGGATGATACCGGCGTCGATACCTTCCGGCGCTTTAGATTTCAAGCTGAGGTTGCTTTTCCACTGTGCTTGTATTGTGCAATTGGCGGAACTATCAAATCCGTTGTAATGGAACATTTCGAGGATGTAGCCATCGAGGAGACGAACCGTTGGCGTTTTCAACAAATAAAAACCCGCAATCTCGATCGCGGGCCTTGGAAATTGTCAGATATCCTCGATTGCGGCGGCATTCACGCTCTATTTAGAACCCATCGGGTGACTAAAGAACATGCAAACATCCGATTAGAATTGCTGCTTGAAGGGGCATTAAAGCCCCGGGACGCGATACAAGAACTCCGATCCAATAACGCTACTCCCGAAACTCAGAAAAAATTGCAGCATGCATTGAATGCTTCAGCTGAAGAAGTTCGCCAGTTTATTAGCAGGCTTCACGTATCTCCGTACAACCGATATAGAGATAGCATAGAAGATCATAATTTAGTGCTGTTGGGCCAGCACGCCAAACATCTCACGGCTGAACAGATTAAGGGAATATATAAAATCGTCATCGACCGAATCCTCGACGCGATGGACGTAAGGCTCGGGACCGAAGAATGGGAACAGTTTTGCCTTACGCTTCAACCTTTGAATGGACATCAGGTTTTTCAGAAGAAGCGGCTCACACCAGAGATTTTAAGACCATTATTCGGTCCCATTACGCCGAAAATCGGTGTTCTTCTAAAACAAATAATTGAACCTGAGAAAGCGGTTACTTCCCCGCTAGAGCAAAAATTGATCATGGGGGGAGCTGCGGCACCTCTGGTCGACCTAGCAAAGAGTTTAAGAGCATATGCCGTATCAACGGAATTAGAACAATCCTCAGCTTCGCTTTTCGCTGACGCCGATGAGCTTTTGGAAGATGTAAGACATAGACTTCTGAGTCGGGCCATAGCAATCAGCGGTAAAGACGGAAACTCCCCCAATCCTGCTGCGAACATCTGGGCGGCGCTGATGGACGTCTTGGCAAAGGATCGGGAGCTAATCGACAAGCATAGGTTTTTCGATCAAGATGTCGATCTGCTGATGGGAGAGTTATGCGAGCTGTCTGATCAATGCCGGTTCGGCTGGGGAAACGTCGATGCGTAAAGAAATTTTTCAGCCCACAGCAGAATCTGAAGTTCGCTTATTGCTGCTCATTCATGCTTTTTCGGGTAAGACAAAGGCCTTGGAAGGGCGTACGAAACTCGCGAAACTGGATTTTTTTCTGCGATATCCGAAATTTTTAGAAAGAGCATTGCGAATTCGCAATCCTAAAGCCCTGCTAAGTCAAGAAATCACAGAGCAAGGGAACGATATTGAGAATAGGATGATTCGGTTTAGATATGGACCATGGGATCCGAGTTATTTTGTGATTTTGGGGCGGCTCATAGGTAGGGGACTCATTATTCCAGTCCCTGTATCGGGAGGATTCGGATATAAGACGACTGATGAAGGGGCGACTCTCTCCGAGAAATTGTCAGACGCAGAACCATGGAGAGCGACTGTGCAGTGTACACAGCTTTTGAGACGTAATTTTGATTTAAGCGGGACATCTTTGAAAGAATTTATTTACAAAAACTTTCCTGAAGTCGCTGGAGCAAGTTGGGGAGAACGACTGTGAAGGTAGCAATCAATCAAATCGCTCTTATTGGTACGGAGCGAAAGGTTAAGTTCAAGCACGGTTTGAACATAGTGACCGGGCCAATTGCTTCCGGAAAATCCACGCTGCTTCGGCTTTGTCGGGCGGTAATTGGCTCCGGCTTGGATAATCTCATACCGGAAGTAAAACAGCATGTTATGTCGCTAGCGGGTGAGCTGATTCTCGGCGAATCGTCTGTCTCAATAGTTCGCCCTGCGGTTTCGACAAAAACCGCGAAAGTAGACATTGCTCTGGCAGCTACCGCCCTGCGGTTGCCAGCTATGGAGCGTGAATATCCAGGGCAACGCACGTTTGGTGACTGGCTCTTAGAGGAGTTAGGCTATCCAGCTCTACGAGTACCGACAGCTCCTAGCAAGCCTGAAAGTGAGTCCTCGCCTCTAACGATTAATGATTTCTTTTTGTACTGCCACTTGACCCAGCAGGAAATCGATCAGAGTGTTTTTGGACATCAGGACCCGTTTAAGAATATAAAGCGCAAATACGTTTTCGAAGTAATTTACGGCATCTACAACATTGAGATTGCTATGGTACAAGAGCAACTCAGAACGGTTCTTGCAGCACTGCGTTCCATCAATAGCCAAGCTTCCTCGTTCGACAAGCTTCTTGAGGGCACCCCTTGGGAAAACCGTGCGCAATTGCAACGACAACTCAGCGATGCCGAACTTGCTTTGGCTCGTGTCGAAGAAGAATCCGCTGTTCCAAGAGCATCGACTGAAGGTTCGGCTATTGAAACGCTACGTTCCGAAATCCTCAAACTCGACGAACAACAAGCAACGCTAAGACTTGCCCTAGAGCGCGAACAGCGTTCTATCGATCAACTTACGCGTCTTATCCATCAATTAGAATCGCAAAGCGGGCGGCTAACGAAATCTATCGTAGCCGAAGAATATTTAACTGACTTTGATTTCAAAGTGTGTCCGAGATGCGGGGCCGCGGTGGATCCGGCGGATGACGCTCCGGGTCGATGCTATCTTTGCCACCGTATTCCAAGCCCGCAATTATCCAAAAAAGACCTCATTAATGAGCAGGAACGAATTATGGCTCAACTTGAGGAAACTACTGAACTTATCCGAACTCGTGAGGCAGCCGTTCTTCGAATTGGCGAGGAGATCGCCCAGCAACAGAGTAGGCGAAAGCAGCTCGGTGAGGAATTGAATTTCCTCAGTTCTTCTTTTGTATCCGATAAAGCCTCAAGCATCGCCGCGAGGTCTGCTCGGAGAGCCGGCTTGTTGTCTGATATCCAACGATACCGTGATTACTTACGGCTTTTTTCTCGAATGGAAAATCTGAGTAAGGAGAAAGCAAGGCTGGAGGGCCAAAGAGAGCGTCTCGAATCTGAGTTGGACGATGCTTCTTTAAAGAAGCAATCGGCAGAAAAAAATATACAGAGGCTCGAAGCCAACTTCCGGCGAATTCTTAAAAGGGTTTCATTGCCGCAATTTTTGAATCCGGATAATTCGTTCATTGACCGAACCACTTACTTGCCCGTGGTTGACGGCCGCAAATTTGAAAACCTGAGCTCTCCGGGATTAGAGATTTTCGTCAATTTCGCTCATGCTTTAGCTCATCATGAAACCGCCCTGGAACTGGGTCTTAATTTGCCTGGGATTTTATTTATCGACGGCCTGACTAGCAATATCGGCAAGGAGGGCTTCGATATTCAAAGGGTGAATAATGCTTACGATTACCTTATTGAGGTCTCAAACAAACACTCGTCGAGTCTTCAAGTGATCTTGGCAGATGGTTTTGTTCCTACCCAAGCAGATCCATTTGTGCGCCTTCGTTTATCAGAAGATGATCGGCTTGTTCCTATACCACCAGTCGATCTAAAGAAGCCCACGGAGAGTAGCGGACCAAACATAGAGGCCCCGGGAACACGGAAGACCAACCGCCAGTAGAATCGACCGGCGCGCAAGCCAAGGGTCTGTAGAGCCGCTGCGCGTCGACTCGTACGGCACGGCTAGTCGTGCCCTGATACGTATCTCACGGGCTGAAAGCGTCTCGTCGGTCGCAAAAAGCTAGGAGCCAATAGCCAAGAGCTAATGGCTGCTTTTTCAACCCAGCTTCCTCAACCCCGCTCTTCCCCCAGATACACGGCCAAGCTATTCTTGTACGTATCTCGTGAAAACAGGGATTGTTCGCAGGACGAACAGGTTCAGCGGCCAAGCACGGTGATATCAAGAATACTGACGATGCTCCGCGTATAATTCGCGTCTATGCGGTTATTCGTTCTGGGCGCGACAGGAAGGACTGGCAAGGCGCTGGTCGCGCAGGGTTTGGCGCGCGGGCACGAAATCACGGCTTTCGGGCGGTCGGCCTTTAACGGCAAGGCGAAGTCGCTGCGCGTCGTCGTTGGCAATCCAATGCAAGCGAATGATTTAGCGGCGGCGCTAGGCGGTAACGATATAGTACTTTCGGCGCTGGGCACGCGCGGGCTGGGCGCGACGTCAGTCCTGGCGGATAGCGTGCGTGCGACTATCGAAGCTATGCGCTACGCAGGTGTGCGCCGGCTTGTGATCGTTTCTTCATCGCTTCTGGATCCGAATATTGGGCGGATACCCCGATTTTTAAGGCGCACGTTTCTCCGCCACCACGTCCACGATCAGCGGGCGATGGAAAAGCAGGTCACGGAGAGCGATCTTGAGTGGACGGTGCTTAGGGCAGCGCGATTCAAAAACGGCCCGTTCACCGGGCGATACGTAGTGAACGCCGAATCTGAGCAAACTGAAACTTCAGGAGTGCCAATGAGCCGGGAGGATGTGGCATGCATGGCGCTTGATACTGCGGAACGCGGTAATTACATCCGACAAATCGTTCGGATTTGCGGAGGACGTCTTTGACTCTCTACGTCATGTTTCTATTTCTTGCCATTTACAATGCCGGCTGCATGACGACGCTGCAGCTTCAGCATTACGGAATCTACCCTTCAGTTGGCAAAGAAAGCTTCGCTGCCTACTTGCGCGCAAACAATCGAGCCGCCGCGATACCAACGATTTTACCGGCCATGTCACTGCTGTTAGTCTCGGCGGCGTTAATGGTTTACCGTCCGGACTTCATGCGGCCATACGAGGCAGCCGCGGGTTTAGCGCTGAACCTCATAGCACTTGGATCGACATTGGTGTGGCAACGCCGTATTCAAGGTGAGATGGCCATTACCGGTTACGACGAGAAGAAAGTGCGCACTCTAATCATGACAAATTGGATCCGGACGGCCGCACATCTTTTGCTTGCTTTCCTGGTCATCGTGATCCTGTTACGCCTGGTCGCACCGCAGGCCCGGTGAGATGCTCTGGAAGACAGGCGTACGAAGCGCGGTTGTGGCACGAGTAACTCGTGCCCTGACACTTGTTTCCCGGACCCAAAAAGTCTCGTCGGCCGCAAAAGGCTAAAGGCCAAAAGCTAAGAGCTAAGAGCTGCTTTTTCAATCCAGCTCCCTCAACCCCGCTCTTCCGCTTGACGTAGTGGACCGCGAGGTCAACAATGGTCAGATGAAAAGGAGAACTGTATGCCAAGCATTTCCGGCTCGTTCTCTGCACACGTTACGGCAGAGACCACTCTCTTCCCAGACGACCAACCGAACCACCAATTGCAAATTGCGGAAATCCACGCAATACAGAAATCACCCGATCCGAACTGGAACAACTCTCAACTCATTTACCACGGCGTGACCGATCTCGTGGCCGGCATCGGCACTCAGCAGGGCTATTACGTTAACGAACACGCCGACGGCGACCGCGACTGCGGCGCGTTTGAGGGGAAAGTGACAATGGCGGGCGATCAGGCCATGATTGACGGCACATTCACCTTCACCAGCGGGACCGGAAAACTCAAAGGCATCCGTGGCAACGGCAACTTCAAAGGCCGCCAGATTTCACCAACCGAAATCGAAATGACCTGGAACGGAACGTACGAGGTCGCCGCCGGCACCCGAGCCGCCTGACGAAAATCGATATAGGCGATGATAGTAAAGAGCGATGTTCCGAGCGATGGTTCCGAACTCGGGAGCATCGCTCTTTAACTTCGGCTTTTTTCTGAAATCCCGAGCCCTGCGCCGGCCGGCAATGCAGGCCAGATCGGACTTATCAAGGGTGCGGCGGTGGAAACAAATGAATTGTGTGTTGCGGACGTTTAGTTTCATTGTAACGATAGGGTTCCCTCGCTCCGCTCGGGATGTAACCCCTAGTCCAACTCCTTCAACCCTTCCTTATTCACATACACAGCCATGCTTCCTCCTATCGCGAGCGAGCACATTCCGGCGATGACGTGAGGCGCGTAAAAGAGATGAGACAAAGATCCGGCGATGAGGCAGCCGAGGGGAGGCAGCCCGAGAAACGCCGTGGAATAGATGCTCATCACGCGGCCGCGCATGTGGTCTTCTGCAAGGTGCTGCAACAGGGAGTTGATGGTTGCCACGGAGATGATCATGCAATAGCCGGCCACGGCGAGCAGCAGTCCGGAGAGATAGAAGTTGCGCGAGAAGGTGAAAGCGATGATGGCGGCATAGAATCCGGCCGAAGCACGGACCACGAACAACCCACGCCGGCGAATATGCATGAGCGACGCGATGGTGATGGCGCCGAGAAACGCCCCCGCGCCGGAGCAGGCCATCAGGATACCGAGGCCGGGTTCGTCGGTGCCCAGAACGTCACGGGCGAAGTATGGAACAAAGGTGAGATAAGGAATAGCCAGCAGGCTGCCGATGGCCACCAGCAGAATGAGAGACGACATCGACGAATGGCTGAAGGCGTAAAGGAAACCCTGTTTTATCTTTTTCCACATGCCGCCTGCACGCGGAACGAAATGGTCCGCCCGCGGGGCTTCAGGACGCTCTGCCTGCGGCAGAAGGGGCTCGGTGTAGCGGATGCGAGTGAGCGCGATCGAGCACGGCGAGGAAGCTGAGTCCGTTGAGAAAGAAATTTCCGGCCACGCCGACAATCGCCATGGCAAAACCGCCCAGCGTTGGACCGAGCACGCGCGACATATTGAACTGCGCGGAGTTGAGCGCAATGGCGTTGGTGAGATCTTCTCGCGGCACAAGCTGCGGCACCAGCGCCTGATAGGTTGGCGTATTGAGCGACATGGCGATGCCGGTGCCGAGCGCGAGAAAAACAATCTCATGCACGTTGATGATTTTGAAATACGCCAGTGCGGCCATGATGAAAGCGAACGTCATCATGGCGGATTGCGTCACCATGAGCATCTTGCGCTTGTTCACGTGGTCCGCAATTACGCCGCCGATGAGCGCGAACAGCAGAATAGGAAACGATGCGGCAAAGCCAACCACGCCAAGCCAGAACGCGGAGTTGGTAAGCTGCAGCACCAGCCAGCCCTGGGCGATATTCTGCATCCAGGTGCCAATGTTGGAGAGAAAGTTGCCGGTCCAGAAGAGACGGAAGTCGCGATGGCGCAGGGCGCGTGCCAGCCGCGGAATCTCGATGAGGGTGGTTTCAGCTGCGTCAGTAACTGCGCCGTGAGCAAGACCATCAACGGCATCGGCGCGCGGGATGGCGGAGGCATTCGCGGCTAACCCACCGGTCGTCAATTCATCGACGGTTAATTCGCCGATGACTTCGCGGGGCGTTGCTTCGCCGGGCTTTAAAACGCCGGTCGTTGATTCGCCAAAGTGGGCGTTGCCGACCGGATCCACGACCAAGGGCCGTTCAGCGCCGCCGCCATTTATCTCCGCATTCGTACTCAATTTCTACGACCCTGAATTACGATTCGAATAAATACCACTCCATAGTGTAAGCTTTTTCGTTTCCACCTAAGGCAGTACGTTGGTTCACAAACCTCGGGCGGAGTATTCCAGGAGCCACAGCATTGAAACGCGCCAAACTCATCGTTGTTGTTGTGTCGGTCTTTGTACTTTCAAGTTTCGCTGTACAGAACAGCGCACGCCAGAGCGCGCCTGCCGCTTCCGCGCAAGGCGCGGCCACGCAGGCTAGCCCCACGCCGGGCGCGGCTTCGCAGGGCGTTCCTTCGCAAGGCGCGGCTTCCCAAGTTAGCCCCACGCAGATTTTTGGCTTCAGGGATTTTGCCAAGCAGTATCAGGTAGACCAGGAATTTCTGGCCAGTCCCAGCCCGGCGCGCGCGGAGCAGCACTTGAAGATCCTGACGGCGCTGCCTCACATCGCCGGCTCAGCGGAAGATAAAGCCACGGCGGACCATGTGGCCAAGCACTTTGATATTGCCGGCCTGGAAACGGAGGAGGTCAAGTATTCGGTCTGGATGAATCGTCCGTCAGAAGTCAGTGTGACGGTGACCGCGCCGGCCAACGTCAAGATGAATGGCCCGCGGCCGGAGCATGTTGATGGCGATCCGCTGGCGGATAATCCGCGAGTGGTGATGCCGTTTAACGGGTCATCGCCTTCAGGCGACGTTGAGGCGGAAGTCGTATATGCGAATTATGGCAGGCCGGAGGATTTCAAAAAGCTAGAGGATTTGAAAGTCGATGTGAAGGGCAAGATTGTGATTGTCCGGTACGGAGATAATTTTCGCGGAGTAAAAAGTTTTGTGGCGGAAGAGCATGGCGCGGCGGGAGTGATCATCTATTCTGACCCGATTGATGACGGCTACTTCAAAGGCGATGCGTATCCGAAAGGGCCGTGGCGTCCGGAGAGCGGCGTGCAGCGCGGATCGATTCAGTACATGTTCAAGTATCCAGGTGATCCCACCACGCCGGGATTTGCTTCCACCATTGATCTGCCGGAGTCGAAGCGCGTGCCGCCGGAAAAGGCGCTGGACATGCCGAAGATTCCCACAACGCCGCTGTCGTATGGTGACGCGCAACCGATCCTGCAGAATCTGGCTGGGCCGGAAACACCGCGCGATTGGCAAGGCGCTCTGCCGTTTACCTATCACGTTGGTCCCGGGCCGGTGAAGGTGAAGATACACCTCAAGCAGAATTACCGGTATTGGACCATCTGGAATGTGATCGGAAAAATTAAGGGGGCGAAATATCCCGACGAATGGGTGGTGCTGGGGAACCATCGTGACGCGTGGGTGTACGGCGCGGTTGACCCAAACAGCGGCACGGCAGCAATGCTGGAAACAGTACACGGCTTTGCCGAAATGCTGCGGCACGGCTGGAAGCCTGACCGCACAATCGTATTTGCATCATGGGATGCAGAGGAAGAAGGGTTGATCGGATCAACCGAGTGGGGAGAGGAGCATGAGAAAGATCTGGCCCACGCCGTCGCGTATTTCAATCTCGATGTAGCGGTGTCCGGCTCAAACTTTGGCGCATCGGCGGTGCCAAGCCTCAAAGGCTTTATGCGTGACGTAACCAAAGTTGTTCCCAGTCCCAAAGGCGGCATGCTTTACAACGTGTGGAAAGATGAAAAGATGGGGCAGCCGCAGCGCCGCCCGGATAACGGGCAAGCTCGCGTGCCCAACGCCCGTGTTGAGAACGATGTGCCGGTGGGCGATCTCGGCAGCGGCTCAGACTACAGCGTCTTTATTCAGCACCTGGGCATTCCTTCCACTGACATGACCTCCAGCGGCCAGTATGGCGTCTATCACTCCGCGTTTGACAACTTCAACTGGTTCAAGAAATTTGCCGATCCCACGTTTGTTTATGAACAGGAGATGGCGCGCGTCTTTGGCATTGAGGCGCTGCACATGTCACAGGCTGACGTGCTGCCTTATGACTACGAGGTTTATGGCAAGGAAATCGGCGTGTATATCGATAACGCGCGCGATAAAGCCACACGTATGCTGGGCGCCGGAACGCCTGATTTCAGCAAGGCCTCCGACGCGGCAAAGCGCTTCATGAATGCCGGAGCAAAAATTCTTGTGCTCCAGAAAAATCCTCCGCAGGATGCAGCCATGCTCAACCAGGTCTTGATTGCCGCTGAGCGCGCGCTGCTCTCACCGCAGGGTCTGCCCAATCGTCCATGGTTTCGACATCTGATCTATGCACCTGGACAATACACTGGTTACGCCGCCGTGGTGATTCCCGGGGTGAACGAATCTATCGACGCGAAAGACACGCAGCTCACGACGACACAATTGCAGGTATTGACTGATGCGCTAAACCGCGCAGCCGAGCTATTGGAAGCGTATAAGTAAATTTGGGGGATGCAGTTTTCATGCCGGCCGACGCTGTGGCAGGGCCAGCAGGTTGTCGTCCGGCACTCCATCAGTATTCGTGGCCAGGTAAGGATGCCTTCCGTCCAGGTAATAGATTCCTACGGTCGACTCCTTGCCTGAGATTGCGCCGTCGACCTTGAATTGATCGCCACCTCGAATCAGGTCCATCACCAGCTGTCGCGGAAATTGCCAGGAATTACCGTCCTGATCCACCCCGCCCAGCCATTCGATGTGTGATGGGCGCCAGATCCATTGCACAAAATAGGTGGCAAAGTTTTTGTCCGTGATAATGCAGGCATTGTCCTGGCTGGACCAATACGAGGACACGGCCACGCCGTTGAGTTTCGTGGCCGACGAGCAGACGTCGCAAATCTCGTTCCAATCAAATCTGCTTCTTGGGTCCACTTGCCAGCCGCTGCCGTCCGGGTCGGTGAGCGCCTCCACCAGTTCATGCGAGAAATTTAACGAGATGGTGTCACGTGTGCCGTCGTTTCCTGCGAAGGCAACGTGAACATAGCTGAAATCGAAGTCTCCCCAATCAAAATTGAGATAGTTGCTGTGATAACCAACCTGGTCTGGAGGCAGCGTGAGTACCTTGCCACCTACCTTGGAAGGCAGGAACACGGCATAGATTCCCTCATTGTCGTCGACGGGTTCGGGAAATACTCCATCCCCGATTAAGTCCTTGATCCTGTTTCCCGCATCGTCCTTGTCAAATGGGTTGGGCGGATCTTCACTGTCCAGAACCAGCGTCTGGACAAGACGAGGCTTGCTGACGCCGTACTGCTGCAGTCCGTCAAGATAGGGGCCCGTAATGATGCTTTGGACGTCGTTCAGCACCTGGCTTACCGTCACCGGAGGCGTGGCCAAGCCCCACTCCCGCCCCCAGAACACCACCCGCAGTGAGCCGTTATAGAGGATGCTCCCGTGGTCGGTGTCGGTCGTAGCGTTGGTGGCATCGCCAGGGCCGTGGAACTTCACGACATGCGGTTTGGCGGAGCCGCCTCCGGTGTGCGGAGTCTTTTTGAGTTTGGCAAGCGGCAGCAACTTCCGCTGTGGAACAATGCCTCCGCCCTTCAGGGCTGCGTCACGCCTCTCCTGAGCAGATGACGGAACTGGCTCCCCGCTCTTCCTGCCGCCCCTGTTGCCGAGTGATCCACTAATCTTCTCGTCAATGCCGAGTCCAGCAGAGGAATCGCTGCGCGTGCGGCCCCCTCCGGCTCCATGTCTGGTGATATTTTTCCTGGTAACTTTCCTGGTTGCCATACCAGCTCTCCCTTTGCGACTAGGCTGACGCGCGGAAAGGCAGTCCGATGTCTTTCCCTCTATAGTGGTACAAAGCGCTTCGGCGTTTCATAGAAAGCTACGGAAAGCCATGGAGACGCACAGGCCAGCTTGTAGCTTAGCCTGTTTACTGATTCGAGGAGGCGTTCGCGCCCAGCACCTTTTCCAATTCAGCAGGCTCAGAGATCGGCGGCTTGCAGCTGAAGCCGCTGCAAATCACGGCAACCGTGTGGCCTTTTTTGATCGCCGGCAAGTTGGGGATGGTTTCAGCCAGTGCAGGCGGAAGCATCTGTGGCACCGCCTCACCTTCTTGCAGATGAAGAACGGACTGGTTTAAAGAAAACTTCTTGAATGCCGCAGCTTCCAGTTGTTCTGCTCTTGCCCCACTTCCAACGACCACCACCTGCGTGTGCGGACGCAGATACATATCCAGGGCAATCCCGTAAGTCGAAGCAAACAGCCCGTAGTGCGCGGCAATTCCGGCAAAGGCTTTCAATGTGCCTTCCGCCAAATCGCGATAGCGCGCTTCATTGGTGTAAGCGTGCAGCCGCAACAGAGCAATCGCGGCCATGGGATTGCCCGCTGGCGTTGGTGAATCCTGCAAAGGCTTGCGCCGTGCCGCAAGCGCGCCCAGCACCAGCCCATCGCCCACGTCAGGCCCGCTGGCCATGTCAAAGAAGCCGCCTTCACGCGGATCATGGAAGCGCGCGACCATTGCTCCGGCAATCTTTTCCGCAAAATGGAAATAGCTCAGATCGGCGCTGGCCTCATAAGCATCCAGACATGCGTTCGCTGTGAACGCATAATCTTCCAGCACGCCTGGCACACGACGCTTCGCGGCCTGCGGATCTGAGTAAGCAAGCACGCGCTGCAAGCCCAGTTTCGCGTCCCATCCCTGGGAAAGAATTCGATCGAGTGAGCGAAGCGCAAACCGGCGCGCATCGTCAAGCTTCAGCACGCGCGACGCTTTGAGATAAGCGGAGATGCAGAGCGCATTCCAGCCGACATACACGGTCTTGTCCACAAACGGAGTATTGCGTAGCAAACGCGCGGCGTACATCTTTTGCTTGGCTGAATCCAGGATCGTCTGCACTTCCTGCGGCGATTTCTTGACACGCTCGGCCACTTCCTCAATACTGGCGCGCAAATAAAGCACGTTCTTGGCGGGATTGTGATGCATCTCGCCCACTTCGCCAATGTCATAGTGCAGCATGGCTACTTGCAGTTCGTCGGTGCTCAGCACGGCTTCGGCTTCGTCCAGCGTCCAGGTGAAGTAGTCGCCGTCGTCATCAAGAGAAATGTCAGCGTCCTGTGAAGCATAAAAGCCGCCGTGCTCGCGGTCAGAAAGCACCTCGTCCATCCAGCGGACAATGTCTTTCGCCACGAAAGCAAAGAATTCATTGCCCGTAAGCTGATATCCGTGGACATAATTCTTGAGCAGCTCGGAATTGTCGTATGACATTTTTTCAAAGTGCGGGACAATCCAGTGCTCGTCCACGGAGTAACGATGGAAGCCGCCGGCCAGTTGGTCATAAACGCCGCCGCGCGCCATCTTGTCGAGCGACGTCGTGACCACGTTCAGTAGGTCCGCGCTGCCGGTTTCGGCGCATCGCTGCATCAACAGGTCCATGCCGCTGGGATGGGGAAATTTCGGCGACGAACCAAAGCCGCCATGCTCGGGATCAAACAATTTCACGGCGGATTCCACCATGCTGTCAATCAGCTCAGCTTTGAGCGATCCAGACTTGCCGGCAAAGCCTTCAGCCTGGCTGATGGCGCTCATCACGCTCTCAGCTGATTCCAGCACATCACTGTGCTTTTCACGATAAGCCTGCGCCAACGTCAGCAGTACCCGGCTGAAGCTGGGACGCCCCTGGTAATCCTGCGGTGGGAAATATGTTCCCGCGTAAAACGGCTTACCTTCAGGCGTAAGGAACGCCGTAAGCGGCCAGCCGCCTTGCCCGCTGATGGCTTGCACCGCGGTCTGGTAACGGCTGTCCACGTCAGGGCGCTCGTCGCGATCAACCTTGATGGCAATGAAATGCTCATTCACGATTGCGGCAATTTCGGGGCTCTCATAGGACTCGCGGTCCATCACATGACACCAGTGGCACCACACCGCGCCGATATCGAGCAGAATGGGTTTGTTCTCGCGCTTCGCGGTCTCAAACGCTTCCGGGCCCCACTCATGCCAGTGGATGGGCTGGTGCATGGCAGAACGCAGGTAAGAAGATGAGGCTTGCGAGAGAGAGTTGCTGGCGACATCGGGCATTTAGCTAGTTTATCGCTTTGCAGACCGATGAGGTAATCGGGCCGTGGTGGGTAGTGGTACAGCTTGAGCTATAGGGCAGAATCAATGTCCGATCCTTAATAAACAGATCATCATCCGAGCTCCCGTCAATGGGGGCGCGCCGTCTTCAGCGCCCGTTGATGACAACGCGGGCTTGCTTACGCCCTTCGAGATGACGCTCCGTAAATGGTCTGAATAAAGGAAAAATTCAAACTTGACCACTACCCCGTAGTGGAAGATCGGCCCCTTTTGAAGATTGCGAAAGGTACAAAAAAAGCCCCGGCCTCTGTAGCCGGGGCAAACTCTTCTTGAAACGAACACAGCTGTCGACTGCCAAAAGCTTAGGTTGTGTGATTAGGCTTTTGAAGGAGATGGCTCCTGCGCTGGAGTGAACCAGCGATTGAACAGGAAGACTGAGCCGAGCACAACAAACGTAACTGCGATGATGGCTGTGTTGGCAAGCACTGAAATGTCCATCGCATTCGTCAGGTCCGGCGTCTCCGGCATCGCCTTAAAACTCACGGCAGCCATCCCGGTGTAATGCATCGCCGGGACGGCAAAACCCATAATGACGGCGCAGACACCCTTCAGCACCGTGTCGTGTCCTTCCTCGCGAAATAAAAATGTCAGTCCCAGCGCCGCTAAGGCAACAATCAGCGCTACCGCCACTGACAGAATAACGAGTGTCTGGTCCCACTGGTGCATTGCAGGCAACCGCATGGCCGCCATTCCGGTATAGTGCATAACGGAAATGCCGCCGGCAATCAGCAAGCTTCCCACAATAACGTGCAATACGCTTACGCTCGGGCGGCTCACCGTAAATAGCGCCACCAGAGAGGCGGCGATCGCGGCCACCAGCGACAAAAAGACGGTCGGGACGTGGTAATACACCTGGACCGGTAAGTGATAAGCAAGCATTCCGGTGTAGTGCATTGACCAGATGCCCGTGCCCATCGCTATTGCGCCGCCTATTAACCAGGCGACCCGCGCATTGTTTCGCGCCGCGTTGACGCGTCCCGCCAGGTCAAGTGCGACATAGGAAGCGCAAATGGCAATGCACGACTGAAAGCGCAACAAGACGAAAATCGTACGTTGCAACTAACGTAGACGAATTCACAGAAACTTCTCCTTGGCTTGCTTTGAATTACAAAAACCTGGGCAATTTGGGAACACATTAGCCCTGCGGCGACATTTAACAAGTTACGGATGTTACGCCAGTATTTATGTACTTAAGTGTTCCAAAACGGGAATTTACGAATAAAATAAGGTAAAACCTTTATACCGGCTGGTGCTTTCGGATCTTTTTGCCAGAATTAGACGATAGCTTTGCCGGCAATGCGCCGCTCTATCCTTGAAAGCCAATCCAAACAATATGGATATGAAGCTCCTTTGTGCAGTGAGACAACTGTCAGGGACTGACTTTACCGTTTAGCGCGAGATGACCCTGAGCTTGCGAAGGGGAATCGAGGGCTGCGAAGTCGGGCCGAAAAGGTCCGCACTCAAGCCATTCCAAGCGCCGCAGGCCCGGGGTCCCCGACACGGGTTTCGCGTGGCGGGGTGGAGATTCGCGTGCAGCGTCAGCGGAGCGCGCTGAACAAAAAATAAACTGCTAATCTGAGAAAGAGCTTTGGGAGACCATGCGCATCGCCATCATCTCTGACATTCACGGCAACCTCACCGCGCTTGATGCCGTGCTGGCTGATCTGCGCCAGCAGAGACCAGACGTGATCTATCACGGCGGCGACCTGCCATACGGAGGATCGAATCCCGCCGAAGTGATCGATTGCATCGTTCGCGAGGGTTGGCAGGGAGTGCTCGGCAATACCGACGAGATGCTGTGGGACACTTCGGCTCGGTCCGCGCTGGAAGCTTCAGCGCCCCAGCTTAAGCCATTGTTCCGAGCGTTGTTCGATTTGTGTGGCCCGGCGACAACGCAGATGATCGGCCCATCGCGCCTGGCGTGGCTGCGCGCGTTGCCCACCGAGCTTAGACATGAAAATCTGGTGCTCATGCACGCCAGTCCTGGCAACTTGTGGCGCGCGCCCATGGATACGGCCGACGATGCCGAGTTGGAGAATACTTACAAGCAGCTAAATGCGGAAATTATTGTCTACTGCCATATTCACCGCCCTTTCATCCGCAAAGTTGGAAGCATGACGGTCTGCAATACGGGCAGTGTAGGCTCGCCCTATGACGGCGATCCGCGGGCTTCTTACCTGTTGATCGAGGATGGAAAGCCGGCCATCCGCCGCGTGCCGTATGACGTTGAGAAGGAAGTTGGCAGGCTGTTGGCGTCAAAGTATCCGTACAAAGAGTGGATTGCAGAGATGCGGCGGAAGGGAAGTTACGTGTCGCCACCGGAGAATGAGTGACCGCAGCCCCTTGCATCCTTCAATCAAACCACTCAATCTCCCGGACTGTCATGCGCGGGAATCTGCGCTAGCACGTTACGGTAAGCCGCGTCGATTTCAGCCATTGGCGTTGTGCATTCATTGCCGACATGAATGTCGGACTCATACTGAAATCCGGTTTCGGTGCGGACGGGAATATCCACAATGCGAATACGTACGCCTGGAAATGGCCGAGTGACAACGTAATCGCGATTCCAATGGCTATTGTCCAATTGCCAATGCCAGCCCACCTGATTCAGGCGCTCGCACAGCCTGTCCGTGGATGAGTAACCGCAGATGAACGAATAAGCTCCGGTCATGGTTGTGGTTTGTCGGCGCCGGTCTTACCGGGAAAGTGGCGGCTCGGCTCTACGCGGACGTTATCTCAATCTCACTGCCGATGAATACTGGCATTTGCCACAGGTTTTGCCGATGACATTGATTCCGCCAGCCGGGCCAGTTTTTCTGAAGGCGTCCATGAGCTGATTCGTACCCAGCCGGTGGCCGCGCTGCCCACCATCAGAGCGGATTGGTGCCGCTGCCGCAACTCAACAAATAATCCCAGTGACTTCAGCAGCGTGTCCACCTCTGCGCGATTGCCGCTCAACAGGGTCCAGCCGGGGCCGGTATGGAACTTTTCTGCCCAGTCTTTCATCCGCGCGGGCGTATCGTTCTCCGCATCCACGCTCACAGAAACGATCACCACATCTTTTCCCAGTCGCGGGCCCAGCAGCCTGGCCACCTGGGAAAGCTTTTCCTGCGTGATGGGGCACATGGAGCTACAGGTCGTAAAGAAGCCGGTGACAATCGCGATGCGTCCTTCGACCACCTGACTATTGAAGCGCACATGCCGGCCATCCTGATTTACTACTTCAATATCCGGGACGGACAACGCGACGGGAGCAGACTGGTCCTGGCCCTGCACCGAACAACCGAATATGCAGACAATGAGAGCAATGAACGCGCGAATTTCATGGATGGCCCCTTGCTTGATTGATAAAGATTGATGAATAGAAAAATCTTGTGTGGCGCCCGCACGCCACACAAGCAAGCAGCGGCCGGCGGCGAACTGCAGAAACCGGCCGCTTGCCTGGCGCTCGATTACCCGATGACGTCCAATTGCATAGCTGCCTTAGCCGCGTTAGAGCACCAGGTCAGCGTATTCAGGATGTCTGTTGAGATATTCGGCGACGGAAGGGCAGATCACATCAACCTTCAAGCCCTGTTCGCGCGCCCATTCCAGCGCTGAGTGCGCCAGCTCAGAACCCAGTCCCTGGCCGCGCAACGCCGCCGGCACTTCACTATGGATAAGCTGCAGGACCTTGCCGGCCAGCGTGTATTCCAGGTAAGCCACGTGTCCCTGGCGCTCGATTTCAAGGCGTCCGCTGGTGGCTTGCACCGGCTCGGGTTTGGTGGATGACGCTTTGCGGCGAAACATACTGCCCATTGTTCCTGACCGAAAGCCAAAGGCGCAAGCTCTCGCTTTTGCCACTGGCAGGAGTGTGTGACCATTCCGTCCCAGGCTGCTACCATTACTTCCATGATCGGCCGCCCATCCTCCAATGAAGCTGCTCCATATTATTTCGGCTACATCAACCGCGTTTCCAGTGACGATATCCTCCATGAGTTAGAAAGCCAGCTGGACGAAACGCTTCCATTTCTGCGCGGCATCCCGGAAGAGAAGTCTCTCTATCGGTACGCGCCGGAGAAATGGAGCATCCGCCAGATGTGGGGCCACGTGAATGATACGGAGCGCGTGTTCGTGATGCGTGCCTTGTGGTTTGCCCGCAATTTCGATACGCCGATGCCCAGCTTTGACCAAGATGTTGCGGTCGCTGCGGCCGGGTCGGACGATGTCCCGTGGGCCCGGCATGTAGAAGAATTTCGTGAAATTCGCCTCGCAACCCTTTCATTCTTCCGGAACCTTCCTGAAGACGCTTGGACACGAAAGGGAATTGCCAGCGGCAACCCATTCACGGTAAGGGCCTGCGCGTTCGTCGTGGCCGGACACGTAGTGCATCATGGGGCGGTGCTGCGGGAGAAGTATCTGTAGGTAGACTGCGCAAGTTGCACTGCATCGGATTGCCGCTCATCGGCGCAACTGCATGGGAACATGCAGATCAAGAGGGAAGCGGCATTTCGACTGCCAGCGAGCGACTATTGGGCAGTTCGCATCGAGCGCTCTGATTTGAGCCCTCAGGGCTTTACCTGAATTCGAGCACACAAGTAAACCTAGTCCTTGGCTTTGCGGTCGCCGAAAGTTGTATTCTCAAGGCAATTTTCGAAGGGCTTCCGGCCTTCGAACAGTGCCCATGTCGTTGAAACAACCGAATACTCAGCGTGCGCCCCAAGCCACGCCTATGCCTGCTGGAGCAGCAGCCGAGCATGCTCTCGTTGAGCATAAGCTTGTGCTGGAAACCTTGCTGGAGAGCACTGCCGATTTCATTTACATGAAAGACCGTGACGGACGGTATGTATTCGCCAACTCATCTGCTGCGCATTCGGTTGGCATGACCCCACAGGAAATTATTGGCAAGGATGATCGCGCTCTCTTTCCTGAAGAGCATGCGCGGCACATCATGGAAAAAGACCGCCAGATCATGGCTTCAGGGATTTCCGAGGTTTTTGAGGAAACGCGTGCCTATGTCGGCGGTGTGCGGCATCTGCATTCCTCCAAAAATGTCTGCCGCGATTCGTCCGGCAGGGTGATCGGCATCGTGGGCATTTCCCGCGATATCACCGAACTCAAACGCGCTGAAGAGGCCTTGAACTCCAGTGAATTGAATGCAGCCGGCGCGCGCATGGCGAACGCGCTGGCCCACGAGATTAACAACCCGCTGGCCGCTCTTACCAACGCTCTCTTCCTGTTGCGGCAGGGAAATGTAGTATCGGCGGACCAATTGCTGGTTGCGGCTCAGGACTCGCTTTGGAGAATTACCAAGATCACGCGCCAGATGATCGGTCTTTACAATCGCACGGCTCGCTGCACGGCTTCTTCAGGTGCAGGACGTGGTACAGGACACTCTGGTGAATCTGGACATGCGTGTCCGGAAAAAGGGCATTCGTTTTAAACCGCGAATTTTCTTCATGTGAGTTCTATGGCATTGACGCGGACTTGCGCCAGCTGATCACGGCGCTTCTTGAAAATGCGGTTGAACAGGCCCACAGTTTGGTGCGAATCAGGCTTTACAGCCCAACTGCCGCAAGCGGTGACCCGCAGCCGGAATTCCGTCTTGTTATCGCCGACGATGGGCCCGGCATTGCGCCTGAGCTCCGCGACCGCATCTTCGAGCCGTTCTTTTCCACCAAAGCGGAAAAGGGCAGTGGACTGGGCCTTTGGATGGCTCGTGGAATCGCCAATAAATATGGAGGCAGAATCCGCGTGCGCAGCAGGACTGTCAAAGGATCGTCCTGGACCTGCCTGGTCGTTACCATGCCGGCGAGAAGAACATCCTCAAGGACAGAAAAATGAGGATGCCAGGGCCGGCAGCATTTGCCACACGATTAGGCGTTGGCCGGCGTTGTTGGCGTGGATACCACTGAGGCGCAAAAGGCGCAACGCCGAGCTGCAATCGGAATCTCGCTCAGGCATTCCGGGCACTTCTT
Source organism: Terriglobia bacterium (assembly GCA_963732195.1). Taxonomy (GTDB): domain Bacteria; phylum Acidobacteriota; class Terriglobia; order Terriglobales; family Acidobacteriaceae; genus Angelobacter. The sequence continues at coordinate 84,642 of CAVSYO010000014.1, read as the reverse complement.
GCTTGTCGGGTCTGCCGAGATGGCAGTGCGCGCGGCACGGGCTTTCCAGGCATTCATCGGCGCGATCATAAAGAAGTAAACCGCCCCCGCCACCAGCAGGAACGCGATCAGCGCATTCAAAAAGATGCCATAGGAAATCACTGCGCCATTTATCGTGAAATTGAACGCCGAGAAATCGGGCTTTCCCACAATGGCTGCAATCAGCGGCGTAAGAATGTTGGTGACAAATGAGGTAACAACTGCGCCGAATGCCGCACCAATCACCACGGCCACAGCCAGGTCCAGTACGTTGCCCCGCATAATGAACTGCCGGAAACCTTTGAACATGGATGCTCCTCTCTTGAACTGCGGCAAAATGATACAGGAAACGCGCCGCAGCCTCTATGACATCTGATGCCGGATTGCCGGTTCCAGTCATTTATAATCGGGCGTTTACACCTACGAGGTTCAGCCACACAGTGTCATTTGAAGATAGCGTTTATCAGTTGCGGCAGCAAAAGCTGCGAGATATTGAAGCCCTGGGCCAGCAGGCCTATCCCCACAAGTTCGCCTTTACTCATACGGTGCCGCAGGTATTGGCCGAATACGGCGAAAAGACGGCTGAGCAGCTGGAAAATCCGCGCGTTCCGGTAAAGGTCGCCGGACGCATCATGTCGATACGTCTCCAGGGCAAGGCCGGCTTTGCCCACCTGCAGCAGGGCGGCAAGCGGCTGCAGATCTACGTGAAGCTCGACTTCGTGGGCGAAAAAGGTTTCGCCCTGTACAAGCTGCTCGATCTCGGCGACTACATCGGCGTGAGCGGCTATCTGTTCCGCACGCGCACCGGCGAGCTGACGATCCACGTCGGAAGACCTCACGTTCCTGGTGAAGGACCTGCTGCCGCTGCCGGAGAAGTGGCACGGCCTGCAGGACGTGGAGACTGCGCTATCGCCGGCGCTACGTCGATCTGACGATGAATCCCGATGTGCGCGAGGTCTTCGTCAAGCGCGCAAGGTGGTGCAGTCGATGCGGCGCTTCCTCGACGCGCACGACTTCGTCGAAGTCGAAACGCCGATGATGCATCCCATCGCCGGCGGCGCAGTGGCGCAAGCCCGTTCACCACGCACCACAACACGCTCGATATCGACCTCTTTCTGCGCATCGCGCCCGAGCTGTATCTGAAGCGGCTGGTGGTGGGCGGCATGGACCGCGTTTACGAGATCAATCGCAACTTCCGCAATGAAGGCATCTCGACCCAGCACAATCCTGAGTTCACCATGCTGGAGTTCTACATGGCCTATGCCGACTATCACGACATGATGGACTTCACCGAAGACATGCTGGCGCAGGTTGCGCGCGACGTGAACGGAACGACCATAGCCAGCTTCAACGGCAAAGATTGACTTTGCCAACTTGCAGCGGCTCTCGATGCGCGAAGCCATCATCAAGTACTGGCCGGAGAACTGCCGGGCCAAGCCGGAGATGGCGGATTTCGCCACGCATGAGTCGGTTGCGGCGATGGTGCAGCGCTACAACGCCAGCAACACCCGCACATTCCGTACGATCCCAAAGCTGCCCGCGGGCAAAACGATCGCCGAGATCTTTGAGTACGTGGCCGAGCCGCACCTGATCCAGCCGACGATTCTCTACGACTTCCCGCTGGCCATCTCGCCGCTGTCGAAGAACAAGCGCGAGCCGGAAGAGAACGCCGACTGGGTGGAGCGCTTTGAAATCTTTGTCGGCGGGCTGGAGATTGGCAACGCCTTCAGCGAGCTGAACGATCCTGAGGAGCAGCGCCGCCGCTTCGAAGGCAGCTGAGCGAACGAGCGCGCGGCGACGAAGAAGCGCACGCAGATGGATGAAGACTACATCCGCGCGCTGTCGTATGGATTGCCGCCGACCGGCGGCGAAGGCGTCGGCATCGACCGGCTGACCATGCTGCTGACCGATTCGCGCTCCATCCGCGACGTGATTCTCTTCCCGTTGCTGCGCAAGCAGCAGGAAGCGTCGGAGGAAGCCGAAGGCGAGAAACCCAAGGAAGCCTGAAAAGGTCGTCGCCATCGAAAAAACAAAAAATGAGCCGCGAATCAACGTGAAAGGCGCGAATTTACTTGGATTCGTGTTCATTCGCGTAAATTCGCGGCAAGATTTCCGATTACGGCGATGTCGGCGATCACAGTGCGATTCCGGCGATTGTTATAACCTCCGCTTCCTCGTTTCCTCCGTGTTTCAAAGGTTTCCTGAAAGTGCGTTTAAAATAGAAACGATGCCGACCGGCTCTGAAATTCGCGAGAAATTCCTGCGCTTCTTTGAAAGCAAAGGCCACAAGCGCGTGCATTCATCGTCACTGGTGCCCGCCAACGATCCCACGCTGCTTTTCACCAACGCTGGCATGAACCAGTTCAAAGACGTTTTCCTGGGCGTGGACAAACGCGATTACAACAAGGCCACTACGTCACAGAAGTGTGTCCGCGCCGGCGGCAAGCACAATGACCTGGAAAACGTGGGCTTCACCAAGCGCCATCACACGTTCTTTGAGATGCTGGGCAATTTCAGCTTTGGCAGTTACTTCAAGGCTGAAGCGATCTCTTACGCGTGGGAACTGGTGACCGCCTCAGAATGGTTCGGCGTATCCCGCGACAATCTTTACGTGACCATCTTCAAGGGCGAGCAGGGCATCCCTCGCGACGACGAAGCGGAAAAACACTGGCGCGCCGTCGGTGTTCCCAAAGAGCGCATTTTTGAAATGGGCATGAAAGACAACTTCTGGTCCATGGGAGATACCGGCCCTTGCGGTCCGTGCAGTGAAATCCATTTTGATATGGGGCCTGCCGCGTCCGACGAAGGCCATCCCGACTGCATGTTCCCGTGCGACTGCGGCCGCTACGTGGAAATTTGGAACCTGGTCTTCATGCAGTTTGACCGAGACAATACCGGCACGCTCAACCCGTTGCCCAGACCTTCCATTGATACCGGCATGGGGCTTGGAGCGCGTCGCCTCTGTCCTGCAAGGTAAGATCTCCAATTACGATACCGATCTTTTCATGCCTCTGCTGGCAGCCGCCGCAAAACTCACCGGCGTCGACCTGGAAAAAGAACTGGCGGCAGAAAAGGGCTCTCGCTCAGCGGCGAGCCTGCGCGTTGTCGCCGATCATGCACGCGCTGTGACTTTCCTGATTTCAGATGGGATTCTGCCGGCGAATGAAGGCCGCGGCTACGTGCTGCGCAAAATCCTTCGTCGCGGCATACGCCACGGACGCCTGCTCGGCGCCACCAAGCCGTTCATGCATGAGATGGTGATGGCCGTCCGCGATCTGATGAAAGATGCGTACCCTGAACTGGTAGAACAGACGGAGCGCGTTGCCAAAATCGTCTTTGAAGAAGAGCGCCGATTCGCACACACGCTTGACGCTGGCCTGGCCCGTCTTGAAGCCGATCTCAAGGCATTGCGCAAGGAAAAAGCTGACAGCCAGCGCGCCGCTCTCGCACGCGATCCTCTGGGCGAACAGGGTATGTCACGCGCAGAACTGGCGCAGCACCAGTACCAGAGCGCCCGCGAACTGCGTTATCGCGGTGAAGACGCTTTCAAGCTGTATGACACTTTTGGCCTGCCCTTTGATTTCATCATGGACACCTGCCGCGACGCCGGCATCAGCGTTGACGTGGAAGGTTTTGAGCGCGCCATGCAGGCGCAGCGCGAACGCGCCCGCGCGTCATGGAAAGGCGGGTCAAAGCAAACCGCCGCGCCGGTCTATCGCGATCTTAAGAAGACGGAGTTTGAAGGCTATCGCGCCACGCGATCAAAAGGCAGCGAAGTTCTTGCCGTGGTGAAAGTCGCGCCAGGAGGCGCGCACGAATCAGCGCCGCAGGGCGTAAAGGTCTTGAATCCGGATGAAGAAGGCGAGGTCGTACTCGATCACACGCCGTTCTATGCCGATTCCGGCGGGCAGGTTGGCGACATCGGAATCCTTTACGACGAAACGCACTCAAGCATCGTGGCCGAAGTAAACGGCTGTTACATGCCGGTGCAGGGCGTGCGCGCGCACAAAGTCAAGGCGCGCCAGCCGATTTTCGTCGGCATGAAAGTTGATCCCGTGGTCCACGTGGACGTGCGCGAATCAACCATGCGCAATCACACGGCCACGCATCTGCTGCATGCGGCGCTGCGGGAAACGCTGGGACCGCATGTAAAGCAGGCCGGATCCCTGGTTGATCCTGGCCGTCTGCGTTTTGATTTTTCGCACTTCGCCGGCGTGGCCGACGAAGAATTGCAGGACATTGAAGACCTGATGAACAAGCATGTCCTGCGCAACACGCCGGTGGATACGATTGAAAATGTCCCGATTGACGTGGCCATCAATGAATATAAAGCCATCGCGCTGTTCGGCGAAAAATATGGCGAGCGCGTGCGCGTGGTGAAGATCGGTGAATTTTCCACCGAACTTTGCGGCGGCACGCACACGCACGCCACCGGCGAAATTGGCCTGATCAAAATCATGAGTGAAGGCAGCGTTTCTTCCGGGGTGCGGCGCGTTGAGGCCATCAGCGGTGAAGGCTCGCTCAAGCATTTCCGGCTGGACCACAAGCTGGAAAATTTGGTGTCATCATTGATCCCGCAGACCAAATCCCACTCACCGGCTGAGGCCCTGCGTGGTGAACTCGACAAGAAAGACGCCGAGATCAAGAAGCTGCAAAAAGAACTCGAGCAGCTGCGCATGAAGTCGGCTGGTTCGCAGGTGGCTTCCGTGGGAGAGAAGGCGCGCGACATCAAAGGCGTAAAAGTTGTGGCCCAGCGCGTGGACAATCTTGATCGCGGCCAGATGCGCACGCTGGTCGATAACATGCGCAATAAGCTCGGCTCCGGCGTCGTGGTGCTGGGTTCAGTGCAGGACGGCAAAGTTGCGCTGATCGTCGGCGTCACGGCCGATCTAACGTCGCGCGTACAAGCCGGAAAAGTCATCAAGCCAGTGGCGGAAAAAGTTGGCGGCTCCGGCGGCGGACGCCCTGACATGGCCGAAGCCGGCGGCAAAGATCCTGCCCAGCTCGATGCTGCCTTAAATGAAGCCTACGCGGCGGTGGAAGGGCTGCTTTCCTAACATCTCCTAAACATCCCGAGCGGAGCGAGGGAACCCTATTGTCGCGATACTGCGTTAAGAAGTGTGACTCGCACCTCGTCTCTAGCTAAAGCGGTTTTATAGATATCGTTGACCATCGATAAACACAAGGCCTTCCGGCCTACTCGCGCGCTGAAGAATGCGTCGCGAGTACGGCCGTCAGGATGACGACCTGAGAAAAGACTACCCAATCTAGGCTTCGTTGCGGGGCAGGGCTTTTTCGATACGTCTGTCCGGAATCAGCCAGATCAGCGCCGCGGCCACGTAGACTGCCTGGGCGATCCATGGCGAACGCAGCGTCGCGACGATTGCAACGAGATACAGCACCGGCGAAAGCTTGCCCTTCCAGTCGCTGCCTATCGCCTTTTTCAGGATTGAACCCTTGCCTTGAGCGCGGATGATCGTCTGCTGGAGCAGGTAGTATGCGATTGCGGCCATCAGAAGCACCACGCCGTAGAGCACGGTCGGCGCGGCGGTGAAATGGTTCTCGCCCATCCATCCGGTGGCGAACGGAAACAGCGATAGCCAGAACAGCAGGTGCAGATTGGCCCAGAGCATTCCGCCGGTCACCACAGAGCAGGCATGCAGCATGTGATGGTGGTTGTTCCAGTAAATTCCCACGTAAACGAAACTCAGCAGGTAGCTCAGGAACACCGGCAGCAGAGGCTCTAAATCTTGCAGACGGTCGCCATGCGGCACCTTCATCTCCAGCACCATGATCGTAATAATGATGGCGATCACGCCGTCGCTGAACGCCTCCAACCGCCCTTTGGGCATCTCCCCTCCGCTTTACATCTCTTGGGACAGACTCGAATTTGCCGCTGGCGAGTCGACTTCATCTCCGTCAGTGGACTCTGCCTTGTGGCTGCATTTTATCCTGTGCGGCACAGAGCTGTGCGGAGGACATGGAAATCAGACGGCAGTCGCATTGCAGCCATCCACTAGAATCCGAGCCACCCTAACTTCTTGACTTTCCGGAAGAATGCCATGGCGCTCATCCAGTTCGCTAGAAATTACACCGGCCACTCCATGGACAAAGCCTTTCAGTTCGAGTTTTACTGTAACCGCTGCGGTCCGCTATCGTTACCCGGTTCATTACGCCCCAGCTTATTGCTGTAACGCTCTGTGGATTTATACACTCATTATTGATCTATCAGACAAGGAGAAACAACTTGAAGAAATTCATTGTCGGCGTGATTGTTGGCTTGTTGATTCCGGTGATTGGCGGGTATTTCTACATCAAGATGGGCATGATGCCTGTGGCTACGGCCTCTGCGCCGCTGCCCAATGGAAGAGAAGATCGCGCACATGGCCCTGCGGGCGCGCATGGCGAAGGATAAAATGCAGCAATCCCCCATTCCAGCGGACGAGCCCAACATGACGCAGGGCGCGCATATTTACGTTGAGAATTGCGCCTTCTGCCATGGCTTCGTCGGCGAAAAAGCCAGCCTCGCGGCCAAGGGCATGTTTCCGCTGCCGCCGCAGCTCCTCTCCGGCGACGACATGGTCACCGACGATCCGACGGGCAAGATTTTCTGGACGGTGGAAAACGGAATTCGCCTGACGGGAATGCCAGGCTTCAAGGACATGCTCACGCCAACGCAGATGTGGCAGGTATCGCAAATGCTGCAACACGCGGACAAGTTGCCGGACCAGACAAAAGCTGCCCTGGCCAAGCCGGCGGCTCTTCCAGTCGCACCTGCCAATCCCGCGCCTGCGGCCATGCAGGGTAAGAGCCAGAAAAAATAGGTGGCAAGAAGTAGCTAAAGGATAAAAAAGCAGGGCAGCCGCAGGTCAGCCGGCAGCCCGTGGAATGCTTAGAGTTTCTCGTGGAATTCGCAGCCAGAGCAGGAAATAAAGATTCCGCCGGGGGTGTTGCGTTCGCGGTCTTTCACGCGCTTTACAATTCGGGTCGGCTTGCCGCATTTAGGGCAATCGGTGCTCTTGGTGGTATCCATGATTTTCTTGCGGTCTGCCGTTTTGGCGATCTTAGCCATGATTCAATCTTCTCCTGGGATGTCGGGTTTCCGCGGCCTTACAGTCGGGCGCGGCAAATGCGGCGGGAAATTTGGGGACGGCACGCGACTAACGGTGCGTCCAATGACCACAATCAAATGACCGCAACAATATGATTTTACACTGAGCGGGCTGTTTTCGTCTCTGAGTCGCCCCGCCAGCAGCCGCAAAATCGCGCTTTACTTGTAACCCGCACTTCGGTTATCAATCAATACAACTGCAACAGCCATTAACAGGGGAGACTATGAGGAGAATCGCGCTGGTATTGCTTACAGCTGCGGCGTTGAGCGCATTTGCCGCGGAAACCAAGGTTCAGGGTTATCTGGTTGACCTGGCCTGTGCAAGTGAAGAAGGACAGAAACCCGGCTTTGGGGCCAAGCATTCTAAAATGTGCCTGCAGATGCCGGAATGCGTGAAAAGCGGCTATGGTGTGCTGACCGATGACAAAAAAGTGATCAAGTTTGATGCGGCAAGCAACACCAAAGCCAAGCAGTTTATCGCCGGGATGAAAAAGGACAAAGACATCAAAGTCAACGTAACAGGGACCGTGAACGGCGAACGGATGACCGTGAGCAAGATTGAACTGCAGTAAAACTGGCGCTTATTAGATCGATATTCGGGAGGCCGCAGATGGCGGCCTCTTTTTTTTGGTTCGACTCGTCCTTCAAATGCTCCCTGTCGTCCGACTCCGGACGTTACTTTTGGTCATTGTCCGCAAGTGTTTGATTCGGTGTGGCTTATCGCCACAGCCAGAATGGCTCGCAGCCCCACCCTATCCCCTCGAATAACGCTCTGCTCACTGAAAAAGCAAGCACTTAGACCGTTTGGCAAGCTTGGCCCTCCAGGTGCATTTATCCACGGCGAGGACTTCCCCCACTCACTGAAAACTTGGAGGCCCCTATGAAGCGGTATTTACTTCTAACTGTTGTAATGGTCGCCTTGATCCTGGCGACAGGCTGCGGCGGGACTGGCACACTCAATGCCGGACCGACAAATGCCACCATCAACACTACTGACGGTCTGAATGATCAGATCGTGAAGTTTGAGCTTTCTGTCAGCTCGCTGACACTTACCGGAAGCGGAACCACAGCCACCACAGGCAATTTGCTGTCGAAAACGTCTGAGGTTGAGTTTGTCCATCAGGCAGGCTCGTTTGAGCCGTTGGCCCTGGTCAACATTCCGCCGGGAACCTATTCCGGAGCATCGCTCACAGTTTCCAATCCAGAAGTTGTGGTGTTGAACAACGCTGTACCGCCGGCCCCGGTAAAAATCCCAGCCACTCTTACCAGCGGCAGCGTAACGGTGACTTTTACTGCCCCGATTACGGTGACCAGCAGCAATTCGTCAGTCATTAACTTTGACCTGGATCTGGCTAATTCAGTCGTGCTAACCGGCACGCCGCCGGCTTCGGCCACCGTGACTGCGAAATTCAACGTGACTACGGCCACCGCCAACAACTCTGACGAAGACAGCGGCGAGATGGATGACGTCCACGGTAGCGTCACGGCTATTGCAGCGCCGAACTTCACCATCCAGACCCAGACCAGCAGCATCGTTTTTGCCACCGACAGCACCACGCAGTTCAAGGATGGCATCACCTCGCTTTCACAGCTCAAGGTGGGTGACATTGTTGAAGTGGATGCAACCACCAAGCCTGACGGCAGCAAGCTTGCCACCAAGATTGGCGTGGAAGAAGGCCAGAGCGGCGAAGAAGCTGAAGGCGTAATTACGGCTGTGACCGGCGCGCCGGCAACGCAGATCACGATTGCGCATCAGGTTGATTCGTCCAACTCAACTACGCCGCCAGTGACCGTGGATCTCGCCATTAGCGCAAGCACCACGTTCTCTGTGCGTACAGACAAGCTAAACCTGGGCGGAGCTACGCCGGCTTTTGATGCCAGCCATATTGGCAAAGGCCAGCGCGTTGAAGCCGATACAGGCAGCAACACCGTTTCGCCCATGCCCGCAGACAAACTCAAGCTGCGCGAACAGGCCCTGGTGGGAACAGTCTCCGCTGCAAGCGCGTCAGGCTTTACGCTGACGCTGAACGCCAACTCCGCTTTTGCCACCCTGACCGGTCAATCGACCATCGCGGTTTCAATCGTGAGCGGCACTAACCTGAAGGTCACACCCGTGAATGCCAACACCGTGCGCGTGCGCGGTCTCATCTTCGTCAACGCCGGCTCGTACAGCATGATCGCGTCGCGCGTTGACGACAACAAATAACCAGCATCATTAGTCGCTCCAAAAGATTGGGTCCGCTTCGGCGGGCCCTTTTTGTTGAAAAGCAAAACCTTTGAAACGCGGAGGAAAGGAGGAAACGGAGGAGTTTGGAAATTATCGTAAATCTGATCGCAGGAATTCTGACCGTGGCGATATGAAGATGGGCGCGGGCGACGCAAGCTTCGGAGCGTTATCCCATTTTCCATTTCCTTCCATTTACTCCATTCCTCCGCTTTCTGTTTTCTGCCGTGTGTCAGGTGTTCAATGCGCTGCCGCAACGCCGCAGCAATTGTGCTTGCTTTCCTCAATCACTACGTTCCGCGTCTGGCCCAGCGCGCGATTGAGTGACTGTTTCGGGATCGACGTTACCAGCGGCTTCAGCAGCCATCCCAGCCCGGTCGGGATGTCACGCGTCAACGACAGCGCTTCACATTGCAGGTAAACTCCGCCATCTTTTTCTTCAAAACGCCAATAAGTATTCAGCCGCCATAGATAGCCATGTCCGGTGCCCACCGGCAACTCTTCACCTTCAGGCTTGGCTGGGTCTTTTACTTCAGCAATGCGCGTGCTGATGGAGTTGGAATAAACCTTATTTGCGTCCACGCTGCCCCAGTGAACGTCATACGTTGTGTTGAAATCTACCGTAGTGAATCTCTTCTGGTGCAGGCGCAGGAACATCTTGAAGTCGTCGCCATTATGGGCGATGGTACGTGATGCGCTCACATCGGGCTTGTAAAGGTCGGCGCGACGGTCATAGTCCTTGACGATGGGCAAAGTCCTGGCTAGCGTGGCGCCGGGTATAAAAATAAGTCCCACCCAATGGTGCACTATGCCGTCGGGAACGTCAGAGCTTACGCCGGGAGCTTTGGTCTCGAGCTTTTCCACCAGGATCTCGCCACGTTTGAGCTGGTCATAAGCCTGTTGCCGGGCGTCGGGGTTCATGCCGTCGATATAAAGGAACGTCCCGCCCGGACGCAGCTCATTGGTGAACCGGGACTCTGTGGCCGTGACATAGCGGTCAAAGGCAGTAGCCGTTTTCTGCTTAAGTTCGGCCGCCGACGCGGTAGGCAAAAAAATAGCAGCCAACAGCAGCGCGGAAAAGATACCGATAATATAAAGTCGTTTCATGGAATTTTGGAAATTCGTCTCTCCAGTTTAAGATGCACGCTTCCGTGCGCGGTATCAAGGCGTTTGAAGGCAAGTGATCGATAATTGAGGCAGTTGACCTGAAATTTACCTGAGTCTTGCGCATTCGCCGGTCCAAAAAACCCCAAGGCGTTGGTACTTTCCGACTTCCCAAAGTTTTAGTACCTATGGAGACAGCTTTCCGGCCATTCTGGGTTAAACTCTTGTTAACCCTTCCCCCATGTTGGCTCGATTAGAGTATGGCGAATAATCACCGGTCAGACATTCTATTCTTCTTTGGCGTGATCCTTAGTTTGTGGGTCGCCTATAGCGTTCGTGACGTGCTGATGCTGATCTATGTGAGCGCGCTGTTCGCCGTGGTGCTCTCGCCGGCCATCGGCATGATCCAGAAGATCCACATTGGCAGCTGGGGTGCCGGACGCGGTTTTGCCATCGTTTTTCTCATCCTCATTCTGGCGCTTGCGGGCACTTTGTTTGCCGTGTTCGCCCTGCCCCCGGTTTATCGCGACGGCCGCAATTTCTCCGCTGACTGGCCGCGGCACCTGACGGAACTCACTGAGGGAATCAAGCATCTTCCTTTTGCCGCCAAGATTGATCCCGCTGGATTGCAGAAGTATGCAGCCGAAATTGCAGGCGGCGCCGGTGGGCTATTCCTGAACCTGGCCGGCGGCATTTTTGGGTTTTTCACCGCCATCATTCTTACCGCGTACTTCATTATTGATGGCGACCGCACCTTTCACTGGGCCGTCTCCATGTTTCCGTTCCATCAGCAACACCGGCTGGAGTCAACTCTGTTGCGCGCCAAAGCCCGTATGCGCAACTGGCTGATTGGCCAATCAATGCTCATGCTCAGCCTTGGCGTGTGCAGCCTGATCGTCTATTGGGCGCTTGGCCTGAAATATTTTTACCTTCTGGCGATGTTTGCCGGCATCGCCAATATCCTGCCCATTGCCGGCCCCATCAGCGCCGTGGTCCTGGCTTCGGCTGTGGCAATCATGGACTCGCCGCAGAAGCTTGTGGGAGTAGTCATTTTCTTTGCGGTCTATTTCCAGATTGAAAGCGTCTTCCTCTCACCGCGCATCATGCGCCACACGCTGAATCTTTCTCCGCTCACCGTGATCATTGCTCTTTCTCTCGGAGGCGCGCTGGCCGGAGTTGTAGGCGCTTTGGTCTCCGTTCCTACAGCCGCGCTGGTCATGGTCCTGGCCGATGAATACCTGGTCAAGCGCAAGCCGGGAGACGCGGCCAAGGCGGCAGCAGCGGATTGAGTTGGCTTTCTGAAATCCCGAAGCGTAGCGAGGGAACCCTATAAACAACGAAGCCTTTCTAGTGCAAAACACTTCTCTATTGGCGGCCAACGCGAGTAAATTGACGGTTACTAAGCTGATAGGGATCTCTCGCTCCGCTCGAGATTTCAGAAAAAGCCCGCTGTTCTCCGTGTCTCCGCGTCTCGTGGTGAGATTCTCCGCTGATGCTAAAATCAATTTTTCAACATCCATGACCAAAAAATTCCAGTCGGCATACTCGGCGCTACCGGGACCGTCGGGCAAAGGTTCATCCAACTGCTCCACGAACACCCGTGGTTTGAAATTACATGGCTCGCAGCGTCAGACCGCTCGGCAGGCAAGCTTTACCCTGAAGCCGCCAAGTGGAACCTGGCCACGCCGATTCCCGCCAATATTGCTGCCATGAAAGTTTCCGCCGCCGCCCCGGACAGCAGCACGCCCAAGCTGGTCTTTGCCGCGCTTGATGCCACCGCCGCACAGCAAATTGAGCCCGCATTTGCCGAAGCAGGCCATGCCGTGGTCTCCAACTCCAGCGCGTTTCGTATGGCTGAAGACGTTCCGCTTATCATTCCTGAAGTGAATGGCGATCACGTTCCGCTCATCAAGACGCAGAAGTGGTACAAGAAAAATGGCGGCTTCATGGTGACTAATCCCAATTGTTCCGCCATTGGGCTGGTGCTGGCGCTGGCCCCACTGCACCGCCGTTTCGGCATCGACAAGATCTTTGTCGCCACCATGCAGGCCATCAGCGGTGCGGGTTATCCCGGCGTGCCGTCCATGGACATCCTGGGCAACGTGATTCCCTACATCGCCAAGGAAGAAGACAAGATGGAAGCGGAAACGCGCAAGCTGCTGGGATCGCTGAACGGCTCGCACGTTGTTGACGCCAATCTCACGTTGAGCGCGCACTGCAACCGCGTGGCCGTGGAAGACGGGCACACCGAATCGGTCTCGCTCAAGCTGCGCAAGCCTGCGACGGCGGAAGAGATCATTGAAGCCTGGAACGAATTTCGCTGCCTGCCTCAGAAACTCAAGCTACCCACCGCGCCGGAGCAGCCGGTGATTTATGAATCCGCGCCCGACCGCCCGCAGCCGCGGCTGGACCGTGACCGCGGACGCGGCATGAGCTGCCGTCTGCGGACGCTTGCGGCCCTGCAATATCTTCGACTGGAAATTCACCGTGCTCTCACACAATACCATTCGCGGCGCTGCCGGTGCGGCCGTGCTGAACGGCGAACTGCTCAAAGCGCAGGGATACATCAGTTGATCGTACCAGCGCAAAAAGACAGTCTCGCGGCCATCGTGCCGGAACGTCCCGCAATAATGCCGGCGCTGGCGGACACGATAAGCTCGAAAAACAATCCAGCGCCGGAGGCGCGAAAGAGCCTAGCCCACCCTGAGGCGAGCAACGCGAAGCCGGAAGGGTGGGTAGGGTACAAAGTGCGGTCAAGCCCCGTAGGGGCGGCACAAAAAATCCTTCCCTCTTGCTTAACTGGCAATCTACTTCCGTCTCCAAAACTCCGTGCAACAACGAGGCAAGTGTCAGGGCACGACTTCAGTCGTGCCATACCAGCAGAAAAGAAAAGGGGCTCTAGCCCCTGTTCAAAACCTCAGGGCCTAAAGGCCATCATTCTTAGACCATTTACGGCACGAGTAAACTCGTGCCCTGACACTTGTCTCGTTCAAGAAAGCAAATTTCTGATAAATAGCAGGCTTCGCCCCGCCTTTCTCCGCGCCTCCGTGTCTCCGTGGTGGGTGTTTTCCGGAGTATCCGCATGATCGTGATGAAATTCGGCGGCACCTCCGTGCAGGACGCGCAGGCTATTGACCGCGTCGCGGCCATCGTGCGCGATCGCCTGGATGAAGGCCCTGTGGTTGTGGTAAGCGCGCTGGCCAAGATTACCGATCAGCTTCTTGCTATGTCAGCCGCTGCCGGCGCAGGCGATCGTGCCAAAGCGCTTGAGCTTTCTTGCGCTGCGCGCGAGCGCCATTACAACTGCGCCTGTGATCTGCTGGGTACGCACGCCTTTGAGCAGATCGCGCCGGAACTGGAAGCCGACTTCGACGGCCTGGACGAACTTTTGCGCGGCGTTGTTGCCGTGGGAGAGCTCACGCCGCGGACCATCGACACCATTGCCGGTTTTGGCGAACGCGTCTCGTCCAAGATAGCCGCCGCTGCATTTTCCCAGCGCAATATCGAGGCCGCGCACGTTGATTCGCGCAAATGCATCGTGACCGACGCCACTTTCGGCAAGGCCGTTCCGCAATTCGAAGAGACAGACGCGCGTCTGGCGGAAACCGTGAGACCCTTGCTGGACCGCAAGCGCGTACCGGTGATGGGCGGCTTTATTGCCGCGACGCGTGAGGGCATTGGCCACCACGCTGGGGCGCGGTGGATCGGACTTTAGCGCCGCCATCATCGGCGCTGGCCTGAATGCCGAGCGCATTGAGATTTGGACGGACGTGGACGGCATGATGACTACCGACCCGAGTCTCTGTCCTGATGCGAGGCGTATAAAGAACATCAGCTTTGAGGAAGCGGCCGAGCTAGCCTATTTCGGGGCGAAGGTCTTGCATCCGGCCACGCTGCTGCCGGCCATCCAGAAAAATATTCCGGTGCTGATCCTCAATTCGCGCAATCCGAAATGCGAAGGCACGCGCATTACGGCTACCGCACCTAAGAGCAAGAACATCTTTAAGGCGATTGCCGCCAAGAAGCGCATCACCGTGGTTGATGTAGTGGCGACGCGCATGCTCATGGCGCATGGTTTTCTCAAGAGTATCTTTGAGGTATTCGCCAACCATCGCTGCCCGGTGGACATGGTTTCCACGTCTGAGGTCAGCGTGTCGGTCACGGTGGACTCGAATGAATCCATCGCGGCCATTGCTGCCGATCTGGCCAAGCTGGCCGACGTGAAATATGAAGGCCGCAAAGCCATCGTCTGCCTAGTGGGTGAGAATATCAAAAGCACGCCGGGGATTGCCGCCAAGGTTTTCAGCGCCATACCTGATGCCAACATTCACATGATCTCCCAGGGCGCGTCAGAGATTAATATAGGGTTTGTGATCGATGAAGATGCGGTACCCGATGTAGTCTCTCGCCTGCACCGCACATTCTTCGCGCAGGTGGATCCCGAGGTGTTCGCGTGAAAGTTCTAGTCCTGGGACGCGGTAAAACCGGCGCGCTGGTTGCGGAAGTGGCGAAAGAGCGGGGGCATGAAGTCCGTTCGCTGGCCAGCCAGGAAAATCAGGATGGCCGCGCCCTCACGCCCGCCACGCTGATGGAGATTGATGCGGTGATTGATTTCACGACGCCGCACGCGGCGATTCCCAACATCATCCGTTGTGTTGAAGCTGGAGTTCCCATCGTCGTGGGCACTACTGGCTGGTACCAGCATATCGATAAAGTGCGCGAACTGACCAACGAACGAAAAGCTGCCGTGCTTTACGGCTCCAATTTTTCCATTGGCATGAATTTTTTCTTCAAGGCCGTGCAGGCCGTTGCACCCATCCTGAAGTACCAATATCGCGGCAGCATCGTGGAACGCCATCACGTCCACAAGAAAGACAAGCCATCCGGGACGGCCGTGACTATTCAAAAACTGCTGGAGTCTCACTCAGGCGAAAAAGTAGAGATCGCATCGGTCCGCGAAGGCGAGACCGTGGGCATGCACTTGGTGATGCTCGACTCCGCCAATGACACGATCCTCTTTACCCATGACGCCAAGTCGCGCGTCGGCTTTGCTGAAGGCGCGGTGCGCGCTGCCGAGTGGATCAAAGGAAAGACGGGATTCTATGAGTTCCCGGAGATCGTGGACCAGCTTTAGAAAGCGATTTACCACAAAGGACACGAAGGGACACCAAGGAAAACCGGCCGCCATTGAGTCAACTTAGGTAGCCATGTGTTAGCAAAACATGTGGAGACAGGCGTCCTCGCCCAGCGTCGGTTGTTGCTAGAGTTTCAAATTGCAAATTTTGGCAAATTTTTTCCTTTGTGTTCCTTCGTGTCCTTTGTGGTTAAGTTTTTGTTATCCTAATTTGACCATGAACCTTCAAGGTTGCGGCACCGCGCTCATCACCCCGTTCAAGCAGGACCAGAGCATCGACGAGAAAGCCCTTCGCTCGCTGGTCGAGTGGCAGATTACCTCCGGCATTCACTTCCTTGTTCCATGCGGGACTACGGGCGAAACGCCGACCCTGACCAAAGACGAATGGCTGCGCGTGATCGATATCACGATTGAAGTGAACGACGGCCGCGTGCCGATCGTTGCCGGAGCCACGTCCAATTGCACCGCTGAAGCCGTGGAGAAAGCGCGTGAGCTCAGCCGTCGCAAGGGCGTGGACGCGATCCTGACCGCGTCGCCCTACTACAACAAGCCCACGCAAGAAGGCCAGTACCAGCACTTCAAGGCCATTGCGGAATCCGTGGACAAGCCGCTGGTGCTCTATAGCGTGGTCGGCCGCACTGCCGCCAACATTGAGCCGGCGACGCTGGGCCGTCTGGCCAAAATTCCCAACATCATTGCCGTGAAAGAAGCCAGCGGCAACATCTCTCAGATTGCTGAGGTCTTCAATCACGTGCCGGAAAGCTTTCCTCGTCTTCTCCGGTGACGATGCCATCACGATTCCCGTGATCGCGCTGGGCGGCGTAGGCATTATTTCTGTCTGCTCGAATGAAATTCCCAAAGAGATGTCACAGCTGACGGCGGCCGCTCTGAATAACGATTGGGACAAAGCCCGCCGCTTGCAACGCCAATACCTACGCCTGATGCAGGCCAATTTCCTGGAATCGAATCCCATGCCGGTAAAAGCCGTGCTGGCGATGATGGGCCGGATTGAAGAAGTCCTGCGGCTGCCCATGTTGCCGGTCAAGCCGGAAACGCGATCCAAGCTGGAAAAGATTGCCGCTGAAGTCGGCTTGCTGCAGGTGCACGCTTCAGTGTCAGATTTGTAGCAATCAGCAGTCAGCACTCAGCATTCAGCCAAACCCTTTTCACCGCAAAGGACGCGAAGAGCGCAAGGCGGGGTATTTGGTATTTAGTACTTGGTATTTGGCTTTTGTTGGAGCCCCGAGGCCTTCTCTCTTGAAGGCGACAGATAGTGAGCTTGCAGCCAAAACCCAAAAAAACTTCTTTCTTTGCGTCCTTCGCGTCCTTTGCGGTAAATGGTTTGGCTGAGTGCTGATTGCAACAAAAAGAGCGGCCACGCCGTTTAGCGCAGCCGCTCCATGCACCGCCTCCGAACGCGGCCGCCGGCAGAAGGAGTTCAGGATTCTAGCAGCGGCCGTGTTCCAAGGCTTACCCACCTAGGAGAACATCCCTCACTGGGAAGATCGCGGCAAGAAAAGTTTCTTGCAAAAGATTTTTGCTCTCTTTAGAAGGTTTGCCGCGCTTAGGCAAGGCGCAGAGTCTTCTCTGAAACAGCCAGCCGCTCGTACAGTGCGGAATATTTTTCGGCCATCTTTACCGCACAGAAGTTTTCCTGCGCGTAACGCAGGCAGGCTTTCGGAGTGATGCTTGAGATATTTTGCAGGGCCAGCAGTGCTTGGTCCGAGTCTTCCACTAAGAAACCAGTCACGCCTTCTCTCACCACCTCGGCATGTGCGCCTTTGCGGAACGCCACTACTGGAGTTCCTGACGCCGCTGCTTCCATCGCCACCAGAGAGCTGGTCTCTTCAGCAAGACTGGTAATCAACAAAGCTCGCACGTCCCGCAGCAGGCGCCGCTTCAACTCTGCTGCCGGCGCAGCGATAAATTTGGCATTCGGCATAGTTCGAAGGCGGGGAGCCACTTCCCGTTCGAAATATTGCTGATGGTAAGAAAATGGATAGACCTGCCCGGCGAGTATGATCGGCATCCCGGCACGCTCGGCAATTTCCAGCGCCAGATGCGGCGCTTTTTCTTCACAAATGCGTCCCAGCCAGAGCAGGCCTCGGCGGTCGTTATCCAGGGCAACACCGTCTGTTGCTTCGAAACAGTCCAGCGCGATCCCGTTCGGAGCCACGCCAGCCATCGCGTCAAGGTTGGCAAAACTTCGCGCCTGCGAATCCGAAACACAGTTAAAGCTCACGTTGGCTGGAACGTCCAAAAAACTTCCTCCCGGATAGAAGCTGCGCGGAAGATGCAGCGTGGCCAGCACAGGCACATCAACTTCGAGCAGCCCGTTTCCAGAAACTGCC
This sequence comes from Terriglobia bacterium, assembly GCA_963732195.1. GTDB lineage: Bacteria > Acidobacteriota > Terriglobia > Terriglobales > Acidobacteriaceae > Angelobacter. The sequence continues at coordinate 66,700 of CAVSYO010000014.1, read as the reverse complement.
GGAATGGTCATGGATGAGATCGAATGCCTTGCCTTCGCGAGCATGCCACTTCACAAATTCAACAACCCGGTCCTCGTGCTCGGTACGACGACGCTCATAATCGTCTGCCTCGGTGCAGGGCTGGCCGGTGGAGAACAACTCGCCGCTGACGCGCGATCCAGCCGAAGCGGCCACTGTGGTGTGGACGCCGTTGCGCGCCATTTCGCGTTCCAGCGTCCATAAGATCTGTTCCGCGCCGCCCGCTGACTCGTCATGAACCTGGAGCAGGGGATACGCAACGTAAAGAATCCGAGACATGTCTCTCTTTCAGATGCAAAACCAAGCAGATGCAAATTACGGTAGGTAAAGTTAGCCTTTGCCGAGCAAACGTGAGACGTTTATACTCCGCACTTACTTCTAGAAGGCAGATACTGAAGGGGAGAGGCAGACAAGTGGCCTGAGCTCAGGCACACGAATTATGGACATCTTACGGGCTGAAATTGAACACCTCTACGCCAAGGGCGCTTTGCCCCCGGAAGTGGCAGTGCATGCACGCCACGCCTTCAGGGAATTCCATGAAGCGCTTACGCGAGGCGAGGTCCGCGCCGCAGAAAAGCAAGACGGCCAGTGGCGCGTAAACGCATGGGTGAAGCAGGGTATTCTGCTGGGCTTCCGCCTTGGCGAGCTGGAAGAATCCAGCAGCGGAGTGCTCAGCTTTGTGGACAAAGACACTTTCCCGGCACGTCGCTTCGGCCTGTCTGACCGTGTCCGGGTGGTGCCTGGCGGATCGTCCATTCGCAGCGGCGCTTATGTCGCTCCGGGCGTGATCTGTATGCCGCCGATGTACGTTAACGTTGGCGCATACGTTGACGAAGCCACGCTGATTGATTCCCACGCGCTTGTGGGCTCCTGTGCACAGATTGGGAAACGAGTTCACCTGAGCGCGGCGGCCCAGATTGGCGGCGTGCTTGAGCCAGTGGGCGCATCGCCGGTGATCATTGAAGATGACGTGCTCGTCGGGGGAAATTGCGGTGTTTATGAAGGGACACAGGTGCGTAGCGGCGCTGTGCTGGGCGCAGGCGTAATCCTCACTCGCGCCACGCCGGTTTACGATGTCGTGCGCGAGCAGGTTTATCGCTCGTCTGCCGACGCGCCTCTTAGCATTCCAGAGAACGCCGTGGTTGTGCCGGGGTCCCGCGCCATCACCAAAGGAAAAGCCGCGGAGTGGGGACTTTCACTCTATACTCCTGTGATCGTGAAGTACCGCGACGATAAGACCCAGGGATCAATTGAGTTGGAGGACCTGCTGCGATGAAGACGAATTCCCCAAACCGAGGGCGATTTCTCATCGCCTTTCTGGCGCTTGCCGGAATCGCTTCCGTGTTGTGGGCCATAACCCACTACAGCGGCGTGGCGTTCCATCCCTATCTGCTGTCAGGATTTCGTTGGGCAGCGATTGTGGCCCTTTGCGGCTATGCGTTCTTGCGCCGCTCCCTCACCGCATGGATTTTTGCCGGAATGCTGGTGGGCGCGGAAATCGGTTTTGACCTCACATTCGCCAGCGACGCCACCCGGTTAAAGGTCGCCGCCGACCTGCAAGTCCTGAGTTCGATCTTTCTGCGGCTGATCAAGACGATCATTGCTCCGCTGATCTTCAGCACGCTGGTCGTCGGCATTGCCGGACACTCCAACCTGAAGCAGGTTGGACGCATGGGCGTCAAAGCGCTTCTGTATTTTGAAATTGTCACCACGCTGGCGCTTTTTATCGGGCTGGCAGCAATCCATCTCTCCAATGCCGGCGCGGGGCTTGCCGCCGCCGCCCAATGCCGCCACGGCCACCGTTTCCGGCGCGCCTCCGCAAAAATGGACTGACGTTGTCCTGCATACCTTTCCGGAAAACATTGCCAAGTCAGTGGCTGAAGGACAGGTGCTGCAGGTAGTGGTGTTCAGCATTATTTTTGGCATCGCACTGGCATTGATCGGCGAGGAGAAACGCCGGACGATGCTGGTCTTTTGTGAAAGCCTTTCTGAGACGATGTTTAAGTTCACCAACATCGTCATGCTGTTTGCGCCTATCGGAGTAGCCGGCGCCATGGCATACACCGTAGGAACCATGGGTTTTGGCGTGATGGCCAATCTGGCCAAGCTTCTGGTAACGCTCTATGCCGCGCTGGTGGTATTTGTGCTTTGCGTGCTTCTGCCGGTGGCGCTGATTGCGCGCCTGCCCATCAAGCGTCTTATTAAGGCCGTGGCTGAGCCAGTCACAATCGCTTTTGCCACTGCCAGTTCAGAGTCGGCGTTGCCGCGGGCCATGGAGTGCATGGAAGGCTTTGGCGTGCCGCGGCAGATCGTCGCGTTTGTTCTGCCCACCGGATACAGCTTCAACCTGGACGGAAGCACGCTTTATCTTTCGCTGGCATCAATCTTTGTTGCCCAGGCAGCGGGTATTCATTTAACGATTGGTCAGCAGTTGGTCATGGTATTCACGCTCATGCTCACAAGCAAAGGCGTGGCTGGAGTGCCGCGCGCGGTGCTGGTGATCCTGCTGGGCACGCTCGATTCTTTTCACCTGCCGGCTTGGCCCGTTTTGCTGATTCTTGGCATTGACCAGTTCATGGACATGGCGCGCACGGCTACCAACGTTCTGGGCAATTGCCTGGCAAGCGCCGTGATTGCCCGATGGGAAGGCGAGTTGGGCACTGAAGTTCCGTCGCCCACGGTGATGGATGCTATGGCACAATGATGCGCTGATGAATTGTCATGTCTTCCTCCGCGGGTACTCTTGATTCAAACAAGCCGGCGCTGGGCCTATTTAGCTGGTATCTCTACGAGAACGTAGCTTCCTGGCAGGGCGGTGTTCACCGCGTCCACGACCGCTCGAACATAGACGCGCAGCACCGGCCACTGCTGGTTGCCAAGGACCACAATAGCGATTTTGCGGCCCTGCAGGTTCTGCTGGTGAATGAAATCCTTGTCGGTCGGTAGTAACCAGTATTTCAAAACCACCGGCCTCAGCCGCATTGAGCAAGTTGCCGTTCGATAACGTGCTCCAACCTTGTTCTGCCGCCGTCTTGACGGTATGGCCGATAAGGAATGGGCGGAACGGAACGGGAGTGCCTTAATCGAAGAGGACGAGCATCAGCGGGCAGGCGCAGGTGTCTCAAGGCTGCGGGCAGCAAAGTCAATGACCGCCTTGACCTGCTCCCGATCAAGACCCTCAAACCATTGCAGGATGTCGTCGATGTTGGCTCCGGCCTCAAGATTTTCAAAAATCGTGGAAACGGGCATACGAGTACCACGCAGCACCCACGCTCCGCTTACTTTGCCGGGTATCCTTTCGACCGCAGGACATTGTGACCAATCAAGGACTGCCATGTTGCTCTCCCTGACTGCTCCTATTCTAGTGTGAATCCGATCTATAGCCAATCGCAGACTTCCGTCCAGCTGTCCTGGCCGTGGTGGCACTGGTTCATGCACTGGGGCCGCCAGCGGCTTCACGCCATTCGCCTTTTACCGAATCGCCATCGGCCTCGCGGCGCTGGTGTGGATGATGCCGGGGTAAGAACCGATATACGGGAGGACCACCCTTTTCCCTAAGTGGCTTTCTGCTGTTAGCATCATCTGTGGCCATGCCCTCCCATAAACTCCATCTTGTACCCCTTGGCGGTCTCGGCGAATTTGGAATGAACTGTATGGCCGTGCGCTACGATGATGACATTATCGTCATTGATGCTGGCCTCATGTTCCCAGAATCCGAATTGCTGGGTGTCGACATCGTTGTCCCGGACATTACTTATCTGTTGCAAAACCGCGACAAAGTCCGCGGCATTGTTTTGACGCATGGGCATGAAGACCACATTGGAGCGCTGCCCTGGGTGCTTACTGAGTTAAGAGTCCCCGTATTCGGCACGGAATTCACACTGGCGCTGGTGGAAAACAAGCTGGAAGAGCACGACCTGCTTGACGATGCCGATCTGCGCGAGATCCGCGCCGGTACTCGCTTCAATCTGGGGCCATTCACTATCAATCCCATACAGGTCACGCACAGCCTTGTGGATTGCGTAGCGCTTGCGGTTCACACACCGCTTGGCGTAGTGATTCATACCGGCGATTTCAAGGTTGACCCCACACCGACTGACACTCGTCTTTTTGATCTGCATACGTTTGCGGAATACGGCAAAGAAGGCAATGTGCTGGCGCTTTTGCAGGATTCAACCAATGCGGAGCGTCGCGGCTACACGCCGAGCGAACGCGCGGTGCGCGGCAAGTTCGATGAGATCTTTGCCCGCGCTGAGCGGCGGCTGTTTATCTCCTGCTTTTCGTCGTCGATTCACCGCATCAAGCTGGCATTTGAGATGGCGCGGGAATACAAGCGCAAGATCGCGCTGGTGGGCCGCTCCATGACAGAAGCTTCAGAGATTGCCATGGACCTGGGCTACATTGATGTGCCTGAAGGACTGCTGATCCATCCCGGCCAGATTAAGGACTACGCGCCGCAGCAAGTCTGCGTGATGATCAGCGGCACGCAGGGTGAGCCCATGTCCGCGCTTTCGCGCGCTGCGGTGGATAATCACAAGCATGCGCGAATCGAAAAGGGCGACACCGTGGTGCTCTCGTCGCGCATCATTCCCGGCAACGAAAAAGGCATCTATAGGATGATCGATCATCTTTTCCGCCGCGAAGCGGACGTGATTTATGACGATGGTTCCAACCCGCCGGTCCACGTAAGCGGCCATGCCAGCCAGGAAGAGCAAAAGCTGATCATGAACCTGGTAAAGCCGAAGTATTTTATTCCCATCCACGGCGAATACCGGCAGATGCGGATTCAGGCCGATATGGCTCGGTCGATGCACGGGGCAGTGGGCCAGGTAATGATGCTTGAAAGCGGTGACGTGCTGGAGTTCGACGAACTGGGCGCGCGCAAGCTGGATAAAGTGACTGTAGGCCGCATCTGCATTGATTCCGGCTCACGCACGGATGTGGTGGAAGACCTGGTAATTAAAGACCGCCGTCACCTGAGCGAAGACGGTTTTGTGCTGCCGATTATTGCCATTAACAAGCTGAAGGGCACGGTGGAATCGATTCCGGAAATTGTGATGCGCGGATTTGCCGCTGGATCAGAAGAAGGCTTTGTGCGCGAGGCGAGGCGCGTGGTTTCCGCCACGCTGGATGGCTCAACGGCAGAAGAAAAGGCCGATTATGGCGTGATCAAAGAAAAAATCCGCGCTGACTTGAAGCGCTTCATTGTGAAGACAACAGCGCGGCGGCCACTGATCATGCCGGTGATCCTGGAGATCTAGAGTGGCAAGATTCACCCGCAGGCAAAGAGTCTTTATTTTCCTGTTTGTGCTGCAGGCTTCGATCGTCCTGACCGGGGCTGTTCTGCTGCATCCTGTGGGCGCACACTTGCGAGCCATGTCACTGCTGCTGCGGTTTTCTGATGCGCATGCGCAGGGATTGCCAACCCGCTTCGCCAATCATCCTTTTAAAGAAGAAGATGGCTATGCACTGACCCCGAGCGGTCCTGTCCGCTATCGGACCTACACGCCGCAGGATGTTCAGGATCCTGGGGGCGTAGTGCTGTTGCACGGCGTTCATCATCTGGGTATCGAAGATCCACGCATGTGGAACCTGGCGCGGGCGCTGGCAGGCGCAGGAGTGCTGGTGATGACTCCGGAGCTGCAGGACCTGGCGGATTATCGCGTAACGGCCAAGACCATTGATGAAATTGGGGATTCGGCGGTGGCGTTGAGCACGCGCATGCGCCGCAAGGTAGGCGTATTGGGGCTCAGTTTTGCCGGCGGCCTTGCATTGCTGGCGGCAGATCGGAAGGAGTTTGCCGAGAGTATCGGCTTTGTGGTGGCGATTGGGGCGCATCATGACATGAGCCGGGTGGCACGCTTCTTTGCGACAAACGTGATTGCCAAACCCGACGGTGCTGAAATGCCGTTTCAGGCGCATGAATATGGCGCTTTGATCCTGGCGTACTCACACCTGGAAGATTTCTTTTCGGCATCGGATGTGCCCATCGCGCGTGAGGTGCTGCGGCAATGGCTGTGGGAGAACCCGGAAGCCATGAAGACGGCGGCAGCCCTGAGTCCGGAAGGGAAGCACAAATTGGAATTGCTTCTACACCATCGTGACCAGTTGCGGGATGCACTGCTGAAAGAGATCACGATGCATAAAGAGGAGATGGATGCGGTATCTCCGCATGGCCATGTCGGGCAGCTGCACACGCCTGTCTTTCTATTGCATGGCGCAGGAGACACGGTTATTCCGGCCTCGGAGACACTTTGGCTGGCGAAGGATGTGCCTGCGGCTGAACTCAAGGCATCATTGGTAAGTGCGGCGCTGGTCCACGTGGATATGGGAAATAAAGTAACGTGGCAGCAACAATGGCAACTGATGGACTTTATGGCGCAGGTGCTGGACGCGACGGAGAAACTCCCAGGCTCGCACGCCAGGTGACAAGATGGGTACAAAAATAAAGTTGAAGGCCGCCGATGGTCACGAGCTCGACGCGTACTTAGCCGAAAGCAGTACCCCGGCGCGCGGAGCTCTTGTTCTGATCCAGGAAATCTTTGGCGTCAACAGCCACATCCACTCGGTTGCCGATGATTACGCAGGCCAGGGTTTTCATGTTATGGCTCCGGCGTTGTTTGACCGAGTGCAGCGCAACGTTGAACTTGCGTACAACCACACTGATGCCGCGCAGGGGATGAAAGCGGCAAGACAGATTGGCATGGACGCAGCTTTGCTGGACGTTGCAGCGTCTATGGACCACGCCAGAGCAGAATGGCGCGGGCTGAAAGTTGGCCTGCTGGGATTTTGCTATGGAGGCAGTATTGCGTGGCTGGCCGCCACGCGACTCGATCCGGCGGCGGCAGTGTGTTACTACGGTGGACAGATCCGGGCAAACGCGAAGGAGACGCCGAGGTGTCCCGTGATGATGCACTTCGGCGCCAAGGACCCGCACATCGGTCCCGACGAAATCGAGAAGATCAAGGCAGCCCATCCTGATCTACCGCTGTTTCTCTATGACGCGGGGCACGGCTTCAATTGCGATCAGCGCAAGGACTTTGAGCCGGAATCGGCAAGGCTGGCGCGGCAACGCACCCTGGAGTTTTTCAACCGCACTCTGTGATCAGAGAAGCATCGGCTTGATCCGCCGATTTCTTAGCGTGTGGCATGCATCGTTAGGCGATATTTTTAGTAATCTAGAAGAGTGAGTATTTCTCCCGCCGCAATAACTTCTGAATCGAAAGAGACAAACGGATTTCTAAGACGCTGGCTTTCGTTTGCGACCCAGAGAGAAGACCAGGTATTTCTTGCCCTTACGCTGCTGATTGGCGCGCTCGTCGGCCTGGCAGTGGTTGCTTTCATCGTGCTGACGGAACGGCTGGGGATGCGGCTGTATCCTGTGGGGAGCGAAGCGTGGAGACGCGTTCTGATTCCCATTGCCGGATCGCTGGCGATGGGCTATCTACTGGCCCGTTATTTTCCCGATGCCCGGGGTAGCGGTGTGCCGCAGACGAAAGCGGCTTTGTTTGCGCGTGAGGGATACATTTCTCTCCGCACCGTGATCGGTAAGTTTGTCTGTACGGCGACGACGCTCGCCAGTGGAATCCCGCTGGGACGTGAAGGCCCATCGGTGCAGGTGGGCGCGGGGATTGCGTCTGTTCTAGGGCGACGGCTGGGATTGCGTCCTGAAAAAGTTAAGGCGCTTTTGCCAGTGGGAGCGGCGGCTGCCATTGCTGCGGCGTTCAATACACCCATGGCTGCCGTGCTGTTTTCCCTGGAAGAGGTCATGGGAGACCTGAACGCGCCGATCCTGGGATCTGTTGTGCTTGCGTCTGCAACTTCCTGGGCCATATTGCGTGCACTATTGGGAAATAACCCGCTTTTCCATGTCCCGCAGTATGAGTTAGTGCATCCGGGTGAGCTGGCCATCTACGCGGTGTTGGGTATCGCCGGCGGGTTTTTATCCGCGGCGTTCACCAAGCTCCTTCTCGGCATGCGCACGCGTTTTTTGCTGCTGCCCAGAAAGACGCGCTGGTGCCATCCGGTGGTCGGCGGCGTCTTGGTTGGGCTGATGGGCTGGTTCGTGCCGCAGGCGCTGGGGGTAGGCTACGGATACGTGGGTGATGCTCTGAACAGCCACATGGCGTTGACGCTGATGGCGCTCCTGGTTGTGCTCAAGCTTTTTGCGGTGACTGTGAGTTATGCCTCAGGCAACGCCGGCGGAATTTTTGGTCCTGCGCTTTTTCTTGGGGCAATGCTGGGTGGAACAATCGGCAGCGTGGCCCACCATTTTTTCCCCGCCTCCACGGCCCTGCCCGGGGCTTATGCACTGGTTGGCATGGGCGCGTTGTTTGCCGGGATTGTGCGCGCGCCAATGACCTCTGTGCTGATGATTTTTGAAATGACCCACGATTACGCGGTCATTGTGCCGTTGATGATCGCCAACCTGGCAAGCCTTTTTATTTCGTCGCGGCTCCAGAAGCAGCCCATCTATGAAGCGCTGGCGCATCAGGATGGCATCCACCTGCCAGACGCGAAATCACGGTCAGGATTCGGGCAGCGCAAGGTGTTCCAAGCAATGCGAACCCCGATGGAAATTCTAACGGCGCAGGCGAGCGTGCAAGAGGCGTTTGAAATGATTGGCCCGAGTCAATTCCGCGCATGGCCGCTCATGGATGAAGGAAATGTGGTGGGAGTCTTAAGCAGGACAAGGCTAACGAACGCCGTTAGCGAGGGCAAGGCGGAAGCAACATTGTTAAGCCTGCTGGATACTCTCGAATTCCCTCACGTGCATGCTGACCACGCTCTGCATGTGGCACTGGAACGCATGAGCGGCGCGCAAATTGACATTTTGCCGGTAGTCAATCGGGCGGACGTTCATAAACTTGAAGGCGTAGTTACGTTGCGCGACGTGCTGGATTCCTACGGCGTGGACTCCATTGGCTCAGCGTAAGGCATCGCGGCGTTAAAGTCCCCTCGCGCATTGAATACCGCGATATATTAGCCGTCCCCTAAAGCGGACTGGATTGCTTTATTAGGGGGCAGCCGGCTTTCGACTTTTTGACCAGCCGGGTAATTTTGCGCGAGCTCAGTCTCACGGAAGATCAAAGACAAAAATGGGCCCTCGGCTGAAGGCCCATTTTATCCAGGGCAACAATGCTGCTCTTTACTGCACAGTCAAGTTCAGTGTTACTGTGGCCTGAGCGCCTGTCCCGCTGGCAGTTACGGTGACAGGGAACGTGCCTTTCGGAGTCCCCTTCAGACCATTGCTGCCGCAGCCTGCCAGGGCAAGCAGAACAATCGCGCTGGCTGCGAACATGGCCAGACGCATGCGCGGCCTGAAGGATTTCATGCCATACAGAATGAAACCAAGCAGGCCAACGAACGATACCAGCGGGCCGTAGAAGAGCATGTTCGGCGGATTGAGAGCGACCGGGGTTGTTGCCGATCCTTTGGTGGTGGTAATCGTCATGGTCACCGTAGCGGTGAGCTGGCTTTCTGACGGCGGATTGAAGCTGCAGGAGGTGGCCGCCGGCAGGCCGCTGCAGGCAAATGTCACCGCGCCGATGCCGTTGCTTGAATCCACAGTGAAGTCCATGGAAGCCGAACTGCCACTGGTAATTGTCAGCGTAGTGGCGTTGTTATTCGGCGCGATTTGAATTGGCGGTCCGATGTGAGTCGGATCACTTGCAGTATTGTTGCCCGTGTTCACATCACCGCCACCAGAGACCGCAGCGGAGTTCGTTATGTTGGCCTGGATATTCTGCGGCACATTCACAGTCAACGTGATCGCAGGATAGCTGCTGCCTGAAGCTAACGCATCACTGCGCGTGCAGGTAAGCGTAGCCAGAGTGCAGCTCCATCCAGTGCCGCTGATGGCCGTAGCTACCAGCGTATTTGGGACGTTCGGCAACGTATCAGTCACTGTCACTGTTCCTGCGGTTGGTCCAAAGCCGGCGTTGTTCACCGTAATTGTATAGGTCGCACCGGTTTGGGGACGGTTGAAATTGCCGGTATGCGTCTTGGTAATCGTTAGATCAGGCGCAACAACATCGATCGTTGCCGTGGCCTGGTTGCCCGAACCAGCGTTGTCGGAGGTCACTGTGCCGGTGGTATTCACCTTGTGTCCACTGGTGGTTCCAACCACATTCACTGAGAAGGTGCAGGAACCGCCGGCTGCGATCGTGCCGCCTGCGACGTTCACCACAGAGAAGCCAGAGACGGTTCCCGTAGTGATGGTGCCTGAACCGCAGGAGCCAGTGAGTCCATTTGGATTCGCTACCGCCAGACCAGCCGGCAGCGTGTCACCAAACGCCACTCCCGTAAGCGCCACTGTATTCGAGGTGATGGTGAACGTCAGCGTCGTCGTGCCATTCAGGTTGATGCTAGCCGCGCCAAACGCCTTGGCAATGCTCGGCGGACCAATCACCGTGATGCTTGCGGTGTTACTGGTTGCGCCCGCGCCGCTCTCGGTCGTCGAGATCGGGCCGGTGGTGTTGTCCTGAACACCAGCCTGCACTCCTGTCACGTTCAGCGAGATAGTGCAGCTACCGTTGGCTGCCAGAGTACCTCCGCTCAGGCTCACAGATGCTGATCCCGCAGCCGCCGTGACTGTACCGCCGCAACTGTTGGTAAGACTGTTGGGAGTTGCTACCAGCAGACCTGCTGGCAATGCATCCGCAAACGCCACGCCCGTAAAGCTCTGCGTAGCACTGGGGTTGCTGATGGTGAAGGTCAGCGAGGTGCTGGCATTCAGCAGGATGCTGGCCGCACCGAAGGCCTTGGTGAGCGTGGGCGGAACCGCATCCACAACGGTAACAACGGCGCTTGCCTGTGAGGTTGCGCCTTTTGTATCTGTCACGGTCAGCAGCACAGTTGTATTGCCATGCGGATAGGGGCCGGCAGGCGATTGCGTATTGGTCAGCGTATCGCCATCAGGATCGAAGGAGCCGTTATCGATGCTGGCATTTGCGCTGCCACCCGCGGTGGCCGAGGTCACCGTAACGTCATGTGCCTGCGCTACCGGTACCTGGTTGATATTGCAGTTCAGCACGCATGCTGGAAGCTGCAGGCTGTAGTTGGTGCCGGTTGCCGTACCTGGGACATCAGCCACAACAATGGTGTACGTGTTACTTGCCGTTGTGCTGACTCCGAAGCTCTGCGGACTGCCGCTGAGCCCAGGATCGGCAGCATAGTTAGTAGATATATTGGCAGGATCGAACGTTCCCGCATACGCAACTTCAAAGATGTTTACGCCGTTGCCCGAAGTAAGAACGGGTGTCACGCACACAGACTTGCAGGCCGCGAAGCTGTAGGAGTCGAATGTCCTGGTGCCCGCTGTGACGGTCGTACCCGGATATGTCTTCTGAACTCCGCACACACTGGGGACGCCGTTGCGCGTCACACGGTTGGTCTGCTGGCCTGTAGCGGTGGTGATGCCAAGCTGTCCGGTGGGCAAAGTGCCGAGGTTGTTGGTTAAGGTAACCATACCGGTAGGTACGCTGAAGGTCGCCACACGCGGCGGCCCTCCGGTGTAGTTCACGGTCAAAGTGAAATTAATGGTGAGTCCGCATGCAGCATCACTAGCTACTGTGAAAGTAAAAGGTGTGGCGTTGGTGGCAACGCCGGCGCCCGCGGCCAGATCAGGATAAGCGCTGGTGCCGGGCTGAGTGATGGTGACTCCTGGCGTGGAAGTTGTGAGTGCAGCGGAAATCCCGGTTGCATCCACAGTTCCGGATGTGTTCTTCAACTGGATGGTGAGTAAGCCGCCTTCACCCGCTTCAATAACGCCGTTGCCGTTGCCAGGATTTTCGGCCGCTGTTACGGTTCCGACCTGTGGGTTCGCAGTGCCGGTTATCCCGAGCGAGTCAATTGCTTCCCAAGCCATCACGATGCCGCTGCCGGAATCGCGGTCATAGCCCGGCGCCATGATGTCGATCGCCCTGCTGGTCAAAGCATTGCGAATCTCGGTCTGGGTCAATGCCGGGTTCGCGGACTTGACCAGTGCCGCTACTGAAGCGGCAGACGGTGCGGCGGCTGACGTACCAAAAAATGGATTCAGGCCGGAACCTGGGGGCAAGGTAGTAGAAACACCGTCCGCACCAGTGATATCTGGTTTGTTGCGTACCGTGCCACCGGTGGACGAAAAATCTCCGGGCGTGATGGGCGATCCATCAGCATTGAAGAAAATGCGCCGCGGACCATCGGAAGTAAACAACTCCACGCTGTTGGTGGAGCTGAAAGGATTTGGAAATGGTCCAATCGGATTACCGACGCCAAACGCCTGGGCTGCGGGCGTTGCCGCAACTGAAAACATGCCTACCTGATCAACAGCGGAGTGGCCGTGAGTTTGTCCAGTAGTATTCACGGTCAGCCGTCCACGCAGAGTATTGATAGCAAAGAAGACGGGCGCAGATGCAGTGGTCTTGAATACTACCAGGCGGTCACCGGCGGCGAGCGCTGGCGGAGTTATTTGCTCGTAAGGGCGCTGCGTGCCGGTCTGGATGTTGGTAGATGAAGCTTTTACCACGCCAGCGGAGCTGACGAGGAACAGATCGTAATCATTGGCGGCTCCCTGTGCTGGATCGGCCCAGTTCAAGTTATAGACAAAGCCGCGCGCAGTAATAATGTCGCCGTTTACCGGGGTGGCCACGGTGCCGAAGTTATGGATGGTGCCAGTCTTTGTTCCACCGGGGAAGGTGAAGGCCGATGATCCCGTGTCATTGAAGTCGCCTTCGAAATATCCGGCGGTATTGGAATCAATATTGCCTTCATTACCCGCTGACGAGAAATAAAGAGCGCCATCAGCAGTAACGCTGGCTACTGACTGCGCCACGATGCCGTCTTGAAAAACCGGCTCATCGAAATAAAAGACATCGTCAACGATTATGTCGCAGCCAGCAGCGCGCAGGTTAAGGATGTTCTGGGCGAAGCCGGCTTCACTCACGTCAGCGGTGGCGAAGAAGAGACTGGCTCCGGGCGCCATGTCATAGACGATCTCCATCATGGCCAATCCTTCGTCGGAGCCACCGGCAAAGTCCTGCACCATGGTGAAGCATGGTGGCCCGGCAGGACAGCTCGGCGGCATATCGCCGGATGTCTGGGCCGCAGTCAGTGCGCCGGTCGCATTGGCGCTGTCAGAAAGCACGCCGATCTTCAGTCCCGATCCGTTCACGCTGAACGTTCCGCGCGCATCAAAGGCGCGATGAGTGGCGTCACCCTCGGCAGTCACAGCGCCTTGTCCCGTTCCGTTGGTGCCGGCGGCAGACGCCCTGGCCTGCAGCGCCATCGCCAGCAGCTTGCGGATTCTGGCTGCGCGTTGGGCGAAACTGGGCCGCAAGAGTGGGTCGTGATGGAAGCCAAGCCTGCTCGACGTGAGCGATTCAGTTTTAGGACCGATAAAGAGGATGTCAGGCCAGGAAGCGATAGTTTCAATCTGATTGGAAGGCACTACCGCCCGGATGCTGTGAAACCGCGCGTTTGAATACCAGACCAGCGCGCCTGCCGTGTTCAGCTGTTTCAGCAGTTGGTCTGACACGTTCGCGGTAATGTCCACGATCAGATTGTTCGCATTGTCTACGTCAACGCCGGTGTTCAGGGTTGGAATGCCGGCAGCGGCCGGCTGCCCGGCGAGCATCCTGATCGTATAAAGGACATTGGAGTCGATTTTCTGCTGTGCCGGAGTGCGCGATGCCTTGTCCTGCTCTAAAGCCAGAATCTGCTGCTGGGTGATCGTATTGGGACCGGCCTGAAGGGCGGCAGACGGCAGCGCATTTTCCGGAGCTACGGAGGGCTGAAACTTATGAAATCTCAGATCAGTCCCGGAGCCAGTGCCCTGGCTATCTTGCGCAGTTTGGGCCGCAACGGCGGTGGTAAATGCCAGGGACAGAATGGTGAAGGCGCAAAACGACGAACACAGAAGCAGAGCGCGAAAGTACTTCATTAACGACCTCTCAAATTTTTTGGAACGGCGAGCGATGGAGATACTGAGGCACACTCCACCCCGCACCTTTGGGAACAAGAAGGGATGACCGGAAAACTGCGGCTAGATCTTACATGCGATTCGTGGTTTCAGCAACTCTGAATTTTACAAATCTTACGAGGCAGAACTGCCCCCGGTGCCTGCGGCAGCAAGGAAAAGTGTTTTTGCGCGATTCATGGCCCGGCCGAAGCCGTGCCCTGATAGTTGTTTTGTGGCAGGACGCGGTGTGGTGGTATTTGCAGCGATGGCTGGAGGGCCGTCGCGCAGCCGCAGGTAGAACGCCTCTCAATGACAAGGACAAAGAATTTTTATCCCGCCCTTTGCTGCGCAAAGAAACGTGGCACCGTTTGTCTAGTAAAGGGAATCTCGACTTAATCAGGCCACCTTCGACACCTTGACTCGATGCGTACGGGCCGCTTTTTGTAATTGCTCGTAGTCACGCTCGTTTTGTTCGGCATAGGCAAAGGCGAATTTTGTCATGGCGTCGTCGAGAACCTCGCTCTTGCCGGCGTATCCGGCGATCGCGGCTGCATCACCAGACTTCACATGGGCGAGGGCCAGTGCCCAGCCCTGGTTGATTATCTGAAATTCCATGTCGCTCCCAGGACCGGACCCGCAGTTATCACGTTGTACACGCCTCCATTCCTGCGGTAATCGATCAGCATGTAGCGATAACCCGCCAGCAGCTTCCCGTGCTTGCCCGTCTTATAGTTGAGCCCGGCGAAAAACTGGTAGTCCAGGTCCGCCGCCAGGCCCCAGCCGCCCACGTCGCCGCCCGCTTCCACCGACACTTTTTCTGACATTCCCAGCGGAAGTTGCACCCGCCCGCCTGTCACAAAGTCCGCCCAGTTCTGGAAGGCGCTCGCATCGATCCCCGGCGGATTGAGCTTGAAGCGCTGGCCCAGATGCCAGTAGCGGACGCCCAGATTGACGTCACCCTTCAAATATTCGCCATCGATTAAGCGATATCCGATCTTTGAAGTCCATATCACCTCGCTGATCCGCACATCGGCAGGTGCTGTGGACACATCGGAAATCGGCACGGATTTCGCATCTCCCAGCCTCATCCAGGTCAGGTCGCCATTCAGCAGCCAACGGTCGGAGCGCACCTCAGCCGCTCCCACCAGCCCGAATTTGAAATCCGAGAGCAGCTCTCCGATGCTCGCATGCATGCTGGCGCTGTGGCTGCCCACGCTGGTCAAGCCGTGCATGCCGCCGAACCAGAGATACGATGTCAGATCGAAATGCAACGCTCCGGCAGTAGTCCGTCCCGATCGCGACTCACCCGTTTGCTCCTGCGCTGCCGCCAATGAACAAACGCACAGAGCCAGAATCGTCAACGAAATTGCAGTCAATAACGTTCGGGAGAAATTCACTTTCTTCAATCCTTTCGCAGAAAAGCGCCGCTCTTGGAAAAATGAACGCTTGCTTACTGCCCGGTCTTCGCAGTCATCGCCTTTTCACTCTGTGCTTTTACAGCTTCCAGATTGAATCTCACGAGTATGATTGCCCGAGCGCCAAACTCTGCTCGTAGCAAACCAGCAACGCAGGCGCGCGGCCCTGGCATAAGTACACTTCCTGGAGTGCCAGCAGGCCACACGATGCGATAGGAATTTATAAGACCAGGAGAAGTGATGAAAACTGGCAGAACTGTCAGCGCCGGAAGAGTTTGTCTCTTGTAGCGCAAAAAGTTCTGAGTCATTGTTGTCCACTCCGCGTGGGTGGATCCACGCCATGACTCTGCACTTGTCCGCGTCTTCCGATTTGACTTTCGTTATATATTCGCCTATGATCTTTTGATCACAAGACGATGCTAGCGGTGATTGCCGATTGTAAGCTTCGCTGGCCTTATGTGGCGAGTAGCGCCGGGCCAATGGCAAAGGGTGCGAATCGAGTTCGAGTTTGAGAGCCGCAATTTTCGGGCGCATAAGCACAATCCAGACGGATGCGACGTGATCATCTGCTGGGTGCACAACTGGCCGGAATGTCCCGCGAATATAGAAGTGGTGGAGCTGAGCAAGTTGGTGAGGTATATGCAGTAAGTTGATCTGACGGATTTAAGCGGATGTAAACGGCGCGCGCTCATGGTGTGTCCCAGGACGAAACAGGTGTCAGGGCATGAGTTTACTCATGCCGAAAAATGCCATATCGATTTGTCATCCTGAGCGAAGCGGCGCGGGAATCCTGTACTGAAATGGCTGATGGGCGCGCGAGTCGAAGGATCCCGAGGATATTTGGACGCAACCAGGCCGATTTCACGTCCCCAATTCTCGGAAGACTGCCAGCGAGGGTTGGTCTTTTCGATCAGCGCAATCTTCTTCTCGCGCCGCCAGCCCTTGAGCTGCTTCTCCCGGCGGATCGCATTCAGACACGTAGTCGAAGGTCTCGTAGTAGACCAACCGATGAACCTTGTATTTTTTGGTGAAGCCCTCAATTGAATCCATCTTGTGCTGGGATATCCGGCGATCAATATATCCCGTAATGCCGATAGAGAGCGTGCCGGTGCTGCTGGTCAGGATATAGACCCAGAATTTGTAATTGAAGCCATCGCGCACGGCAGAGGGTATCACAGGCGGCTATCGAGAAAACTCCCTGATGCCGTATGGTTACAAAAAGCATTCTCGGGGTCCTTCGACTTGCGCGCGCATTCACGCGCGCGGCGCTCAGGATGACAAGGTGTTTATTTCAATATTGAAGAATGACATCATTGAGGTCGATAACGAACCAGTGTGGTCAGGCACGGCGACAGGTTAAACCAACGTGAAGGCGACCTCGTCATAGGTCTCTCTCGCGTGCTCAGGATTGCAGAAAGAACTATACCGGCAATTCTTCCTGCTGCCATTCCGTCGGCACAACCTTGGGCTCTTCGCACAACTGCATCACCAGATTCTCCAGCACCAGGCGTTTGCTGGGGGCGTTGGAGCGCAGAGCCAGATCGGCGCGGGCGATCAGCTTGAGAGCGCGGGTGAGGTCGCGGCGGGATTTATAGCGGCGGGCCTGGCGGATCACGTCTTCCGCGGCAAAGGGAGGCAGGCGGAAGCCCTGCCACAGCGCCTGCCAGATAGCGCGTGAGTCGCGGACGTTCTTTTCCAGAATCACCAGCATCTGGCGGAAGGTGCGGGCCAGCATATAAAGGTGGCCGATGGCGGCGTCATCGCCTTCACTGGTGGAGAGCAGCGCGTCCAGCACGCTGAGCGCGCGGGTTTTGTCGCGGGCGGAGATGGCGTCAGTAAGTTCGTATAAGGAACGCTGCTTTGCGGCCAGCACCATGGTCTCCACGTCGCCCAGCGTGATGTGCTTTTTCTCGGCGACATAGAGAATCAGTTTTTCCAGCTCATGGCTCACGAGCATCATGTCCGCGCCCAGGGCGTCAATCAATTCGCGGGCGGCGTCCTGATCAACTTTTACGTTTTCTTTCTGCGCCTGGTCGATGATCCAGCGCATGCCGTCGGCTTCTTCCACGCGCGCCAGCTCCACAATGCCGCAATATTCGCCCAGCGTTTCACGGATGCGCTCATAGCGGTCTTTGTCCTGCATCTCCATGCGGCGGACGTCGGCGGGAATGCTGATGTGGTCAGCGATAAAGATGATCACCGCGTCCGGGTTGGGATCTTTCATGTAGGCTTCAATGGCGGCGAATTCATCGGCGTGCGAGCCGCGCCCGTAAAGCTCTTTGACGCCGCGAACAAAGAAGACCTGAAACGGCGCCATGAGCGACGGCGTGCGCGCGCGGTCCAGCACTTCCGCAACGCTCACCTGCGCCAGATCAAGATCGTGCAGGCTGAAGTCGCGCATATCGGCGGGGACAAGGTGCTGCAAGAGCGCCTGGCGGCATTGGTCGCGAAAGAAAACTTCATCGCCGATGAGCACATACGCCGGGCGAAGCTTGCGGCCCGCAACTTCCGACGCGAACTTTTCTGCCGGAGCAAAACTACGGCCGGAGCCCCCGGCGCGCGCGTCTTTCGCGTGATGGGGCGGTGGTCCCGGCATCAGAAGGCCTCCAGAATGTCGCCGACCAGGGTGCGGGCAAAGTCCTGCGACATGCGCTGCAGCGCCGGAGTCTCTTCCTCAAAAAAGCTGGTGACTTCACGCGACACCTGGTACTGCTGCCGGAACGTGTAATTCTGGTTCTCAAAAAACGTGTGCCCGTTGTGATCGACGAGCGAAACTTTCATCGACACCGTAACCACGGCGCTGGAGATGCGTCCGGTCTGCGCGTCATAAGTGAGCGGCGCAGCCTGCGCGGAGACGACGGTGCCTTTCAGCACGGCGTCGGCAGACTTGCCGGCGTCATTGGCGATCTGATAATGCGTGCGCGCAAGAAATTCGCGGACAACATCGCGCGTGAGTATCTGCTCAATGCGGTAGGTCTGCGTCTGATTGACGAATACCGGCACGGCGATGGTGCGCACGCTGGCAGGAATGCGCGTGGCGTGTCCGGCGGTGTGATAGCCGCAGCCAGCGATCGTGAAGGCCATGGCCGCCAGCAAGAAAATGTGAAGCGCCAACCTCACTGAACTTTTCCATGCGGCCGCACAGCGGCCAGCGCAGTGGCGCAGTCGGCTGCGGTGAGCGCGGCCAGGCGAAGATTATCCACGGCGGCCCAGAGCCAGAAGCCGTTTTCATGGACCACATCACGCCGCACGGCGACCATGATCTCGTCCTTGCCCGCGACGTTTACGTTGCTGGGAGAATCTTCCGGCGAGCGCGCAATCTGCACATGCTCACCCACCAGGCTGCGAGCGAAATCGCCAATGGCCATGGGTTCGGCCATCTCAATGTAGATGGAAAAAGTATGCGCGTGAAACACCGGAGCCTGTACCAGCGTCATGGCAGGCATGGGCGCATGGACGCCCAACAGCTTGCGCAGATGCGCAGCAATGCGGCGTTCGGTAGCTTCCAACGGTCGTGCAGAAGAGCGGCCATAACGGTCCAGCATGTTGAACGCAACTTGCGAATCAAATACCGACGTGGGCATTTGCTGGAACGAGAGAAGATTTACGGTTTGCTCGTGAAGCTCGTCCATGCCCTGGCGGCCGCGCTCAGATACCGGCTGAAAGATGGTTGCAATGCTGTTGCGGATGGCCCCAGCTTTTTTTGCGCGCAGCAGCAGCAGCGCCAGCGCCACCGCCGCAGGATGAGCCGTAACTATGGAGCTCGATTCCAGCGTGAACTGCGTGAGCTCGCCCAGTTCGCGTTCAATCCAGGGCGCGCTTACCGGAACGCCGTTCTCATTTTCCAGCGCGTATGACATATCGACAATCGCGCTGCCGGCTTCACGCGCCAGCTTCCAATTTTTGCGGGTGAAATCTTCATCTGAAGCGAAGAACGTGAAGTCCATCTGCGCCAGCTCGTCGCGACCCACGGGCTGCACCACCGCCACTTCATCCTGGACGCGCTCCAGCTGGCCCAATGACTCATCGTCATCCAGCAACTTGATTTCCGCGGCAGGAAAGTTGCGTTCTTCCAGCACGTCCTTGAGTTCTTTGCCTTTGAGTGAAGCGGCGCCAACAATCGCCACGCGGAAGAGGTTCTGTGTCTCAGTTTTCATCTGGGCTCTGGAGCCTCATTATATCCGTGGTCAGGCTCCGGCGGCTTGCGCTTGAAGACGTAAGAGAGCCGCGTGATCACTCCGCTCATCGCGTATGAAATGGCCACAATGAACAGCATGTAATGGTGGAAAGCCACCAGCAGCCCAAGGAATCCGCAGATAAGAATAAAGATCTGGAACGGATGCCGATTGCGCAGGTTAAGGTCCTTAAAACTGTAAAAGCGCCATGTACTCACCATCAGAAAGCCGACGGCGATCAGAAGAGCAAACCACAGCGGCGCAAGTTGCGGCCACAGAATCGGATATCCACGCACCAAGATGGATGGTCGCAGCAACCACGCCGGCGCCGGCAGGAATGGGCAAGCCCACGAAATATTTTCTTCCTGGCCGCCCGGGATTGGAAGGCTGCGGGTTGACTTGAATATTGAATCGCGCCAACCGGCTTGCGCCTGCCACCAGAAAAATAAATGTTGCGATCAGCCCCAGCTGCACCATCTTGTCATGCACTGCGGGAAATCCGCGATCCGGCAGCAGCCCAAAGCCCCACATCCAGGCCAGCAACGCCGGAGCCACGCCAAACGTGATCACGTCCGCCAGGGAATCAAATTCGCGGCCAAAGTCGCTGGTGGTATTGGTCATGCGAGCAATGCGGCCATCAAGACCGTCAGCCACCACGGCCACGCCAATCGCCATGGCAGCGTGATCAAAGTGCCAGAATTCCTGCGCTGTGCCCTGCAACGTCTGGCTCAGCGCGTAATAGCCTGCGCCGATATTTGCAGCGGTAAACAAAGACGGCAGAATGTACATGCCTTTGCGCATGCGGTTTTTTCCCACCGGCGGAAGCTGGTCTTCCCATCGCCGCATGGGAGAAGGCATTTTCATCGGAAGGCCCCTGTATTTTCCCGCTTGGGTGAGGTTGGCGATTTGCGCGAAGTCGCACTTTCGCCAGAATGCTTTCGCCTCCTTTTACTCGATCACCCAGCTTCACGCTGATCTCTGCCGGCTGGGGAAAAATCACGTCTGTACGCGAGCCAAACTTGATCAGCCCCACGCGCTGTCCACGCGCCAGTTTTTCACCCGGCTTGTGATTGAACACAATGCGTCGCGCCAGCAAGCCGGCAATCTGCTTGAAGACCACGGTCATCCCATCGCCTTCCAGGGTGACGGTGTTCTGCTCGTTGTCGTCCGATGAGTGTGGCGCCATGGCATTACCAAACTGGCCTTTCTTATAAACCGCGCTCTTGATCACGCCGGTAATGGGCGAGCGGTTCACGTGGACATCGAATACATTTAAAAAGATGCTGATGCGCGTGCAGGGCGCGCCGTTGAGCTGGGTAGCCTCTACGGACGTAACCTTCCCATCGGCGGGCGAGACGACAAGGCCGTCACCGCCAGGAATGGCGCGCTCTGGATCGCGGAAAAACCAGAGGAAGAAAGCTCCCAGCAAAACAGGCGAAGCCGGCAAGAGAGAACGAGTGCGTGAGCCAGCCAATCGCGGCGGCAACCACAGCCATCCCCAGGGCGTAATAGATCCCGTCACGAACCATCGCTTTGATTATAGCGATTTAGCGCACCGGAGTTGATGAAGTTCGCCTCGCGCTGTCAACCATCATGGTTCCTCAATGGTCTGCAACTTACTGTAAGACAAGCAGTTCTGGGTATGGCCAGAAAAATTCGGCAATTTTCCTGTGATTCCTTATATTTTTCGGGCGGATTTTGACTCTTTTAGTTAACGAGGCAATTTCATCCGTCAGATCGAATGACAAATTAAAGGGCACGGACCCGGAAGCCGTGTCCTTTTAATTTTTAGTCGCGATCTCCCCACCATTTTTAGCCCCGCGTGATTTCAGTAAATTGGTATATTTCCTTCTGAGGAGCCTCCACATGCGCGGACTGAGCTTCGGCGAACTTCTGGATTACTGCGCGGAAGAAAGCAATCACTGGCGCGACTTCTTCAAGCAACATCCTGACGCACTGGAACTGCCGTGCGACATTGCCGGGACCAAGACGGTGCGCGAGGTGGTGCTGCACATCGTGGCCGTGCAGATGCGCTACGCCGAGCGCCTGCTGAACATGCCGATCACCGAGTATGAATCGCTCGAGGGCAAGCCCGGTGAAGAGCTGTTTGCGCTCTCCCGCAAAAGCTTTGAAGACCTGCGCAGCTTCGCCATCGCCGCCAATGATTCTGACTGGGACGGCACGCTCACGTTTCCCACGCGCTCAGCCGGAGAACTCACCGCCAGCCGACGGAAGATCTTTATTCATGCGCTGCTGCACGGCGTCCGGCACTGGGCCCAGCTCTCGACGCATCTGCGCCAGAAGGGCTACAAGCAGGACTGGATGCACGATTTCATTGCGTCTGGGGTGATCAGGTAGGTCGTCGGTCGCCCGCATCAAACGTGAGCGCCCCTCGCCTGCGTATGAGCTGGCCTGTGTTACTCTCCTTGCCTGACGTCGGGACGCGCGGCGATCAAAGATTGGAGCAACCATGGCACTCAAACATTTCTGTATGGCACTTTCACTTCTGCTCGCCACAGTGCTGTTGGGATGCTCCCAGCAGGCGCAATCGGCCCAACCGGCGGTAAATGTGGGTGAGGTGGAATCCACCATTCGCGCCACGGATGCGCGGTGGCTGGCTGCCGCGAAGAGCAGGGACGCGGAAAAATCCGCTGCATTCTGGTCTGATGATGCCACCATTCTTCCTCCTGAAGCTGCTCCCATCGTCGGCAAGCAAGCCATTCGGGCCTATGTGGCCGGGGCCTTTGCTTCGCCGGATTTCTCCATCGACTGGAAGACTGACAAGGTAGTCGTGGCTGCGTCGGGTGACATGGCCTACTCGACCGGAAGTGACGTGTTCACATTCAGAACTCCCGATCACAAGCTCGTTACAGAACATACCAATGGCGTGGTGGTTTGGAAAAAGCAAGCAGATGGATCGTGGAAAGCCGCTATCGATATCTGGAACGCCGATGGGCCGCCCACGCCGACGCCGCTCGTTCCGGCGCCATGAATAAGCGCCGCGTTTGCTTCTTATCGCGGCTTTTTCCTGGTCGCTCCGCTTCGCTGCGGCTTTTGTTTATCTCGCTCCACTTCGTTCCGCGAGGGGCCTGCGGCAGCAAGGAATTGTTCTTTTATTGCGCTGGACGGCATGAGTAAACTCGTGCCCGGTTTCGTGATCGCGCCCTGATGTTCGTCGTTGCTCAGGCACACTTACTGATGATTTTAATTCACCCGGCCTGACCAGGATCTAAGGACTCGGTTTTCGCTTCCTTGCCCGGGAACGATTTGCTTTCGTGACATCATTTAAGATTTCGCCAAGGGCATTCAGAGCTTGATCGGCCAAAGATTTGGCTTGCGCATGTGAGTATTGATCGCGTGCACCGCGATATATATTATTCCAAAGTTTTTCACGAGCCGTTTTGCTGCGATCTCCCATGAGACACCTCTCCTCAGGAACCCAATCCCCAAAATAGCTAGCTCGTCAGTACCCGTATTCTAAAGTATCCGAATTCTTTAAATATCCAAATCTTCTAACTAAAAAAACTCTAATACTGCAACTGCATGGTCTTTAGAGGTAAGAATCGCAGGAGCAGCTATACATGTTATAGGAATTTTTCTGTATAATTGTCCGGCCCCCTAATAAGAAAGTTCTATGCGCCGCACGTTAAATACTGTCATTGAACACGCGCATTGGTTTGTCGTCGTCGGTTTTACCCTTTGCGCACTGCTGGCAGCCATTTTGAGTCTCGCAACTCCGGGTGGCAACACTATCGCTTCCTTGGGCCACGGAGTAGAGACATCACTTTCAATTCTGATGACTTTGGATTCACCAAAATCCGCTCTTGCCAGCTCTTGCATCCCGATTCGAGTGATGGGATGGCTTGTGGCTTTTTTTGGTTGGCTTACAATCCCTGCACTTCTCGGTGTGGTCATCTCCCGGACAGCTGTAACAGCCCTAAGAGAAAAGGAATTTGAGTTTGCAATTACTTCGATGGCGCGCGACGCGAGGGGTGGGCACGCCACCAAAAAGATTCTAAAAGCAATGATTGAGTTTCAAGAGGAGTTACTAAGAGATCCTAAAACGGGACTTGGCGCAAACGATAGCCTGCACGAAACAAACGCACCGCAACGAGATAAAAAAGAAGCGAGCGAAGAGAGGAACCCGACAAATGACCCTGGACAACCCGATCCCCCGGCCAGCAAGCCCGGATGAAATTGAAGAGCTGAAGAGAAAATACAATATTGACAGGCTCTTGCTAGCACGCGCGCTCGAACTGGGACGCACTGATATTAGTCTCGATGATATCGTGCGAAGGTGGGACCTGCGATTTATTCAAATACTTGGTGGAATCTGACAACGGAGTGATCCGCAAGCATCGATTTCGTTCTATCGATTTCGTTCTAAGGAGAGAAGTGAGTGGGCGATGATTTGAAGGAGAATTTGCGCAAGGTATTAACAGAAGCGGGCGTGCGGTTGCCTAAAAAGAGACGATCCGACTTGTCTGACGAGATTCACGATATGGCAATAGGTTGGATCGAGAGTCCACGAGATCGCCGCGAACAGTTTTTAGATTCGGAAGCTCGCAGAATAACGAGCAAGTATGGGAGCGGCAAGAAGCACTACTCCTTGTATCTGGTTGGACACGTGAGCGAGCCGTCAGCAACTGAAGACCAAGTACGTAAGCATGCCGGCACTTATTTCGCTCGTCTTGAGCGAAAGCTGCGCAAGGTGTCGGTACGCAAGCCGCCCCGGTTTGGTCCAATGGGTGAGCCGGAGGATCTTCGGGTGCACGTTAGATCAATCGAGCGACACGGAACAGGATATAAGATCAATGCGACAGTCAGGATCGAACCTCCTAGGGCAAAGGCTATAAAGCAGGCAGTCGCTCAGACCAGAAGAAAAGGGCGACTCAAGATAGGCCAACTTGTTTTCGAAGGCATGATTTCTGAAGGTGAGACAACACGAGATGCTGCTATGTGAGACTTGCTTCCCAACTTTGTCTAGCGGCGAAACCAAGTTCGTCAGGAAGAAGCCCCAGGGGCCCAAAGCCCAGCTCTTTTAGCTGTCTGACGGCCCCGCTGAAGCAGTACCCTGATACGAACCTAAGCGTCTAATCGACCGACACATGTGTATTCCGCGGAAGGGTTCTGTGACCGCCGTGGTCGGCGCATTTTTCGCTTGCTTTGTTCGTCCTGTATTTGCTATATTGGCTCTGTAGTTTCGCTCGAAGACGGTACTTGGAATTTGGTAATTGGCCCTTAGCAATCAACAGTTTAGCCGATAATAAAGCCAATGTACTGTTATCAGACTTTGGAATTCCAGTCCTAAAGGCCCCAGCAGCACGCAGGTAGCCCAAAAACTCCCGTAGTTTTGTCAGCAAGCAGTGCCCAATTTTTTCCTGAAAACCCCTCCCAGGAGATAAAGCCATGTCCCGAGTAGAAATCCTCCAAGCCATCCGTTCGTGTGCCAGGAACCTCAAACACAATCCCAGCCGGCGAGATCTGCGGCGGCTGCGCATCTCCGAAGAAGCGCTGTACAAGCATTTTGGCGGCCTGAAAGGGGCGCTGGAAAAAGCCGGGCTACGGCCCAGCGGATCGGGCTTCCCAGCCTTCCGATCCGTCGTGCAGGTCAAAAGGCCTGCCCTCCAGGCTCTTGAGTAACGTCTGAGCTGAAGCAGTTTTTCTTTTATTCGAAAGCCGGATGGGAAGGGGCAGGAAGCGATCCCTGCCCTTTTTTCTTTGCGGCATTTTTCTCTACCTAACCCTCGATCTAGGTGAGTTTCCGGCCAGCAGCAGCACAGCTATAAGCATCCAACCAGCAGATACACACCATTCCCGAGGAACCCATGTCGCACCGCACAAATTCCGGATACCGCTCTGCCTTTCCAGAGTGGCTGAAATTACCGCGGGCGTGGTTTGAATTGTGCTTTATCCTGGTCATCTCGCTTGCCGGAATTTCTTGCATTGCACAAGTTCAATCTGCCGGAAGCAGCATCAGCGCCTATGCTGACGCCATTAAGCAATCGACTATCTCAGAGCGCGTCACCGCAATGGATCGGTATCTCTCAATGGCAGGCGGGAGCAAGTTGAAAACTGACGCGCTGGAATTTCTTGTCTGGGACCATCTCCGTTTGGGGCATCAGTCACAGAGCACGCAGAGAGCAAAAGAATTGTTGGCCATCTCACCCGGCAATCCGCTTGCTGTTGCGGTGCTCAATCAAGACATGTCGTCCGCTTCCCGCAATAAAGATGCGGCAGCGAACAGGCTGGCACAGTTGAATTCAGCCATGAGCAGCCTTAATCAGCTGGGCAAGCCTGAAGGCATGCTGGATAGAAATTTTCAAATGCTCAAGCAGCAAGTGGCCATCATGCTCAACGGGGCTGTTGGTTTGAGCTATCTGGCGATTGAAGATTATCCGCAGGCGCGGATGGCTTTGGAACAAGCGGTCACAAGCGATCCCAACAATGCCCAATTGGTCTACGGCATGGGGCTGGCTTTGCTGAACGGAAAAAATCGCGATCAGTATCGCGGCTACTGGTACCTGGCGCGGGCTGCCGATCTGACCGGAGGAACTCCACAGGGGCAGGAGATCGCCAATTATGCGTGGCGAGCCTATGTAAAAGATGGCGGAAAAGCTGAGGGCTGGCAGCGCTATCAGGCCAGCGCCGCGGCTTTGGACGCGCCGCCAAACCCGGAAACCGGCAAGCCGTCCTCTAACACAGTTGCAGCATCAACCAATCCCAGTTCGCGCCCATCCGGCAAGGCTTCTGTTGCCGCCAACACCGCAAGTCCCTCCAACAATCCAAGCTCTGCTAAGCGAACTGAGACGACCGAAGCGTCCAGCAGGGAGAAGTCTTCCGGAAAGAAGAAAACGCCTTTTGGTTTTGAAGATACCTTGCATGAGCCGCCGTCGCATGAAAGCGCTGCGCCGAATGCTCCGGCAAATCGCGTCAAAGTAATAGCCGCGCCATCTGAAGCGGTGTCACTGGGCATTTTGATAGAGACATCGCTGCTGACCAGCCAGAACCGGCAAGCGATTATCGCCACGTTAAGGGACATTGTGAGAAATTTACGGACGAATGATGAAGCCTGCATCCTGGTTTTCAGTGATCAGCTCGACTTTGAGCAGGACCTCACGGCCGATGACAAGCTTTTGGAAGAGGCACTCGGCCAAATCCGCCCAAAGCAAGGTAAGGCGCTGATCTCTGGAATTGCGTTTGCCGCTGGACACCTGAAGCGAATCGGCAGGAACAGCAACCGCGTTCTGCTCGTTATCTCGGACGGACGCAGTGAACGAACCAGCTCAGACAGTCTCACCTTCCGCAGCCAGGTAGCCGGCGTGCGTATTGATTGCATTGGAGTCAACGCGGACGGCGCGTCAGAGCGGGCGCTGCTGGAGCAGGTGGCAGCTTATTCCGGCGGGAAGGCTTCTTTCACTTCAGATTCCGGCGAGTTCCGCACCGCCGCTTTGCAAATGACGCGAAACATGGGGATCGCCGTTCCGTAAGACGCGCCGGCAACGGCGTTGATGCACTTCATCCCGAGGCAAAAAAATTTCCGGAGCAGTGCGTGAAACCACTCCGGATGAGTTCGTAAACTGTGCGTTAGCCTTAATGGCTAATACGTTATTAGACGCATAAAAGT
Source organism: Terriglobia bacterium (assembly GCA_963732195.1). Taxonomy (GTDB): domain Bacteria; phylum Acidobacteriota; class Terriglobia; order Terriglobales; family Acidobacteriaceae; genus Angelobacter. Next base: position 39,523 of record CAVSYO010000014.1, on the reverse strand, counting down.
TTCACGAGATAGTGCTACTCGTCACACTAAACAAAACTTAAAGTTTGCTGGAGAGATCCTGGCGCTTCGCTCTCAGGATTTCGCCTTCGGTCTCCCGCTCGGCTGCGCCTCGGCTCACGACCACAAAGCGGCTCAACTTAACCCTCCAATAAAACAGGTCAACCCTTGAGAGCTGAAAAAAAACTATTGAGCCAGCCGGGCAGGGTTTCCGCTATTCTTATTTCATGCGTGTTAAGGTGCTGCTATTCGGGCAGCTCAAAGATATTGTTGGCAGGCAGGAGGAGTCTCTGGACCTGGAATCCGGCGCCCCGCTCTCAGCGGTGATGGACCATTATTCCATCCACTATCCCAAGTTTCAGGGCTTGACCAAATCGATTGCATGCTCCATCAACCAGGAATATGCGCAGGGCGAGGCACTGCTCAAAGAAGGCGATGAGGTTGGCCTGCTGCCTCCGGTGAGCGGCGGTAAATCCAAAGCCGCGGAACTCCAGTCCGCGCATTGTGCTATTGTGCGCCAACCCATTGATATTCAGGTAATTAGAAAGAACCTGGAACGTGCGGAAGATGGGTCGGCATTATTTTTTGACGGAATTGTGCGCAATAATACGCGCGGCCGGCGTACTTTGTATTTGGATTACGAAGCCTACGAATCAATGGCTTTAAACGAGATGGAAAGGCTGGCGCAAGCGGCTCTGGATCAATTTAAGGTCCGCGATGTTTGCCTAGTCCATCGGCTCGGCAGGTTGGAAATTGGCGAAACCAGCGTGCTCATCGGGGTTGCGTCTGCGCATCGCGTGGCTGCTTTTGAGGCTTGCCGCTGGCTCATTGATACGCTGAAAAAGACCGTCCCTATCTGGAAAAAGGAGTACTTTGAGGATGGCGCTGTATGGGCCGATGGTGAGCCTTTTCCTGAAGAAATCCGAGTAAATACATAACTCTTTACCGCGGTTTGCATCTAAGTTTTCCAGAATACCTGCTGATAACTATGAATCGAACTCGCGCTTTGCCGCCGTGGTTCAGTCTGGCTTGCCTGATTTTCTGCCTGCTCGGTATATGGGGCGTACACGCCGTAGCGCAGGACCCGCAAAAGGGAGATCGTATCCCGCCGGGATCACAATCGCAAAAAGATGAACCCACCTTCCGCGTGAATGTGCGGTTGGTGAACGTCTTTACTACCGTGACAGATTCGCGTGGCGCTCCGGTGGCCGACCTGACCAAAGACGATTTCCAACTGCTGGAAGATGGCATTCCGCAGACGATCAAAGTCTTTGAGAAGGAATCCGCTATCCCTTTAAGCATTGCGCTGGCCATTGACACTAGCCCAAGCACCATGCGCGACTTCAAGCTTGAAACTTCTTCAGCACGCAGGTTCGTCCATTCCATCCTGCGGAACGAAGACCGCCTCTCGGTTTTTCAAGTGACCGAGAACATCGACCAAATAACGCGCTTTACTTCTGACCTGAGAACCATTGAGCGAGGCATTGACAACTTGCGCACAGGACCAGGAACTTCCATATACGACGCGATTTTTCTCTGCTCAGAGTCCCTGCTGGACCGCGAAGGCCGCAAGGTGCTGGTGCTGATTACTGACGGCGGCGATACCACCAGCAAAGCCGACTATAACGGCGCGTTGCGGCGCGCGCAGCAGGCGGAAGCAATTGTCTATAGCATTATTGTTGTCCCGGTGGAGGCCGATGCAGGGCGCAACCTGGGCGGCGAACATGCGCTGATTCAGATTTCCAAAGATACCGGCGGCAAATATTATTACGCTGAAGGCCAGCAACAACTGGATGACGCCTTCCGCAAAATCAGCGACGAATTGCGCACGCAATATCTGTTGGCGTTTTATCCGACGCGAAAGATTTCAGATTCGCCTTTTCGGAGAATCCAGGTGCAACTTAACAAAAAAGATCCGGAAGGACAGGCCTATCAGGTCCGGCATCGGGCGGGATATTACACGGCGCCGGCAAGATAGCAGTTAGGCACTCAGCATTCAGCAGTCAGCAATGAGCCAGTACGGCTTACCGCAAAGGTCGCAAAGAGCGCGAAGAAAACGGAAACAACCTTGGAATTTCTTTGCGGCCTTGGCGTCCTTCGTGGTTAAGTCTTTGCTTGCTGACTGCTGAGCGCCGTTCGTAACTGTTTTTTCGGCGACTTCTGGGACCCTTTACGCTACAATATTGGGCATGTCGTTCCGTGCCGCTGCCCCAGCCTTTGCCAAAAGGACCACCAAAACACCGCCCCCGGATGATACGGGAATGGAATCCTCTTACCTGAAAGCCCTGGGTGAGAAGCAGACACCGGTCACGGTTAAACTCGTCTGCGGAGAAGCCTTGCACGGTTGGATTGAATATTATGATGTAGGTATGGTCCGGCTCACCCGCGAAGGCTCGCCCAATTTGTTCATCTTCAAGCACGAGATCATGTACATTGCGGAAGATACCGGGCGCCGCGCCCGCTGATGCCACGCGGAGAAACCTACATCCATCCCATGCAGGAACTGGCCCGCCAGGCCGGTGCGCTGCTTATGTCATTTTTCGGCAAAGTTTCCATCGAGTATAAGGGCGATGCCGATCTGGTGACCAAGGCTGATCGCGCTTCAGAAAAATTGATTGTCGAACGTATCAGCGAGCAGTGGCCTGAGCATGATCTGATTGGCGAAGAAGGCAGCCGCCGGGAAACCGGCAGCGATTTCCGCTGGCACATTGATCCTTTGGACGGCACCACGAACTTTGCTCACGGCTATCCGGTGTTTTGCGTTTCCATGGCGCTGGAATATAAAGGGGAGAGAATCGCAGGAGTGGTCTATGATCCTTCTCGCGATGAAATGTTTGCGGCGGAAAAAAATGGCGGCTCATTCCTGAACGGTCGCGCGATTCACGTCTCCTCTGTGGCAAAGCTAAAAGAGAGTCTGGTGGCTACAGGCTTTCCCAGCCACAAACGCCACAAGAATCCCAATATCCACTTTTATCACCAGATCACGCTGCGTTCGCATGGCGTGCGCCGTGCCGGATCGGCGGCGCTTGATCTTTGTTACCTGGCTTGCGGACGCTATGACGCCTACTGGGAATTCAATCTCAACTCATGGGATACAGCTGCGGGCGTTCTGCTGGTGCAAGAGGCGGGCGGCACTGTCACTAACTTCACCGGCGGGCCATTCAATATCGATAGCCGTGAAGTGCTGGGCAGCAATACATTGCTCCACAGCGAACTGCTGCAAGAATTTCAGGCAATCGTCGAAGGGCGCGTGGAAGGTCTGCCCAACGTAGCCGAATCGTTTCCGTTGAAGCGTTAGTGAACTCGGGGCCGCTTACGATTTTCCTTGATGCCGCGCATGCGAATGTATGCTCGGAAAAAATAGCCCGACATTTCAAATTATGCCGCCAATAATCTCACTCCAGTTTTTTGGCAATGGACTTGGTAATCATTTCAAGTTCAAGCATGATGTCATCTTCAAGATTCAGCCCGGCGGCACGCATGGCGCCCAGCGGATCGAGACGGAATAAGTCTGCGTTTTTCTTTGAATCGCCGATCCATTTCTGTAAATCCTAGCTCGACCTTGTTCAAGTGGTCGAGAAGGCGGTCTGGTTCAGCGGCGTGCGGCTTGCGTCGGCGCAAATCAAATACCTCAACTAGCATAATGGATAAATACTAACCGCACGCGCGCCGGAATTGTCTACTGGCAAGTTTACTATCTGAATAACATTAGTGAATTCTAATTTATTTCGCAAAGAGAACTTCCCAAAAAACAGCCGAAAGTAAGTTCCCGGACCCATTGGCTGGCAGTAGTCAACAAGATTGTCAGCCGATATCAAGCGACTCGGCTGTAATCTGGTTTCTGCCGCTCACACGTCAATTCGCATTTCATGAATCAGCTTCTTGCAAGATCAAACATCTTATAGCGTCCATAAAATTTTTCGATTTCCCTCTGCGACGCATGCTCGCTAGAGTGTTTACCAAGCCGATTCCTTCGCGGCCCCGGAGCTGAACAACACTATGTCAAAGTTCCTGCGCTGTTTGTTGGCTGTGTTTCTCTTGTGCTCGCCCCTTGTTTTGCTGGCGCAGTCTGCTGTGCCCACACACTCGGACGCGCAAAGCGACCGCATCGCCAAACTGGAACAACAAATTGCCGACTCCAAAGGCTCCGCCGACAATGCCTGGATGCTGATGAGCTCGGCACTCGTCCTGTTGATGACTGGCCCGGGGCTGGCGCTTTTTTATGGCGGCCTGGTGCGCAAGAAAAACGTGCTGGCCACCATGATGCAGAGCTTTGCCTTGATGGCCGTGGTGACCGTCGTGTGGGCCATCGTGGGCTACAGTTTGTCTTTTGGCGAAGGCAACAGCTTTATCGGCGGATTGCATAATCTTTTTCTGCATGGCGTGGGCGCGCAACCTGATCCCGATTACGCTGCAACTATTCCGGCGCAAACCTTCATGATCTACCAGCTGATGTTTGCCATCATCACGCCTGCGCTGATTACGGGAGCTTTTGCTGAGCGGATGAAGTTCAGCGCCATGGTGGTTTTCATGGTGCTGTGGTCGGCCATTGTTTATAGCCCAATGGCACACATGGTCTGGGGTAAAGGCGGCTTGCTGAACGCCGCGCTGGGCGGACGGTTCCCCATGCTCGACTTTGCCGGCGGCACCGTGGTTCACGTCACGTCCGGAGTTTCCGCGCTCGTTTGCGCGCTCTATCTTGGCCATCGCATCGGCTATCCACGGCAGGCCATGCCTCCGCACAGCATGGTGCTGAGTTTTATCGGCGCATGTCTGCTCTGGGTAGGATGGTTCGGGTTCAATGCCGGCAGTGCGCTGAGCGCGGGCAGTCTGGCTACCAGCGCTTTTGTGGCCACACACTTCGCCGCCGCTGCGGCCGTCATTGGATGGGTGGCTGCCGAGTGGCTTCGCAACGGCAAGCCCAGTGCGCTGGGCGCGATTTCCGGCGCAGTCGCGGGACTTGTCGCCATTACGCCCGCAGCAGGTTTTGTTACGCCGATGGCCGCTCTTGGCATTGGCGCAATCGCCGGCGTCTTCTGCTATCTGATGGTTGCGCATGTGAAAGCGCGCTTCGGTTATGACGATTCGCTCGACGCCTTCGGCATTCATGGCGCAGGCGGAACTCTGGGCGCGCTGCTCACGGGCGTATTCGCCAGCAGCGCAGTGAATCCGATCTTCAAAGATGCCAGCGGACGCGTGCTTGCTTCCGGCGCGTTGGAAGGGAACACGCATCAGTTCGTGAACCAGGCAATCGGCGTTGGGATTGCCGCTACTTTGGCGGTAGTGGGAACGGTGGTCATCTTGAAACTCGTTGACGCAGTCATTGGTCTGCGCGTGCCGGAAGACCATGAGATTCAGGGTCTTGATATCACGCAGCACGGCGAAGAAGGTTATGACTGGGAGCATCCGGTGCCTGCGGCCGCAGCAGCCTTCTCCCAGGTAGCGGCCCACGGCTCCGGACTGGCGCGCATCGATACGCAAGCAGCCATGGGCGATTAGCCTTTGGCCAGCTGCCAGTTGCCTAAGTTTTCAAAGACCATTAACTTCTTCCGCCTGAGCGGATTGTCCTAGCTTCTGGCTCCCGCGCCAGCCATCTGCGGTGACATCGCCGTGAATGCCTGGTCCATGATGCGGATGGCTTCATCCACATCAGCCTTTGGAAATATTCAGCGGTGGCGACGTGCGAATCACATTTCCGTAAAAGCCGCCTTTGCCCACAATCAAGCCGCCTTTGCGGCAGTTCTCCATGAACTGGTTCGTAGCTTCCGGCGCAGGCTCTTTGGTCGCGCGATTTTTTACCAGCTCAATCGCCTGCAACAGGCCCATGCCGCGGACGTCGCCAATGATGTCATGTTTTTCTTTCAGCGCCTCAAGCCCATCGCGAAAGTAGCGGCCAACCGTGTCAGCGTTATCCATCAGGCGGTCTTCTTCAATCACATCAATCGTGGCCTTGGCCGCCACTGAGGTCACAGGATTTCCGCCGAACGTCGAAATGTGCAAGCCCTTAAAGCTGGCGGCAATCTCCGGACGCGTCGCCGTCAAACCAATCGGCACTCCGTTGCCCAGCCCTTTTGCGGCGGTAATAATGTCCGGCGTCACTTCCCATTGTTCAATTCCGAACCAGCGTTTGCCGGTGCGTCCCCAGCCGGTCTGCACTTCGTCGGCAATAAACAGCCCGCCATAATCCTTCACAATCTTGAAAACAATCTTGAAATATTCCTTCGGCGGCGTAATGAATCCGCCCACGCCCTGAATCGGCTCAGCCAGGAATGCAGCAATCTGCCCGGAGGTCGAAGTCTGGATCACTGCTTCAACGTCCTTCGCGCAAGCCACCTCGCAACTGGGGTAAGTCTTGCCCAGCGGGCAGCGATAGCAATACGCATTCATGGCATGCACCACGCCCGGCGCCGGTACCGGCAGCGATTTCCGCCAGGTGCTGTGCGCCGTCATCGACTGCGCCATCTGCGAGCGGCCGCTGTAGCCGTGGCGCAGCGCAACAATCTCAAAACGTCCGGTAAACATGCGCGCCAGCTGCACGGCGTATTCATTGGCCTCAGTGCCGCTGTTGGTAAAAAAACTCTGGCTGATCTCGCCCGGAGTGATCTGCGCAATCTTTTCCGCCAGCGCCACCACCGCTTCATTCGGGAAAACCGTCGACGCATGCTGCAGCCGGTCCACCTGCGCCTTGATCTTGCTGGTCACGCGCGGATTGGCATGCCCCACGGAGATGGTCACAATCCCGCCAAAGAAATCCAGGTACTTGTTTCCCTCCACGTCCCACAGGTGCTGCATGCTGGCACGGTCAGTCACCAGCGGATCAGAGTAATACGTAAAGACGGAAGGGAAGAGATACTGCTTATGCTTTTTGACGATCTCGTCTTTGGTCATGGCGACTCCGGGCTTGCAGATGATGGTTTTGCTACGGAAATTGTAATGCTTGGCGGCCTACAGGAATGAAAAAAGAGACCAGGGGGCACGGGGTGGAGCAAGCCTTTCAGTCTGGCAGCCCAGTTTCGTTGATCGTCGAGTGAGAGACCCACTTGAGTATGCAAAGTTCAAAGACTACATCTGGCAGAATCCGGTCAAGCGGCGCCTAGTCCGGACGGCGGAGGAGTATCCATACAGCTCGGCGCATCCTTCATTTCGAGGCAGCCTGGATCCGGTACCTCAGCGGCTAAAGCCGGTTTCTTTATCGGCCTTACCGCAGGCAGGCCTGCTCCACCCCGTGGGCCACTGAATCCTACCTTTGCTGCGAGCGAAAAAAGAAAAGTGCGCTCGGAGGCAAGGGATGGGGCAAGCGGCAAACAACCGCTCGACCGTGGGGGCCCGCAAAGGGTAGGGCTCCCAGAGTATGGTGGTGGAAAGAAAAAGCAGGAGAAAGGATGAGCCATCGCCTAGTCAGTTGTCGTCTCTAAATTCCAATCGCTGATTTGAAAATCACGTTCAATGTCTGGAAGAAAATTGCTTTGTGTCAAAAGGCCAAAGGGCCAGAGAGGATCACTCTCCGGCCCTAGGAACTTCCTTTTGGGTTCTTCGAGGATCACTCGAAATTCCCTTAACGGCGGTTCATTTCTGTCTTTTTACGCTGACGAGGCGAACTCACCGACGACGGCGATTGCTAGGAGGTCAGCTGATAGCATTGCCGAAAATTTCGGAGCGGGCCGACGTTTCCCGCGCGTCGTAGTCTCAAGTAACTCTGGTTACGGGCGACGAATTCCGTTTGCGTCTTTCCAGCGCGACCTGAGTGTGGATGACGTGTCCACAGCGTCTAATGTTCCGAAACCTCAGTTAATGCGTCTGACACACAGTCACGCGTAACCGAGAGAGATAATCCAGAGCCTTTACGCCGCCAAGCTCAAACTTCAAAAGTCCTGCGGATTATCTGCACAGCCTAGCCGAACAGGACTGTTGCACTAGGTGAGAGATCAGCTTGGTTAGAAGCTTTTCCACTTTACACCTCCATGCCCGCAGTCCGGGTCTGAAAAGATTGTACAAACCTTCAAAACAAAAAGCACCAAAAATGTTTAAACGGGAGGATAACCGTTCGTAGGACACACAATGGTGTGCGTCGTACGCTCAACCGGAGAAGGTACATCTCTACCCAGGCCAAGGAACATCTCAAGTTTTAGTGTGAAGGGATTGAAATAATGGATGGTTTCTTTGCAGCGAGACGGAGGTTCATGCGTTCGGCGCGGAGGCGTGGGGCGAGCCGTGGGTCGGGGCGTGGGAGTCGAGTCAAGCTAGTCCACATGACGACCAGCGACACCTTTCTGGTGCTCGCGATACTTACTCTGCCGCTGATTCCGGTGTCGGTGTTGTTCTTCTGGCTGTACAGCCGTTCTCGCCACAAAGAAAAAGCCGAAGCAGCGTACCCTATCATGGTGAAGCACCCGCCCGCGCCTGACATGCGCCCTCGGGTAAACAGCGAGATGCGCAAGAAGCAGGCCGCTATCCAAGATGCAGTACGAGGGCCATATAAAAAGGCGTAGGTTAGGTTCCGGCACAAAAACTCTTTGCGAGGTGATCTGTCATAATCTTGTAGTGTTAATTCGAAATGCATGAACTAGGTATTGAGGCGACTTTCTGGAAAGCCAATTGATATGTCAGCACCTTGGCAGCTAATGGGACAGCTGCTTTCAAAAGTTGAAAGGGCCGAAAAGCACATCCGTGATGTGCAGGCCGAGCGGGATGCCTTTTTGGCCGAAGACCCCTATCCCTTTTTCCATGAGGACGATCTGCAATCGGGAGAACGCGTCTACTATCTCCGTAGTGCTAGAGATGTTCCCGACTCTCTCCCGCTCATTGTCGGAGATGCGGTTCATAATCTCAGGAGTGCCCTCGACCATTTGGCCCACCATTTGGTTTGCGTTGGGAACTCCTCGCCCGGCCCGTTCACCCATGTCTACTTTCCCATTGCTAAGGACGCCACGGAATACATCACCACCCGCGACAGAAAAATAGAGGGAATGGGGAATAACGCTATAAAAGCTATACGACACTATCGAACCATACGGTGGAGGTAGCGGAGAAATCTTCTGGCATCTCCATTGCCTTGACATTATCGACAAACACAGATTGCTGATTACAGTCGGAGCGCAGAACCCGTCCCATAGCATGGCTCCAAGCATGAGGGCAGAAATAGGCACTAGATTTCTTGGGCTTTCCCCCGACGATCCCGTCCCCGATGGGCGAGCATTTCTCACAGACTCCCATATCGTCCACTTTCCTCTGAAAGATGGCGACAAGCTCCACACCGTTCCGAGAGAGGAAGTGGAGGAGAATATGCACTTCGCCTTTGAAGTAGCGTTCGGAGAGCCTGAAATTGTCAAGGGTAAATCGGTTCTTGTAACGCTCCATCACCTGACTTACTTGATCCGTCACATAATTTACGCTTTTGACAGGGACGGACTGCTTTAATGGCGCACTGTTATTTGGGTAAGCTGACTATTTGTTAGTTCATCTTGCCCTTGTTGGGCAAAGCCGCCCCAAGCTTCCTTAGTTGTTTCTTTCCTCCACCACTCCGTGGGTGCCCCATCCTTTGCGTCTCTGAAACAAGTGTGGAATGACATATCTGATGGCAGACGCAAAGGGTGGGTATCGTCAACAGCCGATCTTTACAGGCCCATTTTCTCCCAGAGCGTAATACCGGTAACTGCTCCATCGCCATTGTTCCGGTGACGCAACCAGACCGCGCTTTACTGGATTCCAGTGAATGTAGTCCAGCTTTTCAGCGATTTTCTTCTGGCTGAACACGTTGAAATCATAAGAGCGGGGATACCAGAAGGGCGGCGGAGTGGCGTCTTCTGGGAAACGAGAGCGGCCTCTGGCAAGGCTTCGGCGTGCCACGCGTTGCTTTAGGACCTGCATGGTCACGGCAACGCTTCTTTCGTCAGGCTCACCGATGAGCAAATGAATGTGCTCCGGCATGACCACGTAGCCAACCACCTGGAATTCATATTTCTGCCGGACTTCTTCAAAGATCTTCAAGAACAGGTCTCGGCGCAACGCGGAGCCGAGAAACGGCTGCGTTCGGTAACAACTACAGGTGATGTAGTGGAGGTCGCCACCTCCGTACCAGCGGCGCAGTCCTTTGGGCATGGCGGGAATTTTATACTCACTTCGAACGTGAGGGTTGGAAGTTTGTAAACCCACCCTTTGCGGCGCAATCAGTCGGGTATGTAGGACGGATATGTGGGCCGCAAAGGATGGGGCACCCACGGTGTGGTGAGGGACAGAAACCAATGGGAAGAGAGTGGGCCACGCGGGTGCCACACGGGCATGGGCTGGTCAATGCACCGATTCGCGGTTGCGAGAGTGGAAACCTATGCGCGGTTTTTAGTAGCAGACGGCGTGCGGCCAGGAGATCAGGGCGTGAATTTTATACTCCCTTCGAACGTGAGGGTTGGAAGTTTGTAAACCCACCCTTTGCGTCCGCAATCAGTCGGGTATGTAGGACGGACATGTGGGCCGCAAAGGATGGGGCACCCACGGTGTGGTGAGAGACAGAAGCCAAAATCGGAAGGCGTCGGTGCCACACGAGCATGGCGAAAAAGTTGCGGTACATGTCCAAGTTCGCGGCGATTTTCGCCAAGTCTGATAATACGCACTTGAGCTGCACTCAGCCGATTGCGAATTTGCTGATGCCATGCTTGTAAGTCTTTCTATCTCTGCTGCTTACATCGCTTTACAGCGGTAAATTCTTATCAGACATGGCCATTGTCCTATTTCGCTATTGATTCGCAGATTAATCTGGACTAAAGTTGATTACTTTTGCCTGATTCAGATCTGGAGCAGTGTCTAGTGTCTGATGAAAAGGCAGGGAAAGAGGACCGGAGCCATGGCTCTCGAAAACCAAGAGCTTTTCACCGCAAAGGACGCAGAGGACGCAAAGGAAAGTAAACAAAATCAACTCCAAAACCAAAGGGCTTTTGCCACAGAGGATACAGGAAGCATCCGCCTCAACGAGCCAAAATCGGGCTCGCTGAGGGCTCCGGACACGGAGGAAGGCAAAACCGTGCCGCTTGTCTACGGCAGGATGGGACAGGTGGCTGATGAACAAGAACAAGTGAAGAAGCAGGCGGAGGCTTTGGCCATCAAGCTGGCGCGCACTTATGAAGAGTTGACGAGGCTGCTGGAGCGGAATCCGGCGATGAAGCGGGAGATAATCGAGGGCACGACAAAGGAAGACAAGGTTTACCAGAAGCTGAAACAGCGGCTGAAAATGGCGGACATGGCTCCGCGCTGCCGGTGGGTGAGGCAGGACGGAACGAGTTGCCGATCACCGCAGATGAAGCAGCACATCTACTGTTTCGCGCACATGCAGATGGCCGAGGCCGGGACGCTGATGCTGAGGCTGCCGCCGCCGGAAGACGCCAATGCGATCCAGGTTGGGCTGATGCGGATACAGAAGGCGCTGATTGAGGACACGATATCGACGAAGAAAGCCGGGCTGCTGTTGTATTCCATGCAACTGGCGCTGACGAACGTGGGCCAGACGACATTTGGGAAGGCCAAGGATGAAGAAATGGTGCGGGAGACGGTGGGTGAGGAAGATGCAATCAGCGAAGAAGCGCGCAGCAATCAGCACTCAGCGTTCAGCGAAAAACAAAATCAACACCAAAGCCGAACACCTTTCACCGCAAAGGACGCAGAGGACGCAAAGGAAAGTAAACAAAATCAACACCAAAGGTCTTTTACCACAGAGGCCACAGAGGGCACAAAGGGCACGGAGGAAGAGAAGGGCTTACCGCGGATGGAAGCGGATGAGCGCGGATTGAAAGTGGAGAGCCGACCAGTGGAATGGAAGCCCACGCCGGACATGTACAGAACCGACACGCCGGAAGGGAGAGAGGCTTACGAGGCCTGCTTGCGGAGGACGATGGTACCGCGACTTGGCGCAGAGCGAAGGCCGCCGCAGCCGGTCATTGGACCAGACGATCGCGCTGAAACTCACGCCGTTCTGGGATGACCTGGGATGCAGTGGGATACATGGGGAGGGGGCAGGGCAATGGGACACAAGGAAAGCAAAAGCGTTTCCGCCGACGAAGGCGGGCAAAGGCGGATCGAGATTTGCCGCAGGCGTGCAACGAGAGGACGAACCGATGGATATCACCTCTAATCCAGCCGGGCCGGGACCCCGACCCTCTGCTGCGAGCACGCTTTCTTTTGCGCTCGGAGCAAAGGGTTGGGATCGCCATGCCCAGCGTGGCGCTACGGGAACTGTGGAGTCACCGGAGCTTCCGTTGATCCGATTTCTAGAACCTCCACACCACGCCGCCGGAATAGCGGAAGTTGTTCTGGCTGTTGCTGGTGCTGCTGGCAAAGCCGGAGGCCAGAGCGTCGAGCGAGTTGAAATTTGTGCGGATGAAATCTACCTGCGCCGCGCGAATAGCGAAGTGGCGGGTGAGGCCGATGTCAATGCCGCCGCCAAAAGCCATGGCGAATGCGTTGGCGCTATCCAGCGGAGCCGATATTCCTCCCACGATCGGCGCACTTACGCCTGCGTTCAGGCTGGAGTGTGCCGCGCCGAACAGCGCGTGTCCAAAGACCGAGCTCTTGCCGAAATATCCGGTGACAGTGGGACCAAACAGCATGTTGTACATGTGCTGTCGCGTACCGGCGGAAAAGCCCAGAAAGGAAATACCGGCAAGTTGTTGGGAGTTGCCGCTGAAGTCGGCGGTGACGCCGAAATGGCGGGTGAAGTTGAAGGTGCCTTGGCCTTCCCATCCATTAAGATTGTTGCCGCCGAGGTTGAAACCGCTGCCCCCGATGTTGCTGCCAATGCTGCTGCCGAAGTCATTGTTGGCATGAAGCAGGGAATATCCCCCGTAGATGGTTCCGCGTGCTGGCACCTGGTTGGTCTCCTGCTGGGCAAAGCTCAACATCGGTAGACACAAAATGGCTGAGAATAAGATCGCGCGTAGGCGCATTGATGGCTCTCCTTGAAAGGTGGGTTCGTTATGAATACAAACACGCGCAGGAGAAGTTGTTGCGCTGGCGGAAGTAAAGAACTGTGGCCTGTCAGAGAGAACGGGAGTTAAGAATTGTAAGAAGGAGAAAACCTTACTACTGATCAACGCTGAAAATTGCCAAGAGCGCTGGAAAAACCAAAACCTTTCCACTGATTACACGGATAACACTGATCTGCGGGATTCTGGAAAAGCTCAGAACGTTGCTTGCCCCGACGTACTTAGCCATCTGCTCCCTCCGTTCCTCCACGTTTCAAAGAAGTTGGTTCTTCTCCGTGTCTCAGTGTCTCCGTGGTAGGTTTAAGCGATCGCCTTCAGCATGTCTGCCGGCGCAGCGTTGTCGCCAAAAGTCTCGCTCACGTGGACAAAGAGATCTTTGTTCCCGGGCGCAAACACAAAGCTGCCGCCGAGTTGAAGAGGATCTTTTCCCAGGCGATGCTGTTTGTGTCCTGCTGCTTTTGCTCGTTTCCGGGCTTGCAAATTGTCTTTGCGCAAAAGGTGCAGCAGGGTAGCGTGGCGCAACCCAACAGTTTTATAGGCTTCGCGTTTGTCATCAATGAGAAGAGGAAACTGGATGCCGGTTCTCTCGCGGAAAAACCTGGCATAGCTGGCATCGCCCAGTCCGACGACAGCGAGATGAGCGCCTTTCTTCTTAAACTCGGCTTCGAATTCGCGCAACTGCGCGACGTGCTCTCCGCAGAAGATTCAACCATAGTGCCGAAGAAAGACCACCACGGCCGGTCCCGTCTCCCACAGGGATCCGAGACGAGTCGGCTTGCCATCGGCGTCTGGCAGAGTTATTCCGGCCAGCTTGCTGCTCAGTGATTCAGGCATGCCCGACATTCTCTTGGCAGTTGCGCATGATGTCAAGACGCGATTGTGAGAATCGACGCGAGCGCCTATATACAAGGACGGATATTCTCGCAATCTGAAATTTCAAATTTAAAAATTTGCAATTTAAAATCTCCAGTTTTGCTATTCTTTCCGCCTATGCGTGAAATCAAAGGTGCGGTTGCAGTGGTAACGGGAGCGGCTTCAGGGATCGGCCGCGCTCTTGCGGTTGATCTTGCGAAAATGGGCGCGCAGCTCGCGCTGGCCGACGTTAACTCTGCCGGTCTGGAAGAAACGCGTGCGCTGCTGGGCAATGCCACCGCGCGCACCTACACGGTGGACGTTTCCAAAGCGCCCGCGGTTGAATCGTTTGCGCAAGCGGTGCAGCGCGATTTCGGTCGCGCGTCATTATTAATCAATAATGCCGGCGTCGCGCTGATGGGCACGCTGGCTGAAGTTTCTTTAGAGGACATGGCATGGCTCATCGGCATTAACTTCTGGGGTGTGGTGCACGGTTGCAAGTTTTTTACGCCATTGCTTCAAGCGTGAGAGTGATGCGCATATCGTGAACCTCTCCAGTATTTTTGGCTTGATTGGCCCGCCCGGACAGACCGCCTATGCTGCCAGCAAATTTGCGGTCCACGGATTTAGTCAATCGCTGCGGGAAGAGCTGTGTGCCACCAGCTCTATCAAAGTAACGTCAGTGCATCCCGCGGGTATTGCCACGCCGATCGCAAATCGCGCGCGCGCCGGAAGCGGCGTGACCCCAGCCGCTCGCCAGGAAGCAGAAGAGTATTTCAAGAAAGTAGCGGTCATAACGCCGGAAGAAGCCTCGCGCGTCATCATCAAGGGAATTCTGGGAAATAAGAATCGCGTGCTCATTGGCGCGGACGCTTACCGCATTGACCGCATCCAACGGCTTTTTCCCGCGCGCGCCAGTGCCATGTTTGCCAGGTTTTTGGAGAAGCGAAGAGGGCCAAAGTCTCAGGCTGCGGCAAGCGCGTCGAAAGCAGTTTGAGTAGGCGCTTTTCGGGATGCAAAGTTCGGGACGAAATGCGCAACTCTGTATTAGTTGCGATTCCGGAAAATGGGATCATTCATCGCATTTTGACAATTCACTCCCGACGGGACATAATTCATCGCCCTATTTCTTTAAGAGGACAATTGCGTTCGCTGGTTCACGCGGCAAGAAATCTGATGCAGGAACAGGTTTTTTGCCATAAAGTGTCCCTGACTAATTTTTCGCGTCCCAATTGTTGGCCCGATGGCCTGGATCTGTTTTCAAGGCGTGCGTCCATGGGCGGGAACGCAGGCATGCAATCAATGTTTAGTTTAGGAGACTGCGTTGATTCAATCATGTGGCATAATACTCAGCCAATAAAGGGTATTCGAACTATTCGTCACATGAATGAGCACTCATTCACGCTTTCACTGGCCTCTCCGCCCGACTTCATCGGCATGACTGTGCCAGACAATTTCCTCATGCTTCGCCACTGCTAACCTGGGAGGGTTTATGCGGTATATCCATTTGTTGAGAATCTTTCTTGCGTCCATGCTGCTTTCCGGCATGGTCTTTGCGCAGGGCATCGGCGCTTCCGGTGACATCCGGGGCACGGTCACAGATCCGTCCGGCGCTGTTGTTACTGGCGCGAATGTAACAGCGACCGACATTGCCAAAGGAATCAAGCACACCGTGGCCACTGACGCCAACGGCCAATATCGGCTGACGGGACTGCAACCGGCAACCTACAGCCTCAGCGTCTCCAAATCAGGCTTCCAGTCGGAACTGGCAAAGAATGTAGTGGTAAACGTCGGCCAGACCTCGACCGTCGATTTTCCCATGAAGGTCTCGCAGGTTTCAGAGCAGGTGGAAGTCACCGCTGAGCCTCCGGTCGTGGAAACCGAAAGAGGCGCGCAAGCCAACGTCGTTACCGAGCAGACCATTCGCGACCTGCCGATCAATCGCCGCGACTACCTGACCTTTACCCTGCTGGCTCCGGCGGTCTCTGATTCCACGCGGCTCGCCTCTGACCAGGATTATCGCGTAAAGCAGACGCCCGCAGAGCGGTCTTTCTTTCTATGGAAGCAATGGCCGCGGCAACAGCGTTACGGTCGATGGCGGCGAAGTGAATGACGATGCCGGCGGCGTGCGCCTGAACATGAGCCAGGACGCCGTGCAGGAATTTCAGATCAACCGCAGCAACTACGGAGCCGATCTCGGCGGCGCCAGCGGCGCGACAATCAACATCGTCACCAAGTCCGGCGGCAATGACGTTCACGGCAGCCTCTTCGGCTATTTCCGCAATGATGCTCTGGACGCAGCCAATCCTTTTTCCATCAGCCAGGCGCTTGCGCCCGGCCAGACTTTCAATCCTGCGGCGCCGGACGTTCAAGGCACCCACGTGAAAGACACCCTTACCCGCGAGCAGTTTGGTGGCGCCATCGGTTTCCCCATCAAGAAAGACAAGACATTCCTGTATAGCTCGTTTGAAGGTCTTCTTGGCGATGCGCAAAACGCCGTGCCGCTGCTGACGAATACCAACATCTTCCGGCCGACACGGCCAGTTTAGCGTGCAACAATCAGGCTGCGATCATCAGCGGATTGGCAGCCTGGTGGTCTCAGTCCTGTCCCATGCAACACTAATCCGCCCAGCTCGGCTCCTGCCTGCGGCTGCTTGTGCGAGCGTTCTGACAACAGCCTTTACCGTAAGTCCGGTGCCAATCTGGTCCGATTTTGGGTCCGCTGGACCACTCAGACTGCCAGAAACGGTTTCATCGTCAACCAGTTTGAAACCAATGGCGGCTTGTTTCCCTACAACAACCGCCTCTATCTCGCTTCCACGCGCCTTGACCACCAGTTCAGTGATCGCAACCAGGTCGCACTGCGTTATAGCTTTGGGCACGATCTGGAAGAGAACCCCGATGTCACCTCACTGACTGGCTTCTCGCGCGGCAGTTCCGTGAAGGCCTTTGACCACACATTGCTCGGATCATGGTTCCACCAGTTCAGCCCACGCACGCTGAATGAAGCACGCGTCCAGTGGAATTACTCCAACTTTCGACGTCAATCCAAATGTTCCGGGCCAGGTAGGACTGGATATTCCGGGTTTGGCAATATTGGAACCAGATTTTTCTTCCCAGCTTTACCATCATGCGGCGTTACGAGTTTGCCGATAACGTGAGCCTCGTCCGCGGCAAGCACAACATCAAGTTTGGCGGATACGAGCTTTATCGCGGCAATCACTCTGAATCGCATACGTTCTTCCCTGGACGGTTTGTGTTTGGCAATCTGCCTGGCGGGCTTGTTGAGTCCCTGCTTGCTCCCAAGTCCCGGCTAGCCGTGCGGCCTGGATCAGCGGACATCCTGCCGCCATCAACTCAATCCAGTCGGTTGTCGCTCGGTTTGCCGCAGTTCTATCAACAGGGTTTCGGTGATCCCATCTACAACTATCCGCGTCCTTTCACCGCCGCCTTTGTGCAGGACCAGTGGCAGATGGCGCCTAATTTCACGTTGAACGTCGGCGTGCGTTATGAAGTGGATTCGCAATACGGGGCCTTGGCCACAGACAAGAACAACTTTGCTCCGCGCCTCTCCTTTGCCTGGGACCCGTTCAAGGATCACAAAACGGTTATTCGCGCCGGCTATGGCATCTTCTACTCGCCCATCTACGGTCAAATTGCTGACGTAGTTCAGACCCTTGGTCTGGTCAACGGCGTTCGTCAGATCGCCCAAACATTTGTGCCTTTGACCGGCGTTCCCGGCGCCCCGCCAGCCTTAACCTCTGCCGCCATTTTCCAGACTTTGTTTGCGCAGGGCAAAGTCCAGTGCACCACGCCCGCTGCGGGCAATGCGGCCTGCATCACGCCGGCTGATCTGACCCAGTTCGGCATCAACATCACTCATACCGGACCGGTTCCTCCGTTGAGCGTCCTGTTCAGCGGCCAGCCGAATTACCAGAACCCTTATTCTCAGCAGGCTGAATTTGGCATTGAGCGTGAAATTGCCAAGGGCTGGGCTGTATCGCTGAGCGGCATTTACGTTCACACCATTGGATTGCCGGTCGCGATCGATACCAACGCTGCGGCCCGTAATTTCACCACAGTACCGCTGCGCCAACGGGCAGACAGCTTCTTTCCGCAATTGGGCTGCGACGAACTCCGCAATGTGCCGGAGCAGGTATAGTCAACTGCTTTGCCAACCCGCTGCTGCTCCAGAATGATCGTCTATTCGTCCAAGGGATCCGCCCTGTATGAAGGCGCCATTCTCGAAGTGAAAAAGCGCTTCAGCGCACACTTCTCCGTGCTGGCAAATTACACGCTGAGCAAGGCTTTTGACACCACGACCGACTTCAACAGCGACTTTGGTCCGGTTGACAACACCAACCTGGCTGGCGAACGTGCACTGTCCAACTTCGACCAGCGCCACAAGGTCGTCATTGCCACGGTTGTGGATACCGGCAATTCCGGCGGACGCATTTTCTCGAACTTCCAGTTTGCGCCTATCTTCCGCTACAACAGCGGCCATCCTTTCAACCTATTGGCAGGAGCTGATGTCAACGGTGATCGCCACAGCACCAATGATCGTCCCATTGGAGCTGCACGCAATACCGGTCTTGGTCCTGACTACATGGACTTTGACATGCGCATTACCCGCCGCTTCAAGATGGGCGATCGCGCTGATCTGCAACTGCTGGCTGAAGGCTTCAATCTGGCCAACCGTACCAACTATGCCAGCGTAAACAACGTTGTGGGACCGAACTTTGGTCTGCCAGTCGCCGTCGGTGGCTACTGGCTTTACCACGTTCAATGTCACGGGAACGCAACACGCTCTCGCGAGCACGCCGCTGGCCTTCACCTCGGCTTTCCCGATGCGCCAGTTGCAACTTGGCATTCGCATCGGCTTCTAGCTCTTAACCTCAACGACGGAGGCGTCATCGCCTCCGTCGTTTTCTCTTTAGCCCAATTGCCCGTCTCGATTTCTTAGCGCCAATGTCTGTTGCCTCCCCAACCACGCCCAACTTGAGCCCGATGACCGGCGCGCAAGCCGTCGTCACCGCTTTGGTGCGGCATGGCATCACCGCCGGCTTTGGCATTCCCAGCATTCACAACATTGCGGTGTATGAAGCGCTGCGCCAGACGCCCGAATTTCACCATTGGGTCGTCCGGCATGAGCAGGCGGCCGGTTATGCCGCCGACGGCTTTTATCGTCGCAGCGGCCAGATAGCCGCGATCTTTGCTTCCACCGGCCCGGGAAACCTGTTTACGCTGGTGCCGCTGCTGGAAAGTTTACAGAACAACATTCCCGTTCTCCTCATCGGTACCAACATCGCTTCCTCTATGTTGGGCAAGACCGGAGGAGCACTGCATGAAACGCCAGATCAGCTGGAGATTATCCGGCCGCTCACGCGCTTTGCCCGGCGGGTAACCAGTCCGGATACTCTGGTCGAGACGATCACCGAGGCTGTGGCCGTTCTCCGCGGACCTTTGCCCGGCCCGGCTTTCATCGAGATACCGCACGATCTCTTTCTTGCGACCGTAAGCGCGGATTTATCAAAGACGGCGGCGCGGAATTCCATGTCGCATCAGGCTCTGCCGGCTCAAGAGATTGAAGACGCTCGTCAACAAATTGCCGGAAGCCGCACGCCCACAATTCTTGTTGGCGCTGGCATTCAGAGAAAGCGCAGCCGCTGTCCGCCAATTTGCTGAACTTCTACAGTGCCCGGTCTTTACCACCACCAGCGGCAAGGGAATGTTTCCCGGCGATCATCCGCTTTCCCTGGGCTGCATCTCCCGTCTTGGGCGCGGTGCAGGAAGTCTTCGGACAAAGCGATCTGCTTATTTCTTTTGGTGCCCGCCTCACTGAGTTCGATACTGGCCGTTTCGGCCTGCAGCTTCCGCCGCAGCACCTTCAGGTTGTGGAAGATGCCAGCTATGCGGGCGATCGGATTCCTTCCAGGAAGATTGTCGGCCAAACCGCCGAGATCGCACAGGCCTTTGCCCAAGGCGCAACGGCGCGTACTCCCTGGTGCGATATCGCTTCAATCAAGGCCGGCGAGTCACAACGGTTGGATGCTCTGGGGCAGGATAGCTATGCCGCGCTAAAGCTGATTCGGGCAGCCATGCATCGTGATGATGTGCTGGTGAATGACCAATCCATTCTCAACTACTGGGCATCAGCTTTCTTTCCCGTACTGGAGCCCGGAACATTTCTTTATCCTTCAGGATCTGGGACGCTGGGTTATGCTCTGCCTGCGGCCATTGGCGCGGCCTGTGCTGTTAAGTGCTCGGGCGAAACCCGCAAAATCATCTGCATCGCGGGCGATGGCGGCTTCCAATACACGCAGCATGAGCTGGCCACACTGGCGCAATATGATCTGCCGGTAAAAATCCTTCTGGTGAATGATGACTCGTACGGCGTGATCGCCTTCCTGCAGAGGACTATGTTCGGCCAGACACATGAAGTAGCACTGAAGAACCCAGATTTTTGCCGCGTGGCAGAAGCGTATGGCATCCGCGCTGAGCGCATCACCTCGATTGCAGCCTTGGAACAACGTCTGCCGCAATGGTTGAGCGCGCCGGGGCCAGCTCTGCTGGAGTGGCATACGCAGTTGAAAGCCCCGTGGGAAGTTGGCGCTATCCCGCGTCCAACCGGTATCGCCCAGAAAAGCTCATAATACCTTTTCGCTCACTTTTGAAGGAGACAGATTGCCTATGCCTGACCAGCCAGCCCACAAGAACGTAAAACAACTTTTCGATCTCACAGGACGCGTCGCGATCATAACTGGCGGATCGATTGGGCTGGGCCGACAGATGGCGGAAGCTCTGGCTGAAATGGGAGCAAATCTGGTTCTATGTGCGCGCAAAAAAGAACGCTGCGAAGCGGCCGCGCATGACATGGAAAAACTTGGCGTCCGCGCGCTTGCGATGGCTTGTGACGTAAAAGACCAGGCCAGCGTTGAACAATTGATTGCCGGGACCATGGCGGAGTTTAATCGCATTGACATCCTCATTAACAACGCCGGTATCTCATGGGGTGCTCCCACTGAAAAAATGACTCTGGCGGAGTGGAACAAAGTAATGGAAACCAACCTCACGGGAACATTCCTCTGCGCCCAGGCCGCGGGTAAAATCATGCTGAAGCAGCAAAGCGGCAAGATCATTAATATGGCGTCGGTCGCGGGCATCAGAGGTGCACCGCCTGAGACCGTGGAGGCAATCGCGTATCACGCCAGCAAGGGCGGAGTCATTTCCTTTACCCACGATCTGGCGGTGAAGTGGGCGCGGCATAATATCCAGGTCAATGCGATTGCGCCGGGATGGTTTCCCACGCACATGTCTGACAAAGTGATTGAACACAAGCGAGACTACCTGCTCAGCCACATTCCCGCGCGCCGTTTTGGCTCCGACTACGACTTGAAAGGCGCGGCGGTCTTTCTCGCTTCGGACGCTTCAGCCTACGTCAACGGCCATGTACTGGTGGTGGATGGAGGCCAGTCCGCCTGAGGTCATTATGATTATCCCTCTTACTCCATTACGATTCTTGCGTTATTCCAGCCAGCAATTTCCTGGTCGCACGGCTGTTGTCTGCGGCGGTCAACGATTCACCTACGTGCAATTTTCTGACCGCACCGCCCGCCAGGCAGGAGCATTGCGATCATTGGGAGTCAAGTCCGGCGAGCGCGTCGCCTTTCTCAGCGCCAACTGTCATCGCCTGCTGGAAGGCTATTACGGCGTCGTTGAAGCCGGTGGCATCCTGCTCCCATTGAATATCCGTCTGGCTTCGCAGGAACTGGCATACATTCTTAATGACTCAGAGGCAGATGTGCTTTTCTTTGAAGAACAGTTCATCCCGCTGGTGGAATCGTTCCGTAAAGATCTGAGTTCGGTAAAACATTTTGTCCCGTTGGATTTCAAACCTAACCAACCGTGGATGGCCAAGCATAATTACGAAGATATACTGGCTGCGGCAACGCCGTATCGGGCTGACATAACCCAGATAGACGAAAATTCCGTCGCCGAACTTTTCTATACCAGCGGCACCAGCGCCAATCCCAAGGGCGTGATGCTCACGCATCGCAATATCTACCTTCACGCGCTCAACGTCGCCATCGCCTTCGGCGCCAAAAGCGATTCCGTGGAATTGCACACCATACCTTTGTTTCACGCGAACGGCTGGGGCGTAGCGCATTCACTTACTTACGTCGGCGGCAAGCATGTAATGATGCGCAAATTTGAAACCACGGAAGTCTTCCGCCAGATCGAGCGCGAGGGCGTCCAGTCTTTAAGTGTGGTGCCCGCCATGGCCACCGCGCTGGTCAACTGTCCTGAGCGGCCCAAGTTCAACTTGAAAAGCCTGGAGCGCATGAGCCTGGGCGGCGCGGCGTCTTCGCCCACGCTGGTGCGTGAAGTTGAAGAGAAGCTTGGCTGCGCCTGCTATTCCGGCTATGGCCTCACGGAAACTGCCCCGGTGTTGACCACGGCCCGCATGAAAGCGGGGCTCGATTGGGAAGGCCGCCTTCGTTATGAGAAACAAGCCAGCACCGGCCACGCCATTCCGGGCGTTGAGATTCGCGTAGTTGATCCAGATGATAACGACGTTCCGCGCGACGGCAAGACCATTGGCGAGATCGTCGCCCGCAGTGATGGTGTGATGGCCGGCTATTGGAAGCAGCCGGAAGCTACCGCGCAGGTCATGCGCAATGGCTGGTTTCACACCGGCGACATGGCCACCCTGGACGAAAATGGCTACGCCCTGATCGTCGACCGCAAGAAAGACATCATTGTGAGCGGCGGTGAAAATATTTCATCTCTGGAAGTGGAGAAGGCGCTGCTCGCGCATCCTGGCATCTATGAAGTAGCCGTGATTCCGGTGCCAGACGAGCGTTGGGGCGAGGTGCCGAAAGCCCTTGTCGTGATGAAGCCTGGCGTCACCGCCACCGAGAATGAAATTCTGGAATTCTGTCGCGGCAATCTCACTCACTACAAATGCCCTCGTACGGTGGAATTTCTTGATACGCTGCCCCGGACAGGGACCGGCAAGGTGCTCAAGAAAGAGCTGCGCAAGAAGTATTGGTCAGGAAGTGAGAGCATTCGGCCGGAATTCGCGACGAAGAAATAAGTTGTTTTCAAATCCCGAGCGCAGCGAGGGACCCCTATCGTCGCCGATGCAGTATAGGGACTAGCATGAATTTCTGATCGCAACTTCGTTCTGATCTTGATGAGCAAATAAGATCATAGGGTTCCCTCGCTACGCTCGGGATTACACAAAAATATGCCCAAACGAATTCTCAACTCTCCTGAAGCTCTCAAAACTCTCGTCGGACAGGAAATTGCCGTCACTGACTGGTTCAATGTCACGCAGGAGCGCATCCAGCAATTTGCCGACGCCACGCTCGACCATCAATGGATCCACGTGGACGTTGAGCGTGCGCGCCGTGAATCACCTTTCAAAGCGCCGATTGCTCATGGTTTTCTTACGCTATCTCTGCTGCCGCACTTCATGCATCAGGCTCTTGAGATCAAACACGGCATCCGCCTGGGCGTGAACTACGGGTTGAATCGCGTGCGATTTGTTTCACCGGTGCGCGCCGGATCAAATATTCGCGCCCGCATTGTGCTGCAATCACTGAAAGACGTGCCGAACGGAATGGAAGCCGTGTTCAACGCGACAATCGAAGTGGAAGGCGGCGAAAAACCATCCTGCGTGGCGGAGTGGGTGGTGCGGTATTACCAGTAGGTTTTCTGAAATCCCGAGCGCAGCGAGGGATCACTATAAACTTCGATGAACCATCTGTCATACAGAATCTGGACGAAATTTCCTAAGTAGGCAATCAACCGGTAACTAGGTTCCTTCGCTGCGCTCGGAATTTCAGAGAGCAGTGAAGTTACAATCCTGCTCTCTTCGTCGCGTTCAGCCCCACCCTCATCAGCGTCTTTGCCACTTCGCCCAGCGATGCGAAGCGCTCATCTTTTGTCAGGCCGTGAAAATAGCGGTAATAGATCTGCTGAATGATCACCGCCACCTTGAACATGGCAAACACATAATAAAAAACGATGTCAGATAAATCGCGCCCGGTTTTCTCCGCATAGCGTTGCGCCAGTTCCGCGCGGCGCAGCATTCCCGGGACAATCGTCGGCCCCCAGCGCACCATCTGCATCTCCGGAGGATCGTCGGGGTCAATCCAATACGCCAGCGCCGTGCCCAGATCGGTCAGCGGATCGCCCAGCGTGCACATCTCCCAATCCAGAACGGCCTTAATGCGCGTGATGTCCGTGGGATCAAGCACCATGTTGTCGTACTTGTAATCATTGTGGATCAGCGTCGCGCCGCTGCGCGCGGGCATGTGCTCCCGCAGCCAGGCGGAGAGCGGTTCCACTTCCGGCAGGTCGTGGGTCTTCGATCCCTGATAGCGCTCCATCCAGCCCCGGACTTGCCGCTCCAGATAGCCTTGCGGCTTTCCCAGTTCGCCCAGACCAAGCGCGGTGTAATCAAGGCTGTGCAGTGCCGCCAAATTGTCAATAAAAGACTTGCTAAGCTTCCTTGCTGTTTCTTGCGGAAGCACTAGGCCTTCCGGCAGGTTTCGACGCAGGATTAGGCCGCGCACGCGCTCCATCACGTAAAATGGCGCGCCTAGAACAGAATCGTCTGTGCAATACAGCAGCGGGCGTGGTGTTGGGTACGCATCGTGCAGCTTCAGCAACACGCTGTATTCCCGCCCCATATCATGCGCGGACTTCACCTTGCTGCCGAACGGCGGACGCCGCAGCACCATTTCTTTTTCGCCCAGCGTGACGGAATAGGTCAGGTTGGAATGGCCGCTTGGAAATTGCTTTACCGCCAGTTCGCCGTTGAGATCAGGAAAATGGCTGCGAAGATAAGGCTCCAGCCGCGCAAGGTCCAATTCCTCACCTTGGCGAACGGCCTTTGTGCTGTCCTGCAACTCATCGGCAATGGAGAAATGTTTTGTGGCTTCGGCTGACATCGGCGCCAGTTCCTTGTTTTCGGTGATTCGCAAGCCCGTTGATTTTGCAGCGGGTCATTTCACTACCTTACCGATGCGTGAGAAACTCCGGATCAGTAAAGTGCGGAGTAGCATTATACGAGCTTAGGGTAAACCGTCCGGCGGAGAAGAGAAATTCGCTGTAAGAACAGTTACGTACCATCCACGCGGCTTTCAACGTGGCTTCAGTGGAAAGGTCCAATGCCTTTTGCATGGCGACGCCCACCGGTCCGCCGGAGCTGAAAATAGCGATGCGCTGCCCGCGGTTTCCATTCTCAGGAAACTTGGCCAGTCCGCGCTGCACTCGCGCGCTGAAATCTGCCCAGGGCTCAATGCCTTCCAGCGGCAGCTTTCCATCCGCCCATCGCCCGATCACGACTTCAAAGATTTGCTGAAATGTTTTGAACTGTTCCGGACGTGTTTGCGAATCTTTAAACGCCTGGTGCATTCTTCGGATATCGGAATCGCTTTCGATTAACTCCGGTAAAGTTCGCTCCAGCACAGCCTCAGCCTGGAACTCATCGAATTCCGGCAGAACGATTGGTTCAGGCCAGGGAAGTCCTGCGCGTCTTGTAAGCTTCGCCAACTAGCCGCGCCGTCTCACGCTGTCGCACTCGCGGGCCGGAATATACGCGGTCAAAGCCAAGCTTCAGTCCTGTCCAATACTCGCCCAGCATGCGGCTTTGCTGTTCGCCCTTGGCGGAAAGCTTGTCGTAATTGCGCTCAAGAAAAGATGCTTGACCGTGTCGGACGAGGAAAAGGCTGCTCATTCAGAATTGAAAGCTCGAATGCCGAGGATATCACGCACGTTGCTTCCGTGCGAACCGCAGAGGAGCGTGATTGCTCGAACATCGCTAAGGCTTTTTCTCCTCCGGATTTGCCTGTGAATTTGCGCCCGCCGCCGGTACCGTGGCGCTGCCATTCGCGGTGCCGATCAGACCATTGTTCGTATCGCGTACAGCCAGCCGCAAAAGATACTCTCCCGGTGGGAGTTCGAGAGTCTGGTTGCAGGGAAAGATCGCTTTCATTACCTTCTGATACTGCTCCGGCGCAAGCGCGGCATTAAATGTGTTTCCCTGGAGCTTTATCGATTCGCCGCTCTTCGTATAAGCGCGGACACCGCAGTCAACCGCCGCATGCTGCAGTCCATCTTCTTTCAGCTCGAAACCGATAGCGTGAGGCATCAACGCCAAAGTTGATCTGGATTTTGTTTCCACTCTGTGCCGACGGAGGAAGCACAATTGCCTGAAATGGCAGAGCGGTAGAGATTGGATTCGTGATGTCCAGCGCGCTTCCCATATCGATAGCCAGAATTTTGGGGTCCTGCTTCGCGTATTCCTTGGGCTCGACCGCGTAAAAACCCTGGCGATAATGCAGCTTAACATCAGGTCGGTTGACCTTGACGAAAATCCTGCGGAAGCGGCCATCCCAATCTTTATTTTCCGGATAATAACCCAGCGTGTAATAGGTTGAGCCATCTTCCATGCTGTCGCGAATGGCCCGATTCAGATCATTAGTGTTATAGAAAGCCTTGCCGCCGGTTTGTTCAGCGACTGAATTCATAGTCGAGTGTGAGTTCATCGCAGTTTCGCTTGAGTTGCTGATCTCTGAAGCCTGCGCCGATCCTGGAAGCCCGTTCCTGATTGTGCCCCGAGCACTGTTGCCCAGATAGTTGCCATTACTGTCCGTATTGCTCAACGACGAATAAACGTCCCGATTGCCCACGGCGCCCGCATCGATTGGATACACCGCCACTTGAGCGTTTGCCAGCAGATCAGAAGCGTGGTTGATCTCGCCCTGATAGTTTTTGACAATCGGCAACTGCGACGCCCCAAGACCGCTGCTGTTACGGCCTGTGGGGTCCGGGTCTGTGGGAAAAAGATAGGCAGGAAAAGCCTCAGAAACCCATATCAAATTCTTGCGGCCGGGATAGCCGGAGAGATTGCGGGCAAGAGCGCTCAATTGTTCAATGGTCAAGCGAACGCGTTCGTCCATCTGGTTGATGGCTTGCTCTTGTCCAAAGCGAAGGACCTGCTGCATCATCGCCAGCGGCATAGCGTCCAGCGTGGCGGGCGGAAGATCAAGAGCATTTGAACTCTCAGACCGGGCGCTCACTGCATTGAACTTGGCTTTTTTTACGGTCTCTTTCAGCAAGGCCGGGTCAACTGTAAAGTCCTGCAGCATGCGCAACCGGGTCCCCATGGCGTAAACAGCAAGCGGCTGGCCCGCAGGAAGCTTCTCCAGAAACTTGAGCATCTGCTCGCGCGCATATTTCTGGTTCGCGTTGGTTACGTTGATTCCATCCAGCAACAGCACATTTAAGGCGCTGTTGGTTTTGAATCGAGGTATGTTAGTAATGCGATTGGCCGGCAGCGTAGCCGGAGCCAGCACAGCCGGCTGTCCCTGCGGGCCCTGCTGAAAGTTGAATATCCGGATCTTTTGCGGCTTGTTTTCTTCCTGCAAAATAAAATCATCAGCCTTTAGATCGGCAACCGGAACTCCTTTGTGATCGAGCGCGATCACATCCACCACCACCAACCTGGTCTTTACTTTCAACACTGCGGCAGTGCCCTCCACCTGCGCTGGTTGCGGTTGAGCCGAAGCGGTGGCAGCTTCTCCGCCGGTAGGCGGTGCGTTCTGTTGCGCCAGTGTTACAGCTGCAAAGCCCAGCGCCAAAACAAGAATACGAACAATGCTGCGTGAAGAACGGCCCATGAGTGCTTTCTCCCCTGATAACGGCCTGAACTGCTGGTTTAATATAGCTGACCCGGATGTGTTTTCGTTCGACGAATCTTATCGCGCTCCAGCATTCGCTGATCAGAATTCAGCTTTCCAGCGCGCCCTCAAGGGACACCATGCCGGGCGGATCGAAGCCGATTAGAGGACGAAATGAGATATAACCGCTTCTAATGTTTGATCGCAGGCAAGTGAAATTCAACGCCATTGGCGGCGTTGGCCTGCTCTGTTGCTGCAGCGTCAATATCGGCAAGCGGGTATTTGTGCGCGCTTTGCTCACTGAAGATCCACAAAGTCTGGCCTGCGATAGCGTAGCTCTTGGCCGAAATGCGATGGCCGTCGTTAAACACGAAAATCGTGGGCGCGGCTGGTTCCTTTGCGGATGCATTCGCTCCTGAACTGGCACGGGCACGGTCGTCATAGTAGCGTCTGTTTTCTTCGCTGCGCAGATCGGCCACTTCATCGGTGAGCTGCTGGACCTGCGATGCAAGCTCCACGTTGCTGCCATTGTCCGTGTTCACGACGACAGGCTGCTGCTGCACTGGCGGAGTATAGGCGTAATTATCTCCGTAGTAGCCGCCATAGAAGCCGGGATAGTAAGGATAGAAAGGTGCTCCCAGGAAAAGACCGCCGCCGAAAAAGAATGGGGAGCATCCGAATCCGAAGCAGCTGTTGACGAAGCCAAAGTGGTTATGAAAGTGGTTAAACCCGAAAGGGTGGTTATGAAAGCGTTGAAACCCGAAAGGCCGGTTTACAAAGACACGGTGGCCGGATACAACAGTCCGCGATGAGAATGTTCGCCCAGCTGGGGCAAAAGATGAAAGACCGCTAGTCCGTGGGCCAAATGAGCTGAAGCCGGGCCCTGATCTGAATCCGCCGGGAGCGGAACGAACGCCTGCAGGGCCTGCGGGCCTGAACCCGCCCGCCGGAGCAGACCTGAAGCCGCCAGATGGAGCGGACCTGAAGCCGCCACCCCCGTGGAACGAGCCGCCACCGCCGCCGCGACCTGCCATTCCGCGCTGCGCATAGAGTGAGGGAGAAATGAGAAGAGCAGCCGTACCCAGGACAACAAGCGACGTAAGACGTTTCATAGAAGTATCCCAGTCCTTACGTTTATTTTAATCCTTCCCAACATCGGCGACATAAGTATTTACCCAATGTTTTCAATCATCTGCTGTGGTTGACACGCGGAACTATAATCTTCCGCATGAAAAAACCCGTATTGTTGCTGGTTGTCATTCTTTTATCCATCACGGCATTGGCGCAGACAAAGAAGCCTAAAGCTGCAGATGTTTCGGCATCCGCAAACGTGTATCCAATTCAGGAAGGTTACGTCGATGCCAACGGCGTACTGATCTATTACCAGACGATCGGTCAGGGCGCGCCTTTGATGATCGTTCACGGCGGGCCCGGCGTTGCGCATGACTATTTAATGCCTTACCTGCTGCCGCTGGCGCGTGGCAACAAACTTATCTTTATCGACGAGCGCGGCTCAGGCCGATCAGAAAAACTGGAAGATGCCACGCAATACACCGTGGAAAACATGGTGGAGGACGTGGAGAGTGTCCGCCAGGCGCTGCATCTGGGCAAGATCAGCCTCATGGGACATTCTTACGGCGGCGTGCTGGCGCAGGCGTATGCGTTTAAGTATCAGCAGAACCTCACGCACCTGGTCCTGGGCGGAACGTTTTACAGCACGCGCGAGATGAACAAAGTGCTGGCCGAAGAAAAGCGCAGCATGCCACCGGAAGCGCTGGTAAAACTTGAAGCGCTGGAAAAAGCCGGCCTCTTTAATAAGGGCAAGGATTGGGAAAAAGGTCGCTACCCCGACGATTACGCCAAGCTGGCATGGGGCGATGGCTACTTTCCATATCTTTATCAGCGGCGTCCCGACGCGAATTACGATCCTGCATCCGGCAACACGTCCACCTCATGGGACCTGTATCGCGAGATGTGGGGATCGGATGGCGAGTTTGTTATCGACGGCAATTTGAAATCGGTGGAATACCTGGACAAGCTTTCGACGATCCATGTGCCTACGCTGCTGATCTGCGGCGACCATGATGAATCGAATCCGTCTCTCTCGCGCACTATGCATGAAAAAATTGCAGGATCAAAGCTGGCAATCATGCCGCAGTCCGGCCATATGGCGTTTGTGGACCAACCGAATCTGTATATCAAGACGGTGGCAGAGTTTTTGAAAGGGAAGTGAGACTTTGCGCTAAAGCAAAGAAGAGAAGATTGGAGCGAAGGGAGGATGAATGGCGGACAACAAAACCAAACCTACCAAATTGAGTGTGTCGGCGTTTATCGATGCGATCACAGACCAGAGCCGCCGCGCAGACGCCAAGGCGCTCGTCAAGTTGATGCAGAAAGCGGCGGGTGAAAAGCCGAAGATGTGGGGAGCGTCCATCATCGGCTTCGGCAGCTACCACTACACCTACGACAGCGGACGCGAGGGAGATATGCCGCTGATAGCTTTTTCGCCGCGCAAAGCCGCAACCGTCTTGTACGGATTGAGCGATTCTGAAGCGATGCTGCCGAAACTCGGCAAACACACCAGAGGCAAGGGCTGTGTCTACATCAAGAAGCTGGCTGATGTGGACCAGAAAGTGTTGGAGGCTATGGCCGCCAAAGCGGTCGGGGATAGGCGATCGCGGTAACCGATCCTGAAAAACACCATCATGCCGCAGTCGTGCCACATGGCGTTTGTGAACGAGCGGACTTGTACGTTAAGCTGTGGCGGAGTTTTTGAAAAGGAAGTAAGCAGAAGTCAGCGCGTGTGCAGTAAAATTGATTCCATGGCGCAATTGACTACTATTGTCCGCGATCCCGCCATTCTCAGCGGGGAGCTTGTTTTTCATGGGACTCGGGTGCCTTTCAAGTCCTTGACCGATTATCTTGAACACGGCCGGAGTTTGAATGAGTTTCTCGATGACTTTCCCAGCGTAAGCCGCGAAGCGGCGATAGCTGCGCTGGAAGAAGCCAGGTCGAGTCTTGGCCGCCTCCTTGAAATGAGGATCCTGCTCGACGAGTGTGTTCCAAGAAAACTGAAATTCATGTTTATTGCTGCTGGGCATGATTGCGAAACTGCGCGTGAGGCCGGCTTTGGTGGCATGACAAATGGAAAATTATTGGCCCAAGCGGAATTGCTATTTGACGTTCTTATCACCATTGATAGGAATATGCGCTATCAACAAAACCTTGCGAGCCGGAATATCGCGATTTTGGTTCTGTGCGTTTCTTCCAACGACATAAGCGATATTGAACCGCTCGTTCCCAATGCAGTTCGCGCACTCAAGTCCATCAAGCCAGGTCAGGTGGTGGAGATAGCAAGAGCCAGTTAACCTATGGATTGATCACCGTGAAGATAGGCTTCCGGCATAACTCTCAATCGATTGCCGATTGGACCCGTTCTTTATCATCTCTGCCGCTTTCTCCGCGATCATGATTGTGGGCGCATTCGTGTTGCCGCCCACGACGGTCGGCATGATAGATGCATCCACCACGCGCAGGCCTTCAACGCCGTGAACGCGCAGCTCTGAATCGACTACAGCCGACGAATCGTTGCCCATTTTGCATGTGCCCACGGGATGATAGAGCGTCTCAGTAAACTTGGAAATATGTGCGCGCAAAGCGGCGTCATCTTTCGCTGCGGGGCCGGGATGCAGTTCTGTGCCGCGATAGGCATCAAAAGCCTTCGTCGCCGCCAGCTTGCGGGAGAGCTTGATGGCCTCAAGCATTACGTCCATGTCTCGGGAGTCAGAAAGATAGTTGGCGCGGATAGCTGGAGAGTCCAGCGGATTACTGGAGCGCAGACGAATATCGCCACGGCTGAACGGATGCAGCAGAGTTGGCCCCATGGTGAAAGCATGGCCTTTGATCTGCTGAAATCCATGCTCAACAAAATAGCCGACGCCAAAATGAAATTGCAGGTCGGGTATCTGAGCGCGCGTAGAAGTTTTGACAAATGCTCCGGCTTCCGCCACGTTTGAAGTAAGCGGGCCGCGTTTGGAAATCAGATAACGCACTGCGTTGGAAAAGTCGTCAGCGCTGGCCAAACTAACCGGCTTGGTACATTCATAGACTATTGCGCAGGCAGGATGGTCTTGCAGATTTTTGCCCACGCCCGGCAGATCGCATGTGACGGGAACATTGAAATGGCTCAAATGCTCGGCCGGGCCCACGCCGGAGAGCATGAGCAGCTGCGGCGATCCAATAGCGCCGGCACAGAGGATGATCTCGCGCTCAGCCCGATCCTGAACGCTATTGTTGCCCTGCTGAAAGCTGACGATCGCTGCCCGCTTGCCTTCAAAATAAATCCCAAAAACATGCGTTTCGGTTTTTACCGTCAGGTTTTTGCGTGACGCCACAGGGTGGAGAAAAGCTGCGGCTGAGCTGTGGCGCTTGCCTTTGTTTTGTGTGACCTGATAAAAGCCAACGCCATCCTGCTGCGCGCCATTGAAATCAGGATTGCGCTGAAGGCCGGCTTCTTCTCCTGCGGCGACAAATGCTTCTGCCAGGGGATTCACCGTGCGCAGATCACTCACGCACAGCGGCCCGGACGCGCCGTGATATTCCGACCCGCCACGCTCCTGATTTTCCGATTTCTTGAAGTAGGGCAGCACGTCCGCATAGCCCCAGCCGGGATTGCCCAGGTCGCGCCACTGGTCATAATCAGCGTGGTTGCCGCGGATATAGATCATGGCATTCATGGAACTGCTGCCGCCAAGCATTTTGCCGCGCGGCCAGTACAGGCTCCGATTTCCCAGCTGCGCTTCCGGTTCAGTGAAATACGTCCAGTCACACGGGCCTTTAAAGAGCTTGGAGAATGCCAGCGGAATGTGAATCTCTTTCCGGGTGTCGCGGCAGCCCGCTTCCAGCAGCAGCACTTTCACCTTGGGATCTTCGCTTAAGCGGTTCGCCAGAACGCATCCGGCAGACCCGGCGCCAATGATGATGTAGTCATACATTCGCGAACTCCTGGGAAGGGAAGAACAGGACGAAAGGAATTGTAGCGCGAAAGCTGGTGACCGGAACTGAGATTAGTCCCGTGGGACGAGATGCACTGGTTAGCAGACTCTAGCTTTTGATTTCTTTGAATGTCATTTCTTTCGCCTTGCTCTTGGTCTTGCGTTTCCAGATCGTAAACAGTTCCGCGTAAGACTCTTTCAGGTAGTTCTTTGACTGAAATGTTCAGGCGCCGTGCCGTCGCGTCAATCCATTTGGCCTGGCCTTCAATTTCGCCAAAGTTGCCGATGGGTGTTTCATCGATTACGA
The DNA here is from genome assembly GCA_963732195.1 of Terriglobia bacterium. Taxonomy (GTDB): domain Bacteria; phylum Acidobacteriota; class Terriglobia; order Terriglobales; family Acidobacteriaceae; genus Angelobacter. Next base: position 6,711 of record CAVSYO010000014.1, on the reverse strand, counting down.
CATGGCCATTGGAGTCGGTCCATTCGCTGCGGAACTTTTCATAGCGGAAGCTGGGGCTGAAGCCCACGGCTTCAATCATCCGCGCCATGGCGTCGCCGTTTTCGACCTTCGTCTCGATCTCCCGGCGGGACTTATGCCGGCCGGATTGCTTTCCGCTGCGGTCCTTATAGGTCAATGTCCACCGCGGGCCGTATTCGCGGAGCCTGAGCAGGGCTTCCCGCCGCCGAAGTTTGCCACCGGGTTGGTCAAACAAGGTATTCATCTCATGGGTGCGAGGGGTAATCAGGCGGAATCCAGCAGTCTGGAGACTGGTAGTGAGAGCTTCAATGTCCTCGATTCTGAACTTGATCTCGACTTCTCGGTCGGTAGGCATGCCGCCAGTATAAAGAAAAGGTGACCTTGGTGGTGGGGCCCGGAGCACTTGGAAAAGGCCAAATGGTCGCCTCAAAGCGCTTTTTAGTAACTTTTTCCAAAAAATAAAAGATTTATAAATAAGCACATTTAAAATCAGCAACTTACGATGAAAAATCTCACTGCTTCCTGAACAACAGCTTTCCCGCCCCCGGCATCTTACTTTGGGTGCTGAATTAAGGTAACTGGCCTGACCTTAGGAGTTTAGCGGCACCCCTTGCTGTTGTAAAAAAGACACGCCGGAAGTTTCAGGAGAACATAAGGCGGTTGCTAGTTCTCCTTCTGATTTCATACAATTAGCGGCGATGTCACAAGGGGAACCCAGATTCTGTATGTCAAGGAGTTTGCATGAACAGAGTACTGTCCATTCTGGCGGTGGCCTGTTGTATGGCTGCCAACGTGGGGGCGGCACCGGTTCCAAACCACCAACAACCCCAGGTAAAAAATAGCGCCATCCCCATGGCACCCAGGTCAGCCCAGAACCAAACACATAAGAGTTCAAAGGCTGAACAAAAACCCTACCAGGTCGGAGCAGCTTCCTGGTATGGCAAGCAATTCCACGGCAAGACCACGGCCAGCGGCGAGGACTTTGACATGTTCGAGTTCACAGCCGCCCACCGGAAGCTCCCGCTTGGGACTTTCGTTAAGGTAACGAACCTGAAAAACGGCAAGTGGATCATCGTTCGGGTCAATGATCGGGGACCGTACGTCGGAAACCGCATTATGGACCTGAGCTACAGCGCCGCTCGGATGCTCAATTTCCGTGATGGCGTTGAGCGTATCCGTATTGACCTGATTCAGCCGGAAAATGTGGCTATGAATCGTGGTTATTAGCGCGTCAATAAACGAAAAATACATATACTAGGGAGCGTGGCCATTCATTCTCCTGTGATCACGGGTCTGCCCGCATCCTCCGGGATGCGGGAGCGCCTCATTGTCGCCTTGGACGTCTCGAGCGCCGATGAAGCGCAAAAGCTTGTAGCCCGCATAGGCGACGCGGCGGGCATTTATAAAGTTGGACTCCAACTTTTTACGTCTGAAGGTCCCGGCATCGTCAGGGATTTGGTCAGCTCTGGCCGGCGAGTATTTCTCGATCTAAAACTCCATGACATTCCTACGACCGTCGCTCTGGCGGTTAAATCGGCCGCGGAGCTGCGCGTCGATATGCTTACCATCCACGCCAGTGGAGGCGCTGCCATGCTGCGTGCGGCCACTGAAGCCGCTGCAGGACGTATGAACCTTCTGGCCGTCACCGTACTGACCAGCCTCAACGATGAAGACATGCAGGAAATCGGGGTCTCCGGGCGCGTTTCCGACCAGGTATCTGCGCATGGCCTCACTGGCGCAGAGCGCGGGCTGCCAGGGAATTGTTACTTCGCCGCGCGAAGCTTTGCTGGTGAGAAAAGCCTTGGGAGAAGGCTTTGCCATTGTCACACCGGGTATCCGTCCGGCAGGCGCAGATAGCAACGACCAGCAGCGGATTGCTACCCCTGCCCAGGCAATCAGCAACGGAGTAAGCCACATCGTTGTCGGCAGGCCGATTACACACGCACCCGATCCCGCCAAGGCCGCCCAGGCCATTATTTCTGAAATGGAGCAGGCAAAAAACAGCAGGTGACTACGTTCTAGGCTTAGCTCTACAATAGCTTCCTTAATGAGGTACTCACATGCGTGGCGTGACCTTTTTCTTGATGCTCGTGTCGGCTTTTTGTGCTTCGGCGCAAACCGAAGCGGTTACTGTTAGTAATAAGCGTTGTCGAAACCAAAACGACGCAGATCACCGTCCCCGCCGGCACGCAGGTTTTACTTCACTTGAGGAGTCCCATCGATACCAAGACCGCTAAAGTAGGCGACGGAGTTTATTGCCAGACAAGTTTTCCCATCACCCAGAACAATGTGGCCGTGATCCCGGCCGGAACTTACGTGAAAGGCAAGATCGCCCAGGTAAAGCGTGCCGGAAGGATCAAAGGCCGGGCAGAGATATTGTTTAACTTCACCACCATGATTTTCCCGAACGGCTACACCATTGATCTGCCTGGATCACTGGAAAACGCTCCAGGCTCCCGCAACGGCACCGTCTCTGACAAAGAGGGCACGGTAAAAGCTGACAGCCAGAAAGGCAAAGACGCAGGGACCATTGCCAAGACCGGCGCTACGGGCGCTGTTGTGGGAGCCGTGGCTACCGGGACAGGAAAAGGCGCTGGCATCGGCGGACTCGCGGGCGCTGCTGTTGGCTTGGGTCAGGTGCTGTTCACGCGCGGGCAGGACGTGCGTATTGACCAGGATACGGCCCTTGAGATGGTGTTGGAGCGTCCACTCACGGTGGACGTGATGAATGCCGAGCCTGCTCAGGCTGAGAACTCAATCAGGCCTCGTGTGACTAATAATCGGCTTCCGACAGCAAGCAGCCCAGCGCCGAAATAGATAGTTTCAAATAGCTCCAAATCTAGATTTGCACGCGGAAATGCGGAGTTTGTTCTATGCGATGCAGTGTCCGCTTGCTACCAAATTTAATAGCCACTAAATTCCCTCTCTACTGATATTGGAATCCCACCGCCCGTCTGAAACCATAAACTCCATCGAATCAGCTGCTTATCTCCTACCGGAAATGGAACTCTGGTTGCACAAAACAAATCAAGCTTCGTAGATTGGTAATTTTAAAGACTATTCAACAAAATACTGATTTCACTTTAAATTTATCGAGTTAGGGCTCAATTTTGTCCGCCGATAAACTTGCCGTTTCCTTTAGGAGGGAGATGAGATGTTAAAGAAAGTAGCCTTTTCCTCGTTAATGTCGCTGTTGTTGGTTCTGGTATTTGCAGCGAGTGCATTTTCCCAAAATACAGCCAAGATTTTAGGCACAGTTTCTGATCAAAGCGGAGCCGCGGTGGTTGGCGCAACGGTGACAATCAAGAGCACCGCTTCTTCAATCGAACGCACCACCCAGACTAATTCCACTGGGGCTTATGAAGTTCCGGCATTGCCACCTGGAACTTATAACGTTCAGGTACAGATGGCAGGTTTTGAAACGCAGCTAGCCAAGGGCGTTCAACTTGAAGTGAGCAATAACGCTGTTCAGAACTTCGGACTCAAGGTGGCAAATACCACTGAAGTAGTCACGGTAGAAGGGACTGCGCCGGTCATTGAAGCAACCACCATGACCGTTGGCCAGACCATCAACCAACGCACGGTGCAGGACATCCCGCTGAATGGCCGCCACTTTGTCGATCTTGGCGCTTCTGATTCCCGGCACGGTCACGCCGCCACAGAATGGCTTTCTTACGGCTCCTCTGCGCGGTCAAGGTTCTTTTGCCTTTAATAGCGCCGGCGATCGTGAAGATGCCATCAATTTCATGATCAACGGAATCAACCTGAGTGACATGGTTCAGAACCAGGTGACGTTCCAGCCGACGATCAATACCATTTCCGAATTCAAGATCGATAACTCCACGTATAGCGCCGAATACGGCCGCAATTCCGGTTCCATCGTTAACATTGCCACCCGGTCGGGATCGAACGAGTACCACGGCGAAGTTTACGACTATCTGAGGAATGACTTTTTTGATGCGCGTAATGCCTTCAATCGTGTTACCACCTCAACGGGAGCGCCGAACCCGATCGCGCCATTCAAGCGCAACCAGTTTGGTGCGGATTTCGGCGGACCCATCAAGAAGGGAAAAACCTACTTCTTCCTGAGCTATGAAGGCCTGCGTCATCGTCAAGGTTTGCCGACCAGCGCGAACGTCTTCACCGAGGCACAGCGCGCCTCCATAGCAGCGGGTGGGAATCCCGTTGCTAATGCGATTCTTGGCCTCGTGCCGCATCCCAACACAATCATTGGAACCGGAATCGTGCCGAACGGCTTTATTGGATCGGCCACCGCGCCTGTGAATATCGATCAGGGTACGGCCGACATCAACCACACATTCAGTGACAAGGACTCACTCCACGGTTACTACGTTTATCAGAACGATTTTCGCGGTGAGCCAACTCAAGGCTCAAACATTCCCGGTTTCGGCGATACGCGCGCTGGCCATCGCCAGGTATTTACTCTTGGTGAAACGCACGTATTCAGTTCCACCATTGTGAATGAAGCCCGCATTGGCGCGAACCGGATTCATCTGGTGTTCTTCCCGCAAAATGCAACAGATCCCGCGTCTTTAGGGCTGGCTGGCCTTCTGGGGCCGAACCAGCAGTTCCTTCCCACATTCGTTGCTTCGGATCAACCTGGTCTCACTTTCGGCGACGAGCGTAATTTTCCCCAGGGACGTGGCGATACGGCGCTAGAGGCAGCGGACACCATCAGCTACATTCGCGGCAAACACTCGTTCAAGTTTGGCGCCGAAGCGCGTGATTTCCGCAATGACAACTTCAACGGAGACCCCGGCCAACTTACCTTTACGACTGCCGGCCTTGCTTCAGGTAACGTTACGGCCGCTGCCAGAACTGTTGGCAATGTGGCGAACCGGATCAACGTTGGTGCATTGGACTTCTTCGGTATGGACAGCTGGAAAGTGACGTCCAAGCTCACCGCTGAACTTGGCCTTCGCTATTCCTGGAATATGACGCCTAGCGAAGCTCAGGATCGCTTCTTTGCTTTGACTCCAGTTGTGGCGCCTGGCGTGGGTGTTGTTGCACCATCGAGCGAGCCTTATGCGCAGAACAACACTAATTTCCAACCGCGCGTTGGGTTTGCATGGAACGTTCTTGAGAACACGGTGCTTCGCGGCGGTTATGGTTTCCAGGTCGACCAGCCGATTACTGGAGTTGTCACGGGACTTTCCTCCAATCCTCCTCTTGCCTTGCCGATCAGCGTGGCTGCAAATGCGCTGAGTGCCTTGCCGGGCAAGTTCACTGGCGCTCCAGCCAGCGTAGCCCCAGTTGTAGTCAACCCGAATTTCCAGAATGCGAATGTTCAATCCTGGAACCTGAACCTGGAGCAGCAGGTCGGACGCAGCCTGGGCATCATGGTGGGCTATTTCGGAAGCAAAGGGACCCATCTGGAAATCGACCGTGACATCAACCAGTTTGGTGTCTTGAGCTCGCCTCAAGTGAACGGACTAAACCCAACCCGGCCGTTCCAGTCGGCAAGCATACCAAATTTGGGCGTTGTTTCCCTGGCGAACAGCATTACCGAGAGGGACAGCATCGGCACCTCCAGTTACAACGCTTTGTGGGTGACTGCCAACAAGAAAATGTCTCATGGCATTCAATTCAATGCGTCATACACGTGGTCGCATTCAATTGATGAAAACTCCCGCAACAACCAGGGAATCGTTGTGCAGGACAGCACGAACATCTTTGGCAGCGTGGGGAGCTCTGATTTCGACGCCCGTCACCGCTTTGTAGTGAATGCCATCTATGATCTGCCGTTCAAAGCCAATCGCATCGTCAGTGGGTGGTCGATCGCGCCCATCGTCAGTTTGCAAAGCGGCAATCCGTTTAACATTGTCTCGTCCGTCAATACCATTACTGGAGTGGCCACAGTCCGGCCAGATCTGAAAGCGACGCCAGTCGTTACAGGAAATCCGCTCGGCAACTGGTTCGTGGATCCAACTGTGTTCATTACGCCACCCGCCGGTACCTTGGGGATCGTGGGCCGGAATTCTTTCGTAGGCCCCGGTTTCGAGGATGTTGACTTGGCTCTAATCAAGAACACCAAAGTCACGGAACGGATGAACGTTCAATTCCGTGCTGACGCGTTTGACATCCTGAATCACCCCAATTATGGTCAACCGAGCGGCACAGTAGGCTCCGTTGGCGTAATCCAAAGCACCCGTTTCCCAACCGGCGATTCTGGATCGTCTCGCCAGTTGCAATTCGCACTCAAACTGCAGTTCTAGTTTGAGGCTGAAGGCACTTTCAGCGCACCGGTTTCGGCCGGTGCGTTTCTTTTTTGGCATAAGACCTAGCGGCGAGGACAGGGTCCTCAAGATGCGCGATTTTCGCATGATGGGTTGGGGACGCCGACTTGCGCGCCGAGCCGCCTGCATCAGGGCAGACCAAATTGATCGAAGGAAAGGTCCTTCGCTGTGCTCAGGATTTCGGCACAGGCTCTACGCTTGCTCTACGCCTGCTATGTGCCTCAAGTTTGGAGCGAAGCGACATGGGATCTTCTCCCTCCGGCGAGGCCGACCTGCGCGCCGCTCTGCCATGCATCAGGCAGCAGTAAGTTGATCGAGGAAAGGTCCTTCGCTGTGCTCAGGATTTCGGCAGCAGGCTCGACGCCCTGCTATACGCCTCAAGTTTGGAGCGAAGCGACATGGGATCTTCTCCCGGCAGCAAGGCCGACTTGCGTGC